>CAYSOF010000010.1:0-218368 GCA_964432595.1 uncultured Binatia bacterium (SeqCode) | reverse complement strand
CTTCCGCCGCCTCAACCGCCTCTTGGCCGCCTGATTTTTTGTCACATCAAGGTTAGGCAGCCGCACTCGACTTCGCTCGCTCATAGAGAGTCTCAGGGGCGAAGTCGGCGCCGTTCGGCCAGGTCACCGTGCCGCCCTCGATGAAGAAGCGCGCAAAGTAGGCTTGGTCCCGAAGAGGCTCGAACACCGGACCGTTCAGCCAAGGAGCAAAGTCCACCACGGCCTCCAGCCCATCGTTGAAGGTCAGATGGATGGAGTACCCGCCACGGTGCTCTGCTCTTGTTACGTTCGGCAAGAAAGTCATCGTTGTCCTCAATCCAGCGGCGCGATCTTCTCAAGCGGCTCACCCGCCTGCACGCGCCTCCAGTTCGCTTCGAGGTCGGCCCCGTGAAGGCTGGCCCACTCTTCTACCAGCCTTAGAGCGGTCCGTGAACGAATCGCCCCGGCTAGTACCTTCCCATCGAAAGTCACTGTCGCCTGCTGCCCTTGGTACTCCACATGGAAGTGAGGCACGCCGTGCTCTTGGTAGAACATGCGAATCACTATGCCGAAGAAGGTCGAGATCACCGGCATAAGCGCCCAGCGACCAACCGCTTTCGGAATCCGCCATGCAGCGGTGCGCCGGCGTCTGGCGATTCAGCAATGCGCAGTGCGGTGTCTTCGACGGAGGCCAAGAAGCGAACGCCGAGGCCGCTGAGACGCGCTTCATAGAAGTCCGCGGTCGCTTCAAGTTCCGCCCGCGCTGAAGGGTGGAACGTAATCGCCTTCACGACGGCAGCTTGGCCTTGAGTTGTGCAAAGACTTCACGCGCCGGGATTCCCCGCACCGTCCCGGTTCGAAGTTCCTCGAAGCGCTGCTCGGCCTCGGCAAGCCAGAGCTTCTCCACCTCTTCGGGCGACTCGGCTTCCTCTTCGAGGCTTGCCAGGAGCCAAACCGCGAGCCTGGCTCGCTCCTGCTCAGACAACTGGAGCGCATCGTCCTCAACTTTGGCCAGTGTCTTCGTCATTGTGGACCTCGGTTGCCTACCGTACTCCTGCCTCGCCGCGCTCGCTAACGACACGGCGGCTCAGCGGCCGCGCGCAGCGCCGTCCGCTGCAAGTGATGGGTTAGGCTTGCGCATCGAGCCGCTCGATCGTGAGATGATGAAGCATCTCCACAGTGCCCGGCTCCCACGTTCCATCCCAGGACACTCGAACACGAAGCGGAGTCGAATCAACCTCGCTCCCGCGAGCCTGTACCGTCACGACGAAGCTGCAAGCAGCTAGGCGCTCCACAGTAAGATTGAAAGGAACAATCAGGGGGTGAAGGCGTAGCCGCCCACCCTGAGTGACGCTGCAAAGGTCCACGAAGGTTTCGCCCCCGATGGTGCGCTCGATCGGGAACAACACCTGATGCCGCCATCCAAGAGGAATGTCACCGGTCCACGCGACGTACAGATTCCCATTGGGTCCAGGCTCCTCCACTTGGAGAAGCACGACCTTCACTTCGCTCGCGGGTGACCACCGCCGCTCGTTCCATACACGGACGTGATAGTACCGAGCAGGTTCGGGTGTCCCGCCGCCAGCACTCGCCTGGGTCGCTTCACCCTGAGCGTTGGCTAGGTCAATCCTTAACAGTGGGGGAAAGAACTTTCCCCGGAATGCATCGCCGAAGAGGGCGACCATCACCGCACCGACGGTCCCCACTGCTACGGCCACCGTCAAGACCCACCAGCTGAGTTCCCCAGCGCTCATCGAGAGATCTCCGAGAGGAGCCTAACGCACATTAGGCTGCACCCTGCGGCTCCTGCTTGGGCCTGGCAGGCATCATATCCCGAACCCTACGAAGGAACTCACCGCGTTCATGCTCTGAACCGAAGCCACGACTCCGAGCGAGCACCCGCCCACCAGTGAACGACACCGTGATTCCCTGCGTTGCATCATCGACTCCGGTTGCCTCACGCCACGGGAAGGTCATCTCGATGCTACGCTGCGCTACCCAAAGTCCCTCGGGTCGGATTTCGATGGAACATGGATGCGGCCCTTCTCCACCATACTGCTCGAGGAGAAAGCGACGGGTTCGCTGCTTGACGAGGTGATCGTAGTACCAGCCGAACGGAATCGCGAGCAGAAGACCGAGCAGCACGGCGATACCGACAAAGATTGTCATCGCGGTCAAGGGTAGATGAGCCCGAACCGATAGGATGCCGACGATGATGCCCATCGTGACGGCGAAGCCCCCCGCAAACTTCCACTGCTCCCGCCGTCGCCAGGATCCGGCTTCCGGAGAGCGTTCCAGGAACTGCCGTTGGACCTCGAGCGCCTCGTCGATCGTGAACTCGAAGGTGATCCTTGAACCGTCCGTCATCTGTGCTGCCTAACGCTCAGCATCAGCGGCGGCGCGCAGCGCCGTCCGCTGCATGCTGGTGTTAGGCCCCACGGCAAGCTGAAGGATCCAGAATGCGCATTTTCGGGGGCGTTGCGAACGTGTCGCAGTTGGGAACGGGCCTGCCATCGTTTCTCAACCTATCGATCGAGACGGACGCGAAGCCGCCGCGCGCGCTCGCGGAAGGCGGCTTCGCCACCCTCAAGGATGTCGCAGACGGCCTTGCGGATTCCCACATTCTCCAATCCGCCCGCCATGTAGCTGATAGGCGGCAGGCCACCCGACGGATGCGGGCCGGCTTCCGCAACAATGACCTGATCCGCGTCGGTGTTGATGACGAGATTGGCGTTGTGCGTCACAATGATGACTTGGCGCTTCGCCTTCGCGGCAGTGAAGAGCGCGACCAGCTCGTCAAAGACAGACTTCGGATCGAGGTTTTCCTCGGGCTGGTCGATGATCAGAGGCCGATCGTCTGAATCGTCCAACGCGAGATACAACAGCAACAAGACGATGCCCCGCGTGCCGGGAGATAGGTTGCGGATATCGACGCCGTCATAGGAGATCTCGTAACGGACGGTGATGTGGCCGGTGCCGAAGATCCAATGCGCGAACTGCTTCGACCAGTCTCGGAATTCGACCTGCTGCGTTGGTGCATAAGGCGCATGGGACAGCAGGTCCTTCAGATACTTCGCCATGAAAGCTGTCATGGCGGCCTGAACGTCGGCCGCCGAGCCCGTTTCCCACGCGGGTTTGAGAGCCACGTTCGCGACGCCAATCAGCGAGCCACGGCCGTAGAAGGGGCCGGCCTTGCGCCGGTCGAGAAGTTGCTCCTCGGCAAAGGAGCCCCAGGTTTGGACGTCGGCGATCCTCCGAACCGAGAAGTTGAGCTTCTTGAGCGTGCCCGATGACGCCGCAAGCCGCGCCATCAGTGGCGCATACATACCGGCCAGCGCGTTCTGCTCGCTGATGATAGCCTCGAAGACGCGGCCATACGTGTCATCGCGCTCTGTCTGAAGGTTCTTCCGGCGGGTTGCGGCGCCTTGCGCGTCGGCGAGCCGGACTTCGAGGGCCTGCAGCGCCGAATTCTCCAGCGCGATGCGGCGGGTCAGTGCTGCATACTGATCGCGGACGATCTTGTCGGCGCTGAACAACGCTTCGAGGCGAGTCACTTCGGCAGCGATGGGCGCGAGCGGTAGCGTCGAGACATCCGCGTTGTCGGGGATCAGCGGGACGTTCGGATCGCCGGTCGGCGGCGCAATGCCGTTCAGCTTGCGGATTTCGTTATCCGCCCACTCGATGTAGGCCGCCAGGCTCTTGTCTACGTCGCCCTTGTAGATCAGCAAGAACTCGTCCCACTGCTGCGCGTTCAAGCCGCTGTTCCCATGTCGTGCCTGGGCTTGGCGCAGCTGTTCCGGAGCTCCCGTAGCGCGCATGCTGCGAACTTCGTCCTGCAGGGCGACGAAGGTGCGGCGCTGGTTCCCGAAGGCCTGTATCTTGTTGCGAAGGTTCTGAGCCGCCTCGCTGAGCTGGGTGTGTCGGGCCACCTGTGCTTCGGTGCCCTTGACGACGAGCTTCGCACGATCGGCCGTGTAACCCATGATCAGCTTCTTCTTCTGATCGACCTGCGTTGCCAGGCTGGCGACAAGAGTCTCTTTCTCGAACTCGGTGGCGATGCGTTCCGAGATGTCGGCGATCGCCTCCGCTTCGCGCTCGCGCGCCTGCTGGAACCGTGAGGTCTGCTGGTCGCGCAGCTCGGCGAAATCGAGCGCCCCTTCTCGATCGTCCTGTGAATGTGATTCGAAGATCACGCGCTCGATCTCGTCGACTAAGCCATCGGAGACACCCTTCGCCGAGCAGAGCTCCTCGACGAACTGCTGGGACAGATACCTGGCACGCGGGAACGCCTCAGGATGGTTGGCGTCGCTGCCATCGAGTGAGCGCGTGACCGTGGCGCCGCCGCCCCAAATCAGTGTCGCCGTCGCATTGCCGATGAGAGTGCGCGCTCGAGCCAGGAAAGATGGGCTTATGTTCTCGTCCGCATCCCAGCCGGCGGGCGTGATCGCGTCGCAGCCTGCGGCGATCACGTCGACCAGGGCCGTCTTTCCCGATCCGCGCGCGCCGATGATGGCTACAAGGCCGGGATTGAGAGGGACATCGGGTGTAGTGGCCCAATCGGCATCGCCAATCCTGACGTGCGAGATGACCTGCGACGGCATGGCCGAGGGGGGCGGCTGTTCGCCGACAAAGGCGCGGCTCTCTGGGTCGATGCAAGCCTGACGGAGGGCCTCGAACTCCAGGGCGCCCTTGATCCATGACAAGCGACTATCGACGGGCTGGCCCACGGATTCCTGGTCATGGGAGTCGCTGCCGTGGAGACAAGGCTTGCACCCGCCATATCGTGCGCGCAGCTCCGCGACCGTGGCGCTGCGCTGGCCGATCCAGAATTCGCGCTGTGCAGGACTGCTCGAGAAAATGATGTGGGCGAACTTCTCGATCTCCTGGCGGACGGTAGCGTCGGCGGCCTGGCGCATGCCAGACGTGCCATCCCCGGTGCCGCCGGCGACGGCGATCAAGATGTTCTTCCTCGCCCATTCGCTTTCGCCGATGACCTTGCGCAGTTGATCAAAGTTAACTTTGAACTGCGTCGCACCGTGTCGGAGCGCGGCGCCGTCATCGGTGATTGTCGGGTCGGCACGCTTTCCCAGCTTGATCAGCTCCTCGCGTGTGCAGTCGAAGCGGTCGTCGAACGCGTGAAACTGCAGGCGTTTGAGGATGCGCTTCACCTCGGACAGGTGGTCGGGATCCTCGGGGCTGACCAGCATGTGGACGTTCACGAAGCCGGACTTCGCGGCCACATCGAGGCGCAGCTCGATGTTCGGGAAGAGCAGCATCACGCCGGGCAACCGGCCGGCGGCCTTATGCTTGATGAATTCCTGGTAGCTATCGGTAACGTAGTAGTCGGTGACAGCGATCGCCTCGATCTTCGGCGTCAGGCCTTCCAGCGTCGTCAGATAGGGCTCCCAGGGATCGGCCGCACCGAACTGATTGTTGAGGATCGTGCCGGGTGCGTGGATATGCGGCTCCCACCGGTGCCATTCCGAACCGCGACTGATCATGCGCATGCCTTGCTTCTGTGTGTGCTCGTGTCCACCGGCCCTTCTCATCCCTTTGTGGGCCTAACACCCAGTAGACGGACCCATCTAATCCCGCCCTCGCCGTTCGTCTCGCCGTCTATCGCGCGGAACGACTCGCCCGGCGACGCCACGCAACCGCCTGTCCGCCTTCGACATCTCCTGCACCTCCGTTCCAACGAGCGGCACGTTACCTCGCGCGCCTTCGCCACCTAACGACGGCCTCACCCCGAGCACCGCATCCGCCGGGCTCACCACACCCAGCCCGCCGCGATTCAGCACGTGCGTGTAGATCATCGTCGTCCGCACATCACGATGCCCGAGCAGCTCCTGCACGGTTCGGATGTCGTACCCGCTCTCGAGCAGGTGCGTCGCGAACGAATGCCGAAGGGAGTGACAGCCGGCCGGCTTGCCGATCCCCGCGCGAATCACCGCCGTGCGAACGACCCGCTGCAAGGCGGACTCATGATAGTGATGCCGTCGCCGACGGCCCGACTCGGGATGCACGTACGTGCGCGTCGCGGGGAACACCCACTGCCAACCCCATTCGCTTCCCGCGCTCGGGTATTTGCGATCGAGCGCGTGAGGCAGCTCGACCCACCCTGCGCCGCGTTCGAGATCCGCTCGGTGCTGAGCGCGAACGTCCGCCAGGTGGTCAGCGAGGGCCGCCGCGACCACCGCCGTCAGAACGGTCCGTCGATCGCGCCCGCCTTTGCCACGACGCACGACGATCTCGCCGCGCGCGAAGTCCACGTCCTTCACCCGCAACTGCAGACACTCGAGCAGCCGCAGGCCGGCACCGTACAGCAACGCCGCCATGATCCACGACGGACCCGACAGCGCATCGAGCAGGGCCGTGACCTCGGCGCGACTCAGCACCACCGGCACATGCATCGAGCGCTTCGCGTGCACCAGGCCGTCCAGCCACGGCAGTTCGATGCCGAGCACGCGCCGATACAAGAACAGCAGCGCGCTGAGCGCCTGGTTCTGCGTCGACGCGCTCACGCGCTGTACCTCTGCGAGGCTCGAGAGAAACCGCGTCACCTCGTCGGCGCCGAGATCCGCCGGATGACGCTTGCCGTGAAAGAGCACGAACCGACGAATCCAGAACACGTACGCCTTCTCGGTCCGACGGCTGAGATGAAGCGTCCGCACGGCGGTCCGCACACGATCGAGGAGCCGCGGTGGCCTGGGCTCGTAGCCAGGCGGTTGCTCGCACACCCTCAGCGCGGCCGAGCCGTACATGCGAGCCTGCAAGCTAGTCGAATACGATTCCCGCGTCCATAGTCTGGACGGCGCTACGTCACTCCTCCAACCGCAGCAGCGCCAACGAATGCGCCGGCAGCTCGCACGCCCCACGCGGCCGCAGCCGTCGCCCCGGGTGCGCCGTGTGCACCTCCTCCCGCCACGCCCCGTCGGGCAGCCGGAACGTGCACACCCCATCCCCGCCGTTCAGCAGCAGCAACAGCGACGCCCCTTGCACCGGCCGCCCGCGATCGTCGCGCTCCTCGCTCGCCGCCCCATGCACGAGCATCCCGAGGCAGCGCCGTTCCGCATCCTGCCAGTCGTCCGCCGCCATCGGCGCACCGTCCGGCCGCAGCCAGGTGACGTCCTTCCCGCCTTCGAAGAAGCTCCGCCGTCGCAGCACCGGATTCGCCTGTCGCACAGCGAACACCTGCCGCGCGAACGCCAGCAGTTCCTCCCCCCGACGGTCACGCGTCCACGACACCCAGCTGAGCGGCCCGTCCTGACAGTACGCGTTGTTGTTGCCGTCCTGCGTCCGCCCCATCTCGTCGCCCGCGGTCAGCATCGGCACGCCCTGCGAGAACGCCAGCGTCGCCAGGAAATTTCGCGCGACGCGATCGCGCGTCCGCACGACTTCCGCCTTGTCGGTGACACCCTCGACGCCCCAGTTTCGCGACCAGTTCTCGTTCGTCCCGTCGCGGTTCCCCTCGCCGTTCGCCTCGTTGTGCTTCTCTTCGTACGACACCAGATCGCGCAGCGTGAACCCGTCGTGGCACGTGACGAAGTTGATGCTCGCGTACGGCGACCGCCCGCTGAGCCCGTAGAGATCGCTGCTCCCGGTGAGCCGATACCCGAGCTCCGCCACCTGCCCCGCGTCCCCACGCCAGAACCGCCGCACGGTGTCGCGGTACTTGCCGTTCCACTCCGTCCACCCGACCGGAAAGTTCCCCACCTGATACCCGCCCGGCCCGAGATCCCACGGCTCCGCGATCAGCTTCACCTGCGACAGCACCGGATCCTGCTGGATGATGTCGAAGAACGTCCCCAGCCGGTTCACCTCGTACAGCTCGCGCGCCAGCGCCGGCGCCAGGTCGAAGCGGAAGCCGTCGACGTGCATGTCCTGCACCCAGTAGCGCAGGCTGTCCATGATCAGCTGCATCGTGCGCGGGTGGACCATGTTCAGGCTGTTCCCGCAGCCGGTGAAGTCCATGTACTGCGACAGATCGTCGGGCAGCAGCCGGTAGTACGACGCGTTGTCGATGCCCCGCAGCGACAACGTCGGCCCGAGATGCCCGCCCTCGCCCGTATGGTTGTAGACGACGTCGAGGATCACCTCGATGCCCGCGCCGTGCAGGCGCTTCACCATCGACTTGAACTCGCTCACCTGCGTGCCCGGCCCGCCCGACGCGAACCGCACGTCCGGTGCGAAGAACGCGATCGAGTTGTAGCCCCAGTAGTTCGTCAGCCCGCGCTCGACCAGCTCAGGCTCCGGAACCATGTGGTGCACCGGCAGCAGCTCCACCGCCGTCACCCCGAGCGAAACGAGATGATCGACGATCGGATCCATCGCGAGCCCGAGATACGTTCCACGCAGCCGCTCCGGGACCTCCGGATGCAGCATCGTCAGCCCCTTCACGTGACACTCGTAGATGACCGTCCGGCTCCACGGCACCCGCGGCGAGCGATCGTCGCCCCAGCTGAACGCCGGCTCGACGACGAGACAGCGGAGCGACGACGTCACCGCGCGCGCGTACGGATCGACGAGCAACCGCGACGCGTCGAAGCGATGCCCCTCCGCCGGCGCCGACGGCCCGTGCACGCGATACGCGTACACCTGCCCCGGCCGCACGTCGGGCAGATACGCATGCCACACGAACTGCTCGCGATCGGTCAGCGCGATGGATTCGCTCGGCTCCGAGGAGTCGGCCCCGTCGAACAGGCACAGCTCCACACGAGTCGCGTGCTCGGAGAAGAGCGCGAAGTTCACCCCCTCGCCGTCCCAGGTCGGTCCCAGCGGCGACGGACGTCCCGGCCACACCCGCATGCGACGCGCTTCTATCGCGAGGTTTGACGCTGCACCAATCGCGTGATGACTTCGCGCGTTCGTGCTCACGGCCCTCCGCACTCCCGCGTACCGCCGCTTCTGGATCGGGTCGCTCGTCGCCAACCTCGGCTTCTGGACGCAGGCCGTCGCGCTCAGCTGGCTCGTCTACGACCTGACGCGCCTGCCGTCGTGGCTCGGCACCGTGAGCTTCGTCGGCAACCTGCCGACCCTCCTCCTCGGCCTCGTCGGCGGCGCCATCGCGGATCGCATGAGCCGCGGCACCGTGATGCTGGTCAGCGTCGTCGCACTCGCGTTCACCGCCGTCGCCCTCGCCGCGCTGACCCACTTCGGCCGCATCGACGTCTACCAGGTGCTCGCCCTCTCCGTCCTGAGCGGCACCGCGATGGCGCTCTACACGCCCGCGATGCACTCGGTGATCCCCCAGCTCGTCGTGTCCGACGACCTCGCCGACGCCATCTCGCTCAACTCCGTCCAGTTCAACCTGGCGCGCGCCGTCGGTCCCGCCATCGCCGGCGCGCTCTACGGCACGATCGGCCCCGCCGGCTGCTTCGGCGTCAACGCGCTCGGCTTCGTCGTGCTCGCGTTCGTCGTCGCCAACCTCTCACTGCCGCCGCGTCCCAGCACGCCGCCGCCGCCCGTCTTTCGCGCGTTGCGCGAAGGCGTCGGCTACGTGCGCCGTCACGACGTCATCGGTCCCGCCATCATGCTCGCCGCGGTGATGAGCCTCTTCAGCTTTCCGTACATCATCCTGCTGCCCGCCATGGCGCGCGACGTCCTCCATCTCGACGCGACCGGCCTGGGCTGGCTGATGACGTCGGTCGGCTGCGGCGCGGTCCTGTCCGGGCTCTGGCTGTCGTGGGCCAGCGATGCGGCACGCCGCGAGTCGCTCGCGTCGATCGGCGCCATCGTCTACGGGCTCGCCGTCACGATGTTCGCCGTCGTCCGCACGCAGGCCAGCACGATGGCCCTGCTCTTCGTGCTCGGCGCCCTCCAGACCGTCTCGATCGCGTCCCTCACGACCACCATTCAGATGCACGTCCACGACGGCATGCGCGGCCGCGTCATGAGCATGATCACCGTGATCTTCTTCGGCTTCTCGACGCTCGGCGGCCTGATCGGCGGGCTCCTCGGCGACCGCATCGGCGTTCCCGCCGCCATCGCGACGGGCGGCGTGGTGACCACGATCGCGGCCATCGCCCTCGCGTGGGCCGGACGGCCCCGGACCTAGAATTGAATGGACATCCGCGCGTCGGGTCGCGTAGACCCGCCGCATGCGGATCCTGCTCGCCCTGACCCTTGCCCTCGCCGTCGGCACCGCCGCCGACGCCGCCTCCGACACCGTCAAATGCCTGCGCACCTCCGGCATCGTCGGCGTGCGCTGTCTCAACCAGTACGCCGACGTCCTGCGCACCTGCCGCAAGCGGAACGACGCCGCCTGTGAAGCCGCGGCCCGGGCCGACGGCGGCAAGCTCGAGCAGATCCTCGCGCGCACCGCGGACGCGGCCGACGGCTGCACCGACGAGGCCGCCGACGCGCTCGGCTACGTCGGCGGCGCCGACGACGTCGTGAAGCGCACGCGCGAGTCGTGCGCCGACTTCGGCGACGACCTGATGGACATCACGTTCGGCGACGGCGGCTCGGCCGGCGGCGCGTTCCCGAGCTGCCAGCGCGAGGTGTCGAACCGGCTCGAGCGCCTCCGCGAGGCGACGGTCCGTCTCTACGGCGAGGTCTGCTACCTCGACGGCTACCGGGGCAAGGGCTGCAACGCCGCGCGCCGCGACCGCCGCATCGGCGAGGCGCAGGCGAGCGTCACGCGCCGCATCCAGCGCCGCTGCGGCGACTCGTTCGCCTCGCTCGGCCTCGGCACGCTCGACGAGGTGATCGAGCGCGCGACGACGCGCGCGCGCCACTACGCGCAGCGCGTGTATCCGCCGAACGACCTTGGCTCGACGGCCGACTTCGGCGCCTATCCCGTCGGCATCACCACGCTGTCGCTCAGCGATCCGTCACGCCAGAACACCGCCGGCACCGGACCGCGTCCGGTCCTGACCGAGATCTACTACCCGTCGACCGCGGCCGCCGTCGCTGGCGTGCCGCGCGACATCGCCAAGGTGCTCGGCGTCGAGGTCGTCGAGACGCCGGCGTTCCGCGACGTCGCGATGGCCGACGGCACGTTCCCGCTCGTCGTGTTCTCGCACGGCAACGGCGGGCTGCGCATCCAGTCGTTCTTCTTCGCCGCACACCTCGCGAGCCACGGCTACATCGTCGTCAGCCCCGACCATCACGGCAACACCTTCGTCGACGGCCTCGGCGGCATCGTCGACCCGAACGTCACCGTGAATCGGCCGCTCGACATGAGCTTCCTGATCGACCAGTTCCTCGCGTTCAACGCGACGCCGGGCAACTTCTACGAGGGCGCCATCGACCCCGAGCGCATCGGCGCATCGGGTCACTCGTTCGGCGGGTTCACCGCGTTCGAGCTGGCCGGCGGCCCCGAGGTCGACGCGCGCGTCAAGTCGATCCTCCCGCAGGCGCCGGCGGCGCCGTTCCCGCCGGAGTTCTTCGCCGGCATCCACATACCGGTGCTCATCGTCGGCGGCTCGATCGACGGCACCACGCCGTTCGAGAGCCAGCAGCAGCGGCCGTTCGACCTGCTGCCCTCGGGCGCGTCCATCGTCGCCCTGGCCAACCTCGCCGAGGGCGGCCACTTCACGTTCTCCGATTTCTGCGAGGTCGACCGCGAGCTGCTCGGCTTCCTCGGCGGCTTCAGCGAGGCGTGCGAGCCGCGCCACATGCCGTGGCGCCACGCGCACGACGTCGTGAACTACTTCTCGCTGAACTTCTTCGACGCGACGCTGAAGGGCGACGCGGCAGCGCTCGCGCGGCTCGATCCGACCGTCGTGGCCGACATCGAGGACGTCGAGTACCAGCGGAAGTGACTGACGGGCCTGAGCCTCGCGTGAGGCGAGCCGTCCCCCGGCTCGTCCTACCTCGGCAGGGGGTCTCGCCGCGGATGCGCGCGAGCAACGCTTCGATCGGAGACGGTCCGAGCGACGGCGGCGTCGCGCTCGGCTCGATGACGCGTCCATCGCCGTGCTCGAAGCGGAAGCCGTTCGCTTCAGGCATGATGCCGACCCCGCGATCGTGGACGAACGTGTGGTGCCGGCGGCAGAGCGACAACAGGTTCGCGAGGGTCGTCGGGCCGCCCCGCGACCACGGCACGACGTGATGCCCGTCGACCCACCGGTTGGTGCATCCCGGGAAGCGGCAGCCGCGATCGCGGAGGTGCAAGGCACGCCGGAGCAGCGTCGGAATGGTGCGACGACGGCGACCCACCTCGCGGATCGCCCCGTCGCCGTCTTCCCGCACCTCGACCACCGCGGCGTCACACATCAGGCGATCGGTCGTCGTACGCGACACCGCCGTGCCGTCATCGAGCGTGGCGCCGATCTCGCTGTCGGGGTCGTTTGCAGCCTCCACGTGCACGACCACCTCCACCGGCAGTCCGGCGTCGCGCTGCTCGGTGGTCGTGAGAAAGCGCTCTGCAACGGCGACGAGCGCGTCGGCCCGCCGCATGGGCGCCTCCCGCGTTCCCGCGGAAACGTGCCGCTCGAACGTGGCGGCGTCGATGGCTCGCCGGAGCGTTGCCGCCTCCTCGGGGTCGAGCTGGATCGTGAAGCGGACGTGGCCGGTGTCTGTCAGCCGCTCGTGGACCCAGCGCTCCT
Source organism: uncultured Binatia bacterium (SeqCode) (assembly GCA_964432595.1). Taxonomy (GTDB): domain Bacteria; phylum Desulfobacterota; class Binatia; order DP-6; family DP-6; genus DASYLJ01. The sequence continues at coordinate 205,838 of CAYSOF010000010.1, read as the reverse complement.
CGTCTTCATCGGCCCAGCTCACCGGTGTCGCATTGCGGACGGCGAGCCGGTACCCCCGGCAGATGCGCTCGAGCTGCGACGCCGTCGACGCGCGCGCCATCTCGAGCAGGTGGCCTTCGTTCTCCGGCATCGCGACGCGCGTGAGCGCACGGACCTTCGAGTAGCTCACTCGGCCGTGGCGGAGCGCGTCGTCGATCTGCGGCAGCTCGCGCAGCGCCCGCGCGACGCGCACGTGCTCTCGTGCGGAGCCGAGTTCCAGGCCGACGCGCCACGACAGCCAGTGTGCGCACGTGCGTGCGCCGTGCTCGCCCCAGCCGTCGATCTCGTCGAAGCGCGCGATCAGCGTGAGGAAGCGATGGATGGCGGCGTCGATGTGGGCGGAGAGCTCGGCGATCTCGTCGGCGAGACGATCGACCTCGGGGGTGTTCATGGAGGCCGTTGTACCATGCGGTTTTCCGGCGTTGCGGCGCGCGAGCACGCACGCGGAACAGCGACGTGCCGACCCCCGCGAGGGATGAGCGTGGCGCGTGGCACCAGACTCACCGTCATGCATTCCAGGGCATACTCGGACGCGACGCCCGAGAACGATCAAGAGCCCTGCGAAAACCTGTCAAGCCTCCGCGTCAGAAAGTCGGCAAACGGTCGGCTCTTCATGCCGATCGGACCGATCCACAGGAGCGATCCTCGCATGCGCCATCTCGTCGTAGTCGAGCATGGCCCGACGTCGTTCGGAGCCTACGTCCCCGACCTTCCGGGCTGCATCGCCACAGGCGCAACACGAGAGGAGGTCGCATCGCTCATCCGTGAGGCGATCGCGCTCCACATCGGATCGCTGCGGCAGGACGGTCAGCACGTCCCACCACCGTCGTCGACGAGCGAAGTCGTCGACGTAGCCGCTGAGGAGTCAGCTCTCGGCCGACAGGCGCTCGAGCTCGGGGCGGAGGCGCGTCAGCTCGTGCTCGAGCGACTTCCAGGCCGCGTCGGCACCGCTCAGGTCGCCGCTGCGGCCGATGACCTCGAGCTCGAACGCGGCCGCGTGCGCCGCCATCGCGGCGAGGGTGCCGAGCGAGCCCTTCAGGCGATGCGCCGCGCGCTCGACGGTCTTCGCGTCCTTCGCATCGATGCCCTGCCGGATCGCGTCGATCGTCTCGGCGCGGTCATTGTCGAATAGCTGGATGAGATGCAGGAGGAGCTCCGGGTCGCCTCCCACCTGGTCCATCAGCGTCTCGTGATCGAGCACGGGCTCCTGGTCGCTCATTCGAATCAGGACCAGAGCAACGCCCGTGCCGGCGGATACCCCGCAGAATACGGCCCCCCACACGTCACCCGCCGCCGCATCCTCGACACGGCGTCGAGTTCGTGACGCTAGGCGGCCGGCGTCGCGAAGATGCGGATCTCGAGGATCTCGCGGCAGCCGTCGCAGGGGACGTCTTTGATCACCGGGAGCGACGCGTAGTAGGCGCGGACACGCCGGTTCCAGCGCTCCCGCGTCGCCCGACAGCATTCCTTTTCGGTGGGTTCGTCCGCCATGTCTCGACTCGCGGGCGCTTATTAACGGGTCGACGCGGGGACACGCAACCGGACGTGGTTGCGCCCCGCGGGCGCGTTGCCTACAGGTGGCCCCCGCATGCCAGCCCCCCGGCCGTTGTCGCGCGGCACGTCGCGTATTCTGTGGGCTGCGATGGCCGCCATCCGGCCACGCGGCCATGGGTTCGATCAGCCGATCGAGGACGCGCTCATGCGCGACATGCAGACGTTCCTCGCCTACCTGCCCGGCCCGATGCGCATGGGCTTCCCCGTCGGCCTGCGCCTCCTCGAGTACGGACCGCCGATCTTCGCGCGAAAGATGTGCCGCTTCAGCAGCATGCCCGTCGACGAGGCGCGCGCATACCTCGACGGCTTCGCGCACGCCGGCGGCCTGCGCGCGTCGCTCATCATCGGCGTCCGCACGCTCGTGCTCCTTGCGTTCTACCAGCACCCCGACGTGCTGAAGGCGCTCGAGATCGACTGGCCCGGCCGCGCGACCGAGCTCACCCGCCGTCGCGGCGAGATGATGCAGGTGCTCCCATGACCGGGTCGACGCCCGCGATCGCCGCCCCGCCGCCCGAGCACCTGATCGAGTACCCGAACGTCACCGACGGCGGCACGCTGCGCGGCCGGCAGACGTTCGCTGCCGACGCCATCGTGATCGGCACCGGCGCCGGCGGCGCCACCGCCGCGCACCGCCTGCGCCAGGGCGGGCTCGACGTCCTCATGCTCGAGGAAGGCGGCCTGCACCGCACGGAGACGTTCACCACCGACCCCGGCCAGATGATCCGGCGTCTCTATCGCGACGCCGGCACGACGATGATCTTCGGCAACCCGCCGATCATCTTCGCCGAGGGCCGCTGCGTCGGCGGCTCCACCGTCATCAACGGCGGCATGTCGTGGCGCACGCCCGACCGCGTCCTCGAGACGTGGGAGAACGAGATGGGCCTGCAGGGCCTCGGCCCGCGCGCGATGGACCCGTACTTCGCCGAGGCCGAGCGCATCCTCCACGTCGAGCCCAACCAGGAAGACACGTACGGCAAGAACACGCACCTCTTCCTGAAGGGCGCCGCCGCGCTCGGCTGGCCCGTCGCGCGCGCGCCGCGGAACATGAAGCGGTGCATGGGCCTCAACAACTGCGCGCTCGGCTGTCCGACGGGTGCCAAGCAGGCGATGCTCGTGACCGAGGTGCCGGCCGCCCTGCACGCCGGCGCGTCGCTGCTGACCGGCGCGCGCGTCGACAAGGTCCTGTGGCGCGGCTCGCGCGCCATCGGCGTCCGCGGACGGCTCTTCACCGACGACGGCCGGCCCGGCGAGCAGTTCGAGGCGCACGCGAAGCTCATCGTCCTCGCGTGCGGCGCGCGCCACACGCCCGGCATCCTGAAGCGCAGCTGGGTGCGCGCGCGCATGATCGGCCGCGGCCTCCACACGCACCCGAACGCGAAGTGCGTCGGCATCTTCGACGAGCGCATCGACCCGTGGATCGGCACGCACCAGGCGTTCCACATCCACCACTTCCTGAACGACGGCATCCTGATCGGCTACGCCGCGATCCCGCCCGGCCTGCTGGCGGCGGCGATGCCGGGCCTCGGCCCCGAGAACGCCGAGAAGATGTCGCTCTACAACCACATGCTCACCGCGGCGACGCTCGTCGAGGACGACACCGAGGGCCGCGTGATCCTCGGGCCGGACCGCCAGCCGTACATGGTGCAGAATCTCGGCGCGGCCGACATCGAGCGCATCCATCGCGGCGTCACGATGACGGCCGAGCTGCTCTTCGCCGCCGGCGCGCGCCGCGTGCTGCTGCCGTTCGCCGACCTACCCGAGCTGGCCGGCCCACACGAGCTGCCGCGCATCGCGGCGCGCTCGCGGCGCAACAAGGCCATCGAGCTGATGACGGTGCACATCATGGGCACCGCGCGCATGGCGAACGATCCGTCGCGCGGCGGGACGGACGGCGCGGGCCGCGTGCACGGCGTGCAGGGGCTCGTCGTCGCCGACGCGAGCGTCCTGCCGTCGTCGATCGGCGTGAACCCGCAGGAGACGATCATCGCCGTGGCGCTCCGCAACGCGGAACGGTGGCTGGATGCGCATTGACGGCACGCCCGTCCCGAACGTCCATCCCGTCCGCCGGATCATGCCGTTCATCATGCCCGCGCGCAGCGGCGCGTGGGTGCTGTTCGAGCATGCGATCCCGACCGAGCCGCTGCGCGCGCTGCTCGAACGCCTGAACGCCGACCGGCCGGCCGACCGCCGCATCACCCTCTTCCACTGCGTGCTCCGCGCCATCGGCGTCGCGATCGGCGAATACCCGCGGCTGAACCGCTTCGTCGTCGGCAGCCGCCTGTACGACCGCCGCGGCATCTGGCTGGCCTTCAGCGCGAAGCAGCGCATGGAGAAGGACGCGCCGATCTTCACGGCGAAGATCCAGTTCGACCCCGCGGAGACGCTGTCCGCGATGGTCGACCGTCTGCTCGCGACGCTCCGCGAGGGCCGGTCCGGCAAGGAGACGGCGACCGACCGCGAGATCAAGGGCTTCCTCAAGTTGCCCGGCCCCGTGCTGCGCGTCGCCGTCAAGCTGCAGCGCTGGCTCGACGGCTGGAACCTGTTGCCCGCGAGCCTGGTGAATGACGACCCGCTCTACGCGTCGGCGTTCATCGCGAACCTCGGCAGCGTCGGCCTCGACGCCGCGTTCCACCATCTCTACGAGTACGGCTCGATCCCGATCTTCATCACGATGGGCCGCGTGCACCGCGAGCCGGTGGTCGCCGACGACGGCACCATCTCGAGCCGCGAGGTCTTCGTGATGCGATACACCTACGACGAGCGGATCGAGGACGGCTTCTACGCGGCGCGCGCGCTGGAGCGCCTGCAGGCCTGCCTGGCGGATCCCGCGCTGCTCAATTCTTCCGCGGGATGAGCACGGTGCCCGAGCGCTCGCGCATCGCGTCGGCGGTCTGGCGCGCATCGGCGACGGCGCCGCGCGACAGCGCGCGCGCGAACTGCTCCGCCATGGCGCGCAGCATCGGCCCTTCCGCCGCGTCGCTCATCGACGCGAGCTCGGCGAGCCGGTTCATCGCCTCGACGATGCGCGTGATCGCCCCCGGCACGTCGCCGCGATCGCGCGCGGCGAGCCCGTCGCGGATCAGCGCCTCGAGCCCATCGACGCCGGGCGCCGCCTTCGGTCCGAGCACCACCTTGAGCTCGCCGATGCGCGTGAAGAACGCTTCCAGCGCCTCGGGGAACGCGACGCGATGCGAGTGCGGCGGTCCGGACGCGTCGTCGCTCATGTCTCTCGACTAGACGCCGCCCGCGCGCGGCGCAAGGAGCAACTGATGCCCCTCTTCGTCATCATCGGCCACGATTCCCCCGACGGCCCCACGAAGCGCCCCGACGTGAGGCCGCGCCACCTCGACCACCTGCGCCCCCTGAGCGACGCCGGCCGCGTGAAGCTGGCCGGCCCCTTCACCGACAAGACGGGCAGCCTGATCGTGGTCGAGGCGAAGGACCTCGCCGAAGTCTGGGCCCTGGTAGCAAGAGACCCGTACGTCACGGAGGGCATCTTCAACAAAGTCGAAGTGAAGCCCTTCATGCAGGTCTTCCCTGAAGCCTAAGGAGGTAGGCCGCGCAGTACCTATCACCGCACCCCGGTCAGACGACCGGGGTGGTGTGGCGGTGTGCGCGCGGGCCGGGGTCGCCCCGAGCGAGCGTGTCGTGAGCTCGCGGGTGGGGAAAGGGGGCCGGGGTGGTGCCGAGCGAGCGCCACGCGCAGCCGGGGCGACCCCGGCCCGCGCGCGCACCGCCACACCACCCCGATCCTCCGCTACCGGAAGTTCTCGGTGAACAGGATCTGCTCGACCGACACGACGCGCGGCGTGATCGGCGGCAGGTTGATGACCTGCTGGAAGTCCGGGTCGTAGTTCCACGCGCGCCCGGGCGCTTCGTAGATGTTGCACCCCGACGCCGAGCTGCCGCCCGTGCCGCACCAGATGCCGTTCGCGCGCGTCGGCGTGCCGAGGCTCACGAACGAGCCGCGGTACACGAGGTTCACGCCGCTCCACCTCTCGTGGAAGCGCGGATAGTTCTCGAAGCCGCCATTGTAGCCGGTCGGACCCGCGACCGTCGTGTCGACGCCGGCGAGGAACGCGGCGTTGATGCGCGTCTCGGTCGCGGGGCGGTTGATCGGCGAGTTCAGCGACTGCCGGCTCTGGCAGTCGTTGCGGCAGCCGTTGGCAGGCCCCCAGCCCGCGTTCGGCGGGCCCGACCAGTTGTTGGACAGCACGTTGATGGTGTCCCCCATGAACGCTGCCGGCTGCTTCGGATACACCGGGTCGTACCCAGGATTGCCGTCACGGCGGTTGTAGTCGCCTTCGATGTAGATGGCCTGGTCCGACACGACCGTGAGACCGGTCGGGTCGGCCATGACGGGGAAGTCGAGGTTGTACGAGCCCCACACGCGCACGCCGTAGCGCTCGCGGTTGTTGATGGCACCCGTCGACAGCGGGCCGCGCACCGTGAGGAAGATCACCAGTCCACCGTCGCTCACGTCGTCGGGGTCGTCGATCAGGCGCGACCCGACCGGCGCGGAGCGGTTCCAGTCGAGCAGCTCGCGCATGTTCACGTTCAGCATGCGCACCCAGGCGCGCTCGCGGTTGTTGTAGAAGCCGCCGCGACGGAACGTGACGCCGCCGCCGGCGAGCGCGAGCGCGGGAAGGTACGTCGGACAGCCGAACCACGGACCATGGACGGCGTTGCCGGCGCACGCGTACATGGTCGCCTGCGATTCGGGCCCCACCGTGAAATGACGGTCGTAGCTTCCGGTGTCGCAGTAGGTGTTGTTGTCCGGCGAACCACAGTCGGTCTCCGGAGCGTCCTCACCCACCTGCGGCACGTCGTTGTAGAACATCATGCCCGGACGCGCCGCGAGGAACGCCTGCAGCGCCGCCGTCCGGCCCACGTCGACGACGTCGCCGTCGTCCAGCACGACCATCGGGAAGAGGCCGTTCGCGTCGGCCGTGGTCTCGAGCGACAGGCGCAGATCGGCGCGCTCCCAGAAGTCGCCGTTGCCGCGCTGCAGGACGTCCGGCGTCGGCACCGCGACACGTGGCTGGCGCGCGCGGATCGAGCCCAGCCACGGCGCGAGAAGCGCGTCCGTCATGTTGCGCGCGGTCGTCGAGCTGCCGCAGTCCATCGCGCGCAGGTCGAGGCTGCCGTCCAGGTTCGTGTCCGCCAGCTTGTCGATGTTCACCGTGCCGCCGCAGCGGGGGGTGTTCTGCGTGTCTTTGCGGCCGCGGTAGATGTTACCGCCGGCCGTCACCGACACGGTCGGGATGCCGGGCACGAGGTCGGCGATCGCCAGCGTGTTGTTCGAGTTGAAGTAGAGGCTGCCGTTCGTATGGATCGGCCCGTTGAGCGTCATGTTCGGGCCGGGATTGATCTCGAGGTCGTTCTCGTAGAACGCGAGGAACTGGAAAAGCGGGATGTAGTTGACGTCGAACTCGGTGCCGAGGCTGACTTCCGTGTCGCCCACGTGGATGTGCGACGTCGACTGCGCGACGTACCTGTAGAGCTGCGAGTTGAGGCCGGCGAACGGTCGGCCCGCCGGCACCTGGACGATGAGCGGACACCCGCCCTCGCAGACCGGCGTGAGCTGGTAGTTCACGGTCCGGGGGCCGACGTAGATCGTCTTCTGGTCGAAGTCGCTGCCCTGGGGCTGGCTGTAGGCCATGAAGATGTTGCGGTAGTCGCCCATGCCGCGGTTGATGCCCGCCTCGGCGGCGTAGAACCCGGCGATCGCGCGCGCGTGCGCGCCGCGGAGCGAAGTCTCGGACATGACGCTCGTGTGCATCGCGCCGCCGATGGCCATCAGCAGCATCATCACGATGAGCACCGAGATCAGCGCGAATCCCTGTTCGGCCCGTCGTCGTCGCATCGTCCGAATCCTCCTCGCCTCAGGGCAGCAGATTGCGCGGCTTGGCGCGCGCCGTCTGCGTGATGTCGGTCTCGTCCCCCGCCGTGATCACGCCCACGGACTCTGCACGAGCCGTCACCATCACCTCGTTCACGAGCCACCACGTCGGGGTGTCGAGCGGCGTCGCGAGGTCGACGACGTCGCAGGTCGGACAGTTCCGATCGAGGATGTAGTCGACGTCGAGGCGCGCAATGCCGGCCGCGAACGGCTGGGGCTCGCCGTTGTCGATCGTCAGCATCAGCAGCGGCGGCTCGACGTCGGTGCGCAGCGAGTAGACCCGCTGGTCGACCGCGTAGACGGTGCTGTTCTGCGGGTAGATCTGTCCAACCCCCGGGGACACCGTGACGGTGTCGGCGCCCTCGTTGAAGTCGGTCACCTCGAGGATCTCGCCCGAGCCGTTCAGGTCGCGGACGTATGCCAACTTGCCGACGACGAAGTCGGACGCATCGTCGACCGGGATGGTCGACGTCCCTGCCGCGATCTGCGCGGTGGTGCGGCCGAGAACGCAGGACAGATTGTTCCGCGTGAGGCCCGTCCGCACGGTGATCGAGTCGCCGGCAATGTCGTCGTCGGTGCCCTCGATGGCCATGAATTCCCCGTTGACGGGCAGGCACGCGCCCGCAAGCCGGACGTCCCGCGTGATCGCGTCCAGCGCACCGCGGAGCGCCTGCTGCGTCTCGACGCGGTACGTGTGTTCGCGCATGCGGTGCGCATGCGAGGTGAAGAACTGCGTCACGGTGCCGAGCACCATGCCGGCGAGTCCGATGCTCACGAGCAGCTCGACGAGCGAGAAGCCCGACGAGCGCTCAGCGAATCGCCGTGAAAATCGTGTCGATCTCATAGGACCGGCTCCCGATGGGGCTGTTCCACGTAACGGCCACCGTGATCTCGCTCATGCCCGCGGCGGGCGAGTCCGGCAGCACGGTCGTGTCGATGTTGTAGAGCTGGCTGTTGACGACCACGCTCCGACTGTTGGGTGCGATGTCGGCGTATTCGAGGCCGCGCACGCTCTCGAGCTCTTCCTGCGCCAGCATCTGCGCCATACCTGCCTGACGATTGTGGGCCGTCGCCCGCAGCGAGTTCGCGGCCAGCGCGGCCACGCCGCTCGCGACGATCGCGAACAGCGTCATCGCCGCGAGCACCTCGATCAGCGACGTACCTTCCTGATTGCGACGATGCGTGCTCATGAGTCGATATCCGGGATCGCCGTCGGCGCCACCTGGCCCGAGGGCCAGACGGTGACCGAGCGCTCCTTGCCGGTGCGGTCGTCCTTGATCGTGATCGGCGCGGCGGCCTCGGGGATGACCATGAGGCCCCGCGTGTTGAACTCGAACTCCGAGTCGGTGGAGCTGATGAACGTGACATGATCCGCCAGCGTGCGCGTGCGGAGCGTCGAGCCGTCGGGCGTCCAGTTGCCGTCCCAGTCGTCGTCCTTCAGGCGGACGATCTCGTAGGTGCTCGTGCCCGTCAGCGTGACCAGATAGTGATCGCCCTTCACCAGCGCATCGGCCCGCGCCTTACGGAGGTCGGCGATCAGCTGGGAGTGGCTGTTCCACAACCCGTAGTCGCGGTCCGGCAGGTGCGGAATCGCGACCGCCGCAGCGACGACCAGGGTGGCGACGGCGACGACCAGCTCGATCAGGGTGAATGCCTGTTCGCTTCCGTGCCGGTCCGGCATGCGCGCGTCACGCGCCCGCCGTGGCGAACGCTTGGGCGGGCCGCCGATCGCCTCGTTTCGCCGTCGTTTCATCGTGGGTCTCCTCCGGGCATCGCACGGGTATTGCGAGCGTGGTGCCATGCCGCATCCCCCATGCTAGGAGACCCCGCATGATCCCGACGGACGCCGAACGTGCCGTGCTGTCCGCGCGGCGCGCGCGCGTGATGGCGGCGATGGGCGGCGGTGTGATGCTGCTCCCCGCGTCGACCGAGCGCGTGCGCACCGCAGATCTCGTCTATCCGTTCCGCCAGGACAGCGACTTCGGATACGTCACCGGATTTCCCGAGCCCGACGCCATCGCCGTGCTCGCGCCGGGAGCCGCCGAGCCGTTCGCGATGTTCGTCCGCCCGCGCGACCCGGAGAAGGCCATCTGGGTCGGACCGCGCGCCGGAGTCGAGGGCGCCGTCGCCGACTACGGCGCCGTCGTCGCGTTCGACATCGACCATCTCGAGAAGGAGCTGCCACGCTGGCTGTCGAAGGCCGACGAGGTCCATCTGCCGTTGCATCGCGACGACGCCCTCGGGCGCCGGCTGCTCGATGCCGTGCGGCGTGCGCAGGCCGAGCGGCCGCGGACGGGCACCGGGCCCACCGTGCTCCGCGACGCCGGCGAGCTGCTGCACGAGCTGCGGCTCTACAAGGAGCCCGCGGAGGTGGATCGCCTGCGCGAGACCATCGGCATCGCGGCCGAGGCGCACCGCGAAGCGATGCGTACCGCCCGCCCCGGCATGCACGAGTACGAGATCGAGGCGCTCATCAACTACACGTTCCGCCGCAGGGGGGCGTCGGGCCCGGCCTACGACTCGATCGTCGCCACCGGCGCCAACGCCACCATCCTCCACTACACCGACAACGACCGCCCGCTCGGCGACGACGAGCTGCTGCTGATCGACGCCGGCTCCGAGCGCGCCGGCTACTGCGCCGACATCACCCGCACCTTCCCCACCGGGAAGCGCTTCAACCCGGCGCACCGCGACCTGTACGACGCCGTGCTGGCCGCGCAGCTGGCCGCGATCGCGATGGTCGCCCCCGGCGCCACCATCGAGGCCATCCACACGAAGGCCGTGCGCGTCCTCGCCGACGCGATGATCGCCCTCGGCCTGCTCGAAGGCCCCGTCGACGCGGTCGTCGAGCAGGAGACCTACAAGCGGTTCTACATGCACCGCACCAGCCACTGGCTCGGCCGCGACGTCCACGACGTCGGCCGCTACCGCACGGCGGATGCGCCGCGCCCGCTCGAGCCGGGCATGGTCTTCACGATCGAGCCCGGGCTGTACGTACCCGCCGGGGCCGACGACGTTCCCGCGCCGTTTCGCGGCACCGGCATCCGCATCGAGGACGACGTGCTGGTCACCGCGAGCGGCGCGGAAATACTCTCCGCCGCCGCGCCGAAGCACGTCGAAGAGATCGAAGCGCTGCGCGCCATCGCGCACGCCTGACGACAAGGAGCCTCTCGCATGGACCTCGCCACCGTCGATCACCTGCTCACCACCACCCGCTCGGTCCGCAAGCGGCTCGACTTCTCGAAGCCGGTCGATCCGAAGGTCGTCGAGAAGTGCCTCGAGATCGCCATGCAGGCGCCGACGGGCTCGAACGCGCAGGGCTGGTCGTTCGTCGTCGTCACCGACGCCGCCAAGCGGAAGGCCGTCGCCGACCTCTACCGGAAGGGCTTCGAGCTGTACGCGAGCAACCCGGAGCTGCGGCCCACGTACGCCGAGGACGACCTGCGCGCGAAGCAGCAGCCTCGCGTCGTCGACTCCGCCGCCTACCTCGCCCAGCACATGCACGAGGCGCCGGCGATGGTGATCTTCTGCATCGACGGCCGCGTCGAGAACGCGGGCACGCTGGCACAGGCGTCGGTCTACGGGTCGATCCTGCCGGCCGCCTGGTCGTTCATGCTCGCGCTGCGGGCGCGCGGGCTCGGCACGGCGTGGACGACACTGCACATCATGTTCGAGCAGGACGTCGCGAAGATCCTGGGCATCCCCGAGCACGTCACGCAGACCGCGCTGTTCCCGGTCGCGCATTTCACGGGCAGCGACTTCAAGCCCGCCAAGCGCATCCCGTCCGCGCAGCTCGTGCACTGGAACGGCTGGGGCGGCACGCGCGCGTGAGCGCGCGGCTCGAACGTCCCGCCGAGCATCCGCACGTCGCGGTCGTCACGCTCGACCGGCCCGCGCAGGCCAACGCGCTCGATCCGACCACGCTGCGCGAGCTCGCCGCGGCGTGGCGCACCATCGCGGGCGACCCCGACGTCCGCTGTGCCATCCTGACCGGCGCGGGCGAGCGCGTCTTCTGCGCCGGCATGGACATGAAGACGACCATCCCGTTGGCGCAGCGCTTCGCGCGCGGCGAGCGGGTGTCGGACGACGAGTTCGCGGCACTGCGCGACGTCCCCACGGCGACGCTCGCGGACTTCACGCTGGGCAAGCCGCTGGTCTGCGCCGTCAACGGGCACGCACGCGCCGGCGGATTCGACCTGATGCTCGCCGCCGACCTCCGCTTCGCGGTTCCCGACGCGACGTTCGCGCTCGAGGAGGTCGCCGTGGGTCTCTATCCGACCGGCCACGCGACGGTGCTCCTGCCGCGGCAGATCCCGTGGGTGCACGCGCAGGCGTTGCTCCTGACGGGCCGGCCGATCGACGCGGGGCAGGCGCGCGAGTTCGGACTGCTGAACGCCGTCGTCCTGCCCGAGGATCTGATGGCCACGGCCTTCGACGCCGCGGATGCGATCGCTGCGAACGCGCCGCTCGCCGTCGCCGCCACCTGGCGCGGCGTGCGCGAGCTGCTCGCGATGCCGCTCGACCAGGCCTACCGCCGCCAGGAGGAGCTCGGGCGGCCGCTGCGCCGTACGGAGGACGCCCGCGAGGCGCAGCGTGCCTTCGTCGAGAAGCGGCGTCCGGTGTGGCGCGGCCGGTGAGGGTCTGGTGGATTCCCCCGTTCCTCGGCCGCGTCCCGGACATCGAGCCGCGGCTGGTGTCCCTGCTCGGCCTCGTGTCGCTGGCGCTCTTCTTCGAGTCCTACGACATGTCCATGCTGACGTCGGCGCTGCGCTACATCGCGACCGACCTCGGCATGACCGAGCGTGAGCTCGGCGCCTACCTCGGCACCATCCGGCTGGGCGCCCTCCCCGCCTTCTTCCTCGTCCCCTTCGCCGATCGCATCGGCCGCCGGCGCGTCTTCCTGGCGACGGTGGTCGGTACGAGCATCGGCACGCTGCTGACGGCGTTCACACAAACGCCGCTCCAGTTCGTCGCGGCGCAGATGTTCACGCGCGCGTTCCTCCTCGCCGGCGCGGCGGTCGCCGTCGTCATCATCACCGAGGAGTTTCCCGCGGAGCACCGCGGCTGGGCCATCGGGATGCTCGGCGCGCTGTCGGCCTGCGGCCACGGGCTCGGCGCCGTCCTCTTCGCGCAGATCGAGCGCCTGCCGTACGGGTGGCGCGCGCTGTACGCCATCGGCGTCCTGCCGCTGCTCCTGCTGCCGCTGTTCCGGCGCGGCGTCACGGAGACGCAACGCTTCACGAAGCAACGGGCCGACCACGGCCACGCGCCGGTCGAGTGGTACCAGCCGCTGGTGCGGCTCGCCGCCGCCTATCCGACGCGCGCGGGTGCGATGGGCGTCGTCGCGCTGCTGCTGGGCGTCGGCGAGGTGTCCGTCTTCCAATACTCCGGCTACTTCGTGCAGACGGCGCACGGCTGGGCGCCCGGCCAGTACTCCCTGATGGTGCTCCTCGGCGGCGGCGTCGGCATCATCGGCAACATCGTCGCGGGACGGCTCGGCGACCGCATCGGCCGGCGGCGGACGGGCATGCTGTTTCTCGGCACGTTCCCGATCTTCGCGATCCTCTTCTACAACGGCCCGAGCTGGGTGCTGCCGGTCGCGTTCGCCTGCATCGTCTTCAGCCAGACGGCCGGCGGCACGATCGTGCGGGCGCTGTCGACGGAGCTCTTCCCGACGTCGCAACGCGGGACCGCGTCGGGCTGGGTGACGCTGATGCAGACGCTCGGCTGGGCGCTCGGCCTGTGGCTCGTCGGTCTCGGCACGCGCGGGCCCGGCGACCTCGCGCGCATGACCAGCGTGGCGTCGTTCGGTGTGCTGGCGAGCGCCGCCGCCCTCCTCCTCCTCCCGGAGACGCACCGGCGCGAGCTCGAGACGATCAGCAGCGAGGACTGACGATGCGGCTCCTGCGTCCCGTCACCCACGTGATCTTCGACATGGACGGCGTCCTGCTGGACACCGAGCAGATATACACCGACGCGACGCAGGCGATCGTCGGCCGCTACGGCGCCACGTACGACTGGTCGGTGAAGGGCAACATGATCGGGCGACCGGCGATCGATTCGGCGCGCTACCTCGTGAAGACCCTCGCGCTGCCGATCACCGCCGAGGACTACCTCGCCGAGCGCGAGGTCATGTTCGAGACGTTGATGCCGGCCGCCGAGCCCATGCCGGGCGCGCGCGAGCTCACCGCAGCGCTCCACGCGCTGCGCGTCCCGCTCGCCGTCGCGACCAGCTCGACGCGGCTGTCGTTCGGGCTGAAGACCCGGCGCCACGGGGAGTGGTTCGGCACCGACTTCCACGCGATCGTGACGGGCGACGATCCCCGCATCGGGCGCGGCAAGCCCGCGCCCGACATCTTCCTCGTCGCGGCCGGCGACATCGGCGCCGATCCGTCCGCCTGCGTGGTCGTCGAGGACGCGCCCTCCGGCGTCGCGGCGGCGCGTGCGGCCGGCATGCAGGTGATCGCGGTTCCGGACCCCGGCATGGACCGCAGCCGCTACGGCGACGCCGACCTGGTGCTCGGCTCGCTGCGCGACCTGTCGCCGGCCGACCTGGGCTTCGGAGGCCGGTGATGCGCCGCGTACTCGCCGCCCTCGTGCTGCTCTCGATCAGTACGGTCGTCACCCTCGCCATCGTCGAAGTCGGCCTGCGGGTGACCGGCCTCGTGCATCGCCTCGAGGTCTCGACGAACCCGATGTGGACGTGGGTCGTCTACGACCCGGTGGTCGCCCGCACCAACCGCCCCGGCGCCGTCGCGGAGAAGCTCGGCTTCGGTATCAATGCGCTGGGCTTCCGCGGACCGGAGATCGCGCTCCGCAAGCCGCCCGGCACGTTCCGGATCGTCTGTCTCGGCGACTCCACCACGTTCGGCATCTGGAACGAGGCCTTCATGGACGTGCGCGGCTTCACGTCGTATCCCGGCGAGCTGGCGAAGCTGCTCGCCGAGCACGGGTATGCCCACGTCGAGGTGATCAACGCCGGCGTGCTCGGATACACGTCGGCCCAGGGCGTGGCGCAGCTGCTCGCGCAGGTCGTGCGGCTGTCGCCCGACGTCGTCACCGTCCGCTTCGGGAACAACGACCACGGCATGCGTTTCGGCTCCGAGCCGGTGCCGGCGTCGACGCGGATCGACTATTCGCTGCTGCGCTGGACGCCCCAGTGGCTGCTCGACCTGCAGGTCGTCCGCCTCGCGTTCCACGCGTTCCGGCAGACCGCACCCGGCGGGCAGCTGCCCCCGGGGCCACGCGTCGTGCCGCCCGCCGAGTTCCGCCGCAACCTCGAGCGCATCGTCGCCATCAGCCGCGCCTGGGGCGCGCGCGTCCTGTTCCTCGACTTCCCGTACCGTCCGCTCGAGCGCGGGCCGACGCCCGGCGAGACGTTCCCGAACGCGATGCAGGACGCGACGTCGCTGGAGGAGCTTCATGCCACGCACGACGCGTATCAGGACGTCGTGCGCGACGTCGCTCGTGCGACGGACACGCCGTTCGTCGAGATGGCGCCGGTGCTGCACGCGCGCCACCGCGACGTGTTCACCGACGCGGATCTGAGCCACCCCAACGCGGCAGGCTACGCGCTGATGGGACAGCTGCTCTTCGACCGGCTGCGCGAGCTCGGCTGGCTGCCGAAGCCGTGAGCGCGTCCCATCGAGATCGCACGCGTTGCAGGCGGCCGTCGTACGTCCCTAGAATCGCGCGCACGTGTCCGGCACGACGACGCACCTGATCGGGGTCTCGATCCCGCGGTCGGGTCACCATTTCCTGGTGGACCTCCTCCGCACCCTGCTGCCCGAGGACTTCCGCTACTGCGAGTTCTACGCCCAGCCGGAGTGCTGCCGCATGGTGCCCTGCGCCCGCCCGCCGGCGGCCCGCATCTTCTATCAGAAGCACCACGATCTCGACCTGGCGCTGCCGACGGCGCTCGCCGGCGTGCGCTGGGTGGTCCAGGTGCGCGATCCGGTGATGAGCACGCTGTCGGACCGCGAGCACATCGTGCGCTACGGAACCGAGGAGCGCGCCGCCGACCGCGACGAGTACGTCGTCTGGCTCGGGCAGAAGGCGTACTACTACGAGCGCTTCTTCGAGAAGTGGGTGCTACCGGGCGCCGCCGACCGCGTCGTGATCGACTACGACGATCTCGTGGCGCAGCCCGCGCACGTCCTGCGCCGCCTCACCACGCTCTGCGACGTGGCCGTCGACGACGAGCGCATCATCGACGCCGTCGCGGCCATCGCCGGCAACCGGGCCGACCCGCGCAACGGCGTGGAGGAGCCGTTCACCCGCCGCACGCTGCCGGCCAGCCGCTTCCTCGATCCGGCGCTGCTGCCGGCGTTCGAGTCCCTGCTGCTCGACCGCATCGCCCGGCTGCGGCCGAAGCGCCGCCTCGACGTCGCCGACTACGCCGATCATCCCGTCACCGCGGTGTACGGCGCCATGCGCGCGCGCGCCACCGGCGACCTCGACGAAGCGCTGCGGCAGATCGACCGCGCCGTCGCGCTCGAGCCGCGCAACCGCCACGTCCTGCGGCTCCGCGCCGATCTCCTCGCGTCGATGGGCAGGCTGGCCGATGCGATCGAGACGGCGACGGCGGCCTGCGCGCTCGCCCCCGACGACGACGGCGGTCTGCGCCAGCTGAGCGACCTGCACGTCCAGCGATCGATCGACGACTTGCGGCGTGCCCGTCCGCTCGCCGAGCGGCTCGTGGCGCTCCGTCCGGAGGACGCGGGCCACCGCATCCATCTGGCGACGATCCTGCGCCGCCTCGGCGACCACGCCGGCGCCCATGCGCACGCCCGGCGAGCGTTGGGTACCCACGTCATGGACCCCTACGTCTGGCGCTACGCGAGCGAGGCGCTGGCCGCCTGCGGCGACCGGCAGGGCGCCATCGAGGCCGTTCGCGGCGCCATCGCCCGGGCGCCCGGGATCGGCGAGTTCCACCATCATCTGGCGAACCTCTTGACGCTCGACGGCCGCGCGGCCGACGCGGCCGCGTCGCATGCGCGGGCGATCGCGCTCGACCCCGACCAGCCTGCCTGGCACTGGAAGTACGGCGAGGACCTTCGCCTGGCCGGCGAGCTGGACGCCGCGCGCGCCGTCGTGCAGGCCGCGTTGGCCCGATTTCCCCGCGATCCGCTGCTCGTGGCGCAACTCGACCGGATGTGACTGGACAACATGCGACTGCTCTGGCTAGAGCAGTTCGCGCGCCCGGATCGTCCTCGGGGGGATCGATCCGCGCGCGTTGGCGACGAGGTCCCCCGGCATGCTGAGCGAGTGGAGCTTCGATGACGTCGTGTCGACCCACGGGTCGGCCGACGCGGCCGAACCTGCCTGGGCGGTGGAACGGCCGAGCCCCGAGACGCATCACAATGCGGTCGTCGGGTGGATCCTCCTGCCCGACGACGTCGTCACGCGCGCCGAGGCGGTGAGCGCGAGCGGCGCCTCCGCGCCGCTGTGGGTCGGCCTGCCGAGCCCGGACGTCGCGGCGTCGTATCCCGCGATGGCCGGGTCACGCTTCGGCCGCTTCCAGGGCTTCGTCCCTTGGGAGCCCACCGCACGCGGGCGGACCACGTTCCGGCTCGTCTTCCACACCGAGCGCCGCGGCGACGTGGTGCTCGGGCCCTTCGCGCTGTACGCCGACGAGTGGTTCGTCTCGGTCGTGGCCGACGACCCCGTGACGATGCTCGCCCGCGACACGTGCGCGCTGCGCTTCTGGTCGGCGACGCCGCTCGACCGCGCACCGCGCATCGAAGGCCTGCGCGAGCCGCGCACGATGCCGGCGTGGACGCGCACCACGAGCGGTCGCGGCGAGGTGTGGACGACGTGGCTGCCGCTCGGCCACTGGGCGCAACGCTCCGCGCTCCACCCGACGTGTCTGGTCGCCCAGGTCGGACGGCGTTTGATCCGGGAAGCCCTGCCGGTCGAGCCGGCGCCGTCGCTGCCCGCGGCGGGCGAGGTGCTCGGCCATCCCCATTTCGCGCGCCCCGAGGCGCCCGCCCGGCTGGCGCCGCTGCTCGCCCGTGTCGAGTCCAACGGCCCCCGGGATGCCGCACGGCCCACGACCGGCGGCACCTGCGCGGTCACCGTCTGCACGCGCGACCATCTCCACTTCGCCACGGTCCTCGGCGCATCGCTGCGCGAGCACCACCCCGAGCTGCCGTTCGTCGTGATCGTCGCCGACGCGAACCCGGGCGAGGTCCTCGACGTCGACGGCGCGACGACGGTCGCCGGCTGCGACCTCGGCCTCGACCGCTTCCCGTACCTGGCCCTCAAGTACTCGGCGACGGACCTCTGCTGTGCGCTGAAGCCCGCGGCCGTGCGCCACGCGGCGCGCGAGACGAGCGCCGACCGCGTCGTGTACCTCGACGCCGACATCCGCTTGTACGCACGCATGGACGCGCTGCTCGAGGCGTTGCTGCAGTCCGACGTCGTCGTCGTGCCGCACACGCTGGCGCCGCTGCCGCATCCCGAGCGCCTGTGGGAGCGGCCGTCGCTCGGCGATCTCGCCTACGCCGGCGTGCTGAACGCCGGCCTCTTCGGCATGTCGATCACCGGTGCGGCCCGCTTCCTCGAGCAATGGGAGCAGCTCGTGACGCGCGAGGGTGCGTTCCTGCCGTCGCAGGGCGGCCAGATGGAGCAGAACGCGTTCAACTGGGTCGTCGCGTTCGCCGAGCGCGTGCACGTCCTGCGCGACCCCGCCTACGACGTCGCCTACTGGAACCTGCACGACCGCTCGCTGCGCTGGGCGGGCCTCGACGACGGCGAGGGTTGGCTCGTCGACGGCAAGCCGCTCGTCGCGTTCCATTTCAGCGGCTTCACGCCGTTCGATCCGACGAACCTGTCGGCGCATCAGAACCGCTACTCGCTGCACTACATGCCGTCGCTCGCCCGGCTGTGCGACGAGTACGCCGACGCGCTGATCGCCGCCGGGGCCGCAGAGCACGCCAGCCACGGCTACGCGTTCGACCGCTTTCCGTCGGGCATCCAGATCGACCGCCGCATGCGCGAGATCTTCAAGGAGCACGAGGAGTACATCGCGCGCGACATCGACCCGTGGACGCCGGACGGCGAGCGCTACTACTGCCGCGCCCTGCTCTCGCCCGTGCCCTATCACGGCGGCGTGGTGCCGATCCTGTTCGAAACGATCTATCGCCAGCGGCCCGATCTGCAGGTGAGCTATCCCGACGCCGGGCTCTATCCGCGCGGCTTCCTCGTCTGGGTCGTGCGCCACGGGGTGCACGAGTACGGCTACGAGGCGCTCTACTGCCGTCATCGGCCGGCGCTGCCGACGCGCGACCTCCTGCAACGCGTGGCCTGCGCCCGCATCGACACGCCGGCGCTCCTCGCCGACATGCAGGCGCCGCTCGGCAACGACGTGCTGGCCCTGGCCGCGCGTGCGGGCGCGACGGGACATCGCAAGCTCGCCGAGGAGCTCACGTCGATGCAGGGCGAGCACGCGCTCCTGTCGCCCATGCAGCTCGTACGCGACGTGTGGGAGAGCCAGCCGGACCTGCGCGAGACCTATCCCGACCCGCTGTGCACGCAGGTCGAGCAGTTCGCGCACTGGCTCGACACGTTCGGCGTGACGAACCACGGCCTGCCCGCGCATCTCGGCGACACGCTCCGCCATCGCGCCAACGGCCGCGCCCTCGCGCGCGTCTTCTCGTACCTGAACCGCGACTGGAATCTGATGCAGCAGTTCCCGCTCGGCCTGGTCGGCGTCGGCAGCCGCCGGCTCGCGACGGCGTTGCTCGGCGTCACCCGCCACGGGCTCGAGTACGACTGCGACGACGTCCTCGCCTTCCTCTGGGTCATGGACGAGCGGCCGTGGCTGGGCGTCGACCTGACCCTCGAGCTGGCCGTCAACTTGCGCCGCACGCCGTCGAGCCGCCTGCCCGAGGGCCAGGAGATGCTGCTGGCACCGGTCCTCGCGGGCGACCCGCGCTTCCGGCAGGCGCTCGCCGCGTATCGCCGGCGCTGGGACGACACCGACGAGGGCCGGCGCGAGCACGCGCTCGTCCGCGCGGCGGGCCAGCATGCCGAGCGCGCCGTGTGGCGCGACCGCCGCATCGACCCGCTGTCGCTCCCGCGCCGCAACGGGCACACGACGACGCCCGCCCGGCGCACGCGCGGCGTCAACCTGTTCGGCTACTTCAAGAGCCCGATCGGTCTCGGTGCGATGACGCGCGGGCTCGCGACGGCGCTGCGCGACGCCGGCGTCACCGTGGCCGAGAACGTGATCGGCAACATCGCGATGGACGCCGACCTCGGCCCCGACGACTTCCTGCGCCGCTGGGATTGGCAGCACGACACGAACCTCTTCGTGAGCTACCCGCACATCCGCGAGCACCTGCTGCACGCGCTGCCCGAGTTCATGGTGCGCGGGCGCCGCAACGTCGCCTACCTCGCGTGGGAGCAGCGCGACGCGATGCACTGGTGGCGCGACACCTACAGCGACTTCGAGCAGGTGTGGGCGCTGTCGGACTTCGCGGCGACCAGCCTGTCGCGCGTGCTCGAGCGACCCGTGCTCGACGTGCCCTGCGTCGTCGACACCGCCGCGTTCCCGCCGGCGGCGTCGAAGGCCGACTGGGGGCTGCCGCCCGACGCGTGCGTCTTCCTCTACGTGTTCGACGCGAACAGCTCGATCGAGCGCAAGAACCCCGAGGCCGCGCTCGAGGCGTTCGCGCAGGCGTTCGGCGGGCGGCGCGACGTGCTGCTGCTGATGAAGGCGACGAACGCGCATCGCCTGGTGCACCGCACGCGGCTGCGGGCGCTCGTCGACCGCGCCGAGCAGCTCGGCTGCAACGTCCGCTTCCTGATGCGCCGGCTGTCGACGCCCGACGTGCTGCGGCTGATCTCGTCGGTCGACTGCTACGTCTCGCTGCACCGCTCGGAGGGGTTCGGCTACACCTGCGCCGAGGCCATGGCCTACGCGCGCCCCGTCGTCGCCACGGGCTATTCGGGCAACCTCGGTTTCATGTCGGCCGACGACGCCTTCCTGGTCGACGTCACCGAGACGCCCGTCACGATCGCGGACGGCCCGTTCCAGCGCGGCAGCGTGTGGGCGGAGCCCGAGGTCGCCCACGCCGCCGAGCTGATGGCGCTCGTCCAGCGCGAGCCCGAGCGTGCCCGCGCGGTCGGGCTGCGGGGTCGCGACACGGTGCGGCGACGGCTGAGCCCCGAGGCCATCGGGACGCTCGTAGCGCGCGCGCTCGACAGCTGACGCCCGCGTCCCGTCCGTTCGGGACGAATTCGCCCAGAATTCGATTGACGCTGCGATCGGCGCGTCAGTATAGCCGCGAAATGCGGATCATCGGCCTGGTCGTCGCGTCGCTCGTCGTCCCCGCGGTCTCGTGGGCGCTGCTGCCCGGCGGAGGTCCGGCCCAGCACGACTGCCATGCGGAGTTCTCCGCTCCGGGGCTGGCGCTCAACTGGCCGGCCTTCGACCCCGCGAAGCCCAAGGCGGGGAAGGAGGTCCGCTGCTTCGACGGCGACGCCGGCTGCGACGCCGACGGCATCGTGAATCACGAGTGCCGCTTCGCGGTCGACGTCTGCCTCCGGAACGCCGACCCCGCGCTGCCGCTGTGCACCCCGGCCGACGTCGTCGCCGTGACCGTCGCGGCGCCGGGCGGCGATGCGGGTCTCACCGCGCTGCACGCCGCCGCGAACGGGCTGCTGCCCGCCACGTCGACCGCCTGCACCACCGGCCAGTCGGTCACCGTGCCGCTGAAGGGTCCGACCGGGTCCGGCGCGTTCAAGCGCGGCTCGAAGGTCGTCAAGGTGAAGGCCGGCACCGCGACGGCCACCGACAGCGACAAGCTCAAGCTGACGTGCGTGCCGCGCGACTGGCCGAGCCACGGCTACGATCACCGCAACCATCGCGCGACCGGCGTCGAGACGATCATCACGCCGGCGAACGCGTCGCTCCTCACCGAGCGCTGGTCGTTCGCGGCCGGCGCCGTCACCTCCACGCCCACGGTCGGCGAGGGCATGGTCTACGTGACGTCGTGGGACGGCAACGTCTACGCGCTGCGCGCGAAGGACGGCGTCGTGCGCTGGACGTACGACACCGGCTCGGGCGCCGGCAACATCGGCCTGCAGAGCTCCGCCACGCTCACCGCCGACGGCCGCATCCTCGTCGGCGACAGCAACGGCACGGTGCATTGCCTCTCCGCCAAGAAGGGCACGCTGCTCTGGACCGCCACGGTCGGCGGCACCGATCCGGCCAACGCGCACATCTGGGCGTCGCCGGTCGTCGCCAACGGCCGCGTGTTCATGGGCCGCGCGTCGCACAGCGACGTCCCCTGCACGCAGGGTCATCTCTACGCGTTCGACCTGAACACCGGCGCGGAGCTGTGGCGCTACGCGACGGTCCCGGCACGCGTCTGCGACGCCGACACGAACGTCACCTGCACCGTCGACGGCGACTGCCCGGGCGGCGCGTGCGTCGACGGCAAGGGCGGCGGCGTCACGGCGTCCGTCGCGGTCTCGGCCGACGGCGAGACCGTCTACATGGCCTCGGTCGGGTGCTACACCTTCCCGTCGATCGGCAACTCCGACGCGATCTTCGCGCTCGACGCGGCCACGGGCACGGCCGACTGGATCCACCGCACGCAGAGCGTGCAGCAGTTCGCGGAAGGCCCGCCCTATCACGACTACGGCTTCCTGAACGGTCCGCTGCTGATCGACGCGCAGGACGGCCTCGGCGGCGAGCTCCCGCTCGTCGTCGCCGCCAGCAAGGACGGATCGATCTACGCGGTCGATCCCGCGACGGGCGCGCCGGTGTGGACGCGCGTCGTCGCGCCCGCGCCGAGCTTCGCGGGCTTCGGCCTCTTCAACGCGGCCGTCGGCTACGCGAACCACCGCATCTACGCGGCGCTCTACCAGTTCAGCGGCTGGCCGGCGTCGAACGATCACCTCTTCGCCTTCGACGACGAGGCCGGCGCGACGGCGTGGTCGGCGCAGATCGGCGCCAGCTGGGGCAGCATGGCCGTCGCCAACGGCGTGCTGTTCGTCGGCACCAACCAGTCGAGCAACCTGCTGGTCTACGACGCGGCCAGCGGCGCGGCGCTGAACACGCTCGCGACGCCCGGCCAAGTCACGTCCGGCGCGGCGATCGTCGGCGGGACGGTCTACGTCGGCCACGGCCCGAGCGGCCCGGGCGGCGTGCGGGCGTTCGCGCTGCCCTAGTCCTGCCCTAGTCCGTCGTGGCGAGCCGCTCGTCGATGGCGAGCTCGAGCGCTTCCAGGTACGCGATCCACTCGGCCGGCAGGCCGTGGTGGCGCGCGCCGTTCAGGATGATGCCGAGGTAGCGCGCGGACGGGCGCCGGCCGGTGACGCCGTAGCGCGACGTCAGCGTGTAGGCGGCGATCGCGTCCGCCGTCGCCGCGCGCTGCACCGTCACCGTCGCGCGGTCGTAGTAGCCGCGATGCACGCCCTCGGAGCGGTCGAGGATCTCGGCGTCGGCGGGCGTCAGGCGATAGACGACGCCCCAGGTGTGCGCGCCGGCCACGGCCACGAGGTTCGCGACGCCGCGCTCGCCCGGTCCCACCGGCAGGTCGAAGCGCAGCTCGTACCCGTCGAGCCGCGCGCAGTGCGCCTCGAACGGCTTCATCCCGCGCCGCTCGAGGAACGTCGACGGGCACAGGTTGCTGCCGTAGGCGAAGTACCAGAGGTGGGAGTCGTCCGCGGCCACGTCGAGGGCATGCGCGCGCTCCCGCGCTGACGCAAGCGGCTAGCGAACGTGAATCGGCACGTGCGAGTAGCCGGCCACGTTCGTCATGTGGACGCGACGCGTGCCGCCGTGGTCGACGCGGAAGCGCGGATGGCGGATGCGCAGCTCGTCGAAGGCGATGCGGCTCTCCATGCGCGCCAACGCCGCACCGAGACACGAGTGGACGCCGTAGCCGAAGCCGAGCGCCAGATTGCGCTCGCGGCGCACGTCGAACCGGTCCGGATCGGGGAACGCGCGCTCGTCGCGGCTCGCGGCGCCGGTGAGCAGCAGCACCGGCACGCGGGCCGGGATCGTCGTCCCGTGGAACGTCGCCGGCGCCGTCGTGAAGCGGCCCTGGTACTGCGAGGGCGCCCAGTAGCGCAGGATCTCTTCGACCGCGTTCGGCAGGTGCGACGGCTCGCGCACGACGTCGGCCCACTGGTCGGGCCAGCGGTCGAACAGGACGACGCCGTTGCCGACCAGCTTCGTCACCGTCTCGCTGCCGGCGGCGCCGAGCAGGGCCACGAAGCTCGCGATCTCGAGGTCGGTGAGGCGCTGCGGACCGTCCTCGGACGGCAGCTCGGCCTCGCACAACCGGGAGATCATGTCGTCGGCGGGGTTCTCCCGCTTCTGCGCGGCGAGCTGCATGAAGAAGCGGGTCTGCTCGAGCCCGGCCTTCATGCCCTCCGGGGTGGGACCCGCGTCGTTCGCCTCGCGATGCAGCATCGCGTCGGTACGCAGCCGCACCGCCTGCCGCTCGCCCGCCGGCACGCCCAGCATCGCGGAGATCACCTCGACCGGGAACAACGCCGCGAAGTCGGCGACGGCGTCGAAGCGCGCATGGCGGTCGAGCCGATCGAGGTGCTCGCGCACGACGTGCTTGATCATCGGCTCGAGCGCCGCGATGGCGCGCGGCGTGAACGCCTTGCTGACGAGGTTCCGCATCCGCTCGTGCGCGGGCGGATCGAGGTAGATGATGCTGCCGAACGGCTGGAAGTCGTCGCGCCGCAGGTCGTGCAGCGTCACGCCGTGACCGCTGCTGAACGTGCGCCAGTCCTGGTGCGCGGCGGCCACGTCGTCGAAACGCGACAGCGCCCAGAAGCCGTACCTCGCGTTGTGGTAGACGGGCGCCTCGTCGCGCAGCGCACGATACGTGTCGTACGGGTCGTCGAAGAAGGTCGGCGAGAAGGGATCGAACTCCGGCATCGCTCCGGCGGGTCATAGCACGCGGGCGACCGCGTGCCATGACCCGGGAGCTCACTCGGCGGGGACCACCATCTCGACGCCGTCGCCCACGTACTGCGTCGATGCGCGGAAGTACTTGGCGGAGCCGGACACCACGAAGCGGCACGAGGCGGCAAGCGGCGAGTTGTCCTCGTTGGTGACGAGGAAGCGCATCTGGCCGGGGAGTATCTCCTCGGTGGTCGCGGAGACGATGTCACCGGCGTAGTTCAGGACCTCGAACCTCACGGTGCGCGTGGCGGTCGAGATGTTGCGGATGAGGCAGGTGAGCTGGGCGTCGGAGAAGGCCCCGAGGGCCGGAGCACTGTCGAGCGTGGCGCCGAACGCCGGCGCGGCGAGCAGCAGGGCGGCGAGAATCGTCATCGAGCGTCGCATTGGCGTAGTCCTCCTGGTTCAGCGCGCGGGGATCGCGAGCGTGTAGTCGTCGGTGATGGGATCGAAGAAGATGGCGGCGCCCCGCACGTTCTTCGCGCTGCCGGACACCTTGAACCGGCATCCCGAGGGTACGGCGGCGGGGACGCCCGGCGACGACTGTACGGTCCAGCTCGTCCCCTCCTTCGGCTGGAGGGTCAGCGTCGGCCCCGGATAGAAGAGCTCGTCGAACCCGTACCCGTCGGTGGTCACCGTCACCGGCGACGAGCCGACGTTGCGGATGGTGCAGTAGAGGACGGCGTCCTCGCCCAGCTGGAGGGGGACGACGGGCGCCGTGGAGAGCGTCGCCGCGGCGTGGGCGAGGGACGTGCCTGCAAGGGTCAGGGCCAGGGCCCCAGCCACTCGGAGGCGTCGGCGGATCGATCGCATTCGGTCACTCCTTCTGCCCGCCGCATCCCGGTCGGGCCGTTGTTTCCCCTCGTGCGTTCGAACGCTGCGAACGATGTTCGCCGTCCGCGAACGCCGACCTCGCAGATGCGAACGTTCCTCTGCACCGAGTTCCTGGACTTCTCCGCCGCCCGATTCGCCGACCTCGACGTCACGCCGTGCGTCCCGGCGACGTGCCCCGGCCCCGGCCATGCGCGCACCCTGGCCACGGCCATCGGCCGCCGGACCGGCGTGCCCCCCGCCCTGCTCCTGCAGCTCTTCGGCAGCGCGCTGTTCGACCGTCTGACCCGGGACCATCCGGCCGTCTTCGCCGGCATCGACTCGACGCTCGACCTCGTGGCGCGCTTCGACGAGCGGGTGGTCACGACGGTGACCGCGATCGACCACACCGTCGCGATGCCCCGCGTCCGCCTCGTCCGCGACCCCGGTGGACCCGTCGAGATCGTCTACCAGTCGCGGGAGGGCCTGGCCGACGTGGCCGAGGGCATGCTGCGCGGCAGCCTGATCCACTTCCGCGAGCCGCTCGAGCTGCGACGGCGGGCCGAGACGCCGGCTGCCGGCATCGTCGTGTTCGCCCTCTCGCCGAGCCCGACGGATTGACGGTTGCACCGGCAGGGGCCCGCACGGCATAGGTCGGGACCGTGCCGGTTCCCGAGGACGTCGAGCTCACCTTCCCCCAGGACGGCGGCTGCTTCGGCTGCTCGCCGACGCGCGACGACGGGCTGCGCATGCGGTTCCGCCGGCGCGGCGAGCGCGTGCACTCGCAGTACACGCTGTCCGACCGCTTCCACGGCGCCCCGCACACGGCGCACGGCGGCATCGTCGCCACGATGCTCGACGAGATCTCGTGCGCGGCCGTCGTGTTCGTCCACGACCGCTTCGTCGTCACCGGCGAGCTGACCGTGCGCTACGAGCGCCCCTGCCCCACCGAGACCCCGCTCGAGCTGGTCGCCGAGGTGCGCGATCGCTCGCATGCGAAGTACTGGATCGTCGAGGCCGAGATCCGCGGCAACGGCGAACGCCTCGCCCGCTCGACGGGACGCTTCTTCCTCCGCGACCACGAGCCCGTCGCACCCTGAAGGAGACAAGACATGGCCGGACCGCTGACGGGATTCCGCGTCGTCGAGCTGGGCGTCTGGGTGGCGGGGCCGTCCGCCGCCGGCATCCTCGCCGACTGGGGCGCCGATGTCGTCAAGATCGAGCCGCCGACGGGCGATCCGTTCCGCGGCATGTACCTGACGGCCGCGGGCGCCGAGGTGCCCGCGAACGCCCCGTTCGAGCTCGACAACCGCGGCAAGCGCAGCGTCGCGCTCGATCTCTCGAAGCCCGAGGCCCGGCGGATCGCGCACGACCTGATCGCGAAGGCCGACGTCTTCGTCACCAACGTGCGGCCGGCGGCGCTGGCGCGGCTCGAGCTCGACTGGGAGCGGCTCGCAGCGCTGAACCCGCGCCTCGTGTACGCGCGCGTCACGGGCTACGGCGAGCACGGGCCGGACGCCGACCGGCCGTCGTACGACGTCGGCGCCTTCTGGTCGCGCGCCGGCATCGCCGCGGCGCTGACGGCGCCCGGCGCCGAGCCGCCGTTCCAGCGCGGCGCGATGGGCGATCACACGGCGGGCATGACGCTGGCGGCGGGCGTCAGCGCGGCGCTCCTCGCGCGCGAGCGCAGCGGCCGCGGCCAGCTCGTCACGACGTCGTTGTTCCGGGTCGGCATCTTCGTGCTCGGCTGGGACACGAACGCCGCGCTGCGCCTCGGCATCAACGCCACGCCGATGACGCGGCGGAGCACGCCGAATCCGGTGATCAGCCCGTACGTCGCGGGCGACGGCCGCTGGTTCTGGCTGCTCGGCCTCCAGGGCCAGCGGCACTGGCCCGACCTCGTGCGCGCCGTCGATCGTCCCGAATGGCTCACCGACCCGCGGTTCGACACGATGCGCGCGCGGCGCGAGAACGTCGGCGAGCTGATCGACCTGCTCGACGCCATCTTCACGACGCGTCCGCTCGCCGAGTGGATTCCCATTTTCGACGCGGCCGGGCTCTGGTGGGCGCCGGTCCAGTCGGCGAACGAGGTCGTCGACGATCCCCAGGCGGCCGCGGCGGGCGCGTGGGTGGACGTCCCCGTCGCCGAGGGCGGCACGGCGCGCATGGTCGCGACACCCGTCGACTTCTCGGAGACGACGTGGGCGCCGGCCGGCGCCGCGCCCGAGTGCGGCCAGCACACCGAGGACGTGCTGCTCGAGATGGGCTACGACTGGGAACGCATCGGCGAGCTCAAGGAGCGGGGAGTGATTCCCTAGGCAGGGTGCTGCTAGACGGCGACGAGCGCGTCGACGAACGTCGCGACCGCCGCCCGCCGCGTCGACCGGTACGCCATGGACCCCTGCCCGACCGTCGCCAGAATGGCCGCGACCCGCTCCGCCGCCACCCCCGCCATCGACAGCCGTCGCTGCCGCGCCGCCGCGATCAGCTCCCCGATCAGCCGCGGAATGCCCGACGTGACGCGCGCCGTCGCCCGCAGATCCAGCAGGACGCGCTCCTGACCGGCACGCGACAGCTCGGCGAGCGTCGCGCGCGTCCGCGTGCCCACCGTGCCGAGCGACGCCGACTCCAGCGGCGGAAGCACCACGACGGGCACCCCGTCTTCCCACTCCGTCGTCACGACGCTCTCCCGCAACGACAGCGTCGCCGCGCCGAGGGTCGTCACCACGTCGCGCGCGTGGATCGGCTTCGCGATCTGGTTCGAGAACCCGCTGCCGTGCAGGAGCGCGATGTCGACGGGGTAGCCGACCGGGATGAGCGCGACGTAGTACGCGGACCGCGCCTGCAGGTCGCGGATCGCCGACAGCGTCCGCCAGCCGTCCGGCCACGTGATGCCGAGGCTGAGATACACGACGGCGGGCGACGTCTCCTGAAAGCGCTCGATCGCCTCTTGTCCGGTGGTCGCGATGTGCACCCGCGCTTTGCCCTTCAACGCCGCGCGCATGAGATCGAGGTCGCGCCCACTGTCGTCGGCGACGAGGACGCGCGGCCTCGGCGGCGGCGCCACCTCGCTCCCCCGCCCCAAGACCTTGGCCACCTCGCGCTCGAGGAGCGTGTGCGACACGGGCTTCACGAGATAGGCCGCCACCCCGAGGTCGAGCAGTGCCTTCACGATCTCGTGCGCCGCGAGCGCCGTCGTCATGATGATCGGCGTGCTGCGCACCGCCGGATCGGGATCCGCGCGGACGGCCTGCACGACCTCGACCCCGCTCATCCCGGGCATCATGATGTCGAGCAGCACGAGATCCGGGCGCTGCGCGCGGATCTGCGACAGGCCCGTCAGGCCGTCGGCCGCCTGCGACACCGTGCAGCCGAGACGCTCCAGAAACGCGACGTGCAGCGCGCGAACGGACTCGATGTCCTCCACGACGACGACCCGCCTCCGCATGGTGACCCTCTTCCCGAGTACGCGCAGAATCCCCACACCACCCGTTCTACAGGCATGCAAGCAAAGTACCGCGGTGAATACATGGCGGGACGGCACCGGGGGCGCTGCGGCTGTGCCACGTCATGCGCCACCCGCGACACACGGCGCGTCACGCCCGACACAGTCGCTCCCGCGTAGCGCGCTCGATCGTTCCGGGCCCTGGTCGGTTGACATGCGCCCCGGGCGTCTGCGTTCCATGGGCGCCATGCGCTCCGCCGCCCTGGCTCTCGTGCTCTGCGCCCTCGCCGTCCCCGCCCACGCCGCGGTCTTCACCGTCGCGCCGTCCGGCGGCGACTTCACCTCCGTCCAGGCGGCGCTCGACGTCGCCATGCCCGGCGACACCGTCCAGGTGCGCACCGGCGTGTACGCCGAGAAGGTCGCATTCCCGCGCGACGGCGCGGCCGGCACGCCGATCGTGCTGCGGGCGTTTCCCGGCGAGACGCCCGTCCTCGACGGCACCGGCGTCGACGGCGACTTCATGGTGCTGATCGAGAACCGGAGCTGGGTGCAGGTGATCGGCCTGACGCTGCGGAACAATCTCGGCCTGCACGACGGCTCCGGCATCCGGATCCAGGGCAGCGGCGCCCACGTCGAGCTGCGCGACAATCGCATCAGCGCGATGCGCGGTGAGAACGCGATGGGCATCACCGTGTACGGCACCGCCGCGACGGCGATCAGCGACCTCGTGATCGACGGGAACGAGATCACCGACTGCGAGCCCGCCCCGAGCGAGGCCCTCGTGCTGAACGGCAACGTCGACGGCTTCGCCGTGACGAACAACGTCGTGCGCGACGTGAACAACATCGGCATCGACATGATCGGCGGCGAGACCGACATCCAGCCCGACCCGACGAAGGTCGCGCGCAACGGCGTGGTGCGCGGCAACAGCGTCACCCGGGCGCGGTCGAGCTACGGCGGCGGCTTCGCCGGCGGCATCTACGTCGACGGCGGCCGCGCCATCGTCATCGAGAACAACGTCGTCACCGAGAGCGACCTCGGGATGGAGATCGGCGCCGAGAACGGCGGAACCGTCACCCGCGACATCGTGGTCCGGAACAACGTCCTCTTCGCCAACGAGAAGGCCTGCCTGGTGTTCGGCGGCTACGGAGCGTCGACCGGCCGCGTGCGCGACAGCGTCTTCACGAACAACACCTGCTGGGGCAACGACACGCTCGGCGCCGGCTTCGGCGAGCTGTGGATCCAGTACGCCGAGGACAACGTCGTGCGGAACAACGTCTTCTCGGCGACCGGCGCAGGCCTGCTCCTGCTGTCCGACGCGGGCAACGCCGGCAACACGCTGTCGCACAACCTCTGGTTCACGACGGGCAGCCCACGCTTCGTCTGGAACGGCGACGAGCACGGCGGCCTGGCGGCCTACCAGGCGGCCACGGGCCAGGACGCGGGCGCGCTCTTCGCGAACCCGCTGCTCGCCGACCCCGCGAGTGGCGACGTGCATCTCGGCGCGGGATCGCCCGCGATCGACGCGGGCTTTCCGTCGTTCGTCGCCGGCCCGGGCGAGGCCGACGTCGACGGCGCGCCGCGCGTGAACGGCCCGCGCGTCGACATCGGCGCCGACGAGGCGACGACGTGCGGCAACGGCACCACCGAGGCGCCCGAGGAGTGCGACGACAGCGACCTCGACAGCGGCGACGGCTGCGACGCCAACTGCACCGTCACGGGGTGCGGCAACGGCATCGTCACCGCCGGCGAGCAGTGCGACGGCGGTAGCTGCTGCAGCGCCACGTGCCAGTTCGAGACGACCGGCAGCCCCTGCGACGACGGCGACGCGTGCACCCACGGCGACAGCTGCACCACGGGCGTCTGCGCCGGCGACGACGCACCCGCGGTCGGTTGTCGCGATGCCGGCAGCGGCTCGATCGCGCTGCGCAACGGGACGCCCGACACGAAGGACCAGCTCACCTGGAAGTGGACGAAGGGCGCGGCCACGACCGCCGCCGAGTTCGGCGCGCCGGCGAGCGGCGCGACGAGCTACGCGCTCTGCCTGTACGACGCGAGCGGGGTGCGACTGAACGCGATGGCCCCCGGCGGCGGCGCGTGCTCGGGCCGACCGTGCTGGAAGCCGACCGGCTCGACCGGCTTCAAGTACACCGACCGGGCGCTCACGCCCGACGGCCTGCTGTCGATGAAGCTCAAGGCCGGCGCCGCCGGCAAGGCGGCGATCACGCTGAAGGGCAAAGGCGCGTCGCTGCCGATGCCGGCGCTACCGCTGGCGCTGCCCGTCACGGTGCAGCTGCACAACGGGCTCGCGTGCTGGGAGACGATGCACGGCGCGCCCGCGCAGCGGAACGACACGGGACAGTTCAGCGACCGCGCCGACTGACGTGCCGGTCGACGTGGTGGTGGTGGGCGGAGGGCTCGCCGGGCTCGCCGCCGCGCGCGAGCTCGAGGGCCTCGACGTCCGCGTGCTCGAGCGCGAGGCGGAGCCGGGCGGCCGCGTGTGCACGCGGTCGCACGGCGGCATCGAGTACGAGCTGGGCGCGGTGTTTCCGCCGACGCCCGCCGCGAGCGACTCGGCCGACATCGCCGTCCATCTCGACGGGCGGCTCGCACGCGGCGTCTCCGTGCCCGCCTGCCTCGGCGTCGCGAGCGACGCCTGCGCAGCCTGGGTGCGCGGTGACGCCGTCGCGCCCACGGTGCGCCGCGCACTCGACGCGTGCTTCCACGTGATCCACCCGGGCCCGGTCGACGCGACCCTGCCCGAGCGGCGCGTCGACGCGCTCCAGCGCTTTTCCGTCGCCCGCCGTCCCGGCGGCAACGGCGCGCTGGTCGACGGGATGGTCGGACCGTCGCTCGTGCCCGACGCGGAGGTGACGGCGATCGGCGACGGGCCCGACGGCGTCCGCGTCGACGTCCGCGGCCGGCCGTCCCTGCAGGCACGCGCCGTCGTGTGCGCCGTCCCCGCACCGGTCGCGCGCGCGCTCGGCGTCGCGACGCCGCCGGTCGAATTCGCGCCGGGTGCGGTGGTGGTGGTCGCGGTCGACGACGCGATGGACGACCCATGGTCGTACTGCGTCACGCCCGACCATCCCTCCAGTGCGATCGTGCAGCATCTCGTCCCCGAGCGCGGCCTGCGCGTGCTGCACGTCTACTACGCGGGCGCGACCGCGACGCCGTCCGTCGACGACACGCTCGGCGTCCTCCGCGACGTCGGCGCAACGCGGGTGACATCGCCGGTCTTCACCGACGCACGACACTGGCCGATGCTCGGGCCGATCATCGACGAGCGCGCCTACGGGACGCGCTCGCCGGACGCACTGCGGCCGTCGCCGCACGTCTTTCTGGCCGGCGATTGGACGTTCGGCAGCGCCCGCACCGACCTGCCGTACGGGATGGCGGCGGCGATCCTCTCGGGACGGCTCGCCGCGCGGCGCCTGCGCGCGACGCTGGAGGCCGCGACGTGCGACCGCCGCTGATCGACACGTGGGTGTACCGCATGACGCCCGAGCGCCCGCAGCTCGTGCGGCGGCTCGAGCAGGGCGACGTGGCGTTCTACGGCCCGGTGCTCGAGGCGAACGGCGATCACGCCTTGGCGCGCTCGCTGCTGGCGAGCGCCGTCGACGGCCTCTGGGAGTACGAGCACGGCTTCGGCCCGACCGCCGAGGACAGCGCGCTCGTCCTGGAAGGGCTCCTCGCCGCGGGCGCGGACGCCGACGTCCTCCGGCGCAGCGGCGCGCGGCTCGTCGAGACGTTCTTCGACGCGGGCGCCGGCGCGTTCCACACCGTCCACGGCGGGCGCGCGCGCTACTGGACCGGTCCGTCGGTCGACGCGACGGCGCACGTCGGCTGGCTGCTCGACCGGCTCGACCCCGCACGATGGAAGGACCACGTCGCGGCGTGCCGCGCGTTCGTCCGCGCCGCGCGGGCCGACGACGGGTTCTGGCGCAGCCGCTGGTTCCCGTCGGCGCTGCTGACGACGTTCCTCGCCACGCGGCTGCTCCGCGACGATCCCGTCGTCGCGGACGTCCGCGCCGCGCTCGCGGACGCGCAACGGGACGACGGCAGCTTCGGCGGCAGCGTCGTCGACACGGCCTTCGCGGTGCGCACGCTGGCCGATGCCGGCGCCGCGGCGCGCGGCCGCACATGGCTCATGTCGCGTCGCGGGCCGCATGGCTGGGCCGGCGAGCCGGTCCTCTACTACACGATGGAAACGCACGATCCGGCCGTGCGCTTCTTCTTCCACTGCGTCGACAAGGGACCGATCACGTCGGCCTGGGCGACGCTGGCGCTGCGCGGGTGACCCTCGCCGACTTCCTCGTCCCGGTTGCGCCCGCGCTCGACGCGGCGCTGATCGACGCGGCGGCACTGGCGGCGATCCGTACGGTCGCAGGACGCATGCCGGCGGCGCTCGGGCTCGAGCTGTTCGGCTTCGAGTGCGATCTGTCCGATCCCCGTCCCGTCGCCGACTTCCTCGTCTCCTGCACGCGCCGTCGCGGCGGTGCGGCCGCGCTGGCCGCGGCGCACGATCACCCCGCGGTCGCACGATTCGCGGCGGCGTGGGACGAGCACTTCGACGACGTCTGGCTCGAGCTCGACGTCAGCCGGAGCGTCGACCCGATCCCCAGCGTCTTCTTCGCACCGACCGCGTGGCGCGGACCCGCGTGTCTCGCGCAGGCCGACGCGGGACTCCGCCTGCTGGGCGGCGCCGCACCGGCGCTGGCACGCATCGTCGATGCGATCCCCGAGCATGCCGGCCTCTTCCAGATCGGCCGGATGCTGGCGCGGCCGGCGACCCCCGTCCGTGTCTGCGTCGGGCCGATGCTGCCCGACGTCGCAACGGCGTTCCTCACCGCCATCGATCATCCCGCACGACGCGCACGCGACGAGCTCGCGCGCCTGGCGCCGCTCGTCGACGCCGTCGCCGTCGGCCTCGATCTCGACGGACCTCGGCTCGGCATCGAGTGTTACCGGACGTCGACGATGCTCGCCCGCCACGACCCGGGCGACGCGCGCCTCCTCGACGCGCTCGACTGCGTCCGCGCGAAGGCCGACGGCCTCGCGCGCTGGCCCGGCTATGCGAGCGTCGTCGATGCGCCGACCGCGTGGCCGCCGTCGCTCGACGCACCCGCGCGCTTCGCGACCGACGGGACGGAGAGCTTCCTCGTCCGCCGGCTGCACCACGTGAAGGTCACGCTCGACGGCGCGGCACCGCCGCGAGCGAAGGCCTACCTGGCCGTGCAGCATCGCTGGCGACGCCGATGAAGTCCGCGACGACGCCCGCCCAGCTCGGCACGTCCCAGCGAATGGCGTCGTGCCCGAGCGGGCTGGAGACGGTCACGTGCCGCCCGCGGGCGATGCCCGCGGCCAGCCGCGCGACCTCGTCGGACGGATAGCGCCAGTCGTTCTCGAAGCCGACCAGCAGCGCCCGCGCGCGGATCGGCGCCAGTGCCGCCTCGAGGCTGCCGTACTCCGCGGCGAGGTCGAAGTACTCCTCCGCGCGCGTCAGATAGAGCAGCGCGTTCGCGTCGAGGTGATCGGCGCCGCGCGCCGCGACCTCGTCGAGAAAGCGCTCGACCGCGAATTCGGCACCGAGCGTCCACGCCGTGTCGTCGACGCGGCGGCGGCCGAAGCGGCGCTCCATCGCCTCGCGGTTCATCCACACCGGCAGCGCGGCCGCGAGCGCGGCGCCGATGCCGTCGCGCGGGACGCCGTGCGCATGGTAGCGGCCGTCGCGCCACGCCGGGTCGGATCGCACGAGCCGGCGCAGCAGCGCGAACAGCGCGATCGTGTGCGCCGACGTCGCCGGCGTCACACCGAGCGCGACGACGTGGTCGACCAGCTCCGGCCAGCGGATGGCCCAGGTCAGGGCCTGCTGGCCCCCGAAGCAGCCCCCGACGACCGCGTGCAGCCGGCGGATGCCGAGCCGATCGAGCAGTGGGCGCTGCGCATGCACGATGTCGGTCACGCCGACGACGGGGAAGTCGGTGGCCCACGGCAGGCCGGTCGCCGGGTCGATCGACGCCGGGCCCGTGCTGCCGCCGCTCCCGCCGATCGCCGCCGTCGCGACGACGAACCAGCGGTTCGTGTCGAGCGCGCGGCCCGGACCGATCGCGGCGTCCCACCAACCCGGCCGCGGATCGCCCGGCGCGTGGCGGCCGGCGGCGTGCGCGTCACCGGTCAGCGGATGGCAGACGAGAATCGCGTTGTCGCCCGACGGCGACAGGGTGCCGTACGTCTCGTACGCGATCGTCCAGCCCGGCAGCGTGCGGCCCGACGCGAGCCGGAGCGGCTCGGCGAACGTCGCCGCGCGCGGCTGCACGAGCGCGTCGACGCCGGCGCGCGCGCCGTGCCGCTTCCGCCGCACGCAGCCGCCCGGGTACCCGTCCTCCAGCGCCAGCGGCAGCGTGGGCACCTCGCCCGCGAGCGCGAGGGCGAGCACGCGGCCGCCGGTCTCGAGGACGAGCTTCCGCGCGACGAGGTCGGCGATCGCCCGCCGGATCGCCGCGAACTTCACCGCCGGACCGCCGTCGGCGGCGAGGGCGCGCGCGATGCCGTCGGGGGTTTGCGCCGCCGCGCACGCGCGATGCACGCGGTGCGCGGTGCCGCGCAGGACCACGCGACGCTCGGGCGCGATGCGCCGCGTGTCGACGATCGTCGTCCGCTCGGCCTCCTCCGCCATGCAGAGGATCGGCGGGATGGCACCGCGGAAGCGCGCCGCCCAGTCCTCGAGCGCCGCGGCGAGCGCGTCGCGCCCGGGGCCGCCGAAGCCGGCGACCGGGCCCCCGGCGTCCTCGAAGACGTAGACGAGGTCTTGCAGAGCGTCGTCGTCGAGCGGGTAGACGTAGCGGTAGGCCCAGCCCGGCCGCAGGCGCAGATCGAA
The DNA here is from genome assembly GCA_964432595.1 of uncultured Binatia bacterium (SeqCode). GTDB lineage: Bacteria > Desulfobacterota > Binatia > DP-6 > DP-6 > DASYLJ01. The sequence goes on along the minus strand of CAYSOF010000010.1, from coordinate 170,272 downwards.
GTCGGCGGGCCGCGTCTGGTGCGGGCTGAAGCGGTCGAAGCGGATGCGGCGCAGCCCGTTCGACGGCGCCTGCAGGTGCTCCAGCAGCGGCACCATCGCCGCCGTCTCCGCGTACCAGGCGTCGTCCTCGCCCGGGAAGCCGCAGAGGACGTTCCACGACACGTGCTGGCCGATCTCGCGCGCCCACTTCAGCAGCTGCACGTTGAGCCACGCGCGCGTCCCCTTCTGCATGTGGGCGAGCGCGGCGTCGTGCAGGCTCTCGATGCCGGGCTGCACCCAGACGACACCCGCCGCGAAGAGCGCCTCGATCTGCGGGCGTGTCACGTTCGACTTGATCTCGAGGAAGATCGACAGGTCGTCGCCCGCCAGCGCCGGCACGACTGTCTCGAAGTAGGCGAGGTCGAGGATGTTGTCGACGACGTGGAAGCGGCGGACGCCGTGCCGGCGTCGCAGCTCGCGAAGCTCCGCGACCGCGCGCGCGGGCGACTTCGCGCGGAAGCGCATGCCGCCGTCGCCGTTGAGGCCGCAGAACGTGCAGTGCTTGATCTCGCCCCACCAGCAGCCGCGCGCCGTCTCGGCGGGCAGGCCGACGTCGATCCGCGCGCGCCCGGAGAACGTCGCCAGCGCCGCGAAGTAGTCGTCGAAGTCGGGAATCGGCACGGTGTCCATCCGCTCGACCGATGCGCGCGGCACGGACGCGCCCGGTGCCGGCCGGCGCGATTCCGCACCGAGCACGCCGAACGGCAGCGGCCCGTTGCCATCGTCGAGGATCCGACGGCAGAGCGCCGGGAAGATCGCGTCGGCCTCGCCGGACACGACGTAGTCGATCCACGGGAAGTGCGTGCGCGTCGCGAGGCCCATCTCGGCCTCGCAGTTGGCGCCGCCGACGACCGTCACGACGTTCGGCGCGATGCGCTTCAGCTCGCGGGTGAACGCCAGCACCGCGCAGTGCTGATTGAACGTCGACGAGCAGCCGACGATGCGCGGCCGCATCGCCGCCACGTCGGCAGCCATACGCGCGACGAAGGCCGGCGCCTTCTCGCGCACCGCCCACAGCGTCTCGGGCAGGAGCTCGGCGTCTCCGCACGCGCGGCGGAGGTACGCGTCGTGGTCGGGCGTGAAGTCCGGGAACGCCGCGCCCGCGAACGTCCACTCGCCGAGCATGTCGGCGCGGAGCCACGACAGCCCGTTGTACGTGCCGACGCCGATCTCCTCCGCGAACGCGAACCCCGTGTAGACGAGGCGGCACGAGATGCCGGCCGCCTCCGCCGCGGTCTTGAGGATGCCGAGCGCCAGCGACGGCCGCTCGAGCGGCGCGTACGGCAGGTTGACGAGCACGACGTCGGTCATGACGCGACCTCGGCGCGGGCGTAGTCGACCCATCCGCCCGGGAACTCGCGGAACGTCGGCAGCGGCGGCAGCTCGCCGCGGACGGGCAGCGCGACGACGCGGCCGTCGATCACGAGCACGAACTGCCGCGCCAGCAGCGATTCCACCGCGGCATCGATCCGCTTCGCCGTCGCACGCACGCCCGGCAGCCCGGCGAGCCGCTCGCGCGGCGGCGCCGCATCGCACGCGAGCAGCACCGTGCGCTCGAGCCCCGTGAGCCGCGTCGACCACTGCGTCGCGATCCGGCGCGAGTCGTGCACGACGCAGCTGCGGCCGTCGTCGTGCAGCGACAGGATCGGCCGCGGGTCCTTCCAGAACAGCCGTCGCCAGCGCCGGACGCCCGCGACCGCGGCGCCGAGGCCGGGCCGCGATCGGATCCAGTCGACGGTCTCCGGCGCGTCGACGTCCTGGAAGAAGTACGTGAGGTCGCCGTGCGCGTCCTCGGGGAGCGGATACACCCAGCGCAGGCTGGAGATCGGCCGCAGCTCGAGCCCGAACTCCTCGGGGCGCGCGTGGTAGACGCTGAAGCGGTCGAGCCGCAGCCGCGTGATGCCGTTCGGCGGCTGCAGGTGCTCGAGGGCCGGCAGCAGCGCCGCCATCTCGGCGTACCAGCCATCGTCCTCGCCGGGGAAGCCCCAGATGATCTGCCACGACAGCCGCACGCCGTGCTCGCGTGTCCACTTGAGGAGCTGCAGGTTCTGGAAGCCCTGCACGCCCTTGTCCATGAGCCGCAGGACGTCGGAGTGCAGGCTCTCGATGCCCGGCTGCAGCCAGCTGACACCGGCATCGGCCAGGCTCGCCACCTGCGCGCGCGTCAGGTTGGCCTTCACCTCGTAGAAGATGCTGCGGCCGTTGCGCTCGCGCGCTGCGAGGCGCGGCACGACGGTCTTCAGGTAGGCCATGTCGAGGATGTTGTCGACGGTCTCGAAGCGGCCGAGGCCGTAGCGCCGCTCGAGGTGGTCGAGCTCGTCGACGGCGCGGTCGGCCGACTTCGAGCGGAACGCCATGCTGCCGCCGTTGAGGCCGCAGAACGTGCAGTGGTGACGCGCGCCCCACCAGCAGCCGCGCGCGGTCTCGACCGGCAGCCCGGGCACGATCGCGTCGCGCATCGGCGACGCGGCCAGCGCCGCGAAGTAGTCGTCGAAATCGGGGTACGGCAGCGTGTCCATGGCGTGGAACATCGCGCGCGGCGGCTCGACGGGCGGCGCGTCGCGATGGCACGGGCCGAGGACGCCGGCCGGAAGCTGCGCCGCCGGCACCTCGCGTCCCTGCGCCAGCACGCGGCGGCAGAGCGTCGCGATGAGCCCGTCGGCCTCGCCGCTGACGACGTAGTCGACCCACGGGAAGTGCCGGTGCGTCGCGGCGCCCATCGCCGCCTCGCAGTTGCCGCCGCCGAGCATCGTGACGACGGTCGGATCGAGCTCGCGGATGCGCCGCAGCAGCGCCAGCGACGCGCAGTGCTGCTCGAACGTCGACGTGCAGCCGACGATGCGCGCGCCGGTCGCGAGCACGCGCTCGGCGACCGTGTCGACGAAGGCCGTCGCGGCACGGCGCAGCGCGCGCAGGTCGTCGAAGAGCCGCTCGACGTGGTCCGGCTGGTGTCGCGTCGTGAGGATGAGGCTCGGCCGCCGGGCGATGCGCGCGAACAGCGCGTCGCCGGCGGGCGTCTCGTCGCGGAACGCCGCCTCGGCGAACGTCCACTCGCCGACCTGCAGCTCGATGGGCGAGAGGTTCTCGCAGATGCGGAAGCGCCGCAGCCCGACCGTCTCGAGGAACCACAGGTTCGCATGCAGGACAGTGGCCCCGATGCCCTCGCGCGCGAGCACCGCCTTCAGCAGCCCGAGCGCCAGCGACGGCAGCGTCACCGATGCGTACGGCATCGTGACGAGGCAGACGTCGGGACTCCCGCCGGTCACACGTGGGCCGCGCGCGGCGGCTGCGCCGGCGGCGCGGGCTCCTCGTCGAACAGCCCGCGATCGAACATGTCGAGCAAGAGGCGGAAGCCGTCCTCGAGCGGGATGTCACAGCGACGCTCGAGCGCCAGCGCGACGTCCATCGCGGTCTGCTCCTCGCCGCCGAGCAGTGCCGCGACGATCGGCGCCGCCGCGCCCGCGACGTAGACGAAGCGCAGATAGGGCGAGACCAGCGCGAGCCGTCCGTCGGCGTCGACCTCGGCGCGGACGTCGGGGCGCAGCCGCACGACGTCGTCGAAACGGAGCGTGTCGCGCGCGCTGCGCTCGATCATCGCCTCGAGAAGCGCGCCGAGGTCGTCGGGCGTGGTGAACGTGCCGCGGTCGAGCACCCAGTAGCCGAGCGGCCAGCGCGGGCTGGCGTTGCACGGCGTGACGAGCTGCACGCTGCGGTCGAGCATGTTGACGAGGAAACCCGACACGCAGGCGATCGTGCTCGAGCGGTCCTCGACCAGCTCGCCGCGGCGGCGCTCGGTGAAGTTGCGCGCCCGGCCGGCGACGGCCTTCCGGTACTTGTCGACCGATTCCTTGTTCTGCGGGATGCACTCGACGCGCAGCAGCTCCGCGGGCGTGAAGGCCGCGTGCACCTGGTGGAGCATCTTGAGCGTGATGATCGAGAACCGGTCGACCGTCGAATCGAGGCTATGGGCGAGCTTCAGCACGCCCCGCGTGCGCTCGAGGTCGCGCGACGCCATCGCCGTGGTCGTCTGCGGGCAGCGGCCGAGGATCTCTTTGAAGTCGACGAGGAAGTGCTCGTAGTGCGGGTTGTCGAGCGGGTCGGTGGCCCAGTAGCAGAACCCGAACCGGATGCACGGTCCGACGACGCGCCGGAACGTCGCCAGCGTGCCGCGCCACAGCGCCGACGACTCGGCGTCGTAGTCCCACGTGCGCTCGAGCTTCTCCGCCGCCACGCCGCAGAACCAGCAGCCGACGGAGCAACCCTTCGCCAGCTCGAACGCCGCCGGCGCATGGACGAGCCCGTCGGCCTTCGCCGGACCGAGCTCGCCGAACGTGCGATGGATCTGGCGCCGCCGCCACGCTGCCAGCTTGGCGTGCGCCGGCTCGGCCTCGCGCCGATAGAAGGTGCGGTCGCGCACCTTCTCGGCGATGAAGGCGCGGTAGCGGTGGGGCGCACTCGGGTAGTCGTGGCCCCGGCCCTCGCGGATCGCGCGCGTCATGGCGCGCGCCTCCTCGGGGAAGATCAGCGGCGACACCTCGTCCGGCCGCACCGCCACGCCGAGCTCGACGAGCGCCGCCGCGGGATCCGCGCCGAAGCGCTCGCGGAAGCGCGGATCCATCGTCCAGACTTCGAGGACGCGCTTCAGCTCGGCGACCTCGCGGACGTAGTCGGCCGGAACCGACGAGAGGTCGCCGAGCAGGTCGACTATGCCGTCCGCCGCATGCGGAACCGACGCCGTCACCGGCGTCAGGTGAGGACGGCGGCCCCGACGGCGACGACCTCGGCCTCGGCAGCCACGGTGCTCGTCGTCTCGGCGTCCTGCGCCTCGGTCGTCTGCGTGACGGTGACCTCGGTGCTCTCGGCGGCCACCGCCTCGGTGGTCGCGTACTTCACCGTCTGCACGCCGCTGCCATGGTGGCCCCAGCCGCCCGTCACCTGCATCAGCTCGGCGTCGCTGAGCTCGCCGGGCTTCACGTCCTTCGGCAGCACCGGCACGACCAGGTAGCGCGTCGTGTCCGTGCTCTGGACGATCCGCAGCTCGCTGCCGTCCGGAATGGGCGTGATCTTGCGCAGGATCGCGGTGAGCGGCGTCGCGTGCTGCGGATCGACGCGGAAATCACGGCTCAGCGCGACGTATTTCACCGTCTTCGTGTCGAGCAGGACCTTCCACTTGACGCCCTTCTCGAGCGTCAGGCCCTCGCCCTTGAGCGTCGTCGTGGGCGAGCTCATGAGCTTCTTCCGGAACCCCGCGTCGCGCGACGCGCGTGCCACGACCATCGCGAGAATGGCTCGCGTGCGATCACCCTCTGCCGCCATCGACCGTCCTCCCTGGACCAAGCGCGCCCGAGCGCGCGACCGTCACCATGTCGGAGCGCGCGCACCGTAGCATGCGATCCCCGCGCGGGGAACCTTTTTGCGTGTCGTTTGCCCGTCGTTTTGCTTGACCGTCAGAAATCCTGCGCCGATAATTCGGGCGGTTCGAAGCGGGGAGTGGCGGTGGTGCACGCGCGCGTGGAGACGACGTGTGGCTGAGGGGTTGTTCCGCCCCGGCGTCGCCGATCGTCTGACGGAGCCGGACGAGCTCGACCGTCCGATGCGCATCGCCGGTCCCGGCGGCTGGGCGCTCACCGGCACGCTGGCGCTCGTGATCGTCGCCGTGACGATCTGGGGATTCGCCGGCAGCATCCCCACGCACGTTCCCGCCACCGGCATCCTCGGGTGGTCGGGCGGCGGCGTGCGGCAGGTCGTCGCGCGCGCCGAGGGACAGCTCGTCGAGGTGCAGGTCCAGGCGGGCGAGCTGGTCACGGCCGACCAGCCGCTGGCGCGGCTGACCGCTCCCGACGCGCAGCTCCGCGTCGCCGACGCCGACCGGAAGCTCGAGACGCTGCGCGCCGACCGCACGCGCATGCGCGAGTACTACGACGACCTGATGGCGAAGGAGCAGCGGTCGTTCGAGGAGATCCGCGAGAACACCCGCTCCCTGATCGCCGGCGGCACGCAGCAGATCGCCGCCAACCAGAAGATCGTGAAGGCGCTGGAGAGCCTGCTCGCACGCCACTACACGACGTCGGTCGAGGTCGAGGGCGCCCGGGAGCGCCTGTTCCAGATCCAGGCGCAGCAGGACCAGAACCGGCAGAAGCTGATCGACCTCCAGATCCAGCAGCTCGCACAGCTCCGCGAGCGCACCGAGTCGCTGCAGACGTGGGACCTGCAGATCGTCGAGGCGGAGGGCGCGCGCGCGCAGGCACAGCTGGAGCTCGACCTCGGCCAGACGCTGCGCAGCCCGATCGCCGGCCGCGTCGTCGAGGTGCTGCAGCAGCCGGGCATGTTCGTCGGCGCGAACACGCCGGTCGTGCTCGTCGAGTACGGGACGCCCACGCTCGAAGCCACGCTCTTCCTGCCCGCCGGGACGGGCAAGGAGGCCGCGCCGGGCATGCCGGCGAACGTCTCGCCAGACACCGTCGAGCGCGCCGAGTACGGCACGCTCGCCGGCAGCGTGGAGCGGGTCTCGCCCTACCCGGCCACGCCCGACGAGGTGAAGGCGATCCTCGCCGACGAGAGCCTCGTGCAGGCGACGCTGGCGCACGGCCCGGTGCTGGTCGCCGCCGTGGCGCTCCAGCCCGACGCGGCGTCGCCCAGCAAGTACCGCTGGAGCAGCGGCCGCGGCCCCGACGTGCGGCTCAACGCCGGCACGCTCGCGACCGCGACGGTCACCGTCCGCGCGCAGCCGCCCGTCACGCTCGTCATCCCCGCGATCCGCCGCTTCCTGGGCATCTACCCATGAGCCTGTTCGGCCGGGGCGGCGTTCGCGTCCCCACCGTGCTGCAGATGGAGGCGGTCGAGTGCGGCGCCGCGTCGCTGGCAATGATCCTCGGCTACTACGGCCGCTTCGTCTCGCTCGCGAAGCTGCGCGAGGAGACCGGCGTCTCGCGCGACGGCGCCAACGCGCTCAACATCATCAAGGTCGCGCGCCAGTACGGCCTGGACGCGCACGCGTTCCGTCGCGAGCCGGGGACGCTGCGCGACCTGCCCCTGCCCTTCGTCGTGTTCTGGAACATGAATCACTTCGTCGTGGTGCAGGAGTGCCGCGGCGACGGCTCGTTCTCGTTGAACGATCCGGCCGTCGGACCGCGGCGCGTCGCCGCCGACGAGTTCGACCGCTCGTTCACCGGCGTGGTGCTCACGTTCAAGCCCGGCGCGGACTTCCAGAAGGGCGGCACGCCGACGCGGCTGTGGGACGGGCTCCGCCAGCGGCTCACGGGCTCCGTCGACGGGCTCTGGCTGGTCGTCATCCTGACGCTGCTGCTCGTCGTGCCGGGGCTCGTCATCCCGGCGCTGCTGCGCGTCTTCGTCGACGACGTGCTGATCGCGGGTTACACGGACTGGATCCGCCCGCTGCTCGCCGCGTTCGCCGTGACGGCGATCGTGCGCACCGCGCTGACCTACCTCCGCCTGCGCTACCTGCTGCGCCTGCAGATGGCGCTCGCCGTCGGCGCCTCGACGCGCTTCGTCTGGCACCTGCTGACGCTGCCGATGGCGTTCTTCAGCCAGCGGTTCGCCGGCGACCTCGCCCGCCGCGTCGACGCCAACGACCGCGTCGCGGGTCTGCTCTCCGGCCAGCTCTCGGCGACGCTCGTCGGCTTCCTCACCACCGGCTTCTACGCCGCGGTGCTGCTGTCGTACGACGTCCGCTTGGCGCTGCTCGGCATCGGCCTCGAGCTGGTGAGCCTCGTCGTCATGCGCGTCGTGTGGCGGACGCGCGAGGACATGAACCGGCTCCGCTTGCAGGTCGAGGGCAAGCTCATGGCGACGTCCATGAACGGGCTCCTCATGATGCAGACGATCAAGGCGACCGGCGCCGAGCCCGACTTCTTCGCGCGCTGGGCGGGCTATCAGGCGAAGCTCGTCGACACGAGCCAGCGCCTCGGCCTCTACTCGCTCGCCGTCCAGGTGGCGCCGTCGCTGCTCGCCGGCCTCACGACGACGGCCGTGCTCTGCTACGGCGCGCTCGTCGTCATGGAGGGCCGCCTGACGATCGGCGAGCTGGTCGCGTTCCAGGCGCTGATGACGACGTTCGCCGGGCCGATCCAGGGCTTCGTCGCGTTCGGCAGCCGGCTCCAGGAGATCACCGGCGATCTCGCCCGGCTCGACGACGTGCTGCGCTACCCGGAGCCGGCGGCGCCGCCACGGCCGCGCGCGGGGCTGGCGCGGCATCCGAAGCTCGCGGGCCGCGTCGAGATGCGCAACGTGCGCTTCGGCTACAGCCCGCTCGCCGAGCCGCTGATCGACGGCTTCTCGCTGTCGCTCGAGCCCGGCACGCGCGTGGCGATCGTCGGCGCCACCGGCAGCGGGAAGTCGACGATCCTGAAGCTGCTGACCGGCCTCTACGCGCCGTGGGACGGCGACGTCCTCTTCGACGGCCGCCCGCGGCAGCACATCGACCCCGAGGTGCTCGCGGGGTCGGTCGCCGCGGTCGACGAGGACGTCTTCCTCTTCGACGGCACGATCCACGACAACCTGACGCTCTGGGACGCGACGATGCCCGACGAGCCGGTGCGCCGCGCCGCGCGCGACGCCTGCATCGACGAGGTCATCGCCGCGCGTCCCGGCGGCTACCAGGCCGCCGTGCGCGAGGGCGGCATCAACTTCAGCGGCGGCGAGCGCCAGCGCCTCGAGATCGCGCGCGGCCTCGCGCAGGACCCGACCGTGGTCGTCCTCGACGAGGCCACCGCGTCGCTCGACCCGATCACCGAGCGCATGATCGACGACAACCTCCGCCGGCGCGGCTGCACCTGCGTCATCGTCGCGCACCGGCTGAGCACCGTGCGGGACGCCGAGGAGATCATCGTCCTGGCGCAGGGCAAGGTCGTCGAGCGCGGCACCCACGACACGCTCATGGCCAACCAGGGCGAGTACGCCCGCCTGATCGCCGCCCAGTGACGGACGTCCCCACACCGATCCCGGAGTCGCTCTGGACGGAACGCGTCGGCGGCAATCGCACCGTCGGGCTCGACGACCCCGCATCGCTCTGGATGGTGGCGCGCGGCGACGCGGACGTCTTCGCGGTCGGACCCGACGGCGCGCGCCGATCGCTGTTCCGGCTGCCCGCGGGCGCCGTACTGTATCCGTTCGTCGCCGGCGCGGACGTGCCGCACCTGATCGTCGTCGGCGCCGCCGACGGCGAGCTGGTCCGCGTCGCGCGGAGCACCGTCGACGGCACGCCCGGGCTCGACGGCTGGCTCGCCGCGCTCGCCGGCATCGTGCTGACGGCGCCCGCCGGCCCCGACGCCGTGACGGTCGCCGCCGACGCCGAGATCGACGTCCCGGCGCGCGGCCGCGCACGCGGGAACGGCCTCTGGGCCGAGATCCTGGACGGCGACGTGACGTTCGCCGGCGTCACGCTCGCGAAGGGCGCCGTGGTGCCGCTGCCGCCGGGCGCGTGGATCGCCGCCGCCCACGGCCACCGCGCACGCGTCGCCGGACGCACCACCGGCGCACTGCGGGCGCGCGGCTCCCTCGCCGGCGACCTCGACGCGTTCCACGCCGTCGTCGCGAAGCTCCTCGCCGCGCAGGGGCGGCGGCGGACGGCAGAGGAAGCGGAGCGGCTCCGCGATCGTCGCGCCGACCGCGAGGCGATCCTCGACGAGAGCCTGCAGCACGTCCACGCGATCCTCGACCATCACACCCCGCCGGTGCATGCCGGCGGGCCGCCGCTCGTCGCCGCGCTGCGCACCGTCGCCGACGCGTGCGGCATCGCCCTGCGCCCGCCGCGCGACGTCCGCCCGCTCCTCGCCCGCACCGACGCGCTCGGTGCCGTCACCCGCGCCAGCGGCGTCTTCACCCGACGCGTCGAGCTCTCCGGCGCCTGGTGGACGCAGGACCTCGGTCCGATGATCGGCGCGCGCAAGGACGGTGCGCCCGTGGCGCTGCTGCCGGCGTCGTCGCGCAGCTACCGTCTCGACGACCCGACGACCGGCGCGCACGTCCCCGTGACGCCGGCGGAGGCGGCGACGCTCGCGCCCACGGCGCACGTCCTCTATCGCGCGTTCGGGCCGCACCCCGTCCGCATCGGCGAGCTGCTGCGGTTCGGGCTGCGCGGCGCGTCGGGCGACGTCGGGCTGCTGCTCGTCGCGGGCATCGCGGCGGGGCTGCTCGGGCTCCTCATCCCCGTCGTCACCGGCATCATCATCGACGACATGATCCCGCACGCCGAGCGCAGCCAGCTCGGCCAGGTGACGATCCTGCTCGTCGTCGCCGCGATCGCCATGGCGCTCTTCGGCTACGTGCAGTCGCTGTCGCTCCTGCGCGTGCGCGGGCGGATGGACGCCGTCACGCAGTCGGCGGTGTGGGACCGCCTGCTGCGCCTGCCGATGTCGTTCTTCCGCGACTACACGTCGGGCGACCTCGCGATGCGCGCGATGGGCATCAACGCCATCAGCGCCACGCTGTCGATGGTGTCGCTGCAGTCGGTGTTCTCGGGCGTGTTCTCGATCTTCAGCCTCGGGCTGCTGCTGTACTACGATTGGAAGCTCGCGCTGATCGGCGTCGTGCTGGTCGTCTTCGCCGCGATCGTGTCCGCGTTCCTCTACTGGCTACAGCTGCGCTGGCAGCGCCCGCTCTACACCGCCGTCGGACGGATCGCCGGCGAGATCCTGCAGCTCATCACCGGCGTCGGGAAGCTGCGCGTGGCCGGCGCCACGCGGCGCGCGTTCGCGGCGTGGGCCGATCTCTACGCCGAGCAGGCGCGGCTGCGCGTCAAGGCGCAGAGCCGCGCGAACGCGGCGAGCGTCTTCGGCACCGGCTTCCACTCGCTCGCGACGCTCGTGATCCTGATCGGCATCGCGTGGCTCGCACGCGACATGCCGGCGGGCACCTTTCTCGCGTTCATGACGGCCTTCGGCCAGTTCTCCGGCGGCGTCATGGGCATCCTCGGCGCGCTCGACTCGTCGATGTCGGTGGTGCCGCTCTACGAGCGCGCGCGGCCGATCCTGCAGGCGCTGCCCGAGAACGGCGCCGACGCCGCCGACCCCGGCGAGCTGCTCGGCATGGTGCAGCTCGACGACGTCTACTTCCGTTACGACCGCGAGGGCGAGTTCGTCCTCGCCGGCGTGAGCCTCACCGTGCAGCCCGGCGAGTTCGTGGCGATCGCCGGCCCGTCGGGCGCCGGCAAGTCGACGCTGCTGCGGCTGCTGCTCGGCTTCGAGACGCCCGAGCGCGGCACCGTCGCCTACGATCACCGCACGCTCGCCGGCGTCGACGTCCACGCCGTGCGCCGGCAGATCGGCGTCGTGCTCCAGGACGGCAAGCTCATGCCGGGCAGCATCTTCGACAACATCGTCGGCTCGGCGTCGCTCACGGAGGCCGACGCCTGGGAGGCGGCGCGCATGGCCGGCCTCGACGAATTCATCCACGGGCTGCCGATGGGCATGCGCACGTTCGTCAGCGAGGGCGCGGTGACGTTCTCCGGCGGCCAGCGCCAGCGGCTCATGATCGCGCGGGCGATCGTCGCCCGCCCGCGCATCCTGCTCTTCGACGAGGCGACGAGCGCGCTCGACAACCAGACGCAGGCGGTGGTGCGCGACGCGATCGCCACGCTCGACGCCACGCGCATCGTCATCGCGCATCGTCTGTCGACGGTCCAGCACGCGGACCGCATCGTCGTCCTCCAGCACGGCCGCCTCGTGCAGGAAGGGACGTTCGCGGCGCTCGTCGACACGCCCGGGCCGTTCGCCGATCTCGCGAAGCGGCAGATCGCATGAGGCGCGCGCTTCTCCTGCTGGGCGCCCTGCTCGTCTCGGGCTGCGCGGGCGCCTTCATCGAGGTCGACCCGATGGCGCACGCGCCGGCGTCGCCCGAGACGTATCCCGCGCCGCCGCCGATCCCGGAGCCCGTCGCGCCGGATCCGACCGCGTCCGAGGTCGCCAAAGCGATCGAGGTCACCCCGTCGACGCCCGACGGCATGGACCTCGCGCAGCTGGTCGACCTGGCGCTGCGCGTGAGCCCGCAGACGCGGGGGACCTGGGCCAGCGCGCGGGCGGCCGCCGCGGCAGCCGGGGCGGCGCGCGGCGCGTACTACCCGCAGATCACGATGGCCACCGAGGTCGACTTCGCGAAGGGCATCGGCTCCGAGGGCGCCACCGCGTACGAGCAGACGTCGTGGGGGCCGGCGTGGAACCTGTCGTGGCTGCTGTTCGACTTCGGCGGCCGGGCGGGCACCGTCGAGGCGGCGCTGCAGAACCTGGCGGCGGCCAACTGGCAGCACGCACAGACGGTTCTCGACACGGTGCTCGCCGTCACGCAGGCGTACTACACGCTCGTCGGCGCCGAGGCGCTCGTGAAGGCCGACGAGGCCAGCATCGCCGACGCCGAGGAGAGCGTGCGGGCGACCGACGCGCGCATGGAGGCGCTGGTGGGCACGGCGGCCGACGCACTGCAGGCGCAGACGACGCATGCGCAGGTGCAGCTCCAGCTCGACGCCGATCGCGGCCAGCTCGTGATCGCGCGCGGTGCGCTGAACGCCGCGCTCGGCATCCCGATCCACACGCCCACGTCGATCCGCGTGCCAGACACCCTGCCCGACCCGACGCGGATCGGCGCGTCCGTCGATCACCTGCTCGAGGTCGCGCGCCGGGCGCGGCCCGACCTCGCCGCGGCACGCGCGCAGGTCGAGGCGAGCGCCGCGCAGGTCCGCGTCGCGCGCTCGGCGCTCCTGCCGACGCTGCAGGCGACGGGCACGGTGCAGAATCAGTTCGTCGACACGCCCGTGCCGACGAGGCGCGGCGGCGTGCGCGACACGGTCCTCACCGGGTGGCCGTACGACACGACGCTCACCGTGAGCTTCCCGATCTTCGGCGGGCTGCAGCTCGTGAACCAGCTCCGCCAGGCGCAAGCCAACGTGGAGGCGGCGCGCGCGGCGCTCGCGGCGCAGGAGGTGACGGCGGCGAACGAGGTGTGGTCGAGCTGGGCGACGCTCCGCACCGCCGCCGACCGCCTGCGCACGAGCCGCACGCTGCTGAAGGTCTCCGGCGAGGCCCACGTGGCGGCGAACGTCGCGTACGTGAACGGGCTCGGCGACATCGTGGCGCTGCTGAACGCGCAGATCGCGCTGGCGAGCGCTCGCGCGCAGGAGGTGCAGGCGCGGACGGCCTGGTACCTCGCGCTCGCGCAGCTGGCGCACGACGCGGGCCTCTTCCAGCGCGAGCCGGCGCCCGAGCGCGTGCTCGTCGAGCTGGACGAGGCCGTGCCGTGACGGCCGAGCGCGGCTGGCGGATCGGGTCCGGCGCGCTGTGGGCGCTCGTCGCGCTCGGGCTGATGCTCACGTCGGTGCGGAACGCGGCGTTCCTGGCCGCCACGCCGGGCGCGCTCGTCTGGATCGCCGGCGGCCTCCTCGCGGGGCTGGCGGTGTTTCGCGCGAACCGCATCGGCATGCGGCTCGCCGGGCCGGTACTGACGTGGCTCGGCGCCGGCGTCGTCGCGCTGACGATCGGCTTCGCGCTGCAGAACCTCGTCAACGGCGGGCTGATGCGCGTGCTGCCGGCGCCGCACGACGCGGCCGCGGTGATCGTCCTCGCCGCCGGCGCGGCGTTCTGTCAGACGGCCGGCAAGCTCGCGGCGATCGCGCTCGTGCTCTGGACGAGCCCGCCGCGCGGGCCGCGCACCGTGCTCGCTGCGGGGCTCGCCGTCGGGCTCGGCTTCGGGCTGGCGGAGGTGGTCGTCATCGGCCAGGCCACGATCGCCCACCGGAGCGATCCCGGCCTGCTGCCGTGGATGGGCATCTGGGAGCGCGCCGCCGCGGTGGCGTTCCACACGTACTCCGGCAGCCTGCTGGCGGTGGCACTCCGCCGTCGACTATGGCTACCGCTGGTGACCGTGCTCGCCGTCCATACCGCGACCGACGCGCTCGCGGGCGCGTCGGGCGCCCGCCTCGTCGACCTGCCGCTCGTCCTGGTCGAGGCGATCTTCACGCTCGGCGCGATCGTCGTGTGGGCGGCGCATCTGCGCGTCGCGCGCCGCGCGCTCGCCGACGGCGCGCCGTGGTGACGCTGCGCGAGACGCTCGTCATGCAGCTCGACGGCGCGGCCGTCGTTCCGGCGATGGCCGGCCTCGCCCGCCACGGCGTGCTCGATCGACTGCGGCGCGGTCCGGCGAGCGTCGACGACCTCGCCGCAACGACCGGCACGCGGCCGGGTCCGCTCGCCGTCGCGATCCGCGTGCTCGCGTCGCAGGGCTGGCTTGCGCTCGAGCCGCGGCGCGTGCGCGTCACGACGGCGGGGCGGCCGCTGCTGGCGCTGGGCGACGTCTACCTGCGGGCGCACGCGCTCATGCCGTCGCTGCCTTTGGGCGACGAGCAGCTCGAGGCGATCCGCAACGCGCTTCACGACCCCTGGGACGCCGACGTGCGCGTGACCGCCCACTGCGACGGCGCGGTGCTGGGGCCGCTGCTGTTCGCGGATCGCGCCGGCGAGGTGCTGCCGCCACGGTTGCGGCCGCACGCCGCGACGTTGCGCGCGGCCGCGCGTGCGTGGCGCTATCCCATCGCGTATCTGGAGCTGCTGCGCGCCGTGCCCGCGATGCTCGCCGGCGACCCGCCGCCGCCGGTCGACCGCGCGCACAGCATCGGCGTGAGCGGCGAGGTCTTCACGCAACTGGTCGGCCCCGCGTTCCTGCGCCTGCTGCTGCCGCTCTTCGACGGACCCAGCGCGCTGGTCGACGTCGGCTCCGGCGATGGGACGATGCTGCGCGACCTCTGGCGCGCCGTGGCGGCGCGCACGTCGCGCCCGCCGATCGCCGTCGGCGTCGAGATCGATCCGCTCGCGCAGGAGGCGACGGCGCGGACGCTCGGCGAGGCCGGCGTGCCGCATGTCGTCGTCGAGGGCGACGTCGACGCGCCGGATGCGCTCGCCGCGCGTCTCGCCGCGGCGGGCGTCGACCTCGCCGGGGCCGTGTGCGTCAGCAAGTCGGTGATCCACGACCGCGAGTGGCGCCCGCCGGCCGACACGGCGGCGGTCGCGCGGCGCGTACCACGGACGCGGGCGGTCGCCGTCGATCCGGATGGCGGGCTCGTACCGCCCGCCGCGCTCGAGCAGAACCTCGTCGAGCACTTCGCGCGCTGGCGGACCGCGGTGCCGCGCTTCGGCATGGTCGTCGCCGACGCGCACTGCGTGCCGCCGGCGCTCGCGGCACGGCACGTCGGGCGCACGCTGGCGACGCTGCTCGAAGCGACGCACGGCTGGTCGCGGCAGTATCTGGTCGAAGCCGACGTCTTCCGGCGTGCCGCCGCCGACGGCGGCTTCGCGGTGCGCGGCCGTGCGGCGCTCGGCGCCGCCGCGCTCGGGCACGACTATCTCAGCGTGCTGCGCCTGGCGCCGCGCTGACGACGTTGCGCAGGACGCCCAGGCCGTCGACACGGATGTCGACCTCGTCGCCCGGCTGCAGGTAGACGCCGGCGCGGCGCGCGTCGGCGATGTACGCCTCGACCACGTGCTGCGGGACGGGGCGGCCCCAGCCGCCGAAGAGCCACGACGCGACGCCCGTCACGTAGTGCCGGGTGCGCAGCCCGTCGAACACCGTGCCGTGCGGCGTGCCCGACAGGAGCATCGCGCGCGCGGGAATCGCGTCGGGCGCGGGCAGCAGCCCCACCTCCTCGCCGCGGTGGTCCCACCGTCGATCCTTCCACGCCCAGGTGCGGGCGAAGATTTCGTCGACGTCCCACACCATGGCCGTCGCGGGCGAGCGCTGGCGGAGCGCGCCGTTCACCGAGAGCTGCAGCACGAGCTTCTTCGCGAAGGCGCGATGATCGCGCGGCACCACGAACAGGTCACCGATCGGGAGGAAGCCCGGGAAGCTCTTGCCGGTCGTGAAGCCCGTGCCCGACGCGACGTCCCACGGGTCGAGGAGGTGCAGCAGCGTGTCGCGGTCGGTGACGTCGTTGCACAGGACCAGGCCCAGCTGCGCCGGCACCGGATCGCCCGCCGCGATCGGCTCGAGCGGCACCCACGCGATCTCCACCTCGTAGTCGAGGAGACCGTCGCCGGCCGGGATCGACGCGCGCGGCCCCGTCGGCTGCACGAGCTTCGCGAACAGGAACGGGCCGTCCTCGACGCCGGCATCGCCGGCGTGCTCGGGGAAGTTCGTCGCCGCGGCGACGTGCGCATCGCCCAGGTCGACGGGCGCCACGAGCTCGGTCGCCGCCACCTCGGTGGGCGTGCCGGCGCGGATCGCATCGGCGAGCGCGTCGTAGCCACGCTCGCGCACGAGCGCGATCGGATCGTCGGCGCCGAGGTCGACGCCCCGCACGCGACCGCCCGCGTAGCGGGTGACGCCGAGCACGCGACGGCGGCCGTCGGTCTCGATGCGCGCGAAGGTCAGCGCCTCGTCGAGCGGCGCGATCGCGACGTCGCCGAACGTCGCCGGGTCGACGCGCTCGTCGAAGGCAGGCTCGAAGACCGGCGTGCACCCGGAGGCGATGAACGACAGCATGACGGCGAGCACCGCGCGGCGGATCATCCCGCCCGACATAGCGTCCGCGCGAGCGCGGCGCGAAGCATGTCCGCCGTGGCGCCGCCGCGTGCGCGGAACGCGACGTGCTGGTCGGGCCGTACGAGCAGTGCGCCGTCGGGACGCATGCCCGCGACGTCCGCCCACCACGCCTGCGACGGCACCCGCACCGCGTCCGGGAGCGTGCCCTCCGGCCCGACCAGCACCGTCGGCCGGTCGTACGCGATCAGGTCGAGCGTGGAGCGCCCTTCGTCGAGCCAGCCGTGCGGCAGGCGCGCCCCGGGACGGCTCGACGGGACGAAGTCGCGCACGGGATTCGCCGCGGCCGGCGCGTCTTCGCCGTCGGGCACGTCGTAGACGAAGCCGAGCTGGAGCCCGAGCATGTCGAAGTGCTCGGCCTGGTGCGCGATCGCCGTCGCGACGTCGCCCCCCTCGGCAAGCGCCTGCGGCACCTCCATCAGCTTCATGCCGTTCTGCAGGCTCTGCTCCGCGTTGTAGCGCGCCACCGGCTGGCGCTCGCGCTCGTACGTCTCGAGCAACGCGTCCGCCGCGTCGCCGCGCAGCACCGCGGCCAGCTTCCAGGCGAGGTTGTGCGCGTCCTGCACGCCGGTGTTGAGGCCGAGACCGCCCGTCGGCGGAAAGCGATGCGCGGCGTCGCCGGCGAGGAAGATGCGGCCCGCGCCGTAGCGCTCGGCGACCTGACACGTCATCGCCCACGGCGAGATCGTGCGGATCGCGAAGGGAACGTCGGCGACGTGCAGCGCGCGGCGCACGATCGCCTCGCAGCGCGCCACGTCGTAGGGGCCGTCGTCGGCGGCCGGGTGCATGAACACCCACTCGCGGTCGACGTCGTGCGCGACGAACACGCCGCTGCTTTCGGGATCGGTCACCCAGTAGAGAACGCCCGGACAGTCGCGCACGAGCGGACGCCAGTCGGCCGCGATGTGGATCATGACGAACCGCTGCAGCTCGTCCGGCCCGACCGGGGCGATGCCGAGCGACTGCCGGATGCGGCTGCCGGCGCCGTCGGCGGCGATCACGTACTTGCTGCGCACCGTGTACTGCCCGCCGTCGGAGATCGTCGAGGTGACACGGTCGCCGTCGTCGACCGATGACACCCACGCATGCCCGTAGCGCGGCGACTCGGCCCCCGACGCGCGCACGGCGTCGAGCAGGATGGGCTCGAAGCGGTGCTGCGACAGGTTCCGCAGCGGCGTCGGGGTCAGCGCGAGCACGTCGTCGCCCTGGCGCTCGTACGGCAGGCAGCCGAGGACGTCGCCGCCGAGCCGCGTCACCCAGTACGTCCGGCCGGCGTCGGCCGGCGGCCGCGCGGCGGCGGCGATCGCATCCATGTCGACGCCCGCCTGCCGGCAGATCTCGAACGTGCGCGCGTTCACGCAGTGCGCCGCGGGCGCGCGCCGCACGCCGTCGCGCCGCTCGACGACGATCGCGCGCAGGCCGAGACGGCGCAGCAGCAGCGCCGCCATGAGCCCCGTCGGCCCCGCGCCGACGACGAGGACGTCGACCGTCTCCATCAGAACAGCCCCGCGTAGGCGCCGCCGTCGAGCTGGAGGTTCTGGCCGGTGATGAAGCCGGCCCGCTCGCTGCAGAGGAACGCGCAGGCGTCGCCCAGCTCGTCGGGCCGCCCGAGCCGGCCGGCCGGGATGCGCGCGCGCATCTGGTCGTACGCCTCGTCCACCGTGATGCCGTTCATCATCGCCGTCAGCTGCGCCATCATCGCCTGCCGATCGGTGTCGATCCGCTCCGGCAGCAGGTTGTTGATCGTCACGTTCGCCCACGCCACCTGCTGCGACAGCGCCTTGCACGCCGACGTCAGCCCCGCGCGCGCGCCCGCCGACAGCCCCATCGGCGCGAGCGGCGCCTTCACCATCGCCGACGTGATGTTGACGATGCGGCCGAAGCGGCGCTCGACCATCCCGTCGACGACGGCGCGGATCAGCTCGATCGGCGCGAGCATCTGCGCGTCGAGGGCCGCCGACCACGCCGTGCGGTCCCAATCCTGGAAGCGGCCCGGCGGCGGCCCGGCGTTGTTGGTGACGAGGATGTCCGGCTGCGGGCAGGCCTCGAGCAGCCGCTCGCGCGTCTCCGCCGTGGTCACGTCGCCCGCGACAGTGATCACGGGCACGGCCGTCGTGGCGGCGATCTCGGCGGCGGTCGACGCCAGCACGCCGGCGTCGCGCGCGTTGATCACGAGCGACACGCCCTCGCGCGCCAGCGCCTCGGCGCACGCGCGTCCCAGTCCCTTGCTCGCGGCGCACACGATGGCGCGCCGTCCTTTGATCTTGAGGTCCATGTCAGAAGTCCAGGTCCGGCGGCGGCGGCGGGCCCCACTGGTTGCCGGCGGCCATGACGTGATGGGCGCCCGCGGGCGCGGTGGCGTCGAGCAGATCGCTGTCGGTCCAGTGCTCGACGGTGAACCCCAGCGGGTCCTTCCAGTAGTCGAAGATCTGTCCGCCGAGCACGTGACGGCCGATCCCCCAGTAGTGGCGGATGCCGGCGTTGACCAGGTGATCGTGGCCGACCATCAGGTCGTCGAAGTCGGCCACCTCCCAGGCGACGTGGCCGAGCTTCGCCTCCCCCATCTCGAGGAAGAGCAGCGTGTGGTGATCCGCCGCCATCTCGCCGCGGTCGCAGCGCGCGAAGCGGCCGAGGGGACGTCCTGGCTCCTCGATGTAGATGTCGTCCGAGACGAGCAGCCCGAGGTGGCGCCGGTACCACGGCCACAGGCGCGAGAGATCGGCGGTCTTGATGGCGGCGTGGCCGCAGCGCTTCACCTGCGACGGGCCGGGCGCGACGCGCTGGAGCGTGCCGACGCGCAGGCGACCGTTGCCGGTGTTGAGCGGCGGGTGCGAGCGGACGGCGACGCGGTCGAGCGGCGCGATGCCGAACACCACGTCGACGATGCGGCCGTCGGGATCGCGCAGGTGCACCACCTCGCCGCCGCCCGGCTCGCCCGTCGGCTCGACCGCGCCGTCGACTGCCGCCGCCAGCGTGACGAGGTCGGCACGGCTCGCGGCCTGGAACGCCAGGCCGAGGAACGCGGGCTCGCCGAGGTGCGTCACGTGCACGTGGTGCTGGGGGTCGGTGCCGCGCATGTAGAGCGCGCGCTCGGTGCGGGCGGCACGCTGCATCCCGAAGTCGCCGAGGAAGGCCTCCATGACGTCCAGGTCCGGGGCCTGGAACCGCGGGAAGGCCAGGTCGGCCACGCGAATGATGGGCTCCGTCATGTCGAGGACCATAGCCGACGGCGGGCCGAGCTTGCTTTGCGCCGGGAGCCAGTGTCTTTGCCGGCCGAGCCAAACGCCATGCCGTCGTCCACCCTCGCCACCTGGCCGGCGACGATCCTGCGCGCGCTCGAAGCGCGCGGGATCGATGCGGGCGCCCTGGCCGCGCAGGCGGGCATCGACCCCGCTGCCCTCGGCCCCGACGCCCGCGTCCCGCGCGCCGCCCTGAACCGCCTGTGGGCGCTGGCCGTCGAGGCGACGGGCGACCCCGCGTTCGGCCTGCAGGCGGCACGCTTCACGGCGCAGACGACGTTTCACGCGCTCGGCTACGCGGTGCTCGCGAGCAGCACGCTGCGCGAGGCGTTCGAGCGCATCATCCGCTACCGGCGGCTCATCGGCGACGTCATCGAGCTCTCGCTGCGCGACGACGGCGAGGTCGGGCGCTTCGAAATCGACGTGTCGGCCCAGCCCGACGTCCCGTTCCACGCCGTCGACGCGATCGCCGCCATCTCGGCCCGCCAGGCACGCCTGCTGCGCGGCTGCGACCCGCGGCGCGCGACGTTCGCACGCCCGGAGCCGCGCGACACGGAGCCGTATCGCCGCACGCTCCGCGCGCCGCTGGCGTGGGACGCGCCGGTGAACGCACTCGAGTTCGCGCGCGCCGATCTCGACGCCCCGCTGCCCGCCGGCAACGCCGAGCTGGCCCGCGCGAACGACGAGGTGCTGGTCCGTTACCTCGCCCGCCTCGAGCACACGCGCACCTCGGCGCGCGTGCAGCAGGCGCTGCTCGACGCCCTGCCCGGCGGCGTGCCGTCCAAGCCGACCATCGCGCGCGCGCTCGGCATGAGCGCGCGGACGCTGCAGCGTCAGCTGGCCGCGGAGGGGACGTCCTTCAGCGAAGTGGTCGACGAGGCCCGCATCGCGCTGGCGCGAACCTACGTCGCCGAGGGCCGGCTCTCCGTCACCGAGATCGCCTTCGTCCTCGGCTTCGCGGACACGAGCACGTTCTCGCGCGCCTTCAAGCGGTGGACGGGCTCCTCCCCCCGGGGCTATCGGTCGTCATTACAGGATTGACCCACGCAAGCCGATCTGTGTAATGTCCAGAGCGGTGGCTCCCACCGCGAAGTCGGTCGTCCTCGACCTGTTGTCGACCCTGCCCAGGGGCAGCATGCCCGTCGGCACGCTGGTGGCGGCGGGCGCGCTCTTCGGTCTCGCGGAGAACGCGATCCGCGTGACCCTCACCCGGCTGCTGACCTCCGGCCTCGTCGAGCGCGACGACCGCGGCCAGTACCGTCTCGGCGCGCGTGCCGGCGCGGTGTCGCGGCAGGTGGCGTCGTGGAAGCGGCTCGGCGACCGCATGCGCGCGTGGGACGGCGGCTGGATCGCGGTGCACACGGGCGCGCTCGGCCGCAGCGATCGCGCCGCCGGCCGCCGCCGCGATCGCGCCCTGCACTTCCTCGGGTTGCGCGAGCTGGCGCCGGGCCTGGCCGTCCGTCCCGACAACCTGGCCGGCGGCATCGCGGCGACGCGCGAGCAGCTCTACGCGCTCGGGCTCGACACGACTGCGCCGGTCTTCGTCGCCCGCGACCTCGACGACGCGACCGCGCGTCGCGCCTGCGCGCTGTGGCCCGCGACGTCGCTCGTGCAGACGTGGCGCACGACCCGCCAGGAGCTCGAGCGCAGCGAGCGCCGCCTGCCGCAGCTGCCGCTCGAGCGCGCGATGGTCGAGTCGTTCCTGGTCGGCGGCCGCGCCATCCGGCTCCTCGTGCTCGACCCGCTGCTGCCCGAGCGCATCGTGCCGGCGCGCGAGCGCGATCTCCTGCTCGCGACGCTCCGCCGCTACGACCGCCTGGGCCGTACGGTCTGGGCACAGTTCCTGCGCGGCTTCGGCGTGCCGCACCTGCACGCCCCGGCCGACGTCCGCATCGACGCCCACGGAGGATTGGCATGAACGTTCCCCTCTGGCGCGAGGCCCTCTCGCGCGACGAGATCCGCGACCTGCTGCAACCGACTGCCTGGAAGAGCTGGCTGTCGATCGCCACCAACTGGGGGATGATCGCCGCGGCGTTCGCGCTCGTCGCCTGGTGGCCGAACACGCTCACGGTGCTGGTGGCGCTGTTCGTCATCGGCGCACGCCAGCTCGGCATGGCCGTCCTCATGCACGAGGCGTCGCACCACACGCTCTTCAAGAACCGCGCGCTGAACGACTGGGCCGGCAACTGGCTCTGCGCGTTCCCGGTGTGGAGCGACATCCGGCCCTACCGGCCCTACCACCTGCATCACCACGCGCACACGTGGACGCGCGAGGATCCCGACATCGGCCTGGTGCGGCCCTTCCCGATCACGCGCGACAGCCTGTGGCGCAAGATCTGGCGTGACCTCAGCGGGCAGACGGGCTGGAAGCGTCTCAAGGCGACGCTGCGGCGCGATCTCGGCCAGTCGCAAGGCCGTGTGGCGCGCAACTTCGACGCCGGCATGGAGGCGCTGTGGGGCGTCGTCATCACGAACGTCGTGCTGTTCGGGGTGCTGACGCTGCTCGGCCACCCGGCGCTCTACCTGCTGTGGATCGGCGCGTGGATGACGACGTACAGCCTCGTGATGCGGATCCGCTCGATCGCCGAGCACGCGATGGTGGCCGATCCGTCGACCGACCTCGGCCAGACGCGCACGACGATCATCCGCTGGTGGGAGCGGCTGCTGATCGCGCCGAACTTCGTGAACTACCACCTCGAGCACCACCTGCTGATGACCGTCCCGCACTACAACCTGCCGCGCATGCACCGCATGCTGCGCGACCGCGGCGTCCTCGACGACGCGTGCATCACGCACGGCTACCGCGCGGTACTGGAGCGGGCGGCGTCGAAGGAAGCGGCGTAGTCGAGCCAAGACCATGTCTTGGCTCGGAGAAGCAGCGAGCAAGTAGCGACTCGCTGCGAATCACCCGTATGCCGCGGCCGGCGGAGCCGGCGCGGCACGCTGCTCCGATCGCTTGTGTCGCAACGGCAGGATGTCGTGCGTGACGCGGGTGCCGCGCCGGCTTCGCCGGCTTCGCCGGCCGCGGCATGCAGGTCGCGCGGGAACGACCCGCCACACGCTCGCCTCTGAATCCGAGCCAAGACATGGTCTTGGCTCGCGTACTCAGCGCGGACCGAACGCCAGCACGCCGACGGGATTGCCGTTGCAGTCGTACGTCCCTTCGAGGTGCGTGCCGTAGTAGTAGCCCTCGGCCGTGCAGCCGTTGCTGATCGTGCCGGTGCAGTAGCCCGCCGTGCAGGTCATCTGCAGGCGGCCGCGCACCGGACAGTTGCGGCAGCGGACGCGGCCCCGGATGGACGCCGCGCCCTCCGTCAGCCGCCCGCGGAAGACGAGCGCGCCCTGCGCCGCCGTGAAGGCGTTGCTCCACTCGCCGCCGTAGCGTCGCGCCTCGGCCGGACCCACGGTCGCCGCCAGCAGCAGCCCTGCGATGATGATGCGTGTCATGACGCTCCCCTAGCAAGGTGCCGCCCGCCCGGGGATCGCGTGTTCGTGGGATGCCGTCAGCGGGCGACGAAACGGCCCGGCTCGACCTCGGCGACGCGCCCGGCGACGACCAGCCGCGCGACGTGCTGCCCCATGCTGCGGCGCTCGACCGGCTCGGCGAAGCTCACCGGATCGGCCGGGCGGTAGACGAAGCGGTGCGCCGCGATCTCGTCGAGCGTGTGCGGCTCGGCGAGGTACGCGAGCAGCGCCGCTTCGCGACGGCCGATCACCGCGGTGAAGCGGTCGAGGCGCTCGAGGAACGCCGCGCGCCCCTCCAGCACGCCGACGTGATGGAACGTCGCGTACCAGCGCGCGGGGATCGTGCGCACCATCGCGAGCGTCCGCTCGAAGTCCTCGAGCGACGACCACGCGTCGCCGTAGTACGGGCCGAAGCTCGAGAGGTCGATGTCGCCGAGGTAGAGGACGTCGTCGGGCTCGACGTACAGCAGCGAGTGACCGCGGGTGTGACCCGGCGCGTGGATCGCGCGCACACGGACGCCGCCGCCGAGCTCGAACACGTCGCCGTCGCGGTAGGGGACGGCGTCGGCGCGCGGCGTGAAATGGAACTGGTCGACGACGACCTTGCGGAACGCGTCGTCGACCGTCCCGTCGAAGCCGTAGATCGCCATGATGCCGTCGACCGAGGCGATGCCCGGCAAGTCCGCCTCCGGCAGGTGCCAGCTCGCCGACGGGTAGCGGTGGTTCCCGGCGACGTGGTCCTCGTGGCAGTGGCTGTTGACGACGCGATCGGCGCGCGGCGCGTCGTCGAGATGCGCGAGGGTGAGCGAGGGGTCGACGACGAGCGACTCCTCGGAACCCTCGACGAGCAGGCTGTTCCCGTGCGGGTACTTGCCGCCCTGCTCGCCGACGACGACGGTGGTGGCGCGTCCGAGCTTCACCGCGCGTTCAGCTCGATGACGTGCCCGTCGGGATCCTGCACCCAGAGCTGCCCCTGCTCGGCGCCGGTCTCGAGCACCGTCAGGCCCCGGCCCTTCAGCGCGGCCACGGCCGCGTCGTAGTCCGTGATCGCGAACGCGACGTGCTGTGCCGCGGGGTTCAACGACGGCGGCGGCTGGCCCATCGGCACGCCCGGAAACCGCTCGATCAGGTGGACCTGCGCGTCGCCCGCCTGCAGCCAGGCGCCGGCGACACCCAGGTTGGGCCGCGGGATCGGATGGAACCCCAACGTGTCGCGGTAGAATGCGAGCGAGCGCTCGAGGTCCTCGACGGGGAACGAGACGTGGCTCATGCCGCGCGCGATCATGTGGCAAGGTGTAGTACGGCCGTCGCGCCGGTGCTAGGAGGCAGTGCGTGCGCCGTCGAGTGTTCTCGTCGCTCTTCTGGGCGTTCATCTTCTTCAGCTCGTTGCTGCTGTTCCCGGTGGCGGTGCTGGTGTGGCTTCTCACCGTGGCGTTCGATCGCCGCCTGGTGGCACAGCACCGGTTCACGTGCTTCTGGGCGTCGATCTACACGTGGCTCAACCCCGCCTGGCGCGTCACCATCGAGGGGCGCGAGCGCATCCGGCCCGGTGTCACCTACGTGATGGTGGCGAACCACCAGTCGCTGCTCGACATCCTCGTCCTGTTCCGGCTGTTCGCCCACTTCAAATGGGTGTCGAAGGCCGAGCTGTTCCGCATTCCCTGCGTCGGCTGGAACATGTCGCTGAACCGCTACATCCGGCTGCGCCGGGGCGACCCCGCGAGCATCGCGCAGATGCTGCACGACGCCGAGCGGACGCTGCACGAGGGCAGCTCGCTGATGATCTTCCCCGAGGGCACCCGCTCCGCCGACGGGCGGCTGAAGGCCTTCAAGCACGGCGCCTTCACGCTGGCGCTGCGCGCGAAGGTGCCGATCCTGCCCATCGTGCTCGACGGGACGGCGAATGCGCTGCCGAAGCGCGGCCTCGTGCTGCAGGGCCGTCATGCGATCCGCGTGCGCGTCCTCGACGAGATCCCCTACGCGCAGTTCGCGCACGAGAGCGTCGAGTCGCTGACCGCCGCCGTGCACGCGATGTTCCTGCGCGAGGTCGGCGAGGCGCCGCCCGTCCCCGCGGCAGCCGCCGCGTCGCGCTGACGGTCAGCCGCCGAGCGCGTCGTCGAGCGCCGCGAGCCCCCAGAAGGCGGCCGGCGATTCGGTGCGCCCCGTGCGACGTCGCGCGCGACGAGCGGGCACACTCGTGTCGGGCGCGGCGAGCCCACCGACGATGAAGTCGACGAGCCACGTGCCGAACTGCGCGACGGCGCGCGCATCGAGGCCCTGGTTGCGCAGCGCCGCGACGCGGCCGAGGTTCGCCGACGCGCTGATCAGCACGTCGATGGCGAAGAGCGTCCGGTGGAGCAGGACCGACGGCGCCAGGTCGGGCAGCGCGCGGCCGAGCAGCTCCAGCAGGCGGGCCGACGAGTCGTACCAGGCGCGCGTCGCGACATGCATGAGCGGCAGCGCGCTCTCGAGCGGGACGCGGGCGAGGAAGCGCACGTAGTGCGCGCCGCCGCCGTCGGGCAGCGCGAGCAGCTCGACGGGCGGCAGGAACCCCGCCTCGACGATGCGGCGCAGGTCCGGCACGCCGCCCGCCGCATCCGCGTCGACCTGGGCCAGGCGGCGCAGCCGCTCCTCGCTGAGCGCGTCCATCCGGCGGGCGGCGACGGCGCGAATCAGGTCGTTCTTCGTGCGGAAGTGGTAGTTGGCCGCGGCGGTGTTGCGTGCGCCCGCGGCGAGGTTGATCTGCCGCAGCGACACCGCCTGGATGCCTTCTTCCGCGAAGAGGCGCTCGGCGGCGTCCAGCAGCCGGTCGCGCGTCGCGGGGGGCGGCTGCGGGTCGCGCGCCATCGGCGCGACTTGTAGCTAACGCAGGCGCTTTACCGCAAGGCGCGTCAGTCGCGCACGGGCTGCGGGACGACCGTCCCGACGTACACGTACTCGAGCGCCTGCGACGTCAGCGGCTTGTCGTTGCCGCGCTCGACGACACGCTCGATCGACGCCACGAAGAGCGTGTGGTCGCCGGCCGTGTGCGCCTGCTGCACGCGGCACTCGAGGCTCACCATCGCGCCGTGGAGGAGCGGGAGCCCGCCGGGCCCATCCTCGTACGCGACCGTCGCGAGGTTGTCCGCGCGCTGCGCACCGGCCGAGTGGAAGAAGTCCTCGAGGTGGCGTCCGCGCTCGCCGACGACGTTCAGCGCGAACGCGCCGGTGCGCTCGATCACGCCGTGCGTGCGATGCGCCCGGTCGACGGCGGCGACGAGCAGCGGCGGATCGCCGGAGACCTGCGTGACCCACGACGCCGACATCGCGTGGCGCTCGTCGCCGTCGCGCACCGCCAGCACGTAGATGCCGGTCGTCAGCGCGGTGAGGGCACGCAGCAGATCGGGGCGCACGCTGGAGCTCATGGGCAGCACCCTTTTCGTGCCGCGCGCACGCTGTCAATCGCGCGAAGAACGAGCTGGGCGCAGGGCTGGACTTGATGCGGAACCTCGTCGTAGCGTCGGACATGCCCGACGATTTCTCCCGTCTCGATGCGACCGCGCAGGCGGAGCTGGTCCACCGCCGCGAGGTGACGCCGATCGAGCTCGTCGACTCGGCGATCGCCCGCATCGAACGCCTGAATCCCCAGCTCAACGCGGTCATCCATCCCCGCTTCGACGACGCCCGCGCGGAAGCCCGCGCGGCGGGCGCCGGGAGCGGCCCGTTCCACGGCGTGCCGATGCTCGTGAAGGACCTGCTGTGCTCGACGGCGGGCGACCCGATGCACATGGGCACCCGCTTCCTCCGCGACAACGGGCTCCGGATCCCTCACGACTCGTACCTCGCGCAGAAGCTCCGCGCCGCCGGCTTCGTCATCGTCGGGCGCACGAACACGCCGGAGCTCGGCACGCTGCCGACGACGGAGCCCGACGCGTACGGGCCGTCGCGCAACCCGTGGAACCCCGGACACTCCACCGGCGGATCGAGCGGTGGCTCGGCCGCGGCCGTCGCGTCGGGCATGGTGCCCGCCGCGCACGCGAACGACGGCGGCGGCAGCATCCGCATCCCGGCGAGCGAGTGCGGGCTCGTCGGGCTCAAGCCGTCGCGCGGACGGACGTCGTTCGGGCCGGACGTGGGCGACGGCATGAACGGCATGGTCTCCGAGGGCGTCGTCACGCGCTCGGTGCGCGACACGGCCGCGATCCTCGACGCGGTCGCCGGCCACATGCCGGGCGACCCGTACACCGCGCCGCCGCCGGCGCGCCCGTACGCACTCGAGCCGGGGACTGCGCCCGGCAAGCTGCGTATCGGAATGCTGACGCGCGCGCCGGGCAACATGGGCACGGTCCATCCCGAAGTGGTCGCCGCCGTCGAGGGTACCGCCGGCATCCTCACGGCGCTCGGCCACGAGGTGGTCCCGTCGCATCCCGATGCGCTCGACGAGCCCGAGGTGGGCCAGCACTTCTCCCTGATGTACGCGACGGAGATCGCGCACCTGCTCGAGACGCTGAGCATGTTCGCCGGCCGCCCGCTCGGCCGCGAGGACGTCGACCCGCTCAACTGGGAGCTCGCGACCCTCGGCCGCGGCTGCACCGCCATGCAGTATCTGACGACCGTCGACTGGATCCACGGCTACACACGACGGCTGGCCGCGTGGTGGGAGAGCGGCTTCGATCTCCTCCTGACGCCGACCGTTCCCGAGCCGCCGCCGCCGCTCGGCACGTTCACGCCCGATCCCGACGCGCCGGTCGTCGCCGGCATGCGCGCGAGCATGTTCGCGGCGTTCACGTCGCCGTTCAACATGTCGGGGCAGCCGGCGATCTCGCTGCCGCTGCACTGGAGCGCCGACGGCCTGCCGCTCGGCATGCAGCTCGTCGCGCCGTATCTCCGCGAGGACCTCCTGCTGCGCGTCGCGGCGCAGCTGGAAGAGGCGCAGCCGTGGGCGGACCGCCGTCCGCCCGTCGGCGCATGAGCAGCGACGCTCCGCCCGCCAAAGCGCGCGAGCGGCCGCTCGATCGCCTGCGCGTCATCGCGAAGCAGGACGTCCTGGTGACGCCCGGCCTCCGCCACATCGAAGGCTACACGTTCGAGGGGCTGCTGACGTTCCTCTGGCACGGCGACCCGACGCACGAGCGCGTGGTCCTGATGTGCGGCGGCGCGATGGGCGGGCTGCTGGGCCCTGCCGAAGGCCTCTACCACGCGCTCGGCGAGACGTTCGCCGCAAAGGGCATCGGCACCATTCGCGTCGGCTACCGGCGCCCGAACGACCTCGACGCGTGCGTGCTCGACGTGGCGGGCGCGGCAGACCTCGCGCACCGCAACGGCGGGCGGCGGTTCGTCGTGATGGGCCACTCGTTCGGCGGCGCCGTCGCGATCAACGCCGGCATCGCGTTGCGGCCGATGACCTGCGGCGTGGTGACGCTCTCGACGCAGTCGGCTGGCTGCGAGGGCGCGGGCGCGCTCCGTCGTCCGCTGCTCCTGCTCCACGGCGATCGCGACGAGCTGCTGCCCGTCATGGCCAGTCAGGCGGTGCAGGCGCTGGCCGGCGCGGGCGAGGTCGTCGTCCTGCCGGGCGCCGGGCACCTGCTCGTCGAGGCGGCCTCCGATCTGCGCGATCGTCTCGGCCGATGGATCCCGGACGTGCTCGCGCAGCCGCCGGTGGAGGACGGGAATGGGTGAGCCGCGTCGCGTGACGTTCGAAGTGGGTCCGCTGCAGCTCGTCGGCGACGCCTGGGGCGATGCCGACGCACCCGGCGTCCTCCTGCTGCACGGCGGCGGCCAGACGCGTCACGCCTGGGGCGGCACCGCCGCCGCGCTCGCGCAGGCGGGGCGGTACGCCGTCGCCGTCGATCTGCGCGGCCACGGCGACAGCACGTGGGATCCCGACGGCGACTACTCCGTCGACGCCTTCGCGCGCGATCTGCAGGCGATGGCCGCGAAGTTTCCACAGCCGCCGGCCGTCGTCGGCGCGTCGCTCGGCGGCCTCGCGACGCTGGTCGCGCAGGGCGAGCTCGATCCGCCGCCGGCGTCGGCCGTCGTGCTCGTCGACATCGCGCCGCGCGTCGACCAGGTCGGCGTCGGGCGCATCATCGACTTCATGACCGGCAATCCCGACGGCTTCGCCACGCTCGAGGAGGCAGCGGACGCGGTCGCCGGCTACCTCGTCCACCGCCCGCGCCCGAAGGACCTCGACGGCCTGCGCAAGAACCTGCGCCTCGGTGACGACGGCCGCTATCGCTGGCACTGGGACCCGCGGCTCATGCGCGGCGACAAGCGGCCGAGCGCCACGCAGCAGCCGCACCGGCTGGAGGACGCCGCCCGCGCGATCCGCGTCCCGATGCTGCTCGTCCGCGGACGGATGAGCGACGTCGTCAGCGAGGACGGCGCACGGCAGTTCCTGCAGGTCGCGCCGCGGGCGCGCTACGTCGACGTGTCGGGCGCCGGGCACATGGTCGCCGGCGATCGCAACGACGCGTTCGCGTCGGCCGTCGTCACGTTCCTCGCCGAGGGCCGATGAGCGATCCCGACGACGACGAGCAGCCCGTCGTCGTTCCCATCGAGGACGCGCTCGACCTGCATCCGTTCGCGCCGCGCGAGATCCCGTCGGTGGTCGAAGCCTATCTGGACGCCGCGCAGGAGGCCGGCTTCACCGAGGTGCGGCTGATCCACGGCCGCGGCATCGGCGTGCAGCGCGCCCGCGTGCAGGCCACGCTCGGCCGCCTGCCCATGGTCGCATCGTTCCGCGACGCGCCGCCGGAGCGCGGCGGTCTCGGGGCGACGCTGGTCGTGCTGCGCTCACGTCTGCCCTGAGGACGACGAGCGCCGGGCGGCGGCCGCCTCGCCGACCGGTTCCCCGGGCGGGATCGGCGCCGTGGTCGGGTGCTCGTGCGCGTGCGGATGATGCTCAGCGGGGGCGTGCCGTCCGAACAGCGCGGCGATGTCGTCGAGGATCAGGTACGCGCTCGGCACGAGCACCAGCGTGACCAGCGTCGAGAGCAGGACGCCGAAGGTCAGCGAGATCGCCATCGGGATGAGGAACTGCGCCTGGACGCTGCGGTTCAGCAGCAGCGGCGTCAGCCCGACGAAGCTCGTCACCGAGTTGAGGATGATCGGACGGAAGCGCGCGGCCCCGGCCGTGCGTGCCGCCGTGCTCAGCGACACGCCCTCGTTGCGGCGCTGGTTCACGTAATCGACGAGGACCAGGCTGTCGTTCACGACGACGCCCGACAGCGCCACCAGCCCGATCACCGAGAACATGCTCAGGTCCCAGCCGAGCAGCACGTGCCCCCAGATGGCGCCGACCATCGCGAACGGAATGGCGGCCATGATGAGGAACGGCTGCAGGTACGAGCGCAGCGGGATGGCCAGCAGCACGTAGATCATGAGCAGCGCCAGCCCGAAGCGGCGGAACATGGCGTCGAGGAACTCCTGCTGCTCGCGCTGCTCGCCCTGCATCGAGTAGCTGATGCCCGGCACGGTCGCGAGCACCTCGGGCAGCACGACGTCGTGCAGCGCGGCCGTCACCTCGTTCGGACTCGTCACCCCTTCATCGACGTCGGCCGTCACGGTGATGACGCGCTCGCGGTCGGCGCGCTGGATGCTCGCGAAGCCGCGGCCGAGATTGGCCTCCGCGACCGCGCTGAACGGGACCGCGGTGCCGTCGGCGGTGCGGATCCGCATGCTCTCGAGATCCCCGAGCGAGCGGCGCTCGTCGCGCGGATAACGCACCATCACGCGGACGTCGTCACGGCCGCGCTGGATGCGCTGCGCCTCGTCGCCGTAGAACGCCTGCCGCACCTGACGCGCCAGGTCGTTGAGCGACAGTCCCAGCGCCTCCGCCGACGGCAGGATGCGGAGTTTCACCTCCTGCTTGCCGCCGCGAAACGAATCGCTCACGTCGTACACGCCCTGAAAGGCGGCGAGCCGCTCCTTCAGCATCTCCGCCGCGCGGCGCAGGCCCGCGTCGTCGCGTCCCTGCAGCTGCACGCTGATCGCGGCGCCCGCCGAGAACAGCGACGACGTGAAGCTCAGCTCGACGGCGTCCGGGATGGCGCCCGTCGCTTCGCGCCACCGCGCCGCGACCTCCGCGCTCGTGACGGTGCGCTCCTCGGCGGGCGACAGCTCGATGTTGATCTCGCCGAGGTGTCCGGCGCTGACGCCGGACGACTTGCCGCCGGTACGATCCTCCTCCTGCCGCTGGCGATACGGCTGCTCGCCCACCGACGCGAGCACGTGGTGGAAGACGTCGCCGGCACCCTCCTGCTCGAGCGACGCACGCACGCGTTCGGCGCTGTCCTCCAGCCGCCGGATGGCGGCGGCGGTGACGTCGGCGGGCGTCCCCTGCGGCATCGTCAGAAACGCGATGACGTTGTCGGCCTCGACCTGCGGCATGAAGACGAACCGCGCCCAGCCGCCCCCGACCAGCCCCACCGTGACGACGAGCACGCCGATGCCGACGGCCACGGTCAGGTAACGATACGCCAGCGCGCGCTCGAGGAACGGCGTGTAGCCGCGCCGGACGAACCGCTCGAGCCCGCGCGACGTGCGCTCCTGCACCCGTCCCCACCACGCGACGAGCGCGTTCGACGGCCGGCCGCTCGACGGCTTCACGTGGCCGAGGTGCGCCGGCAGGATCAGCTGCGTCTCCACGAGCGAGACGAGCAGCGCCGAGATCACGACGAGCGGGATCGACGCGGTGAGCTTCCCCATCGCGCCCGGGATCATCAGGAGCGGCGTGAACGCAGCGACGGTGCAGAGCACCCCGAAGGTCACCGGCGTCGATACCTCCTGCACGCCGGCGATGGCGGCGCGCAGCGGATCGCGGCGGCGACTCTGCAGCGTGTAGACGTTCTCGCCGACCACGATGGCGTCGTCGACCAGCACGCCGAGCACGAGCAGAAACGCGAAGAGCGTCAGCAGGTTGATCGAGACGTCGAGCCCCGGGAGGATCCACAGCGTGCCCAGCACGGCGATGGGTATGCCCATGCCGACCCAGAACGCCGTCCGCAGCTGCATGAACAGCGCCAGCGCGATCAAGACCAGCGCGAAACCCTGCCATGCGTCGCCGACGAGCGTGTCCAGGCGGGCCTTCAGGATGAGCGAATCGTCCTGCCACGTCGTCAGCGTGATGCCGGGCGGCATGCGCGCCTGCGCCTCGGCGACGTAGGCGCGCACCTTCGCCGCCACGTCGAGCGCGCTCTGGTCGCCGACGCGGAACACCTGGACCAGCACGGCGGGATGGCCGTCGAAGCGCGCGAAGCTGTCCGTCTCCTCGAAGCCGTCGACGACCTCGGCGACGTCGCCGAGCAGCACGCGCGTGCCGTCGTCGCGCGCGAGGAGGACCAGCTGCTCGAACTCGGGGCCGCGGTAGGCCTGGCCCTTCGTGCGCAGCAGGATCTCGCCGCTGGACGTCCGCAGCGTGCCGCCCGGCAGGTCCATCGACGAGCGCCGCACCGCCGCGCTGACGTCGTCGAACGTGAGACCGTGCCGGCGGAGATCGTCCTCCGAGACCTCGATCGACACCTCGTACGGCCGCACGTTCGCGAGGTCGGCGTGCGTCACGCCCGGCAGGGTGACGATCTCGTCGCGCACCTGCTGGCCGGTGTGGCGCAGGGTGCGCTCGTCGACGTCGCCCGACACCGCGACGTTGATCACCTGCGCGCGCATGATCGCCTGCTGCACGATCGGCTTCTCGGTCTCGTCCGGGAACGTGTCGATCGCGTCGACGCGCGCCTTGATGTCGTCGAGCGCCTGGCGGACGTCGGCACCCGGCTCGAGCTCCGCCGTCACGACCCCGACGCCCTCGCTGGCGCTGGCCGTGACGCGCTTCAGGCCCTCGACGCCCTGGATGGCCTCCTCGACGCGGACGCAGACGGCCTCCTCCACCTCCTCGGGGGCGGCGCCGCGGTAGACGACCGACACGGTCACCACCTCGATGCGCACCTCCGGGAACACCTCCTGCTTGATCGTCGGCAGGGTGAAGAGGCCGCCCGCCATGATGACGACCATCAGCAGGTTCGCCGCGACGTGATTCTCGGCGAACCAGGCGATCGCGGCCTTCACGACGGAGTCTCGGCGACGGTGCGGACGGGCATCCCGTCGACCGCGGCCTCGAGCGGAGACACGCAGACCCGCTCGCCCGGCGCGAGGCCGTCGGCGACGACCACGCCGTGGCGGTCGCGGCGCAGCACCTTCACGGTGCGTACGTCGAGCCGGTCGTCCGGCCCGACCACGAGCACCTGGTCGGCGCCGCGCAGCGCGGCGCGCGGCAGCGTGATCGCGTTCGGCACGTCGCGGCCGACGATCTCGGCCTGCACGAACAGGCCGACGGCCAGCGGCGGCCGCTCGGGATCCTCGCCGCGGCCGTACGGGTCCTCGACGCGCGCGACCGCGTGCACCATGCGGCTCTGCGGGTCGATCTCGCCCTCGGTGCGGACGATGCGCCCGCGCCACCGATGCGTGCGGCCGGCGAAGTCGGCGCGCAGCTCCACCTCGGGTCCCGCCTGCGCCTGGGCGTCGCCGCGGTGGTCGAGACGCAGGTCGAGGAACGCCAGGTCGGTGTCGGCGACGGGCAGCCGCACCTCGGCCCAGTCGACGGCATAGAGCGTCGCGAGCGGCGTTCCACGATCGACGAACTGGCCGACGTCGACCAGCTTTTCGCGCACGCGTCCCGCGAACGGCGCCCGCAGCTCGGTACGCTCGAGATCGCGACGCGCCTGATCGAGCGCCGCCTCGGCTTCGCGCTGCGTCGCCGTGGCGACGCGCTCCGCGTTCTCGGCGTCGTCGAGCGTCATCGCGCTGACGATGCCCTGCTGCGCCAGCTCGCGGCTGCGCGCGCCGTTGCGGCGGGCGAGCTGTGCCTGGCTGCGCGCCGCCGCCGCGGTCGCCTCGGCCCGCGCGAGCCGCACCTCGGCATCGGCGCGATCCAGCCGGACGAGCGGCTCGTCGGCGGCGAAGAAGCCACCGGCCGCGAGCGCCGGCGACGTCCAGACGATGCGGCCGCCCACCTCGGGCACGAGCGTGCTCTGGGTGCGCGGCACGACCGTGCCCTGCGTCTGTACGGTCAGCCGCAGGTCGCGCGGCGTCACGTCGATCACGCGCACCAGCGGCGGGACGACCTCCGGCGGCTCGGTGGCGACGGGCGTCCGCGCCGCCATCATCACGGCGGCGAGGACCAGCGACAGCGCCAGCACCCCGATCGGCAGGAGCACCCGGGGATCGCGCAGGCGGACGCTCATGCGGACACCGCCGGGGCGGCGAAGCCCGGGACGCAGAAGGCGACGAGGCGGCGGATGGCATCGTCGTCGCCGCCGTCGAGCCGCAGGCCGGGGATGACCTCGAACCGATGACGTCCCGAGAGGACGTGCGTCATGGCGGCGAGCGTGAACTGGAAGCGCCAGGACACCTCGCTCGGCTGGAGGTGGGGCAGCAGGCGGCCGAGGCTGGCGGTGAAGCGGCGGCCCACCTCGCCGAACTGCTCGCGCACCATCCGCTCCATGACGTCTTCCGGCTCCGCGTAGAAGCGCGCGATCAGGAGGGACAGGCTCGGATCACCCTCGCCCATCGCCGCCGCGGCGCGGAACGTCGGAGCGATGAAGGCCTCCAGGACCTGGGCCACCGTGGGCGGCGACGGGGCCGCCTCGAGCCGATCGAGCCAGGCGAGCCGCTCGGCGTTGACCGGGACGACGCGGCGGGCGAACACCGCCTCGGCCAGCGCCTCCTTCGATCCGTAGTGGTAGTGGACGGCCGCGACGTTGACGCCGGCGGCCAGCGTCACGGCGCGCAGAGACGTCCGCGCGAATCCTTCCTCTGCGAAGAGCCGTTCCGCGGCGTCGAGGATCCTCTGTCTGGTCTCGGGCGCCGTCGGCCGGGCCCGGTCACCCCGTTCCAACATGCGCTTAAAGCGTATGTTGGACACGGGGGCGTCAGTCAACGGATATCTACCGGATCATCGATAGTAGCCGCGCCCGCCCCGGTAGTAGCCCCGGCCACCCCAGCCGCCCCGGTAGTAGCCGCCGCCGTAGCCACCGTAGGGGTAGTAGCGCGGCGGGCCGTAGTAGACGGGCGGCGCGTAGTAGACCGGCGGGGGAGCGACGTAGACCGGCGCGGGATACGGATAGACGGGACCGAACACCGGGAATCCGAGACCGATCGAGAAGTTCACCCCGGCCTCCGCGGGACGGGCCATGAGCCCACCGGCCAGCAGAAGCCCCGCGACCACCAGCAGCACCTTTCGCATACGAACCTCCAGACGCCGCGAACACGTGCGGTCGAGGTCGGTTGCGATTTTACGAGCCGAGAAGATCGAGCAGCGCGGTGAGGTCGCGCTCGACGTCCCGCGTCTGCCCGCCACGGGCGAGGAACCGCTCCATGCGCGCGCGCGCCGCCGGCGTCGCGACCGCCTGGTTGAAGGCGTGCGCCTCCTCGACGAGGCCCTCGCGGACCCCCGGAATGGCCGCGTCGACCGACGCCTTCGCGAGCGCGATGGCCTCGGCCGGAAACGACGCGATCCGTCGCGCCAGACGGTCGACGAACGGGCCGAGCTCGTCGGGCGGCAGCGCCCGGTTGAGGTACCCCCAGTGCTCGGCCACGTCGGCGGGAACGTCGTCGCAGCCGAGGATGATCTCGAGTGCGCGCGCCCGTCCTACCAGCCGCGGCAGCCGCTGGGTGCCGCTGCCGCCGGGGATGATGCCGAGCGCGACCTCCGGCTGCCCGAGCACGCATCTGCCGAGCGCGCCGAAACGCATGTCGAGCGACAGCAGCAGCTCGCTGCCGCCGCCGCGCGCCCGGCCCTCGATCTTGCCGATCGTCGCCTTGGGCATCGTGCGGAAGCGGTCGACGAGCGTGTGGAAGAACGTCGGCACCGTCGGCTTGGGCGGCACCTCGGTGGGCAACGTCTGGATCAGCGCGACGTCCGCGTGGGCGATGAAGAACTCGGGATTCGCGCTCTGCAGGACGACGACGCGGACGGCCGCGTCCTCCTCGAGCGCCGCGCCGCAGACCATCAGGTCGCGCATCAGCGCGGCGTCGAAGAGGTTGATCGGCGGATGATCGATCGTGACCCAGGCGACGCCCTCGTCGACCTGTACCCGCAGCGTCTCGTAGCCCATGCGTCTCGGGGTCAGATCTTGAGCCAGACGCTCTTCACCTGCGTGTAGAGATCGAGCGCGTACTTGCTGAGCTCGCGGCCGTAGCCGCTCTGCTTGTAGCCGCCGAACGGCGAGATGACGTCGAAGACGTTGTAGCAGTTGACCCACACCGTGCCCGCCCGCAGCGACCGCGCCACGCGGTGCGCCTTGCCGACGTCGCGGGTCCACACGCCGGCCGCCAGGCCGTAGAGCGAGTCGTTGCCCTGGAAGACGGCGTCGTGCTCGTCCTTGAAGGGGATCACGGAGACGACCGGTCCGAAGATCTCCTCGCGCGCGATCCGCATGTCGTTGCGGACGCCGGTGAAGACCGTCGGCTTGACGAAGTAGCCGCCCTCGAGGCCCGGCGCCGTGTTGCGCTCGCCGCCGGCGAGCGCCTTGGCACCTTCCTGCTTGCCGATGTCCAGGTAGCCGGTGACGCGGTCGAGCTGCTCCTGGCTGACGAGCGGCCCCACCTGCACGCCCGGCTCGAGCCCGTGGCCCTGCTTCATACCCGACGCCGCCTTCGCGACGGCCTCGGCGAACTGATCGTGGATCTTCTGCTCGACGAAGAGCCGCGTGCCCGCGCAGCACACCTCGCCCTGGTTGAAGAAGACGCCCGTGAGCGCGCCGGTGACCGCGTCCTCGATGTTCGCGTCGGCGAAGACGATGTTCGGCGACTTGCCGCCGAGCTCGAGCGACACGCGCTTCAACGTCGCGGCGCTCTCGCGGTGGATCTCCTTGCCGACGTCGGTCGAGCCCGTGAACGCGACCTTGTCGATCAGCGGATGGCGGACGATGGCGCCGCCCGCGGTCGGCCCGAAGCCGGGGATGATGTTGACGACGCCCGGCGGCACACCCGCCTCGAGCAGCAGCTCGCCGAGCCGCAGCGCCGTGAGCGGCGTCTGCTCCGCCGGCTTCAGCACGACCGTGTTACCGCACGCAAGCGCGGGGCCGAGCTTCCACGCGGCCATCAGCAGCGGGAAGTTCCAGGGGATGACCTGGCCGCAGACGCCGACCGGCTCGCGCAGCGTGAAGTTGAAGAAGCCGGGGTTCGCCGGGCTCGTCTCGCCCGTGATCTTGTTCACCCAGCCGGCGTAGTAGCGGAACGTCTCCGCCGACGACGGGATGTCGACGTTCTGTGTCTCGAACAGCGACTTGCCGTTGTCGAGCGTTTCGAGCTGCGCCAGCTCGAGCGCGTTCGCTTCGATGAGGTCGGCGAGCTTCAGCAGGATGCGCTGCCGCTCCGGGGGCGCCATGTGCGGCCATGGCCCTTCGTCGAACGCCTTCCGCGCAGCCCGCGCCGCGCGATCGACGTCCTCGGCATCACCCTCGGCGACGCGCGCCAGCACCTCGCCGGTGGCCGGATTGACGGTCTCGAAGCTCTTGCCCGACGCGGCCTCGACCCACTGGCCGTCGATCAGCATCTTGCGAACGGGCGCTTTGACGAAGCGCTCGACGGTCGGCTCGACTCGCACGGCGACACCCATGACGGTTCCCTCCCGGCGCTGTGGACGTCCTGCTCGCCACGTAGCACCGGGCCGAGAACACGGTCAACGCTGGTACGCGAGACGCAGACCCGGACGCGGCCAGTCGAGCGCGACGAGCTTCCCGACGCCCGACAGCGTGACGTACGCGGTGCGCAGATCGGCGCCGCCGAAGCAGATGTTCGTCGTCAGCGGATCGGGCGTCGGAACGTGCTCGATGCGGCTGCCGTCGGGCGAGATCGACGTGATGCCGCCGTTCACGAGCGTCGCGACGCAAACGTTGCCGTCGCCGTCGACCGCAAGCGAGTCGAAGAGCTGGAAGCCCGGGAGACCGGCGAGCAGCGTGCCGCCGCCGGGCGCGAACGGCGCGCCGCCGCCCAGCTGCCCGGGCGCGGTGACGTCCCAGGTCCACACGCGGCCGGTGAACGTCTCGGCGACGTAGAGGTGCTTGCCATCGGGCGACAGGCCGACGCCGTTCGGCGACTCGAGCGGAAAGACGACCTCGCGGATCGAGGAGCCGTCGGGCAGCGCGTAGTAGAGCCCGGTGCGGTCGCGATCGCGGTCGCGCATCTTGCCGTGGTCGGTGAACCAGAAGCCGCCGTGCGCGTCGAAGACGAGGTCGTTCGGGCCGCGGAGCGGGTGGCCGTCGCACTCGCGGTAGAGCACCTCGGACTTTCCGGTGGCGAGGTCGACGCGCTCGATGCGGCCGCCGCTGTAGTCCGTCGCCTGGTTGCCGGGCACGGTCAGGCCTGCGACGTCGTGCCACTCGAACCCGCCGTTGTTGCAGACGTAGACCTTGCCGTCGGGACCGAGGGCGGCGCCGTTCGGCCCGCCGCCGAGCTCCGCGACCACGGCGACCCGTCCGTCCGGCGTGACGCGCGACAGCGTCCCGCGCTGGATCTCGACCAGCACGACGCTGCCGTCCGACATGGCGATCGGACCTTCGGGGAACCTGAGGCCGCTGGCGATCTCGCGCATGCGCCCCGGCTAGCACGAGCGCCCGACCGGAGACCAGATCGGTGGAACGCCGTTCAGGTCGATGGAACGCCCGCAGGGCATGCGCACCCTGACGACCACCCTCATCTCCCTCGCCCTCGCCGCCACGACGCTCGCCGCCGACATCGACACCTTTTCCGCCATGGGCGAACGAATCGAGCGCAAGAAGCGGCCCTGCGTCTGCCGGAGCGGCCAGCTCGACAACCGGATGGGCACGCTCATCTTCAGCCCGACGTCGGTCGGCGTCACCGTCGTGTGCAGCATCCCGCACTTCGCGGCGAACACGGGCGACATGGCGGGCGCCTCGGGCTGCTACGACTTCGACGTCATCGTCCCTTGACGCCGCAGGCTCGGGCGGCCGACAACGCGCCGCATGGCTCCGACCACCCTCGCCGTCGAGCACGACGGTCCCGTCACGCGCGTCTGGCTCGATCGCCCGGCGAAGCTGAACGCCCTCAACCCGACCGCGCTCGAGGAGATCGTCGAGGTGTTCGACGGTCTCCAGCGACGGTTCGAGACGCAGGTCGTCGTGCTGGGCGGCCGCGGGCGCGCGTTCTGCGCCGGCGCCGACCGCACCGATCCGCCGGGACGCATGGGGCGCGGCTCCGGCGCGAGCCCGCGGGAGCGACGCTGGACCTCGCAGCTCGGCCGTCGCGCGCTCGAGGCGATCGAGCGCTGCGAGGCGATCACGATCGCCCGGCTCCACGGCCACGTCGTCGGCGGCGGCGTCGTGCTGGCGATGGCGTGCGACTTCCGGCTCGCGGCGACGAGCACCCTGCTCCACGTGCCGGAGGTCGACCTCGGCGTGCCGCTCACGTGGGGTGCCGTGCCGCGGCTGATCCGCGAGCTGGGCATGGCGCGCGCGAAGGAGCTGATCCTGCTCTGCGATCGCATCGATGCCGCACGCGCCGAGCGCCTCGGGCTCCTGAACGCGGTCGTCGCCGACGACGCGCTCGATGCCACCGTCGATGCGTGGGCCGGGCGCCTGGGGACGAAACCCTCCTGGGCGGTGCACATGACGAAGACGCAGTTCCAAGCGTACGGCCGCACCTTGCCCCTCGGCGACGTCACGTCGGCCGACGGCGACCTCCTCGCCGCCGCCACGAGCGAAGATCCGACCCGCTTCGCCATGCCGCCGAAGGTCTGATCCGCAGCCCGAAGGTCACGCATCGATCGTGCGCGCCGGCATGCCCTCGTGCATGCGCGGTACCCCACCCAACGGGCGCCGTCTGCCGCCTTCTCAACATGATGTATCTACAGCGGTTTCTCGATCCCGATCGAAGATTTGCGGCACGCGCCTTGCTGATGGGCGCCATGCGGATCTCGGGCGCGGCGGCTCTCCTCCTGACGACCCTCCTGGTGCCGACGGCGGTCCCGGCCGGCCAGGGCACGACGACCGTCGCCCTCGTCTGCCGGCACGCGAAGCTCGTCCGCGGCGGCAGCGCTCCGCGACCGGCGATCCGCCCCACGATGACCGGCGACGACGGGCCGCTGCAGCTCGGCCGTCCACGCACCGTCTGCCTGCCCGCCGTCGCGGGCGGCGAGGCGCCGGACCTGACCACTGCGCTCGCCGCCTGGGAGGTACGCCGCAAGCGCGGCGCCGACGTTCCCGGCGATCGCAGCGGCGAGTCCGTCGGCCTCGAGACGTCGCTGAACGGCGAATTCGACGCGAGCCTCTCGGCCCTGACGCGCGTCCTCGTCACCGCGTCGGCCGCCGCCGGCAACGGTGGCGCGCCGCCGCTGCCGCCGCCGGGCACCGACTTCCTCTGCCACGGCCTGCGCACCACCGCGAAGAGCCCGCCGAATCAGTCGTTCGTCACGACGTTCGGCGCGCACGAGCTGCGCGTCGAGCGGCCGCGCCGGTACTGCGACGATCCGTCGGCGCGCGGCTGGGTGTGTCACCGCGCGCGGTCCGCGCGCGGGTCGTCCGCGCCGCGCGGCGACGTCGTTTCGCTGGTCACGCCGTTCGGCGGCGCCGTGCTCCGTCTCGGTCCCGTCACCGAGGTATGCGTGCCGTCGCTCGGCGAGACGGAGACGCCGACCTTCACGGTGCGCGTCGAGCCGGCGTCTCGCACCATCGAGTGGCGCGAGACCGCCGACGCACGCGCGTTCGCCGACTATCCCGACGGGCACAGCGAGGAGATCACCGACCGCGTCGTGTGGACCGCCGTCGACGACGAGGTCGCCGCGCTCGCCGACCCGCCCGCGCCGGGACGCTTCTTCGGCCGCGGCCCGGGCGCGACGACGCTCGTCGCGACCGACCCGGTGACGCTCGCCTCCGGCACCGGATCGCTCACCGTCGAGTGGACGCTCCAGAGCATCGACATCCAGCCCGCGCAGGTGAACCGCGTCGTCGGCCAGACGGAGACGTACCAGGCGACCGGCACGTTCGCGAGCGGCGCCACGCACAACGTCACGCCGCGTCTGGTCTGGTCGACGGGCGACGAGTCGATCGCGGTGCCCGATCGCACGGGCGCCGGCCCGCCGAGCCGCGTGAAGACGCTCGCCTTCGGCACGACGACGGTACAGGCGTGCGATCCGATCACGAACATCTGCTCGAACGAGGCGACGCTGATCGTGCTGGGCGGGCTGCAGAGCATCGTCCTCTCTCCGACGGACCAGCTCTCGGTCGCACCGGGCGCCTCGATGCGCCTCACTGCCGTCGGCCACTACGCCGACGGGCGGAAGCGAAACCTCACGCAACGGCTCGAGTGGATCTCGAGCGATCCTGCGGTGGCCACCGCGCCGAACACCGGCGGCGACCGCAGCCGCATCGACGGCATCGCGCCCGGACTGACCTTCGTGCGTGCACGCGATCCGCAGACCGGGCTCGAGTCGTTCACCGTCGCGTTCTACGTGCTCGGCGCGCTGCAACGGATCCACGTGCACCCCTTCGATTCGTACGCCGATGCGGTGCGGCCGCCGGGATCGCGGCGCTACACCGCCCTCGGCGAGTACGTCGGCGGCGGCCATCGCAACATCACGCAGGAGGTCACCTGGCACTCCCGCGACACGGAC
Source organism: uncultured Binatia bacterium (SeqCode) (assembly GCA_964432595.1). GTDB lineage: Bacteria > Desulfobacterota > Binatia > DP-6 > DP-6 > DASYLJ01. The sequence goes on along the minus strand of CAYSOF010000010.1, from coordinate 128,389 downwards.
ATCGCGACGGCGCCGAACGCATCGGGCGATAAGAGCCGCATCGACAGCGCGGGCGGCGTCGGCGTCGCGCGCATCTGGGCCGAGGATCCGACGAGCGGCACCGCCTCGGACGACGTCCACTTCCGGGCGCTGGGCGACGTGACGTCCCTGCAGATCATCGTCGGCTGCTGTCCGCCGCTCAATCCTCTCCCGATCGGCGCCCAGCGGCTGCTTCGTGTGAGCGGCACGTTCGCCCCCGACGGCACGGGCATCAACTTCACACGCTTCCTGCCCGACGACTACGTCCTGGTGTCGAACGACCCGGCGATCGCCGACGTCGTCGACGGCCGCTTCGTGCGCGGCGTCGCCGCCGGCGCGACGACGGTGAAGGCCGTCGATCTGCGATCGGGCTTCGAGAGCCCGCCGCTCGAGATCGTCGTCCAGGGCGCGCTCCAGCGCCTCGAGCTGTCGCCACACGAGAACGTGGCGCCGGCCGGATCGTTCGTCGGCCTCACCATCATCGGGCACTTCCCGCCCGGCCTCACGAGCCGCTTCGCCGACCCGGTCATCGTGACGTCGTCGAACGAGTCGGTGGCGAAGGTCACCGGCATCGGCAGAGGCCGTGTGGGCCTCACGAGCGTCGGTCCCGGCACGACGACGGTCCGTGTCACCGACCCGCGCACCGGCGTCTCGACCGGGGACACCGGCGACGACGCGACCCTCACGTTCTTCCCGAACGAGCCGCCGCTCTTCGTGACGGTCACGCCGCCGGTCGCGACGATCCCGGTCGACGGCTTCGACGACTTCACCGCCGTGGCCACGTTCGCGAACGGCCAGACGCTCAACGTCACGCAGCGCGCGACGTGGACGTCGAGCGAGCCGACCGTCGCCGAGTTGATCGGCACCCTGCCGCCCGGCTTCAGCCGCTTCAACGCGCTCAGCGCAGGCGTCTCCACGCTGTCGGCCACCTACGAGGGCGTCAGCTCGTCGAGCAGCGGGCACGACGGCATCGTGATCGTGAGCGACGTGCTGTCGCTCGACGTGCTCGGCGCCGCCGACCCCCTCGCCATCGGCGAATCGCGGGCGCTGCGCGCGACGGCGTTGCTCGCGAACGGCCGCATCCTGAACGTGACGAAGATGCTGGAGTGGGCGTCCCTCACACCGGCTGTCGCCGACTTCCTCGACGAGGACGCGCCGACGATCGTGACCGGCATCGCCGAGGGCGAGGCCCCCATCGACGTCGGTCTGCCGAACAGCCCGGTGCGGACGACGGTGTCCGTGACCGTCACCAACGCTCCGGTCACGACCACGACGAGCACGCCGACGACGACCACGACCAGCACCACCGTCGCGTCGCCCCTGCCGCTGCGGCTCGAGCCCGCGGCGGCGACCGTCGACTTCGGCCAGACGACGCGTTTCCGCGCGATGCGCGGCACCACCGACGTCTCCGGCGCGGTGACGTGGGCCATCGACGATCCCCTCGTCGCCAAGACCGATGCCGGCGCGACGACCGCGACCGACCCCGGGAGCACGACGGTCCGCGTGCTCGACACGGTGACGGGCAGCGTCGCCGCGGCCGCGCTCACCGTCGAGTGGTCGCTGCGCGGCATCACGCTCTGGCCGCGGCAGGCGAATCGCGACGTCGGCGACTGGGAGCGCTTCACGGCGCTCGGCACGTTCGGCCGCGGCGGCACCGCCGTGGTCACCGACCGGCTGCAGTACGCCGTCGCCGACCCCGCCGTCGCGACGCTGCAGAGCAGCGAGGCCAACCCGAGCGAGGTCGTGGCGCTGCAGAGCGGCCGCACGACGATCTCCGCCTGCGACCCGCTGACGAGCGTCTGCTCCGGCGACGCCGGCAGCGCGATGCTGCTGGTCGGCGGCGGGCTCCAGTCGATCACCATCGAGCCCGGCGCCACGGTCTCGCACTTCATCGGCGAGCACGAGCAGTACACGGCCACCGGCCACTTCGCGGACGGCTCGTCGCAGGACCTCACCCAGATCGTGACCTGGTCGGTGTCGACGCCGGCCGTCGCGCGCCCCAGCAACACCGCCGGCACGCGCGGCCGCGTCTACGCGCTGACGCCGGGGTCGACGACCGTGTCGGCGACGGATCCCGAGTCGGGCATCGTCTCGGCCGCGTCCGGCAACTTCGTCGCGCTCGGCACGCTGCAGAGCATCTACCTCGAACCGGTGCAGTACCTGCAGGCCGGCACGTCGGCGCAGCTGCGTACGCTCGGCTTCTACGAGGCCGGCAACCGCGACTTCTCGCAGGCGGTGACCTACGAGGTCGACGACGTCGGCATCGCGACGACGCCGAACGCGTCGGGCGACCGGGCGCGTCTGAACGCGCTCACGCCCGGCATCACGACGGCGCGGGCGCGGCTGGTGTCGCCCGCCAAGGTCTCGAACGACGTTCCCGTGTACGTGTACGGCGACGTCACGTCGATGGTCCTCGACCTGCGCGGCAAGCCGCACACCGGGATCGGCGGCGAGCTGACCGTCACGGTCTACGCGACGTTCGACAGCCCCGGCTTCTCCTACAGTGAAGCGCTCACCTTCTCCGGCCGGCCGTATCAGCTCGTGTCGGACGCGCCCGGCGTGCTCGAGGTGGTCGACGGACGCACCGTGCGCGGCGTCTCGGGCGGCGTCGCCAATCTGACGGCGGTGGATCCCGCCAGCGGCACGACGTCGGCGCCGATCGCGATCACCGTGAAGGGCGAGCTGCAGAGCATCTCGCTGTCGCCCGACGGCATCGTCCGGGCGATCGGCGAGACACAGTCGTTCGCCGCGAACGGTCACTACGTCCCGGCGCTCACGGGCCTGCTGACGCAGCAGCTCGAGTACCACTCGAGCGACGAGTCGGTCGCGGTCGCGCTCAACACGCCGGGCAACAAGAGCCAGGTCGTGATGATCGGCCCCGGCACCGCGGTGATCTCGGCGACGGACCCCGTCACGGGCATCAGCAGCACCGACTCCGGCGGCGACGTCACCGTCACCGTGCGGCCCGGGCTGCTCCACCGCATCGTCGTCTCGCCGCCGTTCGTCCGCAAGATGTACCTCGACGACGAGGAGTTCACGGCGACCGGCTACTACCCGGACGGCAGCAGCATCAACGTCACGCAGCAGGTCGAGTGGATCTCCAGCGACTCGTCCGTCGCCGGCGCGTTCGGCCCGCCGAACCGCCGCAGCCTGTTCCGAGCGCAGGGACCGGGCACGGCGGTGATCCGCGCCGTGCACCCGCAGGGCGTGTCGTCGACGGACTCCGGACACGACGCCGTGATGGAGGTCGATCAGGTCCTGTCGCTGCGGATGACGCCCGCCCACCGCACCGTCCAGCCCGGCTGGTCGACGCAGTTCACCGTGCGCGCGACGATGGCGAGCGGCGCGGACGTCAACGTGACGCAGCAGGCGTTCTACTTCACGACGGAGCCGACCGTGGTGTCGGTGCCGAACGTGCCGCCGCGAAAGAGCGAGACCATCGCCGTCGCGCCGGGACAGGCCACCGTCCAGGCGTTCTTCGGGTTCCGCGGAACCTCCGCGACGCTGACCGTGGTCGGCGGGAGCGGCTCGCCGAGCGGCGCGTTCCTCGGTCCGTGACGGTGCCGCGTCAGCGCGGGCGCACACGGCGCAGCACGAACGCCGCCCCGCCCGCGACGAGCGCCGCACCGAGCACCCACATCTCGACGCGTCGCACCTCACCGAGCACCGCCTGCGCGCTCTGGCTCCCGGCCCAGCCGAGCGACACGAGCAGGATCGCCCAGATGGTCGCGGCGGGGACGTCGAACATGAGGAAGCGGCGCACCGGCAGGCGCTGGCTGCCCCAGAAGAGCATCGACATGACGCGCGTGCCCCACACCGGACGCGCGAGCAGCAGCTGGCGGTCGCCGAATCGCTTCGCGAGCCGCTCGACCGTCGGCCCGACGCGCCGGTAGGTCGCCGTCGCGCGGATGGCGTCCGCGCTGCGCCGCCCGATCGCGAACCATGCGGCGTCGCCGGCGAGCCCGCCGAGCGCCGACGCGATCACGGCGACGACCGGATCGACCATCCCGAGGTGCGCGATCACGCCGCCGAGCACGAGCGCCACGTCGCCTTCGAGCGCCGCGCCGGCGAAGATGGCGAGCGGGCCGAACCGGATCAGTAACTGCTCCACGCAGCCGGCGTCATATCGATCGGCAGGGCGACGAGCCAGCAAACGCCATGCGCTGTGAGTGCGCCCCTACTTGCAAGAAGCTGCGAATGCGCCGATGTCGAAACGTATGGACGGGCTCGCGATCGGGCACGGCCGATACGTCCGTGACGGCAGCGGCATCTCCCCGACGCCCGCCAGGAGGACACCAATGAAGCGCTTCGTGATCGGTACCGCCCTGCTCGTGTTCGCCGCCTCGTCGTTCGCCGCACCCTGCGAGACGGTCGGCACGCAGATCGTCTGCGACTGGCGCGTCGTCGGGCTGAGCGTCGGGACGCAGACCGACGCCGACCAGACGATATGGCCCATCCAGTCGTTCAGCGGGCGCGACGTGATGACCGTCCCGCCGCCCGCCGCGCGCCCCGGCCTGTCGATCGGCGTGCAGAGCATCTCGAACGATCCGGCCGACTGCCGGTCGATCGGCAACGAGATCTACTGCTACTGACCGCTTCGCGGTCAGTAGCAAGTCGTTCGCTGGACCGGACGTTTCCGCGCGACCTTCGTGTCGCGGCCGGCGAAGCCGGCGCGACATGCGGGCACGCACGGCTTACGACTACGCGTCGATCTCCCACACCGGCAACGTCACGTCGTCGTTCAGCTTCTTGAAGACCACGCGGATCGGTAGGCCGAAGCGCATCTGTTCGGGCTTCGTGTCGACCATGTGGCCGACGATGCGCGGGCCCTCGGCCAGCGCCACCACCACCATGATGTGGGGGAGGAGGTGGCTCAGCGCCGGCAGAAAAGGCGCGTGGGCGACGACGTAGGTGTAGACCGTGCCCTTGCCGCTGGCTTCGAACCACTCGAGCCGCTCGCCGTCCTTCCAGTAGAGCGGCTTGGGCGGCCAGATGACGTCGCCCGTCACGCGGTCGCGCTGCTGCATCAGCTTGCCGGCGCGCGCGCCCTCCCAGAACGGACGCATGATCGGGTCCGTCGTATCGGGCAACGGGTATTCGGGATGCAGCTGCGCTTCGCTGATGAACCGCATCAGTCTCCCCGGAAGACGACCGCGCTCGTCGCCACGCCCGATGCGCCCGTGACGAGCGTCGCCTTGGCGCCTTCGACCTGATTCACCGACGTGCCGCGAATCTGTCGCACGCCTTCGAGCAGCAGGTTGAAGCCGTGCACGTAGGCCTCGGAGAGACCGCCGCCCGACGTCAACACGGGCAGCTCGCCGCCGATCTCGATGCGGCCCCCCTCGGTGAACGGCCCGCCCTCGCCGCGCTTGCAGAAGCCGTAGTCCTCGAGACCCAGGATCACGAGCGGCGTGAACGCGTCGTAGATCTCGGCGCAGTCCATGTCCTTCGGACCGAGCTGCGAGCGCTCCCACAGCAGCTTCGCGCACCACGCGGCCGTCGTCTCCATCGTCTTCGAGTTGTTGTAGTTCGCCAGATGGACGGGATTCGGTCCCGACGCCTGCGCGACCGAGTGGATGTAGACCGGCTTCTGCTTCAGGTCGCGCGCACGCTCGACGCTCGTGACGACGCAGGCGAGCGCGCCGTCGGTCTCGAGACAGCAGTCGTACAGGTGCAACGGATAGCCGATGACACGGCCCGCCAGGTACGTCTCCATGTCGAGCGGACGTCCGCGCATCATCGCGTATGGATTCTTCTGCGCGTGCTTGCGCGCGGCGATCGCGACGTTGCCGAGGTGCTCGCGCGTGGTGCCGTACTCGTGCATGTGGCGATGCGCCCACATGCCGATCACGTCGACGGGACGGATCAGGCCCCACGGCGTGTGCAGCGCCTTGTCGTCCTTCACGACGCCGCGCTCCTGCGACCACGGCCGCGACGTCTTGGAGCCGCGGTTGCGCGCACGATGGCAGACGACGGTCGTCGCCAGCCCGGACGCGATCGCGGCCGCCGCATGCATGAGCGTCGCGCTCGACGCGCCGCCGCCGTACGAGATCTTGTCCCACCACGTCAGCTGCCGGACGCCGAGGCGGCGGGCGATGGACACCTCATGCGTGGCCTCCATCTCGAGCATCGACATGCCGTCGACGTCCTCCGCCGCGAGCCCGGCGTCGTCGAGCGCGAGCTGGATGGCCTCGACCGCGGTGTCGGCGATCGGACGGCCGATGTCCTTGGCGAACGGCAGGTGGCCGATGCCGACGACGGCGACGCGGTCCTGGATGCGGCGGAACAGGTCGGAATCGAGTGAATCTGCCACGAGCGACCGGGGTTACCACGCACGTCGTCGGCCGCACAAACCGTCACGGTCGCGCAATCGCGATACCCATGCTCTAACGATCGGGTGCGTCGCGCGATCCCGTGGACGATCCTGTTCGCCGCTCTGGCGGCCGGGTGCAGCTCGGACGCCGCCGACGCGACGGCACGCAACGAGGGACCGCCGGCGCGACGCGTCCAGATGGCGCAGAGCGTTGCCGGCACCCTGCCCCGCACCGTCCCGGCCACCGGCACGCTCGCCGCCGAGGATCAGGTCGTGCTGAACACCAAGGTGGCCGGCCGGCTCGACCAGCTGCCCGTCGACATCGGCACCGCGGTCCGCGCGGGCGACACCGTGGCCGTGCTCGACCTGACCGACTTCCGCCTCCGCGTCGAGCAGGCCGAGACGGCGCTCGCGCAGGCCCGCTCCCGTCTCGGTGTGCCGGCCGACGGCTCCGGCGACGACATCCCGCCGGGCAACACGGCCCTCGCGAAGCAGACGCGCGCCGTCTTCGAGCAGGCGCGGCTGCAGCGCGATCGGCTGATGGGCCTGTGGAAGGAGGGCATCCTCTCGCGGGCCGAGCTCGATCAGGCCGAGGCCGACTTCCGCGTCGCCGAAGCGCGGGCGCAGGAGTCGATCGAGGAGGTCGCCAACCGCAAGGCCGTCCTCGCCGAGCGCAAGACCGAGCTGCGCATCGCCCAGCAGCAGCTGGCCGACGCGACGCTGCAGGCGCCGTTCGACGGCGTCGTCCGCGAGCGCCATCTGTCCGTCGGCCGCTTCCTCGCCGTCGGCGAGCCCGTCGTGACGATCGTGCGCATGCATCCGCTCCGGCTCCGCCTGCCCGTCCCCGAGCGCGAGGCCGCGAGCGTCGCGCTCGGCCAGCGCGTCGAGCTGCGCGCGGAGGGCTCGGAGACGGTGCACGGCGGCACCGTCGTGCGGCTGAGCCCCGCGGTCGACGAGACGACGCGGACCCTGCTGGTCGAGGCCGAGGTGCCGAACCCCGAGCACGCGTTGCGGCCCGGCGCGTTCGCCAGCGCCGAGATCGTCATCGATCCCGACGACACGGCGGTCCTCGTGCCGGCCAACGCCGTGGTCGCGTTCGCCGGCGTCACCAAGGTGCTGACGGTCGCCGACGGCAAGATCGTCGAGGCACGCGTCCGCACCGGACGGCGGCGCGGTGACCAGATCGAGGTGCTGGAGGGCCTGACCGCCGGCACGCCGATCGTCGCGGAGCCCGGCAATCTGACCGCGGGCATGGCGGTCACGCCGGACGGCTGAGCGGTGCAGAAGCTCGCCGAGGTCTGCATCCGGCGGCCGGTGTTCGCCGCCATGCTCATTCTGGCCCTCGTGGTCGTCGGCTGGGCCGCGTACGCGCAGCTCGGCGTCGACCGATTCCCGTCCGTCGACATGCCGCAGATCCGCGTGCGCGCCACGCTGCCCGGTGCGTCGCCGGAAGAGCTCGAGACGGAGGTGGCGCAGCGTCTCGAAGAGGCGGTCAACACCGTCCAGGGCCTCGACGAGCTGCGCTCGATCTCGGGCCAGGGCGCCACCTTCATCGCCGCCACGTTCGACCTCGAGCGCGACATCGACGTCGCCGCGCAGGACGTACGCGACCGCGTCTCTGCGGCGCTGCGCGACCTGCCACCCGAGCTCGACCCGCCGACGACGCTCAAGTTCGACAACGACTCGTCCCCGGTCCTGACGGTCGCCGTTTCCGCCGACCGGCCGCTGCGCGAGCTGACCGACCTGGCCGAGCGCATCGTCAAGGTGCATCTCGAGCGCGCCCGCGGCGTCGGCGAGGTGACGGTCGTCGGCGGGCTGGAGCGCGCGATCAACGTCTGGGTCGACGCGAACCGCCTCACCGCGCACCAGCTGCCGGTGACCGCCGTCCGCGACGCGATCCTCCGGCAGAACAGCAACACGCCCGGCGGCAACGTCACCACGCCCACCGTCGAGAAGAGCCTGCGCACGATGGGGCGCTTCGTCGACCCCGAAGGCTTCGACGCGATGGTGATCGCGACGCGGAACGGGACGCCGATCCGTGTGCGCGACGTCGGCTACGCGGAGGACGGGACCAAAGAGCAGCGCTCGATCGCACGGCTCGACGACGTCGCCACCGTCGTGCTGGAGGTCCGCCGCCAGTCGGGCGCGAACACCATCGAGGTCATCGAAGCGGCGAAGCAGAACCTCGAGGCGATGCGCGCGCAGCTGCCGCCCGACGTCCGGCTGGAGATCATCCGCGATCAGTCGCGCTACATCTACGCGGCGCTTCACGAGATCACCGTCCACCTCGTGCTGGGCAGCGTGCTCGCCTGCCTCGTCGTGCTGCTGTTCATGCGCAGCTGGCGGTCGACGATCATCGCCGGTGTCGCGATCCCGGCGTCGGTGATGGCGACGTTCGCCTTCATGTGGCCGCTCGGCTTCACGCTGAACAGCGTGACGATGCTGGCGCTCGTGCTGATGGTCGGCGTCGTCATCGACGACGCGATCGTCGTCCTCGAGAACATCTTCCGCTTCGTCGAGGAGAAGCAGATGCCGCCGATGCAGGCGGCGCGCGCGGCGACGGCGGAGATCGGGCTGGCCGTCATGGCCACGACGTTCAGCCTGGTCGTCGTGTTCGTCCCGGTGTCGTTCATGTCGAGCATCTCGGGACGCTTCCTCTACCAGTTCGGCATCACCGCGGCCGTCGCGATCATGGTGAGCCTGCTCGTGTCGTTCACGCTGACGCCGATGATGAGCGCCCGCATGCTGAAGCGCTCGCCGGGCGGCGGCGGGCACGACTCGCGCGGCGGGTTCTACGCCCGCATGGACGACGTCTACGGGCGCATGCTCACGTGGGCGCTGCATCGCCGGCGGTTGGTCGCCGTCTTCGGCGTGCTCGTCATGCTGTCGTCGGTACCGCTCTACGGCGTGATCCGGCAGGAATACATCCCGGGCGACGTCGACGAGGCGGAGTTCGACGTCTCGGTCGTGGCGCCCGAGGGGACGAGCATGGCCGCCATGGACGAGGCCATGCGCGCCGTCGTCGAACAGATCCGCCAGGTGAACGGCGTCCGTACGATCCTCTCCACCGTCGGCGGCGGCTTCCTCGGCAGCGTCAACCAGGCGAACGCCTACGTCCGGATCGCGCCGCACGAGGAGCGCACGTTCTCCCTCGCGCGGCTGTGGCGGGGCATCGTCCACCTCGACCCGCTCGAGGCCTTCCGCGGCAACTACAAGCAGCGCGACGTCATGCAGGAAGTCCGCGCGCGCATGAAGCAGTTCCGCGATCTGCGCGTCTCGGTCCGGAACCCGCAGTCGTTCAGCCTCGGCGGCGCACCCGTCGACATCGACTTCAACATCCGCGGGCCGGACCTGAAGGCGCTGTCGCAGTATGCCGAGACGTTGCGCGAGAAGGTGCTGGCCATCGAGGGCATCGCCGACGCCGACACGACGCTCAAGATCGACAAGCCCGAGCTGCGCGTCGAGATCGACCGCGAGCGCGCCGGCGACCTCGGTGTCGCGACCGAGGACATCGCTTCGGCGATGCGGCTCATGGTCGGCGGCGACGACCGCGTGTCGCGCTTCATCGACCCGACCATCAACGAGGACTACGACGTCCAGATCCGCCTGCAGGAGGGCGATCGCAACGACCCGGGCACGATCAGCCGGCTCTGGGTGCCGCGCGCCGACGGCGGCCTCGTGCGTCTCGACAGCGTCGCGCGGCTCGCGCCCGCCGACAGCGCGTCGCGCATCGACCGTCTCGATCGCCAGCGTGTGGTCAGCTTGCGCGCCACGGTGAGCCCCGGCTATGCGATGGCCGACCGCATCGAGGCGGTGCGCCAGGCGGCCGACGAGCTCGGCATGCCGGAGACCTACAGCACGGGCATCTCGGGACGCGGCCGCGAGCTCGAGCGCACGTTCGGCGAGTTCGTCTGGGCGTTCCTGCTGTCGATCGTGTTCATGTACATGATCCTCGCCGCCCAGTACGAAAGCCTGCTCGACCCCGTCGTCATCCTGCTGTCGTTGCCGCTGGCCGTGCCGTTCGCCCTGCTGTCGCTGTGGCTCGCCGGCAACACGCTGAACCTGTTCTCCGCCCTCGGCGTGCTGGTGCTGTTCGGCGTGGTCAAGAAGAACTCGATCCTGCAGATCGACCACATCCGTCACCTGCGTCACGAGGGTCTCGATCGCGAGGCGGCGATCATTCAGGGCAGCCGCGACCGCCTGCGTCCCATCCTGATGACGACGCTGACGCTGGTCGCCGGCATGATGCCGTTGGCTCTCGGCACCGGCCCCGGCGCCGAAGAGCGCTACACGATCGCCGTGGTCGTGATCGGCGGCCAGACGCTGTCGCTGCTGCTCACGCTGGTCGTGACGCCGGTCGCCTACGCGCTCCTCGACGATGCGCGCGCAGCGATGCCGAACGCCGAGCACGCGCACGGTCTCCGCGATCGCCTGCTGGCAAGCTGGCGCGCCGCTCGCGCGGGCCGCTGACGTCGATCACTCGCGCCGCGACGCGACGTCTCGCAAGCGGGCGAGCGCGATCAGCGCCGCCAGGTTCAGCGCGGCGAAGAGCGCGAACGCCGCCCGGTAGGACCCGCTGACGTCGTAGACCCAGCCGGCGACCGTCGGTCCCGCGATGCCGCCGGGCAGCAGCGCGACCATCAGGGCACCGTAGATCCGCGCGAGATGCCGCACGCCGAAGCAGGACGCCACCAGGAGCGGCAGCAGCACGTTCTCGGCCGCCACGGTGAACCCGTGCACGGCGAGGAACACCGGCAGCGCGGCAGGCACCCGCTCGACGGCGAGCAGCAGGAACGAGCCGGCCGTCAGCAGGCCGAACGTGATGCCGGCCGCGCGGTGCGCGTCGAGCCGGTCGGCGACGAGGCCGATGCCGATCTTCCCCGCGATGCCGACCGCGACGGCGGCGCTGAACCGGCGTGCCGCCTGCGCGTCGGTGAACCCGGCGTCGCTGAGGAACGCCACGAGATGCTGGTTCACGCCGATGTAGTAGAAGTAGAAGGCGAAGAGCACGCCGGCGAGGATCCAGAAGCTCGGCGTCCGGCGCGCCTCGTCGAGCGTCATGCCGCCCGCCGCGGGCGTCTTCGCATCCGGCGACGCGGTGGGCGCGGCGTCGCGGACCCCGGCCAGGGCCACGGGCAGGATCAGGAGCCAGCCGCCCACCGCGAGCACCACCAGCGACGTCCGCCACGAGGCCGCGCCGGCGACGGCGGCAGCCACGAGCGGCACGATCGCGCCGCCGATGTTGGAGCCGGTGTAGACGAGGCCGAGCGCCAGGCCGCGGCGGCGCGACGGGAACCAGCGCGAGACGACGGCGCCGGCGGGCACGTCGCCCAGGCCGGTCACACCCGCGCCGAGCAGGAGGCCGAGCAGCGCGAACTGCCAGAGCGCCGTCATCTGCGAGAGGCCGAGCAACGCGAGCGCGACGAGCGTGATCCCGCCCGCGAACACGAGGCGGGCGCCGAGCCGCTCGGTGAGGACGCCGACGAGCGGGCTCGCCGCCGCCATCGCGAGCAGCAGCGGCCCGCCGGCGGCGGCGAAAGCCGTCCGGCTCCACCCCATCTCCGTCACGATGGGCTTCAGGAAGACCGCGAAGACGTAGCCGCCGAGCCCGAGGCCCATCTGGCAGACGAGACAGGACAGGAGCACGACCCAGGGGAGGATTCCGGCGGTCCCGGCGTCGCGACGGGGCGGCACGCGGCGTCCTTAGCATGCTTCCGGTCCGCGCTTCCCGTGGGCGCCCCGAGCAGGTAGGAACCCCGCGATGGGCGAGGCGGCGGTCGAGGGCGCGCGGGCGCCGCGCGGCGTGCTCGGATGGATCGAGCGCATCGGCAACCGCCTTCCCGACCCGGCGACGATCTTCGTCGGCTTCTGCCTGCTGACGCTCGTGCTCTCGTGGATCGCCGCGCGCCTCGGCGTGGCGGTGCCCCATCCCGTCACCGGCAAGACCGTCACCGCCGTCGACCTGCTGTCGGCGGACGGGCTGCGCACGGTGCTGGGCGGGCTCGTGACGAACTTCACCGCGTTCGCACCCCTCGGCACGGTGCTCACGGTGATGCTGGGCATCGGCGTCGCCGAGCGGACCGGGCTCCTCGCCGCGGGGCTGAAGGCCAGCCTGGTGGGCGTGCCGCGGTGGGCGGTGACACCCGCGGTCCTCTTCGCCGGCATGACGTCGCACGTGGCGGCCGATGCCGGCTACGTCGTCCTGATCCCGCTCGCGGCGCTGCTCTACGCATCGCTCGGCCGCCATCCGCTGGCGGGCGTGGCCGCGATGTTCGCCGCCGTCGCCGGCGGCTACTCGGCCAACCTGTTTCTCGGAGCCATCGACCCGATGCTGGCCGGCATGACCCAGGAGGCGGCGCGCCTGTACGACCCGTCGTACACGGTGCTCGCGACGGCGAACTACTACTTCCTGGCGAGCTCCGTCCTGCTGCTGATGGGCGTCGGCTGGTTCATCTCCGAGCGCATCGTCGAGCCGCGGCTCGGCCCCTGGCGGCCGGCGGGCGAGGTGCCCGTCCTGACGCCGATGTCGCCGCTCGAGCGTCGCGGCCTGAAGGCCGCCGCCGTGGCGCTGCTCGCCACCGTCGCGGTCATCGCGCTGCTGACGCTTCCCACGGGCGCGCCCTTGCGCGATCCGGCGACCGGCGACCTGAAGCCGTTCTGGACGAGCCTCGTCGGGCTGCTGATGCTGCTCTTCCTGGCCCCCGGCATCGCGTTCGGGCTCGTCACGGGGTCGTTGCGCTCCGATCGCGACGCCGTCCGCATGATGAGCGAGGCGATGGCGACGATGGGGCCCTACATCGTGCTGGCGTTCTTCGCCGGCCAGTTCGTCGCCTGGTTCCGCCAGTCGGAGCTCGGGCTGATCCTCGCGATCCGCGGCGCCGACCTGCTCCAGGCGATCCACCTGACCGGCGCGCCGCTGATGGTGGGGTTCATCGTCGTCGCCGCGGCCATCGACCTGTTCGTGGCCAGCGCCTCGGCGAAATGGGCGGTCATGGGGCCGATCTTCGTGCCCATGCTGATGCGCCTCGGCTGGTCGCCCGAGGTGACCCAGGCGCTCTACCGGGTCGGCGACTCGGTCATGAACTGCGTCACGCCGCTCAACCCGTACTTCCCGATCGTTATCGTGGCCGTCCGTCGCTACGCGCCGGAAACCCGCCTGGGAACCCTCCTGGCGGCGATGCTGCCCTATTCCATCGGGTTCGGCGTCGCGTGGTGCGCCTTCGTCGTGCTGTGGGTGCTGGCGGGCCTGCCGCCGGGACCGAATGCGCCGCTGCATTACCCGCCGCAGGCGTCAGGTTTCTGACCACCGCGCAAGTGCTCAGGCTGCTGGCACGAGCGGCCGATATTGTTACAAGGGATGGCTCACCCTCGATGGCATCTGCGCCTCATATCCAGCTCTTCGACGTCACGATGGCGTTCGGCTCGCGACCGGTGTTCTCGGGGCTCTCGTGCAGCTTCCCGAAGGAACGGATCAGCGTCATCCTCGGCGGCAGCGGATCGGGCAAGAGCACGATCCTGCGTCTCATCGGCGGGCTCGTGCGCCCACGCACCGGTCGCATCGATGTCGCGGGCCGCGACGTCACGCAGCTGTCGGAGCGCGATCTCTATTCGGTGCGCGAGACGCTGGGCATGCTCTTCCAGGGCGGAGCGCTGCTCGACTCGATGACCGTCTTCGACAACCTGGCGTTCCCGCTGCGCGAGCACACCGACCTCGACGAGGCGGCGATCGCGCACGAGGTGCACGACCGGCTCGAGGCCGTTGGGCTGCGTGACATCGACCGGCTGCTGCCGAACCAGCTCTCCGGCGGCATGGTGAAGCGCGTCGCGCTCGCCCGCGCGATCATCCGTCGGCCCAGCATCCTCCTGTGCGACGAGCCGTTCTCGGGTCTCGACCCGATCTCGTCGAAGCGCATCGAGACGCTGCTCCGCCGTATCAATCGCCAGTTCGCGATGACCGTCGTCGTCGTGTCGCATCACATCGAGTCGACGATGCGGATGGCGGAGCACGTGCTCCTGCTGCGCCCAGAAGGGCCGCTCGAGGGCACGCCGGCCGAGCTGGCGGCCAATCCGAACCCGTGGGTGCGCGCGTTCCTGACGGAAGACGTCGACGAGCGCGCGCTGACGGAGGCCGGATGATGCTGACGCCGATCCGCGAGCTGGGCTACGCCGTCGTCCGCCTCGTCGCCGACCTGGGCCGCATGGGCCGCTTCTGGGCGGCGATCGTGCGCGCGGCGCTGACGCCGCCGGTCCGATTCCGCGCGCTCGTCGACGAGATCTACAAGCTCGGCGTGCTGTCGCTGATCATCATCTGCGTCTGCGGCCTCGCGGTGGGCATGGTGCTCGGGCTGCAGGGCTACAACACGCTCGTCACGTTCGGCGCGACGCAGTCGCTCGGGGCGGTCGTCGGCCTGAGCCTCGTGCGCGAGCTCGGTCCGGTGCTGACGGCGCTGCTCGCCACCGGCCGCGCAGGCTCGGCGACGGCGGCGGAGATCGGCACGATGGTGGCCACCGAGCAGCTGGACGGGCTCCGCATGATGTCGATCGACCCGGTCGACGTCGTGGTCACGCCGAAGGCCGTCGCCATGATCCTCGTCATGCCGCTGCTGTCGGCGCTCTTCATCGTCTGCGGCATCGGCGGCGGCTATCTCGTCGGCGTGCATCTCCTCGGCGTCGACGGCGGCAGCTACATGTCGAGCCTCGAGAGCTCGGTCGACTGGCGGAACGACGTCGCCGGCAGCTTGGTGAAGGCGCTGGTGTTCGGCGTGCTGGTCGGGTGGATCGCCACGTACCGTGGCTACACGAGCGCGCCCACCTCCGCGGGTGTCAGCGCCGCCACGACGGCGACCGTCGTCGTCGCGTCGGTGTCGATCCTCGTCTTCGACTACTTCATCACCGCGCTATGGGGGGTGTGAGCACGTGAACCGATCGCCCGGTCGCGACCTGTTGGTGGGGCTCTTCGTCCTCGCCGGGCTGGCCGCCATCGCCTACCTGTCGTTCGCCGTCGGCGGGCTCACCTTCAACGGGACGGGCGGGCTCACCATCGCCGCCGACTTCGACGAGATCGCCGGGCTCAAGCCGCGAGCGCAGGTCGTGATCTCCGGCGTGAAGGTCGGCCAGGTCGTCTCCATCGTGCTCGACGACGACGCCCGCGCGCGCGTCACGATGGACCTCGACCAGTCGCTGAAGCTGCCGTCCGACACGTCGGCGTCCATCGTCACGGCGGGGCTGCTCGGCGACCGCTACATCTCGCTCCAGCTCGGCGGCGACGACACGATGCTCAAGTCGGGCGATACCATCACGTTCACGGAGTCCGCCGTGATCCTGGAGCGCCTGATCGGCAAGTTCGTCCACAACTCGGACGTGAAGAAAGCGGAATGATGAGGAAGGACGGAAGAATGACACGCATGCGACGACGGCTCCTGCTCGGGATGGCCCTCCTCTGCCTCGGCGTCGCGCCGCCGATCCTCGCCGAGGAGCACGATCCGTGGGAGGGCTTCAACCGCCGGATCTTCTGGTTCAACGATCGCGTGGACGTCTACGTCCTCGAGCCGGTGGCGAAGGGCTGGGACTGGGCGCTGCCGAAGCCCATCCAGACCGGCTTCTCGAATTTCTTCGAGAATCTCCGCTTCCCGATCCGCTTCGTGAATGACATCCTGCAGGGGAAGCTGGTCGACTCGGCGCAGACGGTCGCCCGCTTCACCGTGAACACCATGCTCGGCGGCGCCGGCTTCCTCGACCCGGCGAGCGACATCGGCCTCAAGCAGAGCAACGAAGACTTCGGCCAGACGCTCGGCGTCTGGGGCGTGCCGAGCGGTCCCTACCTCGTCCTGCCGTTCATCGGCGCGTCGAACGTCCGCGACACGGGCGGCCTCGTGTTCGACTCCGCCGCCAGCATCACCCCGTTCTTCATCGACGGGTTCATCACCGCCGGCGTTCGGCTGATCGACGTGATCAACACGCGCGCGCAGTTCCTCGGCGCGGTGGCCGAAGCGAAGGCGGCATCGCTCGACTACTACATCTTCGTCCGCAACGCCTACACGCAGCGCCGGGAGGCGCTGGTGAAGGATCAGGACACCGCGGACGACGGGAGTCCCAATGACGACACGTTGTATGAATACATCGAACCGTAGCGCCCGCCTCGGTGTCGTGCTCGGTGCCGTGGCGCTCTGCGCCGCGGTCGCCGGCGCCGCCGACGATCCGAAGGCGGTCGTGCAGCGCACCAGCGATCAGGTGCTCGCCGTGCTGAAGGACGGCGGCCTGTCGGCCGACGCGAAGCGACAGAAGGTCGAGGCCGTGGTGCTGTCGAGCGTCGACTTCCCCGCGCTGTCGAAGCTCGTCCTCGCGCGCAACTGGCCCAAGTTCTCCCCCACGCAGCAGCAGGAATTCGTCCAGGAGTTCCAGCGCCATCTCTCAGCGACCTACGGCAAGCGGCTCGACGAGTACCGCAACGAGACCGTGCAGATCACCGGCGATCGCCCGGAGTCGAACGGCGACTGGACCGTCAAGTCGATCATCGTGCGCGGCGGCGGCGGCAGCGACGTGACCGTCGACTACCGGCTGCGGCAGACCGACGGGCAGTGGAAGATCATCGACTTCATCATCGAGCGCGTGAGCCTCGTGGCGAACTTCCGCGCGCAATTCCAGGACATCGTCGCCAACGGCGGTCCCGAGAAGCTGCTGGCGCTGCTCAAAGAGAAGACCGCCCGGGGCGAGACGCTCACCAAGTCCTGAGCGTTTCGCCGGCGCCCCACCGCGTAGTAGGAGGCCGAGGTGGACGCCCGGCCTGACGCCCGACGAAACGCCCGCCGTCCGTCCGGGCACGGTGAGCCCGCGCCGCGCATCACGGCGCTCGCGACGCTCGGCCTCCTCGCGGTCGTCGTCGTCGCGATCTACGCGCGCACCCTCGACGCCCCGTTCGTCTTCGACGACGTCCAGGCGCTCGTCGAGAACGAGTCGATCACCCGGCTCTGGCCGCTCGCCGGCGACCCGCAGCATCGCGGCCCGCTGAATCCCGACCCCTCGCTGCCCGTCGGGCGGCGGCCGCTCTCGAACCTGAGCCTGGCGCTGGGCTACGCGGTGCACGGGCTCGATCCGGTCGGCTACCGGATCGTCAACGCCCTCCTCTTCGTGCTCGCCGCCGCGGTCGTGGCGGCGATCGTGCGGCGCACGCTGCGGCTCCCCTACTTCGGCGGCGCGTTCGATCGGTCGGCCGACGCGCTCGGGCTCGCCGTCGCGCTCGTGTGGGCGGTGCACCCGCTCAACACCGAGACGGTCGTCTCGGTGAACCTGCGCACCGAGCTGCTGGCCGGGCTGCTCTACCTGACCGCCGTGTGGGCCGCGCTCCGCTACTGGACCGGGCCGCCGGCGGAACACACCCGCTGGGTCGTGGTCGCGGCGAGCTGCGCAGTGACGGGCGCGGCGGCGAAGCAGACGTGCGTCACGCTCCCGTTCGTCATGCTGCTCTTCGAGTGGACGTTCTTCCGTCGCTCCCCCTGGGATGCGCTGCGCCGCGCGCCGCTGCTCTATGCCGGCGTGACGGCGAGCTGGACGCTGCTCTTCGTCCTCAACTTCGGCAACGTCGAGAACCTCGCCGACAGCCGGTACGACGTCCCGGCCTGGGTCTGGTACGTCACGCAGGCGAAGGTCTTCTTCCTGTACCTGAAGCTGACGGTCTGGCCGTGGCCGCTCGCGCTCCACTACGCGCCCGAGTACCTGCGCACGCTCGGCGACGCGCTCCCCTGGCTCGTGGCCCTGGGCGTGCTCGGCGTCGCCGTGGCGATGGCGCTGTGGCAGCGGCGCGCGATCGGCTTCGTCGGCACGGCGGTTGCGCTGCTCCTGGTGCCGATGGCGATCGTCCCGCTCATCAAGATGATGGTGTCCGAGCGGCGGATGTTCCTGCCGCTCGTGCCGCTGCTGGCGCTGCTCGTCATCGGCACCCATCGTCTCGCGCGTGCGCGCGGAGTGGGCGGGCGCGCGCTCGCCGCCGGCTGCGGCGTGGTGGTCGTGGCGCTCGCGACGGTGAGCGTCGTGCGGCTCGGCGCATACGAGAGCGCGTTGTCGATCTGGGAGGACAACGCGCTCCGCCAACCGACCGATGCGATGGCGCACTACAACACGGGCAACGAGCTCGTCGCCCTCGGACGCGACGCGGAAGCGCTGGCGCGATACCGGCGCGCCATCGAGCTCGAGCCGAACCACACGTGGGCGCGCGAGAACCTCGCCGCCGCGTTGAACCGTCTCGGCCGCGCGCCGGAAGCGGAAGCGGAGCTCCGGCGGGCGTTGGAGTTCGATCCGGGCAGCGCCGTCGCGCACAACAACCTCGGCTCGGTGCTGACGAAGATGGGACGCCCTGCCGACGCGATCCCCCACCTCGAGCAGGCGCTGGTGCTCGAGCCGACCAAGCCCAAGGGGCTCGTCCACCTGAACCTCGGCACGGCGCTCATCCAGCTCGGACGCACCGACGAGGCGCTCGCGCACCTCGAGCGGGCCGTGCAGCTCGCCCCCGACGACGCCGACACCCGCACCGGTCTCGGCGCGGCGTTGATGACGATCGGACGCCCCGCAGACGCCCTGGCGCAGTTCGAGGCCGCCGTACGGCTCACGCCCGGTGACGTCCAGGCGCACAACAACCTCGGCGTCGCGCTGGTCGCCGCCGGTCGCACCTCCGAGGCCGTCGCACGGTTCGAGAACGCCGTGCGCCGCAAGCCCGACTACGCCAGCGCCCGCTACAACCTGGCGAGCGCCCTGCTGGACGTGGGCCGGCCGCGCGACGCGCTCCCGCACTTCGAGGCGCTCGTCCGTCTCGCCCCGGACGATCCCGAGGTGCGGCTCAAGTGTGCGACGGCGTATGCGGCGATCGGCGACGCCGATCGGGCGCTCGCGATGGCCGAGCAGGCGCGCCGCCTGGCGGAGGCGCGCGGCGACCAGGCCCTGCTCGCCCAGATCGACGCCTGGCTGCAGCGCCATCGCGCCACCGCCCCGGCGAGCTGAGCCGGGCGGACGGCGGTTCGCGCCCGGCCGTGGACCGGTCGGCGGGTTTCTCCTTGCCGGCCTTCGGGGGCCTGGTGTAGCCGCGTACGCATGACGCGTCGCTCGATCCTCGCACTGGCCCTGGCCCTCGGGACGGCACCGGTCGCATCCGCCGCGATCGCGCCCGGCAACTACATCCGGACGCTCGGGTTCGGAGGCGTCGAGCGCAACTACCGGCTGCACGTGCCCACGGGGTACGACGGCACGCGCGAGGTGCCGCTGCTCGTCAACGTGCACGGGTTCACATCGAACGCCGAGCAGCAGGAGGTGGTCTCGCAGGCGGTGCCGCTCGCCGACGCGCACGGCTTCGTCGTGGTGCACCCGAACGGCATCGCCAACGCGTGGAACGCCGGCATCTGCTGCGGCAACGCGGACACGGACGACGTCGGGTTCCTGCGCACGGTGATCGAGGACGTCGCCGCGCAGGCGCGGATCGATCGCCGCCGCATCTACGTCACCGGTCTCTCCAACGGCGGCGCGATGAGCCACCGCATGGCGTGCGAGGCGGCCGACCTGATCGCGGCGGCCGCCCCCATGGCGTTCCCCATCGCGTACTCGCCGATCACCGACTGCCAGCCGTCGCGGCCGATCGCGGTCCTGTCCGGGTTCGGGCTGACGGACACGCTGGTCCCCTACGAGGGCGGCTCGTTCGGATCCGCCGCCGGTACGTTCGCGCGCTGGAAGGAGCTGAACGGCTGCAGCAGCGCGACGCCCGACGCGACCGTCGTCACCGGCGACAGCCGCTGCGAGACGTACACGCAGTGCGCCGACGGCGTCGAGACGGGCCTCTGCAGCGTCTTCGCGAACACGCTCATCGGCACGCCGTTCGAAGGACACGTCCTCTACTTCAACCCCGACCTCGACCTCTCGAAGACGATCTGGGACTTCGTGTCCCGCTTCGAGCTGCCCGACCCACCCGCGCAGCGCGTGCTGAGCGGCGCCGGCCTCCTGCGCGCGGGCCGCACGCGCGGCAAGACGACGCTGGCGTGGAACGTCACGCTCGGCAACGACGCGTGGACGGCCGCCGACGGCGCCGGGCACGTGTACGGCGGGACGGCGCGACGTCTCGGCAAGAGCCGGTCGTACGCGCTCACGCCGACCGACGACGCGCGCGCCGCGCTGGGCGACGTCGCCGGCGGTGAGCTGCAGGCGCTCGGCGCCCCGGCGGGCGACGTCACGATCGACCCGCGCGACACGCTCCGCGTCGAGACCGACAAGCAGGGGGTGCCCGTGCGGATCAAGGGCACGCTCCGCCTGCTGCGCGACGGCGCGCCGGCGGGCCGGCTCACCGTCAAGGTGAAGAGCTGACGCGGGCGCGCGCCGCCGGCATCCCGCGGACGGGCTTCTGCATCCGCGTCCGTCGCCTCCGCGAGGAGGAGCGCGACGGCGTGGGCCATGCACGCACGGTCGGCGAATACCGCTGCTACTGGAACGGGACGCCCATCGCCGGGCTGGACGGCCAGATGGTCGAACGCGGCGGCCCCGGCGACAACACGGCCTCCGGCGTGGCGCACCATCGCCGCATCGCTCCGGGCCGCTACCCCATCGTGATCCACGCGGGCACCCGCTACCGGACGTACGGCTACGCGGCGCGCGGCGGGCCGCGGCCGGGCATCGGCCTGACCGAGACTGGCGCGCGCACGGCCATCCTGATCCACCCGGCGCATCACCGCGGCGGCTATCTCTCGAGCATCGGCTGTCTCAATCCGGCGATCGGGCTCACCGACGCCGACTCGCGCATCGTGCTGGCCGACAGCCGCGCCCGCGTGATCGCGATCATCGACGCCATGAAGGCGGCGTACGGCGCGCGGTTTCCGCGCAGCGGCGCGGTCCCCGACGCCGTCGTCGTGATCGACGGCGACCCGGCCTGACGGCCCTCAGGGCGGCCCGCCCGAACAGACGTCGCCGTCGTCGCACTGCTCGCAGCACCAGGGATCGACGACGCCGTCGCCGCACCGCTGGTCGCAGAGCACGCTGATGCACGGTCCGCCCACTCCGGCGCGCGCGCAGTCGTCGCCGATCACGTCGCACGGCACGCGCAGGTCGTTCGCGCAGCGGGTCGGCTGCCGCACGCAGCACGGCTGTCCCTTGCACGTCGCGGAGCAGCCGTCGCCGTCGAGCCGCGTGCCGTCGTCGCACTCCTCACAGCACCACGGATCGAGGGTGCCGTCGCCGCACCGGCTGTCGCAGTCGAAGCAGAGGCAGGAACCGGTCGGGCAGTCGGCATCGCTGCCACAGGCGATGCGCGTGTCGTCCACGCACCGGCACGGCTGTGGATTGCACTCCGCCGCGCGACACTGCCCCGTGCAGTACTCGGAGCCGAGCGGCGCCCCGTCGTCGCACTGCTCGCAGCACCAGTCCTCGACCTGGCCGTTGCCGCAGAAGCTCGCGCACGAGTAGCACAGGCACTGATCGCCGGGCGCACATTCGCTGCCGGTCGGGCATCCGGTGTCGGGATCGTTCACGCAGCGGCAGGGCTGGGGCGTGCACGACTCCTCGCGACACGGCGCCTGGCAGTCCTCGCCGTCGTCGCACTCCTCGCAGCACCACGGCTCGGTCGTGCCGTTGCCGCACTGGGCGTCGCACGGGAAGCTCAGGCAGAGCCCGCCGACGCCGGCACGCGCGCAGTCGCTCAGGTCGTCGCAGGGCACGCGCCGATCGTTCGCGCAGCGCGTCGGCTGCTTGATGCAGCACGGCTGATTCCGACACGTGGCGGAGCACCCGTCGCCGTCGAGGCGCGTGCCGTCGTCGCACTCCTCGCAGCACCACGGCTCGAGCGCGCCGTTGCCGCACTGGAAGTCGCAGTTGACGCTCTGACAGATCCCGCCGTTCGCCGCGCATGACGCGATCAGCTCGGGCGTGTCGCACGGCCCCTGGTCGACGCCGTTGCGCCGGCAGCGCGTCGGCCGCGGCGTGCAGCAGTCGGTGGTGACCCGCCGGGTCGGGAGGCACAGCTCGTTGCCGCTGCGCACCTTGTGCGACCGCAGCCCGAGCTGGTCGTGCGTGCGGACCAGCGCCGCCGGATGTCCCGGCCGCACCTTGGCCCGGAAGCACAGGAGCCAGTCGGAGCCGCGCACGCCCTCGTGGTTCTTGTCGGTCGGGACGCAGAGCCGCGTGGGCTTGGCGATGCGTGCGATGCGGTCCGCGCCGAACTGGTCGCTGACGTCCACCTCGAGCCGCGCCGGCGGCCGCGGCGAGTCCGGATGCAGCGTCGCCCGGAGGCAGCGGTAGTGGTCGACCGCGTGATCCGCCGGATCCGGCGCGGGCGGCGGCGGCGCCGGGGCATGCGACTTGTTGGCCGGCACGAGCAGGCTGTCGGTGCGCCCCAGATCGAGGACGAAGCGGCCGAACTGGTTGTCGACCTCGACGCTCGCCGGCGTGTCCGGGCCGCGCAGTCGCCACGACGTCAGATGCGTCGTGGTGTCGACGACGCCCTCGCCGTTCTTGTCGGCGGGGGCACAGAGCCCGTCGAGCACGTAGGCGACGTAGGTGCCGCTGCCGAGCTCGTCGGCCAGCGTCACCGTGGATGGCGACTTGAGCTTCGTCGGGTGGCACAGGAAGTGGTCCGGGCCGCGGCGCTCGCCGACGGGGTGCAGGTACGAGTCGAAGACGTTCAGCCCGGCGACCGTGACGTGATGCGGCCGCGGCGAGCGCGTGTGATGCGTGCCCGGCGGCAGCGGTCGCAGCGTGCCGGCGAAGGCCGAGCCCGTGATCGGCGTGAACGCCGCCGCGGGAATCGGGACGCCGTTCAGCACGACCGCGCCCGCGGCGGCGTCGCCGGCGTCCGCGATCAGCGCCATCCAATGCTCGTCGAACGCGCCGTAGGCCACCGTCGCGAACACGTGCCGCGCGGCGAAATCCTCGACGGGCAGCATGTTGCCGGTGGCGGGATCGCCGAAGACGCCGTCGGCCGCCGTCGTGGCGCCCGTCATCATCTGCATGACCGCGATGGGCCGATCGCCCGTGAACAGGTGGAAGCCCGTCAGCGGCGCCGTGTCGACGAAGTCGCCGCGGTCGAGCGTGGCGAGAAAGCCGCCGTTCAGGCTGAGCGTCGTGCCGTTCTCGGCCGCGACGACCCGGTAGATCGATCCCGCCGGCCGCGCCGGAAGCGGGACCACGGGAACCGTCCGTCCCCACCGCGTCGTCGGCACCGCGACCTCGAACACGTGGTCGCAGGCAGACGCCGCGTTCGGAATGCGCGCGCAGAAGTCGCCGTTGGTCACCGTCACCGGACGGTCGGCGACGATGGACGTGCCGGTGAGATCGACGCCGGTGAGAAAGAGGTCGCTGCGGCCGTAGAAGCCCTCGCCGGCGTCGAGCGTGACCACGAACGGGACGGCGGCGGGAAACCCGCCCTGCAGGTCGCTCGTCGGCGTGATGGTGACGGTCGTGCCGTCCTCGACCGCGGCGACCACGAAGGTGTTCGCCGCCTTGACGGGTGACACCGCCGGCATGATCGTCAGGTAGTCGACGCCGAGCGCGGCGCGCGGCAACGCCAGGCCGGAGTCGGAAGCGAACCGGATCGTGTTGACGAGCGTCACGGTGAAGCGCGCCGGCGCGGGATCGCTCGTCGACGCCCGGACGGCGTTGCGGGCGACCAGGCCGGCGGGCCACGCGCTCGATGCCGCCTCCGGCAGCTCGACCGTGAGGACGCTTTCGGCCGGCACGTACACGGTCCGGGTGAACGTCGGCGCCCCGAGCGGATACTCGACGGTGACCGTCGCGCCCACGTCGCTGGCCAGCTGCAGCGACACCCGGCGCCGCGGCGGGAGGATGCCGTCGGCGGTCCGCTGCTCGACCAGCCCGGGGAGAAACGCGAGCACGAAGTCCCGCCCCTGGTAGTCGAGCGCCAGCGCGGGATCGGCCGTCAGCAGGCCGACGGCGGCGAGAACGGTCCGGAATCTCGAACGGAACGCGCGGAGAACGTACGCCATGTGCCCCTCCGTCGATGCGACCGTGCGCCGGCGGCGTACCGCGCCGCAGCGGGCGTCGTCAAGAAGAAAGCTGGGCGGGTGGCGGTCGACGCCGCATCCAGTGCCGGATGTGGCGCCGCGGCGGCGAGCGATGTCGATCCGGCTTGCGCCCGTTCGACGACCGTCCAGAAGGAGGAGTCATGGCGAGCATCCAGAAAATCGTTCCGTGCCTGTGGTTCGACGATCGGGCCGAAGAGGCCGCGACGTTCTACGTCTCGGTCTTCCGCAACTCGAAGATCACCAAGATCAGCCGGTACGGCGAGGCCGGCAAGGAGATCCACGGCCGCCCCGCCGGCTCGGTGATGACGGTGGAGTTCGAGCTCGACGGCCAGGCGTTCACCGCGCTGAACGGCGGTCCGGTCTTCACGTTCAACGAGGCCGTGTCGCTGCAGGTGAACTGTGAGACCCAGCGGGAGGTCGACTACTTCTGGGAGCGGCTGTCGGCGGGCGGTGACCCGAACGCGCAGCAGTGCGGCTGGCTCAAGGATCGCTACGGGCTGTCGTGGCAGATCGTCCCGACGATCATGGCCGAGCTCATGGACCACCGGGACCCGGCCGTCCGCGAGCGGGCGATGACGGCGATGCTGCAGATGAAGAAGCTCGACGTCGCGACGCTGGAGCGAGCCGCCGCGGGCTGACGGCGGCGCCCTGGTTGCCGGGGTACCACACGTGCGGTAGGTCTCGGCTCGCACGCGCGAGCTCATGGACGTTCCCGAACGCCAGTCGTCCATCCGAAAGCGGCGTTCCCTCGGCGTTCGCCTGCTCCGATGGATCGTCCCGCGGCTGTTCTACGTGTGCTCCTACCTGCTCTTCCGCTCGTGCCGCATCACCTACGTCGACAAGCACCACGAGGATCGGTTCCTCACGCGAGGGCTGCCCATCCTCTTCGCGGGGCTGCACGAGGGCATGCTCTACCTGCCCTACCACTTCCGCGATCGCGACGGCGTGGTGATGGTGAGCGCCAGCCGCGACGGCGATCTCATCGCCGACACGATGGCGCTCTTCGGCCTGCGCGCCGCGCGGGGCTCGAGCACGCGGGGCGGACGGGCGGCGCTGGACGCCATGGCCGACGAGATCCACGCGAACGGCTGCAGCGCGGGCATCATCGTCGACGGACCGCGCGGGCCGGCGCTGATCGCCAAGATGGGCGCCATCACGCTCGGCGGCGTCACCGGGCTGCCCGTCGTGCCGGGCGCCTGGTGGCCGAGCCGCGCGTTCCGCACGCCGTCGTGGGACCGGACGATGATCCCGCTGCCGTTCTCGCGGATGGTGTTCGCGTTCGAGCCGGCGCTCGAGGTGCCGCCGGACGCCCCGCCCGAGGTGTTGAACGCGCTCCGCGATGAGCTGACCGTGCGGCTCGGACGGGCCCGCGAGCGGGCGCGTGCCGCGGCTACGACGAGAAGTTCCAGCGCGCCATCGTGAGCAGGTCGGCCGGGCGCTCGCCCAGCTTGCGCACGACGGACGGCTCGAACCCGGAGTGCATGAAGCAGTTCTGGCACTTCGGGTCCTGACGCGATTCCCAGTAGTCCCAGTCGACGCCGCCCCAGAAGTCCTTCCACGAGCCGTAGTACTTGCCCTCGATCAGGTAGCAGGGGCCCTTCCAGCCCTTCGGAGACCGCGTCGGGTTGCCCCACGGCGTGCACGGGTACTCGCGCTGGCCGGCGGCGAACTGCAGGAACAACGGCGTCGAGTAGAGCCGGTACTTCTTCGAGAGCTCGAGCACGCGCTTGAACTTGGTGTGCGTCTCCTCGCGGTGGAGGAAGCGGTCCTCCTGGATCGCCGCGTAGTGATACCCGGGCGAGATGAGCATGCCGTCGACGCCGAGGCCGGAGAGGAACGCGCACATCTCCTCGACCTCTTCGATGGCCGTCTCGCGGAACACGGTGGTGTTGGTGCACACCGTGTAGCCGAGCTTCTTGCCCTCCCGGATCATGTCGATCGCCTTCCGGAAGGTGCCGGGCTTGTCGGTGATGTAGTCGTGCGTCTTCTCCATGCCGTCGAGGTGGACGTTGATGGAAAGGCGCTTGTGCGGCGTGCCCTTCTTGTAGAAGCGGTCGAGCAGGATGCCGTTCGTGCAGAGGTAGATGTGCTTCTTCCGGGCGATGATCTGGTCGACGAGCGGCGCCAGCTCCGGGTAGACGGTCGGCTCGCCGCCGCAGATCGACACCACCGGCGCGTTCGCCTCGTCGACCGCCTCGAGGCACTGGTCGAGCGTCAGCCGGTCCTTCAGGTCGCCGTTCCACCGCTCCGGCGAGCAGCCGAGGCACGACAGGTTGCAGGTGTGCAGCGGCTCGAGCATCAGCACGTACGGATAGCGCTGGTTGCCGCGCATCCAGTTGCGGAACTGATGCTTCATCATGTCGGTCGCGATGTGGATCGGAAAACGCACGGAGACCTCCTGGTGACTACTGCCAGCCGCCGGCGACGAGCGCCGCGGCGCGCGCGCCGCTCTCCACGGCGCTCTCGATGGTGGGCGGGAGCCCGGTGGCGATCCAGTCGCCGGCGAGCACGAGACCGCGCATCCCGGGATCGGGCCCCGGCCGCAGGCGCTCGGCGGCGGGCGTGCAGGCCATCGTGGCCTGCTTCTCCTTCACGACGACGGCGCGGCGCAAGCCGGCGGTCCGCGCCGCGGGTACGAGCGCACGCAGGTCGCCGACGACCGTGTCGGCGACGCGCTGCGTGTCCCACTCGACCGCGTCGCGTCCCGCGCTGATGACGGCGCTGACGCTCTGCCCGCCGTCCGGCTCGGCGACGCCGGTGAGCCGCGTGCGGTTGAACGCCCACTGCGTCGTCGTGCCGAGCAGCCCGAGGAAGTCGCCGTCGAGCACGGGCCGATCGAACCACAGATGGGTGCTGACGATCGGCGACGTCTCGAGCGGCGGGCGGACACGGATCGCGTCGGGCAGCAGCGTCGCGAGGGCGCGCGGCGGCACGGCGGCGACGCAGGCGTCGGCGGCCAACTCGCGCCCGTCGCGCAACACGACGCCGGCGACACGGTCGTCACGCACCGCGAGGCCCGTCGCGAGGGCGCTCGTCTCGACGCGTCCGCCGCGCGCCTCGATCACGCGGCGCGCGTCGTCGGTGTAGAGATCGCTGAGCCCCACGCGCGGCAACACGAACTGCGAGTCGGCGCGCGAGCGGAAGAACGCGCGCGCCAGCACTTCGACGAACGGCGCCGCGGCGGCCCGTGCCGGCTCCTCGTTCAGCGTCGCGACGACGACGGGATTCCAGAAGCTCTCGCGCGCGTGGGCCGTCTGCCCCAGCCGGACCAGCACCTGCTCGACGGTGGCCGTCGCGAGCCAGGGATCGCGGCGCCGGCGCATCGTCATGAGCCGCGCTCCCGCGAGGAGCGCACGCGCCCGCTCGCCGACCGACAGCAGGCGATAGCGCGCGATGCCCGCCAGCATGTGCAGCGGGCTCGGCCAGCCGGGGCACGCGATCGCGCCGGCGCCGAGGCGCGGGTGCACCATGTCGACGCGCAGGTTCGCCTGGCGCACGACGCGGTCGGCCGCACCGATCCGACGGAGGAACGCGAGCGTGTGCGTGTAGCAGCCCATCATCGCGTGCTGCCCGTTGTCGACGACCGTGCCGGTCTCGCCGTCGGTGAACGAGTACGCGCGGCCGCCGAGACGTGCGCGCGCCTCGAGCACCGTCACCCGCACGCCGTCCGACGCCAGCGCGACGCCGGCGGACAGCCCCGCGAACCCGCCCCCCACGACCACCACGTGCCGCATCAGATGAACGCCGCCAGCTGCGAGCGTCCCCACGCCGCCAGCGCCAGCCCGACCTTCTCGTAGCGCGGCAGCGTGATGCGCGGCCCGAAGACGTCGAACCGGCGCGACTCGATGCGGCCGAGCAGGCGCTCGTAGATGAAGCGCATCGCTTCGGCCGGCGCGAGCGCGCGGCGGTCTTCCGGCGCCAGCGCACCCTGCGCGCGCAGGTAGTATGCGCGCGCGCGGCCGCACTCGAACGCCATGAGCGCCGCGACGTTCGCCGAATAGCGTCCCTGGAGCAGGTCGTCCTCGCTGCAGCCGAAGCGCTCCAGGTCCTCGAGCGGCAGGTAGATGCGGCCGCGCTCGGCGTCTTCGTGGACGTCGCGCAGGATGTTCGTCAGCTGGAACGCGATGCCGAGGTCGACCGCATAGTCCGTCGCGCTCGGCTGCGTGCGGCCGAAGATCTCGATGCAGAGCAGGCCGACGGTGGACGCGACGCGGTAGCAGTAGGCGTACAGGTCGTCGAAGGTCTGGTAGCGCCGGCAGCGCAGGTCCATCTCGACGCCGCGGATCAGCTCGTCGAAGTGCTCGCGCGCGAGGCCGAAGCGCGGCACCGCGTCGGCGAGCGCGACGCCGATCGGGTGCGACGGCGTGCCGTCGTAGACGGCCGCCAGCTCCTCGCGCCAGCGACGCAGCAGCGCCGCCGGATCCCGCCGCCCGTCGTCGTCCGCCACGTCGTCGACGAAGCGACAGAACGCGTACACCGCGTCGAGCGCCGCGCGCCGGTCGGACGGCAGCAGGCGGAACGCGTTGTAGAAGCTCGACGCGCTCTCCCGCGTGACGTTGCGGCAGTACGCGTAGGCGTCCGGCAGGCTGGTCACGCGACGGCCTCGTAGTGCCGCTTGTGATCGCGCACCCCGGCGAGATGGCAGAGCCCCGCGTCGCCCGCGGCGGGCGTGCCGCCGCGCGCGCCCTCGCGCACGAACTGCTCGTACTGCTCGACCGAGAGCACGATGCGGTCGGCGAGGAGCGCCGCGGCGCCGATGCGCGCCCCGTGCGCGGCGCTGCCGGCGGCGAATCGGCCGCTGAAGAACTCGGCCTGGCACCCCGAGCCGTACGAGAACAGGCCGACGTCGCGGCCCTCGAGGTTCGGACCCTGCTGCTCCGCGAGCCACGCGAGGCAGAGGTACAGCGACGCGGTATAGGTGTTGCCCGCCTGCCGCGCCAGCCAGAGCCACGGCTCCACCAGCTCGGCGTACGTGCGATCGGCCAGGGTTGCAACCGCGGACGCGTCGAGCCCGGGCCGCTCGCGCTCGACCAGACGCCGGTGCGCCTTCTGCGCCATCTTCGGAAACGGCGTGTGGTAGAGCAGCGCCGCCATGCGGTCGAGGACGGGCTCCGCGCCGCCGCGATAGTCGGCGAGCGCGCCGGCGAGGGCGTCGAGGTAGCAGTCGACGGAGAACTTGCCGTCGACGAGCGCCTCGCGGCGGTCGAGCGGGCGCCAGAAGTCCCACACGTTGTGTGCGTAGACGCCCGTCGTCGGATCGAGCGCCAGCAGCCGCGGCGACGCGCCGATCACGAGCGCCGCCGCGCCCGCGCCCTGCGTGAACTCGGCGCTCGAGCCGAGGTCGTAGCGTGCGATGTCGGTGGCGACGACGAGCGCCTTCCGCCCGCGCGCCGCGCCCGAGCGCACCCAGTCGACGGCCATCATGACCCCCGCCGTCCCGCCGTAGCACGCGTGCTTCAGCTCGAACGTGCGGCAGCGCGACGAGAGCCCGAGCAACTCGTGCAGGAAGATGCTCGCCGGCTTCGCGTGGTCGACGGCGGTCTCGGTGCCGACGACGAGCAGCCCGATCTCGTCGGGCGCGATGCCGCCGGCGCGCAGCGCGCGCGCCGCCGCGTTCGCGCCGAGCGTCACCGTGTCTTCCCACGGTGCGGGCACGGCCATCGCGAGCGCGCCGAGCCCGACGGAGATCTTCTCGGGCGGGACGCCGCGCGCGGCGGCGAGGCGGTCGAGCGGCAGGGTGTGCCGCGGGATGAAGATGCCCAGCTGATCGATACCGACCTGTAGCGTCGTCATCGGGACCCCTCCAGCCGCGCGCGGTAGACGCCGAGCGCCATCAACGGGAAGTAGTCGCGGTACATCCAATAGCGCAGGTAGAAGTGGCGCGGGAACCCGGTTCCGGTGAAGAGGTGCTCGTCCCAGCCGCCGTCGGCTCGCTGCGTCGCCACCAGATGGGCGACGCCGCGCTCGACCTCGGGGCTGATGGCCTCCTCGCCGGCCAGCAGCCCGAGCAGCGCCCAGGCGGTCTGCGACGGCGTCGACTCGCCGTGCGCGGCGAGCGCCTCGTCGTCGTACGACGCGATCGTCTCGCCCCAGCCGCCGTCCGCGTTCTGGTAGGCCTTGAGCCACCCGACCGCGCGCCGGATGTACGGGGCGTTCAGGTCCTCGCCGATCGCGCGCAGGCCGGACAGCACGGACCACGTGCCGTAGATGAAGTTCGCGCCCCAACGGCCCCACCACGAGCCGTCGGGGCGCTGCGTGCGGTGCACGAACTGCAGCGCGCGCCGCGCGCGACCGAAGCGGCGATCGAAGCCGAGGTTGCCCATGAGCTCGAGGATGCGGCCCGTCAGGTCCTCGGTCGGCGGATCGATCATCGCCTCCATGTCGGCGAACGGGATCCGGTTCAGGAACTCGGCGTCGTTGTTCGTGTCGAACGCGCCCCAGCCGCCGTTGCGGCTCTGCATGCCGAGCGTCCAGTTGACGCCGAACGCGAGCGCGCGCCGCTTCGCCGCCTCGTCGGGGACGGCGACGCGCTGGAGCACCATCAGGATGACGGCGGAGTCGTCGACGTCGGGATACCAGTCGTTGGCGAACTCGAACGCCCAGCCGCCCGGCTCGAGGTCGGGGTTGTAGACGCTCCAGTCGCCGGGCGAGAAGATCTGGTTGTCGATCAGCCACTCGGCGGCTTTGACCAGCGCGGGATCGTTTTCCGGCATTCCCGAGTCGAGCAGCGCTTTCGCACAGAGCGCGGTGTCCCACGTCGGCGACACGCACGGCTGGAAGAACAGCTGGCCCTGGTGCTCGTAGAGGAAGTCGTCGATCGCCTGCGTCCCCTTCACGATGGCCGGATGGTCGTCGGGATAGCCGAGGGCCTTCAGCGCCATCACGCAGTTGATCATCGGCGGCTGGATGCCGCCCCAGCCGCCGTTCACGTCCTGGCGCGCGAGGATCCACTGCTCCGCGCGCTTCATCGCCCGGGCACGGAGCGGCTTCCATGCGCTCTTGCCGAGCACGTTCAGCACGCGGTCGAGCGCCAGGAACGCATTGCGCACGGTGAAGAGGGCGTCGCTGCGCTTGAAGCCGACCGACTCGGGCGTGGGCGCCGCGAGCCAGAGCTCCTCGACGCCGCAGCCCGGCTCGAGCGGCCGCGTCGGCTGCAGCGCCATCAGCACCGTGAGCGGCACGACGGTCTCCCGCGCCCAGCTCGACATCGCGTAGATGTTGATGGGGAACCACGGCGGCAGCAGGTTCAGCTCGACGGGCATCGCCGGCAGGCCCCACCAGGGGAACTGGCCGAAGTAGGCGAGGAACGTACGCGTGAAGACGCCGGCACGCTCGAGGCCGCCGTGCGCGTGGATGAACGCGCGCGCCTTCACCATCGCGGGATGGTCGGCCCCGATGCCGGCGAGCTTGCAGCCGAAGTACGCCTCGATCGTCGTGCTCAGGTGCCCCGGGCCGCCGACGTACAGCGGCCAGCTGCCGTCGTCGGATTGCGTCGCCAGCATGCGCGCGACGAGCCGCTGCTCGGTCTCCTGCGGCCGGCGGCCGACGAAGCGGTTGAAGACGATGAACTGGGCGTCCATGCCCACGTTCGCTTCGAGCGGCGCGTGCCAGTAGCCCGCGTCGTACTGCAGGCCGAGGAGGTACTGCTGGCTGCGGGCGATCGCGTCGTCGACGGCGGTCCTGGAGGACTCCGCCGACGCGGTGTCGGCGCTGAGCATCGGGGCCGACATCAGCACGCCCCTTCCGCACGCAGCGTCGCGAGGATCTCGCGCGCCTTGTGCAGCTTGATCTCGCCCGAGCTGATGAGCCGTTGGACGACCGTCTCGGCGAGCCCGTCGGGCGTGCCGACGGCGAGGGCCAGGCCACGTGCGTGCAGCGCCATGTGGCCGCGCTGGATGCCGTCGGTCACGAGCGCGCGCAACGCGGCGAGGTTCTGCGCGAGCCCCGCCGCGGCCATGACCGCCGCGAGGTCGCGCGCACCGCGCACCGCGAGGATGCGCATCGCGAGCTTCGCGCGGACGTTCACCTCGAGGTTGCCGCCGACGACGCCGACCGCGAGCGGCAGCGCGATGCGGCCGAGCAGCGCGTCGTGCTCGATGGACCACGTCGTGAGCGGCGCGTAGCGGCCCGCGCGCGCGGCGAACGCGTGCGCGCCCGCCTCGATGCCGCGCCAGTCCTGCCCCGTCGCGAGCGCGACGGCGTCGACGCCGTTCATCACGCCCTTGTTGTGGGTCGTCGCGCGGTAGGGATCGACGTCGGCGAGGTGCCACGCCTCGACGATGCGCTCGGCGACCACGCGGCCGGGCAGCGACGGCGTCTCGAGCGCCGCGAACGGCACGCGGCCCTCGGCGCGCGCCTGCCGCTGGTCGGCCAGGTTCGACAGAATGCGCAGCCGCGCCTCGCCGCCCGACAGCGCTTCGAGGTCGGACGAGATCGCCTCGACCATCGTGTTGACCGCGTTGGCGCCCATCGCGTCGCCGACGTCGACGAGCAGGTGGACCACGAGCCCCGCGCCGCCGGGGGCGTCGGGCAGCGACCGTACCGTCAGGGCGCGCACCCCGCCGCCGCGACGGGCCATGTTCGGATGGATCGCGTCGGCGACGGCCATGATGCGCTCGGCCGCGGCGTCGATGCGCTGGCGCGCGACGTCGGGATCGGGCACGCGCACGAGGTGCACCTGGCCGATCATGATCGACGGGTCGGCCTCGGCGGTGAACCCGCCGCCCTCGCGCACGAGACGCGCCGCCGAGCTCGCCGCGGCGATCACCGACGGCTCTTCCACCGCCATCGGTACGAGGCGGTCCTCGCCGTTGATGCGGAAGTTGAGCGCCACCCCCATGGGCAGGCCGAGTACGCCGACGGCGTTCTCGATCATGTGGTCCGCCGCCTCGAAGCTGAGGACCTGAGCGTCGGTCAGGGTGGCGACATCGTCGAGGCCGAGGCCCGTCCGTTCCGCCAGCCGTGCGAGCCGCTCGGCGTGTCCGAGCCGGCCGAAGCCGGCGATCCTCGAGCCCATGCCCGATCCCATCCCGTTGCCCTCCGTGGGTGCCTGCAGCGGCGCTCGACTGCCGCTGACCCGGCGGTCAGCTCCTGAAATCGTTCGACTTCTTCCCACCGCCGCACCCTCCCCGCCCGTTCGGAACGACAGTCAGACGAGCTGACCGTCCGATATAAACCGATCGGTCAGTGCCTCTATCGGCGAGCGACCTGCATGTCAAATGCGAGGTCGCCGACGCGGTGCGCCTGCCGGGTCTTTCGCGCCGTCGCGGCGGTCCGGACCGGACCGCCGCTCGCCGTCCGCTCGCCGGAGGCGCGCGACGTCGTTTCGGATGGTGATCGCTAGCGGTGACCCAGTGGCGCGAGCGCCGCTACAATCGCGACGATCAGCACACGGTACCAGTGACCCGTCATCCCCCCAGCGCGACGATCCGGTCGAAGGCGTCCTTCTCGAGCGGCATGACGCTCAGCCGCGACTGGCGCAGCAGCGGGATGCCGGCGAGGCGCTTCTCGCCCTTGATCTGCTCGAGCGTGACCGGCGCCTTCAGCTTCTTGACGGCCTTCAGCTCGACGGCGACCCACCGCGGATCGGACGCCGACGGGTCGGGGAAGGCCTCGCGCGCGACCTCGGCGATGCCGACGACGGCGGTTCCGACGACCGAGTGGTAGTAGAGCACCCGGTCGCCGGTCTTCATCGCCGCGAGGTTGTTGCGAGCCTGGAAGTTGCGGACGCCGTCCCAGGTGGTCCGGCCGTCCGCGACGAGCTGGTCGAACGGGTACTTCGTCGGCTCCTGCTTGACCAGCCAGTACTGCCGGGCCATCCGCTCAGAGCGCCGCTTCGAACAGACCCGCCGCGCCCATGCCGCCACCGATGCACATGGTGACGATGCCCCAGCGCTTCTTCTGGCGCTGCAGCTCGAGGAGCAGCGTGCCGGTCATGCGCGCGCCGGTCATGCCGTACGGATGACCGATCGAGATGGCGCCGCCGTTCGGGTTGAGCTTCTCCTGCGGGATGCCGAGCCGATCGCGGCAGTAGACGGCCTGCGACGCGAACGCCTCGTTCAGCTCGACGATGTCGATGTCGTCGATCGTGAGGCCGGCGCGCTTCAGCAGCTTCGGCACCGCGAACACCGGACCGATCCCCATCTCGTCGGCCTCGCAGCCGGCGAACACGCAGCCGCGGAAGAAGCCGAGCGGCTTGATGCCGAGCTGCTGCGCGCGGTCGAGCGACATGATGACGACCGCAGCGGCGCCGTCGGAGAACTGCGACGAGTTGCCGGCGGTGACGCTGCCACCTTCCTTGAACGCGCCGGGCAGCTTCTGCAGGTTCTCGAGCGTCGTGCTCGGGCGGTTGCACTCGTCGCGGTCGACGGTGACCTGCTTCTGCGACTTCTCGCCCGTCGCCTTGTCGGTGAGCTCCATCGTCACCGACATCGGCGCGATCTCGTCCTTGTCCTTGCCCGACTCCTGGAACTTCGCGGTGCGCTGCTGCGACGCGAGCGCGAGCTCGTCCTGCTTCTCGCGGCTGACCTTGTAGCGGTCGGCGACGACCTCGGCGGTGAGCCCCATGGGCATGTAGATCTGCTTGTAGTGCTCCATCAGCCACGGGTTGAAGAGGTTCACCTTGTTGAAGTCGTTCTGCATCATGGTGATCGACTCGAGCCCGCCCGCGATGACCGCGTCGGCGCCCTCGGCCTCGACCATGTGCGCCGCGACGGCGACGGCGTTCAGACCCGACGAGCAGAAGCGGCTGACGGTCGAGCCGGGAACCTCGTGCGGCAGGCCCGCCATCACGGCGACGTTGCGTCCGACGTTGAAGCCCTGCGGGCCCTCGGGGAAGCCGGTGCCGAAGACGCAGTCGTCGATCTCCTTCGGATCGAGCTGCGGGACCTTCGCGACGGCGGCCTTGATCGCGTGCGCGGCCATGTCGTCGGGACGGGTCAGGTTGAACGAACCGCGGAACGACTTGGCCATGCCGGTCCGGGCCGTGGCGACGATCACCGCTTCACGCATCTTACGCATCGAGCTCTCCTTATGGACGGACGTTTGGGAACCTGGGACGGCTACCATGGCACTCCAGGTGCGACAAGGGTGACCTCTGCTATAGGGCCCCGATGCGCCGCACGCTCGCCGTCGTCCTGCTGCTGCTCTCGTCCGTGGCTCGCGCCGAGCAGGCGCCCATCGTCTTCATGAGCGACTTCGGCACGACGGACGACTCGGTCGCGCTCTGCAAGGGCGTCATGGTCGGCCTGGCGCCGCTGGCGCGGATCACCGACCTCACGCACGAGGTGACGCCGTACTCGATCGCCGACGGCGCGCGCTTCCTCGCCGGGACCGCACCCTACTGGCCGAACGCGACGGTGTTCGTCGCGGTCGTCGATCCCGGCGTCGGCAGCGCGCGACGGCCGATGGTCGCGCGCACGAAACGCGGCCAGTGGTTCGTCCTCCCCGACAACGGGCTCATCACGTCGGTGGCGTCGCGCGACGGCCTGGCCGGCGCGCGCGAGATCACGAACCCGGACTGGATGATCGGCAAGGGCGTCTCGTCGACGTTCCACGGCCGCGACATCTTCGCGCCCGTCGCCGCCCGCATCGCCCGGGGCGACGACTGGACGCAGGTCGGGCCGGTGATCGAGCGCCCGGTCACCATCGGCCTCCCACACGCCGGGATCGCCGACGACACGCTGCAGGGGCAGGTCACCGCGCTCGACGGGCCGTTCGGCAACCTCGTCACGAACGTCGACGCGCCGCTGTTCGCGACGCTCGGCTGGACGATCGGCGACCGCGTCACCGTCCGCTTCGGCGAGCGCGACCTCACCCTGCCCTTCGTGAAGACGTTCGCGTCGGTGCCGGTGGGCGAGCCGCTCCTCTACGTCGACTCCCGCGACCGCCTGAGCGCGGCCGTGAATCAGGGCAACTTCTCGGAGCGGTTCGGTGTCGGCCCCGGGACGCGCTTCACCATCCATCGCAAGACGCGCTGACGTCTTGTCGCGCACCGAGCATGGGGCTAGAGGAGGCGCCCATGCGGACACTCCTCGTCGCCCTCGCCCTCGTCCCCGTCCTGCTCGCGCCCGCCGGCGCGCAGACGCCGGACGCCGACACGATCATCAAGGGAATGAACACGGCGCTCGAGCCGCCGCGTTCCAGCACGCGCAAGATCGTGCTCACCATCAGCGGCATCGACGACGAGACGACCGACTGGACCGTCGTCCAGGCGCGCAAGCCGGTGAACGGCAAGCCGCGGACGCTCAGCGTGCTGATGCAGCCGACCGATTCCCGCGGCATCGCGTCGGTCGTCCACGACGCCAACAAGGACGGCGTGGACGATCTGGCGCTCTACATCCCGTACATCCGCCGCACCCGCGAGCTGGTACCGCTCGGAGCGTTCGAGCCGTTCCTGCAGTCCGACTTCACCTACTCCGACCTGGGGCTCGTGCCGCTCGGCGGCACGCACACGCTGGTCGGCACCGAGGAGAAGAACGGCAAGCAGGCCTACAAGGTCCAGACCGTGCCCGGGAAGACGTGGTACTACTCGAAGGTCGTCACGTGGATCGACACGAAGACGATGATGCCGGTCGAGCGCGACTACTACGATCCGGCGGGCCAGCTCTGGAAGGTCGAGACGATCGACGCGGCCAGCGTCGTCGACGGCGCGCCGGTGGCGATCGCCGTCACGATGAAGGACATCCAGTCGAAGACGCAAACGAAGATGGCGGTCACGAACATCAAGTTCGACGTCGACCTGCCCGATGCGCTCTTCGACCCGGCCGGCCTGCCCACCGTCGTCCAGTCGCCGATCCTGGCCGGCGTCGAGAAGTGACCCACCCGGCGGCGGGGCCGGTCGCGCCCCGCCGCTGTTTCTTGCCGGCGGCGCCAGAAAATACTTGCTGACCGTTCAGCAAGTGGAGTAAGCGTCGGCGCGTGAGCACCGACGCGGCCCCGATCGACCTTCCCCGCCGGCGTACCCAGGCCGAGCGGACGGCGCTCTCGGAGGACCGCCTGCTCGACGCCGCGCTGAAGCTGATCTCGGAGCGGGGCTACGAGCGCACCTCGCTGCAGGCCATCGGCGACGCCGCCGGCTACAGCCGCGGACTCGTGAGCCACCGCTTCGGGTCGAAGGAAGGCCTCCTCTGGGCAGTGCTGCAGCGCATGCTCGCGCACTGGGGCACCGAGCGGCTCGCGCCCCGGCTCGAGGGACGCGTCGGCATCGACGCCCTGCACGCGGTCATCGAGGCGTTGCGCCGCTCGCTCCACGCGGCTCCGGACAAGCTGCGCGCGTTCTACGCGCTGCTCTTCGAGTCGCTCGGTCCGACGGAGGCGCTGCGCCCGCACGTCGCCGAGTTCCATGCCCGGCAGCGCGCGCGCGTCTCGGAATGGATCGCCGCCGGCATCGCCGCCGGCACCGTGCGCGCGGACGCCGATCCGGACCGCCAGGCGGCCCTCTTCATCAGCGCGATCCGCGGCGCCAGCTACCAGTGGCTGATCGACCCCGAGCACGTCGACATCGACGCGATCTACGACGAGATCAAGGACACCGTCACCCGCAGCCTGCGAAAGGACTGAGCCATGCACCCCGACGTCGACCTCGTGATCCGCAACGGTACGCTGGTCGACGGCACGGGCGCTCCCCCCGTCCGCGGCGATCTCGGCATCCGCGACGGACGGATCGTCGCCATGGGCCGCGTCGACGGCACCGCCGCCCGCACGATCGACGCGACCGGCGCAGTCGTGGCGCCGGGCTTCGTCGACATCCACACCCACTACGACGCGCAGGTCTTCTGGGACCGCGCATGCAGCATCTCGCCGTGGCACGGCGTCACGTCGGTCGTGATGGGCAACTGCGGCTTCGGCGTCGCGCCGACACGCGCCGCGCACCGCACGCTCGTCCTCCAGACGCTCGAAAAGGTCGAGGGCATGTCGCTGTCGGCGCTCGAAGCGGGCCTCGGCGACGACTGGGGCTTCGAGACGTTCCCCGAGTTCCTCGACGCGATCGCCCGCCGCGGCACCGCGATCAACGTCGGCGCGCTCGTCGGCCACACGCCGGTGCGCCTCTGGGTGATGGGCGAGGAGGCGACGGAGCGCGAGGCCACCGGCGACGAGATCGCCGCGATGCGCGCCATCGTGCACGACGCGCTGCGCGCCGGCGCGCTCGGCTTCGCGACGTCGAAGGCGCCGACGCACGTCGGCTTCGCGGGACGTCCGGTGCCGAGCCGCGCGGCGTCGTTCGGCGAGATCGAGACGCTGGCGTCGGCGCTCGGCGACGTCGGCTTCGGGCTCATGCAGGCGACGCTCGGGCCGGGCCTGTTCCTCGACGAGTTCGCGCAGGTGCACCGTCGCACCGGGCGGCCGATCAGCTGGACGGCGCTGCTCGGCGGCATGCTCGGGCCCGACGGCCACAAGATGGTGCTCGAGCGATCGGCGGCGCTGCAGGCGGAGGGCGTCCCGGTGATCCCGCAGGTGTCCTGCCGGCCGCTGACGCTCGAGTTCCAGATGGCGGCGCCGTTCCCGCTCGAAAGCATCTCGATCTTCCGCCCCGTGTCGGCCGCCGATCACGAGGGCAAGAAGCGCATCTACGCCGACCCCGCGTTCCGCGAGGCGCTGCGCGACAAGATCGGCAGCGGCGTCTTCAGCCACGCGTTCGGCGAGGCGCGCATCAGCGAGCACCTGCCCGACCCGTCGCTCACCGAGCGGCGGCTCGCCGACGTCGCCGCCGAGCGCGGCGTCGCGGCGACCGACCTGCTGCTCGATCTGTCGCTCGCGAGCGACCTGCGCACACGCTTCCGCCTGGCCGTCCTCAACACCGACGAGCGCGTCGTCGGCGAGCTGCTGACGCACCCGTCGACGATGATCGGCTTGTCCGACGCCGGCGCGCACGCCAGCCAGCTGTGCGACGCGTGCGCGCCCACCGATCTCCTCGGCCGCTGGGTGCGCGACAAGGGCGTGCTCTCGCTCGCGGAGGGCGTGCGCAAGCTGACGTCGCAGCCGGCCGACGTGTTCGGCATCCACGACCGCGGGCGCCTCGCGCCGGGTCTGGCCGCCGACGTCACCGTCTTCGATCCCGACACGGTGGGGTGCGGACCGTTGCGGCGCGTCTACGACATGCCCGCCGGCGCCGACCGGCTCGTGTCCGAAGCGCGCGGCATCCGCGCCGTCGTCGTCAACGGCACGGTGCTGCGCGAGGACGGCGCCGACGCGATCGATCCCGCCGGACCCCTGCCCGGCCGCGTGCTGCGTGGAGGGCAGCCGTCATGACTCACCCGATCGCCCATCCGATAATTTCCGCCGACTCGCACGTCACCGAGCCGCCGAACACGTACATCGACAACATCGACCCGAAGTTCCGCGACCGTGCGCCGCGGCTGCAGACGATCGAGGGCGCCGGCGACGTCTTCTTCATCGAGGGCATCCGCGCGCCCGTGCCGATGGGCATCGTCGCCGCCGCCGGCAAGCCCGCCGAAGAGATCCGCATGATGGGCACGCGCTTCGACGAGCTGCATCGCGGCGGATGGGACCCCGAGGCGCGCCTCGCCGATCAGGCGCGCGACGGCGTGCACGCGGAGGTCATCTACCCGACCATCGGCATGGTGATCTGCAACCACAAGGATCCCGACTTCAAGAAGGCGTGCTTCGACGCCTACAACCGCTGGCTCGCGCAGTACTGCGCGCCGCACCCGACGCGGCTCCTCGGCGTCGGGCAGACGGCGATGCGCTCGCCCGAGGAAGGCATCCGCGACCTCGAGACGATCAAGAAGCTCGGCCTGCGCGGCGTGATGATGCCGGGCGATCCCGTCGTGGACGACTACGACTCGCCCGCCTACGACGAGTTCTGGGAAGCCGCGATCGAGCTCGGCCTGCCGCTGTCGTTCCACATCCTGACGACGCGCGAGCGGAATGCGGTCCGCGGCCCGAAGATGAACGGCTTCCTCGCCGTCATCCGCAGCTGCCAGGACATCATGGGGATGCTCGTGCTGGGCGGCGTCTTCGAGCGCCATCCGAAGCTGCGCGTCGTCTGCGTCGAGGCCGACGCCGGCTGGGTGCCGCACTTCATGTACCGCATGGACCACGCGTGGAAACGGCACCGGAACTGGCTCCCGGCGGGCCAGGCGCTGTCGAAGCTGCCGTCGGAGTACTTCGCCGCCGGCATCTACACGACGTTCCAGGACGACTGGGTCGCGTTCCGCAGCGTCGACATGCTGAACTGGAAGCGGCTCATGTGGGCGAACGACTTCCCGCACAGCGACTCCACGTGGCCCTGGTCGCAGGAGATGCTCGCGCAGCACGGCGCCGAGCTGACACCCGAGCAGCGCCGCGCGATCCTCTGCGACAACGTCGCCGAGCTCTACGGCATCGACCTGGCGACGCTGGCCTGAGCCATGGACGTCGGCGTGCTGGTCGTGGCCGTGCCGGGCCGCTTCGTCGGGCTGGCGCAATCGATCGAAGCGATGGGCTTCGCGAGCCTCTGCATTCCCGACAGCCAGAACACGGCGCCGGAGGTGTGGGGCCAGCTCATGCTGGCGGCGTCGGCCACCACGCGCATCCGCCTCGCCCCGGGCGTCAGCAACTCCGTGACGCGCGATCCCGCGGTGACGGCGTGCGCGGCGCTCTCGCTGCAGGTCGAGAGCAAAGGTCGCGCGGTGCTGGGCATCGGCCGCGGCGACTCGTCGGTACAGCGCATCGGCCGCACGCTCGATCCCGTGGCGCGCTTCGAGCGCTACCTGGCGCAGGTACGCGGCTACCTCGCCGGCGAGAGCGTCGACCGCGACGGCTTCGCGAGCCGGCTCGAATGGCTGCCGCACGCGCAGGTGCCGCGGGTGCCGATCGAGGTGGCCGCGACGGGACCGAAGGTGATCGCCGCCGCCGCGCGCCAGGCCGACCGCATCTGCTTCGCCGTCGGCGCCGACCCGGAGCACCTCGGAACGGCGATCGCGCACGCGAAGGCGGCGGCACGCGACGCCGGCCGCGACCCCGACGCCATCCGCTACGGCGCGTTCGTCAACTGCGTGCTGCACGACGACGTCGCGGTGGCCCGCGACGCCGCGCGCGGCGCCGCCGCCACCTTCGCACGCTTCTCGTCGATGCGCGGCAGCCCCATCGAGTCGCTGCCGGCACCGCTCCGGCGGACGGCGATCCATCTGCGCGCGCACTACGACATGGCCGAGCACACGCGCACCGGGGCGGCGCACACCGCCGGCGTCGACGACGACTTCGTCGACTGGTTCGCGATCACCGGGCCGCCGGAGCGGGCCGTCCCGCGCTTCCGCGCGCTCGCCGCGCTGGGGCTCGACTTCGTCCACGTGATCCCGAGCTCCACCGGCGTGGCGCGCGACGTCGCGGCCGGCTCGCTGATGACGCTCGGCCGCGAGGTCCTCCCGGCGATCCAGTAGGCCGACTACGGCGCCTTGCAGCTCATGGTCGTCGTGACGCCCTTGCAGGTGCCGACGGCCCCCGTCCGGTCGAGCCCGGTGACGAGCGGACCCTGGCTGAGCACGACGGTGGCGGGATCGCTGAACGGTCCGGCGATGACGAGACCCCGCACCTGGAGCGTCAGCTTGAAGTTCGACGGCGCCGTCTTGATCCGGCTGGCCGTGAGCTTCGCGAGCCGATCGGTGCTGCGGCAGACCACCTTGCCGCTCGGGCTCGTCGTGCACTCCGCCGCCGACCAGAAGCGTACCGCGTCGGCGGCGGCGCCGTCCCGCACCCGTACGGTGAAGCCCTCGGCCGCGGAGAACGCGTCGCCGTCGCCGGGATCGGTGACGACCGTGCCCTTCAACTTGACGCTCGCGTTGGGACTGCCGAAGGTCGACGAGCGACGCATCGTCACCTGCGACAGGGCCAACGTGCCGTCCGCCGGGTCGCACGGGTCGCCGAGCCCGTCCTCGTCGACGTCGTCCTGCGCCGGGTTGGCGACGGCAGGGCAGTTGTCCGAGGCGCTGCAGAGGCCGTCGGCGTCGGGGTCCGTGCAGATCGTCGTCGTGGTGCTGCTGGAGGTCGTGGTGGTGCTCGTGCTGGAGGTCGTGGTCGTGGTGACGGGCGGACCGTTGCACTCGAGCGCGATGGCCGTCGCCGGGCTGTCCGGATCGTTGCTGGTGACGTAGAGCGTGCCGACGACGCCGCTGGCGCGTGTCGGCGTGCACCGCACGACGAGCGGCCCCCCGGCCAGCGACGCGCCGGGCGCGAGCGTCTGCGGCAGCGCCGGACCGACCACCCGGAAGTCGATCTCGTCGCGGATCGCGGCGTAGACGGTGAGCGCCTCCGTGCCGACGTTCTGCACGGTGAGGTTGCGGTCCGCCGACGATCCGATCGGCACCATGCCGAAGTCGAGGCTCGCCGGCGTCACGGAGACGTTCTGCAGCCGGGCGTTGTCGAACGGGGAGTACGTGACGCAGCCACGCCCGATCTCGTCGATGCAGTCCCAGATCTGTGCCGCGATGGCCGAGGAGTTGTTCGTTCCCCACCAGTTGTTCGTCGCGGTGAGCGCGGTGGGGGCGATGTTCCCCAGCGCGTAGCCCAGGTTGCCCTGGATCCCGTTGTCGACGATCGGCGCGTCGTCCTGCCGGTTCTCGATGCCGTGGCAGGCGTTGAACGCCACGACGTTCTGCGAGAACGCGGCGACGTCGCCCGAGAGCAGCACCGCGGGCTTCACCGCATCGCAGGTGTTGCCGGTGACGACGTTCTGCGTGAGCGACGGCCGATTGCCAGCCTCCAGCACCGGCCCGCCGACGCCCCCACGCACGAGGTTCCCGGTGAAGTCGATCTCGCCACCGATGCGGACGGAGGCGACGTAGTTGCCGCGGATCAGCGTCCCCGTCGACGTGAACGAGTCGGAGTACTCGATCGCGCTCATGACGTTGCCGAGGAACTGGTTCTCGGCGTTGTTGCCCCCGACGATCGCACCCGCCACGAAGTTGTTCCGGAACACGTGCGCCCCGGCCCCGCCGTACGCCTGGATCGTCGGGCCGCTCTGCGCGTTCGCGCCGTTGCCCGTGAACCGATTGCCTTCGACGAGCGCCATCCCGCTCCCGCCGAGGTTCAGCGCGCCGCCCGATCCGAAGTACGGGTTGTCGGCAACGACGTTGTCGACGAAGCGGACGCCCGTCGCCTGCTCCAGCTGCACGACGGGGACGTCGGTGAACGTGGTGTTCTGCCCGATCAGCACGCGATGGATGAACGGCGCCGACCGGAAGAGATGGAGGGGCGGCCGCGCATGGCCCGCGCCTTCGATCGTCGCACCTTCGATGATCGACCCCGACACGTAGTTGCCGCCGACGTCGAACGTCGCGTCCACCGCGGTGTCGTT
This sequence comes from uncultured Binatia bacterium (SeqCode), assembly GCA_964432595.1. Taxonomy (GTDB): domain Bacteria; phylum Desulfobacterota; class Binatia; order DP-6; family DP-6; genus DASYLJ01. The sequence continues at coordinate 84,762 of CAYSOF010000010.1, read as the reverse complement.
GAAGCGGATGCCGGCCCAGTCGCCCGGCGCGGGCGGCAGCACGCCCGTCGTGAAGCAGATCGGGTCGGCGCTCGTCCCGCGTGCGACGAGGCCGCCGTCGACGGTGATGCCGCGCTGCGCCTGGGCCTTGACGCAGACGCCCGCCTCGATCGTGAGCGTCGCGCCCGCCTGGACGACGACGTTGCCCGTCAGGACGTAGGGCGATCCCGCGAGCGTCCACGTCGTATCGGTCGTGATCATGCCGCCGACGGCGGTGCCCGGACCGGCGCAGGGCGAAGCCGGCACGAGGCAGGCCGCTCCCACCGGCGAGGTCATGGCGAGGAACAGCAACGCAGCGCTCCGGAGCGACGGGCGGATCACGATCCCGAACATGCGGACGGGCCTAATACATGGCACCGAGCAGCGTCAACGTATTCCGCGTCGTGTAATCGGGCGCCGCCGTTTCCACAGAATGCGCCCGCCCGCACGCCAGGCCCCCCCGCGCGTGCGAGGCGTCACCGCCGGCATCGCACTTGCTCCATTCGATGGTGGTCCGAACGTTTCGTTCGAAGGAGGCTCGAATGGCAGAGCGACACAACGGCGGGTATGGCCAGGACTACTCCGAGGAGTATCGCGGCCGTCAGGACGACGAACAGCGCGAGCGCTACCGCTCCGGCGGGCGTTTCCGTGACGAGGATGAATACACACCGCGCAACGTCCGCGGCTCACGCGAGGATTTCGGCGACATGGAGCACGGGCGCTCGCGTCGCCTCTCCGGCAGCGGATACGGCGGGCAGCAGCAGCGCGATCCGCGCGATTACGAGCGCGAGCAGGACTACCGCTGGAGCGGCGGCGGCCGCAGCTTCGAGGAGCCGCATCGGCTCTTCGGACGCCAGGGCGACCGAGAGCGGCAGTGGGGCCGCGACCTGCCGCGCGATCCCTCGCAGGCGGGTCGGCGCCACGGCGACTACGAACGCGGCGGCTTCGGCGAGTACGAAGGCCGGCCGTACCAGGGCGGCTACGAGCGCGGCGGCAGCCGGTTCGAGCCGCAGGGCGGCGGCGTCGGCGGCTTCGGCCGTCTCGGCTCGTTCGGCGGCCGTCAGGAGACCGCCTGGGGCGGCGGCTGGGAGAGCGGCGAGCACGGCGCGTCCCAGGGGCGTCACGCGGGTCGCGGGCCGCGCGGCTATCAGCGCTCGGACGACCGCATCCGCGAGGACGTCTGCGATGCCCTGACGGCCGATCCCTTCGTCGACGCCACCGAGATCACGATCACCGTCCGGGCCGGCGACGTGACGCTGGAAGGCACCGTCGACGATCGCCAGGCGAAGCGACGCGCGGAAGAGTGCGTCGAGGATCTGTCCGGCGTGCGCCAGGTCCACAACCGCCTGACGGTACAGGGCGCGAGCGGCCAGCCGGCACAGCCGACCGGCTCGGCCGCCAAGTCCGGCACGACGAGCGGCAAGGGAACCCAGACCTGAGCCGCATCGGCGCTCCGCGCAGAGCGAGGAGCGTTGGAACGGGGTCGACGCGTGCGAACGCGTCGGCCCCGTTTCTCTTCCGCGATCCGGCGCCCGGGCTGATCGTCAGGACGGACGCACGGTGATGCCGCCGTCGACGGGAATCACCTGCCCCGTCACGTAGGCACCCGCGCGCGACGCGAGGTAGATCGCGACGCCCGCCATGTCCTCGGGCTCGCCGATGCGTCCGAGCGGGCACGACGCGACGATCGCGTCGTGAAAGCGCTCGAGCGTCTCGTGCATCATCTTGCTCTCGAACGGCCCGGGCGCGACGGCGTTGACGGTGATGTTGTCCGGCGCGAGGCGGATGGCCAGCACGCGCGTCAGGTGATGCACTGCCGCCTTGCTCGACGAGTACGAGAACGTCTCGAGCACCGGCACGCGCAGACCGTCGATCGAGCCGATGTTGATGACCCGCGCGGGATCGCCGGGCTTGGCGCCCGCCTTCAGCTGCGGATGCAGCGCGCGGGTCAGATGGAAGACGCCCTTCACGTTCAGCGCGAAGACCTTGTCGAACGCGCTGTCGGGGAACTCGGCGAGCGGCGCCCCCCAGTTCGCACCGGCGTTGTTGACGAGCACGTGCACCGCCGGCTCGCGCTCGGCGATCGCCTTCGCGAGCCCGTCGCAGCCCGCCTGCGTGCCGCAGTCGGCGGGGATCGAGATGCACGTGCCGACCTTCGAGAGCTCCGCCGCCGCCTGGTCGCAGACGTCCTTCTTGCGCGACGAGATGTAGACCTTGGCGCCGCCCTCCACGAAGCCGCGCGCGATCATGAGGCCGATGCCCCGCGAGCCGCCGGTCACGACGACGACCTTGTCCTTCACCGAGAAGAGATCCTTCATGGCCGACGTCCTTAGCGCATCGGCACGGACTCGAGCCACCACCGCGGGAGCGCGAGCCCGACGGCGTCGCGCTACGCCTCGGCCGCGACCGCCGTCGGATGGTGCACGTACAGCTCCTCCGACTTCGGCCGACCGGTCACCGGCGGCGGCGGGAGGCGCAGCGGGTACTTCACCTCCTGCTGGTGATCGCGGCAGAGACGCTCGACGTTGTAGACGCCGTTGAACTTCCACAGCATCTTGAGGAAGTTCGTCTGGCCGCGCGCGAGCAGCCGCATGGTGATGCCGAACACGTCGTACACGGCGCGCCAGCCGAGGTGCTTCTTGTTCAGCACGTCGATCGTCTTGGCGAACTCGCCGTAGAACTCCGGCAGGGGCATCCGCGTCGGCAGCACCGCGTGCTGCACGTCGAACAGCCGATAGTCGCGCGTCGTGAAGCGACGGGATTCCGTGAGCCACGTCTCGGTGCCCGGGTACGGCGTGTTGACCGTCATGTTGACGATCTCCGGCACCTCGAGCGCCCACTGCCGGATCACCTCGAAGCGGCGCGCGTCCCAGTCGGGATCGGCGATGATGTTGATCGCGACGACGATGCCGAGCTCGCGCGCCACCTCGAGCGCCTTCTCGTTCTCGCCCATGTGGACGCGCTTGCGGTGGTGCTTGAGGCCCTCCTCGTCGATCGCCTCGATGCCGAGGAACATGTAGCGCAGGCCGAGCTTCGTCCACCGCTCGAACACCTCGCGGTTGCGCAGCAGCACGTCGGCGCGGGTCTCGAGGTAGTAGCGCTTCTTGATGCCGCGCTTCTCCACCTGGTCGGCGATCGCCATGCCGTGCTCGGGGCGGATGAACGCGACGTCGTCGACGAGGAACACGTTCGGCTCCTTCACGCGGGCGAGATCCTCGCCCGCGGACTCCGCCGACAGCTTGCGGTAGCTGCGCCCGTAGAAGGTCCAGGCGCTGCAGAACGCGCAGTCCCACGGGCAGCCGCGCGTGAACTCGATCGACGCGCACGGATCGAGCTCGCCGATGAAGTACTTGTGGCGCTTGGCCAACAGATGCCGGGCGGGCTTGTACCGCTCCAGGTCGGGCACCAGCAGCGGCGCCGGTCCGGTGCCGTTCGCGGTGACGACGCCGGGCAGCGTCTCGAGCGCCTGCCCGCCGCCGGCGAACGACTCGAGGATCTGCGGCGTCACGCCTTCGCCCTCGCCGCGGACCACGCAATCGATGGCACCGCCGGCGTGCTCGAGCAGGTCCGCTGCGATGAACGAGGCGCTGTGCCCGCCGACGAAGACGCGGCAGTCGGGCAGCGCACGGCGCGCCTCGATCGCGAGGTCGATCACCTCGGGGACGTTGGCGAGGTAGCTGAGCGAGAGGCCGAGCGCCTCGGGACGCCACGTGGTCAGCAGCGTGCGGAACGCGGCATGGTCCTCCACCTGGAGATCGAGCAGACGGACGTCGTGACCGGCGGCGATCGCCGACGCGGCGACCGTCTCCAGCCCGAGCGGCTCGAGCTTCAGGTAGATCTCCGAAAAGATCAGCGGACTCGGATGAACGAAGAGCACGCGCATCGCCGACAGCCTCCCCGTGCGCTCAATGCCACGCGGAAAACAGTCTGCCAAGCTGGCGGGCATCCCGGCGGGACGATCCGGCCGGTGGTACGCGGCGCGCCGCGTGCCATGCTGGGGGCGATGGCCGCCAACGTCCGAACCCGACGCTGGGACGATGCGCGCCGCGCCGGCGACGGCCTGCGGGTGCTCGTCTGCCGCTATCGTCCGCGAGGGCTGCCCAAGGCCGACGAGACCTGGGACGTCTGGTGGAAGGACCTCGCGCCGAGCGTCCCGCTGCACGCCGACGTCTACGGCAAAGGTCGCGACCCGATCGGTTGGGACGAATACCGCCGCCGGTTCCTCCGCGAGATGGCGGTCGACCCCGCGCGCTCGCGCCTGCGCGACCTCGCCGCGCGTGTCCAGCGCGGCGAGGCGGTCACCCTGCTCTGCTCGTCGGCGTGCACCGACGAGGCGCGCTGCCACCGCTCGCTGCTGCGCGAGCTGCTGGTCGCGGGCGACGAGGTCGTCGCGCGGCTCGACGATGCGACGGCCCGCGCGCGCGATGCCTGGCTGACCACCGCCGGCAGCGAGCCCGTGCGCGTGTGGTTCGCCGAAAGCGTCACGGCGCCGGGCGTCGTCCACCTGCTCGCCCGCGACGCGACGGCTCGCTGGCTGCGCGCCGTGCGCGACGACCCGCTGGTCGAGCTCACGATCGACGGCCGCACGTTCGCGGGACTGGCGCGCGTCCTCGGCGACGACGGCGAAGCGGCGGTCGCGCGGCGCCTCGTCGAGCAGAAGTACCGCGGCGCGGCGCCCCCCTGGAGCGCCGCGCCGGTTCCGGTCGCGATCTCGCTGTTCGCCGAACGGTGAGCGCTATACGGCCCGCACCATCCGGATGCCGCGTACCGCCGCGAGCGCCCGCAGCTGCTCCACCCGCACGAGCCCCGTGACCGTGCCGCCCGCGGTCGACTCGGACTGCAGGCCCGCGTCCTGCAACGCTCGTACGACCGCCGATCCGCCGTCACGGAGATCGACGGCGACGCGCACCCAGCCGTCGACCACCGGCGCCGCCCCCGCGGCCCCGGGCCCTCGCTCGAGAAGGATGCGCAGCGCCTCGTCGAGCCGGCGCGCCTCACGCGGAGACAGCTCCTCCCGATCCGCCGAGTCCTCGGGCTCCGGCACCGGCGGCGGCGGCGGCGCGATCCGTCGGCCTTCCGCCGGCGCCGCGAGCTTGGCCGCGCCCGCGGTCATCGGAGCCTGCGCCCGCATCCGCGACGTGGACGGGCCCGCCGCGTCGGCCTCGCCGGCGCCGAAGATGCCCTCGTAGCGAACGCCGTCGGGCATCTCGACGGGCACGCGCACCGTCTTCGTGACGCCGCCCTCGACGACGACCTTCTGCTCGACGGCGACGAACGACGTGAACTTCGTCAGCAGCCGGTGCTGCAGGGCGACCGCGACGATCTGCTCCTCGAGCGGCTTCGGGAACGTCCCCGACTGCATCGCCTGGAGATCCTGCGCCATCAGCGCGTCGACCTTGGCGCGCGCCCACGTCGACGCGATCGCCGCGTGCTCCGGCGCCTGCTCCGGCAGCGTGACGGCCAGCTCCTGCCGATACGGCTTGCCCAGCCGGTACCCCGTCAGGACGACTGTGCCGGTGCCCGCGCGCCGATAGCGCGCCTGGATGACGAGCGGCCGCTCCGCCCACACGTCCGCGTGCCGCACGGGGAACGTCTCGACGACGTCGAGCCCCTCGAACGCGACCTGCACGTCGGTCAGCACCGGCGACGATATCTTCTCCCAGAACGTGCGCCCCACCTCGTCGCCCGACGCGGGGAGGAGCACGTAGTCGGGCTCGCCGCCGCCGATCTTCGCCATGCCGTCGATGAGGAAGCGATTGACGCCGTTGCCCGTGCCGAACGGGAACCAGCGCGACGTCGCGCGCAGCGACTGCACGAGCCCGAGCACCTCGTAGTCGTTGCCGACGTAGCCGTCGGTCATGAACGTCACGACGCGCAGGCGATGCGCGTCGGCCGGCATGGCGCACACGCGCTGGACCGCGTCCGCCATCATCGTGCCGCCGTTCGCCTCGAGCGCATCGATGTACGCCCGCGCGCGGCGCTTCATCGCGGGGCTCGCGAGCTGGGGCGTCGGGAAGAGCACGTTGCTCGTGCTGCCGAAGTCGACGACCTGGAACGTGTCGTTCGGATGCATGTGGTCGAGGATGTAGCGCATGGTCTCCTTCGCCTTCTCGAGCGGCGCACCCATCTGCGAGCCGGAGCGATCGATGACGAAGATCAGCTCCTTCGGCGCCGCATCGGTCGGCGTGACACGCGCGGGCGGCAGCAGGACGAGGCTCAGGTAGCCGTCGCCCGTACCGGTGCGATGCGCGAGGTACGTGCTCTGCACCTGGTCGGTCGATACCGCCCAGCGCAGCACGAAGTCCTTGTTCGGCAGCGTCCGGCCTTCGCGCAGCGTGACGGTCGCGCGCTCGGGAACGGGCCGCTGCACGTCGATCGCGTGCAGCGCCGACGTCACGGCCTGGATCGGCACGCCGGCGTCGACGTCGACCGCGATCGAGACGTCGTGCCCCGCGCGCGTGCCCTCGGGCGTCACCGGCGGCGTGACCTTCTCCGCGTCGCCGGTGGACGCGGGACTGAAGCGCGGCCCGACGACCGTCGGCACCGACAGCTCGAACGTGCCGGCCGTGAACCGCAGCGGCTCGACGTATTCGATCCGCACCTCGATCGCCGCGTCCGGCAGCAGGTTCGCGACCGACTGCGTGAAGACGTTCGGCCGCTCCTCGTCGAGCAGCGCGGTCACCTGGCCGGCCGCCTTCGCCGCCTCGTAGATGCGCCGCGCCTCCTCGCGCCGGTGGATCTCGCCCTCGATGACGCGGTCGCCGGTGGTCATCGTCATTGCGTCGACCGCGCCGCGCTCGGAGAGCGGGAACGTGTAGATGGCCTCGATGGGCTCGGGAAAGGGATTGCGGAACCGCTGCGTGACGACCACGCGGGCGACGAAGCCCGACACGGTCGCGCGCACGTCGGTGTGCTCGAGCGGGCAGCCGCCGCGCGACGTCCCGTCCTTGCCGATGGCGTCCAGGGCGCCGGTCGCCGCGCGGGCGGCCGGTGCGCACAGTGTGAGGGCCGCACCCAGGGCGGCCGCAGCGATCGTCGTCGAGTAGCGCTTCATGAGCAGAAGCCTCCTTCTGCTCGGTAGGTCGTCGGCACGCGCCGAATCGGATCACCACCTCGCGCGTTGGCAGTCCGCATGGCGTTCCCCTACGATGCCGCGCCGATGCCCGGTCCCGCCGAGGACTGGACCGACGTCCAGGATCGACTGCTCACGGGCGACCGGGTGGCGTTCATGAGGGTCAATCGCCTGGTGACCGGCTGTCTCACCCAGCTCCGCGCCTACGACTTCCGCGATGAATGGGACGACCTCCGCCAGGAGGTCGTCCTGGCCGTCGTGGCGAACGCCAAGGCGGGACGGCTGCGCGATCCGCAGGCCTTCGTCGGCTACGTCCGCATCATCACCCGCAACAAGGTGATGGACCGCCTGAAGGCGAAGCTCCGCCATCACGAGTCGGAGACGCTGCCGTGGGACGACGCGACCGCGGGCGTCGCCGAAGCCGCACCGCCCGACGACGACGTCGCCGCGCTGCGCGCCGCGATGGACGACCTGCCGCCCGACGAGCGCCGGGTGCTGGACGGCGTCTATGCCGAGGGCAAGACCTACCAGGAGGTGAGCGACGCCACCGGCATCCCGCTCGGGACGATGAAACGGCGCCTGCGCGACGGGCTCGCGACGCTCCGCCGCCGGCTCGGGAGCGGGTGATCCGATGCGCGCCGTCCGACCGACCTATCGGGTGTGGGGCCATGAGCTGCCGTAGGGCATTCGACGTCGACCTCGCGGCGTATCTCGTCGAACCGCGCGCCGCCGCGTGGGACGACTTCCGCGAGCACTGGCCGCGGTGCGCCGACTGCGCCGCGGAGGTCGCCGCATGGACCGCGCTGCAGGCACGCCTCGGCAGCGCGGGTCACCCGGACCCCGAGCGCCTGCTGCGCTGGGCCGACGGCGACGACGGCCTGCCGCCGGCGGAGCGGCTCGCGCTCGCGCGTCACGTCGAGGCGTGCCCGACCTGCACGGACGAGCTGCGCGCGCTCGCGCGCTTCGACGTGGCGCCACACGTCGAGGAGCGGCCGGTCGCCGCGGCGCCCACGCCACGGCGGTCGATGCTCCGTCGCGTGCTGTGGAATCCCGCGGTGGCCTACGCGCTGCTGCTGGTCGCGCTCGCGCCGTCGCTGCTGGATCGGCACGAGGAAGCCAGCCGCGACGTGCTGGGCCCGCCGGCCGCGTCCGAACCGGCACCGGCGGCACCGCCGGCGACGCCACCACCCCCGGCCGCCCGCCGCGCGGCGGAGCCCGAGCCCGCGCCGGCCGATCGCGCTCCCGCCGCGCGCGCGTCTCGGGATGCGGAAGCGGATCGACGCCCCGAGCCGAAGCGTGGCGGTCGGCAGCTCCGCGCCGCGGAGGACGACGCGGACGGCGCCGGTGCCGCTGCTCCCGCACCGCCTCCGCCGCCGCCACCGCCGGCACCCGCCGCACAGGCGCCGGCGAAGGCCGCGCCGCCGGCCGAGCGCTCCCGCGCGCTCGGGGCCCTCAGCCGCCGCGCCGAGCCGGAGGCCGAGGGGCGGGCGGAGCGCCCCTTCCTCTCGATCGAGCTGCCCGACGCCGCGCGCGAGGCCGGCGTCGTCGAGCTGCGCGTACGCGACGTCGGCCGCGACCGCGAGCTGCGCGAGCGCTTCGCCGTCCATCCCGACCTCGCGATGCTCGCCTTCGAGCTGCCGCCCTCGTGGCGCGATCACACGACGTACGAGGTCGAGATCCGCGTGCCGGGGACGGACGTCGTCGTGCGACGGACGATGACCGTGCCCGCGCCCTGAAACGAGGCTATGCGACCCGCGAAACGCGTGCTTCAATCCGGCCGCCATGCCGCGGCTCACGATCCAACACACGACCGTCTACCGCTACGCGAAGCCCGTCACGTTCGGCGAGCATCGCCTGATGTTCCGTCCGCGCGACAGCCACGACCTGTGGCTCGTCGACACCGCGCTGACGATCACGCCCGCTGCGGCGGTGCGCTGGTATCACGACGTCTTCGGCAACTCGATCGCGATCGCGTCGTTCGATCAGCAGGCGAGCGAGCTCACGTTCGTCAGCACGATCCGGCTCGAGCACTTCCCGCCGTCGGGACCCGAGTTCACGATCGAGCCGTATGCGCAGACGTACCCGTTCAGCTACTCCGCCGAAGAGGTCCCCGACCTCGGCCGCACCATCGAGCGGCACTATCCCGATCCCGAGCACCTGGTCGACGCGTGGGCACGGCAGTTCGTCAAGACGGACGGCCCGACCGACACGCGCGAGATGCTGATCGGGATGACGACGACGATCCAGCAGACGTTCCAGTACCGCCGGCGCGACGAGGAAGGCACGCAGCCCGCCGTCGAGACGCTGACGACGAACAGCGGCACCTGCCGCGACTTCGCGCTGCTCATGATGGAGGCGGCGCGCAGCCTCGGCCTCGCGGCGCGCTTCGTCACCGGCTACCTCTACGACGACAAGGCGGTCGGCGGCGGCGCGACGCACGCATGGGTGCAGGTGTACCTGCCCGGCTCCGGCTGGGTGGAGTTCGACCCGACGAACGGCCTCGTCGGCGGGAAGAACCTGGTGCGGGTCGCCGTCACCCGCGACCCCAGCCAGGCGATCCCGCTGACCGGGTCGTTCACGGGCGCGCCCGCCGACTTCCTGGGGATGAGCGTCGACGTCACCGTGACGCCGGACGAGACGTCCGACGCGGCGCAGGCGGCGGCGTCCTGACGGAACATCGTACGATCGAAGCGTACGCCTCCTGATCGAGCCTGCCCCGCCCCGACAGGTCGTCGGGCGGCACGGCCCAGGAGGATCGATCATGACGCGCTTCGTATCCGTCCGTATGGCTGCGGCGCTCGCGCTCGCCGGCACCCTGAGCGCCGGCGCCGCCGAGGCCGCAATGATGCATACCGTCGCCCTGCGGCTCGGCACCAACGCCGGATTCGCGTGCCTGTTCACCAACACGAGCAACCGCGAGGTCCACGTCACCGTCCGCCTCATCAAGACGGACGGCGCCGTGGCGACGGCGTCCGCCGCGTACCTCGCCCCCGGCGAGACGCACGAGCACAACTGGGCCGACCCGCCGTACGCGACCCTGCAGTGCCAGTTCGAGTTCACCGGCAGCTCCAAATACGCCCGCGCCACGGCCTGCCTGAGCAGCCTGACGGCCGGCTGCTTCGCCGTCTCGCCCGCGTATTAGTCCCCCCGCGCCAACGCCGCCGTGCGCGGCAGTCCGATGTCGCGCACGAGCGGGTCCGCATGCCGGTGGCGGATGAAGGCCGTGCAGGCCGCGTCGGCGCGGCGGACCAGCTGGGCGCTCCCGGCGCTCGCCCAGAGCGACCTGCTCGCCGCCCTGCCCCGGCGGTTCGTGGCGCTCGAGGGGCTGCTTCGCCCGGCTCGTGACGCAGCTGCGCGAGACGGGGCTCAACGCACCACGGCCACGTCGACGGCGCGGATCGTGATCTCCGTGATCTCCGCCGGCGCGAACAGCCGCATCGCCGGCCCCCAGAACCCCGTCCCGCGGCTGACGTAGAGGTGGGCCTCTCCGACGCGGTACGAGCCGGCGACGTACGGCGTGCTCAGCCGCACGAGCCAGCGGAACGGCCAGATCTGGCCGCCGTGGGTGTGCCCGGAGAGCTGGAGGTCGACGTGGCGCGCCGCCTCCTTGAACGTCAGCGGATCGTGCGCGAGCAGCACGAGCGGCCGCCCGGCGTCGCGACCGTCGATCGCCGCAGCGACGTCGGACCGGTGGACCGGGTGCACCAGGTGCGCGTGATGGTCCTCGACGCCGGCCAGGTCGAACGCGGCCCCGTCGCGCTCGACGGCGACGCGCGCGTTGCGCAGCGGCGTCATGCCGAGCCGCCGCGCGACCTCCACCCAGGCGTCGGCGCCCGAGTAGTAGTCGTGGTTGCCGGTGACGAAGAAGACGCCGTGCGCCGCGCGCAGGTCTGCGAACGGCGCCACCTCCGCGGCGAGGCGTCGGACGTCGCCGTCGACCAGGTCGCCCGTGACGGCGATCAGGTCCGCCGCCAGGTCGTTCACCCGTGCCGTGACGTCCGCGGCGAAGCGCCGGCCCAGAATCGGCCCGATGTGGACGTCGCTGATCTGGACGACGCGGAAGCCGTCGAGCTCCCTCGGCCAGCGCGGCAGCGTCACCGCCACCTGCGCCACGCCGGGACCGCGGCGTGCGTCCGCGACGCCACGCGCGACCGCTGCGGTCGCCAGCACGACGACGACGAGCGCCTGTACGCGTGCCGCCTCGACGCCCTCGGCGCCGACCACCAGCCGCACGAGGTCGCTCAGCAGGAAGCCGACCAGCAGGAAGAACGCGAACCCCATCCAGATCGACGAGGGCCATGCGATCCAGCGGCCCGTCCGCGGCGCCAGCAGCCGCTCGGCGATCGGCTGGGCGATCAGCAGCATCGCGCCGGCGACGACGATGGTCCCGACGAGCGCGCGGTAGGGCGGCGGCAACGCCGGACGCAGCGCCAGCTTCGCGTCGAGGTAGACGTGCCCGCCGACGACCACGCACAGCATGATCGTGACGAACGCGACGATGACGGCGGCGCGGCGCACTGCGACCGTCACTCCGGCGGCTGGCTGACCGGCACGGACGGCGCCGACGTGGTCGTCGTGGTCATGCCTGCGACCGCGCCGTGGCCAGCGCCGGCGTCAGCGCGCGGCGCAGCACCTTGCCGTTGCGCGTCCGCGGCAGCTCGTCGACGAGGTAGACGATGCGCGGCGCCTTGTACGCCGCGAGGTGCGCGCGCCCGTACGCCAACAGCGCGTCGGCGTCGACGGCGGCGTCGGCGTCGGCGTGGCGCACGACGTAGGTGGTCACGAGGACCTTCGCCGGGCCGACCTCCTCGCCGACGGTGGCACAGTCGGCGACGGCGGGATGCTCGCGCAGCACGCGGTCGACCTCGTGCGGCGACACGCGATAGCCGAACGTATTGATGAGATCGTCGCGCCGGCCGAGGAACCACACGTACCCGTCGGCGTCCTGCCGCGCGTAGTCGCCGGTCAGGTACCAGTCGTCCGTGAACGTCGCCGCCGTCTCCTCGGGTTGGTTCCAGTAGCGGAGCAGCAGCCCGGGATCGTCGCGCGGGATGCAGAGCATGCCCTCCTCGCCGACGGGCACCGGCTGCAGCGTCGCCGGATTCAGCAGGCGGACCGCGTGTCCCGGCTGGATGAAGCCCGCGGAGCCGGGGCGGATCGGCCGCGAGCGCGTCTCGCACAGGTAGTACGAGCACTCGGTCATGCCGAGCGCCTCGTAGACGTCGAGCCCGAAGCGCGTGCGCCACTCGCCGAGCACCTCCGCGGGCAGCGGCTCGCCGGCGCTCATGCAGTGCCGCAGCGTCGGCACGTCGGCGGCACCCAGCCGGGTCTTCTGCAGGATCTGCCGGTAGATCGTCGGGACGCCGATGAAGATCGTCGCGCCGTGGCGCGCGATGCGGCCGGGCCACAGCGTGGCGTCCGCGGCGCCCTCGTGCACGATCGTCGTGTGCCCGCGGTAGAGCGGGTCCATCATTCCGGTGCCCAGCACGTAGGTCCAGTTGTACTTGCCCGCGTGCAGCACGCGGTCACCCGAGGGCTGGAAGTCGAACCAGTACGTCGACGACGGCTGGCGGCCGATCAGGGCGCGATGCGCGTGCAGCACGCCCTTCGGCCAGCCGGTGGTTCCCGACGTGTAGACGAGATACGCGGGATCGTCGGCGGACGTCGGATGGGGAGCTTCGTCGGCCGGCGCGCCTGCCAGCGCCGCGGCGAGGTCGTGGACCGCCAGCCGGCGCGACGGCGCCGCGTCGCCGTCGCCGACGAGCAGGACGTGGCGCAGCGGCAACGTCTCGAGCATCGCGTGCATGGCGTTCCAGGTCGCGTGGTCCGTCACGAGGACGACGGCGCCCGAGTTGGTCGCGACGTACTGCACCTCGTCGGGCGTGAGCTGCATCGACGTCGGCACGGGCACGGCGCCGCGCTTCAGCGCGCCGAGGAACGTGGTCGGATACGCGAGGTGGTTCGGCAGGCGGATCAGGACGCGATCGCCCGGCGCGCAGCCGAGCTGCCGGAGCGCGCCGGCGAAGCGGGTCGTGTCGGCGGCGAGCTCGGCGAACGTCCGCTGCGACACGCCGGCCGCGTCGTCGTCGACGATGACCGCCGCCCGCGTCGCGATCGGCGTGCCGAGGTGCGCATCGGTGCAGGCGACCCCGATGTTGAAGCGCGCGGGGACGTCCCACGTCCACGGCGGGAAGCCGGACATCCGGGCGGCGGTCCTTCAGCCGAGCGTCATCGCGGTCGGCGGCACCCGGGTCTCCAGGATGTCCTCCATCCGCTCGCGGATCTGCCGCGCGAACTGCGGGTGCGTCAGGATGTAGAAGCGCTCCTCGCGGATCGCGTCGAGCACCTGCTGCGCGACCTCGGCCGGCGGCAGTCCCGTCGCGAGCGCCTGGCGCACGAGCTGCTCCGTCACGTCGGGCCGCACCGGCTCGTCCGCGTTCTGCAGCGCGCGCGGGCGATTGCGATGCGAGTCGGCGATCTGCGTCTGCACGAAGCCGGGGCACAGCACCGAGACCTTGATCGGCGCGCCGACCAGGCCGAGGTCCTTGTGCAGCGTCTCCGACAACGTGACGACGGCGTGCTTCGACACGTTGTAGACGCCCATCATGGGGTTCGTGGTGAGCCCCGCGATCGACGCCGTGTTGACGACGTGGCCGGGCCCGCCCTGCGCGATCATGCGCGGCACGAACGCGCGGATGCCGTGGATCACGCCCCACAGGTTGACGCCGAGCAGCCACTCCCAGTCGGCGACGGTGTGCTGCCACACCGGCCCGCTCAGCGCGACGCCGGCGTTGTTGCAGAGCACGTCCACCCGGCCGTAGGCCGCGACCGCGCGCTCCGCGAGCGACTCGACCTGCGCCCCCTGCGCGACGTCCGTCGGCACCGCGAGCACGTCGGCGCCGCCCGTCCGGAGCGCGGCCGCGGTCGCCTCGAGCGCCCCCGGCTCGACGTCCGCGAGGACGATGCGCATGCCCTCCTCCGCGAAGCGTTCCGCCATCGCCCGCCCGATGCCGCTGGCGCCGCCGGTCACGACGGCCGTCTTCCCCCGCAGGTCTCGCATCCGGGGGGCGTAACCCAGCGGTCCAGAGCCGTCAAACAAGGCCGTCGAACGAAGCGGGCGACGCTTCCACCCGCGACCGCTTCTCGGGTAGAGCCTGGACGGGCCGATGAAGGGCATCGTGTTCGCGGAGTTCGTCGAGTTCGTCGAGCGGGACCTGCCGGCCGCGGCCGATCGTGTCACCGGACGCCGGTACCGGCACGACGAGAACCCGTCCGACGACGAGCTGTTCGCGCTGGTCGCGGCCGTCGCCGCCGCGTCGGGTCTCCCCACGGCCGAGGTGCTGCGCGGCTTCGGCCGGCATCTCTTCGCCGCCTTCGCGAGCCTCTACCCGGTGTTCCTGACGGGCGAGGACTCGGTGCTCGATCTGCTCGCGCGCATCGACACGCACGTGCACGACGAGGTTCGCAAGCTCTATCCCGACGCCGCCTTCCCACGCTTCAACCCGCGGCGCACGGCACCCGATCGGCTCGAGCTGGACTACGTATCGGCGCGGCCGCTCGCGGATCTCGCCGACGGGCTGATCCGCGGCTGCATCGCCCACTTCGGCGAGCCCGTGGAGATCCAGCGAGAAGACGTCGGCGCGCGCGACGGGCGCGCCGCGCGCTTCACGCTCACGGCTCAGAGCTCCCAGCGCAGGCGCAAGCGCGGATCCGGCTCGTAGCTGCAGAACAGGCCGGTGTGCACCGAGGCGAGGAGGAGCTGGCCCAGCGCCGGGCTCTCCGCCGCGATCTTGCGGACGATCGCCTGGATCGTGCGGCTCACGTTGACGCGCGCGCGCTCGGCGTCCGAGGCCGCGCGCCGGCTGCGCCCGCCGAGGCCGACGCCGCGCGCGAGCTCGCCGTTCAGGAACGCCGCCTCGCGCTCCGCGCGGGCGATGCGGTCGCCGTCGTCGAACCGCCGCGCCTCCGCCAGCTCGTCGTGCAGGTCGGCGAGGCGGCGGCGGTACGCCACCTGCGCTTCGCGATCGAGCACCTCGCCGGCGTCGCCCGCGACCGCCTCGGCGGCGCCGGGATCGCGCTCGGCGGCGAGGTCGAGCACGTGCAGCTCGCGGCCCGGGTTCGCCAGGAGCTGACGCAGGAAGCCGATGCCCTTCGCATGACGGAGCCGCACGAGCTCGTCGCCGTACGCGAGCGTCCAGTACTCGCCCTCGCGCCGGAGCCGCGCCACGGCGCCGTCCACCGGCGGCGCGGCGGCATCCGCCGGCGGCGCACACGCGTCGAGCGCCGACAGGAGCCGCACCATGCCCAGCGTCTCCGCGGTCCGGCGGGCCTGCTCGGCGAGCGCCGTCGCGCGGGCGCCGTCACCGCGCGCGCGCAGCAGGCGGCCGAGCTCGTGCTGGGTGTGCGCCAGCTGCGGCCACGCCCCCATGCGCGCGTTCGTCGCGAGCGCGTCGGTCCAGTGCCGCTCGGCGGCGGCGCCGTCGCCGCAGGTCGCCGCGAGCAGCCCGAGGTATCGCGCGACGGCGCCCAGACACAGCGCCGTGAACGGGTGGACGATCACGGCGCGGCCGTCGTACGCGCGCAGGCGTTCGTACACGATCGTCGCCCGATCGGCGTCGCCGAGCCCTGCGGTCAACTCGGCCAGCGCCGCGAGCACGACGACGTGGTGTCCGTTGGGCGCCGCGGCCACCGCGTCGCGCGGCACGAGCATGTCGACGATCCGGCGCGCGTCGCCGGCGCGCCCCGCATCGAGCAGGATCAGCCCGAGCGTGGCGCGCCACAGCATGACGGTCGGCGCGGCGTCGATCAGCGCGCGGTTGTGCGTCTCGAGGTCCGCCGCGCCCGTCGTCTCGCGGCGCCGTCCGAGCGACGCGAGAAAGAACACCTGGTCGGTCGTGGGATCGCGTCCGTCGCGCCGCGTGGCCAGCGCCTCGGCGCTGAGTCGCTCGGCCTCGGCGAAGCGCCCCGCGAGCAGCGCGAGCGTGCCGCGCAGAACGCGCGCGTGCCAGCGGAGATGCGGCAGCCCGCTGCGCTCCGCCTGGTGCGCGTAGACGTCGACCTGCTGCTCGGCGGCGACGCTGTCGCCCGCCTCGATCAGATCGACGATGCGGCAGCGCTGGAGCCACGGCGCCGCGTCGCCGGCCGCCGTCAGGCGGAACCCCTCCGCCGTGATCGCCATCCGCGAGGACAGGTCCGCGTGCGCGAGGAGCGTCGTGTGCTGCGCGGCGAGCGCGACGGCGAGCGCCTGCGCCGAGCCGACGCGGCGGGCGATCGTCACGGCTTCGCTGCTGTAGGCGTCGCGACGATCCGCGTCGTCCGCGAAGTGCAGCCCGAGCGCCAGAGCCGACAGCACGGCCGCACGCCGCCCGTCGTCGGCGTCGCCGAGCAGCCCCAGCGCCTCCTCGAGCAGCGTCACCGCGCGGTCGACGACGCCCGTGCGACCGCAGACGCGATACGCGCCCAGCGCGGCGTCGGCGAACGCGCGCACGTCGCCGCGTCCGCGCGCGCTGCGCGCCGCCCGCTCGTATGCGTCCTGCGCCCGGCGCGCGTCGCCGGCGCGATGGGCCGCGCCGCCGAGCGCCAGCCACAGGCGCACCACGCGATCGTCGTCGATGCCGCCAAGGCTGCACGCGCGCAGCGCCCGCTCGTAGTGGCCCACGGCGTCGGCGAACGCGAGGCGCGTCATCGCACGCGCGCCGGCCCGCGTCGCATAGCCGACCGCGCGCTCGGATTCGCCGAGCGGCGCCGCGTGGAAGAAGTGCACCGCCAGCTCCGCCACCGGCGCCTCGACGTCGGGCGAGCGCAGCCGCTCGCCGGCGAGCCCGACGCGACGATGCAGCGCCGCGCGGGTCGCGGGTAGCAGGTCGCCGTAGGCGGCCTCGCGTACGAGGGCGTGACGGAAGCGGAAGGCCCCCGCATGCTCGTCGACCAACCCCGCCTCGATCGCGGGCGTCAGCCCGGCGAGCGTCGCGTCGGTCGACGTGCCGGCCGCGGCGGCGAGCACGGGCAGATCGAAGTCGCGGCCGATCACGGCGGCCAGCGCGACGAGCTCGCGCGCCTCGCCGGCCAGCGGCTCGAGGCGGCGGCGGATGGACGCGCGCAGGCCCTCGGGCAGTCGAACGTCGGCCTCGCCCGCATCCCCGTCTTCGCGCATGGCGCGCAGCAGCTCGAGGAGGAACATCGGGTTGCCGTCGCTGGCCGCGACGAGGCGCGCCACCGCGTCGGCGCCGACCGCCCCCTCGGCGCTCGACTGCTCCAGCAGGTCGGCGACGGCCTCGGCGGCGAGCCCCTCGAGGACCAGCGTACGGCCGGCGCGCGCGAGATCGGCGAGACCGCGCGGCCCGCGGTGCAGCTCGCGGCGTGCGGTTGCGACGATCAGCACGCGCGCGTCGCGCAGCTCGCGCGCCAGGAACGCGAGCAGCAGCAGCGACGACTCGTCGGCCCAGTGCAGGTCGTCGAAGACCAGCACGAGCGGCTCGTGCGCGGCCGCGCGCCGGAGGAAGCCGGCGACGGCGTCGAACAGGACGAAACGCGACGCCTCCGGCGCGCCGTCGTCGGCGGCGAGACCCGGCAGGCGGTGTCGCAGCTCGGGCACCAGTCGCGCCAGCGCCGCGGCGCCCGTGCCGAGCGCCTGCGCGAGCGCGGACGGCTCGCACGCCTCGACGTAGGTCTGGAGCGCGCGAACCCAGGGCCAGTAGGCGGGCGCGCCCTCCTGCTCCGGACAGCGTCCCCACAGCACGCGATCGGGCGGACACGCGGCGGAGCGCACGAACTCCTCGACGGTGCGCGTCTTGCCGATGCCGCCGTCGCCCAGCAGCAGGACGAACCGCCCGCGCCGCGCGCGGGCGTCGTCGAGGGCGGCGGCGAGCGCGTCGAGCTCGCGGGTGCGGCCGACGAAGGCGGGCTCGACGAGGCGCATCACCCGGCGTCGCAGCGCGCGCAGGCGACGGACGCCCGAACGGGCGTTGGGAAAGCGGCCCGCGCGGGCGTCAGGGTTACGGTCCCTCGATTGATGCGCATGTCCCCGTGCACCGTCCCCCCCGGGCGCGAGGACTATGCCCCGGGGGGGCGAACGGTGACAAGGACATGCGTCGACCCAGCAGGATGCCAAGGTCGCAGGATTGTCAGGCACGCTATCGCGCGAACGCGCCACCGAACTGGTCGGTCGGCTCGGCCGTGTCGGGGAGCATCGGGCTGTCCTGATCCCACAGCGCGTCCGTCGACGTGTCGAACGGGACGAGGCCGCCACGGAGCACGTGCACGACGCCGGCGCTCACGTTCGCGCCGGCGGCGCCCACCGCGAGATCCGCGAACCCGTCGCCGTCCCAGTCCGCGGCGGCGAGGGCGAGGCCGTAGTGGACGTGCGACGCGGGATCGCCCTCCATGCCGGCGCTCCCCTGGTGCCAGTACAGATCGTCGAAGCCGTGCTGGCCGTCGAACGCGTGCAGGCCCGCCGGCGTGCCCCAGAACACGTGCACCGCCCCGGCGTCCTCGAAGCCCGCGCCGTCGTCGTCGTAGTGGCCGGCGGCGAGGTCGGGATGGCCGTCGCCGTTGAAGTCGCCCGCGGCCAGCCCGGCGCCGAAGCCGTCGTGGGCGCTCGCGACGCCGAGGACGCCGGGCGTGTCGGCGGTGAGGTAGAGGTGGCCGAGCGCCCGCAGCCCCCACGACGATCCGTAGAGGACGTCGATCGCGCCCGCGCCGGCGGGCACGCCGGGCGCGTTCGCACGCGACCACAGGACGACGTCGTCGTAGCCGTCCGCGTCGAAGTCCGCCGTTTCGGTCAACGAGCCCAGGCGCCCGTTCGCGAGGACCGTGGCCGCGAGGCCGGGGCTGTCCTGCCGCCATTCCTGCAGCCCGGTGGTCCCGAGACCGCCCGCCGATCCACGCAGCACGTAGACGGCGCCCTCCTCGTCGACGGCGGGCGTCGCCGTGCCGTCCTCGCCGGGCGCCGCCGCCACGAGGTCGTCGAAGCCGTCGCCGTCGACGTCTCCCGACGAGAGCCCCGAGCCGAAGAAGTCCTTGGTCTCGGGCGCCTCGGGCAGTCCGTGCGCGCCCTGCGCCCAGTAGTCGGCGCCGGCCGCCGTGAGCCCGCCCGCCGCGCCGTAGAGCACGTGGACGGCGCCGGCGTCGACGTGCTGGTTCGTGCGTCCCTGGTCCTCGAGCGGCACGCCGACGGCGAGATCGGCGAAGCCGTCGGCGTCGAAGTCGCCGGTGGTCAGCCAAAGGCCGAACAGGTCGTCCGCCTCGTTCCGATCGGCGACGCCGGGACTGTCCTGATGCCAGAGCTGGCTGCGCTTCGCGGCGAGGCCGCGGTCGCTGCCGTAGAGCACGTGCACCGCGCCGGCGCGCGCGTGGCCGCCGACGCTTTCGCTCGGCGCGGCGATGGCGAGATCGGCGAAGCCGTCCGCGTCGAAGTCGCCGGTCGCCAGCGCACGGCCGAAGTTGTCGTTGGTCTCGGCCGTGTCGGCGACCCCCGAGACGTCCTGATGCCAGCGCTGGCTGCGCACGCCGGTGAGCCCGCCGGCGCCGCCGTAGATCACCTGGACCGCGCCGGCGTCGGCGACGGCGCCGACGTCCTCGCCGTCGACGCCGACGGCGAGGTCGGCGAAGCCGTCGCCGTTGAAGTCGGCGTGCAACGTGGCGGCCCGCGCGGCCGACAGCGACGACAGGAGCGCGCACAGGGCGATGGCGATGCGAATGGACGTCATGACGGATCCTCCTCTGGATGGGGTTCACGGAGGGGACGTTCGGCGCGCTCGCACATTGTTCCATCGGGCTGTCGACGGCGTTCCGGACCATGTATCGCCACGGCATGGCGTTCGATCTCGCCCAGGCGTTCCGCGAGCAGGCCGGGTGGTGCGACGAGCTGGGCTCGCCGTTCACGGCCGCCCTGTGCCGCCGCGCCGCGATCGACGCCGCCGGCGGCGGCTGGGTCGCGACGCTCCTGCACCGCGACGGCTGGACGCGCGCCGACGCGGTCGCGCTGCGGTTCACCGGCGCATTGCATGCGGCGGCGTTGAGCGGCCGCGCGCCGGCGCTCGCCGCGTGCTACCCGCCGGGGCGGGCCGACTGGGACGTCGACGAGGTCTTCGCCGCGGCGACCGCCGCGCACGCCGAGGACCCGGCCTGGTTCGAGCGCTTCGTCGCGTCGCCGCCGCAGACGAACGAGACCCGGCGCACGATCGCGTTGCTGCCCGGCTTCCTCGCCGCGGCGCGCGACGGCGGTCCGCTGCACGTACTCGAGGTCGGCGCGAGCGCGGGGCTCAACACCAACTGGGACCGCTTCGCGTACCGGACCGCCGCGTGGACCTGGGGCGCCGGCGACGACGACGCGCCCCGGATCGACACCGACTGGCGTGGCCCGGCCCCGCCGGCGCCATCCCTGACGGTCGCGTCGCGCGCCGCGTGCGACCTGGCGCCGCTCGACATCCGCGACGGCGCCCAGCGCGACCGGCTGCGCGCCTACGTGTGGGCCGATCAGCCGGAGCGGCTGGCGCGGCTCGACCGTGCGATCGCGCTGGCGCTCCGTCACGACACACGGGTCGAGCGCGCGTCCGCGGACGAGTGGCTCGCGCGGCGCCTCGGCGGCGCGCTCTCCGACGGCGTCACCGTCGTCTACCACTCGATCGCGTGGCAGTACTTCCCGGCCGAGACCGCGCGCCGCGCGCGCGCCGCCATCGAGGACGCCGGCGCGCGCGCCACGCCGGCGCGGCGGCTCGTCTGGCTGCGCTTCGAGCACGACCGCGTCTTCGCGAACGAGGGCGACGGGTTCGCCGTCGACCTGCTCGCGTGGCCGGGCGGCGCGCACCGGCACGTCGCCCGCGCGGATCCGCACGCGCGCTGGGTCGAGCCCGCCGCCGACTGACGCGCCGAGCTTGCGCGCCCGGGCGCGCGCAGGCAGCGTGCGCAGTCGTGGGCGCTCCGGCCGTCACACTGCCGCGCCGTGCGCGCTGGCGCATCACGATGCGCTCGTTGCAGATGGCGCGCGCCGCCGTCGTCGCGGGGGCCGTCTTCGCGCGCGAGACGGTCCGCCTGCGCGGTGAGCCGTTGCGGGCGATGGGTCGCGCCCTGGTGCGTCTCTGCACCACGCTGGGCGCGACGTTCATCAAGGTGGGCCAGATCGCGTCCACCCGGGCCGACCTGCTGCCCCGCCCCCTGGTGCAGGAGCTCGCGACGCTCCGCGATCAGGTCCCGCCCTTCCCCTTCGCCGACGTGCGCACGACCATCGAGCACGACTTCGGCCGCCCGCTCGAGACGCTCTTCGCCGACTTCGATCCCGAGCCGGTGGCGGCGGCGTCGGTGGCGCAGGTCCATCGCGCCACGCTGCGCGCGACCGGCGACGTGGTGGCGGTGAAGGTCCGCCGCCCCGACATCCTCGACAAGGTCCGGCTCGACCGCTCGATCCTGCTCTTCGTCGGCCGCACGCTCGAGCGGCTGGTGCCGTCGTTCCGGCTGATGTCGCTCGAGGGCGCGCTGCAGGCGTTCTGCGAGGCGGTCGAGGAGCAGATCCATCTGGTCAACGAGGCGGAGCACAACCGCCGCTTCACGCGGAACTTCGCCGGCGATCCCGACATCTCCTTCCCGCGTCTCGTCGAGGAGGCGTGCTCGGATGCCGTGATCACGATGGAGTTCGTCGACGGCGTGCGCGAGGAGGATCTCGAGGTCCGCGGCGTCGACGTCCATCGCGTCGTCGACGCCGGCATGCGCTGCGTCTGCCGCATGGTGTTCCTCCACGGCTTCGTCCACGCCGACCTCCATCCGGGCAACGTCCGCTTCCTGCCGCCCGGACGGATCGTGCTGCTCGACCTCGGTCTCGTCGGCTCGCTCGTCGACGAGGACCGGCTGACCGTCGCCGAGCTGCTGTACGCGCTGTCGACCGGCGACGGCGCGACGGTGGCGCGCCTTTTCTACGTGAACGCGCCCCACAAGCACGTCCCCGACTACCCGGCCTACGAGCGGGAAATCACCGAGTTCGTCGACAACATCCGCGTGCGCGGGCTCGCGAACCTGCAGGTGACCGTCGAGATCGCCCGCATCTTCGACATCCTGCGACGCCACCGCATCCAGGCGCGCAGCCACATGACGATGGTGAACCTGGCGCTGATGACGGCGGAGGGCCTCGGCAAGCGGCTCGCGCCCGAGCTATCGCTCACCGACGCGGCGATCCCGTATCTGATGGAGGCGCTCGGGCGGACGCCGGCGCCCACGGC
This sequence comes from uncultured Binatia bacterium (SeqCode), assembly GCA_964432595.1. GTDB lineage: Bacteria > Desulfobacterota > Binatia > DP-6 > DP-6 > DASYLJ01. The sequence goes on along the minus strand of CAYSOF010000010.1, from coordinate 62,463 downwards.
GCAGCCGTCGCCGTGACCTTGACCCCCGCGCACGCCCGACATACCCCGCCCCCATGAGCACGGTACGCTTCGAGGTCGACGGCCCCGTCGCCGTCGTCACCATCGACCGGCCGGAGGTGCGCAACGCCGTCGACGGTCCCACCGCCGCGGCGCTCGCCGACGCCTTCCGCCGCGTCGAAGCCGACGACGCCGTCGCCGTCGCGGTCCTCACCGGGGCCGGCGGGACGTTCTGCGCCGGTGCCGACCTGAAGGGCGTCGCCGACGGCCGCGGCAATCGCGTCGTCGAGAGCGGCGACGGGCCGATGGGGCCGTCGCGCATGCTGCTCGCGAAGCCCGTCATCGCCGCGGTCGAAGGGCACGCGGTCGCGGGCGGGCTCGAGCTCGCCGCGTGGTGCGACCTGCGCGTCGCCGCGCACGACGCGGTCTTCGGCGTGTACTGCCGCCGCTGGGGCGTCCCGCTCATCGACGGCGGCACGATCCGCCTGCCGCGGCTCATCGGCCACTCGCACGCGCTCGACCTGATCCTCACCGGGCGCGGCGTCTCGGGCGACGAGGCGCAGCGGATGGGTCTCGCGAACCGGCTCGTCGCGCCCGGCACGGCGCTCGCCGAGGCGGTCGCATTGGCGCGGCAGCTCGCGGCGTTCCCGCAGCGCTGCCTGCGCAGCGACCGCGCGTCGTCGTACGCGCAGTGGAGCCTCTCGCTCGACGACGCCCTCCTGCACGAGACGCGGCTCGGGCTCGAGGTGATCCGCTCCGGCGAAACGCTCGCCGGCGCGCAGCGGTTCGCGGGCGGCGCCGGGCGGCACGGCCGCTTCGACGGGAACTGACGTGCCGCGCCTCCTCCTCTGCACGGTGTGCGACGACGTGCGCTTCGAGATGAGCCACAAGCACACGCTCGTCGGCCTCTTCGACACGTTCAACGTCGCCGACTTCGCGCAGCCGCTGCCGACGTTCCGCGTGTTCGCGCGCATCGGCCTCGAAGCGCCCGGGACGCATCCGCTGATGCTGCGGATCACCGGCGCGAGCGGCCCCTTCCGGCTGGAGATCGCCGGGTCGCTCGATGCGCGCGCCCCGAGCGAGGTGAGCGGTTTCTACGAGGCGGTCTTCACCGCGACCATCGCGGCGCTGCGTCTCCCCGGCCCGGACCGCTATCAGGTGCGGCTCGAGGTCGACGGGACCGACATCGGCGGCTGCACCTTCCTCGCCGTTGCGATGAGCCGGCCCACGCTGCAATAGCGGAGGGCATGCGGGGTGGTCGGGGTTGGCAGGTACCGGCGCTGCTGGCGATCGTCATCGCCGCGACCTACGCCAACGCGCTGCACGGGCCGTTCGTCTTCGACGACTGGCACACCCTCGAGCGCAACCCGCACCTGCGCAGCCTGACGAACGTCCCGCGCTTCTTCGTCGACCCCGACACGACGAGCATCCTCCGCGAGAACAAGGACCTCCGCCCGCTCCTGCAGACGACGTTCGCCGTCAACTGGGCGATCTCCGGACCCGACACCTGGAGCTGGCACGTCACGAGCCTGCTCCTCCATTGGCTCGCGTGCGTGCTCCTCTATCGCGTCGTGCGCGATCACCTGTGGCTCGGCGACGCCGGGCCGCCCGTCGCCGCGGCCGCAGCGCTGCTGGTGGCACTCCATCCGCTCAACTCCGAGCCCGCCAACTACCTCTCGTCGCGCTCGGCGCTGCTGACCGCCGTCTGCTACCTCGGCGCGTTCGACGCCGCCGCCCGCAACCGCTGGCGGACGAGCCTGGTGCTGGCCGCCGCGGCGATGCTGACGAAGAGCATCGCGGTCACGCTGCCCGTCGTCGTCCTGCTGCACGCATGGCTCGACGGACGGCGCGTCCCGTGGGCGCGCATCGGCGCCCTCGCGGTGGTGGTCGCCGCGGGGCTCGCGTGGCGCGCGCTGCTGCTGCCGTCGTGGGTGCTGGAGACGGCGCGGCAGCCCGACGTCGGCCCCGGCGTCTACGCCATGACGCAGTGGTCGGCGCTGCTCTACTACCTGCGCCTCTGGCTGTGGCCCGACGCGCTCGTCATCGACCGCGTCGACTACCCGTGGGCGCGCTCGTTCGCGGACGTGCAGGCGTGGGGCAGTCTGCTCGTGCTCGTCGTCCTCGGCGCGATCGCCTGGCGGCTCGGCCGCCGGCGCCCTGCCATCTGGTTCGCCGCGCTGTGGATCGTCGTGACGCTGGCGCCGGAGTCGAGCGTCGTGCCGCTCGCGGAGGCGGTGAACGAGCACCGGCCGTACCTCGCGATGCTCGGCTTCGGCACGTCGACGGCGCTCGCGCTGTGGACGGCCGCGCGCGGCCGGCTGGTGCCCTTCGCCGTCGTCACCGCCCTGGTCGTGACGGGGCTCGGCGTCGCCACGTCGGTGCGGAACCGCGTCTACCAGGACGATCTGACGCTGTGGCGCGACGCGATCGCCAAGGCGCCGAACAACGGCCGCGCCTGGCTGAACGCGGGTCACGCCGCGATGGTGCGGGGCGAGGACGCCGAGGCGACGCGCCTGCTGCTCGAGGCGCATCGGCTGTCGCCCTGCTACGCGTACATCCAGATGAATCTCAGCGTCCTCGCGTCGCGCGCCGGGGACGAGACCGCGTCGCTCCGCTGGGCGGACGAGGCCGTGCGATGTCAGCCGACGGTCGCCCTGACGCATCACTACCGTGCGGCGGCCCTCGAGCGGCTCGGCCGCACCGACGACGCGCTCGCCGCGTATCGCGCCGTGACGGCGCTCGACGCGGTGCACGCGGACGCCTGGCGCGCGACGGCCCGCCTGCTCGAGGCGCGGCAGGACTGGGCCGCGGCCGCCCAGGCGTGGGATCGTGCGCGCGCCGCCGACCCGACGAGCGCGGACGACGCGATGCACGCGGGCCTGCTGTACGCGTGGCGGCTCGGCCAGCCGGTGCGCGCCGTCGAGCGGTTCCGCACCGTGCTCGCGACGTCGCCCGAGCACTACGGCGCGCGGTACCAGCTCGCGGTGGCGCTGCTGCGCGCCGGACGCATCGACGACGCGCGCGCCGCGTGGCGCCGCTTCGTGCCGATGGCGGAGAAGATCGGCGACACGGCGTCGCTCGCGGGCGCGCCGTCGGACCTCTACACCGCCGCGCCGCCCGGACCCGCGTCGAGGTGAGCCGTGCAGTCGAGGAGGCGCACGCGGCCGTCCTCGATGATCGTCACCGACGTGTTGCCCCACTGCATGGTCGCGTCCGCCTGTCGCAGGTGGCGGCGCGCGACGGCATGGCAGACGAGGCCGTGCGTGACCACGGCGAGGTGGCCGTCGGTCGCGGCGGCCTTCAGCAGCACGCGTTTCCACGCGTCGTCGACACGCGCGTGGAAGACGTCCCACGTCTCGCCGCCGGGCGGCGCGTAGTCGGGGCCGAAGATGTCCTCGGTGAGCTGCGCGTACGGCGTGCCGCGCACGTCGCCATAGTTGCGCTCGTGCAACCCGACGTCGAACGTCAGCGGCGCACCCGTCGACGCGGCGAGCGGCTCGGCCGTCATGCGCGCCCGCGTGAGATCGCTCGCGAGCACGTGGCCGATGCCGGCGTCGCGCAGCCGGGCCGCGAGGCGTGCGGCCTGGTCGCGCCCGCGGACGCTCAGCCGCGCGTCGGGCAGCTGCACCACACGCGTCGCGTTGCCGTCGGTCTCGGCATGTCGGATCAGGTAGATGGCCACTCAGACGGTCTCCCCTCGCGAGACGACCACCGCCGCGGCGAGGTCGCCCGTCACGTTCAGCGTCGTGCGGCACATGTCGAGGAAGCGGTCGACGCCGAGGATCATGCCGATGCCCTCGGGCGGTACGCCGACCATGCCGAGGATCATCGCGATCACCGGAATCGAGCCCGCCGGCACGCCCGCGGTGCCGATGCCGCCGAGGATGCAGATCAGCACGACGGTCACCTGCTGCGAGAACGACAGGTCGACGCCGTAGAACTGCGCCAGGAACAGCACCGTCACGCCCTCGAAGAGCGCGGTGCCGTTCTGGTTCGCGGTGGAGCCGATCGTCAGCACGAAGCGGCTCACGTGCGGCGGCAGCCGCAGCTCCTCCTCCGCCACGCGCAGCGCCGTCGGGAGCGTCGCGTTGCTCGACGCGGTGGAGAACGCCGTCAGCATCGCCTCGCGGATGCCGGTGAAGAACCGCCGCGGCGACATGCCGCCCACCCACGACACCGCGACCGAGTAGACGACGAACTGCTGGATGCCGAGCGCCAGCAGCACGACGCCGACGTACGCCGCCAGCTGTCCGAGCACGTCGTAGCCGAGGCGTGCCGTCGTCGTGAACAGCAGGCACGCGACGCCGAGCGGTGCCATGCCGATCACGAGATCGAGGAGCCGCATGACCACGTCGTACAGGCCCTGCAGCGCCTCCTCGAAGCGACGGGCCGCGTCGGTCCGCGTCAGCACGAGGCCGATGCCGAGGAAGACGGAGAACACCATGACGCCGAGCATGTCGCCGGCGGTCATGGCGGCCAAAATGTTGCTCGGCACGAGCTGCACGAAGAAGTCGACGCCCTGCGCGGACGACGACGCCGTGGGGGCGACCGGCGCGCTGGTCGCCAGCAGCCGTTCGCGCAGCTCGGGCGACAATCCCTCGCCGGGACGCACGAGGTTCACGAGCCCCACGCCGAGGACCACCGCGATACCGGAGACGACGACCGTGTAGACGAGCGTGCGCACGCCGATGCGGCCCAGCTGCCCCATGTCGCCGAGCCCCGTCACGCCGAGCGCCAGCGCCGTCACGATCAGCGGGATCACCAGCATGAACAGCAGCCGGAGGAAGATCTTTCCGACCGGCTCGGTGCCGTAGCGCACGACGGCTTCGAGCGCCGGGCTGTCCGGGAACAGCACGTGCGCGGTGATGCCGAGGATCGTGCCGGCGACGAGCCCCACGAGCATCCGCACCGAATGGTCGCGCGGCATTCGCGCGGCAGTATGCGGACGCGTGACCGGCGGGGCAAACGTGTTATAGGCCCAGCGCGTGAGCACCGGGACGAGTCTCTTCGGCGGCAGCGAGGTCCACGTCGGCCAGGACCTCGGCGGGCGCACCACCACGATCGGCGCGGCCGACGTCGCACGCTACCGGACCGGGACCGACACGCCGGAGGCGGCCGAGGCTCCCGCGCCGTCGCTCCTCTTCCACTCCGAGGTGTATCGCGACCTCTCGTGGTACCTGCCGAACATCATCGGCAACCTGCACGCGCGCCAGGAGTGGGAGGTCTTCGCGCCCTGGCGCGCCGGCGACACGGTGCGGTCGCGGTCCACCGTCGTCGAGCGCTACCGCAAGCGCAACCGGCTCTACGTCGTCAACGAGGTGCTGTGGACGACGCCCGAGGGACGCTGGCTGCAGCGCAGCCGCACGCACCAGAGCTTCCTGGCGGACGACCCCGCGGACGGCTACGTCGTCGACCGCGATCGCGAGAAGCGCGCCGATCGCACGTTCGCCCCGTTGGCCGAAACGGCAGCCGAGGGCGGCGAGCGGCTCGCGCCGCGGACGCGCACGATCACGCACGCGATGTGCGAGGCGTTCTCCGGCCCGACGCGCAACTACCACACCGACCGCGAGATGGCGCAGGCGCTCGGCTTCCCCGACATCGTCGTGCAGGGGATGCTGTCCGTCTGCTTCGCCGCAGACCTCGTGGCGGCGCACTTCGGCGACGGCTGGTACCACGGCGGCAAGCTCGACGTGCGACTCGTGAACGTCGTGTGGCCCGGCGACGCGCTGACGACGTCGGGCACCGTGGTCGACGTCGTGCCGGAAGGCTCGCGCCGCCGCAGCCAGCTGGAAGTCCGCTGCACCAAGGGCGACGGGACGGTGACGCTGGTCGGCACCGCGAGCGCGCTCGTCTGACGATCGGGGGAAACGGATGTCCGAGATATCGTTCCAGTCCGCGGGCGCGCTGGCGCAGGCCATCCGCCGTCGCACGGTGAGCAGCCGCGAGCTGCTCGAGCACTATCTGGCACGCGTCGAGCGCTTCAATCCGACGCTCAACGCCGTCGTCACGCTCGACGTCGAGGGCGCACGCGCCGCCGCCGACGCCGCCGACGCCGCGATCGCGCGGCGCGACACGCTCGGCCCGCTGCACGGGCTGCCGATGACCATCAAGGACGCGTTCGAGACGAAAGGCGTGCGCTCGACGTGCGGCTTCCACGAATGGTCCGCGCATCATCCGTCGGAGGACGCCGACGCGGTCGCGCGCCTGCGTGCGGCCGGCGTGGTCGTCTTCGGCAAGACGAACGTCCCGGTGCTCGCGGGCGACTGGCAGAGCTACAACCCGATCTTCGGGCACACGAAGAATCCGTGGGACGTCGAGCGCACGCCGGGCGGCTCGTCGGGCGGCTCGGCCGCGGCGCTCGCCGCGGACCTGACGCCGCTCGAGCTGGGCAGCGACATCGGCGGGTCGATCCGCATCCCGTCGAACTGGAGCGGTATCTGCGGCCACAAGCCGAGCTACGGCATCGTCCCGCAGCGCGGCCACCTGCCGCCCCCGCCGGGCGCGCTCGCCGCGCCCGATCTCAACGTCGTCGGCCCGCTCGCCCGCTGCGTCGACGACCTCGTGCGCGAGCTCGACATCCTCGCCGGCCCCCTGTCCGACCGCGCCACCGCGTGGACGCTGCGGCTGCCGCCGCCGCGGAAGACCGCGCTCGGCGAGCTCCGACTCGCCGCATGGCTCGACGACCCCGCGTATTCGGTCGACGCGTCGGTGCGCACGGTGCTGGAAGACGCCGTCGGCGCGCTGCGCAGCGCGGGGGCGACGGTCGACGATCGCGCGCGTCCCGGCTTCGCGCTGGCCGACGCGGTACGGACGTATCAGCAGCTCCTGCTGCCGATCATCATCGGCGGCTTTCCGCGCGAGCAGTTCGACGCCTTCGCCGCGATGGCGGCCGGCCTGTCCGACGACGACGACAGCCCGCTCGCCCGCACCGCGCGCTACGGCACGCTCCGGCATCGCGACTGGATGGCGGCGCACGAGGCGCGCGAGCAGATCCGCGCGCGCTTCGCCGAGTTCTTCCAGACGCACGACGCCCTGCTGTGCCCCGTCACGGTGGTCCCGGCCATCCCGCACGACCACAGCGAGCCGTTCCCGGCGCGCCAGCTGACGGTGAACGGGCAGCCGCGCGCCTACACCGACCTGTTCGGCTGGATCGCGATGGCGACCATGGCCTACCTGCCGGCGACGGTCGTGCCGGTGGGGCGCACGACGGACGGCCTGCCCGTCGGCATCCAGATCATCGGGCCGTACCTCGAGGATCGCACGCCGCTGGCCGTCGCGGCGCACCTCGAGAGCCTCCTCGGCGGCTTCGCGATCCCGCCGGGCTACGGCGGCTAGATCGAGCTTGACACCCCATTTTCATCTGGCCATTCTGGCCACATGAAGATGGCCGCGGTGACCGATCTCAAGAACCGCCTCAGCCACTACCTCCGATTGGTCGCTCGCGGTGAGAGTGTCACGATCCTCGATCGCGGGCGCCCTGTCGCACGGCTGACCCGCGCGGACGCGAGTGACACGGAGTTGGCCGAGCTGATCGCCGGCGGGCTGGCACGGCCGCCGATCAGTCCTCTTCCCGAGGACTTCTTCACTCGCGAGCTTCCACGGTCGGCGGCATCGGTTCAGGACGCGCTGCTCGAGGACCGCGGCGATCGGTTCTGACCGATGCGCTACTGGGACTCGTCCGCCCTCGTTCCACTGTGCGTGGCGGAGCGGACGACACCCGTGGTGCGACGGCTGGCGCGTGAGGGCATCGTCACCTGGAGCCTCTCCGTGGTGGAGATTGCCTCGGCCATCGAACGGCGCGCGCGCGATGGCGCCATGAGCGCCGCCGATCGTGTCGCGGCCCGAGCAGCGCTCGCGCAGTTGGCTGCGTCGTGGACGGAGATCACGGCGCTCGTTCCCGTCCAGGAGCGTGCACTGCGCCTGGTGGCAACGCATCCGCTGCGTGCCGCCGATGCACTGCAGCTATCGGCAGCGCTGGTGGCCGTCGGCGATCGGACGGCCGGACACGAATTCGTCTGCGCCGACGTTCGCCTGCGCGAAGCGGCAGCGCGCGAGGGTTTCGTCGTGCATCCGGCGCTGTAGTCCTCCGACGAGGCAGGCGAGCGACTCCGCCGCCGCGAGGCCCGCGATGCCGTCGCCGATCACCAGCACGTCGCCGTCGAACGCGGTCATGCGTCAGCTCGCGTTGAGCCGCCAGATCGTTCCGTTGAGCACCGTCGCGAACGTCACCCACGCGAGGTACGGCGCGAGCAGCAGCGCGGCCGGGCGCGACACCGGCGCGAACGTCACGAGTGTCGCGGCGATCGCGAGCCACAGCACGACGATGTCGACGAACGCCAGGTCCGGCCGCTCGAGACCGAAGAAGAGCCAGCTCCACGCTGCGTTCAGGGCGAGCTGGACGAGCCAGCAGGCGAGCGGGGCGCGCGCGCCGGTGCGCCACACGAGCCAGGCGGCGACGGCCATCATCGCGTACAGTGCCGTCCAGACCGGGGCGAATACCCAGTTCGGCGGGTTCCACGCCGGCTTACGCAACGCCTCGAACCACGGGGACGGCCCGAACTGCGCGCCCACGCCCGCGGCGGCGAACGTGAGCACCAGGAAGACGACGAGCATCACGCCAGCGTAGCAGGCCGCCGCGATCGCGGAAGCGCTCAGCTCCGCCAGGGCTCGACCAGGACCTTCACCTGCGTATCCGGCGTCGCCAGGTCGCGGAACGCCTGCGCGACGCCCTCGACGCCGACCGAGCTCGTCACCATCGGCGAGACGTCGATCTTGCCCTCGGCGATGGCGCTCAGCGTGTCCATGAACTCCATCGGCGTGTAGCCGAGCACGAACTGCAGGTTCAGCTCCTTGTTGATCGCGAGCGCCGGCTTCATCGTGTCGTCTTCCATGCAGACGCCGGCGACGACGATGCGCGCGCCGCGCGGCGCCATGCGGATCGTCTGCTGCAGCATGCCGGGCACGCCGACGCATTCGAACACGACGCAGGGCCGGAGATCGGCCGCCTCGCGGTACGCGTCCATCGTCGGGCGCGCCTTCGGGTCGACGACGACGTGCGCGCCCATCTTCTCCGCGAGCTGGCGACGCATCGGCGAGTAGTCGGCCGCGACGATGGGCTCGATGCCGCGCAGCTTGAGCGCCGCGATCACCGCCAGCCCGACGGGCCCGCAGCCGATCACGAGCGCCGCGTCCTGCGGCTGCATGCGTCCCATCTGCACCGCGTGCAGCCCGACGGCCATCGGCTCGGTCAGGGCGGCGTGCGCGGTCGGCAGCCCGTTGGGCACCGGCAGGGCCAGCGACGCGGACAGCACCATCAGCTCGCCGTAGCCGCCGGGCACCTCGTTCGAGTAGCCGACGGCGTGCACGCCCGTCGGCCGGAAGATGAGCGGCATCGAGACGACGCGCTCCCCACGTTTCGCATTGCCGGTCGTGTCCGGACCGTAGTCGACCACCTCGGCGCAGAACTCGTGGCCCATCACGACGTCGCGCGCGGGGTCCATGCCGAACGGCGCGTCGCTCTCCCGCGCCACCTCGACCATCTTGTCGGCGTGGACCAGCGCGTGAAGGTCGGAGCCGCAGATGCCGCACGCCAACGTCTTCACCAGCACCTCGCCCGGCCCCGGCTCCGGCTCCGGCATGGTGTCGACGACGAGCGACTTGTTCCGCATGACCGCTGCGCGCATGGCTCCTTCTCCCGCAGTCACTGCCGTGGCACAAGGTGCGCCCATGCAGGACGCCGTCGACCGCCTGGTGTCGCTCCTCGACCTCGAGGAGCTGGAGGTGAACATCTTCCGCGGCCGCAGCCCGCAGGAGAACCGCCAGCGCGTGTTCGGCGGGCAGGTCGCGGGCCAGGCGCTCGTCGCCGCGGGCCGCACGGTCGAGAAGGGCGTCGTGCATTCGCTGCACGCGTACTTCCTGCGCCCGGGCGATCCGGCGAAGCCGATCCTCTACGAGGTCGACCGCATCCGCGACGGCCGCACGTTCGCCACCCGCCGCGTGGTCGCGATCCAGCACGGCCGCGCGATCTTCAACCTCGCGGCGTCGTTCCAGCCCGAGGAGACCGGCCCCGAGCATCAGATGGAGATGCCGCAGGCCACCGACCCCGATCAGCTGCCGTCGTCGGCGGAGCGGTTCGCCAAGGTGAAGGACGGGCTGCCGAAGGAAGTGCTCGAGTGGTTCACCCGCGATCGGCCCATCGAGGTGCGCCCCGTCGTCGGCGGCAACCCGTTCAAGCCGGTGAAGCGTCCCCCGAAGCAGATGGTGTGGATCCGCGCCGACGGCCGCCTCCCCGATCCGCTGCTGCTGCATCAGTGCGTCGTCGTCTACGCGTCCGACCTGACGCTGCTCGACACCGCGACCCTGCCGCACGCGATCGCGTGGAACGATCCGACGTACGTGATGGCGAGCCTCGATCACGCGATGTGGTTCCATCGCCCGTTCCGCGCGGACGAGTGGCTTCTCTACGTGCAGGAGAGCCCGAGCGCGTCGGGCGCGCGCGGCTTCACGATGGGCCACCTCTTCACGCGCGACGGCACGCTCGTCGTCAGCGTCGCGCAGGAGGGTCTGATCCGGCCGATCGGAAAACGCTGATCAGGCCGGGAGGGCCTTGGCCGCGGCGATGAACCGCGCGCACGCGTCGGCGCACGCCTTGCACGGCGGATGCTTCTCGTGCTTGCGGCACTCGGCCTCGCAGTCGGCGCATATCTTGGCGCAGACGGCGGCGAACGCGGCGAGGTGCGGCGAGCCGTAGTTGGCGAGCCGCGCGACGGCCGTGCAGGCGGGCAGCATCTGCTGCACGCTGGTGGCGCAGGCGGCCAGCGTCGTGTCGCCGGCGCGGAAGCTGGCCAGGCAGTGCGCGACGCACGCCTCGCCGACCTGCTCGCAGAGCGCGGCCGCATCGATCAGCGCCTTCACCGCGGGCGACGGACCACCGTGACCATCGTGGTGCTCGGCGTACGCGACGTCGGGCCCGATCGCCACGACCATCGCCCCAATCCCCGTCAGCAGCTCCCGCCGATTCATGCCCACGTCCATGTCGAGCCCTCCTCGCCGCTCGTTAGCACGCTCACACCTTGAAGTGCGAGCGAATCAGCCGCTGCGCGAGCCCGTCGGGCAGCAGCCGCCGGGCGATCGGCACGAGCCACGACGACGGGCCGACGGGATACCGCATCCGCGGCCGTCGGGCCGTGAGCGCGCTCAGGATCGCGCGCGCGACCACCTCCGGGCCGGGCGCCTTCTCCAGCTCCTCGCGGATCACCGTCTCGCAGCGCCGCAGCCGCTCGCCATAGACCGACGCCGCGGTGTCGCCCCAGTCGGTCGCGTCGTTGAACGCGGTCTTGATGTCGCCCGGCTCGATCAGCGCGACGTCGACGCCGGTCGTCGCCAGCTCCATCCGCAGCCCGACCGCCAGCGCGTCGACGGCCGCCTTGGTGGCGGAGTAGTGCGTCTGGAACGGGATGGTCGCGCGGCCGGCGAGCGAGCCCACGATGACGATCCGGCCGCGGCCGCGCGCGCGCATCGCCGGCAGCACGGCGCGCACCGGGATCAGCGTCCCGAAGACGTTGGTCTCGAACTGGGCGCGGGCCCGCGCCAGGTCGGTCTCCTCGACGCTGCCGAAGATGCCGATGCCGGCGTTGCAGACGAGCGCGTCCAGCGTGCCGGCCTCGGCGAGCAGCGTCCGCACGCCGTCGGCGACGGAGGCCTCGTCGCGGACGTCCATCGCGAGCCAGCGGACCGCGCCGGACGACGCCGGCGGGCGGCGGCTGGTGCCGAAGACGCGGAAGCCGTTGGCCACGAGGAGCGTCGCCGTCGCGGCGCCGATGCCCGACGACGCGCCGGTGATGAGCACGGTGCGCGACATCGGCGCGGTGTAGCGCGCGCCCGCAGCGCGTCGCAACGGCCGGCCACCAAGCGGCTGCGAAGACGACTTGCGACGGCGGCGCCGGCTGCGCTACCTGGCCTGCGATGGCCCGCTTGCCGTACGTCGATCCCGCGACCGCACCCGAGGCGGTCAAGTCCATCCTCGAGCGGCTGCCCGCGCAGCTGAACATTTTTCGCATGATGGCCCACGCCGAAACGGACTTCCGTCCGCTGATCCAGCTCGGCACGGCCATCCTCTCCCAGCAGGCGCTCTCGCCGAAGCTGCGCGAGCTGGCGATCCTCCGGGTCGGCCGCCTCTCGCCCGCGGAGTACGAGTGGGTGCAGCACGTGCCGATCGCGCTGGCCACGGGCGCGACGCAGGCGCAGATCGACGCGCTCGCCGCCGACGACGTCACCGGCGCCGCGTTCGACGACGTCGAGCGCGCGGTGCTGGCGTTCGTCACCGACGTCGTCCGCAACGTGAAGGCGTCGGACGCGACGTTCGAGTCGGTGGGCCGCTTTCTGAGCCATCGCGAGATCGTCGAGCTCGTGATCACGACCGGCTACTACATGCTGATCGCGCGGCTGCTGGAGACGACGGCGGTCGACCTGGACGAGCCCATGGGCACTCGCATCGTGAACGCGCTCACGTGAACCCGCGCTCCCGCTTCGTCACCGCGAACCGGCTGCGGCACCACCTCCTCGAATGGGGAGAAGGCTCCCGCTCGGTGCTCCTGCTGCACGGCTTCCTCGAGCACGCGCACGCCTGGAACCTCGTCGCGCCCGCCCTCGCCCAGCGCGGGTTTCACGTGTTCGCGCTCGACTGGCGCGGCCACGGCGATTCCGAATGGGTCGGCGCCGGCGGCTATTACCACTTCGCCGACTATGTCGCCGACCTGGCTTTCCTGGTGCGCCACCTCGGCGGCACCGCGGCGCTGGTCGGCCACTCGATGGGCGCGTCGGCGGCGATGCTGTACGCCGGCACCGAGCCCGAGCGCGTCACGGCGCTGGCGCTGATCGACGCCCTCGGGCCGCCCGACGGCAGCGCCCCCGAGCAGGTCCCGCAGCGCTACGCCACCTGGATCGAGCAGCTCGGACGCAGCGCGGAGCGCGAGCCCCGGCCGATGACGCTCGAGGACGCGAAGGCGCGGCTCCGCGAGCGCTTCCCGCGCTTCTCGCCGAACGTCGCGCGGCTCATGGCCGAGCACGGCACGCGCGCGCGGAGCGGCTTCCGCGTCTGGAAGTTCGACCCACTGCACCAGACGACGGCGCCCGTCCCCTACTCGCGCGCGCAGGCGCTCGCCTTCTGCGCGCGGGTGACGTGCCCCGCCCTCTACATCGAGGGCGGCGACAGCCCGCTCCGCCTGTCGGCCGACGACGCGCGCGAGCGCCTCGCCGCGCTGCGCGCGGAGCGGGTCGTCCTGGCGGAGTCCGGCCACCATCCGCATCTCGAGCAGCCCGAACGGCTGACCGACACGCTCGCCACCTTTCTCGGCGCGATCTGACGACGGAGGACCCGATGCGCGGCCTCATGATGGACCATTCCCTGCTGATCTCGTCGCTGCTCGAACGCGCGAATACGCTGTTCCCGACGAAGCAGATCGTCACGCGGACGGCGAGCGGCACGCATCGCTACACCTACGCGGATCTGCACCGGCGCACGCGGCGGCTCGCGAACGCCCTCGCGACGCTGGGCGTGCGCGACGGCGACCGCGTCGGCACGTTCGCCTGGAACTCCTACCGGCACCTCGAGCTGTACCTCACGGTGCCGTCCACCGGCGCCGTGCTGCACACCCTGAACATCCGCCTCTTCCCCGAGCAGATCACGTTCATCGTGAACCACGCCGAGGACGCGGTGATCTTCGTCGACGAGGCCTGCCTGCCCCTGCTCGAGCCGCACGCGCCGGCGCTGAAGAGCGTGCGCGCGTACGTCGTCATGGGTGACGGACCGCTGCCGAAGACGTCGCTCGCGCCCGTGCACCGCTACGAGGACCTGCTGGCGGCCGCGTCGGAGGACTACACGTGGCCGGCGCTCGACGAGAACCACGCCGCGGGCATGTGCTACACGTCGGGCACGACGGGCAACCCGAAGGGCGTCGTCTACAGTCATCGCGCGCTCGTCCTCCAATGCTACGCGCAGGCGATGGTGGACGCGTTCGGCATCGGCGAGAGCGACACGGTCCTCTCCGTCGTGCCGATGTTCCACGCGAACGCGTGGGGCCTGCCCTTCACGTCGACGATGGTGGGCGCGACGCAGGTCTACCCCGGCGTGCAGCCGACGCCGCGCGACATCGCGCAGCTGATCCAGGACGAGCGCGTCACGGTGACGGCCGGCGTACCGACGGTGCTGCTCGGCCTGCTGCAGGTGCTCGAGCAGGAGACGTTCGACCTGTCGAGCCTGCGCGCGGTGCCCTGCGGCGGCTCCGCCGTGCCCGAGGCGCTCCTCGCCAAGTTCGACGCGCTCGGCATCGACGTGATCCAGGCGTGGGGCATGACCGAGACGTCGCCGCTCGCGACCATTTCGAGGCCGCGCAGCACCATGGGCCACCTGACGCCGGAGCAGCGGCGCGGCCTGCGGGCGCGCCAGGGGCCGCCGGTGCCGGGCGTCGAGATCCGCGTCGTCGACGACGCCGGCAATCCACTGCCGTGGGACGGGAGGTCCGTGGGCGAGCTGCAGGTGCGCGGACCGTGGATCACGGCGGGCTACTTCAACGACGAGCGCTCGGACGACGCCTTCTCCGACGGCTGGTTCCGCACGGGCGACGTCGTCAACATCGACCCGCACGGCTTCATGCAGATCACCGACCGCGCGAAGGACGTCATCAAGAGCGGCGGCGAGTGGATCTCGAGCGTCGAGCTCGAGAACACGCTGATGGGGCATCCCGCCGTGCTCGAAGCGGCCGTGATCGGCCTGCCGCATCCGCGCTGGGCGGAGCGGCCGCTCGCGGCGGTCATCCTGCGTCCGGGGCAGTCGGCCACGCGCGAGGAGCTGCTCGAATGGCTCGCGCCGCGGGTGGCGAAGTTCTGGCTGCCGGAGGACGTCGTGTTCGTGGAGTCCATCCCGAAGACCAGCGTCGGCAAGATCGCGAAGCGCGAGCTGCGCGACACGTTCGCCGGGCACGTCTGGCCGACGTAGGCGGGGCCACTCCTCCGTTCAGAAGAACGGCGGCCGGGCACCCGGTGCGCGAGACGCAGGGCCGGAGGACACGCCGTGCGGCCAAGCGACATCGTTGGGTCCCGCTGCTCGTCGTGTGTCTCGGTGTCGACCGGGAAGTAGCGTCCGGCCTATACGAACTGGAGATCCTGCTCGCCGACGACGCGCCGGTAGTAGCAGGCGGCGCGCGTCGCGCCGCTCGCGTCCTTCGTGTGGCACGCGCCGCCCTTGCGCGGCGTCACGCGGTACAGCAGCGAGTTCTGCTCGCAGTTGACCCGCACCTCGACGAGGTCGAGCACGTCGCCCGAGCCGTCGCCCTTGCGCCACAGCTCGTTGCGCGACGTCGACCAGAGGACGGCGCGCTTCGTGCGCAGCGTCTCGCGGAGCGCCTCGGCGTTGGCATAGGCCACGTAGAGGACGTCGCCCGTGCCCGCGTGCTGGAGGACCACCGGCACCACGTGCTGATCGCGGTCGGCGATATTCTTGAGCTTCTCGAAGTCCAGCGTGAGGGCGGTTCCCTCTTCCAGGGCGGCATCCATGGCCGCGCAGACTGACGGCTACGGCGACGCGGGGCAAGCGCTGATTTGGGCTGGAGCATGAACTGCCGTGAGGGCCGCGCAGAGGAACGAGGAAAGCACTGCGCCGGCTCAACCGAGCCGAGTCTTGACTAGGTCCGCGCCACCACGGCAATCGGGTCATCCTCACTTCCGAACAGCACAGCAGGGGCTATCGATGCTAAACCAGGAACTCATCGGCTTGATGAACTCCGGCCAAGCCATTGCCTTCGTAGGAAGCGGCGTATCATGCGACGCGGGCCTTCCATCTTGGTCTCGCCTTTATCAACTCGTGCGAGACAGCCTCTCGTCCCAGGGAGCAGTCGTAGAGGCTGCCGAGGTAGCAGCGAACAACGGCGACCTGCTTGGTGCCTTTCAGTATCTCCGAGACGCCGAGCCGACACAGGGTACCGTCGATGCCGCTGTCACTGAGCACATGGGCAAGATCGTCGCTCCTGGTCGCTATCATCGCATCCTCGCTGATTGGCCGTTCCGCTTCTATGTCACAACGAACTATGACGTTCTCCTAGACGTCGCACTGCGCGCGCACGGCGGTTGGGTCTCTGTCGGCAACTCGGCATCGGAGAACCAGAAGGTCGGCTCGGGAGCCCACACGATCGTCTGGCATCCTCACGGTGCCGTCGGGCTCGAAGCACAGAAGATGATCCGGCTCGTCGTGTCGAAGAACGACTACCTTGAGACTTACCCCGATTCACCAATCGCGAACACACTCAAGGCGATCGCCCAAACGCAACGGCTGGTCTTCTTCGGGTTTGGCTTCGCGGATGAGGACCTACTCGCGCTGCTGAAGATCGTCTCACGCCACACGCCTGTCGAACGACCAGCATTCGCGATCCTGGGGCAGCAGAAATCCGGCAGCTCCGGGCAGAGACAACGAGACCGATATCGGGCCGACTACAACGTTGAGGTGATCCCGTACTTCTCGGACGGCGGAGACCACAGCGACCTGCGACGCACAATCGAAGCCTATAGTCCCTTCGTTCTACGAAGAAGCACGAACTTCAACGAGCCGATAAGCGAGCCCCCCAGCTACGACCCTGTGGTCACGAGCCTCCACACGCACTTGCGCCTTGGATCGTCCGCGTCGGACCTTGGAGACGAAGCAGTTCGCGCCCTGTCTCGCTCCTGGGTACTGGGCCGAATCGGTACCGCAGGAAGCGACAAAACGCTGAACCCAACGCAACTCTCCGAAATAGGGCTGTGCACGCAGGACATAGAGCGAGCGGTAGACAGCCTGACAGGCGACGGACTCGTTCACATGAGCCAGGATGGCCTCGCGTTAACGAGCGCCGGCGAGGAAGTGATGAGCAAGGCGTCTGGCGACGCCACACTCGGCGCAGACCGATTCGCCGCCTCACTTCGTGGCCGGGTCGAAGCGATCGAGGCTACCGACATCAAAGCAACACGTGTCGTGGCAATTGTCCGGGGATTCTTCGAGAAGCTCAGCCGCGAGCGCGGACTCGGACTTGCTCAAAACCTGTGCGCCCACGAGGAAAAGGACCGCGCGTACAGAGCAACAGCACTGATCCAGGATCTGCCGACCCGTCTCAGCCGCTGCGCGAATCGGTCAGAGGCGTTCGCGGTCATTCGAGTGGTATCAGAGATACTGACGTTACCACGTCAAGAAGAGTCCGCGTACCTGGGCTACCTGACGCAGGCATACTTTGGTCAGCAGATTCTGCGGGCGACCGACCACGTGCGAAAGGTTGACCGCGACCACTTGTCGCGGACCTGTTTCATCGCAGACTCGAGCGTCCTGGTTCCGGCATTGTCAAAAGGCGCCGAGGGCCACGATCTAGCCCGACGGCTTGTAGAAGGCCTGCGGAGTCTGGGTTGCGGGCTCGTAACGACGGACATGCTCCTCGACGAAACGTGGCAACACGCGCATTGGGCAGCTGCGCTTGTCCAGCGTGAGGGTGAGGACTCTGCGGCCCTGTTGGACGCGGCGAGAGGCGCGCGCGGTTATCGCCAAAATCTCTTCGTCGAGGGTTTCGTCCGCGCGCCTAACCTTCCGACCGGCGCAACTTTCCGCGACTACTTGCGGAGTATCTTCTCGAAGCTTTCGGGTCTCAATCTGCGGCCCGGCCACGTAAGCGACGCGCTCGCGGAGATTGGCGTCGAAGTCGTCGGACTTGAGGGATGGGACGGATTCGAATCCATCGCCTATCCGCAGGTCGACGGCCTTGAAGAGCAGATAAGAGACCGGCGAAAGCGTGCCGGCACGTTCAGGTGGCCGCATCAAACGCGAGCTGAGGCTCAGGCCGTTTTGATCGTCACAAGGCTACGGGAGAAGACCTTCCGGCTCCGTGGCCGCGAGTTCGGCGACGCTTTCTTCCTTAGTCACACCAGGATTGTCGAGGGCCTAGACGGATACCCACAACGCATCATGCTGCGACCTGAGGGCCTCGCGGAATGGCTGCTAACAAGCGAGCCCTTTGGAGAACGCGAAGCGGCCGCTTTGTTCAACATTCTGTTGTGGGAACTCGGGGTCTCGGGGGTCAAGTTCGTTTCCGACGAACTCGTCCAGAGGCGGTTTAGCGGAATGGTTACAGCTTCAAAAGCTACGCTTCTCCGCACCGCTGCAGCTAGACGCGACGTGCTCATCGAACGGTACGGGCCTAATCCTGAAGACGCGTTTAAGGCCATCCACGCGCTAGAAACACCCTTCCTCCTGCGTTCGGTGGTCGACGTTGCGCTAGACAAACTCCAAGAGGGCAAGGAGAAGGCCGAGCGTCGAGCCACGGCCGCCGAGGCGGAGGCGGGGCTCAAGGAATCCGAACGGCAAGAATTCATTCGCCTGAAGACCAAGCAAGCAACGAAGCGAGCGAAGGGACGGCGAAAGGCAAAGGCAGCCAAGAGAAGGAAGAAGGGCACTGGAAAGGCAAAACGCAAAGGCCCGTCCAAAACGAAATGACCTGACTCCAGATGACGTTCGAGCCGGCTCTCCAAACTACGATAGGCCCCAGCATGCGGTGAGCGCGCTAAGAACGGGGCTTCCACGAGACGAGTCGTCGGCACCGATGGTGGCCGAGACGCTCCTAGCATGTCGACGAAGTCGACCGCCGGTGCACCCCAAGGGACGGCGCAGCGTCTCGCGCAGCGTTCGGCGTTCGCGTAGGCCACGTAGAGGACGTCGCCCGTGCCCGCATGCTGGAGGACCACCGGCACGACGTGCTGTTCGCGGTCGGCGATCTTCTTGATCTTCTCGAAGTCCAGCGTGAGGGCGGTTCCCTCTTCCAGGGCGGCATCCATGGCCGGGCAGACTGACCGCTCCGGCGGCGACGCGGGGCAAGCGAAACGCGACGCTCAGGGATTGCAGCCGCAGGCCTCGGTACCCATGACCGTCATCGCCGTGCAAACGCTGCCGGCCGGGCACGGGCCGGCCGAGCACGCTCCCGTGGTGCCACCGCACGTCCCCGTGGGGGACACGCAGCCGCAGAGCAGCGTTCCGTGATTGTCGATCGCCTGGCAGACGCCGCCGTTGCTGCACTGGCCGTCGCACGTCGGAAAATCGTCCGCGCGACACGGCTCGACGTCGGGCGGAATGCATTCGCAGGCCCACGCCCCCGGGACCAGGAAGTCGATCATCTCGAGGCAATACTCGCCGGGCCCGCAGGTGCCGCCGCAGAGCGGGTAGGTGCCGCACGGCGGAAACGCGATGGTGGGCGACGTCGTCAGCGACGTCGTGGTCGTAGTGGACGTCGACGTCGTGGTCGGCGGCAGCGGCAGGAGGTTCAGGCAGTCGGTGCGCGCGCCGGCGAACGATCCTTTCGCCTTGAAGTAGTTCGCCTCGTCCTTCCGGATGGTCGTCGCGTCGAACCACGCGCAGTGCTGGTGCGTGCCCGTGGTGAGGCGCACACCGACCGTCCCCTGCGGACCCGCGATGTTCAGCAGGACGAATCTCGCGACGACCTTGATGCTGCTGCCCTGCTTCAGGACGACCGTCTCGATCGGCAACGGTCCGGGGCCCGCGTCCGGGTTCGTGTAGACGTGCGCGTCGCGGGAGCCGTCCTTGGCGCGCCATCCGGGCTTTCCGACTCCCGGCGGAGCGGTGATCGTCACGGCCGACGGCTGCGCCGTCGAGGCAATCTGCAGCGTCAGGCCGCCGGGGGTGCCCGTGCCGGGATCGTCCGCCGAGCCGATGGCCGGGAACAGGAACGCCGGGTCCTTCGCGACGAACGTCAGCTTCATCTTGCCCGCGCGCGAGCGCGTGATCGTCAGCGACGCGTCGTCGAGCGGATGATGGGCCGCGGCGGCGCCGCCGGCCAGGCAGACCAGGAAGGCGGAGACTACGATCCAACGCATGCGTCGCATGTCGGCACCCCCGAGGAGACGTCGACCGAGACGTCGCATCTCGCTAGACGGCCGTCAAACGAAAAATGCGGTCAGTCGCCCAGGCGGCGATCGCGCACCAGGTAGTCGCGCACGTACTCGGTCACCGCGTCCGCCAGCGGCGTCGGCACCTGCGACCAGCCGGTCGCGCGCAGCCGATCGACGTCCGCCTGCGTGTGGTACTGGTAGGCGGCGCGCAGGCCCTCCGGCATGTCGACGAAGTCGATGGCGGCCGAGCGGCCGAGCGCCGCGAAGATCGGCGTCACCAGCTCGAGCCACGTGTGCGCCGTGCCGGTGCCGACGTTGTACAGGCCCGCCGCCGGCGCCTCGGCGAGGTGCAGCGTCGTCGCGACCGCGTCCTTCACGTAGACGAAGTCGCGGCGCTGCTCGCCGTCGCGGTAGTCCGGGCGATGGCTCTTGAAGAGCCGCACCCGGCCGCCGGCGACGATCTGCTCGTACGCCTTCGCGACGACGCTGCGCATGTCGCCCTTGTGGGCCTCGTTCGGGCCGAAGACGTTGAAGTACTTGAGGCCGACGGCGCGCTCGAGCACGCGGTGGCGCTGCGCCCAACGGTCGAACTGGTGCTTCGAGAAACCGTAGGCGTTGCGCGGCCGCAGCGTGCCGAGGTCGGCGGCGTCGGACATGCCCGCCGAGCCGTCGCCGTACGTCGCGGCCGACGAGGCGTACACGAAGCGAACGTCGCGCCCGAGCGCCCACTGCGCGAGCGCCTTCGTGTAGTCCACGTTGTTGCGGATCAGTAGCGACGCGTCGCGCTCCGTCGTCGCCGAGATCGCGCCCAGGTGGAAGACCGTCCGCACGTCGTCGAGCCACGCCGGCGTCTTCTGCAGCATCGCGAGGAGGTCGTCGGCCTCGAGGTAGTCGCGGAAGCGCAGCGGGACGAGGTTGCGCCACTTGTCGGTCGTCCCGAGGACGTCGGTGACGACGACGTCGTCGAGCCCGCGCTGGTTCAGCGTCCAGACGAGGGCGCTGCCGATGAACCCCGCCCCGCCGGTGACCAGGATGCGGCCGGCGTCGAGTCGATGCGGGGGGGGCGTCATGCGGGCGGGTTCTGCCCCAGCGGCCCGCGCGCGGCAAGCGCCGTGCGGTTGCCGCGGGTCATCGCCCGGCCACCATGGCCGCCGCGACCGTCAGTGTCCCGGCACCAGCCGGATCTCCACGCGGCGATTCCGCGCGCGGCCGGCAGGGTCCTCGTTGGACGCGATCGGCCGGTGCTCGCCGCGTCCCGTCGCGACGATGCGGGTGCGGAGCGACGGGTCGCCCTCGCCGAGCGCCTCGGCGACGCGCGCCGCGCGCGCCAAGGACAGCTCCAGGTTCGAGCGGTAGCGCCCGCCCTGGATCGGCCGGTCGTCGGTGTGCCCCTCGACGGCGATCGTGAGGTCGGGCATCGCGTCGGCGAGCCGTCGCACCTCGTCGAGCAGCGGCGACGCGGCGTCGAGCAGGTCCGCGCTGTTCGACGGGAACCCGATCGCCTCGCCGAGCGACAGCGTGACGTCAGACGCGCCGGTCTTCACCGTCACGGCCTCCGGCCGCACCGATGCCGCCGCGGCGGCACGCAGGCGGGCGGCGGCGACGTCCAGCCGCGGCGGCGCGGCCGGCCGAGCCACCGGCGCGGGCAGCGCGCGCGCCACGGGCGCCGGCGGCAGCGGCGCGGCCGCCGGCTTCGGCTGGACCGCCTGGCCGAGCACCGAGCAGACGATGACGAACGCGAACAGCTGCAGCACGAGATCGCTGAACGTCACGAGCCAGCCGTAGTCCTCGGTCTCGGCGGCGACGGCCGCGGGCGGCGCGCCGAGGCGCCGGCGCAGGTCAGGCCGCATGGTCCTCGCGGAGCGCGATCGGCGCCCGCTGCGGCGCCGCCGCGGACGGCGCGGGCGGGAGGCCCAGGTGTGCGCGCATCACGCGATCGATCTGGCTCGGGTACTCCGCGCGCAGGACCAGCAGCGCACCCTCGATCGTCGCCTCGAGCACGGTGGTCCGGCGTGCGATGTACGCCTGCAGCCGCGTCGCCAGCGGCAGCACGACCACGTTCGACAGCACCGCGCCATAGAGCGTCGTCATGACGGCGATCCCGAGGCCGGGCCCGATGTCGCCGAGCTTCGCCGCGTCGAGGCCGCGCAGCAGCAACGCCAGGCCGATCAGGGTGCCGATCAGGCCGAACGCCGGACAGAGCCGCCCGAGCGTCACCAGCACCTGGCGCGACGCTTCGATCGCGTCGACGCGGGCACGCGCCTCGGCGCAGAGCATGGCGACGTGCTCATCGCGCCGGTCGAGCTCGAGGCCGAGCGTGACGGCGCGGCGGAGGAACGGGTCGGACAGGCCGATCGTCGCGCGCTCGAGCGCCGGCGCTCCCTCCAGCCGGTGCACGCGGGCGAGCCGCTTCACGGCGGCGACGAGCGGCTCCGGGTCGTCGTCCGCGACGAGCGCGGCGCGCAGGTCGTCCCACGCATGCCGGATGCGCGCGCGCGGAAAGGTCGCGGCGGCGACGGCCAGCGGGCCGCCGAGGACGATCAGCAGCGACGCGGGATCGAGGAATCCGGTGAACCCCGCAGCCGCGGTGACGACCAGGGCCGCGAGAGTGCTGGGACCGATCGGACCGGAGGCACGGAACGCGCGCACGAGCGCCTGGGGACGCATGGCGGGCTCCAGCACGTGCGGTGCCAGGCCGAAGGTCCGGCCGCTGCGTCGCCGGACGATTGGCGCGACGGCAGACGTTACCCAGCGACCGGCAAACCCTGCCGCTCGCGATGCCAGACGAGCGCGTCCTCGAGCCGGTCGTTGCCCCAGAAGAGCTCGGCCCCCGACACGAAGGTCGGGGCGCCGAAGACGCCGAGCGCCATCGCCTGCTCGGTTTGCCGGCGTAGCCCGTCCTTCACCTCGGCCGTCTGCGCCCGCTCGAGCAGCGCCACCGGCTCCTGGCCGACCCGATCGAGCAGCTGGGCGACGACGTCGGGGCTCGCGATGTCGAGGTCCTCGGCGAAGTTCGCGGTGTACACGGCGCGCACGAAGGCGGGCCCCCAGGGCTCGGCCGCACCGATCGAGGCGATGCGCGCCGCGAGCAGGCCGTTGCGCGGGAAGCGCGACGGGCGCACGAGCGGCAGGCCGAGCGCGCCGCAGATCCGCTCCATGTCGCGCCACATGTAGCGGCCCTTGGCCGGATAGATGTTGAACGGCGAATCGTTCCAGCCCTGCTGCCCGAAGATCGGGCCGAGCAGGAACGGTCTCCAGACGAGCGGCACGCCGGCGTCGGTCGCGACCCGCTCGACGCGCATCGCCGCGGGATACGAGTACGTACTGGCGAACTCGAACCAGAACTCGAGGGGCCGCATGGCCTGCGCTTACGGGACGGACCCGGACGAGGCAAGGGACAGCAGCACGTCGGCCACCGCGTCCTTGTGCTCGACGAGCACGCAGCGGACCGTCGTATCGGCGCCGGTCAGCAGGCGGCCGAACGTCGCGCCGTCGGCGTCGAGCACGACGGCCAGCACGCGTGGGGCGTGCGCCCGCAGCGTCCGCTCGACCGTGCGGTAGAAGCGCTCCGCGCCGTCGTCCGCGCAGACGAGCAGCCGCGACACGCGCACGTCCTGCCCGGGCAGCAGGCCGTTCCGCTGCGCGTCCAACGCCGTCACCGCGTCGTCGAGGCCGCGGCGCAGCCGGCCGGTGCCACGCGCGCGGACCAGCGCCGCGTCGAGCGCCGCCGTGCGCGACAGGCGCGGCACGGCCACCTCGCCGCGCGCCCACAGCGGCGCCGCGGCGGCGGCGAGCACGCGGCGCACCTCGCCGGCCGACGGATCGGACTCCACACGCCGCGGCAGCGGCGGCAGGCTCACACGCGCGTCCATGGGGGCTTCCGCTGCAACACGCGCGCATACACCGGGCACGACGCCACATGGGCGCCGGGCAGGTACCCCGTGCTCATGAGGAACTCGCCGGTGATCTCGCCGCCGGTGAAGCGAAACGTCCGCTTGAAGAGCTTCACCCACTCGGCCTTCGACCGCGGGTGATGCGCGTCGAGCCAGCGCCCGAACGACCCGTGCGACGCGCGTAGCGCCAGCACGCGCTGCGCGTTCTCGATCGCGGCGTCCACCTTGAGGCGGTTGCGGATGATGCCGGCGTCGGCGAGGAGACGCGCCCGCTGCCGGTCGCCGTAGCGCGCGACCTTCGCCACGTCGAACCCGTCGTACGCGGCGCGGAAGTTCTCGCGCTTGGTCAGGATGGTGAGCCACGACAAACCCGCCTGGTTGATCTCGAGGACGAGCCGCTCGAACAGCGCGTCGTCGGCGGCGAGCGGGAAGCCGTACTCGCGGTCGTGATAGGGGCCGTGGAACGGATGGCCGGGCGCGACCTCGCAGTACCCCATCAGGCCCGCACCGGTGTGCGCGCCGTCGCGTGGCGCGGGAGGCCGTCGGCCAGGCGGACCCAGCCGAGCTGCTGCTGCGTCCAGGTGTGATCCTCGGGCGTCACGGCGGCGGGCGCGTCCAGGCTGCAGGCGGTGACGTCGACCTCGGCGGCGCGATCGCGGCGCTGATAGGTGAGCGCGGTGCCGCACGCCGCGCAGAACGCCCGCTCGACGCCGGGCGACGACGCACGGCGCGCCGGCGTTCCGCGCGTCCACACGAGGTCGGCCGTCGCGACGCTGAACCAGGTGACGAACGCCGCCCCGCTGGTGCGGCGGCAGTCGACGCAGTGGCAGTGCGTGACGTCGTACAGCCGGCCGCCGGCGCGATAGCGCACGGCGCCGCAGTGACATCCTCCCTCGAGCTCGGCCATGCGCGGTTGTCGGCGCCGCGCGACGGCCAGTCAAGCGATTCGACACGTCGCACCGGTTCGTCTACGACGCCGCCCGATGCACGACGTCGACACCGCCACCACCCTGCTCGGCCTGGCCGCCGCCACGCTCACCACCGGCGCGTTCGCGCCGCAGCTGATCCGCGTCGTCCGTACGCGGTCGACCGAGGATCTGTCGCTCGCGATGCTGGCGACGTTCAACACCGGCGTCGTGCTGTGGCTGATCTACGGCCTCCGCGTGCGCGCGACGCCGATCGTCGTCGCGAACGTCGTGACGCTGCTGCAGAGCGTCGCGCTGCTCGTGCTGAAGCTCCGCTACGACCGCGCCAGCGCGCGCTCGACCCACCGCCGGTAGGTCTCGCTCGGTAGCGCGCCCATCACGGGCACGTCGCCGCCGCGCAGCATGACGGCCGGCACGCCGGTCAGCCCGAGCGTCACGGCCGCGTTGTGCTCGTCGACCACCTGCTGCAGCACGCCGGGATCGCCGGCGCGGGCGAAGTCCTCGGGCGGCAGCCCCGCCTCAGCCCACAGCGCCAGGAGCGTGTCGGCGTCGGTGATGTCGCGGCTCTCGGTGAAGTACGCTTCGAGCAGGCGGCAGTGCATGCGACGGAACGCCTCGGGACCGAGCGTCGCCGCCGCCTTCGCGACGAGGTGCGGCGGCACGCTGTGCGACGGCGGGCCCGCGTCGCTGTGCCAGGGCTCGAAGCGCGGCGCGTCGCATTCCGCGGCGGGCCGCAGCCATGACTGCGTGTAGCGGCGAAACTGGTCGAGCGTGCGCGACGGATCGGGCTGCGGGCGCAGCAGATAGGTGCGCCACTCGAGCCGCACGTCGTCGCCGTACTGCGCGAGGACGCGCTCCAGGCGGTGCTCGGCCACGTAGCACCACGGGCAGAGGTAGTCGGACCAGACGATGACGTGGACCGGCGCCGACATCACGCGCCTCCGATCACGGTATGCTCCTCGGCGATCCAGAGCGGCGACTGTTGGAGGTCGATGAAGCGGCGTTCGTCGTCGAGGAGCGCCTGCGACGCCGCGCGGCCCGCATCGCTGGCCGTGCTCGCCATGAGGTCCTCCACGCTGTCCCACCAGAGCTCGGCGATGCCGTCGTACGCCGCGGGCGTGTCGCGGCTCTGCTGCAGCATCGCGTTCACCGGCGTCTCGAGCGTGTGCAGCTGGACGTAGCGGCGGATGCGCAGCGTCGTCGCGTGGCTACGGACGAGCGGGCCGTGCGTGTCGAGCCAGTAGCGCTGGAACGCCTCCCGCGACAGGTGCGGGAGACGACGGAGGCAGAAGACCAGCTTGACCACGCGGACCCTCCTTGTGCGGGTGTCGGGCTACAGCGCCACGCCCACCTGTACCGCGAGGACGAGCGCGTCGTCGACCCGTCCGGTGCCGTTCGGGTTGATGACCCCCTGCAGGTCCGGCTGGACGTAGAGCCAGGGGAAGACGTCGATCCGGTAGTTGACCTCGAGGATCGCTTCGTAGGTCTGGCCGGGCATGCCGCCCGCCCGCTGGGCGCGGCGCAGATCGCGGCTGGTGCGGCCGTAGACGCCGAAGAGGCCCACCACGTCGTTCGGCCGTCCCGGGACCGGCCCCTCCCACAGCACGCCGCCGTCCACGAACCACTCCTGCTCGTTGACGTCGGGCGGCGCCCACGAGAACGCGACGAACGGCGTGATCCCGAGCCCATGCGGCCCGCGCTTCGGCAGCAGGCGCTGGTCGAACGCCGCATAGAGGCCCCACCCGTTCGGCGACTGCCGGCCCGTGCGGTACTCGCGGTGCTGGAGCGTGTCGTACCAGCCGCCGACTTTGTAGTTGCCGCGCAGTCCGGGGGCGATCTCGGGCCGCCAGCCGAGCTCGTTCATGCTGGCGAGACCGCTGTCCTCGTGGATCGTGAAGTCGACGCCGTGGAAACGGTTCGCCCGGAACGGCGCGTACGTGTTGTACACGCCGGTCATCGCGTACACCGCGTCGGTGAGCCACCAGCGCCCGCGCGCGCCCCACGCCGTGTTCGGATAGCTCGGCACCGACACGTCGATGGGCACACTCAGCGGATTGCCGCAGAGCCCGAGGTTCTGTGCGTAGCAGTAGAGCGGCGAGGCGACGAAGTCGTCGAGCGCGTTCAGCCGTCCCGCGACGAGGTCGAGGTGGTCGTCCAGGAGGCGCGTCCGCACGGCGACGACCACGAGGCGCGTCGTCTGCCCGCCGTAGATCTGCTGCACCGCGAACTCGTTGGGAATGTCGCGCGACAGGCTGTTGCCCGCGCGGTTCGACATGGACGCCATGAACGTGGTGCGCGGCAGGAAGAGCAGCTGCTCGAGATCCGCGAACACCGCGAGCCCGACGTTGTGCGTGTAGCGCGCGCGGTGCGTCTCGCCGCCGACGGGATTGCCGGCCGCTTCGAGCGTGTAGGACGCGGCCACCGCGAGCCCGCGCTCTTCGAGCCAATGGCGAGCGCCGCCCCAGTCGCCGGTGAGCGTCTGCGCGCTGCGGAGCCGCCGCGTGCCGAACTCGCGGCCCGCCGCGAGGACGCCCCAGCTGTCCGACGTGTCGCCGGCCGGCGGCTGCATCCACGTGGTCCCGGGCGGGGCCGCGCCGGCGACGATGGCGGGGAGCAGCACGGCCAGCGCCGCGAGTGCGCGCACGGTCACACCGTCCCCCCCACCGCGGCGCCTCTAGCGCACGGCAGGCGCAGCTGTCCAACCGGTCAATGCGGTCCGGCGATCTCGCCGGCGACGAGGCGCGAGACGTCGGCGATCACCGACACGAGATCGGCGAAGCGCGCGCCTTCGGTCATCACGCACAGGACGTACGGCCGCTCGGGCGCGTAGATGATTCCGCAATCGTGGAGCTGCACGACGCCGTTCTCCTCGCGCTCGCCGAACTTGTTCGCCACCGCCACGCCGGGCGGCACGCCCGCGACGAGGCCGTCGCGGAACTCGCTGCGCGCGAGCAGCTCGAGCGCGCGCTCCGACATCGCGACGGACAGGTACGAGGCGTTGTAGAGGATGCGGAGCATCGTCGAGAAGTGCCGCGGTCCGAGCGACAGGGTCCCACCCTGGAACGGCGGGAATCCCGCGAGCTCGCGGATGCTCGACATCGACTGCCCGCCGTCGTCGGCGGCGAGCACCGCCGCCGCGTCGTTGTCCGAGTAGACGACGGCGCGCTCGAGAAGGTCCTCGACCGTGTACGCCTGCCCGGGCTCGAGCCGCCTCGCCGGCGCGACGTTCTGCGTCTGCGCGTCGGACGGCGTGCCGTCGAAGCGCAACCGCTTCTGCAGAATCGCCGGGTCGCCCTCCGCGCGTTTCAGGTAGCCGATCAGCAGCGGGATCTTGAGCAGGCTCGCGATCGTGTACGTCCCCGGGTCGCCCGCGGCGAACCACGGGCCGTTGTTGAGGTCGCGGAAGTACACCGACGCGCGCCGGATGCGCTGCTCGCCGCGGCGCGCCGCCAGCAGCGTCTCCACCTGCTCGCCGAACAGCCGCACCGGCCGCCGCAGGGCTTCGCCCTCGGGGCACTCGAGCAGCGGATTCACGAACCGGACGATGCCGCTCCGCAGCTCGTGCTCGACGCCGCCGTCGTCCGCCGGCCACAGGCGGGCCAACGCGAAGGCCCCCACCGCGACGCCGGCAACGAAGGCGAGCGCCACGGCCCGCCCCGTCGTCACGGCGGACCGCTCACGCGCTCGCGGCGATCAATGCGCCGAGACGCGCCAGCTGGCGCGCGCCCGATCCCAACGTCAGCTCGATGGCCTTCGACCACAGGTAATAGCGGTAGAGCGGATAATCGGTATCGACGCCAATGCCGCCGTGGAGGTGCTGGGCGGTGTAGGCGATGCGGTGCCCGCCCTCGGCCGCCCAGATCTTCGCCGACAGCACCTCCTCGCGCGCCGGGCGGCCCTCGGAGAGCAGCCACGCCGCCTGCCAGAGCGTCAGCCGGATGCCTTCGACGTCGATGAACGCGTCGGCCGCCCGCTGCTGGACCGCCTGGAAGCTCGCGATGGCGCGATCGAACTGCTTCCGCTCGATCGTGTACTGCGCGGTCATGCGGAGCGCCCGCTCGACGACGCCGAGCTCGAGGGCGCAGAGGCCCACCGTCGCGCGGTCGACGAGCCATTCGACGATCGTCGCACCTTGCGCCGGGTCGCCGAGTACGTCGTCGGCCGCGACGGCGACGCCCGTCAGCGTCAGGCGCGACAGCGGCTCCTTGTTGGTCGCGATCTGCCGCTCAAGCGTGACGCCGGTCGTCTTCGGGTCGACGAGGAACACGCCGACGGCGCCGTCGCCCGTGCGTGCCGGCACGAGGATGCGTGCGGCGAGATGCGCGGCGGGCACGCACTGCTTGACGCCGTCGAGCCGCCAGCCCGCGCCGTCGCGCACAGCCCGCGTCTCCGGCGCGGTGGGCTCCTCGGCCGGGAATTCGACGAGCGCGGCCGTCAGGATGGTCTCGCCCGTCGCGACGCCGGGCAGCCAGCGCTGCTTCTGCGCGTCGCTGCCGAACTCGGCGATCGGCGCCGCGCCGAGCACCGCCGTCGCGTAGACCGGGACGGGCGCCACGGCGCCGCCGATCTGCTCGAGGACGAGGCACTGCTCGATGATGCCGAGGCCGACGCCGCCGTACGCCTCCGGCAGCGAGAGGCCGAGCAGATTGGCCTGGGCGAGCGCGCTCCAGAGGTCGCGGTCGAACCAGTCCGGCGTCTGCTCGATCGCCTTCAGGCGGTCGTGCGTGACGTGGTCCTGGCAGATCTTCTTCGCGAGCTCGCGGAGCGATTCCTGGTCGGGACTGAAGGCGAAATCCATGACGTCCGTTCTCCGTTGCTCAGCGCGACTTCGGCATGCCGAGGCCGGCCATCGCGATGATGTCGCGCTGGATCTCGTTGGTGCCCGCGCCGAAGGTCATGATGAGCGTCGCGCGATACATGCGTTCGAGGCGGCCGTGGAGGCGCGCCTCGGGCGATCCCGCCTTGATCTCGCCCGCCTGACCGAGCACCTCCAGCAGCAGCCGATACGCCTCGACGTAGAACTCGCTGCCGAACACTTTCACGGTCGACGACTCGGCGTAGTTCATCTCGCCCTTCGTCATGCTCCACGCCTGCCGCCAGTTCATGAGCTTCAGCACTTCCAGCTTGGCGTGGACGCGCGCCAGGTTGTGCTGCACCCACGGCTGGTCGATCACGCGCTGGCCGTTCGGCAGCTTCGTCGCCGCGGCCCAGTCGCGTGTCTCGCGATAGAAGCGGTCGGTCGGGCCGAACGGGATCAGCGAGACGCGCTCGTGATTCAGCTGGCCGACGATGAGCCACCAGCCGCCGTTCTCGGGGCCGATCAGGTTGTTCGCGGGCACGCGCACGTCCTCGAAATACGTCGCGTTGGTCGTGACGTCGCCCATCGTCGAGAGCGGCGTGATCTTGTAGCCGGGCGCCGACGTCGGGACCATGAACATCGAGATGCCGTCGTGCTTCTTGGCGTTGGGATCGGTACGCGCCGCGAGCCAGATGAAGTCGGCGTATTGCGCCTGGCTCGTGAAGAGCTTGCTGCCGTTGATCACCCACTCGTCGCCGTCGCGCACGGCCTTCGTGCGCAGCGACGCGAGGTCGGTGCCGGCGCTGGGCTCGGTGTAGCCGATCGCGAAGTGGATCTCGCCGCGCAGCGCCTTCGGCAGGAAGCGCGCCTTCTGCTCCTCGGTGCCGTGCTGCATGATCATCGGGCTCACCGACATGATGGTGAGCGTCGGCAGCAGCACGTTCGCGCGCCACGCCTCGTCGAAGAAGATGAACTGCTCGAGCGGCGTGCGCCCCTGCCCGCCGTACTCCTTCGGCCAGCCGACCCCGAGCCACCCGTCGGCGCCCATCTTCTTGAGCGCCTTCATGTACTCGGGCCCGCCACCCTCCGTGACGGCCATCTCCGCTTCGTACTCGGGCGTCACGATGCCGCGGAAATACGCGCGGATCTCGTCACGGAGCTGCTTGTGCTCCGGGAGCAGGTCGATGTGCATGCGGCGGAGTGATACGCGGTCGCCGCCTCGGCCGTCAAACGTGCGTTTGGGTCACTCGTCGCACGACCGATGGCAGCGGCGGAACGTCTTCTGCGCACGCCGGACGCCGCGCTCCTCGTCCCCACTCTGCTCCGTCACTTCGTCGAACCGGTCGTCCGCCGTGTCCTCGCACTGCTCGCTACACGTCGGGTCGGGGGCGGCGCCGCACGCGGCGACGCACGCCTCCACGGCGCCCTTCGCCACCGCCTCGCACGACGCGACGTCCATGCCGCTCGCGAGGCAGCTCGCCTGCACCGCGGCGCCCTGCGCCTCGCACTCGGCCGGACAGCTCGTCGGCGGCGGCGGCGCGCAGCGATCCTCCTCGCAGGCCTGCTGCGCGTCCCCGGCCGCATCCGCGCACGTCGCCGCGTCGCCGCCGCGACGCATGCACTTCCGCCCGGTCCGCGCCGCCTTGCGCGCGCACTTCGCCGCGCAGCCCTCGTCGATGTCGCAGTGGAGGCGGACGCAATCCGCGAATGCCTCGTCGGTCGCGGCCCGACAGTCGGCCTCGGCGCCACCGTCGTCGACGCAGCGGCGGAACTCGGCCTGCGCGTGGTCCTCGCAGCGCTCCTCGCACGTGGCGTCCGGCACGTCGTCGCCGTCGTCCTCGCAGTGCTCGTCGATACAGTGACGCACCGCCTCGGCCCCGCGCGCCGCGCAGCGCTCGGGATCGTCGCCCTCGGCGATGCAACCCTCGACCTTGTCCGCGGCCGCCGCCTCGCACCGCTCGGAGCAGCTCCGCCCGTCCCCGCCGCCGTCCGGGCAGTCCTGCTCCATGCACGCGGTGCGGAACCGCTCGCCCGACCGGGCGCACGCGTCGCCGTCCCCGTCGGCGCTCATGCACGCGGCGAACGTCGCCTCCGCGCCCTCCTGGCAGTGATCGTCACAGCCGGACGCCGGCGCGTGGCATTCCTCCTCGAGACACCGCGCCTTGACGTCGTGACTCAGCGCCTCGCAGACGTCGCCTTCGTCCTTGCCGTGCTCCTCGCGACAGTCGTCGTAGGCCTCGTGGCCGCGCCGGTAGCAGCGATCCTCGCAGGACGATTCGGGCTCTTCCTTGCAGCCGCCGAGGCACGTCGTGAAGAGCGCCTGCGCGGTGACCATGCAGTCCGCTTCGTCGCCGCCCTCCTCCACGCACGCGCGGAGCGCGGCGTACGACTGGGCGCCGCACTCCTCGGCGCACGAGCGTTCGCCGTCGGACGCCATCGCGCGCGGTGCGACCGCGAGCAGCGCGAGCAGCAGGATCATCGACGTGAGCAAACGACGCATGGGCGACCTCCGAGGCGCGGCGAGCGCGCAGCACCGCGGAGCAAGCGGCGTGCCCTGCTGTCGCGCGATGCATGCAGGACGGAGTGCGTCGGGCTGCGGCGTTTCGCCGCCCCGTCGTCAAACCCGTGGCGCTCGACGCGCGAGCGCCGGGGCGTCCGGCATGGCGCTATAGGAGCCGTCGCGTCGCGATGTCGGCGCCCTCGCGCAGCGCCTGCAACTTCGCCCAGACGACCTCGTCGGCCACCTCGCCGAGGCCCGCCGCCGTCGCGAATCCGCAGTCGGTGCCGGCGATCACGCGACGGGGATCGCCGATCGCCTGCGCCGCGCGCTCGAGCCGGTCGGCGACGACCTCGGGGTGCTCGACGTAGTTCGTCGTCGTGTCGATCACGCCGGCCACGAGCAGCCAGCTGGCGGGGAGCGGGTGGCGCGCGATGGTGCGCCACTCGTGCTCGTGGCGCGGGTTCGCCATCGAGAGCACGATCGCGCCCACCCGGGCGTGCACCAGATGCGGGAGCAACACGTCGAGCGGCACGTCACAGTCGTGCGGGCCCTCGTAGTTGCCCCAGCAGACGTGCAGCCGGACGCGATCCGGCGGGATGCGCGCGAGCGCCCGATTCGTCGCGCGGATCACGAGGTCGACGAACGCGAGGAACTCGTCGATCGGCCGGTCGGCGAAGAGCGTGTGCCGCTCCATCGCGAGATCGGGGCAGTCGATCTGCAGGATGAAGCCCTGTGCGACGATGGCGGCGTACTCGTGCCGCAGCGCCTCGGCGAGCGCCACGACGTAGTCGTCGAACCTCGCATAGTGGGCGTTCTCCATCGCGCAGGCCACGATGCCCGGCGACGGCGCCGTCATGAACGATTCCGCGAACGAGCGGCCGATGTCGGCGAGCACGCGGCGGTACCGGTCGGCGTCGCGCTCGACCGCCGTCGCATCGGTGTACGTCACCGGGCCGGTCGCGCGCGGCGCGCGCATCAGGCTCACCATGTCCTTCGCGAACTCGGGCAGCCGCTGGGCGAGGAACGTCGGATACTTCACGATGTCGCGCATGACCGGCCGGCTGCTCTCGCCCCCGAACCCGCTCATCCGATGACGGACGTAGGTGAAGAAGCTCTCGCGGGGATGCTCGCCGTCGTTGCCGACGTCGATCCCGGCGTCGAGCTGCGCCTGCACCACCTGGCGCGTCGAGGCTTCCACCGCCGCCGCGAGCGCGGCCTCGTCGACCGGCTCGTTACGGCTGCGCCGCGCGTAGATCGCGTTCAGCGCGGCGGGCCGCGGCAAGCTGCCCGCGTGGGTCGTCAGGATGCGCTTCGCGCTGGCCAGCATGCGGCGCTTCTACGCCGGCTTCCCCGGGCGTGACCAGCCGGCGAGTGCGTTGCGCGATCCGGCCGACGGGCGTAGGCCTCGACCATGTCGACCGTCGCCGCACCCGGATGCCGCGATGGTCGACGATCCGTTCCACGTGTCGGTGTACTGCTAGGCTCTGCTAGGCTGCCGGCAGCAGCGGCGTCGCGGACCGGTGCGCACAGTCGCAGGCGACGGGCGTCACCTCGGTGAGCAGGTCGACATGGACGGCGTGACCACAGGCGAAGCGCTGGCACAACGTGCCTCCCAGGATGATGCTCTCGAACAACGGACTACTGCACGTCGTGCATCGCATGTCCCATTCGTAGCATCCCGACGAAGCGTGCCTAGTGCCTGCGGCATCGTCGTCGCGCTCGCGCTCCTCGTCGCCGGCTGCGCCATGCGCGTCAGCGGCACCGTTCGCGACCGTGTGACGGGCCATCCGATCGGCGGCGCGCTGATCACCGCCGACGACGGGCGCGGACGCCTCGCCTTCTCGGACGGCAACGGCCACTACGAGCTGAAGACCGACTGGCGGCCCGCGACGCTGGCGGTCACCGCGACCGGGTTCCGCAGCACGACGGTCGAGGTCGCGGGCGACGTCCAGTATCCGATCGCCGACGTCGAGCTCGACCGCGCGGAACGCCTGCCGGCGCCCGCATCAGCGCGTGAGTAGCATGCAGCCGGCGACCGGCCCGCCACCGTTCGCGACGACCGCCACCTCGGCATCGCGAACCTGCCGCGCGCCGGCCTCGCCGCGCAGCTGCCGGATCGCCTCGGCGAGGAAGCCGAAGCCGTGCAGGCGGCCGCCCGAGAGCTGGCCGCCCCACGTGTTCGTCGGCAGCGCGCCGCCGAGCTCGAGCGTGCCGCCCTCGACGAACGGGCCGCTCTCGCCGCGGCCGCAGAAACCGAGCGCCTCCAGCCAGGACAACGTCAGGAAGCTGAAGCCGTCGTAGAGCTGCGCGACGTCGACGTCGGCGGGCGTCAGATCCGTCCGCGACCAGAGCTGCGCGCCGGCGTCGCGCGACGCCATGCACGTGAGGTCCTCCCACTGATCCCAGCTCGGCCGCGAGCGCATCGCCGTCCCGACGGCGTCGATACGCACGGCCGGCTTCGGCAGGTCGCGCGCGTAGTCGCGGTGCGAGACGACGACGGCCGTCGAGCCGTCGCACGGCGCGTCGCAGTCGTAGAGCCCGAACGGCCAGCTCACCATGCGGACCGTCAGGTAGTCGTCCATCGTCATCGGATCGCGGTACACGGCGTCGGGGTTGAGCGCGGCGTGCTTGCGCCCGGCGAGCGCGACCGCACCGAGGTGCTCGCGCCGCGTCCCGAACTCGTGCATGTGCCGCACGCAGTTGAGCGCCAGCCAGTTGCCCGCCGACATCGCGCCGAAGGGAATCATGTACGCGGTGTAGCCGCCGATCTCGCGCGACCCCGCGCCGATGCCCCGGCGGCCCATGCCCGCCTGTGCCGACGCCTCGCTGACGGTCCGATAGACGAGCACGTGCCGCGCGAGCCCCGCCGCCACCGCCAGCGACGCCGCGATGACCGGGGCGATCTGCGCCGGCCCCTCCGGACCGGCCTGATGCCAGCTCACCGACAGGCCGAGCGCGTCCTGCACCTCGACGATGCTCGGCCCCGAGAATCCCGCCGGCGCGGCGCTCATGAAACCGGGATAGGACGCGATCCCGTCGATGTCGTCGGGCGTCAGCCCGGCGTCGGCGATCGCCCGCAACGCGGCCTCTGCCGTCAGGTCCATGTCGGTGCGGAACAGACGGCGGCCGATCTGCGACTGGCCGACGCCCGACAGGATCGCGCGGCGCTCGAGGCGCTCCTCCGGCAGCACGTGACGCGGCGGCCGCGCCAGGACCTGCGCCGTGTCGGTGTGCTTCGGCGGCGTGTCGGGCGTCGTGCGCAGCGCATCCGCGTCGCGCGGCGCGGGGTCGGGCGCGAACACCGGCAGCGCGACCTCGTCCGACACCTTCTCGAACCGCACCGCGACGGGCATGCCGATGTGCACGTCGTCGGGGGCGCACTCGACGACGTTCGTCATGAGGCGCAGGTTCCGCTGTTCGACCAGCTCGACGATCGCGACGACGTACGGCACCGCCAGCCCGGGCATCCAGCGCTGGTGGTTCACCGTGTACGTGACGACGGTCGCGAGCCCCGACAGGTCCTCGGGTGCGACGTCGCGGCTCCGACAACGGCTGCAGACGGGGCGCGACGGATGGATGATCCAGCGACAGGCACGACAGCGCGTCATCGCGAGCCGTCCGGCGCGGCACGCCGTCCAGAACGCCTCGCTCTCGGGTTCGAGCGCCGGCACCGGCGCGAACGGGTGGTTCATGGCGCCGCGGTTATCCCGCGCCCGCCGCGCCACGCGCAACCGCCGTCAGGATTTGGCGCTGCGATGGACGAGGCTCGCGACGACGACCGCCAGCTCGGCCGGCTCGACGGGCTTCGGCACGTGGATGTTGTAGCCCGCCGACAGCGCGTGCATGCGATCCTCGACGCGCGCGTATGCCGTCAACGCGACGGCCGGCACGACGATCCCGCTGTCGCGCACCCGCCGGATGAAGGCGTACCCGTCCTCGTCGGGCATCCCGATGTCCGACACGAGGACGTCGGGCAGCCGTTCGCCGAGCGCCGTCATCGCCTCCGCCGACGACCCGCACGCCCGCACGACGGCGCCGCAGTCCTCCAGCACCGCCGAGACGAGCCGGCGCGCGTCGGCGTCGTCGTCGACCGCGAGCACGTCGACGCCCCGGAGCTCCGGCGGATGATCGAACGGCACGGCGCCGCTCACCACCGGGTGGACGCGCTCGGACGGCGGCGCGACGGGCGGCGCCGTCGCCCGCACGACCATCACCGGCAGCGTCACCGTGAAGACGGCGCCCGACTGGTCGGCGCGATTGTGCGCCTGCACCGTTCCGCCATGCAGCTCGACGAGGTGCCGGACGATGGCGAGGCCGAGCCCGAGGCCGCCATGCTTGCGCGTGATCGCGCTGTCCGCCTGCCGGAAGCGGTCGAACATGTGCGGCAGGAACTGCTCGTCGATCCCGGGCCCGGTGTCGCTGACCGTGAGCTCCACCTGCGAGTTGACGCGCTGGAGCTGCACGCGGACCGTGCCGCTCTTCGGCGTGAACTTGATGGCGTTGGAGAGCAGGTTCCACACCACCTGCTGCAGGCGGACCGCGTCGCCGAGCACCACGCCGGCGCCGAAGTCGAGCACCACCTGCACGCGGATGGCCTTGGCCTCGGCCGCGGGCCGCGACGTGTCCACCGCGGCGCTCGCGACCGCCGTCAGGTCGACGGGCTGCGCGTCGAGACGCAGCTTGCCGGAGATGATGCGCGAGACGTCGAGCATGTCCTCGATGAGGTGCGCCTGCAGCTTCGCGTTGCGGTCGATCGTCTCGACGGCGCGCGCGACGCTCGTGGCGTCGAGCCGGCCCGTGCCGAGCAACCGCGTCCAGCCGAGGATGGCGTTCAGGGGCGTCCGCAGCTCGTGCGACAGCATGCTGAGGAACTCGTCCTTCGCGCGGCTCGCGATCTCGGCCTCGCGCCGCGCCGCCTGCTCGCGCACGAGAAGATGCTGGCGCTCGTCGAGCGCCTCGCGCGCCCGCTGGTAGAGGCGCGCATTGTCCATCGCCACCGCCGTCTGGGCGGCGAGGCCCTCGACGATCCGCTCGTGACGCTCGGTGAACGCGTTCGGCCCGGCGTGGCCGAAGAACAAGCCGCCGATCACCTCGCCGGAGCGCGAGACGACCGA
The DNA here is from genome assembly GCA_964432595.1 of uncultured Binatia bacterium (SeqCode). Classification (GTDB taxonomy): domain Bacteria; phylum Desulfobacterota; class Binatia; order DP-6; family DP-6; genus DASYLJ01. The sequence goes on along the minus strand of CAYSOF010000010.1, from coordinate 25,327 downwards.
CACCGCGAGGTAGCTGCAGACCGGCAGATGGCCGCTCGGCATGCCGAAGTACGGCGCGCTGTGCCCGTAGCGCGGGTCCTGCCGCACGTCCGCGACGCGGATCGTCCCCTCGCCGCGGAACGTCGGGCCGAAGAGCTCCGTCGCGCGCGGCATGGGCAGCTGCGCGAACGCCTCGCGGGGCGCGCCCGACAGCGCGTACAGCATGTACGAGTCGCCCTGCTCGTCGACGACGTTGTAGAAGAACGAGCCGAAGTCGGCGCCCGTCAGCTCCGTGGCGGCGTCGGTGACCGCCTGGACCAGCGTCGGGAGATCGAGCTCGGCCGACAGCACGCGCCCGAGCTGATTGATCGTCTCGACGACCTCCGTCTGCTCCCGCAGGTGCTGCTCGGTCCGCTGCCGATCGACGCCGAGCGCGAGCCCTTGCGCGATGACCGCGAGGCCGTCGCGGGTGATCGTCCCGAGGGGCGCCCGCGCGTCGACGGCGAGCACGCCCGCCAGCCGTTCGCCGACGACCATCGGCGCGATCATCGTGCGCGCGTCGCCGGCATGCGCGCGGCGCTCGGCGGCGACGCGGCCGACGTCGCCCTCACCGATCGCGATCCGCTCCCGGGGCCGCTTCTCGCCGGCGTGCGCGTGCAGGACGAGCGCGCGCTCCTCGTCGTCCAGCGTCCAGATGGCGACGCGGACCGCGTCGAGATGGCGGGCGAGCGCCGCGCAGCACTCGTGGAGGCTCGGGTCGAGCTCGCGCCCCCGGACGAGAATGTTCCCCACGTCGGCGGTGAGGGTCGCCATGCGCTCGCGCTCCGAGAGCGCCGGAACCGGATCCTCGGACATCAGACGGCGTCACACTCGCCCGAGGACCGGCGGGCGTCAATGACCCTTTGACGTCACTGCGTTCCGGCGTGCTGCTGGAGGTAGGCCATCACGGCCTGCTCCTCGTCCGGTGACAGCCACGGGATGCCACGCTGCGCGAACAACGACTGCATGCGGCCGAGCTGGAACTTCCACATCTCGAGCGTCATCGAGCCAGGCGCGTACACGCGATGGCAGGCGCTGCAGCGCTTCATCATGACGATCGCGCCGGGCGCCCCGCGGTCCGGCAGATCGGCAGTGCACGCGGCGGCGACGGCGGCGACGGCCACCGCCAGCAGGCGCCTCAGAAGGCCTCCCGGCAGTACGCGACCTGGCCGGGCGCCTCGCCGACGCCCACCTCGATGGCGACGAGCGCGCGTCCCGCCGCCTCGGCGCGCAGCGCGGTGCGCAGGCGCTGCAGCAGATACGCGGCCAGCTCCTCGGCGGACGTGTGCACGATGGGCAGCACCGCACAGTCGACCTCGGGGAACGCGAAGCGGTGACCCGCCTCGGTCACGAGCGTCACGACGCCGTCCTGCACCGTCACCGTCAGGCAGTCGCTCTGCAGCGGCACGAGCGTGCGCTCGTCCAGCTCGTCGCAGAGCGCCCGGGCGACTCGCTTCACGACGCCGAAGTCGAGCACGTAGCCCTCGGGTCCGAGGTCGGCCTCGACGCGCACCGACACCTGGTAGTTGTGGCCGTGCAGCGGCTCGCGGAAGCCGGGGTACGCGATGAAGTGCGCCGCCGCGAACTTGAGGTACTCCTTCGCGACGACGACGCTGTAGCGCTGGGGCGCGGCCATTCGGTCCGACCTAGCCGAAAAGCGTGCGTACGACGAGCCGCGCGAAGTCGCCGCGGCGAAGGGTCGGCCGTCGCGCGAAGACGTCGCCGTCGACCGCGTCGATGCGGTCGAGGATCGCCATGCCGCCGCGGGCGAAGAGGCGGACTTCTCGGCGAAGTCGTCCATGCACCATGTCGGCCAGCGGCAGCCCGCGTTCGAACAGCGCGCGCGCCCGCGCGACCTCGAAGCGCATGAGCTCGCGGAACGCGTCGTTGGTCCGCCGCGCGGCGAGGGCGTCGCGGCTGCCGGCGAAGCGGTCGAGGTCGTCCTGCGGCAGGTAGACGCGACGGCGGTCGAGGTCGCCGGCGACGTCCTGCCAGCAGTTCGTCAGCTGCAGCGCCGTACAGATGTCGTCGGAGCGCGCCTGCCGCTCGGCGTCGCGATGCCCGAAGAGTCCGAGCACGATGCGCCCCACCGGATTCGCCGAGCAGCGGCAGTACTCGTACAGCGCATCGATGGTCGCCATGGACGCGGTCTCGCCCGCGGCATCGCGGCGGAACGCCGTGATCAGGTCGCGAAACGGCTGGACGGGCAGCGCGCGCGCGTCGAGCGTGTGACCGAGCGCCACGAAGATCGGATCGTCCACGGCGTCGGAGTCGCCCGCGCACGCGAGCAGCTTCGCCTCGAACTCGTCGAGCCGCGCCAGGCGTCCCGCGTCCTCGCCCTCGTCCGCCAGGTCGTCGCCCGCGCGCGCGAAGGCGTACACCGCGGCCAGGTCGCGGCGCAGATGGCGCGGCAGGAGCCACGAGCCGATGGGGAAGTTCTCGTAGTGCGTGCGCGCGATGCGCGCGCACTCGGCGTACGCCCGGTCCACGTCCATGTCAGACACGCCGGTAGGCGCCGTCGCCGTCGCGGATGAACTCGCCGGCGAACCCGCCGGGCGTCGCGTCGCCCCGCGACATCGCTTCGTACTGGGCGACGGTGATCGGCACGCGTCGCGTCGCCGCGACGCCGGCGTCGGTGGCCATCCGTCCCGCAACCAGCGCGGTCCACAGCTCGGCGCATCCGCCGCCGACGGCGACGCATCCGACGCGCCGGCCGGACAGCAGCCGCCCCTCCGCCTCGAGCAACGACGCCAGGGCCAGACCGAGCGACGCCGCGCCCGTGTCGCCCGCGTGCGCCGCCAGCCCGAGCGTCGGGTCGACCTGCTCGACCACCGCCGTCTGCGTCGCGGTCGCCAGGTCCGGCGCGACCGTCGGCCAGCGCCGCTCGTTCTCGTGCCAGTCGCGCTCGACGAGCCGGCGATGCGCGGCGCGCGCCGCGGCCGGCGTGGGGGTGCCGTAGGCGACGCGCGCGAGCCGATCGGTCACGACCTCGACGCCCTCCGGCTCCGGCCGCTCGCGCTTGCGCAAGATCAGGAATGCCTGCGTCAGCGCCTCGTCGTCGGACGCCGCGGTCCAGCCCACCGCATCGTCGGCGAGGAGCAGCGCGTGCGGCTCGCCGTTCAGCAGCATCGCCACCGCGCCGGCCCCCTGCGCGGCTTCGTCGGGCGCGCCGAGCGGACGGCGAACGACGTCGGCCGCGACGACGAGCGCGGTGCGCTGGCGCATCGGCGCCGCGCGGATCCAGTCGGCCGCCGTGCGCAGCGCGCCGGCGCCGGCGCAGCCGGGATGGCGCACGTCGAGCACGCGGCAGTGCGCGCCGAGGCCGAGCAGGCCGTGGACGATCGGCGCGACCGGCGACGGGTGCGCGCTCGCGACCAGCAGCAGTCCGACGTCGTCCGCGACGACGCCGTCGGGGCGCAGCAGGCGCGCGCCGGCGGTCGCCGCCAGCGTGACGGCGTCCTCGTTCGGCGCGGCGACGGCCATCTCGACGACGCCGTGCGGCGCGACCGCGGCCGTGCGCGCCGCCGCGAGGTCGGCGAGCGGCAGGCGGTGCGCGGGAACGTAGACGTGCAGGCGTTCGACGCCGACGCTCATGCCGCCGTGGTCCGCGCCCGGTACTGGGCGAGCGCGCGCAACGGGAAGTGCAACGGATAGAGGTGGTAGCGGAGGTAGCTGCGGCGCGGGACGCCGGTGCCCGTGTAGGCCGTCTCGTCCCAGGTGCCGTCGACGCGCTGGGCGTCGAGGAGGTGCTGGACGCCGCGGCGCACGGCGTCGCCGTGCACGTCGCCGGCCGCCATCAGCGCGAGCAGCGCCCACGCCGTCTGCGTCGGCGTGCTCGCGCCGCGCCCGACCAGCGCCTCGTCGTCGTACGACGCCGGCGACTCGCCCCAGCCGCCGTCGGCGTTCTGATGCGCGAGGAGCCAGTCGACCGCGCGCCGCACCCACGGCGCCTGCACATCCCCGGCCGCCGCCACGCCGATCAGCGCGAGGCTCGTGCCGTAGAGGGCGTTGACGCCCCAGCGCCCGCGCCAGCTGCCGTCGGCGTGCTGCGCGCGGCGGAGGAACTCGACGGCGCGTCGCACGCGGCCGAACTCGGTGCCGAACCCGAAGCAGCCCATCAGCTCGAGCACGCGTCCCGTCGAGTCGGGGTTCGGCGGATCGGTGAGCCCCTCCATGTCGGGGAACGGCACCGCGTCGAGGAAGCGCGCCGGGCCGTGGTTGTCGAAGGCCGCCCAGCCGCCGTCGCGATGCTGCATGCCGAGCGTCCAGTTGCTGCCGTGCGCGAGCGCGCGACGCCCCGCCGCCGTGGCCGCCTGCGGCAGCCGCTGCAACGCGAGCAGCGTCGCGGCCGAGACGTCGACGTTGGGATACGAGTCGTTCGCGAACTCGACCGCCCAGCCGCCGGGATCGAGCTGCGGGTTACGCACCGACCAGTCACCCGGCCGGAAGATCTGCTGCGCGACGAGCCAGTCGCCGGCGCGCACGAGCGCGGGCGACGCCGGCGCGACGCCGGCGTCGAGCAGCGCCTGCACCGCGAGCGCGGTGTCCCAGTTCGGCGACGCGCAGGGCTGGTGCAGCAGCACGTCGCCCTCCTGCAGCAGGAGATCGTCGATGCCCTGCAGGCCGCGCACCATCACCGGGTGGTCGATCGCGAAGCCGACCGCGTGCAGCGCCAGCACCGAGTGCACCATCGCCGGCTGGATGCCGCCCCACTGCCCCGTCGCGTCCTGGCGGCGCAGGATCCACTCGATCGCGCGCGCGACGGCGCGGCGACGGAGCGGCTTCCACGGGCTGCGGCCGAGCAGCCCGAGCGTCTTGTCGAGCGCCAGGAACGCGTTCCGCCACGTCAGCATCCGCCGCGAGCGTTCGAACGACAGCTCCTCCAGACGCGGCTCGCGCACCCAGAGCTCCGCGACCTCGGCGCCGGCGGGCACGCGCGCCTCGGGACGATGCACGCGCAGCAGCGCGAACGGCACCAGCACCGAGCGCGCCCAGCTCGAGAACCCGTAGATGCCGAGCGGCGCCCACGGCGGCAGCAGGACGATCTCGATCGGCATCGCCGGCACCGCCTGCCACGGGAACTGCCCGAAGCACGCGAGCCAGAAGCGTGCGTAGAGCCCGGCGCGGGCGAGCCCGCCCTCCGCGAGGATGAAGCGGCGCGCGCGCACGAGCGCGGGATGGTCGAACGGCGTCCCCGCGAGCTTCAGCGCGAAGTACACCTCGACGCTGGTCGACAGATGACCCGGCAGCCCGGTCGCGAGCGCCCAGCCCCCGTCGTCCTGCTGCAGGCGCAGCATCCGCTCGACGAGGCGCGCTTCCAGCTCGGGCCGCTTGCGGCCGAGAAGCCGGTTCAGGAAGACCCACTCGGCTTCCAGGTTGCCGGCCGCCTCGACCGGCGCCTGCCAGTAGCCGCTCGGCCGCTGCTGCTCGAGCAGACGCTGCGTCGCCCGGGCCACCGCGTCGGCGACCGCCTCCGCGAGCCCACCCCCAGCCGCCGGTCGTTGCTCCGTCACGACGGTTCTTCCGTGCCACTTCCGACCCGCACGATCAACGTCTCGACGCCGTCGCGTCGCAGCATCGCCGCCACCGCGTCCGGGTCGTCGGCGAGCGCGATGACCGCGCCGCCGGCGCCGCCGCCCGTGAGCTTCGCGCCGAGGGCACCCGCACGGCGCGCCGCATCGACGAGCGCTTCCGTCGACGGCGACGACACGCCGAGCGTCGACAGCAACGTCTGGTTGTCGTCGAACGCACGGCCGAGCGCCGCGAGATCGCCGGCGGCGGCCGCCGCGGCACCACGCTCGACCACCGCGGCGACGTCGTCGAACAGCGCCTCGTAGCGCGCGCGATCGGCCTCCCACCGCGCGCGAACGCCGCCCACGGCCGCACCCGTGCTGCGCGCCTCGCCGGGAAACGCGACGACGAGTGGCAAGGGACGCGCGACCGCCAGCGGCGTCACCGCCGGCGGATCGCCGCGCACGAAGCGGAAGCACGTGCCGAGCGCGGCCGCCGCCGGATCGATCCCCGACGGCGTGCCGTGGAAGATGGCCTCGAGCCGGCGACCCGCCGCCAGCTCCTCGTCGCGACCGAGCGTGCGGCCCGCGGCGGCGGCGAGCGCGCGCAGCGTCGCGACGGAGAGCGCGGCGGAGCTGCCGAGCCCGCGGCCCGCCGGCAGCTCGGAGCGGACGCGCACGACCACACGCGCGGGATCGAGGCCGACGACCTCGGCGGCGGCGGCGACGAGCCGCGCAGGGCGATCGTCGTCGGACGGCAGCTCGCTGTGGAGCGCCGGCCCGGCGCCCTCCTCGACGACGGCGTCGAGCCCGATCGGCAGGCCGGCGGCGATGGCCGGCCGTCCGTAGACGACGACGTGCTCTCCGAAGAGGATGATCTTCCCGCCGGCGCGACCGCGCGCGGGAAGCCGCATCACGACCCCTCGAGGGTCCGTAGCAGCTCGCGGGCGCGGTCGATCTTGACGTCGCCCCGCGCGATCAGCTCCTGGCGCAACGCCTCGGCGGCCGGGCCGCGCGCACCGGCCGCGTGCGACACCGCGCGGGCGTGCAGCGCCATGTGGCCCTTCTGGATGCCTTCCGTCGCGAGCGCGCGCATCGCCGCCATGTTCGACGCGAGGCCGACGGCGGCCATGATGCCGCCGAGCTCGCGCGCCGACGTCACGCCGAGCACGCGCAGCGCGAGGCGCACGCGCGGATGCGCCTCGGCGGCGGGGCCGACGATGGTCACCGCCATCGGCAGCTCGATGGTGCCGACGAAGTGGCCGTCCTCGATGCTCCACGTGGTGAGCGAGCGGTACGCGCCGTCGCGGCACGCGAACGCATGTGCGCCGGCCTCGATGCCGCGCCAATCGTTGCCCGTCGCGACGGCGACGGCGTCGACGCCGTTCATGATGCCCTTGTTGTGGGTGGCGGCGCGGTACGGGTCGGCGTAGGCGAACTCGTACGCGTAGAGCATGCGCGCGGCGACCTCTTCACCGGCGAGGCCGTCGCGACCGAGCGCCGCGACGGGCACGCGCACGGCGGCACGCGCCAGACGGCGATCGGCGAGGTTCGAGAGGATGCGCAGGCACGTCGTGCCGCCGGCGATGTCCTGCACCATCGGCGCGAGGCCCTCGACGAGCGAGTTCACCGCGTTGGCGCCCATGGCGTCGCCCGTGTCGACGAGAACGTGCACGACGACCATCGACTCGCCGCGCGGCGTCCGCACGAGCCGCGTCTCGATCTCGCGCGGACCGAAGCCGCGGCGGCAGAGGCCCGGCGTGAGCTCCTCGGACTTCTCGAGCAGCTGCGCGCGCGCCGCCGCGATGCGCTCGAGCGCGCCCTCCGGATCGGGGACCTGCACGAGCTGGATCTGGCCGATCATGCATCCCTGGTCGGCCTCGGCGACGAAGCCGCCGCCGGCGCGCGCGACCAGCGCCGCGTTCGACGCGGCCGCGATGACCGAGGGCTCCTCGACGACCATCGGGATCACGTAGTCGCGGCCGTTCACCTGGAAGTTGAGGCCGACCCCGAAGGGCAGCGCGAACGTCCCGACCGCGTTCTCGACCATGATGTCCGCGATCTCGAGCGGCAGGGCGTCGGCGGCCGTGAGGGTGGCCACCTCCTCGGCGGTGAGGCCGAGCGCCTCGGCGAGCTTCTGACGCCGCTCGTCCACGGTGAGCTGGTAGAACGCTGGAATCCGAGAGCTACTCATGCGCCTCCTCCGGAAGTGGCCCGGTCAGACCCGACCCAATCGCGCAGCCGGCTCCCCAGCACAAGAGGAGCCCGGGCCAAACCCTGGACATCCCTGCAGCCCGTGAGGACCATCGCGGTCCGCAGCTCGTCCACGAGCCGCTCGACGTAGCGCCCCGCCGCCGCGATCCCGCCCGCCCGGAACGCGCGGAAGACGGGCAGCGCGACCCCTGCGACCCGGGCGCCGAGCGCCAGGACCTTCGCCACGTCCAGGCCCGTGCGGATGCCGCCGCTGGCGATGACGTCGAGCCCGACGCCGCGCACGCCGAGCACCGCGGCGGCCGTTGGGATACCCCAATCGGCGAAGGTGTCGCCCAGCGCCCGCTGCGCCTCGTCGGCGCGGAGCGCCTCGACGCGCACCCACGACGTCCCGCCCGCCCCCGACACGTCGACCGTGCCGACGCCCACGGCGCGCAGCCGCTCGCCGACGCTGCGCGAGATGCCGCATCCCGTCTCCTTGGCGACGACGGGCACGGGCAGCTCGCGGACGAGCCGGCGGAACGTGTCGAGCCCGCCGCGGAAGTCGCGATCCCCCCCCGGCTGCACCAGCTCCTGAGCCGGGTTCAGGTGGATGCAGACCGCGTCGGCGCCGACGGCGCGGACCAACGATACGATCTCGGCCGTCGTCATGGCCCCCGCCTGGACGACGCCCACGTTCGAGAGCACGAGCGTGGTCGGCGCGTGCTCGCGCACCGTGAAGGTGTAGCCGAGGTCGGGCTGGCGGTGCATCGCGCGCTGCGAGCCGAGGCCGAAGGCGATGCCGTGCTCCTCGGCGACGCGCGCCAGCGACTGGTTGATCTCGGCCGCCTCGTCGGTGCCGCCGGTCATGCCGGTGATGAGGAGCGGCGCGCGCAGCCGCTTGCCGAGCAGCGTCGTCCCGACGTCGATCTCGTCGACGGCGAGGTCGGGCAGCGCGTCGTGCACGAGGTCGACCTCTTCGAGCAACGTGGTCTTGCCGGTGTACTCGACGGGCCCCGTCTCGCAGAGGTCGAGGTGGGAGCGCTTGCGGTCGCTGATCGTCTCAGCCACGTGCGACCCCCTCGGCGGCGATGACGACGTCGAGCGGCAGGATGCCGGCCTCCTGCCATGCGGCGCGGACGCCGGCCGCCTGCGCGGGCGACGTGACGAGCGCGATGCCGCAGTCGCCGGCGCCGGCGCCGGACGGCTTCGCGACGGCGCCCGCGCTGTTCGCGGCGCGGACCAGCGCGTCGAGCGCGGGCGTCACGATCGGCAGGTCGAGGTCCGCGCCGACACGCGCGAGCAGCGCCGCCGAGCGGTCGACCGCGTCGAGCAGCGTCGCGCCGTCGCCGCGCGCGACCGCGTCGGCGGCGCGCTCCGCGGTGGCCATCAGCTCGGCGAACGACGCGGGCGGCGTGGCCGTCGCGAACCGCGCGAGCATCGGCGGCGTGTGCGCCGAGGCGCCCGTCCAGCCGGCGAGGAGCTGCAGTCCGGCGGGCAGCGCGCGTCGCGTGACCCGCAGGCGCGGCTCGGCGCGCCGGGCTTCGACCACGCCGCCGTGGACCGCCGCGCCGATGTCTGCCCCGCTGCCCTGCCCACCCTGGAAGAGCGCGTTCGCGGCGAGCGCGGCGTCGAGCACCTCGTCCGCCGGCGCGTCGGGACGCAGTGCGCCGACGGCCGCGACGAGCGCTGCCGCGCTGCGGCCGAGGCCGAGCTTGCGCTCGCCGATCAGGAACGCGCGCGAGTCGACGACGACGTGCAGGGCCTCGCGGACGCCGAGCGCGCGCGCCGCGGCCAGTACGACGCCCGCGTCGCCGAGCGGCAGCGGCGCGTCGTGCGTCAGGCGCGTCGTGCGGCCCTCGGCCAGCGATTCCACGACGAGCCCCTCGTCCCCGGACTGCACCGTGACCGTCGCGCGCCGGTCGACGGCGGCGACCAGCGCCGGCGCGCCGCGCAGCACCGCCCATTCGCCGGTGACGAAGAGCTTGCCCGGTGCCGACGCCGTCACGCTCACGCGACCACCTCGGCGCCCGCCCCCGGCGCGCAGGTGATGACGCGCACGACGCCCGGCACGGCGGTCAGGGCCTCGGCGATGGCCGGTGCGTTCGCGGGCGCGCACAGCACCTTCACCTGCGGCCCGGCGTCGATGGTCACCCATCCGGGGACGCCGTCGGCGCGCAGCGCCCATACGCGATGGATGCAGTCGACCGTGGCGCCGCGCCAGTAGAGGAGCGGCGGGCGTGCCGCGAGGCCGACCGCGTGCATCTTGAGCGCGCTGTGCTCGGCGAGCGCGCCGAGCGCCTCGAGGTCGCGGGCGCGGATCGCGGCGCGCGCCTCGGCGAGGTCGGCCTCGGCGCCGTCGACCCACGCGGGATAGAGCGGCGAGGCGGCGGCGCGCGCCATGCCGTCGCGCGACGACACGGTCTTCGGCGTCGTCGTCGTGACGGCGACGACCACACGGACGTCCCAGGCGGCGGCGTCGAGCAGCGGCGCGGCGACGGAGTCGGTGCCGTCGGCCCGCTCGCCGCGATGCCATTCGACGAACCCGCCGAAGATGCTGCGCGCCGCCGAGCCCGACCCCCGGCGCGCGAGCGCCGAGAGGGCGGTGGGGTCGAGGCGGAGGCCGGCGGCCTGCGAGCCCGCGACCGCCAGCGCCGCGAACGCGGCCGCGGACGACGCCAGTCCGACGCCGCGCGGAACGTGGCTGCGGGTGACGACCGAGACGGGATCGGCGCGTCGCGCCTCGCGGCGCAGCAGGTCGACGAAGCGGACGAGCCGCGCCCGCTCCTCGCCGGCGGCCGGAGCGCCGTCGATCTCGAACTCGTCGGCCGAGGCCCCCGCGAAGGCGACGCGGGCGTCGATGGAGAGGCCGTCGAGGGTGATCGAGATGCTGCCGGTGGCGGGGAGATTCAGCTCGGGATCGCGCTTGCCCCAGTATTTGACCAGGGCGACGTTCACGTTGCTGCGGGCGGTGGCCTCTGACCTGGTCATCGCGACGGCAGGTTCTAACATTATTCGCCCGGGCGACGCACGGCTATGTTCAGCGTCGCGCAGAGGCCGCCTGCCCCACCTCCAGCACCGCGAAAAGGCTGGATTCCCGCTGGTAGAAGCCCTGCGTGTGCAGCGAGTCCCGCAGGTGCAGGTACGTGTAGTCGAGATGATGGCAGAGCTCGTGCAGGAGAGTGCGCAGGAAAGTGCGATAGGCGACGACCTGCCCGCGCTTGGCGGTCAGCATCCAGAGCGTGATCTGATCGGCGCCGGCGGTGTTGCTCGGGACGTAGAGCCCGTGCAGCTCCCCGCGGACGTCGTGTGGCCGGCGCTCCTGGACGCGCACGCGGAGCTTCGACACGCCGAGCCCGACGCACACGCCGTCGGCGATGTGCTGCGAGACGCGCTGGACGTCGGCGACGATCGCCGACGCGAGCACGTCGGGCAGCCGCGCGACGGCGTCCTGCAACGCGGGATGCGGATGGAGCGGCAGGACCCGATACTGGTCGCTCTTCGCCGCCACCTTCTGCAACGACGGCGGCAGCCGGCGATACCAGGCCGGGCGCGGACCGGGCGGCGACGAAACGGCGGGCATCGGCGCGCGGAATTTAGCGCACGTGCCGCACGCGGCCAACTGGACGCTCCCATGTCGAGGCGATATCTCGCCGAGCGTGCAGGCGGAGGTCGGTGCGCTCGTCGGCGGGCTCGCCCGCACGCTCGCGGCGGCCAGCCCGCCGCCGCGCGGGCTGCCGTGCTTCGGCCTCGAGCACGCGAGCGGCACGTCGCGCGAGCTGCTCGGACGGCTGAGCGCGCACGGCATCTTCCGCAAGTACGAGCTCGTGCTCGACCTCGGCAGCGACCTCGGCGCGACGGGACGCTGGCTCGCGACGCGGCTCGGCTGCACCGTCGTGTCGACGGCGGGCGACGCCGGCGAGGCGACGGCCGGCGCCGCGATCACGCGGCGCGCGCAGCTCGCGCGCCAGGTCTTCCACGTGCCGGCGGCCGCCACCCGGCTGCCCGTCCGCGACGCGCGCTTCACGCACGTGTGGATCACCGAAGCGCTGCCGCGGCTGCCCGACGGCGCACTCGACGACGCCATGCGGGCGCTGCGGCCGGGCGGCCACCTCGCCGTACAGGACCTGGTCGACCGCGCGGGAGCACCGCCCACCCTACCCGGCTGGCGGTTCGCGACGCTCGCCAGCCGCGTGGAGCAGCTGCGCGCGGCGGGCTTCGTCGAGGTGACCGCGCACGACGTCACGCGGGACGCCGTCGAGCGGTCGGCGCCGGTGCTGGCCGCGCGCGAGCAGCTGCTCCGCCGGCTGCGCGCGGGCGGCGATCCCGCGCTCGCCGCGGAGGCCCGCCTGCGCGAGACCCTCGCCGCCGCGCTGGCCGACGGACGGCTCGGCGTCGTGCAGCTCGTCGCCCGTCGTCCGTGACGGTTCAAGAATTCGCCGGCGCGTGCCGACGTTGTGGGTGGATGCGTACGGAACGGTCATGGGATTGACGCGACGGGAGTTGGGCTCGCTCTTCGCGGCGGGCGCGCTCGCCGGCGTGTCCTGGCCGCGCCGCGCGTTCGGAGATACGGCGTTGGACGGCGTCTGCCGCGATCGCGGCGTCGAGGCGACCGAGCTCTGGGGCAACCTGGTGACCGGCAATCGCCGCTTCGTCGAGGGTACGCCCGCGGAGCACGCGCTGGTCGACGTCCGCGAGCAGCTGGCGGACGCGCAGCACCCGCGCATCGTCGTGCTCGGCTGCTCGGACAGCCGGGTCGGACCGGAGACGGTCTTCGACACCGGGCTGGGAGAGCTGTTCGTCGTGCGCTCGGCCGCCAACGTCGTCGACCCGGTCGGCCTCGGCAGCATCGAGTACGCGCTGCAGCGCTATCACCCGAAGCTGCTGGTGGTGCTGGGCCACTCGCGCTGCGGGACGGTCGAGGCGGCGCTCGACGGCGAGGAGATGCCGTCGCCGAGCATGCAGGCGCTCATGCGGCGGATCGCGCCGAGCGTCGAGCTGCTGCGCGACGATCCCGCCGGCGGCGATCGGCTCCAGCGCGCGATCGAGGCGAACGTCCGCCAGAGCGCGCGCGATCTCGTCACCTACAGCAGCATCGTCGGCGACGCCGTCGCGTCGGGGAAAGTCGGCCTCGTGCAGACGTGTTACCGGGTCGAGAGCGGCGAGATCGTCCGTCTGGCCTGACGTCCGCCTCGACTGCCGGAGCGCCTCATGGTAGTGGCGCAGCATGCATGCATGGCTGCAGTCAGTTGGTATCGCGACCGCGCTCGTCATGCTGACGGCGTCGGGCGCTGGAGCCGTCTTCGACCCCGCGAACTACGCGGGCACATGGTCGGGGACGTGGAAGAACAACACGTTCAAGGTCGACGGCTCGTTCGGCGGCACCGTCACGGCGTCGTCCGACGGGCAGACCATGACCGTGGACTATCAGTTCTCCGGCCTCTTCAACTGCGGGAGCGTCACCGCAACGCGCGTCCTCACCCGCGGCGTCGACTTCACCGACGCGGGGATGAGCTTCTCGGCCACCAACGCCGCCGATTGGGGCGCCACCACCGTGACGTCGCAGTCGAAGAAGAAGGTCGAGAAGATCTCGATGAGCGGCACCCCGTCGTGCCGCCCGGACATCACCGGCTACACCGTGAAAGCCAAGCTCAAGGGCACGACGCTCAAGGGGAAGATGGTGGTGTCGTTCGCCCAGGGCACGCCGAAGAAGGGCAAGACGTCCTTCTCGGCGACGAAGCAGTAGCCCGTCGGCGTCCCGGTGCTGGCGATCGCATGGCACAACGTCCGGCGCGAGCCCGGACGGAGTGCCGCGCTCGCCCTCGCGATCGCCCTGCCGGTGCTGCTCGTGCTGGTGATCAGCGGCGTCTATCTGGGCCTCCTCGACGCCATGGTCGCGTTCCCGCGCACGCTCCCCGGCGACCTGATCGTCACCGAGGCGGGCGCGTCGCCGATCTTCATGCGCTCGACGTCGCGCATCCCGTCGGCGACGGTCGACGCCGTCCGCGCCGTGCCGGGCGTCGCGTCGGTCGAGGCGTTGCACGGGCGCCTCGTCTGGGTCGAGCGCGACGGCCAGCGTGGCCTCGTCTATCTGATGGGCATCGATCCCGCCGCGACGTTCGGCGTCCCGCCGGCCGTCGTGGCCGGACAGCCCCGCCCCGACGAGCTCGACGAGATCATCCTCGATCGCGCTCTGGTCGACGAGCTGCGGCTGCCGCTCCGCACGTCCTTCCGCGTCGCCGGCGCGCGCTTCCGTCTGGCCGGCGTCGCCGAGGGCGGCAACTCGGTCATCGGCACGTTCGCGTGGGCGAACCGCAACGCGCTGGCGCTCGCGGGCGTGAGCGATCCGAGCCATCTCTTCGTCGACGTCGCGCCGGGCACCGACGCCGAGGCGCTGCGCGAGCGTCTCGCACGCATCCGCGGCGTCGACGTCTACACGCGCCCGCAGTTCGACGCCGAGATCGTGTCGATGGCGCGGCAGTTCTACCGCCCGGTGATCGGCGTCGTGGCCGGCATCACCGGCCTCGTCGGCGCGATCGTGCTCGGCCTCGCGCTGTGGGTGTCCGCGGTCGAGCGACGGACGGAGCACGCCCTGCTCCGCGCGCTCGGCATCCCGCGCCGGCGCGTCTACGCCGTCGTGCTGTGGCAGGCGGCGATCGTCGCGGCCATCGGCGTGCTGCTCGGCGTCGCCGGCGGCCTCGGCGCGGCGGCGGGCATCGCGCGCGTCGTGCCGCGGTTCGTCGTGCTGGTTCCCTGGTGGCTCGTCGCGCTGGCGGCGGCGGGCGCCGCGGGCGTCGCATTGGCGGCGGCCTGGCTGCCGGTCCGCGCGGTGGCGCGGACCGATCCCGCACTGGTGTTCCGTGCCTGACGCGGTGTTGCAGGCCGAGCACGTCTGCAAGACGTGGCACGCCGGCGGCCGGCCGATCGTCGGCGTGCGCGACGGGTCGCTCGCCGTCGCGCCCGGCGAGTCGGTCGTGATCACCGGGCCGTCGGGCTCCGGCAAGACGACGCTGCTCACCATCCTGGGCGGGCTGCTTCGTCCCGATCGCGGCACGGTGGTGCTCGACGGCGTCGACCTCGGCACGGCGACGGAGCGAACGCGGGACACGATCCGCCTCGCGCGCGTCGGCATCGTCTTCCAGCGTGGCCTGCTCCTCGAGCGCCTCACGGCGCGGCAGAACGTGATGCTCGTGCAGACGGCCGCAGGACGAACCCGGCGCGACGCGGCCACTCGCACCGACGACCTGCTCGCTCGTCTCGGGCTCGGCGACCGCGGCCACCTCCTGCCCGCGGCGCTGTCGGCCGGCGAATGCCAGCGTGTGGGCGTCGCGCGGGCGCTGGCCAATCGCCCGCGGCTGGTGCTCGCGGACGAGCCGACCGCGCATCTCGACGCAGCCACGGGCGCCGCCGTCGCCGGCGAGCTGCGACGGCTCGCCGTGGACGACGGCGCGGCGCTGGTCGTCGTCACGCACGACGAGCGGCTCGCGCCGATCGGCGAGCGCCGCCTGCGTCTCGTCGACGGCGTGCTCGTCGCGACGTGAGCCGCCGTGCTATGCCCGGGACGTGGACGGCATCCACGACCTGGGCGGCATGGACGGCTTCGGGCCCGTCGTCGTCGAGCGCGACGAGCCGGTGTTCCACGCGCCGTGGGAGGCGCGGGTGTTCGGGCTGCTGTTCGGCGTGACGATGCACACGGGCGCGCATCTCTACCGGCATGCGGTCGAGCGCATGGACCCGGCCCACTACCTCGCGGCGCCGTACTACGAGCGCATGCTCACCGGCATCCTGACGCTCGCCGTCGAGCGCGGCATGGTGACGGCGGCCGACCTCGAGGCGCGCGCGGGCGGACACGTGCCGTTGTCTCGTCCGGTCGCGTCCGACCTCGTGCTGCCGCCGGACGCCGCCGAGCGCTTCGCGGTCGGTGATGCGGTCGTCGTGCGCCGGTTCCGTCCGCGCGGGCACACGCGGTGTCCGCACTGGGTGCGCGGGCGGCGTGGCGTCGTCGTGCGGGTCGACCCCTCGTTCGAGGTCCCCGACGTCGCGGCGCACGCGCGGCCCGCGCCGTCGGAGCCGACGTACGCCGTCGCGTTCACCGCCCGCGAGCTGTGGGGCGACGACGCGCCCGCCGACGAGACGATCCACGTGGACCTCTGGGCCCGCTGGCTGGAGCGCGCATGAGCGACGGACACGATCACCATCATCCCCGCGACGTCTCGCCCACCGAGGCGCGCACACGCGCGCTCGAGGAGCTGCTGACCGCGAAGGGCCTGCTGCCGCCCGGCTTCGTCGATCAGGTGGTGCAGACGTACGAGCGCGACGTCGGGCCCATGAACGGTGCGCGCGTCGTCGCCCGCGCGTGGGTGGACGACGCGTACCGGCAGCGGCTGCTCGCCGACGGCACCGCCGCGATCGCGGAGCTCGGCTACGGCGGTCCCGAGGGCGAGCACATGGTCGTCGTCGCGAACGAGCCCGGGGTGCACAACGTCGTCGTGTGCTCCCTGTGCTCCTGCTACCCGTGGCCGGTGCTCGGGCTGCCGCCGGCCTGGTACAAGAGCCCAGAGTATCGCGCACGCATGGTGCGCGAGCCGCGCGTGCTGCTCCGCGAGATGGGCCTCGACCTGCCGGCCGACGTCGCCATCCGCGTCTGGGACTCGAGCGCGGAGACGCGCTACCTGGTGCTGCCCGAGCGTCCGCCCGACACGGCCGGGCTGTCGGAGGACGATCTCGCCGCGCGCGTGACGCGCGAGACGATGATCGGGACGGCGCGGCCGTGACGATCGATCCGGCGGTCACGGCGATGCCGGGCTCGGCGGCGCCGCCGCGGCGCAACGGCGAGCTCGTCTTCGACGCGCCATGGCAGGGGCGCGCGTTCGGGATGGCGCTCGCCGTCGTACGCGGGCTCGGCCTGCCGTGGAGCGAGTTCCAGCAGCGTCTGATCGCGGCCATCGCCGAGCACCCCGACGTGCCCTACTACGACGCGTGGACGACCGCGCTCGAGCGGCTCGTCGTCGACCACGGCGTGTGCACGGCCGACGACCTGGCGGCGGCGCTCGCGCACGTCGA
Organism: uncultured Binatia bacterium (SeqCode); assembly: GCA_964432595.1. Classification (GTDB taxonomy): domain Bacteria; phylum Desulfobacterota; class Binatia; order DP-6; family DP-6; genus DASYLJ01. The sequence goes on along the minus strand of CAYSOF010000010.1, from coordinate 8,546 downwards.
CACGGAGCACGGCTGACTCAGCCGGCTTTGCGCGCCTTCCACACCTCTTCGCACGGCCACTGGCGCGCCCACGCGAGCGGCATGAAGGCGTAGCGCGTCGTCGCATCGGCCGGCGGGCGGACGTCGAGCAGCCCCTCGATCGCGAAGCCGGCGTCGCGCAGCACGCGGATCCATTCGGCGTGCGAGATGTAGAACGCGCTGCTGCGGTCGTCCGACCAGTCGATGCGGTGCAGGCCGAACGCCGGGCGCAGCAGGCGATCGCCGGCGACGCCGTTCTCGCCGTCCGGGATGCAGAGCGCCGCCAGCCAACCGTTCGTCAGGAAGACGAGACGTCCGCCGGGCCGCAGGAGGCGCGCCGCCTCGGGCACCCACTTGTGGGGATCGGCCCACAGGCACGCGCCGTACTCCGAGATCGCGAGATCGAAACTCGCGTCGGGCAGCGGCACCGCTTCGGCGTTGCCGTGCAGCAACGGGAACTCGATGCCGTGCTCGGCCTGGAGACGGCGCGCCGTCGCGAGCTGCGCCTCCGAGTTGTCGATGCCGACCGGCCGTGCGCCGCGCCGCGCGAGCCACGACGACACGTACGCGGTTCCGCAGCCCAGCTCGATCACGTCGCGGCCGGCGACGTCGTCGAGCATTCCGACGTCGGACTCCGGCACGCCCCAGATGCCCCAGCGGGGCTCGTTCTCGCGCCAGCCACGCTCCGCGGCCTCGACGTAGTCGGCGGCCCACCCGTCCCACACCTCGCGGTTGCGCCGCACGTACTCCGGCAGATGGTCCGACATCCGCGCACCGTCGACGATCGACGGGACGCCGTCAACCGCAGTGCGGCGGCCGGCGCGTGTGGAAGTCGGTGCGCTGCTGGTACGCGTGCCCCGCCGCGAGCACGTCGGCTTCGGCGAACGGCCGTCCGACGAGCTGCAACCCGATCGGCAGGCCGTCGCGCGAGACGCCGCACGGCACCGACAGCGCGGGCAACCCGATCAGGTTGAACGGCGCGGTGTAGCGCGCGAGGACCTCCGGCACGCCGCGCTCGACGCCGTGGATGGTCAGCACCTGCGCCCAGACGTCCGGGGCCGGCACGGCGACGGTCGGCGTGGCGAGAAAATCCACGCCGGTCGCGCGCACCGCCGCATAGAGGTGGCTGCGCCAGCGCTGCGCCGCCATGTAGTGGCGCGCCTGCACCACCTTCGCGAGCTCGAGGAAGATGCGACAGTCGATGCCGAGCCGCTCACGACGATCGCCCACGGCGGCGCCGAGCGCCGCCTCGGATTCGGCGAACACGACCGCACCGAGCGCCGTGACCCCCTGCTCGAGCGCGGGCAGCGCGACGTCGCGTACGACCGCGCCGGCGTCGCGCAGCACGTCGAGGCTCGCGTCGAACGCCGCGGCGACGTCGTCGTCGACGCAGCCGGCGACGAACGCGCGCGGCACCCCGATCGTGCGGCCCGCGACGCCGCGATCGAGCGCCGCCACGTAGTCCGGCACGGGCAGCTCGGCGCTCGTCGGATCGGCGGCGTCGTGCCCGGCGATCACGCCGAGCAGCAGCGCCGCGTCCTCGGCGGTGCGCGCGATCGGACCGACGTGATCCAGGCTCCACGCGAGCGGCGTCACGCCGTGGCGGCTCACGCGGCCGTACGTGGGCTTCAGGCCGGTGAGACCGCAGAAGCTCGCGGGGATGCGGATGGAGCCGCCGGTGTCGGAGCCGACGGCGGCGGGCGCCATGCCCGCGGCGACGGCGACGGCGGAGCCGCTGCTCGAGCCGCCCGGCATGCGATCGCCGCCCCACGGGTTCACGGGCGTGCCGAGGCCGGGGTTCACGCCGGTGGAACCGAACGCCAGCTCGTGCATGTGCGTCGTGCCCACCACGACGGCGCCCGCCGCGCGCAGCCGCGCGACGAGCGTCGCGTCGGCGGTCTGCGGCGGGTCGCCGGTGAACGCGGCGCTGCCGTTGCCGCGCGACACGCCGCGCACCGAGAAGAGGTCCTTGACGGCGACGGGCACACCGGCGAGCGCGCCCTGGCGGCTCGTGTCGGCAGCTCGCGCGTCGGCGAGCGCCGCCTCGGACGTCATCGTGACGAACGCACGCAGATCGCCGTCGAGCGTCGCGATGCGTGCGAGGTGCGCCTCCGTCACCGCGACGGCGCTGAGCTCGCCCGCGCGCACCGCGTGCGCGAGCGACGTGGCGGAATGCCAGACGCTCATGCGTCGGCGTCGCGCACCAACGTCGGCGTCGCGACGAACGGCTCGGCATCGCCGAGGTCCAGCGTCGCGAGCTCGTCGAGCGCGGTCACGAGCGGTCCGGCGACGATCGCCAACAGCGGAAGCATCTCGTCCGGAAGACGGATGCCCGCCGCCGCGAGGCGCTGCCGGAATCCGTCCACGTCGTCCATCGCGCGCTGCTTAGCCCCGCGTCGCGCCTTTGTGCAAGCCACCTAGGAACGTCTACGGACGTCCGGGCATCGAATACCCGGAGCTGCCGTACCCGCTGCTGCCACCGCCGCTGCGTCCGGTGCTGCTGCGTCCGTCGCCAGCGCTCCGGCTGCCGCCGGCGTTCCCGCCCGCCGGACGCTGCGAGCGTTGGGCACCGCCGCCGTCGCGCGACACGCCGCCGTCTCCACCCGGCGCCATCGGGCGGACGTCGCCACGCCACGCACCCGATCCGCTCGGCGGCGATGACGGCCGCTGCAGCGGCGCGCGCGGCGCGCTACGAGTGACCGTGCCCGCATCGTTGCCACGGTCGTTGCGGCGGTCTCGCCCCACCGGCGGCGGCAGCGGCGGCTCGGGCTGTCGGACGCCGGGACCGCGATCCGGCGCGGGCCGCCGCGTCGTCGTCACGTCGTCGTCGCGATCGCGATCGCCGAAGTCGTCGCGTCCCCGACCGCGGCGGTCGCGGTCGTCGGGACGCGCGCGGCGACGGTCGCCGCCGCCCCATTCGCCCTGACGCCCGTCACGATCACGCTCGACGCGGGTACGATGCCAGGGCGCCAGCGTGTCCGACGGACGGTCGCCGTAGCGCTGCACCGGATGGCGCGTCACGCGCTCGATGCGGCTCCGGTCGACCCGATCGACGCGGTACCGGCTCCAATCCTCGCGGACGTTGCGCGGCAGATGGTCGTGACGCACGTACGCGGAGCGGAGACGCGGATTGCAGAACTCGCCGTCGCGGACGAACCAGTAGTCGTCGAAACCCGCGCGCCAGCCGTACGGACCGAGCGGCGCCCAGCCGACGAACCCGTCGTAGTAGACCCAGTCGACCCACGCCGGTCCCCACACCGTACCCGGCACCCACACCCAGCCGTAGCTCGGTGCCATCGCCCAGCGCCCGTAGTGGAACGTCCACGCCCACGGCTCGAGCGACACCCAGGTCCAGCCGTACGCCGTCCACACCCAGCGGCCGTCGGTGTACGGCGCCCAGCCGCCGACGACACGCGGCTGCCACACGCGGCCGTAGGTCGGGACGTCGTACCAGCCGCCGTGCGGCTCGAGCGCGGCTTCGTAGTCGTCGGGGGCGTCGTCGTAGTAGTCCTGCGCGCGGGCGGCGCCCGCGAGCGCGAGGACGACGAGGAGCGATGCCAGCCAGGTACGCATCGAGCGATCGACAACACGGCCCGTGGCCGTTCGTTTCGATCCTACTCGAACTCGGACTCTTCGACGACCTGTAGTCCTCGCAAGATCGTGGGAGGGAACCCCTCGACGAAGCGCGACGGCTTGCCGAGCACCATGCCGGTTGCGCGGTCGTAGATGTCGATCGGGTACGACAGGTAGAGATGCTCCTTCGCCCGCGTCACGGCGACGTAGAGCAGCCGGCGCTCCTCCTCGACTTCCTCCTGGTCGCGGAGGTTGTGGTACGACGGGAAGCGGCCGTCGACGAGGCCGATCACGAAGACGACACGCCACTCGAGGCCCTTCGCCGAGTGGATCGTCGACAGCGTGAGCATGCCCTCGTCGACCTCGGCGGCGAGGACGTCGCCGACGCTGTCCGTCGGCGGCTCGAGCGCCATGTCGGAGAGCAGGCCGCTCAACGTGCGGTAGCGCGCGGCGATGGTGAGGAAGTGCTCGAGGTCCTTCTCGCGCTTCGGGTAATCCTCGGGATGCAGGTGCCGCAGCATCGGCGCGTAGAAGCCGACGACGCGCGCCACCTGCTCGTCCGGCGCGACCTCCTCGGGCGCCACTTCCTTGAGCAGTTCCGCGAGCCGCCCGAGCTCGCGGGTGTACGCGCCGCGCTTCGGGTACGTCGCCAGGAGATCCGCCGCCTGTGCGGCGTCGACCGCACCGCCGAGGTGGCGGAACACGTCGTCGGCGGTCTTCGGGCCGAGGCCGTCGAGCAGCAGCAGCACGCGATGCCACGACACGGCGTCGCGCGGGTTCGCGACGACGCGCAGGTGCGCGAGCACGTCCTTCACGTGCGCGGTCTCGATGAACTTGAAGCCGCCGCGCTTCACGAACGGGATGTCGTGCCGCTGTAGCTCGAGCTCGACGTCGAACGAGTGGTAGCTCGAGCGGAACAGGATGGCCATCTCGTCGAGCGAGATGCCCTCCTCGCGCAGCTCGAGGATCCGCTGGGCGACGAAGCGCGACTGGTTGCGCTCGTCGGCGGCGCGCACGAGCAGCGGATGGCGGCTGCCGGGCGTCCGCGCACGGAGGATCTTCGTGTGCTTCTCCGGCGCGCGGTCGATGATGGCGTTCGCCAGCTGGAGGATCGGCGCCGTCGACCGGTAGTTCTCCTCGAGCTTGATGAGCTGGGTGCCCGGGAAGAGCTGGGTGAAATCCATGATGTTGCGGAAGTCGGCGCCGCGGAACGAGTAGATGCTCTGGCTGTCGTCGCCGACCGCCATCACGTTGTCGTGCGTGACGGCGAGGCCGCGCACGATCTCCGCCTGCAGGCGGTTCGTGTCCTGGTACTCGTCGACCATGATGTAGCGGTAGGTCCGCGAGAGCTGCTCGGCGGCGTCGGGCACCTCGCGCACCAGGTCGCGCAGGAGCACCAGCAGGTCGTCGTAGTCGACCAGGCTGCGGTCGCGCTTGTACGTCATGTACTGCTGGCCGAGCTTCTGGATGTCCTCGAAGTGGTCGGCGAAGTGGCCGTAGTCGGTCTCGATCAGGTCCTCGATCGTCGTGCTGCGGTTCACCGCCATGCTGATGATCTCGAGGATGGCGTTCTTCCGCGGGAAGCGCCGGTCCTTCCGATCGAGCCCGGCGCGGCTGCGCAGCAGGTTGATGAGGTCTTCGGAGTCGCTGCGGTCGAGGATGGTGAAGCCCGGCTCGAGCCCGATGGCGCGCCCGTGTCGTCGCAGCACCGTGTTCGCGAACGAGTGGAACGTGCCGCCCGACACGCGGTCGCAGCTGCCGCCGACGAGCGTCGACGCGCGGCCGAGCATCTCCTCCGACGCCTTGCGCGTGAACGTGAGCAGGAGGATCTGCCCCGGCGCGACGCCGCTCTCGACGAGCCGCGCGACGCGATAGACGAGCGTGCGCGTCTTGCCGCTGCCGGCACCGGCGATGACGAGGACCGGTCCGGCGAGGGTCGTCGCGGCGGCGTGCTGCGCCTCGTTCAGCTCGCCGGCGTAGTCGATGCGGTAGCGCGGCGACGGCTGGGCATCGGCGCGCGAGCGTAGCGTGTAGGTATCCATTCCGATGGAAAGGACGGTTCTACAGCGCAGGAGGCTGGGGCGCCACCGGGATTTCGTGTATGGGGAGCCGTGTGCGAGCCGAGCTCGATCTCCGCGGCGTGCGGTGTCCGCTCTCGTGGGCGAAAGCGCGCGTCTGGCTCGAGACGCGCACGCGCGGTGAAGAGGTCGATCTCCGTCTCGACGATCCGCAGGGCGCGCGCGATCTGCCACGCGCCGCGGAAGCGTCGGGGCATCACGTCGTGGACGTCGTCGATGCCGACGGCGGCTGGATCGTTCGTCTGGAGGTTTGACATGCCGACCCTCTGTGGGATTTCCTGACGTCCCATGCCAGCACGCTCCATCGGCTCCGCCACCGTGAGCTTCGGCCTGGTGTCCATTCCTGTACGGCTCTACGTCGCGACGCACTCCGAGCAGCCGTCCTTCAACCAGATCCACGAAGAGTGCGGGTCCCGCATCAAGCAGCAGATCTGGTGTCCGCGCTGCGAGCGGGTCGTCGAGCGACGCGAGCTCGTGAAGGGCCGTGAGGTGGGCAAGGAGCAGTACGTCCTCTTCACCGACGACGAGCTGAAGGCCCTCGAGGCCGCCGCGAGCCAGGCGATCGACATCCACGAGTTCGTGCCGCTCGCCGCCGTCGACCCGGTGTACTTCGAGAACACGCACTACCTCGGACCCGACAAGGGCGGCGAGAAGGCGTACCAGCTGCTCGCGGAGGCGATGCGCGAGACGAGCATGGTGGCGCTCGCGCAGCACGTCACGCGCGGCAAGGAGCATCTCGTGCTGATCCGTCCGCTGCAGGACGGGCTCGCGCTGCACACGCTCTATTACGCGGACGAGGTGCGCGACTTCGGCGAGGTCGATCGCGGCGCCACGGTGACGGTCAAGCCGGGCGAGGCGTCGCTGGCGCGCAAGCTCATCGAACAGCTGTCCGCGGAGGGCTTCACCCCGGAGCAGTATCGCGATCACTACCGCGACCGCCTCCAGCAGGTGATCGATCAGAAGCTCGCGGGCGAGGTCGTCACGTCGCCCGAGACACCGGCACCGAAGGGTCAGGTCATCGATCTGATGGAGGCCCTCAAGCAGAGCCTCGCCCGTGACGTCGGCCGGCATGCGGCGGCCTCGGCGGAGGCCGAGGAAGAAGCGGCGCCGAAGCGTCGTGCCGCGGGCGGCGGTGGCGGCGGCGGACGCCCGCGCGGCGGCGGCAAGAAGAAGTCTTGACGGCCCCACGCGCGAGCGGCGAGGCGGAAGCCCACTTCGACACCGCGCAGGCCGCGCGGATCGTGGGACTCCCGCTCGGCCGACTCCGCCAGTGCGTGCGCGCGGGTCTGGTCGCACCCGAGCGCGACGGCCGCGGCCGCCTGCGCTTCGACTTCCTCGACCTCGTCCTCCTGCGGACCACGCGCGCCCTCCTCGAGCAACGCGTCCCGCTGACGAAGATCGGCCGCGTGCTGCGCTCGCTGCGTCGCCAGATCGGCGATCGTCCCCTGACCCGCCTCAGCGTCTTCAAGGACGGCGCGCGCGTCGTCGCGTGGGACGGCAGCAGCCGCTGGCAGCCCGAGTCGGGGCAGCTGCTCTTCAACTTCGACGCCGACCGCGTCGCGCGCAAGCACACCAGCATCGCCAGGCTGCCCGAGCCGCAGAAGACGCGGCTGCCGAGCCTGACGTCGGAGCAGTGGTGCGACCTCGCCATGGACATCGAGGACAGCTCGCCGCTGGAGGCGCGGGCGGCCTATCACCACGCGCTCGATCTCGACCCGCAGAACGTGATCGCGCGCATCAACCTCGGCCGCCTGCTCCACGGCGACGGCAACCTCGTGGGCGCCGAGTCGCACTTCCGTGACGCCGTCCGCCACGATCCGACCTACGCGCTCGCCTGGTACAACCTGGGTGTGGTGCTCGAGGACGCCCATCGTCCCGACGAGGCGTTGCCCTGCTACGAATCGGCCGTGCAGCACGATGCGAAGCTGGCCGACGCCCATTGGAACCTGAGCCTCCTGTACGAGAAGGCCGGACGGCATCAGGACGCCATCCGTCATCTCGCGGTCTACCGCCGGCTGACGACAGAGCCGGCGCGCTGATGGCGCGCGCCGCGACCGGGCCGCGGTTCCTCGTCGGAACCTCGGGGTTCAGCTATGCGCCGTGGCGCGGGCACTTCTACCCGAAGGAGCTCGCCAGCGAGGACATGCTCAAGTTCTACGCGAGCGTCTTCGGCACGGTGGAGATCAATCACAGCTTCTACCGCATGCCGACGCCCGCGCTGCTGACCGGCTGGCGCCGGCAGACGCCGCTGCGCTTCCGCTTCGCGCTGAAGGCGCCGCAGCGGATCACGCACCATCTGCGCCTGAAGGACGCGGCCGAGCCCGCGCGCGAGTTCGTGCGTCGCGCGGACATGCTCGGCGAGAAGCTCGGCCCCCTCCTCTTCCAGCTGCCGCCGCACCTCCGCGCCGACCGCGATCGCCTCGACGAGTTCCTGCGCGCGCTGCCGCAGGGCTCGGAGCCGGTGTTCGAGTTCCGGCATGCGAGCTGGTTCACCGAGGAGGTGTACGACGTGCTGGCCGCGAACCGCGCGGCGCTCTGCATCGCCGACACCGAGTCGCTGACGACGCCGCTCGTCGCCACCGCGCCCTTCGGCTACGTTCGGCTGCGGCGCGACGACTATTCGCCCGCCGATCTCGCCGACTGGGCCATGAAGCTCAAGGAGATCACGCGCTGGAAGCGCGTCTACGTCTTCCTGAAGCACGACGACGCCGGCAAGGCGCCCGCACTGGCGAGCGCGTTCATCGGCGCGCTGTAATCGGCCCACGACCATGTCGTGGGCCGGGTCGGACGCGAGCGTGGAGCGGCTCGGCTTCGATCGACCTGCATGCCGCGGCCGGCGAAGCCCAATGCCACTCACTTAAGCGCATGTGCCCGTTC
>CAYSOF010000009.1:0-232654 GCA_964432595.1 uncultured Binatia bacterium (SeqCode) | reverse complement strand
GCGGCGACTCGAAGTTCGCCTTCTGGCCGAAGAGGTGGACATCAGCGGCCGGCGGGTTGATGAACGCGACCTTCATGATGCCGACTCCTTCTTCGTGGCGAGTGGCGCACAGGAATTGCGGGCCGGACTTTCCCACACTCACGGTCGCGCGCGCAATAGCTTTTCTTGCCGTTGCAGGGAATTTTCGTGTCCATCACTTGGCAAAGCTTGGGGCAGATAGAATCTTGGTCGGTGGTCAACTGATCGCCCTCGGGTGAAGCCTGGAACACGAGCCCGACCGTTGAATCCCGACCGGGTTCCGACTACTAGCATGACCCCGCGGCGGGACGCCCCCGCCGACGAGACGGTATCCGTGACGAGCCGAGACGACCCCACCGCACACCGCCTCCACCTCGACGCACCCGGGACGGTCGATCGCGCGGTGGGCGCTGCTCGATCCGGGCCGTTTCCGGCGTCCTGACCCGGAGTATTTCGGTGCGTGCGCTCTTTCGCCGCCTGACCGAGATGCCCGGCGTGGAATGGGTGCTGTGCGCCATGTTTCTCGCCTATGGCGCCTTCCTGCTCCCCACCCTGGAGTACAACTTCGACGAAGGCGTCTACATCCAGCAGGCCCTCCAGATTCTCGGCGGCAACCTGCCCTATCGGGACTTCTTCTGTCACCAGACCCCGCTGTACCCCCTGACGCTCGCGGCATTCGCGGCGCCGCGGCCCGATTCGCTGTTCCTCTTCCGGGCGCTGTCGCTGCTCGCGACCGCCGTGAGCGGCGTGTTCGTCTACCGCATCGCGCTCCGCGCGATGCCGCCCCGGCCGGCGTTGATCGCGCCACTGCTGTTCTACGTGTCTCCCCTGCAGTACTACGGCCTGCTCGCGCTGCCGCAGGCGATGATGCAGGTCTGCTGCATCGTCGGCATCTACTGCATCTTCTTCTGCACGCGCCGGACGCTGTGGGTGCTCGGGTCCGTCCTCCTGATCGCCTCGCTCCTCTACAAGCCCCTGTCGCTGTCCGCGGCCCTCGCCCTCGGGATGGCCGTGGTCTTCCTCCGGGAGCAGCGGCCGAAGGCGGCCTGGGTGCTCGCGACCGGGATCGTCGTCGGCGCGCTCGTCTGGGTGTCGTTCGACGCCATGAGCGACGGGCGGTTCAGCCGATTGATCCAGTTCCAGTCGGCGCGCTTCGCGAAGAAGGCCGGGTTCGAAGCGGCGATGCAGATCAAGCCGTTTCGCGACCTCGTCAACGCGGCCGGCATCAAGTCCGCCGTCGACTGGAACGCGAACGAGCACAAGCGGGCGTTCTTCGGCATGTTCCTGCTGAACGGCAACAGCTGGCTCATGCTGCTCGCCATCGGCGGACAGCTCGCCGTGTGGCGCGCACGCGCGACGCGGTGGAAGGATTGGCGGCTACTCGTCACGCTGTGGTGGGTCGTGCCGGTGTTCTTCTCGTTCTTCGTGTGGGAACCGATCTGGGACCACTACTTCGTGGTCTATCTCCCGCCGATGGCGATCCTGGGCGCCCTGTGCGTGCATCGCCTGTGGGCGGAGCCGCCACGCCGCCGCCGCCGGGTGCTCGCCAGCGTCCTGCTGTTCCTCGCCGTGTTCCTGGGTGGGGCGTACCAGTCGTTCCGCCGCTCGGACTACGGCGAGGCCCTCCGCGGACCACAGGCCGGAGAGACGTGGCTCACCTTCGACCCCTTCCTGAACTTCATCACGCGGACGAAGCCGGCCTGCGGCCTGATCGATCCGCTCAACGTCTACGGCGACAACAGCTTCGCCTCGACGTCGAAGGACGAGGAGTTCAGCAGCTTCTTCATGCGACCCGACGACCTGATCGCGTGCATGCAGCAGCAGCCGGACGCGAAGGTCGTATTCGGCTACTGGTCCAGCTGGTTCGCCGACCAGCGCGTGCTCGACTACGTGAAGACGTTGCCCGCGGAGCGCCGCGCCACGGCGCCGACGTTCGCCTGGCCGCTCGGTCTCGCTCCCAAGCCGCCCGAGAAGTGAGGCGGCGCCGCCGCGTCGCTCAGCGTTCCTGCGCGCCAGGCGCCGGGCCGCCGGCGGGACCGTACAGGATCATGCGGTTGCAGTAGACGCCCACTTCACTCGCGCGGGTCGGATGGCACGGAACCTCCGCCAGCCGCGGACGACTGCCGTCGAGCGCCGCGCGCACGAGGCCACCGGGATCGACGTACCCGCTCGCCAACGCATTCTCGACGAGGAGGACGCGTTCGTTCGGCGGCAGCTGGACGAGCGACGTGAGCACCGCCGCCATCTCGCCCTCCTTACGCGCCAGCGTCCGGTGCGGCATGCCGAGCGCCTCGACCGGCGCGGGGCCGCGATAGTGATGGGCGACGGCCTGCGCGTCCCACCACAGATGCACGACGACGCGGTCGAACCGCCCGTCGAGCGTCCGGATCTGGTCCATGACCTCGCCCAGGACCTCGCGGTTCTTGAACCCCGCGTGGTTCGGATCGCAGACGGCGGTCTGGTAGCCGAAGGCCACGAACGGAACCAGCATCAGGGCGGTGTACGCGCGCCGCAGCCAGCGCGGTCCCGGCATCGCGTCCCGCTGCGCGAGCCACCAGGTCAGCAGGAAGGGGGCCGACGGCGTGAAGCCGCGCGGATAGAACATCAGCGACCGCGTCGCCAGGATGTCGTGGACCTGCACGAGCGCCGGCGACCACCACCAGAGATCGGCGAGGATCGGATGCAGCTCGGGCGCCGCGCCCTTCCGTCGCCGTCGCACGACGACCGGCACCATGAGCAACGCGAAGACCACCGCCTGCAACATCAGCAGGACGCCGATGTTCGGATCCTCTCCCGCTCCCGCCGCACCGGTGAACAGGAACTGCTCGGCGACGACGCTGACGAAGTTCAGCGTCGGCGATTGCCAGTACGGCAACGAGATGAGGTGCGTCACCGAGAGGTAGAGCAACGCGAGCAGCGGGGAGATCGCGACCACGCTGATCACGCCCGTCAGCAGGTCGTCCCGCAGCGCCGCACGCTGCCCGCGACGCCAGTCCAGCCAGAGGCGCTGGCTGTAGAAGGCGGCGAAATAGATGAGCGAATAGTACTGCGATCCCACCGCGAGCACGGTGAGCACCGCGATGAATCCGCGCCGGAGCCAGCGACGCCTCGTCCCCTCGGTGATCACCCAGCCCCACGTGAACAGCAGGCAGGTGAACATGAGCTGGGAGTACGGCCGGGCGTCCTTCGCGTAGAAGATGAAGAAGGGACTGATCGCCATCATCAGCGCCGCATGCCAGGCCAGGCGCTCGGTGCCGAGGCGGCGCACCAGCAGGTAGAACAGCGGGACCGACAGCGTCGAGAACGTCGCGGGGGGCAGCCGCAGCGGCCCCATCTCGTTGCCCAGCAGACGGGTCACGCCCCAGTTGATGGCGACGTACCAGGGACCGTCGAGCCCGAAGCCCACCGGCAGCGGCTTGCCGTCCGCCGCCTCGATGAGGTGCATCAGATACCAGCTCCAGGTCTCGTCGAAGGTCGCGGGTGGCGTCGCCAGCCACGCGAAACGCGCCACCGCCGCGAGGACGACGAGAAGGAGAACCCGGGTACGCGTGCTCACGCCCGATCCGTCAGCGCGGCCCATGGTCGAGCGTGACCGACCCGGCTGCGATCCCGTTCGTCACCGCAGCGGTTCATACGATACCCCCTCGCGCGCCGCCAGGCACCCGAGGGGACGGCTCAGCGCGGACGGTGCGGCGCGCTTCTGGAGACCTGCGCGCGCGCGCGCCCCTCGAGCGAGCGGAGCGTCCGGTGACGGTTCGCGGGCAGCAGGTACTCCGGAGAGAAGATGCGCCGGTAGGTCTCGCGCATGTCGCGCATCGTGGCGAGGATGTTCTTGACGGACGTCGTGCCGCCGGCACCGAGCTCGCGCGGGAAGGTCTGGATGCCCACTTCGCCGACCCGGTAGCCGCGCAGCATGGTCGTGATCGCGATCTCCGCGCCGATGAAAGGGCTGTCGGAGATCAGGTCGAGCTGGGTGGCCACCGACCGGCGCATCATCCGGAACCCCGTGCTGATGTCGCGATACGACGTCCGGAAGAGCCACCGGAGCACGTAGTTGTAGACCCAGGAGATGAACTGGCGCTTGCCCGAGTAGACCTTGACGTACCGGAACGTGACGATGAGGTCGTAGAACTCGAGCAGGGGCAGCATCTTGTACAAGTCGAAGACGTCGTACTCGTCGTCGCCGTCGGTGAAGCAAATCCAGTCGAACCGCACGTTCGCGAGCCCCGTCTTGAGCGCCGCGCCGTAGCCGAGGTTGCGGGGATGGTGGATGACCCGCACCGTGCCGGGGAACTCGCGGGCCAGCTCGTCGGCGATCTCGCCGGCGCGATCCGGCGAGCCGTCGTCGACGATCAGGACCTCGTACTCCGCGCAGACCTCGGAGAGCACCGTCAGCGCCTTGAGCGCGACCTGCCGGACCGTCCGCTCGTCGTTGTAGACGGGGAAGAAGAGGCTGATCGAGAGGCCCTTGGGCATGACCGGCTCAGACATCCAGTCGTGTCCTCAATGCGGACCGCATCCGCCGGTCGGGATCGAACGCGCGCAACCGCTCCTTGAACTCGCCGTACCCGGCGTAGGCCGCCGCGACCACGCGGCCGGGCAGCCTCGAGTCCTTGCTGATGTTCGGTATCCCGCCGGCCTCGAGCATCAGCGCGTCGAGGTCCGCCAGGAACTCGGACGACCGCGCCTGCCGGGGGACGTCGATGGCGACGCAGATGCCGTCACCGCCGAAGTTGAGCAGACGACGCGTGCCACGGAAGAGCTTCAGCGAGCCGAGCGTGGTGAACACGCCGTGGCGGCGAAGCGACGCGGCCAGCCCGCCGGCGAAACGCGGCCACGCGTCGAAGGGGATCAGCAGCTGGCTCTCGTGGAAGCCCGCGGCGCCGCAGGCGGCGAAGTAGATCTCCTTGCCGTTCAGCGGAAACGAGCCGCCCATCGGATCGAAGACCCGGGTCGCACGGCTGGTCCGCTCCATCAGGCGATACGCATGGGTGACGAGCCGGAGCGTCCACTCCGGAAATGGGCGTCGCGGCGCATCGGCGCGCAGGGGGCCGCTCCGGAAGGGACGCTCGATCGCCTCGGGGGCGAAGGACTCGAGATAGACGAAGCCGCTGCCGAACTCGCCGCCGGACCGGTTGAGATCGATCCACGAGTACACCTGGTCGTGACCGTCGCACTCGGCGATCATCACGTCGACGGTCTCCTGGAGCGTCCGGGTGGCGATGCGCGAGCGCCGGAGGCTGCGCCCCTTCAGCGGCTGCAGGCGGAGCGTCGCCCGCGTGACCAGACCCGTGAGGCCCATTCCGCCGAGCGTGAGCTCGAGCACGTCGGCGCGGACCGTCCGGCTGCACCGGATCTCGCCGTGGCGGGGGTGCAGCAGGTGCAGGTCGACGACGTGGTCGCCGAAGAGCCCGTCGTGGTGCTGGCTCTTGCCGTGCACGTTCATCGCGAGCGCGCCCCCGACGGTGATGGTCGGATAGCCCGGCAGCACCGGGAACCAGCACCCCTGCGCGAGCGCGAACGCCACGAGGTCCCCCAGCGCGACGCCGCCTTCGACCTCGACGGTGCGCGTGTCCGGATCGAAGCGCAGGATGCGATCGAAGGCCGACGTGAGAACGCTCGTGGAGCCCTCGCCCGCCGAGGCGAGACAGTAGCTCAGACCTCGCCCGCGCGGGATCGCGCCCGCCGGCGCCGCGAGCGCGCTCGCGGCCGCCTCGTAGGAGCCGGGCCGTACGGCGAGCGACTCGACCGCCTCCGTCTGATCGAGCGAACGGAAGCTGGCTCGCTCGCCCGGGCGTTCGACCGCCGTCGGGCCGTCGTGTGCGAGCTCGCTGGCCGACTGCGTCGAGGGGTGAGGCCTGCCCGGCACGGGCGGATCTGTACCGCAACCGACGCCCGGGTTTCCACCGGCGCGGCACGGCGCATCCGCCTAATCGGACGCCGCGGCCCCCTCCCGCGCCCTCGCCTTCCCGAGCCATTCGGGAATCTGCTCTTCCACGCGCACACGCCGGCAGGCGGGACTCGCGAAGGCCGGCGGCGCGGTGCACCGCGCGTAGAATTGCGGGTACTTGAACCGGCAGTCGATCCGCCAGGGCTCCGGCTCGCCGCTCAGGCAGTAGCCCCAGTGCGGCAGCGTGTCGACGAACCACACCTGCGTCCCCGTCCGCTCCGCCTGATCGAGGAGCCCGACGAGGAACTCGTCGGATCGGCGGCTGTTCAGGAAGCCGTAGACGAACTGATCGAGGTAGTAGTGCAGGCCGGCGTCGTCCAGGCTCGTGACGACGACGTCGCCCGGCTGCATGCGCGCCTTCAGGTAGTCGGCCTGCCACCGGATCTGCTCCCAGTTGTCGCTCGCGACGTCCAGCAGTCCGGTCTTCACGTACGTCGCCGAGGCGCTCTGGAACGTCGGCCAGCGCGATACGCTGTCGATGTCGGGCGCCACGAGCTGCGGCGCGACGACGATCCACAGGACGAGCGCGATCTCCGCGAACACGGGCGCGCGCCGCATCGTCCGGGTCCGCAGCAGCCACCGTACGCCGTAGGCGAGGAAGAGCGCGCAGAACGGCATGACCCAGATGAACAGATAGCGGTCGAACTTCACCTCGCTCATGGACAGCGCCGTGAGCGGCACGAGGAACCACGGCAGCAGCAACGAGGTCTTCTCGAGGCGCTGCTCGCCCCGCCGCGCGGATCGGACGAAGGCGATCAAGCCGATCGCGAAGATCAGCGGCGCCAGCGACACCCCGACCTGCACCTCGTCCGGCCTGCCGGAGAGCGGCGCGACGAACGCCCACAGCATCACGAGATAGTAGTCGCCCATCGGGCGGCACTCGCTGCGGTTGCCGCAGCCGACGTAGTGGAAGAACGGCAACGTCTCCCAGAACATCGCGATGATCGAGAAGTAGACCGCGGCGACGAGCAGGTAGACCGGGAGATGCCGCCACGCGAAGAAGCGGCGCGGTCCGTTCACCAGCACGTAGATCGCGACGATCGGCAGGATGCCGTAGCCGAGCGTCTGCGTGAGGAGCGTGAGGGCGAGGAACACGACCCAGAGCGCGCGCGACCGGTCGTGGCGGCCCTCCGTCGCGGTGTACAGGTAGTAGAAGGTGCACAGCACCATGAATCCGAGCAGCGTGAAGTGCCGGGCCTCGCGGGCGAAGATCATGAACGTCGGCGACGTCACCAGGAACGTGACGGCGAGCAACGCCGTCTTGCGGCCGTCGAGCTTGCGGACCAGCGCATAGAGCGGAATCGACCACAGGAGCCCCATCAGGACGGACAGCCCTCTGGTCGTCGCTTCGGAGAACCCGAAGACGGCCGTGAAGGCCGCCACGCTGTAGCGGTAGAGGGGCGTGGCGGGGTCCCACAGCCCGTGCTTCAGCTGCCACGGCATGAAGTCCGCGTCGTAAGGATTGAAGGGTAAGAGCGTCGCATGGATGCTGCGTGCGGGCAGCACCGTCATCGCCTCGTCGACCCAGAACGGCGACACGCCGACGTTCACGAACGACAGCACGCAGCCGAGGACGATCAACGGCAGACAGATCCAGGCGGTCGGATCGTCCCGGAGCGCTCGCAGCTCCCGGGCGGCCTTGGCACGGACAGACATCAATGCATCCGGAGCCGCATGCAGGCGTCCGACGCCCCGCCGTCGGTCGCGGTGCATCGCGCGTAGAACTTCGGATACTTCGCCCGGCAGTCGATCCGCAGCGGCTCCGGCTCGCCGGCCACGCAGAAGCTGAACTTGTCGAGATGGTCGACGAACCACACCCGGGTGCCGGCGCGCTCCGCGTCGTCGAGCAGCTCGACGAAGAACTCGTCCGACCGGCGGCTGTTCAGGAACCCGTACACGAACTGCCCTAGATAGTACTGCAAGCTCGCGTCGTCGAGGCTGGAGACGACGACGTCTCCCGGACGGACACGCTGCTGGAGATAGTTGGCCTGCCACCGCATCTGCTCGAAGTTGTCCCGGGGGGCGGCCAGCAAGGTGGTCCGCACGCACCTGACCAGCCCGCTCTCGATCATCGGCCCCTGGGCCGCGCGGTTGCCGACCGCGGGAAAGTACTGGGGCGACGAGACGATCAGCACCACGAGGGCGACCTCACCGAGCCCCGGCGCGTTGCGAAGCCCCGGCAGCCGAAGCAGCCAGCGGACGCCGTAGGCGAGGAACAGCGCGCACAGCGGCATGACCCAGATGAACAGATACCGGTCGAACTTGACGTCGTTCATCGACAGCAGCAGTAGCGGCAGGAAGAACCATGCCAGCAGCAGCGAGGTCTTCTCCAGCGGCCAGGCCGCCCGGCGGGCCGCATTCACGAGGACCACGACCCCGATCACGAAGAAGATCGGGATCACCGACAGTCCGAGCTGCACCTCCTCGAGCTTTCCCGTCATCGGCGCCGTGAAGGCGTACAGCACGGCCAGGTAGAACCACCGCATCGGCCGGCAGTCGGCGCGCGTGGAGCAGGTGACGTCGTGGAAGAATGGCAACGCCTGCCAGAACGTCCCCACGATGGCGAGGTAGACGGCGCCGGCCACCAGGTAGACCGGGAGGTGCCGCCGGGCGAAGAAGCGATGCGGTCCGTTGACGAGCACGTAGACGGCGACGATCGGGAGTATCCCGTACCCGAGCGTCTGCGAGAGCAGCGTGGCGACCACGAACACGACCCAGAGCGCGCGCGATCGGTCGTCGCGGCCTTCGGTGGCCGTGTACAGGTAGTAGAAGGCACACAGCGCCAGGAACATGACGAACGTCTGATGGCGCGCCTCCCGCGCGTGCACGATGAACGCGGGGGACGTCACGAGGAACGTGACGGCGAGCAGCGCGGTGCGGCGGCCGTCGAGCTTCCGCACGAGCGCGTAGAACGGGATGATCGACAGCAACCCCATGATCACCGAGAACGCCCGCGCAGACCCCTCGGAAAATCCGACCACGGCGGTGAAGGCGGCCACGCTGTAGCGGTACAGCGGCGTGGCCGGATCCCACAGTCCTCGTTGCACCTGGTACGGCATGACGTCGAGGTCGTAGGGCGAGGTGGGCAGCAGGTCGAAGTGGATGTTGCGTGCGGGCATGACCGCGATCGACTCGTCCACCCAGAAGGGCGTCACGCCCAGATTGATGAACGGCAGGCACATCGCGCCGAGCAGCAGCGGCACGCAGACCCACGCGAGGGGATCACGCCGGAACGCCCGGACGTCTGCGAGGAAGACGCTCACGATCGGCGTCTCGCCTCCGCTCCACCGATGGCGCGCCCGGACGGCATGATCGCCATCATCCCACTGCGTCGCGTCGGAATTCAACGACTTCGCATCGCCGCCGCCGCCGCGCGCCGCACGGAGCCGTATTGACAGCGGACCGCACACCGCCCGATAAGCGCGTCGGAGGTGCTAGCATGTCTATTCAGTTACTCAGTAGACGTTCTCGATGGTACCTGCTCACCCCGTCCCCACGGCGGACGGCCGGCGCCGCGGCGGCGCTGCTCGTCGCCTGCGCGGCCGGCCCCGCAGGCGCGCAGGCCCCGGCCACCGCGCGCTATCTGGTCCCCACTGGGCAGTGTGACGGTACGCTCACCGCGGAGGAGCAGCTCATCGCCGGCGCCGGGCTCTCGTCGACCGAGTCGGCCGGCAACTGCGGCAGCTTCACCGTCGCCGTCGGCGCCGGGTCGTGCATCGACGTCGGCGGCGACAGCATCGGCGTCACCGCGAACTGCGTCGACGCCGCGTCGCTCGACGGCATCGACTCGTCCGACTTCGCGCGCAAATCCCAGACGAATACCTTCACCGAGGGACAGATCGTGGACGTCACCGGCGGCCAGGCCGGGTGGCAGCTCGAGACCCACAACGACAATCCGGGCGAAGACAGCGTCGTGGGCTTCCGGCGATCGCGGGGCTCGAATGCCTCCCCGACGGCGGTGCAGACGAACGACGTGCTCGGCACGGTGCTCGGCGAAGCGCACGACGGGAGCACGTTCGCCGAGACCGTGGCCCTCGAGTGGTACGCGTCCGAAAACTGGACCGGCGCCGGCCACGGATCGGTGATCACGCTGTGGGCCACGCCGCATGGCACGACGACGCCGGCGCGCGTGCTGAGCTCGAGCCCCGATGGCAACGTCGAGATTCCGGGCAGCCTGATGGTCGGGACGCCGCAGGAGCCCGAGGCGCGGACGCACGTCATCGAGAGCACGCCCGGCGCCGAGATCGTGCGATGGGAAACGACCACGACCGGCGACAATCCGGTGCTCCGCACGTTCCAGGAACGGACGCAGACGACGAACGGGACGCTCACGGGACTGCACCAGCTCACCACCGACAACGACAACGCGTATCTGGTCGAGGCACGTGTCGTCGGCCGTTGCGTCGGCGGGGCCGGGTGCACGACCGGGCAGGCGCTCGGTTGCATCGTCAAGGCGACGGTGAAGAACACCGGCGGCGCGCCGGGGACGGCCGCCATCGTCGGGACCGCGACGAGCGACCACTGCGCGACGGACATCACGGGCCTGACCTGCACGACTGCGTGCCGGCTGCTCGCGGGGGCGTCGTGCGGCATCAACGAGAACGTCTGCGTCGCGGTGCAGGGTGCCACGAACCAGACGATCACCTGGCACGACACGCTGCTGGTGCAGCAGCTCGGCTCCTGATCACTCGAGCGGCAGGGTGCGTGCGACGACGCGCGTGGCCCCGGTGCGTCCCGACGTCCACACCATGAGGTACGCACCGGGACCGAGGGCGGCCGGGACGAGCCGCGCGCCGTAGTCGTTGGCGGGCGAGTTGCTGAGCTGTCGAATCGGCGACGCGGGTTCCGAGAGGTCGCGTACGAGGATCTCGCCCCGCGTCGCCGTCCGACTCGACGTCCAGGCGACGAACGCGCGCTCGCCGGCGGCGTCGCCGAAGAGACACGGCAGGAAGTCGACGTGGCGTTCGTCCGGGTCGGGCGGCGACCGCGTGACCGGAATCGACCAGCGCAGTCCGTCCTGCGACGTGGCCGTCACCACCTCGGCGGACGCGTCGCGATAGTACGCGTCCTGGCGCGAGCCCGCCCGGTAGCGCGTCCAGGCGAGCACACGCTCCCCGTCGGCGCGCACGAGAACGAAGGGAAAGTCGTCCTCTTCCGCGCTCTGCGTGAGGCGGAAGACCCGCGACCAAGTGCGCCCGCCGTCGCCCGAGCGAACCGCATACAGCTCGCGATTGCCGGATCGTCCGGACGACCAGACGATCCACAGCATGCCGAAGCCGTCCTCGTAGATCGCCGGCGCCCAATCCATGCCGGCCGTGGAGATGCGCGCGGGACGGGTCCAGATGCGCCCGTCCGACGAGCGCGCGTACCAGACGTCCCTGCGGGCGGTCCGCCGGTCCAGGCGGAACCACGCCAGGTGCAGCATGCCGTCCCGCGACTGGATCAGCGCCGGATAGTAGTCGTCGTCCGCGTCCCCGGTGATCGCCTGCTCGTTCGTCCACGCCTCGCCGTCATCCGAGGTGCGGGTGAACAGGTGCACCCGGCCGTCGCGCTTCGACGACCAGATCACCCGGAAGTGGCCCTCCTTCGTCCGCACGACGGTCGGATCTTCGTCCTCGCCATGGTTCGTGCCGATGTCCACCGGCGCGGCGACGCCGATCGAGCGGTCGTCGAACACCTGCGGCGGCGGGGGGCAGCCGGCGAGCGCCAGCGCCAACATCGGCAGGGCCAGAGCACGAGCCATGCGGCGGCGATAGTAGCGGGCGTCGCTCGCCGCCGACAACGCGCCCTGGACGGGCGTACGCCTGGCATTCCCGCGCCGGGGAAGAGTATGGTCCTCCGACGCGTGTCCACGTCGATGACCATCGAGCGCATCTCGCCGCCCTCGGCCGAGGAGTTCGAGCGCCGGTACGTCCGCACCTCGACGCCGGTCATCATCACCGGGATGACGCGCGACTGGCCGGCGCAACGGCTCTGGTCGCTCGACTACTTCGCCGAGCGTTTCGGGGCTCGCACGGTCACCGCCGGCGTCACCCGCAACGGCGTCCTCCAGGTCTCGGACAAGGAGGGCGTGCAGCAGGTCGAGGTCGAGTTCGCGCGCTACCTCGAGAGTCTCCGCGGCGGCCCCACGGACCTCTATGTGCTGTCGCCGGTCGACGAGCGCCTGCCGGAGCTGCTCGACGACGTCATCGCGCCCGAGCCGGTGACGCGGGCGAGCTGGCACACCACCCGCCTCTGGCTCAGCGCGTCCGGGACCTGCTCGCCGTTGCATCGCGACTGGCCGGAGAACCTCTACGCGCAGGTCTTCGGCAGCAAGCGCTTCCTCATGGTGCACCGGCGCGACACGCGGCGCGTGTACCGCCGCCCGATCTTCTCGGGGGCGCCCAACTTCAGCCAGCTGAACGCCGAGAACACCGACTACGAGCGCTTCCCCCTCTTTCGCGACGTGCCCCGCGTCGAGTTCGAGGTGGCCGCGGGCGAGCTCCTCTACATCCCGCGCATGTGGTGGCACCAAGTGCGGTCGCTCGAGGTCAGCGCGTCGATCAACTTCTGGTTCGGCAACGGCGGCGTCGCGCTGGTCGCGCGGCTCTCCCAGCTCTACGCCAAGCTCCGCGGGCTGAGGAAATAGGCCGTCAGGCCCCGACGGCGACGCTCGGTACGGGCTGCGACGCCGGCAGCGAGCGGCGGCGCACCATCGCGAGACAGACCGCGGCGGCGCCGTACGAGAGCGCCGCGCTCGCGACGACCGCGCTCATGCCCCCGCGCATCGCGATCGCCAGCAGCGCGGCGAGGCCCGCGACGGCGCCTGCGGCGTGCAGCGTCGCGGCGGCCGCGACGAGCCGCGCATCGACCGCCGCCGTCCGGATGCCGAGCGGCACCACCATCCCCAGCATCGCGCCGAGCGGCACCAGCACCACGACCGCGACCAGCAGGACGATCAGCGTCGAGGCGCCCGCCATGCCGTCGCCGAAGCGCGCCAGGACGAGGGCGACCACCGCCGACGCGGCCCCGAGGACGACGGTGATCGCCAGCGCGCTTCGCGCGGCGAGACGCGCGCTCGCGAAGCTCCCCGCGGCGCCGGCGAGGCCGAGCCCGATCGCCCCGGCGACCACCGCCGCCGCGTCGGAGCCGAGGAGCAGGCGAAGGCGCTCGAGCAGCGGGACGGCCAGCGCCGCCGCGCCGTAGCCGGTCGCGAGGAAGTACACGAGGAGGGCCAGCGGCGGGCGCCCGGCGGCCTCGGTCGTGGGCACGATGACCCCGATTCCCAGGCATCCGACGGCGAGCGCGAGGACGACGACGGCGAGGAGCGACACGAGGGCGAACGCACCCTGCCCGCGGGCCAGGAGACCGAATGGATCGGACGCCACCGTGGCGGTCGCCGAGCGGAAGAGCTGCCCGAAGAACGGCCAGTCGTCGGTCGTCGGGCGGACGTCGTACCGGGCAGCGTCGAACTCCTTCCCTGCGGGACCGACGAGCCGCGTCGCATCGTCGGCCCCGGGGGTCGCCTGCGCCTTCCGCGGGTCGAGCAGGATCGCCATGCTCTTCTCGGCCGCGAGCCGGTCCACCGCCGCCAGATCGGACGCCGTGAACGGCTCGCGTCGCGCGAGCACGGTCGCGGAGAACTCCTGCAGCAGGACGACGACGTGCTGCGACGGATCGGCGACGCCCTCGGCGCTCCACACGTCCCGGACCGTGGCGAGGATGCGCAGCACCTCGAGCGGATTCTGCGGCGTGTACTGGCGGGTCATGCTGAGCACGCCCGACGGGGTGAGCAGACGGAAGTATTCGCGGAACGCCGCGCGCGTGTAGAGGTAGCCCTCGTCGTCGAGGAACGGCAGCAGCGTTCCCGTCGTCGACGCGCCGACCTGCACGATGTCGAACTGGTCCGCGAACCCCGGCAGGAGGCGGCGCGGCGATCCCAGGACGACGTCGACACGGTCGAGCGTGTACGGCCCGCCCGAGTAGTGCCGATAGCGCTCCTCCACCATGCTCCGGATCACCGGATTCTGCTCGACGCCGAGCACCTGTCGCTGATTCGCCGCGCGCGCCGCCAACAGGTCGCGACCGCCCCCCACGCCGACGATCAGGACACGCGCGTCGCGGCGGAGCTGATGGGCGGCGTAGACGACGCTGTCGAGGAGGAACGTCACGCGCGACAGGTCGCCGTCGAAGTGGATCATCGGCGTCCAGGCGCCGCCGTCGACGTCCAGCCACTTGAAGTCCGGCGCGCCGGCGGACGCGTAGCCGTTCGCGCCCTTGGCCAACGGGAGCGTCTTCGTCGCCGTCACGCCGGGCCCGCCCGGAAAGACGCCGACGCGCGAGTTGCCGTTCCACAGGACGTCCTCCGTGTACGGCGCGGTCCAGGAGCGTACGTAGTAGAAATGGAAGACGTCCTGGCTCGCGGTGAGGACGCCGAGGAGGAACACCAGCACGGCGGAGATCGCGGGGACGCGCATCGACGCGCCCGACTCGGCGGCGAGCAGCAGCGCGAGCCAGCACGCCGCGGCACCCGGAATGATCGCCACGTTGGTGGCCGGCAGGAACCGCAGGAACAGGACGGCGAGGAGCGCCCCCACCGACGCGCCGAGCAGCACCGTGCCCCAGCGCCGGGAGACGGCGCGCACGTCGGAGAGCAGCACCGCGACGCCGACCACGCCGGCCAGCACGAACGGCACCCCCAGCACGACGCTCGCCGCGGCGAGCGTCAGCAGCCCGACCGACGAGAGCGACTGCTCGACCGGGACGTGCTCGATGACCATGATCTGGAAGAACGGCGCCGCGAAGCCGAACGCGGCCAGCCAGTGCGAGAGGCGACGCTCGCCGTCGGCGTCGGTGAATCGGTTCCGCATCGCGAACGCCATGACGCCGCCGACGGCGACTCCGACGGCCGCGAGCGTGGTCAGCGCACGCCCGAACGGCGGCAGGATCGCGATGCTGAA
Organism: uncultured Binatia bacterium (SeqCode); assembly: GCA_964432595.1. Taxonomy (GTDB): domain Bacteria; phylum Desulfobacterota; class Binatia; order DP-6; family DP-6; genus DASYLJ01. Next base: position 217,747 of record CAYSOF010000009.1, on the reverse strand, counting down.
GAGGCGGCCGTACGCGAGGTACAGCAGCACCACCCCCGCGCTCACCACCGCGAGCGTGCTCTGGTACCGCAGCGTCGCCGACGTCGAACGAGGCGCGTCGATCACCGGCCCGCCGGGCGAGACGCGGCTCGTTTGAGAAACGGCGGAAGACCCCACCGGCGGCGAACGTAGAAGATCGCGCCGATCACGAGCAGCAGCACGACGAAGCCGCCGCCCCCCTCCTCTTCCTCGGCCACCGCGTGTGGCAGCGGCCGCGTGGCGTCCGTCGCCGGGTCCGTCGCAGACGGCGTCGCATCGCTCGCCGGCGGCACGTCGCCGTCCGGGCCGACGACGGTTCCGATCGGGCCGTGCGTGGTCGGCGCGGAGCCCATCGGCGCCGAGGTCGACAGGAGCTTCGGCTTCCGCGTGCGTGCGAGCGCCGCCTGCGCGTTCTGCGCCGCCTTCGCGAGCGTCGAGCCCTTCGGCGCACGCTTGGCCTTCTTCGCCAGCGACCGGAGGCTTCCGCGCGCCAGGACGCGACCGTTCACGTCGAGCAACGCGATCAGCATCTGGTCCGGCTGGCCGAGCGGAACGGCGTCGTAGCGCTTGCGCGTCGCCCGGATGATCTCGCGGAACCCGAGCTGGCGCAGCGCGGGGCGGACGTGTGTGTCGTCGAAGCCCTGCGGCTGCATCTCGTTGACGCGCTCGAGCACCTGCTCGGCGTTGTCGGGATCGTCGAGCGCGAAGAGCGATTGCGCGAGCCCGTAGAGCGCGTCGTCGGTCAGCGGGCCGACGGGATTCCCATCGGCCATGGCGCCGAAGGCGACCGCGGCGCCCTCGTAGTCTCCCGCCCAGTAGCGCGCATACCCCGCCGCGAGGCCCGCCGCCTCGCGCACGGCCGGCCGCCGGGCGGGGTCGCGTGCGAGCGTGTCGAGCGTCGCGGCCGCCAGCATGCCGTTGCCCGCCTGCGCATCGAGCAACGCCAGCACGACCAGCGCGGTGTCCTGCGAGAAACCCGGCACGGCCGCCGCCGCATAGTACGGACGCGCGGCGTCCATCCGGCCGCGGGCGAGCTCGAGGAAGCCCAGGCCGAGCAGGCCCCACTTCTGCCAGCCGGTGTCCGGGAAGTTCTGGACCACCTGCTGCAGCAGCAGCCTGGCTTCCACCACGTGACCGCCGCGGACCAGCACGTCGGCCATCATGAGGATGTCGGGCGCGGTGGTGGGCATCGGCCCGGGGATCCGCGACAGCCCCGCGGGCTTCTGCTGGCTCGCATCCTCCGCCCACGCGACGCCCCAGGACATGGCCGTCAGCGCCAGGCAGAGCCACGACACGCGTGCGCATCGGGTAGCGCGGCGGAAACCGACGATCGCCCCCATGGGTCGCTCTTTGACGGGCTTATCGTCGGACCTCGAAGGCTGTCAAGTTCGGCCGCCGGACGCGCCGAACCGGCGTGCGAGGCTCGCCGTGTCCCACAGGTACGTGCGCCTGCCGCCGCTCGCGAACAGGCGCGTGCCGTCGGTCGTCAGGTGGGCAAAGCGTCCGCCTGCGCCGACCGCAAGGCGTCCGACGACCGCCAGCGAGTCACGGTCGAGGACGAGGAGGTGGTTGCCGAACGTCGTCGGCACGTAGACGAGGTCGTGCACGGCGTCGATCACGGGCAAGCGCGGCCCGAACGGTGTGCGCAGGCGAGCGACCCGCCGTCCGGTGCGCAGATCGATCGCCTCGACGCCCCAGACGCCGGTGACCAGCAGCCGCTGCCGCTCCTCGTCGACCGCGACCGCCTGGTTGGCCCCGTTGTTGGTCGCGTAGCTGCCGACCTCCTCGCCGCGCGCCAGGTCCAGCTCGGCCACCTTCGATCCGCGCATCCATTCGACGAAGTAGCCCGTGCCGCGCGCCGCGAACACGGCGTCCGGTCCGGTCGACGTCGGGCCGGGCAGGCTCACGATGAAGCGGCCGTTGCGGTGGGGTGGCGGCCAGGAGCGGATGCCCTGCAGCTGGATCCAGCGCCGCTCGCCCGTGGCGAGGTCGACGCGCAGCACGCGGTTGCGGCTCTCGCTGACGTAGAAGACGGCGTTGCGGGCGCGGTCGTGCAGGAAGATGGCGCCCGTGCCGTCCTCGCTCGCGTCGCCGAGCACGTCGCGCGTCACGCGGGCCGGGTCGTCGGCCGCGAACTCCATCAGGTTGCCGGCGCGCAGCCGACCGTTCACGAGCGTCGCACCCATGCCGACCTGCACGCGGTCGGGCAGACACAGGAGATGCATCATGCGGCCGGCGAACGCGTCGTCGAAGAACTGCAGGCGTTCGACGTGGGACGGGTCGCGCAGGTCGTGGACCGCGATGAAGTCGTCGCGACACTTCGCCATCGACCAGGCGTCGCAGGTCGTGTGCGTCGCGTAGAGCCGGCCGCGCTGCGCGTCCTCGCACCAGTGGAAGACGTTGCCGTCGGCGACGACCCGCGCCCCGGCGTCGGGGCGGAAGAGCGGCAGGCGATCCCACGTGAGCGCCGAGCCCTGGAGGACGGCGTAGGCGAGCACGACGGCGGTCGCCCACTCGCCACGCCGTGCGACGCGCGCCCGCACGACGATCGCCAGCATGCAGACCGCGACCCATGCGGCGCCGAAAACGAGGTCGAACCGGTCGGGCGCCGGACCGATCGCGAGCCACGCCGCGCAGACCGCGACGAGCGCGGCGCCCGCGAGCGCCAGGCGGCGCGGCGCCCAGGCCAGCACAGGGATGGTGCCGACGAAGAGGGCGAGGAGTCCCGGCTGGAAGTCGAGGACGGTGTTGAAGAGGGCGAGCCCGAGCCACGCGCCCGCCAACACCCACGGGCGCAGCTCGGCGACCGGCACCGGCGGTCGCCGCCGGATGCGGGCGCCGAGCCGGAGCAGCACGAAGACGGCGACGACGGCCATCGCCATCTGCGCGACCAGGACGAACGACGCGCCCTGGTTCAGCGCGAAGGAGAACCCCAGCGCCATGATCTCGCCGACCTGGTCGTCGAGCGCCCCCGGCAGCGACGCGACCGCGAAGTGCGCCGCGCGCGCGCCGACGATGACGACCACGAAGCCCGCCAGCACGACGGGGGCGACGCGCACGAGGACCATGACGGCGCGCCACCCGCCGCGGGCGGCGGCGAGGAGCGCGCGCGCGAGACGGCGCATCACGCCGGCTCGTGGCCGATCGTCTCGCCGGAGCGTTCGTCCCAGGCGGCGCGCGTCGCCGAGCGCGCCGGACGCAGCCCGAACTCCTCGTACGGCACGTCACGCCGCAGCAGGCCGTCGACGTAGCCGCGGCACAGCATGCGCTGGAGCGCCGTGTTGCCGCGCCACCAGCCGCGGACCACGTCGCGCGCCAGGCTGCCGCCGATGGTCACGCCGAGACGCAGCCACTGATGCAGCCGCGCGTGCTTGCGCGCGAAGAGTACCGTGTTCCGCGACAGCAGGTAGTGCACGACGAGCTCGTTCTTGGCGAGGCTGGCGCCGCCGCGATGGTAGACGCGCGCCGCGGGCGCGAAGACGATCCGCAGGCCCTGCTCGCGGGCGCGCGTGCACCAGTCGAGATCCTCGTGGTACGCGAAGAACTCGTCGTCGAGGTAGCCGATCGCGTCGATCGCGCTGCAGGCGATCAGGATGGAGCAGCCGGGGACGCAATCGACCTCGCGCACCATCGAGAACTCGGGTCCGTCGTCCTCGCCCCGACCGACGAGCCGGACCAGCGCCGCGCGGTACGTCAGCTCGCCGTAGGCCATCCACAGCCGCTTGCGCTGGGTGAACGACAGCACCTTCGCGCCGATCGCGGCGACGCGCGGCTCGGTCTTCGCGACCCGCAGCAGCTCGTCGATGCAGTCGCGCACCAGCACCGCGTCGTTGTTGATCAGCATGACGTACTGCGCGCCCGCGGCCATCGCGCGACGGATGGCGAGATTGGCCGCGGCGGCGAAGCCGACGTTCTCCGGCAGCGCCACGAAGATCGCCTCCGGCATGACACCGCGGATCTCGCCGGCGGTGATCGCCCCCGTCCCGTTGTCGATGACGATCGCCGGATTCGCGGGCACGTGCGACGCGGCGACGCTGCGCAGGCACCGCAGCGTGTCGCGCTTGGCGCCCCAGTGAACGATCGCGACCGCGACGCGCGCGCCCACGGAGACCTCCCCGGTTGCGTCCGCGCGATCGTCCACGGCCTACTCCATGCGGAAGTGCTGTGAGCGCGGGTCGGCGAGCCAGGCCTGGAGCGTCGGCGCGACCTTGTCCTTGTCGGAGACGATCGGCGGGATGTCGGGCCAACGGATGCCGAGCGCGGGATCGTTCCAGAGGATGCCGCCCTCGCCCGGGCCGTGCTCGCCGCTGCACTCGTAGAGCACGATCGTGTCGTCCTCGAGAGCGAAGGTGCCGTGCGCGAAACCGGGCGGGACCCAGATGACGTTCCGGTTCTCGGCGGTGAGCTCGACGGCGAGGTGCTTGCCCAGCGTGGGCGACCCGTGCCGCACGTCGACCACGACGTCGATGATCGATCCGTGGATGCAGCGGACCAGCTTCCCCATGAACGGCTCCCACTGGAAGTGGAGCCCACGGACGACGCCGCGCTTCGAGCAGGTCTGGATGGCCTGGTGGAACGTGGTCGGGATGCCGCGCTGCGCGAGGTCGCCGGCGACCCATGACTGGATCAGCATGCCGCGCTCGTCCGGGAATCCGCGCGCCTGGAAAACCTGGACGGGGGGAAGGACCTGGAGTTCCTCTTTCAAGTTGCAACCTCGGCGCGCGCGATGTTAGGAGACCGACTCGGTCGAAGTCAACGATAACGCGAACTAGCGACCATGATTCTCGTTACCGGGGGAGCGGGCTACATTGGCTGTGTAGCCGTACGGCAGCTGCTGGCCAAAGGCGAGGCGCTCCGCGTCTTCGACAAGCTGTATTTCGGCGCCGAAGGCCTCGACGAAGTCGCCGACAGCGTCGAGATCGTCCAGGGCGACATCCGCACGTTCGATCCAGCGGTGCTCGACGGGTGCAATGCGGTACTCCATCTGGCCGGCCTGTCGAACGACCCGACGGCCGAGTTCAACCCCAAGGCCAACGAGGAGATCAACACGGTCGGCACCGACGTCGTGGCCAAGGCCGCGAAGGCCGCCGGCATCAAGCGTTTCATCTTCGCGTCGACGTGCTCGATTTACGACCTCGGCTTCTACGCGGAGGACTTCCTGCGCGACGAGGAGTCCGAGGTGCGGCCGCGCGCGGCCTACGCCGTGTCGAACTACAATGCCGAGCGGCTCCTGCTCGACATGGCGGACGAGAACTTCTGCCCCGTCCTCCTCCGCCAGGGCACGGTGTACGGCTGGAGCCCGCGCATGCGCTACGACCTCGTGGTCAACACGTTCGTGCGCGACGCGCTCACGAAGGGCTCGCTCACCGTCCACTGCGGCGGCGAGATGTGGCGGCCGCTCGTCGACGTCACCGACCTCGCGCGCGTCTACGTCGCGTGCATCGAGGCGCCCGACGAGAAGGTCCACTCGAAGATCTTCAACGTCGTCGGCAAGAACTACCGCATCCTCGAGCTGGCGCACTGGGTGCGCGAGGCGCTGCGCCCCATCCGCAAGGTGGAGATCGAGGTCGACTACTCGAACCACAAGACGCGCTCGTATCGCGTCAGCGGCCAGCGACTCGAGACCGAGCTCGGCGTGAAGAGCGTCGTGCCGGTGAAGGAATCCGTCGAGAACATCGTCAAGATGCTCGAGCAGAACGGCGGGCCCATGGAGGCCTTCCATCCGCGCTACTACAACATCGAGTGGATGACGCTGCTCAGCGAGATGGAAAAGACGATCAAGGCGATCGGAGGCGTCTTCTGACCCGGATCGTCGTTATCGGCGCACCCGGGCAGCTCGGCAGCGACTGCGTCGAGGCCTTCGCGACGGACGACGTCGTGGGGCTCGGCCACGACGACCTCGACATCACCGACGCGGACGGGGTCCGCGCGATGCTCGAACGACACCGTCCCGACGTCGTCGTGAACACGGCCGCGTTTCACAACGTGCCGCGTTGCGAGACGACGCCCGACCTGGCCTTCGCGGTGAACGCCGTGGCGCCGTGGCAGCTGGCGCGAGCCTGCACCGAGCGGGGCGCACGGCTCGTCCACGTCAGCACCGACTACGTCTTCGACGGCGCGAAGCGCGCGCCCTACGTCGAAGACGACCGCCCCGCCCCGCTGAACGTCTACGGCATCTCGAAGGTCGCCGGAGAGCACGGCGTGCTCGCCGACGGCACACATCAGGTCGTGCGCTCGTCGGGGCTGTACGGGCTGCGTCCGTGTCGCGCGAAGGGCGGCAACTTCATCGACACGATGTTCCGCGTCGCCGCCGAGAAGCCGGAGGTCCGCGTGGTCGACGACGAGGTGCTCACGCCCACGTTCACCGCCGATCTCGCGGCGCAGATCCGCGTGCTGGCGCTCGACGCACCGCCGGGCCTCTACCACGCGACCGCGGGCGGCGCCTGCTCCTGGTACGAGTTCGCGCGCGCGATCTTCGAGCTGGGCGGCATCACCACGCCGCTCGCCCCGTCGTCGAGCGACGGCGCCCCCGGTCCGGTGCGGCGGCCGTCGTACTCGGTGCTGGAGAACGCGGCCCTCGGCCGTGTCGGGCTCGATCGGATGCGGCCCTGGCGCGAGGCGCTCGCCGACTACATGGACCGGCGCCGCGCGGCCGGCGACGCGAGGACCGGCAACGGACTGCCCGCCACGGAGGGGCAGCGCACGGCCGGGACGCCGGTCCCGGCACCCCGCTGACCGTGCTACCCGAGCGCCGGCACTACGCCATCCTCTTCGGGGCGTGCATGGGGCTGCTCGTGCTCGAGCTGTCGTTCGCGCGCACGCTGTCCGTCGCCCTGCTGAGCCACTACGCGTTCGTCGCGATCTCGCTGGCGATGTTCGGCCTCGGCCTGGCCAGCCTCGTCGTCTACCTGCGCCCGGCGCGGTTCCCCGCGGCCTCCGTCGACGTGCAGCTCGCGAACGCCCTCGGTCGCTTCGGCATGTGGGCGGCGCTCGCCCCGATCCTCTTCCTGCACATCCACGTCCGTCAGGAGGTCTCGCTGGCCGGGTTCGCGACGCTCACCCTGGCCTACCTGGCGCTCGCGACGCCGTTCTTCTTCGCGGGCATGTGCGTCACGCTCGTCTTCACGCATTTCTCCGCGGCGATCGGCCGTCTCTACGCGGCCGACCTGATCGGCGCGAGCCTCGGCTGCATGGCCGCGGTGGCGATGCTGGCCGTCATGCCGGCGCCGATGCTGCCGCTCGTCGTGGGGGCCGTGGCCACCGTCGCCTCGCTCCTCGTCATCCGGCGCCTGGGCGAGCGGATGCGGCCGGCCGTCGTCCGCGCCGCCGTCGCCATCGTGATCCTGGCGCTGGGCGTCGGGACGGACCTCGCGCGCATGCGCTACATCAAGACGTGGGAGGGCTTCTACAGCGAGTACGAGGTGTGGAACGTCTTTTCGCGGATCAGCGTCATCCCGAATCCGAAGCTGCTCGCTCCGCACACCCTGCCGCTGCGCAACCCGCCGAACGCCTACCCGGCCGATCGCTACCCGGCGTCCAAGTGGCTCGACATCGACGGCACCGCCTGGACGCCGATGTTCAACTACGACCGCAACCCGGAGAGCGTGGCCTTCCTGCGCGAGAGCGCCATCTACGCCGTCCACGGGGTGAAGCCGAACGCGCGCGTGCTGATCATCGGCACGGGCGGCGGGCGCGACATCATCGCCGCCAAGGAGGCATGGGGACAGCCGTCGGTCACGGGCATCGAGCTGAATCCCCTGATGCGGCACATCGTCCAGGAGCGCTTCGGCGACTACTCCGGACGGCCCTACACGCTGCCCGGCGTCGAGGTGGTGATCGGCGAGGGCCGGAGCATGCTCTCCAGCCTGCCGGACAAGTTCGACGTCATCCAGCTGAGCCTCGTCGACACGTTCGCCGCGGGCGCCGCCGGCGGCTTCGTCTTCGCCGAGAACTACCTGTACACGACCGAGGCGTTCCAGGAGTACTACCAGCACCTCGCGCCGGGCGGCGTGCTCAGCATGACGCGCTACTTCGTGTCCGGCTATCCGCTCGAGATGATGCGCCTGCTCCGCATGACGGCCGCCGCGTGGGCCGCCGAGGGCGAGGAAGCGGGCGCCAGCATGGTGGTCCTGTCGCAGGGACCGGTCGCGACGATGTTGGCGAAGCGCGGCGCGTGGACGCCCGAGGAGCTCGCCGTCGTCGACAAGATGGCCGCGGACAACAAGTTCGCGATCGTGTACGACCCGCGCGCGTACGAGCCGGGGACGCCCGAGGTGCTCGGCCTGCGCGGCGTGGACCCGCGCTTCTACGACTCCTCCGTGCTGACGACGGCCCCGACGTCGGACGACGCCCCGTACTTCTTCCAGTTCATCCGCTGGCCGCTCGCGCGCGAGGGCGAAGACCCGATGAACATGATCCGCGTCGGGAACGAAGCGCTCGGGCTGATGGCGCTGCTGCTCGGCACGGTGACGATGCTCGCGCTCGCCTTCTTCCTCGGGCCGCTGCTCGTCTTCGCGCGTGATGGCGTGTCGCGCGATCGGCGCACCATCGGCCTGCTCGCCTACTTCGTCGCCCTCGGCTTCGGGTTCATGATGATCGAGATCCCGATCCTCCAGCGGCTGGTGCTCTTCCTCGGCCATCCGGTCTACTCGCTCGCCGTCGGCCTGTTCTCGTTGCTCCTGTTCTGCGGGATCGGCAGCCTCGTCAGCGAGCGGGTGATCCGCCAGCCGGTGTCGGCCGCACCGTGGCTGGGGGCGGCCCTCGTGGGCGTCTCGCTGCTGTACGCCGCGGGGCTGCCGGTCCTCGTCTCGCAGGCGCTCGATCTCGCGCCGATCACCCGCGTCGTGATCACGGTGATCATCCTGGCGCCGATCGCGCTCCTGCTCGGCATGGCCTATCCGGTCGGCATCCGCATCCTGCGCGAGTACGACGAGCGGCTCGTCCCCTGGGCATGGGGGCTGAACGGCGCGACGTCGGTCGTCGCGTCGGTCTCCGCCGTCTTCGTCGGCGCACAGGCCGGCTTCACGTGGGCGTTGCTCATCGGCTCCGCCACCTACGCACTCGGGTTCCTCATCCTCACGCTGACCGTGTCGGCTCGACGGATCGCCGCGCCCGAGCCCGTGAGCGCCGCCGGCGGGCGATGATCCGTACGCGCCGCGGACCGGCCGCTCTCGTCATCGCCCTGCTCCTCGCCGCCGTCACGACGGTGACGGGATGCGGCGGCGGGAGCTCGAAGCCGAACGTCATCGTCATCGTCATGGACACGCAGCGCGCCGATCGCCTCGGCACGTACGGCTACGAGCGCGCCACGCACTTCCTCGACGCGATGGCGAAGGAGAGCGTGGTCTGGGACCGCGCGTACGCGCCGAGCTCGTGGACGGTGCCGTCCATCGCCTCGCTCTTCCTCGCGCAGCAGCCGTTCGAGCACCGCGTCGCGGTCGTCATGGCCGTGCTGCCCGACAGCAGCATCACGCTCGCCGAGGAGCTCAAGAAGGCCGGGTACCGCACGGGCGGCTTCTCCGCCAACATCGAGATCACCGCAGAGGCGGGCTTCGACCAGGGGTTCGACACGTTCCGCACGATCTTCAAGGCGCCGAAGGACGATGCCAAGAAGGTGAACGAGGCGGCGCTCCTCTGGCTCGACGAGATCGGGAACGCGAAGGACGCGCCACTCTTCATGTACCTGCAGTACATGGAGCCGCACAGCCCGTACCGCGACCATCCGTTCATCACCGCCACCGAGCCGCCGCCCCTGCCCGGCGAGTGGGCCGATTACAAGCTCGCGGAGCGCGTGAACGAAGGCGCCTTCCTGCTCGCGACCGGCAAGCCGCTGCCCGAGCCGTGGAAGCTGACGCCGCACGAGCTCGGCCGCCTGAAGGCGCTCTACGACGGCGAGGTGACCTACCTCGATCGCCAGATCGCCGCCTTCCTGCTCGAGCTCGAGCGGCGCGGCATTCTCGAGAACTCGATCATCGTCGTCACCGCCGATCACGGCGAGCATCTCGGCGAGCACGGCCTGCTCTCGCACGGCAACACGCTGTACGAGGAGGTCATCAAGGTCCCGCTGATCGTGCGGCTGCCGAACAAGGAGCACCGCCGCATCACCGAGCCGGTCTCGATCACCGGGCTCGCGCCGGCGCTGCTGCAGGAGATCGGCCTGCCGATCCCCGACACCTTCGAGGTGCCCCCGATCGCGCTCGACGGCACGCCCGGCCCCGGCTACGTGCTGTCCGAGGTGCTGAAGGTGAACCCGACGTATCTGCGCTACCACAAGCGCGCCGTCGTCGGGCCGACCACGAAGCTGCTCGTCGAGGAGGACGGCACCGAGGTCTTCGTCGACCTCGCGACCGACCCCGGCGAGGACAAGCCGATGAAGGACGCGCCGTTCGCCGGCGACCTGCGAAAGGCGCTGGCCGATCTGACGAAGGGTCAGGACGTGGTCGAGCCGGGGCCCGCCGCGCCGATCGACGAGAAGACGCGCGACCGCCTGCGCCAGCTCGGCTACGCCGACTGACGCGTCGTCGCCGTCACTTGGCGAGGTTGTTGCGCTCGCCCGAGTCGAAGCGCAGGTCGTAGTGCTCGCGACCGCCGTCCTGCCGCTGGAGCGTCTTCTGCAGGCCCGGGTCGATGACGGCGCGCGAATGCAGGCGCAGCGGGTTCGGGTGCACGAGCTCGGAGACCGCCTCGCGCGCCTTCAGCCGGCCACCGTCGACGGCCGGGAGCAGACTGCGTCCGCGCAGAGCGTCCGGCACCGGCACCTCGGCCATCTCGAGGATCGTCGGCATGACGTCGGCGAGCTCCACCACCTCGTCGAGACGCGTGCCGCCGCCCGTGCCGAGCGGAGGGACGATGACGAGCGGGACGCGGATCGAGTCGTCGTAGAGCGTCGTGCCGTGACCGACGAGCCCGTGCTCCATGCGCGCCTCGCCATAGGCCGCGAGCACGACGATCCACATGCGCTTCGCGAGCTCCGGCGCACGCAGCTCGGCGAGGACCAGACCGAGCGCGCCGTCCGCCAGCGCGATGCCGGCCTCCGAGACCTGCACGAGCCGCGCCAGCGACTTCGGTCCGAACTGCAGCACGAACTGGTTCGCCCGCCGCTGCAGCAGCTCGACGCGCGGAAAGTCGCTCGGGGAGATGAACCGCCGCAGGTACTCCTTCGACGGCAGGAAGCCGAAGCGGGCGGGCGAGAGGTGCATCAGCAGGAACGCGCCCTTCGAGACCAGATCGCGGCGATGATCGTTCACCCAGTCGAGCATCACGAGCGCGGTCCGCTCCGCCGCCTCGAACCGGTAGCCCGGCACCTGGAGGTCGTCCATCGGCAGGTACTTCTGCTCGGCGAACCCGCGCAGCATGGCGCGCTCCATGTCCTCGTTCTCCGAGGTGAAGGCCGCCGTGACGAAACCGGCGTCGGCCATCGCCGACGCGATCGTCGGCAGGTCGGTCGCGAGCGTGTTCTCGGCGGCGTTCACGCCGTGCACCGACGGGAGCGTCCCCGTCATGATGGACGCGACGGACGCGGGCGCCCAGGAGCTCTGCGCGTAGGCGCGTCCGAACGTGACGCCCCCGGCGCAGAGCCGCTGCACGGTCGGCGCGACGTGCGGTCCGACGGCGAGGCAGCCCGCCGCATCGGCGCGGGCTCCGTCCAGCATGACGAGCACGACGATCGGCGGCGGCGTCGCGACGGCCGGGGCGGCGACGGCCACGGTCAGAGCGACCGCCAGGAACGCGTAGCGCACGCGAGGGTCCTACGGGGCCGGCCCGGGTGTCGTCAATCCGCGACGTTTGACGCCTGCGACGGCGGCGCGGTACCACGCCCCCGTGCGGGCGGTGCGACGGATCCTGCTCCTCGCCGTCGCCCTCGGCGCGGTCTTGGTCGCCGTGGAGATCGCGGTCCGCGCTGCCGGCGTCGTTCCCATGCTGCGCTTCTCCGACGTGCCGCATGCGCTCGCGGTCCCGGATCGCAAGCTGGGCTACGCGCTGCCACCCTCGCAGAGGGTGTCGTACGCCGGCGTCGAGACCACGCTCGACGCGAACGGGTTCCGCAACCCGACGGACGCGACCGCGGGCCCCACGTCGGTGCTCGTCCTCGGCGACGAGCGCACGTTCGGATGGGGCGTGGCGGACGACGAGACCTACCCGTCGCAGCTGCAGGCGTTGATCGCGAAGCAGTGCCCGACCTGCGGCCGGGTCGTGAACGCCGGCGTGCCCGGCTACTCGACGTACGAGGGCATGATGCTCGCGCGCGACCTCGGTGCACGGCTCAAGCCGCGGACCGTCGTCGCCGCGTTCGGGCTGAACGACGCGCTGCTCGACGGCGCGGAGTCGGCGACCGTCACCCTGCCACCCCCGTGGGCGCGCGCCAGCGTCGCCTGCGGCTGGCTCTACGAGTGGCTCCGTCGCCCCGGCAGCGGCTGGTGGGAGGCGGTGCCCCGCGCGCCGCTGGCGCGCTACGCGCGCAACGTCCGCGCGCTCGTCAGCGAGATCCGCCGGTACGGGGCGACGCCCGTCCTGCTCAACATCGGCTACGCGGCGGACCTGCCGGATCCGGGCGCGGACGCAGGCCGGCGCCTGCGACGCGGCCGGCTCGAGGACGACTACCACGCCACCGCGCGCGTCTCCGGCGAGCTCGAGTACGCGCCCATGGTCGACTTCATCGGGCCGGAGCTCGACGCGAGCACCATGCTGGATGCGATCCATCCCTCGGCCCGGGGGCATCGCCAGATCGCGGCGCGTCTCGCCGAGAAGATGACCGCCGAAGGACTCGTGAGCCCGTGAGCCGTCATGGTAGGCTCGCCGGCGATGCCCGGCGGGACACTGGACGAGACCGACGCCCGGGCCCTGGCGGGCTACCTGCTCAGCTTCCGCTGGCCCTTCCGGCACGACGACGTCGAGCAGGAGCTCGTCGCCGGAGGCCTGCGCCTCTGGCAGGAGATCCTCCGCGTGGTGCCGCAACCGGCTGAGCGCGGACGGGCGCTCGAGCTCGGCAGCCCGCCGTTCCACATCACGCTGCTGCTCCAGCGCTTCCGGCCCTTCGACCTGACGCTCGCCGGCGCCGCCAGCGACGACCGGCCGGAGATCGTGCAGGACGTCGAGAGCCCGGAGTTCGACGAGCGCCACCACTTCCGCTGCACGTGCTTCGACGTCGAGTGCGACCGGTTCCCGTTCCCCGACACGTCCTTCGACCTGGTGACCTGCTGCGAGGTGATCGAGCACCTCATGCAGAACCCGGTACACGCGCTCGCCGAGATCCACCGCGTGCTCAAGCCGGGCGGCTGGCTCGTGCTGTCGACACCGAACGCCGCGCGCGCGGGCAGCATCGCGAACCTGCTCCGCGGCCGCAACGTCTACGACCCGTACCATCTCGGCACGCCGCTGCGCGGCTCGCGCCACAGCCGGGAGTACACGCTCGACGAGCTGCGCGATCTGATCGCCGGCTGCGGCTTCGAGATCGAGCTGGCCGAGAACGTCGACCTCGGGCACGCCGTCAGCGTGAGCCAGCGCGCGTTCCGCAGCGTGCTGAACCACGTGGTGGCGCCGCTCACCGGCGCGCACTATCGCGCGCACCTGCTGATCCGCGCGCGCCGCACGGCGGCGGCGTTCCGCTGGTACTATCCGTCGGAGCTGTTCGACGCCGGCCACCTCGCCTTCCACGTGACGCCGACCAGCTGCGACGTCACCGTCGGCACCAACGAGCAGGGCCACCTGGCGATCGGCTGGAGCAACCCGCGCCGCGGCGCCGGCGATCGGCCGGCCCGCCGCGCCGTGCCGATCGGCGACCTCTACCTGCGCGAGTGCGGCCCGTCGCGCCAGGTGGTCCTGACGCTGTCCGCGGGACGGGGCGAAGCGGAGGTCTGGGACGACAACGACGGCGCCTACCAGCTGCTCGGTCGCGGCGCGTTCGACGTCCCGGCCGGCGAATGGCGCGAGCTGTCGATCGCGCTCGACGCGGCGAGCCGGCCGGGCACGCCGCTCCACGTGCGACTGCTGGCGCCCGAGGGCGTCGACCTCCACGCGGCGGTGGCCCGATGAACGCGCCGGAGATCCCGGGACCCTACGCCGCGCCGCGGCTCGTGACCGACGTCGCCGACTGCGCCTTCTACCACTCGATGGACCTGCCCGGGCACGGCACGGTCGAGGGACTCTTCGATCTGCGCGGCGCCGTCGACGAGTACCTCGGCGGCATCGACCTGCGCGGCAAGCGCGTGCTCGAGCTCGGCACCGCCGACGGCTTCCTCTGCTTCGAGATGGAGAAGCGCGGCGCCGAGGTGGTGGCGTACGACCTCTCGGAGACGCAGGGACGCTGGGACTTCGTCCCGTCGACGGGGAAGAGCGCCGTCGACCTGATGGCCGAGTACCAGCGCAACGTGCGCCGCCTGAACGACGCCTACTGGTTGGCGCACCGTCTCAACGGCTCGCGCGCCCGCGTCGTCTACGGCAGCCTCTACGACGTGCCGCCGTCGATCGGTCCGGTGGACGTCACGACGTTCGGCTGCGTGCTGCTGCACGTGCGCGACCCCTTCCTGGCCCTCGCCCGCGGCGCCGCGCTCGCGCGCGAGCGCATCGTCGTCACCGAGGTGCTGGGCGGCCTTCCGCGCCTGCTGACGCGCCTGTTCGCATCGGCATCGGTCCGCGAGCGCGCTCCGTGGTGGCGCAAGGTTCCCGCCATCGCGTCGGAGCTGACGGGATCGAGCCCGCTCTTCGTCCCCGACCCGAGCCGCCCGTCGCCGACCCCGACGTGGTGGATCATCAACCCCCGCTGCCTCCGCCGCTGGGTACGCCTGCTGGGCTTCGAGCCCGAGCAGGTCACCTACCACTTCCAGAAGGAAGCATCGGGCGTCGTCGCGATGTACACGCTCATCGCACGACGTCGCGACACGCCCGTGATGTGACCGCGTACCGACGCTACGCCGCGGTCGTCTCGCCCGGCTTCGGCAGCGACGGGCGGCTCGCGGCGTCGCGACGGCTCCAGAAGTAGTTCCAGGTGTCGTTCTCGGAGTAGCCGACGACGAAGTCCCACGGGTGCTTGCCGATCAGGCGGTGGTTGCGCCAGCGCTCCCACGTCGTCGTGACCGGGCAGCTGTAGCAGATGCTCTTCTCGACCTCGCGCGGGCCGGTGCGCGACGAGAAGAGGCGGCGCGCCGTCTGGAAGCGCTCGCCGTTCCACACCTCGCGGAACGTCTTCGCGCCGAGCTCACCCGGCTCGATCGACAGCTTCCCCATGTCGTCCTCGGGGTAGAAGCTGCCGCAGCAGGGCGCCACGCCGCCGTCGGTGTTGACGACGCCGTAGTGCCAGAGGAAGAGACACGGGAACGGTATGGCGGCGGAGAAGAAGTTGTACTGGCCGCCGTTGTCCCACTCCTCGCCGGTCTGCCAGCCCTTGCTGACGGCAATGTCCATGCCGATCTCGCGCGCGAGCTGCTTGGCGAGCTCGATGTCTTCGACGTTGTGCTTGAAGACGTGGAACTCCCAGATCATGTGCGGCGTCGGCGAGCCGAGCTTCTTCTTCGCCTCGGCGACCATGCGCGCGTTGCGCAGCACCGTCTCGATGTTCCCCTTGCGGCGGTAGATCTCGTAGCGCTCCTGCGTCGCGCCATCGAGCGAGATGCCGAGCCGGTGCAGGCCCGACTTCACGAGCCGCTCCGACTTCTCCTCGTTCCACGGGATGCTGAAGTTGGAGCTGATCGTCGTCGAGATGCCCTTGCCGACCGCCTCGCCGATCATGTCGAAGATGAACTTGCTGAGGAGCGGCTCGCCCCAGCTGTAGAATTCCATCTCGAACAGGTAGTCGCCGAGCTCGTCGAGGAGCCGGCGGTAGAGCTCCATCGTCATCAGCGACTTGCGCCGGCCGTTCGTCTCGCCGAGACCGGTGAAGCACGCCGGGCACGCGAGGTTGCACGCGTTCGACGCCTCGACCGTGAGGCGGATGGGCAGGCTGCGCAGCTTGGTGCGTCCCTGCATGCCCTCGATGCGCGAGAGCCACAGGTTCGTCATCCGCTTGGGCGTCAGCGTGACGCCCGGATACGGCGGCGGCGTCAGGAGATTGCGCAGGTAGATGTAGCGCGGGAGACGCGAGAGCCGGTGGTGGAGCTTCTGCAGCACTGCGGCGAGCGATACCGCGAGCGTCGACTTCCGGTCAATCGGCTTATCGCGACTCCCACGTCCGCGGCTTCCACACCGACAGGATGTAGTCCGCCGCGCGGGGCACGCGATAGGCGATCTTGTCGAGGGTGCGCAGGATCGTGTTCGCGCGCTCCTGGGACAGCCGCCCGAGCAGCTCGCCCCACCCCGGGAAGGCCCAGCCGATGGAGACTCCGTAGGCGTAGTCGAGGTCGGCGTACTGGCCACAGAGCTTCATCAGGATGGGGTAGGTGCACTCGAACGTGTGCTCGATCGGCACCGGGGTATCCCAGAAGAGGTGCACGTCGCGGCTGGCCCATCCCAGGCGCCGGGCGACGCGGTAGACGAGACGGCTCAGGCGGACGTTGACGCTGCCGTAGTTCACGACGCCGATGATCATGCGCCCGTCGGGCTTGAGCACGCGCGCCATCTCCCGG
This sequence comes from uncultured Binatia bacterium (SeqCode), assembly GCA_964432595.1. Classification (GTDB taxonomy): domain Bacteria; phylum Desulfobacterota; class Binatia; order DP-6; family DP-6; genus DASYLJ01. The sequence goes on along the minus strand of CAYSOF010000009.1, from coordinate 201,173 downwards.
ATGCCGACGGCCGGATCGGCGAGGTGATCGATCGACGACTCGCACAGCACCCGGTCGAAGCTCGCGTCCGGAAACGGCAACTTCTCGGAGATGCCGCGGACCAGCTCGAAGCTCGTCCCGTACTCCGCCATGCGCTGGCGCGCGTGCCCGAGCATCGGGAACGACGGCTCGAGCGCGACCGTCTTCAGCCCGAGCAGGCTCAGCCGGCACGAATGGATGGCCTCCGACGCGCCCACCTCGAGCACCGGCCCCTTCGCGCCGTGCGCCGTCGCATCGACCGGGATGTCGCGCAGCTTGTTCAGCAGGTACGCGTTGTCCGGCCCCGTCGGCCACGCCCCGTGCAGCGCGGCAAAGTCCCAATTCAGCTGAAACGGATTGTCAGCCATCCCGCTCGAGGGTGCTCGCGAACGATCGGAGCAGTGTGCCGCGCCGGCTTCGCCGGCCGCGGCATGCAGGTGGCCCGAAGACGGTCAGCCTCACACTCGCTGCGTTCCCCCCACCCAAGACATGGTCTTGGGTGGCGCCTACTTGTAGTTTCGGGCGGCGTTGAACGCCGCCGCGAGCGGCCGCTGGTAGAGCATGTTGAACTCGAGCATCGGACCGACGCTGCACACCGTGCAGGGCGTCTCCCGGACCCAGGCCGTGCGCCAGTCCTCGCGGAGCAGGTTCACGGGCGGTGTCTTGCCCTTCGTCCACGTGCACGGATAGCCGTTCCCCTGGGGGTCGATGTACATGTACCCGCGCCCGGCCGGACACTTCTGCGAGGCGTCGTACACGGCCGAGACGGAGAAGTTCTCCCACTTGGTCAGGTACTCGAGGTACGGCCGCGAGCTGATGATCGGCCGGCCCTTCTTCTTGTGCTCGAGGATGCCGCGCCAGAAGTCGCGCAGCTGCTGGTTCGTGATCGACTCGGCCACGGTACCGCGCACGTTCTCCGTATCGGTACACTGCGGCTGGAAGTGGACGCGGAACCCGCCCTCCTCGGCCTTGCGGATGATGTACTCGCTCTGGCCGATGCTGTGCTCCGTCACCACGCAGATCGCGATCAGCTCCTTGCCGCGCGAGATCAGGTCCTGCATGGCCTCGGGGACGCCGTTGTAGGCCTTCTCGCCGCCGCGCGCGGCCTCGTGGGCCGCCTCGTCGCCGTCGAGGCTGGTGTAGATCACGTCGGCGCCGAGGAGCGCCTCGGGACGCTTCTTGTACAGCGTCAGGTTCGTGTTCACCGAGACGAACATCCCGCGCGACTTGGCGAGCCCGATGATGTCGCCGAGGTCCTTGCGCAGCATGGGTTCGCCGCCCGCGAGCCCCAGCCGGCGGATGCCCATCGCGTAGAGCCGCTCGACCAGCGTGTCGATGGTGGCCAGCGGCAGGTCGGTGGGGTCGATGTACGGGCAGTTGCAGTACGAGCAGCGCAGGTTGCAGCGATTGGTCACCGCGAACGTCGCCGAAAAGGGACGCGGGGGACCGTCGACCAGGTACGAGAGGAGGCTGGCTCCGAACGCGTACCCGACCGCTACCTGTTCAGACAGCCGCACGACTGAGCCCAATCAATACCGAGGTCCAGGCGACGCCAAAGTAGACCTTGGTGAGGATCCAGGCAACGTAGGAGCTGCGCAGCACGAAGAACAGTGCGAACGGGATGAACGCGCTGAGCGCGAGCGCTTCGCCGAGCGTCGACCGGAGCATGAACCAGATCGCGGCCGACAGCACGAAGAGCACGACCGCGGACAGCCGCGACGAGAAGACCGCGGTGGTGGTGATGTGATTCCCCGCGTCCGTCGAGCGATCGCCGAGCGCCTGATACAGATGGCAGACGGCCGTCATGAGGCCCGTCAGGATCATCAGGTACGACGACGAGGTGACGATCCCGGCATAGGCGAAGCCCCAGACCCCGCACCAGGCGACGTCGACGAGCGGCACGCCCTTCAGCATCGTCGAGTAGACGAAGTTGACGACGACGACACCGGCGACCGCGGCGGCCGCATGCGAGCCGAGCAGCAGCCACGCGAGGCCGAGGATCACGGCCTTGGCCAGGAAGATGATGCCGTAGCAGGTGGCGCGGTAGTCGATGTAGACCGACACCATCCGCTGGTCTTTCTTCGGATTGTGCTGGTCCGAGACCGCGTCCCACGCGTCGTTGAACGCGTACATCACCGCCAGGGTCAGCGCGGAGATGGCCGAGCCGACGACCAGCTCGAAGAAGCCGACGCCCGCCTGCAGGAGGATCGAGATGTTGATGGCGATGAGAACGCCTTCGCCCAGCAGGAACCGATGGAACGTGGAGGCCGCCATGGCCCACGCCAGGAGGGCGATGGGGGCTGCCCCGGCTCGCTCGGTCGCGCTGGCGGGCGCGAGGGTCTCAGAGGGGACCCGAAGCTGACCCGGACCTGCCATCGTAATGCCTTAACACAGAATGCCACCGATCCGTCAAAGAAAATCGCTTCTCGACGGCGGGCCCCTATACCCCGAGCCAGCGCAGGATGCGGCCGCGGTAGCCCTGGCGAAAGGCGCGGACGCTCGGCGGCGGCGCCTTCACCAGGATGTAGTCGGGGCTCAACTTTCCCCGCATGCCGTCGAGGATGCCGCGGATGAAGAAGCGCTGGCCGAACGCGGCGTTCTTCGTGTTGTCGAGCGCGAAGAACGTGATGCGCCCGAGGACGCCCAGCCACACCATGGTGAAGAGCTTGAGCTTCTGCAAAGGATTTGCGTGCTTACGTGCGAACGTGAAGGCGTTCCTGCCGATGAAGTAGCCGTAGGAGAAGACCCACTTCCGGCCGACGTCGCCGCTCGATCCGCCCTTGTGGAGGATGGCCGCCCGGTCGACGTAGACGATCCGGAACCCCGCCTTGCGCGCGCGATACGACCAGTCGACGTCCTCGTTGCACTGCCAGAACTCCTCGTCGAACGGCCCGACCTTCTGGAGCGCCTCGCGGCTCATCAGGCAGCCGTTGCAGATGACCCAGTCGACGTCCTTCGGCGCCTCGATCTCCGGCCGGTCCCGCGCGAAGCGGTCGATCGTCTTCACCAGCATCGGCCCCCAGGTGACCTTGCCGTACTTGCCCCAGACGTAGTCCGGGTTCTCGAGCAGCAGGTTCTTCGCCCCGGCGATCGCGATGCGCGGGTCGGCGCGCATCACCGTGACGAGCTCCTTCAGCACGTCCGGGAGCACCTTGGTGTCGCTGTTCAGCAGGAAGACGTAGTCGTACTCCGGCTTCCCGGCGATGTAGCGCAGGCCGACGTTGTTGCCACGGCAGAACCCGAGGTTCTCGCCGTTCTCGATCAGCGTCACCCAGGGGAAGTTCCGCCGGACGACGTCCTGGGTGCCGTCCTCGGAGCCGTTGTCGACGACGATGACGTGGTAGTTCGGGTAGTCGAGCTGCGCGAAGCTCTCCAGGCAGACGTAGAGCTCGTCCCACCGGTTCCAGGTCAGGATCAGGACCGCGATCCGTGGCCACTCGGTGGTCGTCACCTCGCCCGCGCTCACGGCAGGCCCCCGCGCACCGTCGTCGGTGCGAGGTCCTCGCTCTCGAAGTCGCCGCCCAGGTCCACGATCCCCTCCGCACACGGGCTGCCGACGACGGTGAACGTGACGAAGTCGCTCACCCAGTCGTGGAAGCGCCAGTTCCCGGCCTCGTCCGCCCGCTTCGCGATGGCAACGGTGATGGCGTAGTCGCCGTTCATCAGCGTCGCGGTGAACGGCATGCGCACCTCGATCCGCTTGCCGGGATGAAAGCGTCCGGTACGCACGCCGAGCAGCTCGGTGCTGATCGTGTAGATCGTCTGCGAGCTCTGCACCCCGATGCGGTGGATGCCGAAGCCGATCACCGGGTCGTCCGACGCCGCCGAGCACTCCACCGACAGCTGCAGCACGACGCGCTCGCCGGCCTCGATGCGGGACGGCCCGTTGCGGCTGATGAGCCCCCCGCGGACGAAGCGCACGTCGCCGTCGCCGAAGCGGCCGGGCGGCAGCTCGCCCGCCGGCTGGTCGCCGTCGGCCTTCGGCCCCCCGGAGCGGGTGGCGGCGAGATACGTCTGCACCACCTCCTCCGCCCCGCCCTGCATCACGAGCCGCCCGCGGTCCATCCACAGCACGCGATCGGAGAAGCGCTGGATCGAGCCGAGGTCGTGGCTCACCAGCACGACGGTCCGCTTCCGGCGGCGCATGTCGGCGAAGGCGTTGAAGCACTTCTCCTGGAAGTGCGCGTCGCCGACGGCGAGCACCTCGTCGAGCAGCAGCACGTCGGCGTCGGCCAGCAACGCCGTCGCGAACGCGAGCCGGACCACCATGCCCGACGAGAAGCTCTTCAGCTTCGCGTCACGGAAGCGCTCGACCTCGGCGAAGGCGATGGCCGCGTCGACGCGGTCCTTCATCTCGGCGCGCGGGTAGCCGAGGAGCGCGCCATAGAGCGAGACGTTCTCCCACGCCGTCAGCTCGCCGTGAAAGCCGAGCCCCAGCTCGAGGAGCGGCGCGATGCGGCCCTGGACGTGGATCTCGCCCTTGTCCGGCACGAGCAGGCCCGCGATCAGCTTGAGCAGCGTCGACTTGCCGGAGCCGTTCGGCCCGATGACGCCGACGAAGCTGTCGAGCGGCACCTGCAGCGTGACGTCGACCACGGCGGGATAGTGCTCGACGGGCACCGGCCGGAAGATCGAGAGGAAACGCTCCGCGAGTCGCGTCTGCCGCTCGTGGGCGATGCGATACGACTTCGAGACGTTGTGGACCTCGATGGCGTGCATCAGTAGTACTCGACGACGCGCGCCTGGACGCGCTGGAAGACGAGCCAGCCGACGAGCAGCACGAGGCCGCAGAACGCCGTCGTGCCGAACATGATGCTGGGCGGCGTCCACGTGCCCCAGATGAGCGACTCGCGCGCGTGGGAGAGGATGCGGGCCATCGGGTTCAGGTCGACGAGCCAGCGCCAGCGCTCCGGCACCATCGTGTCGACGTAGACGATCGGCGTCAGCCAGAAGCCGATCTGCAGCAGCACCATCCAGAGGTGGCCGACGTCGTGGTAGCGCACGTGGATGGGCGCCAGGAGCAGCGAGATGCCGAGCGTCAGCATGACGATGTCGGCCACCGCGATGGGGAACGTCAGCATCGACGAGCGGATCGGCGAGCCCATCACCCACAGCACGAGGGCGAGCACCGCGAGATTGATCATGAACGAGATCAGCGCGTTCAGAACCGCCGCGTAGACGATGAGCTCGCGCCGCATGGGGATCTTCGTGACGATCCCGCCGCGCGCCAGCAGCGCCGTCGCGCCGTGCGCGGTGCCCTCCGAGAAGAAGTTCCAGAGGACGATGCCGAGCAGCAGGTAGCCCGGGTAGTTGATGACCTCGAAGCGGATGAAGATCGAGAAGACGACGTAGTAGATGAGCGTGAAGAGCAGCGGGTTCAGCACCGACCAGACGTAGCCCAGGACGGTGTGGCTGTACCGGATCTTGAAGTCCTTCAGCGCGAACTGGACGATCAGGTACCAGTAGCGGGAGTCGCGCGCACCGACGTCGTACGAGCGGACGGCCCCCATCGACATTCGCGGACCATAACAAGACGCCGTCGTCGGCGGCAAACCCGAAACGCATGGCGTCGCGTCTGTGGCGAGCACGTCCATCCGTGGGTTAGTATCGCTGGTCGCCATGCCGCCGACCGGAATGCCTGCCGCCGCCGATGATGCGGCTCCGGCCGAGCCCGCGACCGGCAACCCCCTGACGCCGGCCGAGGTCACGATCATCGTGCTGAGCTGGAACCGGCGCGAGGAGACGCTCGAGTGCCTCGAGAGCCTGCGGGAGGCGTGGTTCGGCGGCGCCCGGCCGCTGGTCGTCGACAACGGTTCGCGGGACGGCTCGGTCGAGGCCATTCGTGACCGGTTCCCGACCCTCGACGTGATCGCGCTGCCGGAGAACCTCGGCTTCGCGGGCGGGAACAACGTCGGCATCCGCGCCGCCCTGGAGCGCGGCGCGCGCGCCGTCCTCCTCCTGAACAACGACACGAAGGTGGCGGGCGACTTCCTGGGCTGGCTCGTCTACTCGATGAACGAGCATCCCCGCGCGGCCGCCGTGTCGGGTGCCGTGCTGCGCTTCGACAGCCCGGAGGTGCTCGAGGTCGCCTACCTCGACGTCTTCTTCGGCCACGGGCTGGTGCACCGGCGCGGCGTCAACGCCCTGCCCGGCCAGGGCTTCGATGCCGAGCGCCAGGTCGAGGTCGGCATCGGCTCCTGTCTCCTCATGCGGCGCGAGGCGCTGGAGCGCGTCGGCCTCCTCGACGAGGAGTACTTCGCCTACCACGAGGAGGTCGACTGGTGCTTCCGCGCGCGACAGGCGGGCTGGGAGATCTGGTATCAGCCGCTGTCGCGCATCTGGCACCACGGGTCGCGCAGCACGATCGACGCGGCGAAGTCGGCGCCGGCGCCGCGCGAGTCGACGGTGCCCCAGCTCGAAAACCCGTTGCCGCTCACGTGGAATCCCGTGCGGACGTACCTCGGCGCGCGCAACGCGGCGCGCTTCGTGCGCATGCGCGGCACGCTGCGGCAGAAGCTCTACTGGGCTTGCTCCACGCTCTACGCGGTCCCGCTCGCGTACCTGGCCGCCGTGCTCGACGGCGAAGAAGAGCTCATGCTCGGCTACTGGACGTACCGCCGCGCGCTGGTCGTCGCGTGCGTGGGCCGGCTGGGCGGCTCGTCGTTCGGCCGCTTCGTGCGTACGGTCCTGTGGACCCCCGTCGTGCTCGCCTGGTCGCTGCCCCGGGCCATCGCCGACGCGCGTCGCGAGGGGCGCACGGCCCAGGTGGCCGAGCACGTGCAGGGCCTCATCGACGGCCTCCGCGGCCGTCCCATCCCGCTCGAGCGGCTCGGCTTGCGGTAGGACGGGCGCCTGCAGGCCGACCGCGTCACCATCGTCGTCCTCGCATGGAACCGGGCCGACGACACGCTCGCGTGCCTCGAGAGCCTGGCCGCGGCCCGGCTCGGCGGCGCGCGCATCCTCGTCGTCGACAACGGCTCGCGCGACGGCACCGTCGAGCGCGTCCGCGAGCGCTACCCGGCGGTCGCCGTGTTGGCGCTGCCGAAGAACCGCGGCTTCGCGGGCGGGAACAACGTCGGCATCACGGCGGCGCTCGAGGCGGGCGCCGAGGGCGTCCTCCTGCTCAACAACGACGCGATCGTCGCGCCCGACTTCCTGCCGCCGCTGCTCGACGCGATCGAGTCGGCGCCCCGCTGCGCCGCCGCGTCGAGCGCGGTGTTCCGCCTCGACCGGCCCGAGCTGATCGACGTGGCGTACGTCGAAATGCGCTTCGACCGGCGCTCGATCGTGCAGATCATGGGCGTCAACGCGATGCCCGGCGAGGGCTACGACACGCGACGCGAGGTCGAGGTCGTCGTCGGCACGAGCCTCCTCCTGCGCGCCGAGGCGCTGCGCGACGTCGGGCTGCTCGACGAGGACTACTTCGCGTACCACGAGGACGTCGACTGGTGCCTGCGCGCACGGCGCAAGGGCTGGTGCGTCGTCTGGGAGCCGCACTCGCGCATCCTCCATCGCGGCTCGTCGAGCACGAAGGCGGCGTCGCGCCGGCCACCGGACTACCCCGTGCCGTGGGAGGCGCAGCTCCCGAACGCGGAGCCGCTGCCGTGGAATCCCGTGCGCGCGTATCTGGGGGCACGCAACCTGGTGCGCCTGCTGAAGACGTACGCCACGCCCGCGGAGCGACGGAACTTCGTCCGCATGGTCCGCCGCGACCTCCCGCTCGAATTCCTCGCGGTGGTGCTCGGCCGGCTCGGCCGCATGCGGTTCGGGCTGTGGGACTGGCCGCGGTTCTTCCACTTCTACTTCGTCGAGCGGCACGCGCTGCTGCGCGAGCCCCGTCCCGGAGTCGCCGCCGCGGTACGACGCGCCGCCGCGCGGCTCGTCCTCTGGCCGTGGGACCTCCTCGTGGCGCTGCCGCGCGACGTCGCGCACGCGATCCGCATCGGCCGGCTGCGAGAGTTCACGGAGTACGTGCGCGGCCTGTGGGACGGCTGGCGCGACCGCGCCCTGCCCCTCGCGCGGCTCGGCCTCGAGTAGCCGCTCAGACCGCGCGCGCGAACACGACGACCTCGGCGCAGGCGGTCCACGGCGCCCACCGCACGAGCGCGGCCCCGAGCCGTCCCCACGTGCCGGGCAGGCGGAACATGGTCTCGGTGTCGAGCTTCCGGAACGGATCGAAGGTGATGTTCTGCCAGTCGACCCACAGCCCGACGGTCCGCGGCGCGCGAAACTCGTTCGGGTGCACCGACTCGACGCGGAAGCCGGCGCGCGTCACGAAGTCGACGACCTCCGGCGCGGTGAAGCGATACTCGACGAACCCGAGCTGCATACCCGCCGCGCGGCGCTCGCGGGTCACGCGGTCCATGATGCGGTTGATGACGAGACGGCGCAGCAGGTTGTCGTAGGGCACGCTCAGCACGAGCAGGCCGCCGTCCCGCATCACGCGCCGCGCCTCGGCCATTGCCTCGTCGGGGCCGCGCTCGTCGTGCTCGACCACGCCGAACGAGAGCAACGCGTCCACCGAACCGCTTCGCAGCGGCAGCTTCCGCACGTCGCCGACGCCCACGCCGAGCCCGGGATCGGTCGAGCGCGCGAGCGCGCACGCGTCGCGGCTGACGTCGATGCCGACGACGTTGAAGCCGAGGCGGCGCAGGTGGATCGGCCACTTCGCCGAGCCGCAGCCGGCGTCCACGCAGATGCCGTCGCGCGGCAGCGCCTTCAGCAGCAGCGGATGGAGCAGCTCTTCGGCGCAGTCGTCGACGGCGACGCTCGTCCGCTCCACCTTCCACGTCGCCTGGCTCCACTCGACCGGCGTCAGCGCGTCGAGCAGGTGGATCTTGTAGCTCACGCCCTACTTCACCGCGCGCGTGACGTAGAAGATGCCCTCGCACGAGTGCCAGATCCCGACGCTCTGGATGGCGCGGACGACGCGCAGCCCGAACTTGCCGAACTCGAACGCCGGCTTCTGCTCGTACTTGACGAACGAGCCGACGTCGCAGACGTCGACGAAGAGCCCCTTCGACCACGGCAGGTAATAGTCGTCGGGCAGCACGCGCTCGACCTTGAAGCCCGCCTGCGCGAGGAACGAGTCCATCTCGGCCTTCTCGTAGCGGAACTCGGTGAAGCCGAGCGGCTTCTTCTGCCAGCGCCAGATCGCGTAGAAGAACCGCAGCGCGTTGTTGGTGACGAGCCGGCGGAACGTGTTGTTGAACGGCACGACGACGAAGAAGAGCGCGTTCGGCTTGAGCACCCGGTGGATCTCCTTGAAGAGGGCCACGGGTCCTTCGGGGAAGTGCTCGGCGACGTACGACGAGAACCCGGCGTCGAACACGTCGTTCCGGAACGGCGTGACCAGCGCGTTGCCGCGCACGAGGTTCATGTCCGGATCGTGCTCGCGCGCGACGCGCAGCGGCCCCCAGCTGTCGTCGATGCCGAAGCCGCGATTTCCGAGCTTCTCGAAGAACGACATCCACCGCCCCGTGCCGCAGCCCGACTCGAGGATCTTCAAGCCACCGCCGCTCAGATACTCGCGGAACGTCGGCGTCGCCATCTCGTGCTCCTCGATGGTCGACAGGTGGACGTCGTAGTACGCCTTGCCGGGGAAATCCTTCGCCCAGCCCTCCTCGGTGTAGCTTTCGTCCAGGCCGTGGGTGATCTCTTCGCGGAGGTACTGCTTGAAGGCCATCGTGCGTGTCGATTCTCTGCCGACACGGCACTTGTCAAGGGTCGCATCCGGATCGCGACGCCGCGCGTATGTCGGGCGGCCCATGGAAACGACATCCACACCGACCCTTCGGCGTCTCGCGATCACCGACATGCGCCACGTCCAGGCGCTCCAGGCCGTCGTCGTCGGCACGCTGCCGCCAGGCTACCTGCGACCCAAGACCGACGCCGAGGTGTGCCGCTACCTCGACGGGACCAACGGCGTCGCCTACGGCGTCTTCGCCGGGCCGCGGCTCGCCGCGATGGGCCTGCTACGCATCCCGACGCGCCCGGACGCGTACGGCAGGCTCCGATTCCCGCTCATCCCCGGCGACGACTGGCCGCTCCGCGCGTGCTTCCTGGAGCACGCGATGGTGCACCCCGACGACCGCGGCCGCGGCCACCAGCGCGCGCTCCTCGACGCCCGCCTGCGCTACGCCGCCGCAACGTCGATGCGCTGGACCTGCGGCGGCGTCCGCCTGCACAACGTCGTCAGCTGGCGAAACCTGCTCCGGGCCGGAATGGTCATCGCCGGCATCCGCTTCGATCTCGGGTATCCCGTGATCGGCCTCCTGCGGGCGTGCGACGGGACGGCGCTGGCGGCCCCGTCGGGTGACGAGGTGTGCGTCGCGGTCGAGGACGCGGCCGGACACGAGGCGGCATTGCGGGCGGGACGGGTCGGCGCCCGCATCGCGGAGGACGGCACCGTGCGGTATCGGCCACATCGGCCGCGGGTCGCTCAGGGCGTCCGCCGGGTCGGCGTGACCGCCGCGCCCTGATCGACGACGACATCATCGCTCGGTGAACAGCGTCTCCAGCACGCGGCTACGGTTCACCACGCGGAAGCGCGCGGCGGTCCGCGGCGTCGCGTTCGGGTCGAAGGTGTTCAGCACGCGGAACTCGACGATCGTCTCCTCGGGCGTCGCGTCCACGACGGCGTAGCCCTGGTCGAGGATGTTCACGTATCGCAGGTACGGCGTGTTCGCGTTGCGCATGATCGTCTCGGCCGCGAGCAGGATCTCCTCGGGCGCGATCGTGCGCGGGTCGGGGTCGGCGGTCTGCGAGCCCGTGACGAAGTCGAACGCCACCGTCGGCGAGCTCGGCTGGTCGAAATCGGGCTGCAGCTCGGACGCCAGGTAGATGTGCGTGTGCCCGCTCGAGAAGACGACGTTCCGGACGTCGTGCAGCAGCAGGTAGGACAGCAGCGCGCGCCGCTCCGCCTGGTAGTCGTCCCACGCCTCGTTCGACACGTAGACGCCCTCGTTCGGATGCGCGCCGGGCGTACCGGCGAGGTCCTGCAGCTTCCACGGGTTGATGTTGTACGGGTTGCCGATGAACTTCCACGTCGCGCTCGACCGCCGCAGCGTGCGGCGCAGCCACTGCTCCTGCTTCGCGCCGAGCGTCGTGCGTTCCGGCGCGAACATCTGCTCGCCCGGCGGGATACGCGAGTCCTGCCCGTCGATGATGCCGCCGACGCTCACGTTGGCCGGCACCTCGGGATCGCGATACGAGCGAACGTCGATCATCACCACGTCGGCGAGCCGTCCCCAGGGAAAGCTGCGATAGACGCGGTCGCGCGCATTGCCGAGCACCGGCATGTTCTCGAACCACGCCTGCTTCGCCGCGGCGAGCCGATCCGGCGGACCGAACCGATCGACGCCGTTGTAGAACTCGCCGTCGTCCCACATCGCGACGAGCGGCACCGCCGCCTGCAGCTCCTGGAGGATGGGGTTCGAATGGAAGGTTCGCCAGCGGTTGCGATAGCGCTCGAGCGTCGTGTCGAAGCCGTCGTTGACGTAGATGTAGTCGCCCAGGTGCATCAGGAAGTCGACGTTCTCCTGCATGATGCCGCGGTGGGCGACGTAGAAGGCGGCGTTACGCTGCTGGCAGCTGGCGAACGCATAGCGCAGGCGGTCGGGCGTGCTGCCGAGCCGCGGCGCCGTACGCAGGCGGCCGACGACGCTCGCCGCGCCGGGGCCGTCGAAGCGGTAGTAGTACCAGCGATCGGGACGGAGGCCGCGCACCTTCACCTTGACGGTGTGACCCGCGCCGTCGCGCGCCCACACGAAGCCGCCGCGCACGACCTGCTCCATCGCCGCGTCCTCGGCGACCGTCCACACGACGGGGACCGGCGGGCCGTCGACGGGCCGTCCGAGGCGGGTCCAGATGACCGAGCCGCCGGGCGCCGGGTCGCCGCACTTGATGCCGTCCGGGAACGTCGCGGTGTAGCCCTCGAGCGGCGGGCCCGCCGCGCGCGCGCTCCGCATGCCGATCGACGCCAGCACACCGCCGGCGCCCGCGGCGCCGAGTGCCCGGAGAAAATCCCGACGCGGGATGGCGCGGCCGCCGGTGTCCGGACCATCGTGATCGTGGTGTCCCATGAGGGAGGCGTACCACACCGTCGGTCGGCGGCGTGAGAGCGAAAAGTGGGTCGGGGACGATTGACGGCGCGTCCGCAGGGCATATGCCGGACGCATGACGATCATCGGCTGGATCATCGCTGGGCTCATCATCGGCGCGTTGGCCAAGCTGGTCATGCCGGGACGCGATCCCGGCGGGATGCTGGTCACCATCCTGCTCGGCATCGCCGGCGCCGTCGTCGGCGGCTACGTCGGCCGCGCGATGGGATGGTACGGCCCCGATCAGGCCGCGGGCTGGCTCGTCTCGATCGCCGGTGCCGTGCTGCTGCTCGCCGGCTATCGGGCGGTCGCCGGCCGGCGGCCGCCGGTCGCGCACTGATCGGGCGCCCTTGGAGGACGACGGCCTCGCCGGCGTCGAGCCCTCCTCGACGTACCGCGCCACGCGTTCGGCTCTTTCCCACCGGCCGACGCGCGGGCAGACTGCACCTCGTGCCGGACGGTCACACACATCGCGTCCTCGTGGTCGAGGACAACGCCGACGTCCGCGAGGTGGTGGCGGCGACGCTGGCGCTCGAGCGCTACGAAGTCGTGACCGCGGAGAACGGCGCCGTGGCCCTCGAGCAGCTGCGCGCGGACCGGCGTCCCTGCCTCATCATCCTCGACCTGCACATGCCGGTGATGGACGGCTTCGCGTTCCGCCGCGCGCAGCAGGCGGACGCCAGCCTGGCGGCGATTCCCGTCGTCGTCGTGAGCGTCGACACCGCGATCGAGCAGCACGTCCACGCGCTCGGCGTCGCGGCCGCGGTCCACAAGGACGACTTCGACGCCCTCGTCGACGTCGTCCGCCGCCACTGCACGGCGAGCTGATCAGTCGACGTAGCCGAGCTGGCGCAGCTTGTCGCTCAGCGCGGCGTCGCTGCCGCCGGTCGCCGGCGCCGCCGGAGCGGCGGCGGCCCATGCGTCGAACGTCTCGCGCAGCGCCGTCGATTGCGGGTGACCGGCATGCAGGTCGTCGCGCTCGCCGGGATCGCGCGCAAGGTCGTACAGCTCCTCGTGCTGCACGGCGGGCGCCTGGATGAGCTTCCACGTCGACGACCGGGTCGCCGTCAGCTCGACCGCGCGACCGTCGCGCAGGATGCCGTTGCTCGTCTCGCTGACGGCCGGCGACGGCGTGGTGGTCGCCAGCAGATCGCGGCCCGGCAGGCCCGGCGGCGGCGCGATGCCGAGCAGCGGCAACACCGTCGGCAGCAGGTCGACGCCCTGCGCGGTGTCCGTGCGCGCGGCGGGCGCGATGCCCGGTCCGGCCAGGATGACCGGCACACGGATCGTCTCCTCGTAGAGCTGCGTGCCGTGCTTCAGGCGGCCGTGCTCCTGGAACTCCTCGCCGTGGTCGGCCGTCACGACGATCGTCGTCGATTCCCGCAGCCCGAGCCGGTCGAGCGCGGCGAGCAGCTGCCCGAGCGTCTCGTCCCACGCCCGCACGTCGGCGGCGTACAGCCGCTCGAGCCACGCCACCTCGAACGGGCTCAGGAGCGGCGCCGCACCGCGGTTGATCGGCTTCGCGAGCTCGTTGACGCGCCCCTGCGCCACCAATGGACGGAGGCCCGCCGGCACCGGAGGCCGCAGCCGCTCCGGCGGCATGTACGGATCGTGGACGTCCATGTAGTGCAGCCAGGCCGCGAAGCGCAGCCCCGGATTCGCCTCTACCCAGTCGACGAACGCGCGATTGACGTCGGCCGCAGTCGCCCACGTGCGCGCCTTCGGATCGAACGGCAGCTCGACGAACGTCTCGAAGCCCTGCGCCACGTTGGTCGCGCGGCTGACGAGCGGATTCGTCGACACGCCCATCGTCGTGATACCGGCGCGCTGCGCGAGCTCGGGCCAGGTGACGACCGCGTCGGCGAGGAACGCGTTCTGCGGCGGCGCGCCGTCCGGCGCCGCACCGTGGATGCGGTCGCCGCGCGCGCCGTGACTACGCGGAGGCAGCCCCGACAGCAACGTCGCCACCGACGGCAGCGTCCACGACGACTGGGCGACGGCGTCGCGGAACACGACGCCGCCACGCGCGAGCGCATCGAGCGCCGGGGTGGCCGCGTCGCCCGCGCCGTAGGCGCCCACCCGATCGGCGCGCAGCGTATCGACGAGCAGCACGAGCACGTTGCGCGCGTCGGGCGCCGCACGCTGGCGGTCGCGCCGCTCGGTGCGCGTCAGGCGGACGTGGCTCCAGCCCGGACGGCCCGCCAACGGCATCGACGGATCGTCGGCCGACGTCTCGAGCACGAGATCGACGGTCTTCCCCGCCCACGCCGCGAGGTCGACGACCTGGTCGCGCCAGCGCCGGTCGCGCCGGCGCGCGGCGGGATTCAGCACGTCGGTGAACGCCTCCGTGCCGTCGACCGTCAGGCGGAAGCGCACGCCGCTGCGATCGGCCTCGCGCCGCTTGCTGCCCTCGACGCCGACGCCGAAGCGCACGCCCGCATCCGGGGGCACGGCGACGCGCATCCGCACGCGCGACGGCGCCGTCACGACGAGGCTCGGCCGCCCGCCGCCGCCGCCGAGCGCGCCGCCCGGCGCCAGCGACGCGGGACGCGCGGCCTCGGCCGATGGCTCCACGACGGCGTCCGCCGGCAGCGGCGGCAGTAGCTCGTCGACCACGGTCTCGATCGCCATCTGCGGCGGCAGACCGTCGGGGGACGCGCAGGCGAACAGGCAGGCGGTCACGACCGTCAGCAGGCAGGCGAGCACGCGGGCACGGAACGACAACGGCCCGTCGGTAGACGAAGGCCCCGACCGGCGCAAGGCTCAGCGCGCGCGGTACGCGACGATGCAGGGATGCGCGGCGCGCGCGACCGCGCCGAGCTGCTGCGGGCGGGCGACGGCGGACGCGAACTCGGGCGTGACGTCGTAGCGCGCGAGCAGCCGCCGGACCGCGATGCGGATCGCGGAGACGGCGAAGCGCTGCGCGGGACACGAATGCACGCCGTGGCCGAACGTGCTGACCAGCTCGCGCGCCGCGACGGGCACGCCGGCGGCCAGCTTGCGGCCGTCGTAATGCGCCGGATCGAAGTCGCCGAGCCCCGGCGCGGCCGACGCGTTGTTGACGGAGAGCATCGTCGCCAGCAACACACCGGGCGCGAGACGCCAGCGGCCGCGCTCGTCGTCCACGTCGATCGGCTGCAGCACCGAGCGGAGCGTGATCGAGCGCTGCGCCAGCCGGATCGACTCGCTGGCGCACCGTTCGAGCAGGTCGTCGTCGCCCGCGCGAATGCGCTCGACGAGCGCCGGCCGCTGCACGACGTCGATGAACGTCCACGCGAGCGCCGCGTACAGGTTCGACTGCGAGCCCAGATGCAGCATGACGACGTCGCGCGCGACGCCGGCGTGGCGCTCGGCCGGCGCGACGTCGGCGTAGGCGGCGTGGATCTGCGCGAGGAAGTCGTCGGCCTCGCGCCGCTGCTCCCAGAACGCCTGCACCGTCGCCTCGAGGCCGCGCAGCGCCTCGCGCTCGCGCCGGTACCGGCGCGCCGCCGTGAGGAAGGCCTGCGACGGCCGCACGAACGCGTCGGCGCTGTCGAGCCGATCGACGAGGGGAATCAGCCGATCGATCCACGCCGGCGACGCCGCCTCGCGGCCGAGCCACGTCGCGAAGCCGAGGCGATGCCCGAGACGGCGCATCTCGGCGAACACCTCGAAGCGGCCGCGCGCGCCGAGCAGATCGAGCTCGACGGTGACCGCGTCGTCGAGCGTGCGCAGGTAGCGCTCGACGTCGTCGCCGCCGAAGAGCCGGTGCGGCGTCACGCGACGGCCGGCGAACAATTCGGCCGGCAGCTTGAGCCTGAGCAGGCGGAACGTCGCCAGGCCGAAGCTCGCCTCGCTTTCCTTGACCGCGTAGAGGGCGCGGACGCCGAGCGGCGAGAAGACGCAGAAGAGGCGGAAGCCGAAGGCGTCGACGACGAAGGTGTCGCCGAGGCGGCGGCGCGTGTCGGCGAAGAACGCGGTGGGGTTCGCGAGCAGCCGCCGCCCGGCGCGGACCCACGGCAGCGGCCCCGCGGCGCGGGGCGGCATCGGGTCCACGACGGGCAGCGGCATGCGCGATCAGTCGCGGATGGGCAGCGAGCCCAGGAAGTCCATCTTCCCCACCTCGACCCCGTTGTGGCGCAGCAGCGCGTAGGCGGTGGTGACGTGGAAGTAGAAGTTGGGGATCGCGAACTGCGTCAGGTACTCGTCGCCGCGCATCCATTTGCCCTGGAGCCACTTCGGCGCCACGCGCTTCTCCGCCGCGCCGCCGAGCTTGCCGTCGACGGTGCGCAGGAAGGCCAGCGTGCCCGCGATCCGGGCCTTCAGCTCGGCGACCGTCTTCTCCGTGTCGGGGTTCGACGGCGACTCGACGCCGGCCAGATAGGCGCCGGCGAACTTGGCCGTGTCGCAGGCGGACTGCACCTGGCCCGCCAGCGAGAACTGATCGGGCGCGAGCCGCGACTGGACGAGGACGTCCGATTCGAACTTCTTGCCCTTCGCGTATTCCTCCCCCTTCTCGATCCAGCGACCGAGGTTCTCGAGCATCTTCACGAATTGGGTGATCGTCGTGAAAGCGTCCATGGCAACGACTGCTACTCCGCGGTCCACGCCACGCAAGGTCTGGACCCAGCCGGCGATCGATCGTAGACCGTCCCGATGATCGACTACGAGAAGATCGGCAACGTCGCCGTCATCACCATCAATCGTCCCGACGCCCGCAACGCGGTGAACACCGCGGTCGCCACCGGCATAGAAGAGGCCGTCGACAAGATGGAGGCCGACGACGAGGTCTGGGTCGGCGTCCTGACGGGCGCCAAGACGGCCAAGGGCTACATCTTCTGCGCCGGCGCCGATCTGAAGCAGATGAGCGTCGATCCCGGCGGGATGATGACGTCGCGCGGCGGCTTCGGCGGCTTCGTCCGTCGCGAGCGCACGAAGCCGATCATCGCCGCCGTCGACGGGCCGGCGCTCGCGGGCGGCACCGAGCTCGTGCTGGCGTGCGACCTGGTGGTCGCGTCGAAGACCGCGGTGTTCGGCATCCCCGAGGTGAAGCGCAACCTCGTCGCCGCCGCCGGCGGCCTCTTCCGCCTGCCGCGCAAGCTGCCGCGCAACATCGCGATGGAGCTCGCGCTCACCGGCCGTCTCGATTTCCCCGCCGAGCGTGCGTACCAGTTCGGCTGGGTGAACGTACTGTGCGAGGAGGGCCAGGCGCTCGAGGCCGCGAAGAAGCTCGCCGCGCAGGTGTCCGAGAACGCGCCCCTCGCCGTCCGCGAGTCGCGCCGCATCATGCTCGAGTCGACGGATCAGCCCGACGAGGTCGGCTGGACCATGTCCGGCGAGGGCATCGCCAAGATGTTCGGCACCGAGGACTTCAACGAAGGGTTGTCGGCATTCGTCGAGAAGCGCGCGCCGAAGTGGAAGGGGCGCTGAGTAGCGGCGCGGCTCGTTGACAGCGGCCGCCCGCGCCCGGCACGTAGGCCGGCGATGATCACGATCGTCGGCATGCCCGGGTCGCCCTACAGCCGGAAGATGCGCGCGGTGCTGCGCTACCGCCGCATCCCGCACGCGTGGGTCACGACGCAGTCGCCCGAGGCGCGCGTCCTGCCGCGCCCGCGCGTGCAGCTGCTGCCGCAGCTGGTCTTCCCCGGCGAGGACGTGGCGCATACCGATTCGACGCCGCTGATCCGCCGCCTCGAGACGATGCATGCCGGGCGGTCGGTCATCCCGCCCGACCCCGCGCTGGCGTTCGTCGACGCGCTGATCGAGGACTACGCCGACGAGTGGCTCACGAAGCCGATGTTCCACTACCGCTGGGCGTTCGCCGCCGACGTCGCGAACGCGGCGGCGATCCTGCCGCGCTGGGCGATGACGTCCGCGCCCGAAGAGGTGCTGGCGAACGCCGGCACACAGTTCGCGGAGCGGCAGATCAATCGGCTCGGCGTCGTCGGCTCGAACCCGACGACGGCGCCCGTCATCGAGGACAGCTACCGCCGCCTGCTGCGCCTGCTCGACGCGCGGCTCACCGGGTCGCGCTTCGTGATGGGCGGGCGGCCGGGCGCGTCGGTCTTCGCGCTCTACGGCCAGCTCACGCAGCTCGCCGGCTTCGACCCGACGCCGCGCGCGATCGCGCTCGAGATCGCACCACGCGTGAGCGCGTGGGTCGACATCGTCGAGGACCTCTCGGGACTCACACCGAGCAACGACGGCTGGCTGGCGCGCGACGACGCGGCGAGCGCGCTGCGGCCGCTGCTCGCGGAGATCGGCCGCGTCCACGTGCCGTTCCTGCTGGCCAACGCCGACGCCCTCGCGCGCGGCGCGGAGCGCGTCGAGTGCACGATCGACGAGCAGCCGTGGGTGCAGAAGCCGTTCCCGTACCAGGGGAAGTGCCTCGGCTGGCTGCGCGAGGACGCGCAACGGCTCGGCGCCGGCGATCGCGCGTTCGTCGAGACGCTGCTCGACGGCACCGGCTGCGAGCCGGTGATCCGCGCTCAGTAGGCGCGCCCGACGAGCTTCATCCCCGCCGCGCACGCCGCGTCCAGCGCGCGCCGCTCCTCGGCCGGCAGCTCCGGCGCGCGCTGCGGCGGGACGCCGCGGCTCAGCGCCGCCGCGCGCGCGATCCACCCATCGCGATCCGGTCCGAGGTCGAAGAACGCGCGCACGCGCTCGAGCTCCTCGCGCGGGTTGCGGACCAGGTCCTCGAAGCCCACTTCGAGATACTGCGCGCGGTCGAGCAGGCGCAGCGCGCGGAAGCCGTGGATGACCTGGTCGCACCAGTAGCGGCCGAAGTACTGCGCCGGCGGCCGCGCGTTCAGGATCTGCGTGACGGGATCGTCGGCGGTGGGCTCGCCGTGGAAGTCGAGCATGCCGAGCTCGCGGACGGTGCGCCCGGACGCGACGGGCGCGTTGTACATGAGGCAGATCGGCAGCCGGAACGCGTGGTGCTCGCGCATCGACAGCGCCGCCTCCGCACCGTCGCGATGGATGTGGACGAACCGCGCGCCCGGGAAGGCCGTCACCAGCTGCTCGAGGTAGTCGATCGACGAGCCGGCGCGCTCCATCCAATGGGTACGACCGAAGCGACGCATCCAGAACGCCAGCACGGCACGGAAGTGCTCGACCGGAGGTCGTGCCTCCTGCGCGACCAGGAACGCGACCGTGTCGTCGAACAGCGCGTCGGGATCGTCGGTCCAGCGCGGCAGCGTCGACACCAGCATCCACGGCACGCCGTCGCCGCGCCCGTAGCGGCCGCGGCCGAACGGGTACGTCACCTCCTCGACCGGGTAGCCGCGCTTCAGCACCGCCGTCAGCACCGGCTGCTCGGCGGACAGCAGGTCGGCGAAGTCGCGGCCGCTCATCGGCTCGGCCTGGAAGCGACGCGACGGATCGAGACCGTTCATCAGCTCGAAGACGGACAGCGTCTCGGGGTTCTCCCCGAGCATCCGCGAGAGCAGCGTCGAGCCGCAGCGTCCCGTTCCGACGATGAACCGTTCCACGTGGCCTCCGCCCTTGCGAGCGCGGCGGACCTTAGCCCATTGTGTCCGCGCGATGAAGGATCCGGCCGATCCGCGCGTCACGAGCGGCGCCGTCTGGAGCGATCTCCTGGCGACGCTCGACCGCGCGCGCGGCATCGTCCTCGCCGACGACGCGCCGGCCACGCCGCGCGACCGCGCCGAAGGCTTCCGCTACCTGCTGCGCTATCTCGCCGCCGGGCAGCAGATCTGCGTCGAGCACGCCGACCCCGACTACCCGCGCTTCGCGCGCACCGTCGACATCACCACGCCGTGGGGGCTCGACGCCCCCGACTGCCTGTACCTGATGGCACCGATCCGCGGCGACGCCACCTATCGCATCCACGGGACGCGCGGCAGCGCGAACCACATCGAGGTGCAGGCGAACTTCGGCCACTTCGCCGAGGGCGACGTCTCCAAGTGGGGCACGATCTCGTCGCGCAACGGCCTCGAGCTCGACGTCGGCGCGGATGGCGCGGTCGAGATCGTGCTCGGTCCCGAGCCCGCGCCGTCGCCGCTGCCGTCCAACTGGATGCCGCTGCGCGCCGACGCCGGCTTCGTCTTCATCCGCCAGTACTTCAACGACTGGGAGACGGAGCGTCCCGCCGACCTCGTCATCGAGCGGGTCGGCGCGACGTACCCGCCGCCGGCGCTCCGCACCGACCAGCTCGCGGCGCGCGTCGACCGCCTGCGCGACTGGATCACGAAGGCCGGCGGCCTGTGGGACCAGATGAGCCGCGTCATGGTCGACAACATGCCGCCGAACTCGCTCACGGTGATGGCGCCGCGCGCGGAGGACGCCGGCGGCGCGCTCAAGGGCCAGGCGTACGGCATGGGCAACTTCCACTGCACGCCCGACGAGGCGGTGATCGTCGAGTTCGCGGTGCCGCGCTGCCGCCAGTGGAGCGTCGGCCTCGGCAACTGGTGGTGGGAGAGCGTCGACTTCCAGAACCGGCAGGCGTCGCTCAACGGCGCGCAGGCGCGCCTCGACGCCGACGGCGTCTTCCGCGGCGTGATCGCGCACGACGACCCGGGCGTGTGGAACTGGATCGACCCGGCCGGCTACGAGAAGGGCACGCTCGCCGCGCGGTTCCTCCTCGCGGAATCGGCGCCGTCAGTGACGGTGACGCGCGTCCCGCGTGCACGTCTCGACGAGCATCTGCCGCCCGGCTCGCCGCGCGTCGGGCCGGACGAGCGCGCGACGGTGCTCGAGCGGCGGCGCAACGCGCTCTGGCGGCGGTATCGCCGATGACGCCCGTCCAGACGACGCTCGACGAATCGGTCGCCGTCGTCCGCATCGACGACGGCAAGGCGAACGCGATCGGCCCTGCCCTGCTCGACGCGCTCGGCGTCGCGCTGGACGACGTCGAGCGCGGCCCGGCCCGCAGCGTCGTCCTCGCGGGACGCCCCGGGTTCTTCTCGGGCGGCCTCGACCTGAAGCTCCTGCCGGCGCTGCCGCCCGACCGGATGCGCGCGGTCAGCCTGGCGTTCGTGGCGCTCGTCGAACGCGTGTTCCTCTTCCCGAAGCCGGTCGTGGCCGCGTCGAGCGGTCACGCGCTGGCGGGCGGCTTCATGCTCTACTGCGCCGCGGACGTGCGGGTCGCGCTCGACGACGAGCGCTCGCGCTACGGTCTCACCGAGCTCGAAGGCGGCATTCCGGTGATCGGCCCCACGGCGGCCGTCGTCGCCGAGGCGGTCGCCACGCCGGCTCGCACCGAGGTCATGCTGCACTGCCGGCGCATGACGGCGGCCGAGGCGCACGCCGCCGGCGTCGTGCGCGTGCTGGCCCCCACGGCGGACGCCGTGCTGGAGCACGCGATCGCGCTCGCGCGGCCGCTCGGCCGCCTCGACGCCGCCGCTTACGCGACGACCAAGCGCGCGCTGCGCGAGGACGTGGTCCGCCGCGCGCGCGAGATCGGCGCCGCGCTGGCCGCGGATCTTCCCGACGGCAACCCGTTCCGCTCGCAGCGCCGTTGACACCGCGCATGGCGCGTCGTAGCCGACCCGCCATGCGACTCGCCGGAGAACGCGTGCTCGTCACCGGGTCGACGGCCGGCATCGGTGCGGCGACGGCGGTCACGTGCGCGCGCGAAGGCGCCGCGGTCGCCGTCCACGGGCGCGACGCCGCGCGCGGCGCCGCCGTCGTCGACGCGATCACGCGCGCCGGCGGCACCGCCGTCTTCCTCCCGGCCGACCTCGCCGAGGAAGCGGCGTGCACGCAGCTCGTGGCGGACGCCGCCGAACGGCTCGGCGGCCTCACGGTCCTCGTCAACAACGCCGCCATGGCCGGCGGGCAGACGTCGTTCCAGGCGTTCGACACCGCGCGCTGGGAGCGCGTCCTGCGCGTCAACCTGACCGCGGTCGCGTGGCTCTCGCGCGCGGCGATCCCGCACATGCTCGCGGCGGGACACGGATCGATCGTCAACGTCTCGTCGCGCCAGGCGGTGCGCGCCAGCGCCGGGCTGGCGCCGTATGGCGCCAGCAAAGGCGGGCTCGAAGCGCTCACCCGCTCGATCGCCGTCGAATACGGATCGCGCAACGTGCGCTGCAACGCGCTGTCCGTCGGCTACGTGCTGAACGAGCGACGTGACGCCGGCATCAGCGAGGCGCGTCGCGCGGAGCTCGAGGCGATGCACCTGACGCGTCTCGGCCGGCCGGAAGACGTGGCGTGGGCCGTCGTCTACCTGGCCGGCCGCGAGAGCGAGTTCGTCACCGGCGTGCTGCTGCCGGTCGACGGCGGCGGGACGATCGCCCGCGGCCGCACGCTCGGCTGAGAATCAGACCGTCTGGGGACGCAGCACCGGCAGGCTCAGCAGGGGGAAGAGGAAGCCGAGCCACGCGGTCACCGTGACCGAGACGACGCCGCCCGACATGCCCGAGAGGCCGAACACGAAGGCGGGCACGACGAACCCGAGCAGCGCGCCGGCGAGGCAGGAGCGGAGCCCGCGCGGGCTCAGCTCGGCGGCGGCGCGGTCGAGGAAGAGCGCCAGCGCGGCGACGAAGAACAGCACCGGCACCGCCACCAGCGCCTGCGTCGTGTTGTGGAAGACGACGTAGGCGCGCGGGTCGTAGAGGAAGACCTCGTAGGCCACCGCGAGGGCGAACGCCGCGCCGTAGAGCACCGTGCGCAGCCGCGGGCGGTACGCGAGCAGATTGCGCGGGCAGACGAGCGCCAGATGCGCGGCGCCGGCGATCAGGCCCGCTTCGGCGAGCGCGTGCAGGCGGAAGAAGATGCCGTCGTCGTAGAGATCGATGGCGGTGAAGGCGAACACCGCGCCGATCCAGCCGAAGATCGTGAAGCCCTGGAAGGCATTGCTGCGCGTCCAGTGCTCGCTCGCCATCGCGGCCAGCAGGAGGTACGCGAGACCGCTCAGGAAGTAGGCGCCGAAGACGAGCCCGTGGTCGCGGCCCGTGAAGGTCCGCATGTCGACGGTCCGCGTCTCGAGGCGTCCGGCGTCGCTGAAGGTGTACGTCACCGGCTGACCGGCGCCACGCGCCGTGGCGGCGTCGTAGGCCGCCTGCCCGGCCGTCGCGGGCTGGTCGTTCACCGCGACGAGGACCTGCTGATAGAGCGGCCGTCCGTTCGAGACGCCCGCCCAGTCCGAGAGACCCGCCGACGGCACGACCCGGTTCGGCATCACGAAGAACCCTGGGAAGGTCCGTCCGATCCAGTCGAAGGACTGCCCGAAGCAGACCAGTCCGAGGCAGAGGATGGCGGCGCTGAGCGCGCGGCGGAGCATGGGTGTGGTGCGCATGGCACTCGTCTCCGTCGACACCACCTCCCTCAGTTCCGCTCCTCCGGGCTCGACATGACGATCAGGCGGAAGCTCGGCGTCTTGCCAGCGGACGGCTTGCTGCCGTTCGCGTACCGCGCGCGGATCGCGACGATGATGCGGTCATGGTCGATGTGCGGCGTACCGTCCTCGTGCCACTCCGGATCGTCGTCGGTGGCGAAGTTGTCGACGTGGCGGTGCTCGTCCTTGTAGGTGCGGAACTCGTGGCGCCAGTAGCTGAGGATGTTGCTCTCGGACGGGTCGCCCGCGTAGATCTCGAAGAGGCCGGGCTGGGTCGGGTCGAGCAGCTGCATGAGGAAGCCCTGCTCGTTGTACATGGCGACGTCGGCACTGGCGAAGTTGACGGGCAGACCGACCGCCGCGCCCGTGAAGCGGGTCGCACCCGACACCTGGCTCACGTCGACGGGCACGTAGATCGTGCCCTGGCGATCGACGCCGGCGCGGTAGTTCGGCTGGTTCAGCGCCTCTTCGATGTCGTGCAGCATCACGGGCTCGGCGGTGACGGTGAGCTTGTCGTCGCCGTACATCGCGACCATGTTGCTACCTTCCCATACGACGACCGCGACCGGCCCGAAGCCGAGCTCGGGCACCTTCACGGTGAGGTGCGGCTTCATCGCCCGGTCGGCGAGGTCCTTCTTCATGACGCCCTTGCCGCGGCTCCAGCCGTTCGACCAGTCGACGGTGTTGACGAACTGGACGTTGTACTTGCGGCCTGCGCGGATGTTCGAGCCGAACAGCGTGACTTCCTGGTCGACATGCGCGACGAACGGCCGGATCGACGCGGCCGGCGGCGGGGGCTTGTTACAGCCGCAGCCGGCTTCCGAGTAGGTGGGCAGCAGCAGGGTCCCGATCATCCCGATCAGCGCTGCCGTCGTGGTCGCAATACGCATCCGTTCGTCCTCCGTGTCGTGGTCCGGTGTGCGGGGCTGCTCGATCCCGCGGTGACGCATGGACGCAATTGCACGAGCCGGGCCATCCGACTCCTCCGTTGGGAATCTCAGGGTTTCAGGGGAGATGGCGGCGGCGTCTGGCCGGCGGTGTGCCACCGGTGTGCGCCAGGAAGGGGCGCGTGACACACGGTGCGGGCCAAGACGGCACAGCGGCCGGCGCGCGCACATCGTCCGCCGCGGCGGACCGCACGGCGACTCAGGCGGCGGGCCGGGCCGCAGGCGTGACGCCTGCGAGCGGCAACGTCACGGTGAAGCACGTGCCCGCACCGAGCTCGCTCTCGACGGTGAGCGTGCCCCCGAACGTCTCCTCGACGAGCTGGCGCGCGATCCAGAGGCCGAGGCCGGTGCCGCGCCCGGGCTCCTTCGTCGTGTAGAGCTCGTCGAAGATGCGAGGCAGCACGTCGGACGGGATCCCGCCGGCCCGGTCGGCGACGGTGCACACCACGGCGTCCGCCGTGCGGCGCACGTCGATCGTGATGACGCCGTCGGCGATCGCGTGCTCCTCGTAGGCGTCGACCGCGTTGCCGACGAGGTTCACGAGGACCTGCCCGAGGCGCGCGGGGCTGCCCTTCAGCGTGGCGCCGTCGTCGACACGGCACTGCACGCGGCACACCGCAGAGCGGAGACGATGCGCCAGCAGCGCCTCGGTCTCGGCGATCACGTCGGCGACGTCGAACACGACGCGCTCGTCGCCGTTCTCACGGCTGTGGAGCTTCACCTTGGCGATGAAGCTGGCCGCCTTCCGGGCCCAGCCGGACGCCGCTTCGGCGGCGCCGAGCAGCTCGCGGGCGATCGCCCGATGGTCGTCTTTCGTCACCGACGGATCGTCGATCGACTCCGCGTACTCGCGCGCCAGGTCGGTCGCCACGCGCAGCGAGTTGTGCACCGCGCCGAGCGGTGTGTTCACCTCGTGCGCGATGCCCGCCGCGAGGCGGCCCAGGGTCGCGAGGCGATCGGCGCGCAGCAGGCTCGTCTGGCTCTTCTCCAGCTGGTTGTAGGCGTCACGCAGGTCCCCCAGCGACTGGTTGAGCTCCCCGTTCGCCGTCTGCAGCGCCATCGTGCGGTCGCGCACCTGCTCTTCGAGGCGCGCGTTCAACGCCGCGAGCTCGGCGAACGCCCGCGCGTTGGTGAACGCGAGCGCCAGGCCGTTCGCGGCCGCGCGCAGGAACGTGTCGTCGTAGGTGCCGTACGTGTGGCCCGATGCCTTCGGCCCGAGCGCCAGCAGCGCGATCGGCGGGCCCCAGCTGCGGATCGGGATGAGCAGCTCGGCGTCCGCCGTGCGCCACGGCTCGGGCAGCTCGCGCCGGGTGCCGTCGTCCCACTCGTACCGCGTGAGGATGCGGCCCTCGGCGGCGCGCGCCGCCATGTCGCCGGTGAGCGTCAGGTGCTCGGTCCCGTCCAGGCGACGGAAGCCGTCGGCCGCCGCGACGTACAGCGACCAGCGCACCGGCGAGACCGTCGACGAGAGCACGAACGTGAGCTGCGCCAGGACGTCCGTCTGCGTGTGCGCGGACGCGAGCCCGCGGCTCAGCGTCGCGAGCGCCTGCTCCGAGTCGTAGCCGCCGCGGAAGAACACGCGGTCGACGGTCGTCTGCACGCGGCGTTGCAGCGGCCAGAGGACGAAGATCATGAGGAGGTTCACGAGCGCCGCGAGCGGCGTCGCCGCGGCCAGCGTGCCGGCACCGGGCACGACGCGCACCAGCACGGCGAACAACGCGAGGTAGCCGAGCGCCACCAGCACGATGACGATGACGTAGGTGGTCGCACGGCGCAGCAGGACGTCGATCTCGAAGAGGTCCTGCTTGACGATCGCGTACCCGACGCTCACCGGGAAGAGCACGCCGGTCAGCACGCCGAGGTTCACGGGCACCTTGCCGCCGAGGAGGCCCGACGCGCCCATCGTCACGGCCGGCGCCAGCAGCCCCGCCGCCGTGCCGAGGGCGACGACGCTGATGCGGCGCCGCACGAGGGCCGACGTGCTCGTCACGTAGTCCCAGACCGCCGCGACGATCACGAGGATCGCGGCGACGCCGTGCGACGCGCTCGCGACGAGATGCATCGTCGAGTACGCCGCCGGGCGCTCGAACGCGGCCTCGGAGACCACGACGAGCGCGGCGAACGCGAGGTAGATGAAGACGATGACGCGGCGGCGTCGCTCGCCGAAGCGGTCGGTGGGAAACACCGCCGCCAGGTGGAGGAATCCCGCCGCGAGCAACGCCTCGGCGGCGACGTGCAGCCGCACGAACCAGTACGGGCCGTAGAGGTCGACCGCGGTGATCGCGAAGACGCCCGCCGTCACGCCGGACGCCAACAGCCCGAGACTCGCCGGCGCGCGCGGGGCGACGAATGCGACCCACGCGCCGGTCAGGAAGAAGGCGACGCCGAGGAGACCGAAGGCGCCGAACAGCAGCGCCATGTCGCCGGCGCCGAAGACACGCGACGGCACCGTCGCCGTGAACACCGCGCCGTCCGCGCCGCGAAAGGTGTACGTGAACGGCGTGCCGGCCGGCGCGGACGCGATGCGACGATACACCTCGTCGGCGGACGCCATCGCCACACCGTCGACGGCGACCACCTCGTGCTGGAAGAACTTCGACGGCGGCCCCTCGCGCCAGTCCGGCAGCGCGATGGACGGCACCACCCGGTTCTCGAGGACGAGGAACCCCGGAAACGTCCGCCCGTTCCACGTCGTCGCGTTGCGCGCGACGACGGCAACGAGCAGCAGCATGAGCGCCCCGGCGACGAGGACGCCGCCGCGGATGACGCGCGTCCGCAGGTCGGGAGCCGTCATCCCGCGCTCCGATCAGCCCGTGGCGCGGTCGGCACCCACGTGCAGCCCGACGGCCGCGAGGGGCAGCACCACCGAGAAGGTGGCGCCGGTGCCCGGCGTGCTCTCGAGGACGACGTCGCCCCCCAGCAGCCGCGCCAGCTTGCGCGCCATCGCGAGCCCGAGACCGACGCCGCCGTGCGATCGCGTCGACGAGCCGTCGATCTGGCGGAACGGCTCGAAGATCGCTTCCTGGTGCTCCGGCGCGATGCCGGGGCCCGTGTCCGCGACCACGAAGCGCACGGCCTCGGCGTCCGTGGTCACGCCGAACGTGATCTCGCCACGCGCGGTGTACTTCGCCGCATTGCCGACGAGGTTGCGCAGGATCGTCCGCAGCTTCGTCGCGTCGACGAGCAGCCGGTCCGGCGTGCCGTTCCACTGGACGCGGAAGCCGATGGGTTTGTCCTCGAGCAGCAGACCACCGAGCGTTTCCAGCTCGCGCAGCAGCTCGGCGACGTCGCACCACTGCGCCGTGACCTCGGCGACGCTGGCTTCCAGCTTCGCGTGGCCGAGGAAGTCGTTCACGAGGTCGATCAGGTTGTCGACGGCGTGCTGGATCGACTGCAGCGGCGCCTGCGCGCTGTCGGGCAGCTCGCCGAAGTCGCCCGCCGAGAGGAGCGAGGCGTAGCCGGAGACGATGTTGAGCGGCGTGCGGAACTCGTGCGAGCAGTTCGCGACGAGCTCGCTTTGCAGCCGCTCGCGCTCGCGCAGCGTCCAGACGAGGCGTCGCGCCTTCAGCGCGACGTCGACCCAGATGAGCAGCTTCTCGGGGTCGTCCGCCTTGTCGTGGTACCCCTGGATGTCGAGGTCGGCCAGCATGAGCCGCGGCTGCTTGTCGCCGGCGTAGCCCGTCTGGAGGATGATCTGGACGTAGGGATCGAAGCGGCGGATCGCCCGCACCAGCTCCGCGCCGTTCATCCGCGGCATCAGATAGTCGAGGATGATCAGGTGGACGTCGGTCTCGCGCAGCACCCCGAGCGCAGCCTCGCCGCTGTCCGCGAGCAGCACGGTGTGCCCCTCGCGCTCGAGCAGCGCGCGCACGGACAGGAGGGTGTCCTCCTGGTCGTCGACCACCAGGATGGTGTGGCCGCTGCTCGGCCGCGTGGATCGTCGTGCCATGGGTCGTCGCGCTGGAGTCCGGCTCGACGAAAAGCAATCGACGCGCCATGGCCTTCCGGTGCCGAATCCCGTTCCCTCGCGGTCCCCACGGGATACCGCACGTCAGGCGTCAGACGATCGTCGAAAAAGTGGCGTCCGCCCGCCACGCGTCCGATGGCGCAGCCGCCATGCGCCACGCGACCTCGCACGGGACGGTCGCCGGCGCCCGGCGGACGGCGTCAGGCGAAGCGCTGGAAGATGCGCTGGATCGCTTCGTTGACCAGCGCGTCTTTCACGCGGTCGTCGTTCAACACGGCGCTGGCGGAGCCGCGCCACACCATCGCTCGGGTGCGTGCATCGTATGCGACGATGATGAGGCTGCCTTCCTCGTAGCCCATGAAGGCGTCGCCCATGTCGCCGCCGCCGCCGCGGAGCCGATAGTCGAAATACCCACTGAACGTGTCCGTGCTCTTCTCGCGCACCGCGACGTCGTAGTCGAAGAGAATGTCGGGCCCCGACGGCCCGGCCGGCTGGATGCCGCGCGCCGCCAGCTCGCGCGCGATGCCCGAACGGATCAGGCCGTCGAGCCGCGATCCGGGATTGTCCGGATTCCACGGCCGCGTCTTCGCGCGGTTCGCCGTCCACGCCCAGCTGCGGTACGAGGACAGGTTCGTGGCGGGATCGCGCTCGGCCTTCACCGTGAGCGTGGGCGGGCCTGCCGGCGCGATACCACACCCGGTGAGAACGGCGACGGTGAGGACCAACACGACGGCTCGCATGGGATCGGCGGTCTATAGGGACAGGGCGACGGGCGGTCAAACGTCGCGTATGAAGACGGGATGGACGACGAGGAGGCGACCCCGGTCGTGGTACCCATGTCCGCGCTGCCGCCGGAGACGCTGCGCGCGCTCGTCGAGGAGTTCGTCACCCGCGACGGCACCGACTACGGCACCTACGAGCGCTCCGTCGACGACAAGGTCCGCGACGTGATGCGCCAGCTCGCGTGCGACGAGGCGCGCATCGTGTACGACCCCGGCTCGCAGACGGCGAACATCGTGGTTGGCCGTCGCTGACGATGGATCTCCTGTCCCGGCTCGCGGCGCTGCATCCGGGCGCGTCACGACGCAGCGTGAGGCAGTGGCTGGCCGGCGGCCGCGTGCGCGTGAACGGCGACGTCGTCCGCCGGGGCGACGTCGCCGTCGGCGCGGACGACCGGGTCACGCTCGGACCGCCGCCGCCGCCCACCCTCCCAGGCCGCCTGCGCATCGTCCACGAGGACCCGCGCTTCGTCGTCGTCGACAAGCCGTCCGGCCTGCTGACGATCGCCACCGAGCGCGAGCGCCTCCGCACCGCCTACCGGCTGCTGCGCGATCACCTCGCCGCCCGCGCCCGGCCGGGCGACCGGCGCCAGCCGCTGTTCATCGTGCACCGGCTCGACCGCGAGACGTCGGGGCTGCTGGTGTTCGCCCGCACGCCCGCGACGAAGCGCGTGCTGCAGGAGCAGTTCGCCCAGCGGACGGTCGAGCGGCGATACGTGGCGGTCGTCGAGGGCCGCGTGCGCGACGAGGCCGGCACGCTCCGCATGCGGCTCCTCGAGGATGCCGGCCTCCGCGTGCGCGTCGCGCAGGGCGCGGCGGGACGCGAGGCCGTCACGCACTACCGGGTCGTCGCCCGCGGCAGCGACGCGACCCGCGTCGAGCTGCGGCTGGAGACGGGTCGGCGCGGGCAGATCCGCGCGCAGCTCGCGGCCCTCGGGCACCCGATCGTCGGCGACGCCGCCTACGGCAGCCGGCGAGACCCGTTGCGCCGCGTCTGCCTGCACGCGACACGGCTGGCGTTCACCGACGAGGCGGGGCGCCCCGTCGAGATGGAGAGCCCGCCGCCCGCGGCGTTCCTGACGTTGACGGCGTCCTGATCAACACGCCACGCAGGTCACGATCAGCAGGGCGTAGAGCAAGGGCAGCCCGAGGCCGGCCCAGTGATCGACCGCCACGACGGTGCGACGGTCGCCGCGGAGCATCACCGCCTGGAGGGTGCTGACCAGCACGCCGATGGCGACGCAGAAGTACGTCGTCAGGAAGATGCGGTCGATGATCGTCAGGTAGGATATCTGCGGCAGGCTGAAGCTGATCGCGAACTGCGTGGCGATGCAGGCGAGCAGCGCCGCCAGGCTGATCGCCACGCGGTCCTGGAACTGGCTCACGTCGACGACGAAGACCGTGCACGAGATCAGGAAGATGAGCCCGATCGGCGCGAAGACGGTCCAGACGTAGAACGCGGCGCGGCGGTCGACCTCGATCGTCGGCACGAACTCCGAGAACCGCTCGCCCCACCCGGCGATGTCGCGCTCGCGCACCTGCGTCCGCACGCCGGTGACGGCCAAGCCCTCGAACGTGCTGTCCGGATTGAACCCGACGCGCGTCGGATCGGCGACGAAGACCATCTGCTCCGCGGTCCACGTGAACGACTCGATCTGCACCTCGAGCCGCTGGTGGTCGAGCGGGAAGCGGCGCAGGTCGAAGTCGGCGCGGAACTCGGCCGTCAGGCCGATCACGTACGACACGGTCCCGTCCGGCCGGATCTCGAGCGAGCGGTTGGTGATCGTCGGCTCCGCGGTGTTGACGAACTCGAGCTGCGGCCACCACATGGCGTCGAGACGCGCCTCCGCGGCGTCGTCCAGGAAGCGCTCGGGCTCCGTCCGTGCGGAGGCGAGCCGCGCGTCGTGCCAGCGGAGGCTCAGGTAGAGGTCGGCGTCGAACGTCTCGGCGCGCTCGGCGACGTCGGACAGGTTCACCAGGAAAAAGCCCGCCGTCACGGGCACGGGCCGCTCGCCCGGCGGCAGCGACGCGTCGCCGGCTCGCGCGTGCGGCGAGGCGAGCAGCAGCGCGACGAGGCAGACCACCCGGACCATGGCCGCGTTCCCATGCCTGCGGCGGTGCGCGCGGTCAAACGTCGCGGCGCAGGACGGCGCGGAAGCGACGCACCGGCGGGGCCTCGTCGTCGAGGAAATCGTCGAAGGCGACGAGGGTCAGACCGTCGCCGGCGAGGGCGTCGACCTCCGCGCGCGTCAGCGGCCACGGCATGGCGCCCTCCGGCTCGGACGGCTCGCGCCCGCGCGCGATGACCAGCAGCGTCCCGCCGGGGGCGACCAGCGTGCGCAGGGCGCGGCCCGCGACGGCGCGCGCCGCGGGCGGCAGGACCTGCAGCGTGTACGTCTCGGCCACGAGATCGAACGCGCCGCGCCAGGCGTCCGGCGGCGCCAGCAGGTCACCCGTGACGTAGGCGACGCGCGAGACCGGGAACCGCCGGCGCGCCTGCGCCACCGCGCTCTCGCTCACGTCGAACGCCACCACGTCGAGGCCGCGCCGCACGAGCTCCTCGGCGTTGTCACCCAGCCCGGTGCCGACGTCGAGCGCGCGCCCGGCCACGGGGTGGGCATCGAGCCATTCCACCAGGTGCGGATTCGGCACGAGATCGGCCCACGGGACAACGGCGTCGCCGCGCTCCGCTTCGCGATAGAGCGTCTCGAACCACGCGGTGGGCTCGCCACGGGAGACGGCGGCCTGCGCGAGCGTTCGGGCACGCGTGCGATCGGGCATCGGCGGCGATCCTGCGGCGGCGGTCGCCGCGACGCAAGGTCAGGCGGTGCGGATGCCCGCGCGCCGGTAGGCGTCGGCGAGGAGCCAGAGCGGTCCGACCAGGAGAAACTGCAGGTCCTCGACGAACGACGGCTTCTTGCCCTCGAGCGCGTGCCCGACGAACTGCGCCGCCCAGGCGATCGCGAACACCGCGACGAGCGCGGGCACGAACCACGCGTCCAGGCGTGCATGGCTCGCGGCGAGGATGGCGAGCCCGGCCAGCGACAGCAGCGCCATGCCGGCGGCCAGCGGTCGCGACAGGCGCACGTACCAGACGAGCGCCGCGACGACGGCCACGAGCGCAACGCCGGGCGACACCGCCCAGGCCAGCCCGACCATGTCGAGCGCGATGATCGGCACCGCGATGCGGTGGATCCGCTTGTTGACGGGATGGCGGTGGCTCTCGCCGTAGGCCGTGAGGAACGCGTCGAGCGACATGCACTCGTTGTAGAGCGCGGCCCGACGCGCCCACAATTCGCGTTCGCCGGCGGCACGCCCGGCACCGCGCTCGGCTTGATTTCCAGCGCATTCCGCGGCTGTATCCCGCGCGCGACCGGCGTCCGCGGGCGCCGGATTCGCGTTCCTCCATGGCCCGCCGCCCCCCCAGCGACCACACCCGGCCCCGCAAGGCGGCGCGGCAGACGCGCGCGCAGGTGACGGTGGACGCCATCCTGGTCGCCGCGGAGCGCCTCTTCGCCGGCGGTGGGCTCGAGGGCGTCACGACCACGCAGATCGCGGATCTCGCCGGCGTGAGCGTCGGGTCGCTCTACCAGTACTTCCCGACGAAGCAGGCGATCCTCGGCGAGCTGATCGACCGGCACACGGAGCAGACGATCGCCCGCCTCGCGGGAACGCTCGCCGACCTGGCCGACGGCCCGATCGAGGCCACGCTGCGCCGGATCATCGTCATCCTGCTCGAGGCCGACACGATCGACGTCGGCCTGCATCGGCTGTTCCTCGACAAGCTCCCCGACGCCGGCCGCACGGAGCAGCGGCACGGCGAGATCCGTCGCGTGACGGAGGCCGTGCGGGCGCTGCTCGAGCGACGTCGCGACGAGCTGCGTCCCGCCGACCTCGACGTCGCCGCGTTCGTGCTGGTGCAGGCGCTGGAGGCCGTCACGAACGCCGCCGTGCTCGAGATGCCCGCGCGCCTGCGCGACCCGGCGCTGGTCGACGAGATCACCGCGCTGGCGGCGCGCTACCTCCTGCGCTGACCATCGTCTACGATGCCGCGCATGCGCGTCATCGGCCTCGACCACGTCTACTTCGCGGTGCGCGACCTGGCGGCCTCGGAGCGCTTCTACGACCTGGTGCTCGTCGAGACGCTCGGCTTCCGGAAGCTGCGCGCACCGATCGGCGGCGACGAGCACGTGCACTATTACAACCGGGAGTACGGCGTCAGCATCCGGCCGGCTCGTCCGGAGACGCCGGCTCACGATCCGTACGCGCCCGGCCTCCATCACGTCTGCCTGCGCGTGGCGACGCCGGCCGACGTCGACGGCGCCGTCGCGGCGCTCGCGGCGCGCGGCATCGCGGCGACGCCGGGCGCCGTCTACCCGGAGTACGCGGCCGACTACTACGCGACGTTCTTCACCGATCCGGACGGCATCCGTCTCGAGCTGACGAACTTCCGCGCGGTCCGGAAGGCGCGCATGTTCGCCTGGGACCCGCCGCCGGCACCCCCGGAGCTCACGCCCGCCGAGCTCGCCTACCTGGCGAGCCAGCCGATCGGCCGGCTCGCGACGGTCGCGCTCGACGGCCGACCCGACGTGGTTCCCGTCGGCTACGAGCTCGACGCGGGCCGGATCGTCGTGGGCGGCCGCGACATGGCGTCGACGCGAAAGTACCGCAACGTGTTGGCCGGCAACCCGCGCGTCTCGTTCGTGGTGGACGACGTCGCCGGGACCGACCCGCCGCAGCTCCGCGGTGTCCAGGTCACCGGACGGGCCGTGCTCGAGGAGCGCGCGGGCCGGCTCGGACCGGGATGGTACCTCGTCATCACGCCCGAGCGGCATCGGAGCTGGGGACTGACCGCCGCGGCCAGCCACGGATTCTGCCCTTGATGCGGCGGGCACGAGCCAGTTACACCCGCATTCGTGCGGTCTCCGCTGCGGCTCGTCCTCCCGCTCCTCCTCGCGGCCACCACCGCGTGCCGATCGACGCCGCCCGAGGCCGCGGTCGACCTGACGACCGTACGCGCCGCCGTCATGAACGACCGCGCCCGCCTGCTGCGCGTCGAGGGCGCCCCGAACGCGCGCGCGGTGGCGAGCGACCGGCCGGGCATGGTCGACATCACGCTTCGCCTGCCGTCGGACGCCGAGCTCCGCTACCGCACGGTCGGCAAGACGCTCGTGCGACCGATGGCCGTCACCGAGGACGGCCGGAACGTCCCGCTGCCGCTGCGCCAGGATCCCGACGGCAGCTGGCGCGCGACCGTTCCAACCGGCGCCAGCGAGCCGCAGACGCTGCGCCTGATGACCACGGCGGCGCGCGGCCCGATGTGGGTGGAGCCGCACGTCGTCGGACGCGCGACGCCGACGCCGCCGGTCCTGTCGCCGGAGCAACGGCCCACGGTGCAGCGGCCCAACATCATCCTCTACGTGGTCGACACGCTGCGCGCCGATCGCCTCTCGCTGTACGGCTATCGGCATCGAACGTCGCCGCAGCTCGAGCGGCTCGCGAAGCACGCGATCGTCTTCGACAACGCGTATGCTGCGGGATCGTACACCTCGCCGTCGATCACGGCGCTCTTCTCGTCGCGTTTCCCCTCGGAGGTACGCGGCCGTCTCGCGGTCGACGGCCCCGCGCAGCAGACGCTGGCGGAGGTGCTCCGCGCCGCCGGGTACCAGACGGCCGGCTTCCAGGCGAACCTGCTCTGCATGCCGGAGCTGGGCTACGGACGCGGCTTCGATCGCTACGACCGGCTCGGTCACGTCGAGGGCGAGACTCGCGCGAAGGTCACTGTCGCGAACGCCACGGCCCTGCACGCGGCGGCGATGGACTGGGTGCGGCAGCGCGATCCCGACCGGCCGTTCTTCCTCTACCTCCAGTCGATGGACGTACACTTCCCGTATCAGCCGCCCGCGCCCTTCCGGGACATGTACGTCGCGGCGGCGCCGGTGAAGCCGACGCCGGAGATCGTCGAGCAGCTGAAACACATCGTCCCGGACAGCGACGCCGCCGCCCTCTTCGAGACGCTGAATGCGCTCAGCCCCGAGCGGTACGACGGCGCGGTCGCATATGTCGATCACTCGCTCGGCGCGCTGTTCGCGACGCTCGAGCGCATGGGGCTGATGGACGACACGATCGTCGTGGTGACCGCCGATCACGGCGAGCCGCTGATGGACCGCGGCGAGATGTTCCACGGCAAATCCGTCTACGAGGAGCTCGTGCGGGTGCCGCTCATCGTCTGGCTCCCCGGCGTCCGCGACGGCGCGCGCGTCCCGACGATCGTGAGCCACCTCCAGCTCGCGCCGACGCTCGTGGAGCTCGCCGGCGTGACGCCCCCGGCGCAGTTCCTCGGCCGCAGCTGGTTCGCCCCGGGGACGCACTTCGAACCGCCCGCGGCGATGGGCGAGCTCATGCACGCGATTTCGCGCGAGGCCCTTGGCTGGTTCGTGCGCGAAGGACCGTGGAAGCTGATCGCGCAACGCGACGGCGAGGAGCTGAGCTACCGGCTCTTCCACTTGCCGACCGATCCCGGCGAAACGCGCGACGTCGCCGCGGACAATCAGCGAATGGCCCGCTACCTGCTGGCGCGTGCGACTGCGCGGCCCTACACCGCGACGCCGAGTCAGAGCGTGCCGCTGGACGCCGGGCTGACGGAGGCGGCGCGCGCCGAGCGGCAGAAGGCGCTGCAAGCGCTCGGCTACGTGGAGTAGCGCGGCGGGGTGCATCGGCTGCACCCCGCCGCATTCGTTCTCAGAGGCTGCCGCGCAGCGTCTTCATGTCGTCCTGGATCGGCGCCGTCATCGCCGTCAGCTCTTCGGCCAGGTCGGCCGGGATGCGACGGGAGCCGTTCAGCGACCGCAGGCGGAAGAGGACGCTGTTCAGGCTGCGCGCCGCCGACTTGAGCCGGCCCTTGGCGCCGCGCGTGCGGCCCGCGTCGGCTCGGTCTTCCGCGCTCGCCGTCTTGTCGCGCGCAGCCTGCAGGCTGCGGAGCAGGTTTCCGCGGGTGGGCTCACCGATGTCACTCGCCTCCACGACGGCGATCAGCTCGTCGAGCCGGCAGAGGATCGACGCGAACGTCGGCGCCGCGATGCACGCCGGCGGCAGGGACGTCGTCGTGGTGCTCGACGTGCTCGACGTCGTGCTGCTGCTGGTCGACGACGACGTCGTGGTCGTGGACGTGACCGTCGTGGAGGTGGCGATCGTCGTCGTCGTGGCGATCGTCGTCGTCGTCGTCGTGCCGGGCAGCGACGTCGTCGTGGTGAACGAGGTGGACGTGGTGGTCGTGACGATGGTGGTGGTCGTGACGATGGTGGTGGTCGTGACGATGGTGGTGGTCGTCGGCTCGGTCGGCACCGCGCCCAGGACGAACGGCGACAACGAGGACACGAAGCCGCAGACACGGTCCGGCGACGTCTCGGTGAATTCCGTGATGTCGACGAAGGCGCCCTCGGGGCTGCCGGCGCCGGCGCCCTCGCGATGCAGCAGGCGCAGGTCGTCGAGGGGGATCGTCGTGCCGTCGGGCACCACGATGCAGACGAGGACCGACCCGCCGTAGACGGCGGTCGTCGTGATGTCGATGAAGATCGATTCGAGGCCGGGCGGATCGAGCACGACGTTGGCGGGAATCGTCCCCTCGGCCGTCGAGAGGGCCTGGAAGAGCGTCTCGCCGGCCTCGTGCACGACGGGGAACTGGACCGTGGCCGCGAACGAGAGGATCTCGTCCTGCAGGCTGTCGTAGAACGTGTCGTCGCCGCTGCCGACGACGACGTCGGAGCCGGCGGGCGTCGTCTGCGGCGCGAACGCGTTCAGGCCGAACGGGCCCGAGCCGTTCAGGGTGAAGTCGATCGAGATGCTGCCGTCGATCGCGTAGACGAGGGGCGCGCTCGGCAGGAGGCCGGCGCTCGCGTCGACGTCGCTGGCGACGCCCACGAAGGTCGCCGTGGCGTTGATGCAGTTGGGCGCGGTGCACACGGCCGAGCCGGTGACGTCGATCAGGTCGAGGAAGGCGGTCGCCGGCGAGGTGCTCAGCAGGTCGACGACGAAGCTCGCGCTCAGATCGCCGAGGTCGAGCTCCGTCACCACGCCGTTCGCGACCGCCTGATCGCCCGGGAAGGTCTCGCCCAGGTTGACCGGCGTGCCGAGGACGTCGAACGGCGCGTCGTCCCAGCGGAAGTCGCCGTCGAACGTGAGATTGGGCGGCGAGCCGTCGAAGTCGACGGCGGTGAGACGGCCGGTGCCGA
The DNA here is from genome assembly GCA_964432595.1 of uncultured Binatia bacterium (SeqCode). Classification (GTDB taxonomy): domain Bacteria; phylum Desulfobacterota; class Binatia; order DP-6; family DP-6; genus DASYLJ01. The sequence continues at coordinate 163,849 of CAYSOF010000009.1, read as the reverse complement.
CGACGACCGCCTCGGCGATCGGGGGGGTCATCGCCGTCGTCGCAATGGCGGCGGCGATGACCAGGACGGCACGGACGAACGATCGACGGACGCTCCATGCACGCATCTGATGTTCCTCCTCGTCTGCGGGTGAACAGGCAGGGGCCGGAAGCGCACCCGCCGTCGCAGGTGCCGTGCGGTTCTAACGCCGGCGTCGCTCGACGCGCAATCCCCTTTCCAGCAATTACTCCTACCTAGTTCGAGGGATGCGCCCACGCCGATGACGTCCGACCCACGCCTCGAGCGGGATGCCCGCCGCCTCGTCGCCATGCGCGCCTTGCGCGGAATCGCCGACGGCGTCGTGAGCGTCGTCCTGGCGAGCCACCTGGAGCGCCTCGGCTTCACCCCGCTGCAAACGGGCACGATCGTGGCCGGCACGTTGTTGGGCTCGGCGGTCGTCACGACCGCCGCGGGCCTCGTCGGCGCTCGCGCCGGCCGTCGAACCCTGCTGCTGGGCGCGGCGGCGCTGATGCTCCTCACCGGCATCGGCTTCGACCGGCTGACGGCGTTCTGGCCGCTCCTCCTGGTCGCCGTCGCCGGCACGCTGAATCCGACGGCGGGCGACGTCAGCGTCTTCCTGCCGGTCGAGCAGGCCGCGCTCGCGCAGACCGCACGCGGCGTCGGCCGCGCGCACCGCTTCGCGTGGTACAACCTGGCGGGCGCGCTCGCCGGCGGGCTCGGCGCGCTCGCGAGCGGCGTCGTCGACCGCGCGGCGTTCGCGCTCTACGCCGCGGTCGCCGTCGTGGTCGGGCTGCTCGCGTGGCGGCTGTCGGACGCCATCGAGCATGCGGAGCCCGCGGCGCGCGTGCTGGGATCGTCGCGCGCGATCGTCGTCCGCCTGGCTGCGCTCTTCAGCCTCGACTCGTTCGGCGGCGGCTTCGTGCCGCAGTCGCTGCTCGTCCTCTGGCTCTCGCTGCGCTTCGACCTGCCGGTCGCGACCATGGGCACGATCTTCTTCGTGGCGGGTCTCCTGTCCGCCGCGTCGCAGCTCCTGTCGTCGCGGCTCGCCGCGCGCATCGGCTACGTGCGTACGATGGTGTGGACGCACCTCCCGGCGAACGCGTTCCTGGTGCTCGCGGGCGTCGTGCCGGACGCCACGCTGGCCGTGACGTTCCTCCTCGTCCGCGCCGCGCTGTCGCAGATGGACGTCCCCGCGCGGCAGGCGTTCGTCATGGCGCTCGTGCCCCCGGCGGAGCGCACCGCGGCGGCGAGCCTCACCAACGTCCCGCGCAGCCTCGCCGCCGCCCTGCCCCCCCTCGCGACCGGCTGGATGCTCGGCTGGTCGACGTTCGGGTGGCCGCTGGTCGTGGCGGGAATCCTGAAGGCGCTCTACGACGTGTTGCTGCTCGCGCAGTTCCGCGGCGTCGTGCCCGCCGACGACGCATGATCCCGGCGCGCCAGCGCGTCGCCCTCGACGAACAGCGGCTCCCGCGACGGGTGGCCGGCGTTGCAGACGTGGCGCTCCGGCATGTACGGGCGGAGGCCATGGTCGCATCGCGTGGCAGCACGGGGCCGGCGCGCCCGAATTCTCGACGAAAAGCCGGCGCCAGACTACTCCTCTGGGATGGCATGGCATCTGCTCCGACCGCCGCGATGCGCGCACGTCACCTGGTATCCGCCGCCCTGCTGATCGCCGGTCTCTGCACCGCCGCGCCCGCCACGGCGCAGCTCGATCCGACCTGCACGGCGTTCACCGGCACCCGCCTCCGCCTGCGCAAGCTCGACGCGCCACTCGGCGGCCAGCGCGTCCTGTTCAGGGGCACCGCGCCGGTCGCGGCAGGAAGCGTGTTCGACCCGGCCGAGGCGGGCATGCGGTTCCTGATGACCGACGGCGCCGCGACGGTCCTGGCCGACGTGACGATCCCCGGCGACGGCTGGGCGAGCAATCGCGCCGGCGGCGCGTGGTCGTACGTCGACCCCGAGGGCCTCGTCGGTGGGATCCGTCGCGTGCAGATCCGCCGCACCCCGGGCAGTCCCACGGTCCGCGTCTACGTCTACGGGCAGGACATGACGTTCGCGAAGCCGGTCCGTCACGTGTTCGTCCACGTGTACCTGCCGGCGGAGGGCGGCGGCACGGTGTGCGGCAGCCGCGACTTCGACGTGGCCGGCTGCACGTACCGCAACAGCGGCGGCAAGCTGAATTGCCACTAGCGGACTGAAACGATGACGAGCCGTCGCCGGCCGCCCGGCAGCTCGACGGCGACCTCGTCGTCGGCGTGCCGGCCGATCAGCGCATGGCCCAGCGGCGACGCGGGCGTCACCACCTGGATCGTCGTGTCGTCGACGACGATCGTCTCGCCGCCCCCCGCGGGCACGACGAAGAAGGTCGACTCGTCGCCGTCGTCGCTCTCGACGTCGACCAGCGCGGTCAGCGCGATCGCGTCGTCGTCGCCGAACGGCACGGGCGCGAGCGCATGCAGCAGGCCGAGTGTGTCGCGCAGGCTTTCGACGCGAGCGGCCAACCCGCGCGCCAGGTACTGGCCCTCGATGGCGCGCGTGTCCTTCGGGTGCTCCTGCTTCGCCTCCGCGTGGGTCGCGCCCGCCTGCGCCACCTTCTGCGACGTGGTGAGCGCCGCGAGTTGTGCGGCGACGCGCTCGCGCAGCGCGGCCAGCACGCGTCCCTTGTCGACCATCGCGCCCGGGATCGCAGATCGACGTCCCGAGCGTCAAACGCGAACGGGCGGGTGCCGTTGCCGACACCCGCCCGTTCGGCCCCTCGCCGAATCGTGCGTTACGGGAACATCATGGTGTGTCCGGCGGGCTTCGTGCGGAGCGGCGCGGCCGCCCGCATGCACTGGTCGCCGACGCGCAGCGTGACGACGAGGTCCCGGCTCTCCGGCTCGCGGAGGTCCATCGCCTTGCCGTTCGTGCGGAAGACGACCTTGCCGCTGCGACGAACCCGGAAGTTCGCCTTCAGCAGGCCGCCGGCGCGCTTGCCGCTCTTGTCGCGGAACTTGTAGAGCAGCGAGCTGCCGAGGCTGCGCGGAGCGTCCATCGGGATGGTCTGGCAGAAGACCATCCCCTTGCTGTCGGTGACGAGCATCGTCGCGCCCTGCGTGTTCGGCTTGAAGTTGCTGCGGTCGCGCGTCCCGAGGCGCGTGCGGACGCGGAGCTTGCTGTCCTTGCCCTTCATCGGCATGCGCAGTCGCATGCGACGGAGGATCAGGTCCTCGGTGACCGCGCAGCAGTCCGGGTCCTCGGCGTCGATCAGGTTGTCGCCGTCGTTGTCGGTGCAGTCACCGCACACCTCGGGCAGCTTCGGGCACAGATCGGTGCCCACGCAATCGGCGTCGGCGCAGTCGACCTGGCCGTCGGCGTCGTTGTCGAGACCGTCGTCGCAGACCTCGACCGCGCAGTCCTCGACGGACGCGGTCTGGCAGACGCCGTCGCCGCAGGTGTTCGCGGTGCACGCGTCGTCGTCGGCGCAGTCGGCGTCGGTGGTGCAGGTCTGGCAGCCGTCGATGACGACCGTCTCGCACGTGCCGTTCGCGCCGCACGTGTCGGTGGTGCAATCGTCGCCGTCGTTGCAGTCGGCCGCCGTCTCGCAGGCCTGGCAGCCGCCGATCACGGCCGTCTCGCAGGTGCCGTTCGCACCGCAGGTGTCCGTGGTGCAATCGTCGCCGTCGTCGCAGTCGGCCGCCGTGTCGCAGGCCTGGCAACCGTCGATGACGGTCACCTGGCAGCTGCCGTCCTGGCCGCAGACGTCGGCCGTGCAGGGATCCTGATCGTCGCAGTCGGCGTCGACCTCGCAGCTCGCGCAGCCCTGGACCGGCGCGTTGGCGCAGGCGCCGGCCTGGCAGACGTCCGTCGAGCAGACGTCGCCGTCGTTGCAGTCGGCACCCGTGGTGCAAGGCGTGCAGCTCGGGATCGCGACGTTGCCGCAGACGCCGCCGTTGCAGGTCTCGGTGGTGCAGGCGTTGCCGTCGTTGCAGTCGGACGGCTGGCTGCAAGGCGTGCAGCCCTGGACGGCCGCATGGCCGCAGACACCGCCCGTGCAGGTCTCGGTGGTGCAGGCGTTGCCGTCGTTGCAGTCGGATGGCGTGGCGCAGGACTCACAGCCCGCGATCGGCGCATTGCCGCAGGTGCCGTTGGTGCAGGTGTCGGTGGTGCAGGCGTTGCCGTCCGCACAGTCCGACGCCGTGACGCACTCGATCTCCGGCTGGAAGCCGCAGTAGAGGTAGCTCTTGTCGTGCTTGTACGGCTTCGTCGCCGTCACCGGGAAGAACGACGTCTCGTTCAGGTCCGACGCGCTGCCGATGACGCCCTTGCTCACGAGCACCGAGATCGGGAACGCGAAGTCGACGAAGTAGTCCGAGCCGCCGTTGAACTTGGTGCCGGCGTAGACGCTGCGGGCGAGGTACTTCGTGTTGCCGATGCTGCCGCCCGTCTGCCGGTACGACATCGACCACAGCTTCTGCTCGGCGTCGTCGGTGAACAGCGGCGAGTACGCGATCTTCGCACGCGTCGTGTTCTTCCACAGCTCGAGCGCGTCCGACGCGCCGTTGAACGAGAGCTGGTACTGATACTCGTCCCGCTCACCCGACGGCACGGTGAGGAGCACCGTCCACGCGTAGTGCTCGAACCCGCACCAGCTGTCGGGGTTCGAGTCCATGCGCTGGCGGAAGTACAGGTACTTCGAATCGAAGCCCCAGAACGCCGGCGCGTGCGTCTTCGTGCCGACGAAGTTGACGTCGGACGGGGACGCCTCGTGGATCATGTCGGCGGCGTCGCACGCGAGCGACTTCCACGACACGGCGTCGAGGTCCGGGATCTTCGGACCGTAGGTCGCGTGGGCCGCCGTCGCGGCGGCGGTACACATGATCAGCGCGAAGAGCGACGTGCGGAGGCATCGGGACATGAGGTGAGTGAGCATCACGGGAGGACGTGATCCCAAAACCCGTGCCGTCATCGCCGCGTCGGCGCGGCAATCGGATGACGCCGGCCAACCGCGCGACATCACTCGGGCCGACGGCGTCCGCGCGAGCCGATGCGCCGGCGGACCGCACCGCGAGCGCCGGGTGTCACCGGACGGGTGACGGTCTCCGCTGGCACAGGTGTGCCACGTGCAGCGGCGCAACGGCACGTTGCGCGCGCGCCACGCTCGCCGCGCCCTCACCCGTCGTCGGAGCGGCGCATTCCGCGCGGCACGGTCCTTGCGCCATGCACGCGTCATGTTGACGCTCTGGTACGCGCCACGAACCCGATCGATCCGCGTCCGCTGGCTCCTCGAGGAGCTCGGCGTCCCGTACGAGCTCCGTCGTGTGGAGTTCAATCGACCCGCCCGCATGTTCGCCCAGGACACACCGCTCGGGAAGCTGCCGGTGATCCAGGACGGCGACATGACGATGTGCGAATCGGGCGCCATCCTCGAGTACATCCTCGAGCGCTACGGCGACGGCCGCCTGGCGCCGGCGATCGGCGATCCCCGGCGCGGGCCGTTCCTGCAGTGGCTGCACTTCGCCGAGGCGACCGCCTTCGCGCCGCTCGGGGTGATCATCTGGCACACGCTGTATGCCGGCGACGCGGACACGATCCCGACCGTCATGGAGAGCGCCCGCGAGCGCGGGCGCAACGCCCTCGACGTCCTCGAGCAGTCGCTCGGCGACCGCGACTTCCTTGTCGGCGAGTTCACCGCCGCGGACGTCATGATGGGCTTCACCCTGCGCGCGGCCGCGCTGCTCGGCGTGCTGGACGATCGGTATCCCCGGCTCGGCCGCTACGTCGCACGGCTCGCGGCGCGGCCGGCGTTTCAGGCCGCGGCGGAGGGCAGCCTCTAAACGACCGACCCGCAGTAGCGGCGGACCGTCGTCAGCAGCGCATCGAAGTCGAGCGGCTTCTCCAGCCAGCCGGCGACGCCGAGCTGTCGGGCGTCGGCGGCGACCGTCGGCGAGGCCGAGTAGATGACGATGGGGACGTCCTCGCCGCCCGGCAGCTTCCGTTGCTCGCCGCGGAACGCCCAGCCGTCGAGCTGCGGCATCATCAGATCCAGCAGGATCAGACAGGGCTGCAGCCCCTGCTCCAACCGGCGGAGCGCATCACGCCCGTTGCGCGCCTGGATCACCTCGCAGCCGTCTTGCTCGATCAGGAACGCGAGCGCCTCGCGGGCATCGTCGTTGTCGTCCACCAGGAGCACGATCGGGGGCACGACTTTGGTCGTAGCAGACGGCCGTCCGCCGAAAAGCCCCTACCGCAGGTCCGACGGACGATCGCCGAGCAGATAGCGCGGGCCGGCGCCAAGCGCGGCCGCGCGGTCGTCGCCGTTGTAGAGGGCGCACGCCTTGAGCGACAGGCAACCGCACCCGATGCAGCTGGTCAGCTGGTCGCGCAGACGGATCAGCACCGCGATCTGCTCGTCGAGGCGCGGGCGCCAGGCCTTCGACAGCCGCGCCCAGTCGGCGGGCGTGGGCGTGCGCGAGCGCGGCAGCGACGCGAGGGCCGCGCGGATCTCGTCGAGCGTCAGCCCGACCCGCTGCGCGATGCGGATGAAGGCCACGCGTCGCATGACCTCGCGGGGGAAGCGGCGCTGCCCGCCGCCGGTCCGCACCGACCGGATGAGCCCCTGCGCCTCGTAGAAGCGGAGCGCCGACGGCGCCACGTCCGTCCGGGCGGCGAGTTCGCCGATGCTGACGTCGTCCATCATGGGCCGGCCTACCGAAAATGGCGCTTGACCTCAAGTTCACTTGAACTGCTAACCCCGGACGCCATGGACATCACTCATCCCCCCATCGCCCCCGGCGACGTCGCCGGCCAGTACACGTCCCGCGGACTGTCGGGGCTCTCCGACGCCCGCCTGATCGGCACGGTGGCCGACGTCGTCGCCGTCCCGCGGCGCGATCCGGCCGACTCGTTCGTGCTGCACGCGCCCCTCGAGCTGGCTGCCCGGGCCGCCCTGCTCCCATGGGTCGATCCCCCGCGCCGCGATGGCGCACGTCTGCGCCTCGTCGCGCTCGCGGCCGAGTACGACGCGTTCGGGCCGCCACCTCCGCCGCCCGCGGCCGTCGAGTTCGACGCGCTCGCCACCGCCGCGACCCGGCTGACGCATGCGCTCGATCGCGGCGAGCTCGACGATGCCGACGCCGCGGCCAGCTGGCTCGGGCGGCACGCGAGCCCGGCGGAGCTGTGCGCGCTCCTGGCCGACGATCTCGTGCCGCGGCTCGGCGCCGCCGCGCATGCACCGATCTTCCTCTACCTGCTGCCGCGGGTGAGCCCACGCGGCGAGCTGCGCGGCGATCTGCTGCGCGGGCTCGTCCGCGAGCTGGGACGCGAGCCGGACTGGCGGCTTCGCTGGATCGACGCGCCCCGCGCGGCCACGGGCGGCTCGGCGTCCGCGCTGGCGGACGCGTTGCGATCGGTCCCCGCCGTCGAGGCGCCGGAGAGCTTCTTCATCCACCCGGTGATGTCGAGCGTCGACGGCACCGGCATCGCGTGGCAGCTGCTGGCGCCCGCGCTGTCGGGCCTTCGTGTCGACGACGCGGCGCCGACGATCCTCCGCACCGCGGCGTGGGCGATGCTCTCGGAGCCGACGGCCTTCGCGCCGTACGGCTGGAGCCACTGCCTCACGATGCCTCAGGGCGTGCTCGGCATCGTCCACGCGTGCGTCGATCCCTCGCGAGCGATCGCGGTGGCCGCCACGTACGTCGTCGGCTTCCGCGCCACGATGGGGCGACGGCCGCTGCTGTCCGCGCCGCCCCGGGAGCAGCCGGCGATGTCGTGGCGGGAAGCGCTCGGCGCCGCGCCCGACGTCGCGGCCGCGGCCGTCTGGCACGCCCCCGACGCCGCCCTTCCCCATGTCGCGACGGAGCTCGCCGCGCGCGCGTCGCTGCATCGCGATGCGCACCTCGTGAAGTACACGCTCGCCTGTCTGGACGCGGCGGCGTGGGATCCGTCGCATCGCCGGCTGTACCTGGCGGCGGCGGGCGCGCTGGGCGCGTGGTGGGCCCAGCAGCCGCCGGATGCCAGCGACCCGTTGCGAGCGTGACCGGGTTTGACGGACGCCGGTGAGCACACTACGCATGGCGACCTCATGATTCGTGTCGCCGTCGTCACCGTGCTCACCGTCGTCTCCCTCGCCCAGGCCGATCCGGCGATCGATCGCGGGCGCTACCTCACGCACTCGGTCGCCATGTGCGTCGAGTGCCACTCGCCGCGCGACGAAGACGGACAGCTCCTGCACGAGCAGGAGTTCCAGGGCGCGCCGGTTCCCGTCGACGGTCCGCGCTGGGCGCCGGACTGGGCGGTGCGTGCGCCCGCCATCGCGGGGCTGCCGGGATGGTCGGAGGCCGACGCCGTCGCGTTGTTGATGACCGGGAAGCGGCCGACCGGCGAGGCGCCGCGCCGGCCGATGCCGCCGTTCCGCCTCGACCGCGAGGACGCCACGGCGGTGGTGCGCTACCTCAAGTCGCTCGTCGGAACGCCCTGAGGCTCAGAGATCGCACTCCTGCCCGGCCGGCTTCGTCATGTCGGCGTCGTAGTAGTAGCCGGGCATGATGCACATATCGTCCTCGGACAGGAACCCGAACACGAGGTTCGCGGGGACGCAGTTGCCGGTGAAGCCCTCGCCGGGCGGGCACTCCGCCGGGTTCGGCCCCGGTGTGCTGCAGAGCTTCGCGGAACCGTCGACGTCCTCGAAGCCCTCGTCGAGGATCTCCGCGAGCACCGATCGACCGGGCGCGACGCCGGCGGTCGTCTCGCAGCCGAGGCGCGGCTCCGTCGCGTTGTCGTGGGTGCACTGGTACTCGATCCCCTCGCCCTCGCGGACGAGAAGCGGCGGATCGAAGCGCTTCGTCGGCGGATCGGCATACTGGGTGTTCGAGTAGAGTCGCTCGCGCGTCCCGTCGCCCTTCACGTAGTCCGCCGTGAACAGCGTGCCACGGCGATGCATGTGGCCGATGATCATCGTGACGCAGGCCGGGCCTCTGGGATTGACCGCGCCACCCAGAAACACGCCGAGATCGGGCTGGCCGGCGCCCCACATCACCTTGGAGGTGACGGCCGTCTCGCCGGGCGCCACGAACAGGTCGGCGTTCGCGCCGACGTCGAAGATCGGCTTCAGCTGCGTCTTCACCTTCGACTTCTTCGCCGTGACCAGCGTGACCTTCGCCCGCGCCTTCTGCACGCTGTCCGAGCCGTTGATCCAGTGCGAGTTCAGCACGAAGCCGACGGCGCGCTTCTTCCCGCTGCCGAGCGCGCCGGTCGTCAGCTGGAGCGCCGTACCCGACGGCATCTTCTCGCGCGAGTTGACGCCCTGGGCGGTCGCGACGATCTGCAGGTTCTGCGGATCGCCGTTGCCGACGTTCAGGCAGGCCGTGTCGTCGACGATGACGTTCTTCACGCCGGCGAGCGCACCGAGGTCGCCCGTCCAGGCGTAGACGATGAGGTGATGGGTGGCGAACTGCGCATTGCCGCCGCGGTTCGACATGATGATCTCGCTGATCTCGAGGTCTTCGGCGCTCCCGGCGGGCAACGGCACGAACACGCACACCTCGCGGTTGCTGCGGGGCTGCACCTCGAATGGCGGGACGCGCATGGTCATGCGCTTCGCATCGGCAACCGAGGGCGCGAGCGCGGCGAAAACGGCGACCACCAGGAGGAGGCTCCATCGTCGGATCATCCGGTCGTGCTAGCACATTCGGGCCGGTGACGCGCAACGACATTGCAGGGCTCGTCGTCGCGGTGCTACGCCGCGTCGATGGCACTCGCAGGCATCTCGGGGAAGGTCGCATTGGTGACGGGCGCGGCTCGTCGACGCGGCATCGGACGTGCGACGGCGCTCCGCCTGGCACGGGAAGGCGCGGACGTCGCCTGTCTCGACATCGCGCGGCCGTACCCCGACTTCCCCGGCTACGGGGTCGCCAGCGGCGACGAGCTCGACGAGGTGGTGCGCGAGGTCGAGGCGCTCGGGCGGCGCGCCGTGGGGCTTCGCGCCGACGTCTCGCGCTGGGACGAAGTGCACGCGGCGGTCGCGTCCGCGTGCGAGACGCTCGGCCGGATCGACTTCTGCTGCAACGTCGCCGGCGGCGCCGCGATGGGCATGGGCGCAGGTCCGCTGCTGCAGATCGGCGAGACGGAATGGGACCGCGTCATCGACGTCAACCTGAAGGGCACGTGGATGGTGTCGCGCGCGTGCGCCGAGCGCATGCTCGTCGCGGGTACCGGCGGCCGGATCGTCAACGTGTCGTCGCAGGCCGGCAAGCGCGGCTTTCCGATGCTGGGCGCCTACTGCGCGGCCAAGGCGGGCGTCATCCTGCTCACCCAGGTGCTCGCACACGAGCTCGGCGCGTCGGGCATCACGGTGAACGCCGTCTGCCCGGGCACCGTCGACACCGACCTCCTCAACAAGGACCGCCAGTTCGAGAGGCTGGTGGGGATGATGGAGGGCGGCACCGACAAGTGGATCGCGCGGGAGATCCCGCTCCGCCGTCTGCCAACCGCGGATGACGTCGCCTCGGCGATCGCGTTCCTCTGCAGCGACGATGCCGCGTACATCACCGGCGAAGCGGTCAACGTCAGCGGCGGCCAGACTATGATCTGACTTTGGGTGTGAGGTCGGCGGGGTTCCAGTACTCCCGCCACCGGACGATCCGGCCGTCGCGATACGTCGCGGCGCTCATCCCGCGCCACTGCATCGTCGCGCCGCTCGGCCGGTGCTCGGCCGTGATCGTCCACTCGGCGAGGACGGCGTCGTCGTGCACCGCGAGCCGATGGACGTCGAAGCCGATCGGACGGACCATCGCGGCCGAGCCGCGGACCAGCGCCGCGTACGCGTCGCGCCCGCGGAGCGGCGGCTCGTGCATCGGCGAGCCGAACGTCATGTCGTCGTCCCAGCAGGCGAGGTAGGCGTCGAGGTCTTCGGCGAGCCAGGCCTCGCGCCGGCGATCGAACAGTGCCGCGGCTTCGGCGTGGGTCAGCATGCGGCTCGCCCTAGCACGCGCGCCCGCGCGCCGGCGATCTTCCCTCGCTGGGACCCCTCTGCTACGTATCGCCAATGGCTGACGTTCTCGAGGTTTCCGACGACTCCTTCGAGCGCGAGGTGCTACAGAGCGCCACGCCCGTCCTCATCGACTTCTGGGCTCCGTGGTGCGCACCGTGCCGGGCCATCGGCCCCGTCGTCGCGGAGCTCGCCAAAGAGTATTCGGGCAAGCTCAAGGTCGTGAAGATGAACGTCGACGACAACCCGCAGACCCCGTCGAAGTACGGCGTCCGCGGCATCCCGAACCTGATCGTCCTCCAGGGCGGCCAGGTCAAAGAACAAATCGTCGGCGCCGTCCCGAAGGCGCAGCTCGTCAAGGCGATCACGACCGTCGTCGCGTAGTCGCCGCCTCGGTCGGCGGGCGCGGTGCCGTGGGCTGCGCTCCGGTCCTCGCGCGCTGACCGAACCGTTTCCACCCGAGCATCCGCTCGCGCTGCGGGTCGCTCCGCCCACGGCACCGCGCCCGCCCATCAATGATCGATTTGCGGGGCGGTCCGAACGCGGAAACTCGCTTCGCGTTCGTCCGGCTGTTGGGTGGAGGACGCGCGCGTCGATGCGGCCCACCCCGTCGTCACATGGGGTCGTGCGTGGGGGCTGCGCCTTGGGGGGCTACAAAGGAGCGTGTCGGGAGTGAGCGGGTGGGGAAAGGGGCGGAGTGGTGCCGAGCGAGCGCCACGCGGACTGGAGCCCCCCAAGGCGCAGCCCCCACGCACGACCCAGGCACTCAGAAGAGGAATCGCCGCGTCGACACGTTCATCACCAACCCGACCCCGACGAGCAGACACAGCAGCGAGCTCCCGCCGTAGCTGAAGAACGGCAGCGGAATCCCGACCACCGGCAGCAGGCCCGTCGTCATGCCGACGTTGACGACGACCTGCCAGAAGACGATCGACATCACGCCGAGCGCGAGCAGCACACCGAAGCGGTCGCGGGCGCGCGCCGCGATCACCATGCCCCGTAGCAGCGCCGCCAGGTAGAGCGCCATCAGCGTGCCGGCGCCGACGATGCCCCACTCCTCGGAGAAGACCGAGAAGATGAAGTCCGTGTGCTGCTCTGGGAGGAAGTTCAGGTGGTTCTGGGTGCCCTTCAGGAAACCCTTGCCCCAGATCATTCCCGAGCCCACGGCGATCTTCGACTGGATGATGTGGTAGCCGGCGCCGAGCGGGTCCTGTGCCGGGTCGATGAACATCAGGATGCGCTTCTGCTGGTACTCCTTCAGATGGCCCCACAGGACGGGCGCCAGGATCACGATCGGCGATGCCAGCAACGCGAGCCACCGCAGGCGGACGCCGCCCAGCACGAGCATCGTCAGCGCCACGAAGCAGAGCAGCGCCGCCGACCCGAGATCGGGCTGCACCAGGATCGCGAAGGCCGGCACCGCGGTCAGCAGCAACGGCACGAGCGCCTCGCGCAACCCGAGCCGGGCGGGCGGCGTGCGCGAGAAGTAGTGCGCGAGCACGATGACGATCGCGAGCTTCACGAACTCCGACGGCTGGATCGACACGGGCCCGAGGCGGATCCATCGGCGCGAGCCGCCGCCGACCTCGCCGACCAACGGGACCGCGAGCACGCCCGCGAGGACGACGAAGTAGATCAGGTATGCGCGGCGATCGAGCCGGCGGTAGTCGAAGCTCAGCATGATGAGCATCCCGACGACGCCGCCGGAGAACCACGTCATCTGACGGACCGCCAGCGGCGGCCAGTGGTCCATGCCGGGCGTGTAGCTCGCGCTGTAGACGGTCAGGATGCCGAGGCCGCAGACGCTCAGGATGAGCAGCGGCAGCAGCCACTCAAAGTGCGTCAGGAGTCGACGGTCGAACCGCATTCGCTTGCTGAGCCACCTCGGGGACGGGTCCCTGGTTGCGCGAGAAGTAGCGCGTCAGGATCTGCTTCGCCACCGGCGCGGCGAATGCGCCACCGCCGCCACCCGCATGTTCGACGAGGACCGCCATCGCGATCTCGGGATTCTCGACCGGCGCGAACGCGATGAACCACGCGTGATCCCGCGTGCCGCGCGCCTTCTTGTTCGATCCGGCGAGCGTCACGACTTGCGCCGTGCCCGTCTTGCCCGCGACCTCGACGCCGAGCACCCGCGCCTTCTTGCCGGTGCCGCGCTCGGACATCACGACGTCGCGCATGGCGTGCTTCACCGCCGCCATCGTCTCCGGCTTGATGCCCGTCACCCCGAGCACCTCGGGCTGGATCTCCGTCCGCAGCGAGCCGTCGGGCGACTCGATGCGCTTCACGTACTGCGGGCGGTAGCGCGTGCCGCCGTTCGCGATCGTCGCGGCGAGGTTCGCCATCTGCAGCGGCGTGGCCGTGACGTAGCCCTGGCCGATGGCGACCGACAGCGTCTCGCCGGCGAACCACGGCTGCTTGAACCGCTTCCGTTTCCACTGCGTGTCCGGGATGATCCCCGGCTTCTCGTGCTCGAGCGGAATGCCGCTCAGCAGGCCGAGGCCGAACCGGCGCGCATAGTCCGCGATGCCGTCGACGCCGAGCCGCTGGCCGACCTGATAGAAGAAGACGTCGCACGACTGGACGATGGCTTCGTGCAGGTTGACGCCACCGTGCCCGCCGCGGCGCCAGCAGCGGAAGTAGTGGTTGCCGAACGGCGTGCCGCCCGAGCAATGGACGCCGCCGGACGGCGTGACCATGCCCTCTTCGAGCGCGCCCGCCGCGACCGCGACCTTGAACGTCGACCCGGGCGGGTACTGGCCCTGGACGGCGCGGTTGTTGAGCGGCTTCAACGGGTCCTGCATGAGGTGCCGCCACTCGGCGCGCTGGATGCCGCGCGAGAAGACGTTGGGGTCGTACGCCGGCCGTGACGCGAGCACGAGCAGCTCGCCGTTGCGCGGGTCGATCGCGACGACCGCGCCGGTGTGGTCGCCGAGCGCGCGCTCGGCCTCTTCCTGGAGGTCCCGGTCGATCGTCAGCGTCAGCGTATTGCCGGGGACGTCGGCCTCTTCGTCGAGCACGCGCACGCGACGGCCGAGCGCGTCGACCTCGACCTGCTGCCCGCCGGGCTCGCCGCGCAGCTCCTTGTCCCACGCTTTCTCGAGGTTGGCCTTGCCGACGAGGTCGCCGGGACGCAGCCCGAGCGCCTGGTCGGCGAGCTCGCTCTCGCTGACCTCGCCGACGTAGCCGATCAGGTGCGACGCGAGCGGGCCGAACGGATAATACCGGCGCGGCCCGACCTGCAGCGAGATGCCGGGCAGCTCGAGCTGATGCGTCTCGAGCGCGACGACGCCCTGCCAGTCGAGGTCGCGCCGCACGACGATGCCCTCGTACGGCGGGCGCTTCGATGGCGCCTTCAGCCGCTCGACGACGGCGGTCTCGGCCTCGCCCAGGTGGCCGGCCAGCGTGCGCAGCACGGTCTTCCGATCGCGCGCGTCTTCGGGGACGAAGACGACGTCGAACGAGGGCCGGTTGTCGATCAATATCTCGCCGTTGCGGTCGTAGACGACACCGCGGGCCGCCGGCACGCGCACGAGCCGGACGCGGTTGTGCTCGGACACCGAGCGCATCTCCGGCCCCTTCACCACCTGCAGGAAGTAGAGCCGGGAGTAGATGAGACCGAACGCCATGAGGACGATGCCGAGCGTGACCGCGATGCGCGTCATCAGCTCCGACGGCACCTCGCGCGTGACGACGCCGACCCGGATCCGTCCCGCCGCCATGTCAGGTCAACCCGAGGAGCCGTTGCTCCCAGCCGACGAAGCGGAACACCGCGGGCGCCACCAGGGCCGCCACGCTGGCTTCGAGGAGGCCGTAGCGAAGCGCATGCTGCCAGAGGGGCGCGCCTGCCTCGATCAGCCACGTCACCGTGAGGGCCGCCGCGCAGTGCAGACACGCCGCGGCGAAGACGACCGCCATCGCGGGAAACCCGCCGTCGGTCCACAGGGTACGCGCGACGAGGTACACAGCCATGTAGACAGCCGTCAGCGCGAACGCATTCACTCCGAGGAGCGTACCGGAGAACGTATCCAGGAAGTAGCCCAGGAGGAATGCACCCACCGCCCCCCCGACGCCGTGCTGCTGGAGCCCCAGGTACACCACCAGGACCAATATCAGATTCGGAATGACCGCAGCCGGCAACAGCGCGGGAAACAAGGTGGTCTGCAGCAGCATCGACAGCACCGCAGCGACGACGATGGCGAGCGCCCGGCGCACTCAGGGCACCGGTGCCGGCTCGGGCGGTGGCGCCGGCGGACCGACGAGGTCCTCGAGCGGCGGCTCGGGCTCGATCGGCTCGACCGCACCGCGAGTGACGAGGACCTCCTCCAGGCGGCTGGCATCCACGGCGGGCTGCACTTCGGCGTACTGGAAGAGTCCCTGACCTTTCTTGTCCACGGCGACGACCTTCCCGATCGGCACGCTGCGCGGAAAGATGCCGTCGAGCCCGGACGTCACCACGAGGTCGCCGACCTGCAGGTCCTCGGTGCGCTTGACGAACTTGAGGCCGCAGCGCCCTTCGACGGTCCCTTCGACGATGCCGCGGGCCCGCGTCCGCTGCACGACGCCGTCGACGCCGCTGTTGTGATCGGTGATGAGGAGGACACGCGCGGCGTGGGGACTCGCCAGGAACACGTGACCGACGATGCCTTCGGGGGCGAGGACCGCGTCGCCCTTCTGCACGCCGTCGGCCGTCCCGCGGTTGATCGTCATCGTCCGCGACGAGCCGGCGCCGGCATCGTGGCCGATGACGCGGGCGGTGAGCAGCTCGCCACGGAGCGCCTCGCGAAAGTCGAGCAGCTCGCGCAGGCGCGCGTTCTCGAGCTCGGTCTCGGCCAGGTGCGCCGTCTGCCGATCGAGCTCGCGCACCCGCGCACGCAGCGCTTCGACCTCGTCCGCCGCCTGGAACAGCCCGACGACGCCCAGCCAGACGTCGGACAGCGAGCGGCTGACGAACGTGCCGACCCGCTGCAGCGGCGCCATGATCTCGAGGAAGACGCGGCCGAGACGATCGTCGCGCAGGCGATCTCCGCTGGTGCCGACGACCAGACCCGCGGCCAGCGCCAGGAAGAGCGCGGTCGTGGCCAGGACACGGTTACGACGGAGAAACTCGAGCATCACCCCCCACGGGGGCGCGGAGCGCTACTGGATTGCGATGTCCTTCAACAGCGAGAGCTCGTCCAGGACCTTCCCCGCGCCCATGACCACGGCCGTCAGCGGGTCGTCGGCGAGCATCACCGGCAGCCCAGTCTCCTCGCGCAGGAGCGTGTCCAGGTTGCGCAGGAGTGCGCCGCCGCCCGCCAGCACGATGCCCTTGTCGACGATGTCCGACGCCAGCTCGGGCGGCGTCCGCTCGAGACCGATGCGCACCGCTTCGACGATCTGGTTGATCGGCTCCAGGAGCGAGTCGCGGATCTCCTCGTCGGTGATCTCGACCGTCTTCGGTACGCCGGCCACGAGATCGCGTCCCTTGATCTCCATCGTCTGCACCTCGTTGCCGGGGTACGCCGATCCGATGGTGATCTTGATGAGCTCGGCCGTCCGCTCGCCGACGAGCAGATTGTACTTGCGCTTGATGTACTGGACGATCGCCTCGTCCATCTTGTCGCCGCCCACGCGCACGGACTTCGAGAACACGATGCCCGCGAGCGAGATGACCGCGACCTCGGTGGTGCCGCCGCCGATGTCGACGATCATGTTGCCCGTCGGCTCGGTGATCGGCAGCCCGGCGCCGATCGCGGCGGCCATCGGCTCCTCGACCAGGTAGACCTCGCGCGCGCCCGCCGACTCCGCCGACTCGCGCACCGCCCGCTTCTCCACTTCGGTGACACCGAACGGCACGCAGATGATGATGCGCGGCCGCACCAGCGTTTTCCGGTTGTGGATCTTCTGGATGAAGTAGCGCAGCATCGCTTCGGTGATCTCGAAGTCGGCGATGACGCCGTCCTTCAGAGGCCGGATCGCGGTGATGTTGCCCGGGGTGCGGCCGAGCATGCGCTTGGCCTCGGCACCGACGGCGAGCACGCGACGTCCACCGCGTGCTTCCTTCTGCACCGCCACCACCGAGGGTTCGTTGCAGACGATGCCTTCACCCTTGACGTAGACCAGGGTGTTCGCTGTCCCGAGATCGATCGCGAGATCGTTCGAGAACAGCCCCAGAATGCGGTCGAAAATCATGTGGGGTTGCGGCAGCCTGGTAGCAGAAACGCATGGGGGCAGCAACGAACGACGGCGAGCATCGACTGATTTGCAAACCCGAAAGGCGCACGATAGCGTTCCCGACGGGCTACCACCGTGCTGAACTCGCTGCGTAAGTACTCGTCGTCGGTCGGCGTGAAGATCCTGTACGGGTTTCTCGCCGCCTCGTTTCTCATCTGGGGCGTCGGCGCCGTCGGCATGGATCAGGTCGACGTGGTCGCGGAGGTGCACGGCGATCGCATCACCCGCCAGCAGCTCGACAACGAGACGTCCATGCTGCAGCGCCGCTTCGAGGAGATGCTGAAGGGCGCCACGCTGCCCCGCTCGCTCGATCTGCGCGGCCGCGCGCTCGATCAACTGATCGACAACGCGCTCCTCCGGTACGAAGCCGACCGTCTGGGCCTCGAGGTCACCGAAGGCGAGCTCGTGAACGCCATCACCACCATGCCCGAGCTGCAGGAGAACGGCCGCTTCAACCGCGATCTGCTCGAGCGCGTCCTGCAGATGCAGCGCGACCGCGGCGAGTTCGAGAGCCAGGTGAAGCAGGACCTGATCAACCAGCGCATGCGCTCGCTGGTGGTCGACGGCGTCCAGGTCTCCGATGCCGAGGTCGCCGAGCGCTACAAGCAGGACCGCGAGCAGATCGACCTGATCGTGGCGAAGGTCACCGCGGCCAGCCAGGCAGACGCCGTCCAGCTCACCGACGACGACCTGCAGAAGTGGCTCGCCGACAACGCCGAGCGCTACCGCACCCCGCAGCGCGTGAAGGTCCGCTACGTCGCCTATACGCCGAAGGATTTCGCCGCGTTGGCGGCACCTTCCGACGACGCCATCAAGGCGTACTACGACGAGCACCGCGACGACCGCTTCACCGAGCAGGAGCAGGTGCGCGCCAGCCACATCCTCATCTCCGTCCCGCCCGACGCCGACGACGCCGCCAAGGCCGCGGCCCGCAAGAAGGCCGAGGACGTCCTCGCCAAGGCGAAGGCCGGCGGCGACTTCGCGGCGCTGGCGAAGGAGCACTCGGGCGATCCCGGCTCGGCCAGCAAGGGCGGCGACCTCGGGTTCTTCCCGCGCGGCCGCATGGTGTCGCAGTTCGAGGACGTCGCGTTCACGCTCGAGCCCGGCACGATCAGCGAGATCGTCGAGTCGCCGTTCGGGCTCCACATCATCCGCGTCGACGAGAAGAAGGCGGGCGGCCCGCAGCCGCTCGAGCAGGTCCGCGAGCAGATCGTGACGACGCTCACCGACGAGCGCGGTCTCGAGCTGGCGCACAAGCAGGCCGACACCGACCGTCGCGCGGTCGTGCAGGGCAAGAGCCTCGCCGACGCCGTCGGCGGACGTCCCGTGCAGGAGACGCCGGCGTTCGCGGCGACCGACGAGGTTCCTGGCGTGGGACGAGTGAAGGCGTTCACGGACGCCGCGTTCGCGCTCGACCTGAACCAGCCGAGCGACATCATCGAAGGCGACGACGTTCTCTACATGCTCACGCCCATCGAGCGCATCGAGCCGACCGTGCCGCCGCTCGCGGAGGTCCGCGCCCGCGTCGAGGCCGACGCGAAGAAGTCGCACGCCGAGAAGCTCGCCAAGGAGCGCGCGGACGCGCTGCACGCGAAGGCGAAGGACGTCGGTCTCGCGAAGGCCGCCGAGGAGATGGGCATCGCTCTCGAGGAGACCGGCGCGTTCGAGCGGCGCAGCGGCGCGGTGCCGAAGCTCGGCATGGCCCCGGACCTCCGCAGCGACGCGTTCACGCTCACCACCGAGTCGCCGCTCGCGCCACGCACCTACACGGTGAACGGCGACGGCGTCGTCGTCGCGCTGAAGGCCCGGACGCCGGCCGACGTCGCCGGCCTCGAGGCCGCGAAGGCCGAGCTCAAGGAGACCCTGCTCCAGCAGAAACAGCAGGAAGCGTTGATGGCCTTCATGAATCAGCTGAAGGAGCGCGCCGTGAAGGATGGCGAGCTCGAGGTCCGCGCCGACGCCGCCGGTCGCCCGAGCTGACGGCGGCGTTCCGCCCGACCACGACATCGCGCTGCGGGGCACGCGTCCGCTCGGCTGTCTCCTGCTGCACGGGTTCACCGCGACGCCCGAAGAGGTCCGACCGCTCGCCGAGGCGCTCGCCGGCGCCGGGTTTCCAGTGCGCGCCGTCCGTCTCGCCGGTCACGGCACCAGCGTCGCCGACCTCGCGCGCACGACGCGGCACGATTGGCTCGACTCCGCTGCCCTCGGACTCGACGTGCTTCGTCGCGACGTGCCGCGCGTCGCGGTGGCCGGCGTGTCGATGGGCGGCCTGCTCGCGATCCGGCTCGCGGCGATGCGTCCCGCGGACGTTGCCGCGCTGGTCCTGTGCGCGCCCGCGTTGCGGCTCGCCGACTGGCGCCCGCGCGTGCTGCCCTTCCTGCGCTATGTGCCGGGAGTCTCGGGCCGGCTCGCGGTGATGCCGAAGCGCGGCGGGCGCGACATCCTCGACGCCACGGCGCGCGCCGCGAGCTGTGCCTACGACGCGATGCCGCTGCCCGCCGTGCTGTCGCTGCTGCAGCTGCAGCGTGTGATCCGGCGCGACGTGCGCGCGGTGACGCAGCCGACGTTGCTCCTGCACGGGCGCCAGGACCACGTCGTGCCCGTCGCGAGCCAGGAACGGCTGCGACGCGCGTTGCGCTCGACGTGGGTCGAGAGCCACGTGCTCGAGAGCAGCGCGCACGTGCTGACGGAGGACGCCGAGCGCGATGCGGTCGGACGGCTCGCGGTCGACTTCCTCGACCGCGTCCAACAGGAGAGGTGACATGCAACGGATCGGGGTCGTCCTGATGATGCTGGCCGCGCTGGCGGGCTGCGCCACGATGGAGAACGCGCTGCGCGGACCCGATCCGCTGAGCGTGTCCGAGATCGTCGACATGAGCCGCGCCGGCGTTCCGTCGACGGAGATCTGCTCGGAGATCCAGCGCACGGGCACCGTGTATCGCCTGAGCGCGAGCCAGCTCGCCGACCTCCGCCAGCAGGGCGTGTCGGACGACGTCATCAACTACATGCAGAAGACGTATCTGGAGGCGGTCGCCGCCGACTCGGCCTTCGCCGCCGACGGCATGTGGACGATGGAGGACGACGGCTTCTGGTACGGCGGCTCGCCGTACGGTTGGCCTGGGCCGATGTGGATGCGGTAGCCGACTAACTCATGACTCCGCGCCAGCCGCTCCGCGCGTGCACCTCGTCCTTCGACTGCGGCACGGACTCGATCGCGAAGCGCAGCTGCGGGAACACGAGCGGCAGACGCATCATGTTGGCGACGAAGACACCCGTCGCCATGCGGTCGAGCCACGAGGACGTCGGCCAGCCGAAGTGGATCGTGATGTCCATGCCGCCGAGCTCCTCCTCGATGAGCTCGAGCAACGCCGTGATGCTGCGGTAGACGCTCGCGTTCTGGATGGGGAATCGGTAGTGCGTCGGCCCGAGCTTCGGCGGGATGGCCTGGCGCACGGAGAAGAACGTCACGTAGACGGTCGACCCGTCGCCCGTGAGATCCGCTTCGCCCGGCCGCTTGAACCAGACGTGCAACGGTCCGTCGGCCTCGCCGAGCGCGAGCAGCATCTCCATCGGGTAGTCGCTGAGGCGCTTCTCCTTCACCTCGGGCCCGAAGCGGTTCGAGAACGGGATGCCGATCATCAGCAGGCCGACGACGACGCCCGCCCACAGCCCGGTCCCGTAGGGACGATGCGACGCCAGGTAGAAGAAGCACGCGAGCAGCACGACCTCGAGCAGCAGCGTCACCGTGCGCGACGTGTAGTACGGCAGGATCTCCTTCGTGCCGACGTTGTATCGATAGATCAGCAGGCAGCCGATGTTGATGCAGAACGACGCGATGAGACCGACGGCGTACATCTCCGCCAGCAGCTTCTGGGAGCCCTCGGTGAGGACGATGATGCCGGTGTAGAGCGCGGCGTTGACGAGGTGGATGCGGTGCAGCGACGCGCGCCGGTTCGTCACCAGCAGCCACCCGAAGCGGTAGCGGTGCGCGACGCGCTCGATGAGCTCGCTCGACGCGACGTACGCGGTGTTGACGGCCATCACGAGGATGACGCTGCCCATGATGCCGACCGTCGCGCCGAACGGCACGTTGCCGACGATCGTGGCCCAGTGCGTAATCAAGTCGGTCTCGTGCGCCTCGAAGTCGATGGGGGCGGACAACGCCAGCGCCGAGATGAGCGGCGTCACGATGCCGACCGTCAGGGCGAGGAACAGGTACGCGCGCCTGATTTCGCGCCAGCTCTCGACGAGGCCGGCCGTCTGCACCACCGACTCGATGCCGGAATACGCGAGGACGCAGCTCGCGACGCCGACGATGATCACCTGGAATGCGCCGGCCGGGCCGGCGTCACGGATGCTGGAGAAGACGTCGGTGACGCTCGACGCCATGATCCCGCCCGAGCCCGCCGGCAGGTTCAGCATGCCGAGCGCGATCAGGTTCAGCAGGACGAACGCCGCGAAGACGAAGATGCCGAAGATGACGCGCGCATTCTCGCGAATGCCGAGGATGTTCAGCCCGGCGACGCCCCAGATGACGCCCAGGATCGCGACGCGGACGGTGTTCTCGCTCATCGAGATCAGCGCTCCGCCGTTGGCGACGGCGCTCACGCTCGAGATGCAGGCAGTGAGGATGTACGTCACCATGATCGACGCCACGGCGACGAACGACGCAACGGGGCCGAGCACGAGATACGAGAAGGAGTAGACGCCGCCGCCGCGGATCTCGTTGCGCTCGAGGATCTCGGCGATCTCGACCATCCGGCTCGACAGCACGCGCATGAGCAGCGACGTCGCCGCGATGAAGAAGATCGCCTGCGTGCCGATGAAGCGGTGCGCTTCGGCCGGCGCGTAGAAGATGGACGTGAGCTCGTCCATCAGCGTGATGAGACCGACGGCGAACCAGCTGAGATACCACCGGCCATGCTTGGCGAAGCCCAGCAGCCCCGGCCGGCGCATCAGGTACAGGAACACCACGCACAGCGTGGCGTTGAGCAGGGTCAGGACGATGGCGTGCATCAGCTGAAGAGCGCCTCGAAGAGGGCGCCGAGCGTGGCGACGCCGGTGGGAGTGGCCCCGTCGACGGCCGCGAGTCCGCGCAGGTTGCCGGCGGGCAGCACGCAGCGGCCGTAGCCCTGCCGCACCGCTTCGCGCACGCGCGCCTCGGCCCGCGCCGCGGAGCGCACTTCGCCGGTGAGGCCGACCTCGCCCCACACCGCGACGTCGCGCGCGAGCGGTGTCCCGCGCGCGCTCGACGCCACGGCCGCGACGACGGCGAGGTCGGCGGCGGGCTCGTCGACGCGCAGCCCGCCGGCGACGTTGAGAAAGACGTCCTGATCGTGCAGCGGCATCCGCGCGCGCTTCTCCAGGACCGCGAGGAGCAACGCAACCCGCCCCGGATCGAGGCCGATCGCCGTCCGTCGCGGCATCGCCAGCGCCGAGCGTGACACGAGCGCCTGGATCTCGACCAGCACCGGACGGCTGCCTTCCAGCGTCGCCAGCACGGCCGATCCGGGCGCTTCGGCCGGCCGCTCGGCCAGGAACGCCGCCGACGGGTTCGCGACCTCGGCCAGGCCACCCTCCCCCATCTCGAACACCCCGACCTCGTTCGTCGAGCCGAAGCGGTTCTTCACCGCGCGGAGCACGCGCAGCGCGTGCGCGCCGTCGCCCTCGAAGTAGAGGACGGTGTCGACCAGGTGCTCCAGCACGCGCGGGCCCGCGAGCGCGCCTTCCTTGGTGACGTGGCCGATCAGGATGCACGCGGTGCCGCTCGCCTTGCAGTGCCCCGCCAGCAGCGCAGCCGACTCGCGCACCTGACCGACGCTGCCCGGCGCGGACGCGAGCGAGCTCGTGTGGAGCGTCTGGATCGAATCGATGACCACCGCGCCGGGCTTCGTCGCACGGATCTGCTCGACGACGGCCTCGGTGTTGGTCTCGGGCAGGATGAGCACGCCGGGATCGGCGAGCCCGAGCCGGTCGGCGCGGAGCCGCACCTGCTCCGGCGACTCTTCGCCGGCGACGTAGAGCACCGCGAGCCCCGTCCGCGCCAGCGCGCTGCACGCCTGCAGCGTCAGCGTCGACTTGCCGATCCCCGGATCGCCGCCGAGCAGGATGAGCGAGCCCTGCACGAGGCCGCCGCCGAGTACCCGATCGAGCTCCGCGATGCCCGTCGTGCGGCGCATCGCCTCGCCCGCCATGACGCTCGCGAGCGGACGCGCCGCCCCGCCGGCTGCGGCGCGTGCTCGCGGGCGGGTGTCGGGCGCGGCCTCCTCGACCAGCGATCCCCACGCCTCGCAGCCTGGACATTGCCCGAGCCAGCGCGGCGCCGTGTGGCCGCATTGCTGACAGGCGAACAGCGTGCGTCGCGCCTTGTCAACCATGAGCGCAATCGCGGTTGACAATGGCCGGTCCTGCCGGCATCACCGCCCGGTGCAGGAGCGGGACGCGGAGCTGACCGCGGAGCTCGGCCGGCTCGAGGCGGCCGGCCTGCGCCGCACGTTGCGGCCGCTCGGCAGCGGCTCCGACGCCGAGGTCGACATCGACGGCCGGCGGGTGGTCCTGCTGTCGTCGAACAACTACCTGGGCCTCGCGACCCATCCCCGCCTGCGCACCGCCGCCTGCGAGGCGATCACCCGCTGGGGCTGTGGCAGCGGAGCGTCGCGGCTGATCGCCGGCCATCTCGAGCTGCACGCCCGCGTCGAAGCGCAGATCGCCGCCTGGAAGGGCGTCGAGTCGGCACTGCTGTTCCCGTCGGGCTACCAGGCCAACGTCGGCGGCATCACGGCGTTGGTCGGCCGCGGCGATCATGTCTTCAGCGACGCGCTCAACCACGCCAGCATCATCGACGGGTGCCGCCTGTCGCGGGCAACCGTCCACGTCTATGCGCACCGGGACGTCCGTGCCCTCGAGGCGCTGCTCGCGCAGACACCCACCGGGGGGCGCCGCCTGATCGTGACCGATTCCGTGTTTTCCATGGACGGCGACCGCGCTCCACTCCGTGAGCTCGTCGCGCTGGCGGCTCATTACCACAGCTGGCTCATGGTGGACGAGGCCCACGCCGCCGGCGTGTTGGGTCCGCGTGGTGCGGGCCTCGCCGCGGCCGAGGGCTGCACGGATGCCGTCGACGTCCACATGGGAACGCTCGGCAAGGCGCTCGGCGGCGCGGGGGCGTACATCGCCGGCTCGCGCGCGCTGATCGACGTCGTCGTGAATCGCGCGCGCAGCTTCGTCTACACGACCGGTCTCGACCCGGCCGCCGTCGCGACCGCCGGCGCGGCGCTCGACGTCGTCGCCGCCGAGCCGGAGCGGCGCGCGGCGCTCGCGTGCAACGCCGACCGGCTCCGCGCAGCGCTGCAAGCGATCGGGCTCGACGTCGGCGGCGACACGCACATCCTACCCGTCATGATCGGCGACAACCTACGCGCCACCGCGTTCGCGACGGCGCTGCTCGACGCCGGCGTCCTCGCGCACGCGATCCGCCCGCCGACGGTGCCCCGCGGGACCGCGCGGCTCCGCGTCACGCCGATGGCCACGCACACCGACGAACAGCTCGAGCGCGCGATCGCGGCCTTCGCCGCCGCGGCACGCGCCACCGGAGTCCTCGAATGACCGACGCCGACACGCTCGTCGCCTGGGATCGCCGCCATCTCTGGCATCCGTTCACCCAGATGGCGGACTGGATGGCGGAGGACCCGCTCGTCATCGCCGCGGCCGAGGGCTGCACGCTGATCGACACGCAGGGCCGTCGCTACCTGGACGGCGTGTCGTCGCTCTGGTGCAACGTCCACGGTCATCGTCATCCCGTCCTCGACGCCGCGCTGCGCGCGCAGCTCGATCGGGTCGCGCACACGACGCTGCTCGGCCTGGGCAGCGTGCCGTCGATCGAGCTCGCGCACGAGCTGGTGCACATCGTGCCGCCGGGGCTCACGCGCGTCTTCTACTCCGACGCGGGCGCGACGGCGGTCGAGGCGGCGCTGCGCATCGCCATCCAATACCAGCAGCTCCGCGGCGAGACGGCGCGCGTGCGCTTCGCGTCGCTGGCGGAGGGCTACCACGGCGACACGCTCGGCGCCGTCGGCGTCGGATGGTCGGAGACGTTCCATCGCTTCCTCGCCGGCGCGGTGACGCCTGCCGTCCGGCTGACGCCGCCCCACGTCTTCCGCTGGCAGCACGGCATGGACGAGGACGCGGCGCTCGCCGCGGCCATCGCGGACGCCGAACGTACGCTCGACGCGCACGGTGCGAGCCTCGCGGCCGTGATCGTCGAGCCGCTCATGCAGGGCGCGGCGGGCATGTGGCGGCATCCGCCGGCGTACCTGCGCGCGCTCCACGCGCTCGCCCACGCGCACGGGGCGCTCTTCATCGCCGACGAGGTCGCCACCGGCTTCGGCCGCACCGGGCGCTTCTTCGCGTGCGAACACGCCGACGTCACGCCCGACGTGATGTGCATCGCGAAGGGCATCAGCGGCGGCTACCTGCCGCTGGCAGCCACGCTCGCCACCGAGGCCGTGTTCGAGGCGTTCCTCGCGCCATACGAGGAGTTCCGCGCCTTTTTCCACGGGCACACCTACACCGGCAACGCGCTCGCCTGCGCGGTCGCGCTCGCGAGCCTGCAGGTGTTTCGGGAGGAGCGCACGCTCGAGCGCCTGGGCGCGAAGATCGCGCGGCTGCGCGAACGGCTCGCCGCCGACGTCGCGCCGCTCCCGGCCGTCGGCGACGTGCGCCAGGAAGGCTTCATGGTCGGCATCGAGCTCGTCACCGATCGAACGGCGCGGACGCCGTGGCCGGCGGCGGCACGCATCGGGCAACGCGTGGTGCGCGCCGCGCGGGCGCGCGGCGTCGTCCTGCGGCCGCTCGGCAACGTGATCGTGCTGATGCCGCCGCTCGCGATCGCGCCCGACGAGCTCGAGCGGCTCGTCGACGTCACACGCGACGCGATCGTCGAGGCGACGGCGCGATGAGCGCTCTCTTCGTCACGGGCACGGACACGGGCGTCGGCAAGACGTTCGTCGCGTGCGCGCTCGTGCGCGCGTTGCGCGACGCGGGGCGACGCGTCGCCGTGATGAAGCCGGTGGAGACCGGCGTCGAGCGCGTGCCCGAGGACGCCGTGCGACTGCGCGAGGTCGCGGGCGACCCGGCGCCGCTCGACGACGTGTGCCCCTACCGATTCCGCGCTCCGCTGGCACCCGCCGCCGCAGCACCGCTCGAGGGTCAATCCGTTGACCCGGAAAAGATCGCGGCAATCCTCATGCGACGTGCCTTAGATGCCGATATGCTCGTGGTCGAAGGCGCAGGCGGCCTGCTCGTTCCAGTCACTCCCGATTGCACATGGCTCGACATCGTTCGAACGCTGAGTCTTCCGCTGCTCGTCGTCGCAGCGAATCGCTTGGGAACGCTCAATCATTGTGCGTTGACGGCGCGCGTCGCGCGCGCCGAGGGCGTCGCCGTGCACGGCTTCGTCCTCTCGCATCCCGATCCGGTCGCCGACGCGTCGAGCGCGTCGAACGCGTCGCTCATTGCCACTCTGACGCGATTGCCAGTCATTGCGACGTTGCCACATTCGGACGATCCGCGATCGGCGGCGCCTTTGCTCTCGTCGTTCGTCGATCTTCTTTAAAGAAATTCCTTGACACCACCTGGGCTCCGCAGTACGGAACCGTCGGGCGGTCAGTGAGTCCGTCCTAGGAGGGCAGCGATGAGAAAGGTCTCGAGGTTGGTCCTCGTCTCGGCGATCGGAATGGCCGTCGCCGGAAGTCTCGCCATCGCGGCGGACCAGACGATCCTTGGCCGCGTTCTGACGGTCAAGAATCCCGGTGATCCCATCAAGCGGAAGATCGTCGGTGTCGGTAAGGAGAAGGCGAGCCCCAACACGCTCGTCGGCAATCCGACGCTCGCGGGTCCGACCGGTGGCGGTATTCTCCGGGTGATCGCGAACGGCGGCACGCCGGGCGATCAGACCTTCGTGCTCCCGCAGGGCACGTCGAGCAGCGGCAAGCCGTTCTGGGTCGCGACCGGTTCGACCGGCTTCAAGTACCGCGACTCGAAGGGCGATCAGGGTCCCGTGAAGAGCGTCACCATCAAGCGCTCGAACAGCGGCAACTTCCTGATCAAGGCGACCATCTCCGGTCGCAACGGCGCGGTGAACGTCGTCCCGCCGAACCCCGGCACCTCGGGCTTCGTCACCCTCGAGCTCGGCCAGGTCCTCGGCGAGCGGTACTGCGTCCAGTACGGCCCCGAGAGCCAGATCAAGAACAACGGCACGAAGCTCTTCCGCGCGAAGAAGCCGCTGAACCAGGGTTGCCCGGCCGCCGGCACCACGACGACCACGACCACGCCGACGTCGACGACCACCACCACGACGATCTACGGCTCGCCCAGCCGTGCATTCCTCGCGGTAGCGGCCGACCTGCTCGACTGAGCAGGCCACTCAGCTCCTAGGATCGACCCGTACGAAGCCCTCGGAGACCATCGTCTCCGGGGGTTTCGTGCGTCCGGCGCCCGGGACCGTCGTTCCTTGACAGCGTCGTTCGCGCGGCGGTAGCCGGTTGCGCATGCGATCGTCCGTCACGCGCCTCCTCTGCTGCGTCGCCCTCCTCGCCGTCGCGGGATCGGCCGGTGGGAACGACCAGCTCGTGAAGGGCGTGGCGCTCGCAGTGAGGGATCCGCTCCCCGGTGCCGATCCGACCCGCCGCGAGATCATGGCCACCGCGCGCGAGGCGCAGAGTCCCGAGACCATCATCGGCAATCCGACGGTGGCCGGCGGCGGCGCCGTCCTCCGGGTGGTCGCGAACGGCGGCACACCCAGCGACCAGGTCTTCGCGCTTCCGCAGGGCATCAGCAGCACCGGCCAGCCTTTCTGGATCGCACTCGGCACCTCCGGGTTCCGCTACAAGGACACGAAAGCGGATCAGGGTCCCGTGAAGACGCTGACGATCAAGCGGAGCTCGAGCGCGGTGTTCGCGATCTTCGCAAAGGTCAGCGGCGACAGCGGTACGGTGAACGTGATCCCGCCGAATCCGGGAACCGACGGTTTCCTCACCGTGACGATCGACGGCGGAGACCGCTACTGTGTCCAGTACGGCGCCGACGGACGTGTGAAGAACAACCTCGACAAGGGCTTCAAGGTGAGCAAGGTCGGGCAGGAAGGCTGTCCGCCCTGACCGCGCCGCACCTCGTCTGAATTTGCAGAGGCCCCGGAAGCATGCTCTTCCGGGGCCTTCGTGCGTACGGGGTTGGTGCTCGCGCTGGCGCTGCTGGCGCTCGTCGTCGCCGCGCGGGGCCTCGAGCGTCGCACCACGTGGTACCTGGCGAGCGACCAGTTCGCGTTCCTCACCTTCGCGGACGACCTGCGCAACGGAACGGTCTTCCACGACCCGACGATCATGCGGCGACTGTCGCCGAGCGTCCCGCCGCACGTGGCCGTCGACGCGCTCTTCCAGACGTACATCTACCGCGACGGGCGCCTGTACTCGCGCTATCCGCCCGGCTTCCCGATGCTGCTCGCCGCGGCGGGCGCGATCGGCGGCGAGGCCGGACAGCACCTGCTGAACCCGATCCTCTACCTCGTGCTGCTGGCCGCGCTCGGCGTCGGCGTGGCGCAGCTTGCCGGCGCCGGGGCCGGCGTCGCCGTGATGTGGGCGATGCTCGTCGTGCCCGCCGAGGTCCACTACTGGGGGATCACGGTCGCCCGCGACCTGCCCGCCCATCTGCTCGCGCTGGTGGCCGTGTGGGCGGCATGGCGCGGGTGGACGACAGCCGCGGCGTTCGCGCTCGGCGTCGCGGCCACGATCCGACCCGACGCCGTACTGTGGGGCCTCGCAGTCGGCGCGGTCGCCCGCGGCGTCTCGCTCGCGACCGTCGTCCGCGGCGCGATCGCCTTCTTCGTCGGCCTGTCTCCCCTCCTCGCCTACAACACGATCACGCAGGGGCATCCGCTGGCGTTCACGCAGGGCACCGAGTTCCGCAACCTCCTCTCGACGTCGCCGCGACCGGTCGTCATGGACCTCGTCTCCGGCGGCGCCTTCCGGCTGTCCCACCTGCGTGAGACGTTGCCGGTCCACCTCCAGTACCTGTGGAACGCCTTCGGGCTGCTCATGGTGCCGGCCCTCTGGACGCTCGGCTGGGCGACGTGGCGGCGGTCCGCCGTCGCCGGCGCGTTCGGTCCGTACGCTCTCGTCGCATTCGTCTTCTACAGCTGCTGGGGCCACGGCGACGGACGCTATCTGGTCGGCGTCGTGCTCTGCCTGCTCGCGCTGGCCTCGGTCGGGGTAGCCGACCTGTGCCGCTGGATCGCGTCCGCGGGCGCGCGACGGGGCATGGCGGCGGTGGTCGTCGTCGCCCTCGTCGTGCTCGTCGCGTCTCGTCGCGACACCGCCGAGCGCGTCCGGCCGCTCGAGGTGGCCGTCGCGACCGCCGCGCTCGTGAGCCTCGTCGTGCCGCCGGCGGTGGCGGCCGTCGCTCCGGCGACGGCGTTCGCCGTGGTGGGCGTCGCGCGCGTGCTCCGCGGCTCCGGCACGCGCGATCCGTTCCAGGCGCCGCAGGTGGATCGCGCGCGTCGTGCCATCGAGGCACTGGTGCCCTCGGGCTCGCTCGTGCTGACGACGCCGGGCCTCGGCCGGCCGGGCGAGAACATCAGCCACTACACCCACGCCGATGCCGCCTACATCGGCGAGACGACCGCGATGCGATCGTCGCCCAAGCGGGCCGCGCGCACGGTGCTCGGCACCGGCGACAACGTCTTCCTGCTTCTGCGCACGATCGATCCACTGCCGTTTGCCGGCGACATCCGGGAAGTGGCGCGCCGCGACGGCGCGACGCTGTACGACTGGTTCGGCGATCCCGCGCGTGCCCCGCTCGGAGCGGTGCTGTACGAGGTGCGGTCCGTCGCTCCCGACGCGTGAGGGGCACCGTTTCATCGTTGCGCCTCCACATAGCCGGTGGTAGCTTCCGTCGATTCGCATGAGACAGCGCGAACTAGGCATATTGCAGCGGCTGCTGAACGAGCGGAAGCAGGAGCTCCTCGGTGAGGCTTCGAGGACCGTCGACGGCATGGGTGAGACGCGCGAGCAGTTTCCCGATCCGTCCGACCGCGCCACGCTGGAAGGCAACCGCAACCTGACCCTGCGCATTCGTGACCGCGAGCGGAAGCTGATCACGAAGATCGACGAGGCGCTGGTGCGCATCGACGACGGCTCCTACGGGAAGTGCGAGGAGTGCGGCGCCGAGATCGGCTTCCCGCGGCTGAAGGCGCGCCCCGTCACCACGCTCTGCTTCGACTGCAAGTCGTCCCAAGAGGCCGACGAGCGGAAGCGCCGCTATTCTTAGTCGCCCAAGACCATGTCTTGGGCGAGGCGCACGCCTCGTAGCGCTGCGCTTCGACTGAACGGTCTGACGCGGCCGGCGAAGCCGGCGCGTCATGATGCTCCGAACGCCTCAGGCGCTCCTGCGCCACTTGATCGAGCAGCCCATCGACGGGTGCTGCTCGGAACGCGGGTTCGCGTTGGCCAGAAGCGCGTCGAAGGCGGCAGCCAGATCGCGAGTGGTCACCTTCGACGGCTCCTTCCAGTTGTCGTCGAGACGTCCGTGATACGCCAGGCGGCGCTGCTGGTCGTACACGTAGATGTCGGGCGTGCAGACGGCGTCGAACGCGCGCGCGACGTCCTGCGTGGCGTCCACCAGATACGGGAACCCGTACCCCTTCTCGTGCCAGCGGCGCAGCAGATTGGCGGGGCTGTCGTCGGGATAGTCGGTGGGGTCGTTCGAGCAGATGCCGACCAGCTGGACGCCCTTCGGCCCGTACTCCCGCTCCAGCGCGACGAGGCGATCCTCGATCGCCTGGACGTAGGGACAGTGATTGCAGATGAAGAGGATCGCGAGCACGGGCTTGCCTGCGGCGTCGTCCCGGGCGAACGTGCCTCCGTCCACGCGCGGCAGGCGGAAGTCCGGACAGGGAGTGCCGAGCGGGACGTCGCGATTCTCGGTGAGCGCCATATCCGTCGGTTACCGTCGGCGGCAGGAGTAGGCAAGGTGGATACGATCCTCGATCTGCGGGCGGTCCGTCCCGGACGGCTCGCCGCGACGCTCGTCTCGGCGTCACTCGTCGAAGAGACGCGAGAGCTGCGTCCGTTGCTGCGCGGCGCGCGCGTGGACGAGCTGCCCGCCGGCGTCCGACTGGTGCTCCGTCTCGACGTGCGATCCATTGCCGCGCTCGCCGACCTGGTCCGCGACCTCGCCGATCACTGGGCGTTCCTGTCCTTCCGTCTGGTCGCGGCACCGCCGGCGTGCTGGCTCGAGATCGAGGGGACCGACGAGGCGGCAGCCGTCGCCCGCGCCGTCTTCGGCGAGCTGGCCCGGGGCTGACGTCCGTCCCGCAACGAGGTTGCGAAAGCCATTGCGGCATGTACTTGTGTGCCGCCGCCGATGTCGCCGCTGGTCCTCGCCCTCCTCGCCACCCTCTGGGTCAGCGCGATCGCCCTCGTCGGCATCCTGCTCTTCTTTGCGCGACGGCCGTCCGAGCGCGGCAACGCGTTCCTCCTGAGCTTCGCCGCGGGCGTGCTCCTCGCGACGTCGTTCCTCGAGCTGATTCCCGAGGCGGTGCACAAGGCCGACCACGACTCGAACGTGTTCGTGGCGACGCTGCTCGCGATGATCGGCTTCTTCCTGCTGGAGCGCCTGCTGCACGGCTTCCACGTCCACGACGATCCGCACGGCGAGAGCCACGCCGTGACGTCGCGCTACCTGATCCTCGTCGGCGACGGCCTGCACAACTTCATCGACGGCGTGATCATCGCCGCGAGCTTCGCGGTGAGCCCCGAGCTCGGCTTCACGACGACCCTCGCCGTCACCGTCCACGAAGTCCCGCAGGAGCTCGCCGACTTCGGCATTCTCATCGGCGGCGGCTTCTCGCGGCAGACGGCGCTGCTGCTGAACTTCGTCTCCGGCCTGACGAGCGTGCTGGGCGCGCTCGCGTTCTTCGCGATCTCGCCGGCCATCGAGGGGCAGATCGCGTGGTTCATGACGGCCACGGCGGGCATGTTCATCTACATCGCCGGCTCCGACCTGATTCCGCAGCTGCACCACCAGCGCACCGGGCTGAGCGCATGGATCTACATGCCGTTCCTCGGCGGCGTGGCCCTCATCGCGGCGCTGGGTGCCGCGATCGGGCACTGACGCGCGCGCGTTCGAGAACGTCCGCCGGAATCGGGTCGAAGCGCGCGGCGCCGCGACGGAACAACGCCGGGAAGAAGACGCGGAAGAGCCACGGCGCACGCATGCGCTTCGGCACCCACGCCTCGTGCCGCCGCCGCGCGATGCAATCGAAGACGGCCGCCGACACCGCGCTCGGCGGCAGCTTCCGTCCGCGGTAGGCCGTCGGCTCGTCGGTCTTCCGCCATATCTCCGTGTCGATCGGGCCGACGTGGATCACGGCCGCGTGGACGCCCGTGCCCTCGAGGTCGAGCCAGCAGCCCTCGGTGAAGCCCGTCAGCCCGAACTTCGACGCCGCGTACACCGCTTCGCGGGGCGGCGGCAGCTTGCCCGCCATCGACGACAGGTTGACGACCCACCCCTCCCCGCGCGCCATCATCGGCGGCAGCGCCGCCAGCGTCAGCCACATCGGCGCGAGGAGATTCACCCGCAGCACGTAGTCGACCTCGTCGGCCGTCACGTCGACGAGTTGCTTGTGCTTCGAGATGCCGGCGTTGTTGACGACGACGTCGACGCGTCCGAAGCGCTCGAGCGCGCGCGTCACGAGCCCTTCGGTGAACGCGCGATCGGCCACGTCGCCGGCCAGCGCCTCGACGTCGCCGCCGCAGGCGCGCGCGACCTCGGCGAGCGCGTCGGCTCGACGCGCGCAGACGACGAGCGAGGCGCCCCGCGCCGCGAAGTCGAGCGCGAGCTGGCGGCCGATGCCCGACGAGACCCCGGTGACGATCGCGACGCGGCCGCGGTAGTCCATGCGTCGCGTGTCGCAGAGGGACGACGCGACGGTCAAGCTCAGAGACGCAAGGAGCGGAGGCGCAGCGCGTTGCCGATCACCGAGACGGAGCTCAGGCTCATGGCGGCCGCGGCGATCATCGGGTTCAGCAGGAGTCCGAGGAACGGATAGAGCACGCCCGCCGCGATCGGGACGCCGAGCGCGTTGTAGACGAACGCGAGGAACAGGTTCTGCCGGATGTTCCGCATCACGCCGTGCGACAGCCGCCGCGCGCGCACGATCCCCCGCAGGTCGCCCTGCACCAGGGTGACGCCCGCGCTCTCCATCGCGACGTCCGTTCCCGTGCCCATCGCGATGCCGACGTGGGCACGCGCGAGCGCCGGCGCGTCGTTCACGCCGTCGCCGGCCATCGCCACCTTGCGCCCCTCGCGCACGAGCCGGTCGACGGTGGCGACCTTGTCCTCGGGCAGCACCTCGGCCTGCACTTCGCCGATGCCGAGCCGGCGCGCGACGGCCTCGGCCGTCGTGCGGCTGTCGCCGGTCAACATGACGATGCGCATGCCCTCGGCGCGCAGCGCCGCGAGCGCTTCCGGCGTCGACGCCTTCACCGGGTCGGCCACCCCGAGCAGCCCGACGGCCGCACCGTCGATCGCGACGAACATCACCGTCTGCCCGTCGCCGCGCAGGTGCTCCGCACGGTCGGCCAGCGGCCCGGCAGCGACGCCCAGCTCGTCGAGGAGCGCCCGGTTGCCGAGCCCGACCGTCCGGCTCTGGACACGCCCGGTGACGCCCTTCCCCGTGATCGAGTGGAAGCCGTCCACCGGCGCGAGCGAGAGGCCGCGCTCGGCCGCACCGCGGACGATGGCCGCCGCCAGCGGATGCTCGCTGCCGCGCTCGAGGCTCGCCGCGAGCGCCAGCATGGCGTCGTCGCCTTCGACGGTCACGAGCCGCGGCTTCCCTTCGGTGAGCGTGCCCGTCTTGTCGACGACCAGCGTGTCGACGCCCTCCATCGCCTCGAGCGCCTCGGCGTTGCGGATCAGCACGCCCGCCTGCGCGCCGCGTCCCGTACCGACCATGATCGACATCGGCGTCGCCAGCCCGAGCGCGCACGGGCACGCGATGATGAGGACCGACACCGCGGCGACCAGCGCGTGCGCGAGCCGCGGCGCCGGGCCGACGACCATCCACACGGCGAACGCAACGGCGGCGACGAGGATGACCGCCGGCACGAACCAGCCCGATACGACGTCGGCAAGCCGCTGGATGGGCGCGCGGCTGCGCTGCGCGTCGCTCACCATCTGAACGATGCGGGCGAGCAGCGTGTCACGCCCGACGCGCTCGGCGCGCATCACGAGGCTGCCGGTGCCGTTGACCGTCCCGCCGACCACCCGCGCGCCCGCCTGCTTCTCGACGGGCACGGGCTCGCCGCTCACCATGGACTCGTCGACGAAGCTGCGACCGTCTTCCACCGTGCCGTCGACCGGCACCTTTTCGCCCGGACGGACGCGCAGGCGGTCGCCGACCTGGATGTCCGCGATCGGCACGTCCGCCTCGCTGCCGTCGGCCCGCATGCGCCGCGCCGTCTTCGGTGCGAGGCCGAGGAGCGCGCGCAGGGCGCTCCCCGTGCGGCTGCGGGCGCGCAGCTCGAGCACCTGGCCGACGAGCACCAGCGTCGTGATCACCGCAGCCGCCTCGAAGTAGAGCGGCACGCCGTGCGTTCCCGTCGCCGGCAGCACGTGCGGGAAGAGCGTCGCGACGACGCTGTAGCCGTACGCGACGCCCGTGCCGATCGCGATCAGGGTGAACATGTTGAGGTGCGCGGTGCGGATCGACGCCCAGCCGCGCGCGAAGAACGGCGCCGCGCCCCAGAGCACGACGGGCGTCGCCAGGACGAGCTGCACCCACGCGAGGACGGTGGGAGGCACCGCGTGCTGGACGGGCTGCCCGGGGATCACGTCCGACATCGCCAGCAGGAAGAGCGGCGTCGTCAGCAATGCGCAGACGCGGAGCCGGCGCGTCATGTCCGCGAGCTCGGGATCGGGCCGGTCGTCGAGCGACACGGTCCGCGGCTCGAGCGCCATGCCGCAGAGCGGACAGGTGCCGGGACCGCGCTGCACGATCTCCGGATGCATCGGGCAGGTGTATTCGGCCGTCGGATCGGCAGGCGGTGCCGCCGGCTGCGGGCAGAGGAATGCGTCGGGATCGGCGGCGAAGCGCTCCTTGCACCGCGCGCCGCAGAAGTGGTGGTCACCGTGATGGTGCGGCGTCTTCGTCGTGTCGACGGTCATGCCGCAGACGGGATCGCGGGCGAGCGTCGGGACGAAGGCGCCCGGATCGGCGGCGAAGCGCGACAGACAGCCTTCGCTGCAGAAGTGATACTCCACGCCGGACGCTTTGCGATGGTGCGACGTCGCGGCGGGGTCCACCGACATGCCGCAGACGGGATCCTTGGCCATCTGGTTCAGGCGTTACGGCCGAACTGCGTGCGAGTCAAAGCCCGCGGCACGCCGCGTGCAAGTTTCCCCTCGCATGCGAACGCTCGTGGTGGTGCTGGTGGCCGGGATTCTCGGCGCGTCGTCCGTGTTTGCCGCTCGGCGAATGCCGAAGGATGAACCGCCGCGCGCAACGGATCTGTTGCGCGCGCAACGCTTCGCCGAGGAGGTGGAGGAGCGTCGGCGCTTACCGCCGTCGTTCCAGGGCACGGGGTGGCGGAAGGGCGGCACGGGGTGGGACGCGCCGGGATCGTCGCGGGGTGGGAGGAAGGTCCAGGGACGTGTCGGGCCGGGGACGCGACGGTAGGGAGCGCGCGCACGCGGCGGGCGGCTCGGCGACGGCCGGGCCGCCCGTTCGTCAACTGGCTTGACCCCCTCGGTAGCGGTGGGTATACGCGGGGCTCCTCGCAGCACCACCTGCCGTCGTCCGTTGCGCCGTCCGGCGCGTTCCGTGTGGGGCCGTAGCTCAGTTGGGAGAGCGCTAGAATCGCACTCTAGAGGCCGGGGGTTCAATTCCCCCCGGCTCCACTTTTCCGCTACCGACGCCGCGGTCGCGACGGCGCGTCGAGCGCATCCACGGCCAGGAGCATGCGCTCCTCGACGCGTTTGGTCATGCGGCGCGCGATCCGCTCCGCCGCCGGCCCGTCGCCGCGACCCACGGCCGTCGCCAGCACGGCGTACGTGCGCACGTCGCCGAAGATCGGCGCCAGCAAGCCGGTGAGGATGCTCATCACGCGGTCGTAGGTCTGCCGCAGCGAGTTGAACGCGAGCCGGTAGGCCACGTTGCCCGTGCCGTCCACGAGGTGGGACCAGTAGTCCATGGCGAGCACCTGAACGCGCGACAGGTCGGTCGCGGCCGCCCGCATCTCGGCCACCACACCCGCCAGCGCGCGAGCCGTCTCCGTGCCGCCGCGCTCCGCCGCCAACCGCGCGATGTCGGGCACGAGCGCCGAGCGCATCTCGATGACGCTGCGCAAGACGCCGGCGTCGAGACCACCGTCCGCCGTCGTGAGCAGCTCCGGAAGCAGCTCGAGCCCGGCCGACGCGCGGAAGTCGAGCACGCGCGACGCGCCGCCATGCTGCACCGCCACGAGCCGCGCCTGGGCCAACCGTTTCAGCGCCTCGCGCACCGCGCCGCGATTGACGCCGAGCACGTTGCAGAGCACTCGCTCGGCCGGGAGATTCGTCCCGGCCTCGATCTCGCCGGCGACGATGCGATCGCGCAGCTGCTCGAAGACGGCGTCCGAGAGCGACTGCCTGCGCACGGGCTTCAACATCGGCGTGCCGGATGCCATACCGCCCTGATCGGGCGAGAAGCAACTGGTAAGACCACTTTCACGCTGTCGCACACCCGCCGGCCGCGATGCTGAACCAACGTGGAGGGCCCGCGGCGTCCGTCGACGGATCGGCCGCCGTCAGTGCCGCCGCGGCAGCGGCCCAGCGGCTCGCCTCGGCGGCGGCATGCGGGCCGTCGAGGTCACGCGTCGGCAGACCGACCACGACGCGGATGTCGCCCTGCTGCCGCCCGACGGCGGATGGCCGGATGCCGAACAGGCTGCGAAAGCTGCGGCTCAGGTGCGCCGAGTCGGTGAAGCCGGCCTCGTGAGCCGCCTCCGTGAGACTCTGCGTCAGCATGTAGACCCAGACGACGTGCCGGAGCCGCAGCCAGAGCACGTAGCGCCGGATCGGAATGCCCACCTCCTCGGTGAAGAGATGGGTCAGCCGGCTCTCCGACAGGCCGACGCTCGCGGCGAGCTCGGCAGCCGGCGGCGTCTCCCGGAATCGCTCCTTGAGCGCGGCGAGGACGCGCGCGATACGCGGATCGAAGCGATTTTGCGGCCATTCCGCGTCCCCGATGAGCTCGACGGCGAGCTGCCAGACGCGCTCGGGCGAGAAGGCCGGCCCCTTCAGCCAGGGACCGGTGCGCGCCGCCAGCTCGAACGCGACCTGGTCGGGCACCTCGTGCATCGGCCGGTCTCGGACATGGGTCCGGACCCGGGCGAAGGCATCGGTCTCGGGGTCGATCTTCAACACCACGAGGTCGCCGTCGACGCTCTCGATCTGTTGCGGGACGTTCGGGGCGAGCACCGCACAGCGGACGGCGACCCACGTCCCGTCCGTACCGACCCGGACGCGTAGCTGTCCGGACCTGGCGAACACCACGGTCGCGGTCGAGGGCCGCGTTCGCGTGGTTCGGACGTTGCTCCCGTGAAAGAGGATGCCCTCGGGCCACAGGCAGAGGCTCCCCCGCATCGGACCCCGGTGCCGCACCGCATCACCAACACGCCGCTCGTACATACCCATGCCCTCATCATCTGATCCACTGGTCAGACCAGTCTGCAGGTGGTGGGAATTGACGAAGGCGCGGAACGTACCACCGCGCGACGCACGAACGTCAAGAGAAAAATGAAGCAAATGAGCAGCGTCGCATACGCGGCGTTTTCACGACGATTTTCGCGGCGCGCGGGCGACGTCGCGCGCCGCGGCCGTAGCCGATTCGTGCAAGCATCGCCGACCGTACGTGTGGTTCTGTCGCGCACGACTCGCTGGCTGCCCACTCGCGTCGGCGAGCGACCGAACGTGCACGACCTGAAGGAGGTACGAGCAATGAAACGAGTCGGAACCATCATGGCGAGCGCGCTCGCCGCCCTGCTCACGGCGACCGCGGCACACGCCCAACCGCTGGGGTTCTCGATCGATCCCACGAGCGGCATCAGAGGATCCACGGTCAACGGGCAGGTGAACGTCGCCGACGTCGCCGCCAACTGCAACACGACCCTCGAGCAGGTGCAGGCGGCGTTCGTGCCGCTTCTGGAGCGGCTGTCGACCGATCCGGTGCTGTGCGAGCAAATCTTCCCCGGCCTCGGCGATTGCTCCCTCTTCAACATCCCGACGCCGGTGAACTACGAGCAGTTCTCGTTCTTCTACATCGCGCTGGCGGCATTCGCCGTCACTGAGAACTTCTCGGGGGCTACGGAGGCCGCGTTGCCGCAGACCTTCGTGATGACCTTCGCCGACCTCGCCACGCAGGCGCCGGTCGGCGACTCCGGCAACTTCGACCCGACGACGGGTGTCGGCTCGGTCGTCGTCCCCGACTTCACGCCCGGCAGCTACCCGGTGGTGGCGACCTGCGTCCAGCCGAATCCCGACCTGGCGCTCGCCACCATCCTGAGCGGCGCGGATATTCTTCAGGAGAACGACGTGCCGCTCCCCGAAGAGGATCCGAACTTCGATATCCTGGCCTCGGTCTTCGAGCTCGGTCCCCAGATGATCGTGCCGTTGATGGCGCCGAAGGCGATCGGCCTGCAGTTCTTCACCATCACGAACCCGACCCTCGGCTTCACGATCGACCCCACCTCGGGACTTCCGGGCACCACCGTCAACGGCCAGGTGAACCCCGCCGACGTCGCGGCGCACTGCAACACCACGGTGGCGCAGCTGCAGGCGGCCTTCAATCCGACGTACGTGAAGATGGGGACGGATCGTGACCTGTGCGAGCAGTACTTCCCCGGGCTCTTCGACCAGCACGGAAGCTGCGCGGTCTTCGCCGGCGACTTCTCCATCTTCACCAACTACGACCAGCTCGCGTACGGCTATCTCGCGCTCGTCATGCTCGGCATCGACTTCAACATCGGCGGCGCGGCCGACTCGGCGCTGCCGCAGACGTTCGTCATGACCTTCGCCGATCTCCTCACCCAGGCCCCGCTCGGCGAGCGCGGCAACTTCGATCCCGTGACCGGGATCGGATCCGTCGTCGTGCCGGACCTCGCCCCTGGCATCCATCCGGTGGCCGCGACCTGCGTGGCGCCGAACGTCGACCTGCTGCAGACGGCCCTCGACGAAGCGGCGGCGTTGCTGGAGGCGAGCGGGCCGTCGCTGCCACTGGCGCCCGACTTCGACCTGTTCACCTCGGTCTTCGAGCTCGGTCCGGAGATGATCGTCCCGATGATGACCCCGCGCGCGCTCGGCGCGCAGTTCTTCACGATCCTCGCCGACGTCGATCACTTCCAGTGCTATCGAGCGCGGACGTCGGGCTTCAACCGTCTGCCGGTGACGTTGTCCGATCGCTTCGGAACGCGCTCGGTCACGGTGCGTAGCCCGCTCGACCTCTGCGCCCCGGCCGACAAGAACGGCGAGGACGCCGAGGCGGCGACCGACCCGGGCTTCCTGACCTCCTATCGGCTCTCCAGCTCCGGACCGCAGCAGACCCCGGGGGTGATCGCCCAGAACCAGTTCGGATCGGTGAATCTGAACGTCCTGTCGCCGAAGGTGCTCATGGTGCCGACCGCCGTGAGCGCCGACGCCCCGCCGTCGTCGACGGACGGCGCCTTCCTGAACCACTTCACCTGCTACGACGTGCGCGTCGCGAACGGCAGCCCGGCTCCCGTTCCGGGAACGGTGACGGTGAAGACCGCGTTCGAGACGGTGCAGGTCCAGCCGCGGAAGCCGAAGCGCCTCTGCGTGCCCACGAGCAAGAATGGCGAGCCGGTCATCGGCAGCAGCCCGGAGAACCTGCTCTGCTACAAGTCGAAGAGCAAAGGCAGCCTGAATCCGGCGCCGAACCTCTTCCTCCTGAACCAGTTCGGGCAGCAGACGCAGCGGCTCGGCCAACGTCGAGAATTCTGCGTGCCGACCGACCTGGTGACTCCGCCGTCCTGACGGCGTGACCGCGGTGGTGGCCGGCCCTCCGGGGCCGACCACCACCGGCGCGGAGCAGCACCATCCGCGCACCGGCACGCCACGGCTGGTCACAGCAGGTCGCATTACTGTCTCGCTAGCAGTCTCTCCAGCCTTGACGCTTGCGCGCGAGATCTCGTATGGGCGTAGGAACAATCCTGCCGCATGGAGGTTTCGTCATGCTTGCTTCATACCGCGCCTGCGTTCTTGGCCTGCTCCTCCTCGCCGCCTCGGTCCCCGCCGCGGCCTTGACCGTCGGCGGCTTCGACGGCGCGCGCGGCGGGAGCAACAACGCCTTCGGCGCCGGCGCGGTGCGGGAACGGATCACGGCGTGCTTTCCCGAGGCCTCGTTCGTCGGGACCCAGACGCTCACGCCGGCTTACCTGGCCGGCATCGACCTGCTGCTGATCGACGCGGTGCGGGACCCCTCGGCACCGATCACCCCGCTGAACGCCTCGGAGCAGGGGGCCCTGTCCGCGTTCGTCGAGGGGGGCCGCGGCGCCTACCTCGTCTCGGAGAACTCGAGTTTCTCGACCGCATCCAACAGCTTCCTGAGTCCCTTCGGGATAGCGGCGTCCAGCGCGTTCGGCGGGGGCATCGTGTTCGCCCCCATCACCGACCACGCGTCCTTCCCGCTCGTGACGGACGGCCCGTTCGGCACCGTCGGCTCGTATCGTGGCGGTGCCGTAGGCGGGTTCAGCGCGGTCGGCCTCGCCACCGTGCTCGGGACCTGGAGCGGCAGCGCCGCCAACGGGCAGCCCGCGGTGCTGGCACGGTCGGCGATCGGCGCTGGCGGCGGACGGATCGTCGTCGTCGGCGACCACGAGATCGCCAACACGCCCGACAACGTCGCATTGCTTCTGAACACCGTCCTCTTCCTCGTTCCCTCCCTGTCGGCACCCGAGTGCGCCGGCCGTCCCGACGGCGCGCCATGCGGCGACGTCGACGGCAACTCCTGCACTGTCGCGGCGTGCGAGGCCTGCCAGTGCAATCAGACCTTCACGACCGCCGCCGAAACCACACCCTGCGAGCTGGACGGCGATCAGTGCACGATCGATGCCTGCGACGGCGGCGGCACCTGCGTCAACGCCGGCTCGGTCGCCTGCCAGCCTGCCGTTCCTCCGTGCGAGGCCGGCGAATCGTGCGACCCGGGAACCGGCGCATGCGTCACGAACACGGACGCTGCGCCGGGGACGCCGTGCGCCGACGACGCGAATCCGTGCACGGACGACGCGTGCGACGGACTCGGCCTCTGTCAGCACCCGACCAACACGGCGGCATGCGAGGATGGCAACGCCTGCACCACGAACGACCAGTGTGCGGACGGCACATGCGTGGCCGGCCCGGCCGCCGTCTGCCTGGCGTGCGAGCAATGCGACGAGCTCGTCGGTTGCGTCGCGACGCCGCGGTCCGACTGCAAAATGCCGACGGCGCCGAAGAAGGCGCAGCTCAAGCTGAAGAACGCGGCCGTGGACGCGACGGATCAGCTCGTCTGGAAATGGGGACGAGGCGAGGCCACCACGTTCGCGGAGCTCGGCACGCCGACGTCGACGGACGGATATGCGCTCTGCGTCTTCGATGCGTCGGCCGGACTCGTGGCTCGCCTGACGGCGCCGGCGGGCGGCACGTGCAGCGGCAAGCCGTGCTGGAAGCAGCTCGGCTCGACGGTGAGCCCGAAGGGCTACCGGTATCGCGACCGGGACGGGCTACCCGACGATGTCGACGGCATACTCCTGAAGTCGGGGTCGGCTGGACGCGCCAAGGTTTCGCTCAAGGCGAAGGGCGATCACGTTCCGATGCCGGAGCTCAACGCCCTGACGTTCCCGCTGCAGGTGCAACTGCAGTCACAGGGAGGAACCTGCTTCGGCTCGACGTTCACCGGCACGACCGCCCGCTCGTCGACCCTGCTGAAGGCGACGTCGGACTGACGATCGCGAGGCACACCGGGGCGGCGGATCACGGTCCCGTTTCGATCGGGTACCCGCCGCCGCCCCACTCCGTCCACGACCCGTCGTAGTTCCGCACGTCGTCGAACCCGAGCCACACGAGCTCGAGCCACGTCACCGACGCGCGCCAGCCGACGAGGCAATAGGCGACGGTGGTCTCCGTCGGATCGAGGCCGAGCCCCGAGTAGAGATCCTCGAGCTCGGCGCGCGGCTTCAGGAATCCCGCGGTCAGCGTCTGCTGCCACTGCTGGAGCACCGCGCTCGGAATGCGGCCGGACGTGTACTCGCCGGGCGTGCGTGCGTCGACGAGCTGGATGAGCGGCGCATCGTACGGCGGCGGGCCGAGCTGCGACAGCACCCACGCCGCGGAGACGAGGTCGTCGGGCCGCACCGCATCGATCGCATAGGCACTCGGCGCTCCCGCTGCGGGCGCGCCCGGCGCGACCATGCCGCCCCCGGCGACCCACGCCGCGAAGCCGCCGTCCAGATAGCGGACGTCCGGATGCCCCAAGTAGTGCAGCGTCCAGACGACGCGCGCCGGATCGTACTCGGGCGGCACCCCATAGACGACGACGGT
This sequence comes from uncultured Binatia bacterium (SeqCode), assembly GCA_964432595.1. GTDB lineage: Bacteria > Desulfobacterota > Binatia > DP-6 > DP-6 > DASYLJ01. The sequence goes on along the minus strand of CAYSOF010000009.1, from coordinate 121,044 downwards.
CGCATCGCGACGCAAGCCGATGCCCGACAGCACGGGCGCCGCCTCCGCTGGCGGCATCACCTCGAGGATGACCCCGCCGATCGTCGTCGCCAGATGCTCGGGACGCAGCGGCAGCGCGCCGGGAATGTGCCCGCCGGTGAACGCGGCACGCGTGTCGATCACCTGCACGTCGTCCGAGCCGAGCCGCGCGCGCAGCCAGCTCGCATCGACGACGACGTCGGCGGGACAGCTGGCCGGCGGCGCCGTCGCCACGCCCGTGATCCGCCCCTTCGCGTCCTTCGGCGCATCGGCGCGCGCGCACCACCGGTCGACGCCGATCTCCAGCGACGCCGCGACACGCGAATGCGTCGCCCGATGATCGTAGGCGACGTTGGCCTTGCTGCCCGCCACCTTCAGCGTGCCCGGCTTTCCGTTGCGCCCGTTCTTCAGGACGATCGAGCGGATGCCGCCCGCCGCGGCGCCCGAGTCGACGTACTTGTACCCGCGGTCGTTCGGCAGCGTCCGCCATGCGGAGGCGGCCAGCGAGATGACCGCGGTGCCGCCCTCGCCGTACCCGCCGGACACCCGCAGCGTCGCACCGGACAGGATCGGCGACGTGCCGGCGAGCGACCCCTGCCACTTCCCCGAGACTTTCAGGCTCTGCTTGCCGGGGGTGCCGTAGGCGACGGTGATCTTCCCGTCGGACAGCGGATGCTCTGCGGCGCGTGCTCCGACGGCGACGGTCAGGCACGCACCGACCAGGACGATCGGCAGGCGGCTCGGCATCGGTAAGACCCCCCTCGGCTCCGGGCTGTACCGCGCCGGAGACGAGGGTGTCCAGGACGAAACACCTGCCGATTCCGCCAGCGTGAGCGGTCAGTCGAGCAGGTCGGACGCCGTCTGCAGGAACGCGCGGCTGGGCGAGCCGTAGATCGTCGTCGACGTGGTGCTGGTGGTCGTCGTCGTCACGATCGTCGTGCTCGTCGTCGTCGGGCCGCCGGCGCACAGGCCCTCGATCGTCGGTCGCTTCGCCTGGAAGAGGTTCGCGCCCTTGTTGCGGATCTTCGAGGCCGCATCGAACAGGACGTGGTACGTGTCGCCGCCCACGATGCTGAGCGCGAAGCAGCCGTCGGTGCCGGGGTTCGGCGGCAGCACCGTCACCGGCCCGCTGTTGCCGTTCGCGACCGCCTTGATCAGGAAGGCGCCGTTCGACGAGCGCTTGATGATGGCGCGCTTGACCGCGCCGAACGTGCCGCTCGAATCCTTGTACTTGTAACCGGTCGCACCCACCGCGGCCCACCCGGCGGCGGGCAGCGTGAACGTCTGCGCGCTGGACGAGGCGCCGTTGGCGGCGACCAGCAGCGTCGCGCCACCGACGGTCGGATTGCCGACGATCGTGTTGACGCTGTTCTTTTCCTTGGCGCGGCCGATCGCCCGACGATGGCTCGGGCTGTCCTGCTTGTTCTTGAGCGTCAGCACGCGACCGAGAATCGTTTGATCTGCCGTGTACGCGAATCCTCCGGCGAGCGTGACCAGGGCGGTGGCGACCATCAGCGATCGAATTGGCTTCATCTCATTCTCCTTCGTCGTGGCCGTCCCGCCTATGCGGCTTCACGTTCCCCTACGGCAGGACACTCGAAACGTCGTAGTGGCTAAGCGATTGCAGATCGCGGGCCAACGGCCGTAACACGACCCAAGCCGCCGGTTTTGCTCGACAACGGCGGCGTCACGGCCCAGTGACGGTGAGCCATCGCGGCACACGCCGCGGCCCGGTGGCACAGCTGTGCCCAGGCCGTGGCCCGGCTGTGCCGCGCGCTCAACGGGTCAGCGCGGCGTGGCGCTCGCCGTGCGGTCCGTCACGCGCCCTGCCGCTGGCGGCAGGCGACGTATCGTCGCTTCACGCTCTCCGCGAACCACGCCGTCGTGAGCGTGCGCGACAGCTTCGGCGACGACAGCGTCACGTCGGGCAGACGCGCGTACGGCGCCCGCGCGCCCGTCCGTCGCGCCCACGCGTCGCGCACGGCGCTCCAGAGATCCGTGTCCTCGAAGTCGAGCGTCTTCTCCAGCCGGATGTCGTCGCGGACGGCGTCCTCGTCGAGCCCGTGCGACGCGCCGAACATGATCGCGGCCCGCAGCGTCTGCGAGCGCGACTCGTCCTGGTAGTTGCGCAGGTCGCCGTCGAGCGCGAGCGTCGTGCCGACGAGCTGCCCAAGCTGGTCCTGGAAGGCGGCGTTGCGCGACGCGTACTCGCCCGCGTTGTAGTCGGCGAACCGGTAGACGACGTCGTCGTAGCCGGCGGGATAGCCGAGCAGACGGGCAGTCCCGAAGCGGACACCGCCGGTGCGCGTGTAGAGCAGCTCGCGGACGTCGGCGTCGCGCATCCCGGAGAGCCGGCGGGCGAACGCGACCTGCACCTGCATCGCGCCCGCCGTCGTCACGGGATTCAGGTCGTCGATCCCCACCACGGACGTGACGACCGCAGGCAGCCGCTCGGAGATCGTGTCGCGGAACAGCCGGTCCAGATCGCGCTCGGTGCGCAGCGACGCGATGCGGGCGCGCAGCTCGCGATCGAGCACCGCGTTCAGCGTCGGCTTCGCGAGCGGCCCGAGCGGCGCGAGCTTGTCCTCGAGCGCCTGCATGACGATCCGCGGCAGGTTCGGCACGACGGGGTCGGTCTGATAGCCCGACTCCTGCTCGATCACCGCGATGACCGCGCACGCGCGCTCCGCCGTCGGCTCCTTGTCCGCCATGCGGATGGCCGCGACGATGTCGTTCGCCCATCCGTCGCGGTCGACCGCCTTACGACCGACCAGCTCCGCGACGCCGTGGACGTCGACGGTCGGGACCGTGGGCTCCGGCGCGCGGTGCGCGCACGCCGCCATCGAGCACCCCACCAGCACGGCCAGGAGCTGACGGACTCGCCGGTGCACGACGCGGGATGACCCGCTCCACCGCGCCGACGTCACGCGTCCGGCGCGGCGGAGCGCTGCGGGACTAGTGCTTGTGGTCGTCCTTCGCCGCCGGCTTCTTGGCCGCGGCGTCGAGGCAGTTGCGCACCGTCTCGATGTCGGTGTTCGTCTTCTTGGCGAGCTCCTCGGCGCTGACGCCGCCGCCGCCCTCTTCGTTCGCCGCGACGATCTTCTCGCAGCCCTTCGACTCGGCCCGGACGGCGGGCGCCGCCATCACGAGCATCGCGCCGACCAGTACCCCTCCGATGATCCGTCGATCCATACGCCCTCCTGTGCTGCGCTCTCTCACACGCCCCCGACGCGCACAAGCCGCGCGAGCCGCGTCCACGGCACGAACAGCAGGTAGGTCGCGACGACCGGCCAGAACGTGATGTTCAGGAGCACCGTCGTGCCGAGATGGAACAGCGCGCCCGCGACGAGCCAAAACGGACGCAGGCGGCGCACGATGCCCGTCCAGAACCCCAGCTCGAAGAGGAGCGTCAGCCCCGAGAGCGCCGCGCACAGGCCGAGGTCGCCCGCGATGCGCTGGCCGAGCGGCGTGCCGAAGTCGAGTAGATGGTACTGCAGCGTGTAGCCGTCACCCCACGCGATGCCGCTGTCCCGCAGCTTCGCAACGCCGGCCAGCGCGTAGTAGCCGGCCAGCTCGACGTAGAGCAGGTCGATCGGCCAGCGTGCGAACCGCGCCGTCCGTTCGGTCGGCGCGCGATGCCACAGGGCATCGAGCGCGACGGCACGGTTGCACGGCGCCAGCGCGAAGAACGCGAGCGCATACAGCAGCGGCAGCGTCGCGTGCGTCACCTTGCCGAACGAGTTGATGAAGCCCTCCTGCAGCAGCTCGAGTGCCAGCACCGCCACCAGCGCGACGCGCGTGCCGATGCCGAGCAGTACCGCGACGAGCAGCACGGCGGTCGCGATGCCCATCCAGCGCAACGTCTCGACGCTCGGCTGCCCGATGCCGAGCATGGCCAACAGCGGCACGGGCACCCACAGCGCCGGCGCCACCGTCCCGACGTGCAGGAAGCGCGTCGTGCCGTTCAGCCACAGCAGGATCGCCGCCAGGACGACGCGCGAGACGCCGAGATCCGTGAGTGACGCGGGCGAGAACCAGTAGCGACGCCAGGCGGCGAGCATCTCACCGTCCTGCAGGCGGCAGCGGGCACGGCAGCACGACGTCGACGGGGATCATCGGCACGCCCGGCCGCGGTACCTTCGTCGCACGGACGCTGAGCGCGGTGAGCGGCGTCGCGGCGAAGCGCGGGTCGGCGTTGTACAGCGCGCCGAGCTGCGCGCAGCGTTCCGGCAGCGTCTCGATGGGCCGCCCGAGCCGGCGTCCGAGCTCGTCGGGCGACAGCCGGAAGTCCGCCGCCCTCAGCTCGACCTGCGCGCCGCCACGCGTGCCGAGGAGGACGATGCGCCACGGCACGCGCTCGGGCGGGATGCGCTTCGAGAACATCGGCACGCTGCTGAGCGGCCACGCCTCGAGCCGATGGGCACCCTCCGCGATCTTCAGCGCGACCACGCCGACGATCAGCAGCGACACGAGCCATTCGCGCCAGCCCATCGGGCACGCCTCATAGCACGGCTGGCCGCAGGCACCGTCGCGCGCTACACCGCTGCGTCGTGTCGATCCGGACCATCCTCCGCACCGCCCTCGCCGGCATGCTGGCCGCCACCGCCGTCACGGCCACCGCCGCCGACGGCCCGCTCTTCCCCGCGCCGACGCGCGGCAAGTCCGGCTACATCGACCGCAACGGCCGCATGGTGATCGAGCCGCAGTGGGACGACGCAGAGCCGTTCGCCGACGGCCTGGCCGCCGTCGGCAATCGTCACGTCGAGGTCGACGGCGGTGTCTCGCGGACGGTCTCGCGCGAAGGCTGGATCGACCGCACCGGGCGCGTCGTCATCCCGTTGCGCTGGGACGACGCCGGCGATTTCGTCGAGGGACGCGCACGCGTGAAGGACGGCGAGCGCTGGGGCTACGTCGACCGCACCGGCGCCGTCGTGGTGGCGCCGCAGTACGACGACGCCGCGCCGTTCTCGGAAGGCCTCGCCGCCGTGAAGCGCGGCGACCGCACCGGCTTCATCGACCCGTCGGGGAACGTCGTCATTCCGTTCAAGTTCACCCGCGCGGCGTGGATCGCGAGCTTCAAGGACGGCCGTGCGGCCGCGTTCGAGGGCCCGCACGCCGACGACGACCGCGCGGGCTACATCGATCGCACCGGCAGGATGGTCATTCCGGCGCAGTTCGAATGGGCGCAGCCGTTCTCCGAGGGGCTCGCGATCGTCCGCACGACGTTGTCGTCACCCGTGACCGTCATCGACCGCGACGGCCGCACCGTCGTCGACACCGGCGGGCTCGACGCGCTGTCGTTCAGCGAGGGCCTCGCCGCCGTGCGCACGGCGGCGGGCTGGACCTACATCGACACGACCGGGAAGACCGTCATCGGGCCGCTCCCGTATCGCCACGTCGGGGTCTTCGTGGACGGCCGCGCCGGCGTCTGCCGCGGCAGCGCCTGGGGCTTCATCGACCGCGAGGGCCGCGAAGTCATCCCGACGACGTGGACCGGCATCGCCCGCTTCCAGGACGGCCTCGCTCGCATGGAGTCCGGCAGCCTGTTCGGCGGGCTCGAGGTCAACTACATCGATCGCGACGGCAAGGTCGTCTGGCGCGCGCGCTGAGCGGTCACTCCGCCTTCAGCGCCTTCGGCTTGCAGCGCCACGGACCGACCGTGCCGGCACGCAGCTCCGACGCGCCCGCCGCGAACCTCAGCGCCGTCTCGAGCGACGTGGCGTCGCCGTCGCACGTCGGCTTCGCGATCGTCGCGCGCCGCACGATGACGATCACCTTGACCTCCTCCGAATCGGGCCGGCGGCGGTGCAGCACGACCTTGATCTTGGGCGTGCCGTCGCTGTGGAAGACGGCGACCTTCTTCTTCCGCTTGCGCGGCGTCAGCCCCGCGTCGTCGGATGCCACGAGCTCGCCCGCGGCGCCCACCTGATCGAGGAGGTCGTCGACGGCGACCGTCACGTCCTCGAGCGCCATCGACGTCGGCACGGTCGTCGTACCCTTGATGCGGAGGTGGCCGCGGTTCGCGCGCCCGAGCCCGGCGGCGCGTCCCTTCACCTGCAGCGCGACGACCGGCACGTTCGGATTCGGCGGACCCGGGCCCGGACCCGGGCCCGGACCGGGACCCGGACCGGGTCCGACGCGGCTTCCGCAGAACGTCACGTCGAAGCCCGAGAACGTCGACCCGCCTGGGGCTACCGACCCCGCCGTGCAAGCGAAGCCGCTCGCGATGTCGTCGTACTGCCAGGCGTAGGCCTTCTGACAGGCGGTCTTGAAGGTCTCGTAGTAGGGCGCGCCGCCGCCCGCGAGCGCTGCCGCGTCCAGCCACGCCTGGTTCGTGACGCCGGCCCCCGCGGAATAGAGCGGCAGCGGGTTCATCGCGTCGTTCGTGCTCGTGCAGGTGCCGAGCCCGCTCGCGACCGGCGGCATGCAGAGGGACGCCGTCTGCGGGGCACCATCCACCGTGTAGGTGGCCTGCCGGCAGCGGTAGCCGAGGGCGTCCGGGTAGTAGCCACCGCCCTTCTGCGTCGTCCGATAGCCGCCGCACGGCGTCGTATCCGGAAGCGGCACGTAGTCCGGCGGCGCGCCGCCGCAATACGACTTGCCGTTCTCGGCATCGTCCCAGTTGTAGTCGTTGAAGTGCGCGATGCCGGACTGCGGCGGGCTCGTGTACAGGCAGACGCCCTGTCCCGCGGGCAGCGCATAGCCCGTGAACGTCGGCACGACGAACGTGGTCGAGGGCGGGCAGTCGAGCTGCGAGAACGCGGTGGGCGTCCCCTGGTTCGGCGACGCCTGTGCGGTCCCGTCGGCGAAGTTCTTCGCGCAGTAGAGATCCTGGTTGGTGACCGGACCGCTGCCGTCGCACGTCCAGGTGTCGGACAGCATCGCACCGCACTGGAGGGCGGCGGGCGGGTCCGGGCGCTGGCAGCGCGTGCACGGATCCAGGCACCCGATCACGGTCTCACCGTCGAGGACCTGCAGCGGCTCCGGACAGGTCGCGTTCAGGTCGGCCGTGCAGCCGACGTCGTAGCACCCGATCACGTTCGTCGTGCCCGGAACGACCTGGCCACCGCCCACCGCCACCGCGTTCGTCTCGACGTTGTAGCCCGCCGCGAGGCTCACGTCGTAGTTGATGCTGGCGCTCGACGACGTCACCTCGAATAGCGTGACCGGGTTCGTCGGCGATCCGCCGTCGTTCCCGACGCTGCAGTCGAGGAGCGGCGTGTTCGAGTTGAGGAGGTTGCACGCGCCGGTCTCGCAGGCGAGCGTCGCCGGCGTGACCGCGTCGTCGAGCGTGCATCCCGTGCGCGGCCAGAACACACCCGAGGTCCAGCTCTGCGGCATGCAGAACGTGGCGGTCGTCGTGCACTTGTCGTCGGCGCCGCACGCCGCCCCGCCGGGGCAGTCGCTCGCCGTGCTGCAGGTGCACAGCCCCGAGCCCGCATCGCACGCGCCGGACGGACAGTCGGCGTTCGACGTGCACATCCCGGAGAGCGCCCAGTTACCCGACTGCGGCGGATACGACGCAGGATCGCCCGTGCTGCGCTGGCCGATCCACACCGGCTCCGTGCACGCGCTGGTGAACGTGTACGTGTACTGCGTCGCCGGATCGCACGCCGTCTGCGCGTTCGCCGTCCCGGTCGCGAGGACGACCAGCCCCATCACCCACCACACCATCCGCATGACCATGACGCTACCCGGGTCCCACCCGAGGGTCGAGCAGCGCGACCTTGACTCCACGGCCCTCGCCGGGCGATCCGCACGGGATGGCACTGCTGGATCGATTCAAGATGGACGGACGGGTGGCGATCGTGACGGGCGCGGGCCGCGGCATCGGTCAGGGAATTGCCCTGGCCTTCGCCGAGATGGGCGCCGACGTCGTCTGCGCGGCGCGCACCGAGAAGGAGATCGAAGCGACGGCCGAGCGCGTACGGAAACTCGGCCGCCGGGCGCTGGCGATTCCGACCGATGTCACGGATCCGACACAGCTCGAGGCGCTCGCGACGCGCGCGAAGGCGGAGCTCGGCCGCATCGACCTGCTCGTCAACAACGCCGGCGGCTACCCGCCCATGCCGTTCCTCGAGACCGACCTCGCATCGTGGCAGTGGTGCATCAAGTTCAACCTCGAGTCGGCCGTCGTGCTGACGCGCGCCTGCCTGCCGCACATGCTCGAGGGCGACGGCGGCGTCGTGCTGAACATCTCGTCGGCCGCCGGACGGATCGTCCGAAAGCACTTCGCTGCCTACGGGACGGTGAAGGCCGCGCTCTCCTTCCTGACGCGGCAGCTGGCCGCGGAGTTCGCGCCACGCGTGCGGGTGAACGCGCTCGCGGTCGGCGCGGTCGAAACGTCGGCACTGAAGCCGTTCCTCACCGACGAGATCCGCGCCGACATGGAACGGCTCACGCCGATGCAGCGGATCGGCAGCGTCGAGGACATCGCGCTCGCCGCCCTGTGGCTGTGCTCGCCCGCCGGCGGCTGGGTGACGGGCAAGGTGGTCGAGGTCGACGGCGGGACCGAGACGACGAACTGGCCGTTCGATTGACCCGTCAGTGGCCGCCGCGGCGATACGCGCCCGGCGACACGCCGAACCAGCGACGGAAGGCGCGGCCGAAGTTCGCCGGGTCCTGGTAGCCGAGCGTCCAGGCCACCTCGGCGACCCCGAGACCGGGCTCGCGGAGCAGCGCAGCCGCCTGCCGCTTCTGCCGCGTCTCGAGCACCGCGCGCCACGTCGTCCCGGCCTCGGCGAGGCGGCGCACGAGCGTGCGCCGCGACACGTCGAGCGCACGCGCGACCTCGTCGAGGTCGGGCCGCACACGCTGCGCGTCGACGTACCGCTCCACGCGCGCGACCCACCCGCCGGCGAGCCGGCGCTCGTCGAGGACGATGCGACGCATCGCCTCGGCGTACGCGATGGGGTCGGCGAGCGGACACGCGTCGTCGAGCCACGCGGCGGGAATCGCGACCGCCGCCTCGCGACCGTCGTACCGGATCGGTGCGTGGAACCACGACTGATGGTGGCGCGCATCGGATCGCGGCAGCTCCACGCGCGCGCCGTGGATCGGACGACCGCGCGCCGCCTCGAGGAGCCCCTGCGTGCTCAACAGCACGAGGTCGCGCAGCGCGCGGCGCTCGGTGTCGGCGAGCGCGACCTGCTCTTCGAGGACGAGACGCACCTCGTCGCCCGCGACCGCGGCGTGCAGTCGGAAGTGCGGCGACCGCACCCAGCCCCAGCGCGTCATCACGTGCAGCGCGTCGCGCACCGTCGGCGCCGTCGCGACGGCCGTACCGACCGGCCCGTGGGTCGCCGCGTGCAGCCGGGCGCCGACCGTCAGCGCCCAGTCCGGCGGCAGCAGGCGATTGGCGTTCGCGATCTGCCGGAGCTGCTGGCCGAGGGTGATCTCGGCGCCGGGCTCGGTGACGCCGGTGCCGGCGAGCAGCGCAGCTCGATCGCGGGCGACGTCCCCGTACTCGCCGAGGATCAGCCGGAAGTACGCGGCCGTCATGGGCAGGCCCGAGGTCTGGCGCGAAATGACCATGCGCTGGCGCGAACTACACTCGGTGCGACGGCCACGCCGTGTCAAGGAGAGCGTCGGGAGGATCGCCATGACGACCGATCGCCGCACCGCCCTGCTCCACGCCCACTACGCCGTCGAGAACGCGAACGACATCGACCGCATCATGCAGACGTTCTCCGCCGGCGCCGAGATGCTCTACAACCGGCAAGCATTCCGAGACCACGACAGCATCCGCCTGACGCACGTCTACATCGGCTTCTCCGCGTCGGGCGCCTTTGCGAACCTGCACAACGTGATCGACGGCGAGCACCTCACCGCCGACGAGATCGTCGTCGAGGGCCGCCTGTGCGGGACGCACGTCGGCGAGTTCCAGGGCTTTCCGCCGACGCAGCGGGACGTCGAGCTGCCGTTCGTCGCGTTCTACCGGTTCGACGCCGACGGCAAGCTCGCGTCGGAGCGCGTCGTGATGAACCTCGGTCCGCTCGGACACGCGCCGACCTTCGGGACGACCTGACCCCACGGTGGCAACCGCCGCCCCGGGCTGGCACAACCGAGCCCGGGGTGGTCGCGGGGAAGTGGCCGCTATCGCCTACGCCCAACGCGAAGGGGTTCCCGCCATGCGCCGCCTGCTCGCCATCGTCCTCGCCACGCTCCCGACCGCCGCGTTCGCCGCCCCGGGGTGGACCGAGCCGACGGTGATCGATTTCCTCGGGGACATCCCGCCGACCGTCGGCTTCGCCGACGGCGCCGTCGAGTTCGTCGCGCACATCGAGGCCGAAGGCACGGCCGAGGACGTTCAGACCCGCTTGATCGTCACCCGGCGGGGGCCGGGCGAGGCGCAGCCGACGGAGGAGCTCCGCATCACCTCGACGACGACGGCCGTCCCGGCGGACGTGAGGATGGCGGTGGCGCCGAGCGGCGCGGCGGTGATCGCCTTCGCGGAACGGACCAGCAACGACCTGACGCCGCTTCCACCGCTGCGGTGGCGCGCCGTCTATCGCACCGCGGACGGCGTGTGGGAGGACCCGGTCACGCTGTTCACCGACGTCGAGACCCTCGGACTGGGCATGCTTCCCGACGAGGGCCTCCATTGCGCGATCGCGCCCGACGGCACGGCGGTGGCAGGCGCCTCGCATATCGAGATCGACGACGAGCCGTCGGAGCCGCCCCCCGGTCAGCCCGACTCGCGCATCGACCTCTCGGTGCGACCGGCGGGCGGCACCTGGGAGCCGGCGCAGCGGATCACGTCCGCCAACACGTCGCCGACGATGGCCGCGCTGCGCGTGGACGACGAGGCCAACTTCTCCGTCATCTGGCTCGCGCGCTACTCCGAGGGTGCCACCGACAACGTCGGAGACGATCGCGCCACGATCCTGGCGCGACGCCTCCGCGCAGGTGAGACGTCGTGGAGCGTCCTCGAAGACATCACCGAGTCGGGTCCGAGCGACAGCGCCAATGCGGGTCCGGCGGACGTCGCCGTCGGGCCCGGCGGCCACGCCGTCGTCGCCTTCCAGACGAACGAAGACACCGAGACGTTCGCGGCGACACGCGACAGCCGCACGGGGTCGTTCGGCTCGCCGGTGCTGGTTGCCGGCGCGACGAGCTTCCCGGTCGGTGCCGGCGTCGCGCCCGACGGCACGGCCTACGTCGTCTACCAGTTCCGCGGCGACACTCCCGCGCAGGACCACGTCGGCCTGGCGCGGCGGCCGGCGGGCGGATCGTGGACGGACGAGTATCCCGTCTCGCCGTTCGACTTCGACGTCCGCTCGGCCGCGGTCGGCTTCGTGGACTCCGACGCCCACGTCGTCTGGACGGGAACCGACACGGAGTTCCGGCCCGTGGTGCAGGCGCTGCGGTGGGCCGCCGACGTCGGCTTGCCCGAGACGTTCCAGGAGCTCGACGAGCGGCCGGGGACGGTCAGGATCGAGAGCGTACAGAGCGACCACGCCGGCAGCGTCGTCGCGATCTGGAAAGACGACGACACACGCGTCCGCGCCGTCTTCGACGCGGGTCCCCCGGCGCTCCTGAGCCGGACCATCCCGCAGGCCGCGATCATCGCCGGCACCCCGGCGAGCTTCGCCGCGAGCTTCCTCGACGCGTGGAGCTCGCTCGCCGGCGAGCCCGCCTGGGGCTTCGGCGACGGCACGGCCGAGACGGCCGGCGGCTCCGTCACGCACACCTACGCGCTGCCCGGCCTCTACACCGCAAGCGTCACGTCCGCCGACGCCTTCGGCAACGCCACCACGTCCACGTTCTCGGTGACGGTCGACGCGTGCGAGTCGCTCGCCGGCGTCGATGGCGTCTCGTGCCGCTGCACCAGCGGGCTCGCGCTCGGCGTGGCCGCGTGCGCGGGCGCCACGGTGCCCGAGGCGGTCGCACGCAAATTCGACGCCGCCTGCCAGGCGATCGCGGCGGCGCAGGGTGCCCCCTCGGCGAAGAAGGGACGGAAGGCGGCCGGCAAGGCGGCCAAGACGTTCAAGAAGGCCGGCAAGATCCTCGCCGGCAAGAAGGGCAAGACGCTGTCGGACGCGTGTCGCCAGGACCTCGCCGGCCTGCTCGGGACCGCGAAGGACCGCGCGACGGCGCTCAAGGGCGCGCGCTAGCCCGGGAGACGTCGCCCGAGGGAACGTCCCGGCGTCGCGGGGGGGACCGTTCGACGCCGGGACGCATCACCACCAGCCAGCCTCGTCCGTCGTGTACCCCCCTGTCGCGACCCGCGTCAAGCTCTAAATTTCTGCAAAGCATCACAAGCTAGATCTCCAAGGGAACGACGGCTGCCGGGCCGCCCTGGCCGGCGCCGCCCCCGGGCGGAACGCCGGAACGCCAGGAGCACGGAAATGCACGTGTTTCTGTCCGCCGGGAGGCGGCCGACGACGGCGTTCCGCGAGCGCGCGCTCACCCCGATCCTCACGATGACCCTCCGGGGCGCCGGCGGTGCTGGCGCGAGTGGAGTGAGCTATACGGCGGCATGCACTGGACGACCCTGCGCACCATGCTCCTCCTGAAGACCCTGGTTCTCGCCGCGACGGCCGACCCGGTGACGGCCGCCGGCCTCCCCGCGGACCAGCGCGCCGCCGCGGATCACCTGCTGCGCACGACGCGCTCCGTCCGCAAGCGGCTCGACCTCACCCGCCCCGTCGACCGCAAGACGATCGAAGAAGCGATCGACGTCGCCATCCAGGCGCCGACCGGCTCGAACGTCCAGGGGTGGCACTTCCTGGTGGTGACCGACCCGGCGAAGAAGACGGCGATCGCGAACCTCTACCGGCGCGGCGCCGACCAGTACCGCGCGATGCCGCGACGCGAGTACGCCGCCGACGATCCGCGCCGCGCGCAAGGCGAGCGCATCTCGGCGTCCGGCGCGCACCTGTACGCGCACCTGCACGAGGTACCCGCGATCGTGTTCGTCGGCATCGACGGCCGCGTGGAGTCGCAGCCGCCGGCGGCGCAGGCGGCGACGTACGGCTCGGTCATTCCCGCCGCCTGGTCGTTCATGCTGGCGCTGCGCGCGCGCGGCGTCGGCGCGGCATGGACCACGCTGGCGCTCATCCACGAGCGCGAGCTGGCAAAGCTCCTCGGCATTCCCGACGGCGTCACCCTCGCCGTCATGCTGCCCATCGGCTACTACACCGGCGACGACTTCAAGCCCGCGAAGCGCCTGCCCGCGCGCGATCGCACCTACTGGAACACCTGGGGCGACACGAAATGAGCGCCTCCGCCGACGTGCTCGTGGTCGGCGGCATCGTCGTCACGATGGACGCCGCGCGCACGGTGCTGCCCGAAGGCGCGCTCGCCATCCGCGACGGCGCGATCGTCGCGGTCGGCCCGCGCGACGACGTCACGGCCGCGTGGCAGGCGCCGACCGTCGTCGACGCCGGCGGCGACCTCGTCATCCCGGGGTTGATCGACGGACACACCCACGTCGCCATGACGCTCTTCCGCGGCCTGGCCGACGACCTGCCGCTGCACACCTGGCTCGAGCGCCACGTCTGGCCGGCAGAGCGGCAGTTCATCCATCCGGACACGGTCCGCGCGGGCAGCCGGCTCGGCATCGCGGAGCTGCTGCGTGGGGGCGTCACCACGCTCTGCGACATGTACTTCTTCGCGGAGGACGTCGCGGCGGTGGCCGACGAGCTCGGTATCCGCGGCGTGCTGGCGCAGGCGTTCTTCGACGTCACCGGCCCGCAAGGGCTCGACGCCGACGGCAACGTCGCCTACGCGACCGACTTCGCCGCCCGCTGGCGCGGCCATCCACGCATCGTCCCCGCGCTCGGACCGCACGCACCGTATACGGTGTCGCCCGACCTCTACCGCCGCCTCCACGGGCTGGCCGAGCGGCTCGATCTGCCGCTCGTCACGCATCTCGCCGAAACGCGCGACGAGCGTCGCGACCTCGGTCGTTCCCCGGTGGCGCATCTCGACGCGCTCGGCGTGCTCGACCGACGGCTCGTCGCCGCGCACTGCGTGTGGGTCGACGCGGCCGACGTCGACCTGCTCGCGCGGGCGGAGGTCGGGGTCATCCACAACCCGCGCAGCAACCTGAAGCTCGCGAGCGGCGTGGCGCCCATCCCCGATCTGCTGCAGGCCGGCGTGCGCGTCGGTCTCGGGACCGACGGCGCCGCCAGCAACAACGAGCTCGACCCGTGGGCCGAGCTGCAGCTCGCGGCCCTGCTGCACAAAGGCGTGCGGCTCGACCCGCTCGCCGTGCCCGCACCCGCGGCGTTCGAGATGGCGACGATCGGCGGCGCGCGCGCCCTCGGGCTCGACGACCGCATCGGCTCGCTCGAGCCCGGCAAGCGGGCCGACGTGGTGGTCATCGAGCTCGACGAGAACAACCTGGTGCCGCTCTACGACGCCGTCTCGCACCTCGCCTACGCGGTCGAGGCGGCCGACGTGCGGACGGTGCTCGTCGAGGGGCGCATCGTCGTGCAGGACCGGCGGCTCGTGACCGCCGACGAGGCCGAGATCCGCCGTGAGGTGCGGGCGCTCGCGACGTCGATCGGCACGTTCCGCGCGACCGCTGCCGCATCGAAGATTGCATATTGACGCGCCTTTACCGGCCGCTTTAATCCACACCCGCGTGTGACCTCGACGCCACGAGGAGGCCCATGACGACCCCCACCCGCACCCGGCTCAGCGCCCTCATCGCCCAGCACGAGCCCGACATCCTGTCCGAATGGATGCGGCTCCAGCTGAGCGCCGTGTCCGCTCGCCCCGACCTGATCACCGAGGGCGATCTCCGCGAGCAGTCGCGGCGCTTCCTCGAGCTGCTGCGCTCGGCGCTCGGCCGCAGCGAGACCCTCGATCCCGCCGGCCCGGCGTGGGACGACGTCCGGCAGCTCCTCGGCGAGATGTCGCGCAGCCGTGCCCGGCGCGGCTTCACGCCGTCGGAAACGGCGTTGTTCGTCTTCTCGTTGAAGGAACCGCTGTTCGAGCGCCTGCGCCGCGAGCTCTCGGGCGACGCCGACGCGCTCGCCACGGAGATGTGGAACGCCACGCTGCTCCTCGACCGGCTGGGGCTCTACACGGCCGAGATCTTCCAGAAAGGCCGCGACGAGATCATCGCGCGCCAGCAGCAGGAGATGATCGAGCTCTCGACCCCGGTGGTCGAGCTGTGGAACGGCATCGTCGCGTTGCCGCTGATCGGCACCCTCGACAGCGCGCGCACGCAGGTCGTCATGGAGAACCTGCTCGAGAAGATCGTCTCGACCGGCGCGGGCATCGCCATCATCGACATCACCGGCGTACCGACCGTGGACACGCTGGTCGCGCAGCACCTGCTGAAGACGGTGGCCGCCGCGCGCCTCATGGGGGCCGAGTGCATCATCAGCGGCATCCGCCCGCAGATCGCGCAGACGATCGTGCACCTCGGCGTCGACCTGAGCGACGTCATCACGAAGGGCAGCCTGGCCGACGCGTTCGCCGTGGCGCTCGGCCGCAGCGGGCTCGGCGTGTCCGCGCGCTGAGCGGCAGCGATGGAACGCATCCCCATTCTCAAGATGGGCTCGTGCCTGCTGGTCACGATCCAGGTCGACATGCACGACCAGCTCGCGATGACCCTCCAGGACGATCTCACCGACCGCATCGCTTCGACGCGTGCGCGCGGCGTGCTGATCGACATCTCGTCGCTCGAGATCGTCGACTCGTTCATCGGGCGGACGCTCGGAAACATCGCGGCGATGGCGCGGATCCTCGATGCCACGACGGTCGTCGTCGGCATGCGTCCGGCGGTCGCCATCACCCTGGTCGAGCTGGGCATGGCGCTCGAAGGCGTGCGCACCGCGCTCGACGTCGAGAAGGGCATGGCGCTGATCCAAGCCGCGCTGCTCGAGCGAGAAGGGCCGAATGGCCGTAGGCCGCGATGACGTGATCGCCATCCGGACGCCGGAGGACGTGCTGATCGTCCGGCAGACGGTCAGACAGTGGGCGGTCGCGATGCGATTCAGCCTCGTCGACCAGACGAAGATCGTGACGGCCGCCAGCGAGATCGGCCGCAACACGCTCGTCTACGGCGGCGGCGGCGTCATGCGCGTGCGCGAGGTCGCCAACGGAACCCGCCAGGGGCTCCGGATCGAGTTCGAGGATCAGGGCCCGGGAATCGCCGACATCGAGCAGGCATTGCGTGACGGCTTCACGAGCGGCTCGGGGCTCGGGCTCGGCCTGGGCGGCGCCAAGCGCCTCGTCAGCGAGTTCGACATCACCTCCGCGCCGGGCGCGGGCACGCGGGTCGTGCTCACGCGGTGGCGATGACGCATCGGCTTCCCGTGACCGACCACTCGTCGGTCGGCGAAGCGCGGCGGGAAGTCCGCCACCTGGCCACGCGGGCCGGACTCGCCGAGACCGACGTGGAACGCGCCTCGCTGGTAGCGACCGAGATGGCGAGCAACCTCGCGAAGCACGCGGTCGACGGCGAGCTGCTCGCGCGTCCGCTGGCCGACGACGGTCGCCGCGGCATCGAGCTGCTCGCCGTCGATCACGGGCCGGGCATCGCGGACGTCACCGGCGCCCTGCGCGACGGCTTCTCGACCGCGGGCAGCCCGGGCACCGGCCTCGGCGCGATCCGGCGCGTCGCCACCGTGTTCGACGTCTGGTCGCAGGCGACGACCGGCACGATCGTGCTCGCGCAGGTCTGGAACGCGCCGCCGGGCGACCGGACGAGCCCCCTCCTCGCCGGGAGCGTCAGCACGCCGATCGCCGGCGAGTCGGTCTGCGGCGACGGCTGGGCCGTCGTCGATCGCGCACGCGGCGGGCTCGTCGTCGTGGTCGACGGCGTCGGGCACGGCGCGGGCGCGGCCGAGGCGGCCACTCGCGCGCTCGCGATAATCGATGGACGTCGCGGCCGCACCCCGCACGAGATCATCGACGACGTCCACCACGCGCTACGCGGGACGCGCGGCGCCGCGATGTCGGTCGCCGAGATCGACCTCGACGGCGGCACCGTGCGCTTCGCCGGCATCGGCAACGTGGCGGGCGTCATCGTCGGCACGGCCCAGCGCGCCATGGTTGCGCACCACGGGACGCTGGGGCACCAGATGCGGACGGCGCACGAGTTCTCGTATCCGTGGCAGGCGGGCGATCTGCTCGTCCTCGCCAGCGACGGCCTGCAGACGCGGTGGTCGCTCGACCGGTATCCCGGCGTGACGGCGCGCCACCCGAGCATCGCGGCCGCCCTGCTCCATCGCGACTTCCGTCGCGAGCGCGACGATGCCACGGTGGTCGTCGTCCGGGAGCGCGCATGAGCCTTCCGATCCTCACGGTGCAGGTGCAGCAGGAGCGCGACGTCGTCGCCGTCCGCCAGCGCGCGCGCGACATCGCCGCGGGGCTCGGATTCGAGACGGCCGACCAGACGCGGCTCGCGACCGCCCTCTCCGAGATCGCCCGCAACGCGTTCCGGTACGCCGGCGGCGGCAGCGTCGCGTTCATGCTCGAGGGCACGACCGCGCCGCAGGTCCTCATGATGCGGGTACGCGACGACGGTCCCGGCATCCCCGACGTCCGGCGGATCCTCGAGGGACGGTACGTGTCGGAGACCGGCCTCGGACTCGGCATCATCGGCTCGCAGCGGCTGATGGACCGCTTCGAGATCGATTCGGTCGTCGGCCGGGGCACCGTCATCACCATGCACAAGCTGCTCCCGCGCCGCGTGAAGCTGGTGACCCCACAGCGCATCGCCGCGCTCGCGGACGAGCTCGCGCGCCAGCGCCCGCGCGATGCCTTCGCGGAGATCCAGGCGCAGAACCGCGAGCTGTTGGCCGCGCTCGAAGAGCTGCGCCGGCGGCAGGAAGAGCTGGCCCGGCTGAACGGCGAGCTCGAGGACACGAATCGCGGCGTCGTGGCCCTCTACGCCGAGCTCGACGAGCGGGCCGACCATCTCCGTCGCGCGGACGAGATGAAGACGCGGTTCCTCTCGAACATGAGCCACGAGTTCCGCACGCCGGTGCACGCGATCCAGGCGCTCGCCGGGCTGCTGCTCGAGCACGCCGACGGCCCGCTCGGCTCCGAGCAGGAACGGCAGGTGTCGCTCATCCGGCGCGCGGCCGACGACCTCTCCGAGCTGGTCGAAGATCTCCTCGACCTCGCCCGCGTCGAGGCCGGGAAGACGGTGGTCCGTCCCGCCGAGTTCGAGGTCGCACAGCTCTTCGGCGCGCTACGCGGGATGCTGCGGCCGCTGCTCGTGGCCGAGTCCGTCGAGCTGCTCTTCGAGGAACCGGTCGGCGTCCCACCGCTGGTCACCGACGAGGGCAAGGTGTCGCAGATACTGCGCAACCTGGTGTCGAACGCGCTCAAGTTCACCGAGCGCGGCGAGGTACGCGTGTCGGCGCGGCTGAGCGACGGCGACACGGTGACGTTCGACGTGACCGACACCGGCATCGGAATCGCCCCCGACGACCACGAGCGCGTGTTCCGGGAGTTCGAGCAGGTCGAAAGTCCCCTCCAGCGCGGCGTGCGCGGGACCGGTCTCGGCCTGCCCCTCTGCCGGCGCCTGGCGGCCCTGCTGGGCGGTGACCTGCGCCTCGAGAGCACGGTCGGCGTGGGCTCCCGGTTCACCGTCGCGATCCCGCGCGTCTATCACAGCGCGCCCCTCGCCACGCCCGACTGGGACGTCGACCCCGATCGCATTCCGGTCCTGGTCGTCGAGGACGACCTCGAGACCGTCCTTCTGTACGAGCGCTACCTGAACGGCTCGCGCTACCAGCCGATCGTCGCCCGCTCGGTGCGGCAGGCACGAGAGGCGCTGCGCAGCCTGCCGATCCGTGCCATCGTCCTCGACGTGCTGCTGGCGGGCGAAGACACGTGGGAGCTCCTCACCGAGCTGCGACGCGAGCCGGCCACTGCGCAGCTGCCGGTGCTCGCGGCCACCCACACCGAGGACGAGCGGAAGGCGATGGCGCTCGGCGCCACCATGTACCGCCGGAAGCCGCTCGACCGGCTCACGCTCCGGGGCGATCTCGATACGATGATCGGCACCGGCGGGCCGCCGCACATCCTCGTCGTCGACGACGAGGAAGCCGCGCGCTACGTGCTGCGGCGACAGCTGATCAGCACCGGACACGTCGTCACCGAGGCCGAGAACGGCCTCGAAGCGCTGCGACGGATAGAGATCGACCCGCCGGACCTGGTCTGCCTCGACCTGAGCATGCCCGGCCTCGACGGCTACGGCGTCCTCCAGGCCCTGCGCGGCGATCCGCAGACGGCGGGCATCCCCGTCGTCGTCGTCACGTCGGCCACGCTGACGGACGGCCAGCGACGCACCCTGCTCGAACGGGCGACGCTGGTGCTGTCGAAGCACGAGCTGCCGACCGGCGGCATCGCCGCCGCGCTCGGTCAAGCCGTGCGCAACCCGATGGGACGCCCCGCATCATGACCGACGACGGAACGAATCGGATCCTCGTCGTCGACGACACCGACGCCAACCGGTACCGCAAGGCGCGCATCCTCCGGCAGGCGGGCTTCGACGTGCTCGAGGCGGGCAGCGGGATCGACGCGCTCCGGCTGGCCGCCGAACGCCAGCCACAGCTCGTGCTGCTGGACGTGAAGCTGCCCGACATCTCCGGGTGGGACGTGTGCCGTCGCCTGAAGGCGGAGAGCGCCACGTCGTCCATGCTGGTGCTGCAGCTCTCGGCCACCTACACCGACGCGGCGGCGACGGCGCGCGCGCTCGACGGCGGCGCGGACGCCTACCTCACCGAGCCCGCCGAGCCACACGTCCTGCTGGCGACCGTACGCGCGCTCCTGCGCCTCCGCCGTGCCGAGGACGAGATGCGCATCGCGCTGCACCGCGAGCAGGCGGCCCGCCAGGAAGCCGAGGCCGCGAACCGCTCGAAAGACGAGTTCCTGGCGACGCTGTCACACGAGCTGCGCTCGCCGCTGAGTGCGATCCTCACCTGGATCACCTTGCTGCGTCACGACGACAGCGCGAAGACGGTGACGCGCGCCATCGGCGTCATCGAGCGCAACGCGCGCTCGCAGGCGCGGCTCATCGAGGACCTCCTCGACATCTCCCGGATCATCGCCGGGAAGATGCGGCTCGACGTCCGCGCACTGAACCTCGTGACCGTGGTCGAGGCGGCGATCGACACCATCCGGCCCGAGGCCACCGAGCGCGGCGTCGCCGTGCGGCTGGACGTCGCGGCCGGACTGCCGCTGCTGCACGGCGATGCCCCCCGCCTCCAGCAGGTGGTGCTGAACCTCCTGTCGAACGCCGTCAAGTTCACGCCGGCGGGGGGCGCCGTCACGGTGCGCGTCGAGCGCCGCGGCGACCACGGCGTCGTCGAGATCCGCGACACCGGACGCGGCATCGCCCCCGACTTCCTGCCGCACATCTTCGAGCGCTTCCGCCAGGCGGACGGCTCGAGCACGCGGTCGCAGGGCGGCCTCGGCATCGGGCTCGCCATCGTCCGCCATATCGTCGAGCTGCACGGCGGCACGATCCGCGCCGACAGCGCCGGCGTCGATGCGGGCGCGACGTTCACCGTCTCGCTGCCGCTGCCCGTGAAGGCCGACGAGGCCACCGCGGTGGCGAGCGCCGGCATCATGGCCAGCCCGACCAGCGAGCTCGCCTCGCTGGCCGGGGTCCGCGTGTTGGTCGTCGAGGACCACGACGATGCGCGCGATGCCATCGCCGCGGTGCTCACCCGTTGCGGCGCCGAGGTGCTCGCCGCCGGGTCGGTCGCCGAGGCGCGCCGGCTGCTCGCGGCGACGACGCCGGACATCCTCCTGAGCGACATCGGCATGCCCGACGAGGACGGCTACGCGCTGATTCAGCACGTGCGCTCGACGGCGGCGGGCGCCACGATGCCGGCGATCGCGCTCACCGCCTACGCCGGGGTCATCGACCAGGCGCGCGCGCTCGCCGCCGGCTTCGAGACGCACATGGCGAAGCCGATCGAGGCGGCGACGCTTGCTCGCGTCGTCTACTCGCTCACCCGCGGCCGCGCGATCTGACTGATCGCACATGCTTGTGCAGACCACATGGGGTCTGCGTACAGGCCTGTACGGCGACGCGGCAGAAAATGCCGGGTTTCCGTGGACGGCGGCGCGGCACGCATCTCGCTCTACGCGCTCCGCATGAACGACAAGACGACCCGCACCGAGAAGCTCGCCGCGCCCCGTCCCCGCCGCATGATCGCCGTCGGCAAGAAGCAGAACGGCCGTTGGCAGGTCCGCACCAGCCTCTGGCGCTACCTCGCGTCGACCGCGATCTCGCAGTGACGTCCGCGCTCAGGGCGTGCCGCGGGTGATGCCCGGGGGAAGCCTCCACGCAGCGGCGGCGAGATCACGACCGCCCTGCGAGAGCTCCCACCGGTGTCCCTCGAGGTCCCGCACACGATAGATGCGCCCGCCCCAGAAGCCGTCCTGCGGCGGCTCGTCGATCACCGCGCCCATGGCCTTGGCATGTGCGAAGTGCGCGTCGACGTCGTCGACGTAGACCTTGAGCGACTGCGTGTCGGCACCGACGGCCTGGGGGCTGCGCGTTCCATGCCCCTCGGACGTCGCGAGATTCACGAGCCCGTCACCGATCTCCAGCCAGGCCATCGCCCCACCCGACCAGGTGAGCCGCGCGTCGCACCGCTCGCGGAAGCCGAACACCCGCTCCAGCCACGCGACGGCACGCGGCACGTCGTCGTACGCGAGGGACGGGACGATCGTCGGGGCCTGCCATCGGTCGGTCGCCATGCATCTTCCTTTCGCCAGCGCACCACGAGCGCCAGTCGGCTCCAGCTATCCTGCTCTACGTCATTCTTCCGTAGCGCTCTCCCTATCGTTCATATAGGTAGCGCCGATGCGCGCGCTGTCCGTGGTTCTCACGGTGGTGGGCGGGGTGGCGGTGTTCGGTTTCTTCTTCGGGTCCCCGGCCGGGGCGGCCCGCATTCCCGCACGATGTGCCGGCGGACGGTTCCTCGTGCAACAGGCGCCGCTCGTGACCGGCAGCGGTGCGCTCGTCGTCGCGGGCCAGCGTGTCGAGATCGCCGGCGGGTGCCTCCACGCGCGCGGGGCCATCAGCGTCGGACGGCGAACCACGCGGCTCGAAGCCGTCTGGCCGCGCGACGCCTGCGGCGACGGCTCGCCGCCGATCCGGCTCCGCGCCCGCTTCGACGACACATGCGGCGAGATCGTGGGACGGCTCCGCCGCCGCGGTGTCGCGCACGAGTTCGTCGCCCGGCGCTCGGTCTGCGGCGACGGCGTCGTCGACCCGGGCGCGGGCGAGGAGTGCGAGGGCGCCGACTTCGCGGGCCGAACCTGCCCGGACGGCGCGGGCACCCGGTGCATGCGATGCACGGAGGCCTGTCGCGTCGAGCTCGTGCCGGTGCCCATCGGCGGCGGCACCGGCTTCATGCTGAGCGTCCACGGCACCGGGCGTTTCGCGATCATGGAGCTCGGGCCGGCGGCGTACGCGCGCTGGCAGACGGGACGGCAGACGGTGCAGGAGGTGCGAGCGCTCGTGCAGACGACGAGCCAGTTCTTCGCCGACCTGTTCGACTTCGTCATGCTCGTCACGGACGAGGACACGGTCGCACCCGGTACGTACCATGGGCTGCACTACTCGGTGCGGAACGACACGCAGGGAATCGGACCGGAGTACGACTCCGCGTCCCGCTACGGCCTCTGGCGGCGGCTCCAGGGCGTCATCCACCTCTCCGCGCAGTCGGGGATCCGGTCCGGCGCGACGCTGCACGAGCTCGCGCACCGCTGGGGCAACTACGTGCTGCCGTCGGTCGCCCACGGCACCGACGCGCACTGGAACTTCTCCGACGTCGGCGGCCAGCTCGGCGGCTGGCAGGCCGGCACGCTGCAGAACCTCGGCGACGGCATGTGGCAGGCCCAGGGGCCGGAAGGCCACCTCACGTTCCAGCCGATGGCCAACGGCGGCAACGGCGTGCCGTACGCGAGCCTCGAGCTCTATCTCATGGGCCTGATCGGGCCCGACGAGACGACGCAGGTCTTCCACGTCGCCGACGAGGCGGAGTGGGTGGACAGCACGCGCGGCATCTTCCGCGCCGACCGCATCCGCACCGTGACGCTCGACGACATCATCGCGCAGTGGGGCCCGCGCATCCCCGACGTGACGACGTCTCAGAAGGCGTTCCGTGCGCTGGTGATCGTGCTCACGCAGCGACCGCTGTCGCCGGCGCGGCTCGCGCTCTACGACGACGACGTGCGCGCGTTCGGGACGGCCGGCGACGACGGCATCTACCTCTACAACTTCTGGGAGGCGACCGGGGGGCGCGCGACCATGCAGTTCGACGGACTGCTGGGCGCGACACGCCCGGCGATCACGATCGCGCCGTAGCGACGTTGCAGCGCGCCGGCGCCGGCGTCATGGTGCCGCATGGCCGACGCGCCCATCGCCCACGACGTTTCGGGGACGGCATTCGTGGTGAACCTGTCGCGGGCGCGGCAGGTGGCGCTCAGCGGCGACGAGTACGCCCATTGCTGGGTGACGCCCGAAACGCAGGCGCTGTGGGACGAGCTGGCCCGCGAGGTCTATCCGCACGACGACATCTCGTTGTCGCTGCGGAATCGCTTCTACCTGACGCGGCTCCGCTCGTTCGTCGCCGCGCATCCGAGGCCGACGTTCGTGAACCTCGGCGCGGGCTTCACGTCGTATCCGCAGCTGGTCGACGCGCGCTGCCGCTCGATCGAGGTCGACCTGCCGAACATCGTCGCCCACAAGCAGGAACGCGTGGACGCCTGGGTGCGCGGCGGCATCCTGCCCGCACGGACGCTCGCGTTCCATGCCGCCGATCTGATGCGGCCCGCCGACCTCGACGCGCTCGCGACGGCGCTCGTCGGATGGTGCGCCGGACCGTCGTTCGTCCTGATGGAGGGGCTCGTCTACTACCTGTCGCGCGACGTCCTCGATCGGCTGTTCGCGATGCTGGCGCGCGCGCAGCAGCCCGGATCGCTCGTCGCCTTCGAGTACTGGCCGACGGACGCGGAGCGCTACGGCGTCTATCGGCGTCTCGAGACGTACCTCGCCCGCCGTTTCGGCCGTGCGTCGCACGGCTATACGTTGCTCGACGCGGCGACCGTGCGCGCGATCACCGGCTACGAGGTCGCGGAGACGAGCGACGTCGCAGCCGAGGAACGCGCACACGCGGCCACCCGCGTGCTGCAAGGCATCGACGACCGGCTGCCGATCGAGTTCGCCGTCCTGCGGCGTCTCGCCGATTGACCTGCCATGCGCCCTCGGCTACCGCCGACCGAGGGGGACGTCCGCATGCCAGCGCCCGATCTCGAGATCATCGCACCGGAAGCCTATGCCGAGCACGGCTATCCGCACGCGGGATGGGCGTGGCTGCGCAAGCACGACCCCATCCGTCGCTTCGAGTTGCCGAACTTCCGTCCGTTCTGGGCCGTCGTACGGCACGAGGACGTCTTCCGCATCTCGCGTGACCCGCATCGCTTCCAGAACGCGCCGCGGCTCGCCGTCTTCCCCGCCGACACCGAGGAGGAGAACAACCCGCCCCTGCGCCACCTGATCAACATGGACCCGCCGGAGCACCAGACCTACCGCGGCCTCACCTCGAAGCGCTTCACGCCGCGCGCGCTCGAGCGCCTGCGTCCCACCACCGAGACGGTCGTCGCCGAGCTGCTGCACGAGCTGCAGGCGCGCGACGAGGTCGACTTCGTCACCGAGTTCTCCGCGATCGTTCCCCTGGCCGTCATCGCCGATCTGCTCGGTGTGCCGCGCGAGGACTGGCGGCAGCTCTTCCGCTGGACCAACGAGGTGATCGCCCCGGCCGATCCCGAGTTCTCGCTGGGCCAGGACGCGGCCGCGACGACGGCGACGTTCCAGGCGGCCATCCAGCAGATGTTCGCGTACTTCACCGAGCTGGTGGCCCGCCGCACGCGCGAGCCGAAGGACGACATCGCGAGCACGCTGGCGGCGGCGCGCCTCGACGGCCAGCCGATCCCGGCGTTCGAGCTGATGTCGTACTTCATCCTGCTGATCGTCGCCGGCAACGAGACGACGCGGAACGCGATCACCGGCGGACTGCGCGCGCTCATGGACAACCGCGATCAGTGGGCGAAGCTGCAGGCGAATCCCGCGGGCATGGCGAAGACGGCCGCGGAGGAGGTGGTGCGCTGGACGAGCCCGGTGATCCAGTTCTGCCGCACGCCGGTCGAAGACGTCGAGCTGCACGGCCGCGTCATCCCGGCCGGCGAAGCGCTCTGCCTCTTCTACCCGGCGGCGAACCGCGACGAGACCGTCTTCGACGCGCCCGACACGTTCCGCATCGACCGCGATCCCAATCCGCACCTCGGCTTCGGCATCGGCGAGCACGTCTGCCTCGGCGCGCATCTCGCCCGGCTCGAGCTGCAGGTCGTTCTCACGCGGCTCGCCGAGCGGATCGAGCACATCGAGCTCGCGGGGGAGATGCAGCGCGTGCGATCATCGTTCGTGGGCGGGATCAAGCACATGCCGGTGCGGTGGTCGCTGCGTTCGGCCTGAGTGGGCGTCGGTGCGCGGTGCGGGTGGGGTGCGGGCTGCGCTCGCCGTCCTCGCCCCAAGCGCGCCGT
Source organism: uncultured Binatia bacterium (SeqCode) (assembly GCA_964432595.1). Classification (GTDB taxonomy): domain Bacteria; phylum Desulfobacterota; class Binatia; order DP-6; family DP-6; genus DASYLJ01. The sequence goes on along the minus strand of CAYSOF010000009.1, from coordinate 95,487 downwards.
CTCGCGTCGCACCACACTGCAATCACCGTCGCGCGCGCTAAGGGCTGCGGGCGAGCGCTGCCCGCACCCCACCCGCACCGCTTCAGCGACGGGCTCCGGTCGCGCTCCCCCGCCCCTTCTCGTTTACGGTTCGCCGGCGCGCGTGACTCGGTAGCGCAGCATCACCGGGTCGTTTTGGGGGGCTGGCTCCGGCTGGTCCTTCGTCGGGTCGTCGATGTGGTCGGCGCTTTGCCAGTCGCTCATCGCGTTCGTCGAGTCGGGGTTTCGCGACAGGCGTAGGCGGAACAGGCGCGTCGGTTGGTTCGGGAGCTTCACCACCAGAAGACGGCCCGTCGTCTTGAAGGCGAGCTCGACCAGCGCTTCGATGATCTGATCGTCGCCTTCCGTGCGTTGCCAGGGGTCTCTGAAGATTGCGTCGGCGGTGTTGCGGTCGGTGTGCAGCTCGACGTCCACGTCGTCGCGATTCGCGACGGCCATCGATTGCGGGAGGCGCAGCTCGAACTCGAGCTGCGGAGGGAGCTCGTTCGAGTAGGTGTCGATCGACCAGACCCAGACGGCCATGCCGCCGCCGATCACGGCCGCGATGCCGGCCAGGACCATGCCGATGCGCGCCAGCGTCGAGCCGACCGTGGCGCGGCCGCGGCCGATGCGCAGCACCAGCCAGATGGCCGCCACCATGGCGACGAGGCCGCCGATCGGGCCCGCGCCGAAGACGGCGAACATGCCGCGGGCGCCCTCGAAGTCGGTCATGCCGGCCAGACCGGCGAGCCATGCGGCGAGGACCGCCGTGATCGCCCACCCGACCGCCGCGGCGACGATCCCGAGCAGGATCGCGAGGAGCCAGATCACGCTAGGCGCGCAACGACGCGGCCATGCGGGCGAGGCCGCCCGTGATCTCGCGCTGCAGCAGGCGGCCGACCACGCCGCCCGCGACGGAACCGCTGAGCCACCACGGCATGTCGAACCGGATCTGGTAGCGCATGATCGTCCCGCCGCCGTCCGGCGACAGCCGGATCTGGCCGAGGTGGTTGCGCAGCGGCGCGCCGCCGATCACGCGATAGTCCATCGCGTGCGGCGGCTCCCAGCGAACGACCTCCTCGCGCACGGCGGTGCCGCGCGCGCGCACCATGCGCACGGCGCCGAGGCCGTTCGGCGCGGGCGTGCCGGGGCGCTCGATGCTGATGTCGGCGCCGACGAAGCGGCCGAACGCGACGTGATCGGTGACCAGATCGAAGACGCGGTCGGGCGACGCGTCGAACCGTTGCTCCATCGTCACGAGGGCCATGCGCGCGTCTATCGTTCCGGTCACATCGCGCGCAACCCGCCGTCGACGAACAGCTCGAGACCCGCGACGTACGCGGCCTCGTCCGACAGCAGGTACAGCGCGGCCGACGCGACCTCCCAGGCCGTTCCCTGCCGGCCGAAGGGCAGCCGGCGGGTACGACCGGGGCGCATCTGCGTGGCGAGCCGTCCGAGGCTCGTGTCGATGAGACCCGGCACCACGGCGTTGACGCGGACGCCGCGCGCGAAGCCCTCGCGGGTGGCTTGGCGCAGCAGACCGGAGAGGGCCGCCTTGGACGCGTCGTACGCGACGAGCCCGCTGCCCGCGCGGTAGCCCGCCACCGACGAGACGACCACCGCGGCGCCGCCGACCTCGAAGCGCGTCAGCGCGTGCTTCAGGCAGAGGAAGTGCGAGCGCAGGTTGACGGCGAGCACGTGGTCCCAATCGTCGGCGGCGGTCTGCGCGATGGTCGTGCCGCGCCCGATGCCGACGTTGCAGACCAGCCCGTCGAGACCGCCCAGCGCGGACGTCGCCTCGTCGAACATGCGCGCGACGTCCGCCTCGACGGCGGCGTCGGCGGCGATCGCGACCGCCCGGCCCCGCTCCTGTCGCTCGACGTCGGCCGCGGTCTCCTGCGCGCGCTCGAGGACCAGGTCGGCGCAGGCGACCGACGCGCCTTCCCGCGCGCACAGGCGGCTGATCGCCTGCCCGTTGCCGACGGGCGGATCGGGCATCGAGTACGTCTCACGGCCGGCACCGACCACGAGGATGCAGCGGCCACGCAGTCGGCCCAGACCGGGCGCGGTGCCGAGCGAGGACGGGGGCAAGGGCGGGGTCGTCATCGCCCGCACACAGCACATCGAGCGGCCCGGATGCCAGCATCCCGCGCGACACGTGGCTCGAGCCGCCGCTTGGGCGCGGGAGCGCCTACGTCAGGCGTCGTCGTCGCGCACCGGCAGGTCGCGCAGCACGCGGCGCGCGGCGAAAACGGCTTTCCCCGACACGAACACCCGGAAGCGCGGATCGTGCGGCCCGCCGAACGGGATCCGGTCGAGGAACGACTCGATGCCGACGTCGTCGAGCCGCTGCCGCAGTGCCCACGCGGCCGCTTCGCCGCGGAAGAAGCCGACGAGATGGTGGTGCCGCTCCGACAGCATGAAGTGCAGGAACCAGGCGCACGCCTCCGCCTCGTCGGTCGACGAGAAGATCGGCGCCGCATCATGCCCGCGCTCGGTGTAGTAGACGTCCCAACGACCGTCCCGCTGCGTGAGGCAGTGGGCATCGCTCGCGGCGCCGCGGGCGCCGATCGCGTAGCGCAGCGGATTGCAGCCCTCGGCCTCGAGCCGCGCGCGGAGCTCATCGACCGTCACGACGTCGCTCCGGCGCCGAGCCGCTCGATGAGAAGCGCCGCGTGGGCCGCGCCATCCGGAGCCGCCGCGATCCGCTCCGCCGCCGTGCGTACGGCTGCGCGCATGGCATCGTCATCCAACGTCGACGCCAGTGCCGATGCGACGGCCGCCGCATCGGTCGCGTCCCCGCGAAACCATCGGCCGAGACCCGCGTCGTCGATCCGGGCGGCGGTGTCGTATTGATCGAACGCGAACGGTGTCACGAGGCTGGCCTTCCCGGCGCGCAGCGCCTCGGCGCACGTCCCGAAGCCGCCGTGATGCACCACGACCGCCGCGGACGGGAAGACGTGGCGGTACGACGCGGCGTCGACCGTCATGACGGTCGGGCTCGCCGGCACCGTGCCGGCCGACGCGCCGATCAGCAGGCATCGCTGCCGGAGGCGAGCGCACGCCTCGGCCACCGCGCGATAGCGGCGGGCCGCGTGCAGGCTCGCTGCCGAGCCGAAGCCGGCGACCACCGGGGGTGCGCCGGCCGCGAGGAACTCGGCGACGGCGGGTGACACGGAACCCTGCCCGTCGCCGTCGAACACGAACCCGCACGGCTCGGAGCGCGGTGGGTCGTCGGGCGCGCGGCGGCGGAACCACTCGGGCCACACGCCGACGTTCAGCGTCGCGGCCCGCACGATGTCGGCCACCGGCGGTGCGCCGAGCTCCGCGGCGAGCCGCGCGAGCGGGCGCTGGGCGGCGACGCCACCCAAGCCGCGCATCGCGACGGTGAGCCAGCCTTGCACCGGCGCCGGGGCGCGCCAGTTGCCGAGGACGACGGGCGCGTGCCGCGACAGCCAGACCGAGGGCGACGTCGTGACGACGACGCTCGGGATGCCGGCACCGATCGCCGCCCAGGCGCCGCCGTACGACAAGACGTGCGAGACGACGACCGCCGCGCCGAGCCGTCGCACGGCGTCGACGACGGCTGGATGGACGTCGCGGATGCTCGGCACGACCAGGTCACGCCAGATGGCGAGCGGGGCGGACCGCGACTCGATGTACCGCGGATCGGCCTCGATCGCGGCGAACACGTCGAAGGCGCGTCCCGCACCGACGAATTCGCAGCCGGTGCGCTCGACGCGCGGCGCGTAGAACGGGTTCGCGACGAACGTCACGTCGACCCCACGCCGGCGCAGCGCCGCGGCGACGGCGAGCAGCGGGTTCACGTCGCCGGACGAGCCGAAGCTGGTGACGACGACGTGCACGTCACCGGTAGCCGGTCACGTCGGCCGGCTTGCCCGCATCCTGCACCTCGACGAGGTAGCGCCACGCGTCGGGCCGGCTGCCGTCGACGTCGGTGAAGCCGTACACCTGCGCCAGCTCGCCGGCGGACAGCGACTTCCCGTTCCAGCGCGTGACGTCAGGGTCGCTCGCGAGCGCCGCGACGGCGCGACCGACGAACGCCGGCGTCTCGGAGATGGCGAAGTGCGGCTGGATCTTCGTCGCCTCCTGCCACGTGGCCTCGGTGACGCGGTACGCCTCGAGCATCGCCTCGGAGCGGAGCCAGCCCGGGGTGAGCGAGACCGCCGTCGCGCCGCGCGGCCCGAGCTCGTGCGCGAGCGCGAACGCCATCCGGCTCACCGCCGCCTTCGCCAGATCGTAGAAGAACGACACGCGGTAGTTGGTGGCGTTGTACGCGTCCGTGCCGTCGGTGACCTCGACGACGAGCCCGCCCGGCGTCCGCAGCAGGAGCGGGATCGCGAAGTGGCTGGTGATGGCGTGCGTGTCGACGGCCACGCGCAGCGTGCGCAGCCCCACGTCGAGCGTCGACTCCCACACCGTCTTGTTCCACTCCATCGTGGTGGCGCCCCAGATGTCGTTCACGAGCACGTCGAGGCGTCCCTGCTCGCGCTCGATGCGCGCCACCAGGTCGCGCACCTGCTCCGGCACGAGATGATCGACCTGCACCGCGACGCCATGTCCGCCGGCCGCATCGACGAGCGCGGCGGTCTCCTCGATCGTCTCAGGCCGGTTCATCTCCGAGCGCGCGGCGCGCGTCGTGCGTCCCGTGCAGTACACGGTGGCGCCGGCGGCGCCGAGCTGCACCGCGATGCCGCGACCAGCGCCGCGCGTCGCTCCGGCGACCAGGGCGACGCGTCCTCGCAACGATGGCTCCATGCCGCCGCGCCTAGCAGGCGACGCCGCCGGAGTGAAGGCCGCTGCGTCGCGCGCCGTCGGGATGCCGGTCGCGGCGGTACAGGTCCATCGAGCGCATGAATCGCGGCGCCGCGCCGCAGTTGGGCGCCGGCGAGTGCAGCAGCCACGGATGCGTGAGCACGACGTCTCCCGCCCGACCCGTCAGCTCCACGACACGAACGGGCGTGCCGTCGGCGGTCGCGGACGGCTCGAGGCACCGATCGCCTGAGCCCGGCGACGACAGCGTGCGCAGCCAGGGATCGCTCGCCAGGATGTGGAGCCGCGTACGGCGCGTGTCGGCGCGGGTGGCGGGCGGCAGCGCTTCGAGCGCGCGACGCACGACCCGATGCGACCCCTCGACGACGAGGGTGCCGCCCGTCCGTGGCGGCACGTCGGACACCAACACGAAGACCTTCACGCCGGGCAGCGGCGCGGCCGGCAGGTCGAAGGCGAAGTCGGCGTGCCAGATGTGGTGCGGCACGGCCCACGTCCCCGGATGCGGAAACGTCACGAGGAAGGCGCCCCAGCGCTTCGGCACCTCCCAGGTTCCCCGACCGAGCAGGTCGTCGATCGCCGCACGCATCGCCGGACCGCCGATCGGCGCGAACGTGGGCGCCTCACGGATGCGCCGCAGGCCGAACGTCGGGCCCGCGTGCCACGAGGCGGCGTCGTCGGGCCGCATGCCGTGGACGCGCGACAGCTCGTCCCAGACGGCCACCTGCATGGCGGCGGCGTCCGCGGCGGAGAACGCCGCGAAGCGCAGGTAGCCGCGCTCGTCGAAGGCGGCGCGCTGATCCGCCGTCAGCATGCGCCGGTCACATCATGGCGATGCCGGGGACGCCAGCCCGAGGTCGCGGTAGTACACCGTCGTATCGCAGAGACCGCCCTCGGGCAGCAGCGCGTAGCCCGGGATCACGCCGACGCGCCGCCATGCGAGGCGCCGGTACAAGCGCTCGGCGTCGTCGCTGGCGGTGTCGAGCACGAGGAGCGTCCTGCCGCAGGATCGCGCGACGTCCTCCGCCGCGCACATGAGCGCCGCGCCGAGCCCACGGCGCCGGGCGCGCCGGTGCACGAGCAGCTTCGAGAGGTCGGCGCGGTGCGGCTGGTTCTCGAGCGTGGGCAGGACGAGCTGCACCGTGCCGCAGATGCCCGCCGCGTCATGCGCGACGAGCACGATCCGCTCCCCCGAGACGACGCCGGCGGCGACGTGACGCCAGAACGCGACGGCGCGCTCGTGCGCGAGCGGCTGCATGAAACCCACCGACGCCCCGCCCGCCACGCAATCCATGAGGACGCCGGCGAGCCCGTCGACGTCGGCATCGTCCAGACGCTGCAGTCGTCGGATCATCGGCGCACCGTGGGCTCGGACGCGATCACGACGGCATACCGGGCCGCCTTCCGCGTCGGGTTGTGGAACATGGTCGGCCGGTCGAGCTGCATGGCGAGGCAGTCGCCGGCGTGCAGCCGGTGTCGATCGGTCCCGGCCGTAACTTCCATCGTCCCGTCGAGCATCCAGACCTGCTGATGCACCGGCGTGCCGTTGTCGAAGGCGACGCGCGCGCCGGCGGGGAACCGCACTTCGACGATCCGCATCGGCAACGGCATCGCCGGCGGCGAGACGTTGCGCCGCACGTATCCCGACGCCGGATCGCGCCATTCGGGCTGGTCGGCGCGTCGAGCGACGGGGCTCGGCGCTGCATCGGTCGCCGGCGGCGCGTCGAACAAGGCGGCGAGCGTCACGCCGAGCCCCGTCGCGAGCTTCTCGAGGACGACCGCCGTCGGGCTGCTCTCGCCACGCTCGATGAGCGAGAGCATCGAGCGGCTCACCCCGCTGCGATCGGCGAGCGCGTCCAGCGACAGGCCGCGCTCGGCGCGCAGGCCGCGCGCACGGGCGGCGATGCGTCGGTTCAGGCCGGTCGCCTCCCTCATGCTGGACACATCCATCCATCATAATGGATCACGGGTCAATCGTCCGTTGCGACGGCGATCAGCTCCGCACGCAGGTCGTCGATCCGCCACCAGTACATCCGCGTCACCCCTTCCGCAGGATCAGCCCGCTCGTCGGACAGCCGGTCCCCGCCGTCACGAGCACGTGCTCCACGTCGTCGACCTGATTGCACGACGTGCCCCGGATCTGCCGCACCGATTCGGCGATACCGTTCATGCCGTGGATGTAGGCCTCGCCGAGGAGGCCACCGCTCGTGTTGATGGGCAGCGCGCCGCCGATCGAGAGGTTCTCGACGGTGGCGAAGTCCTTCGCCTCGCCGCGCTTGCAGAAGCCCAGCTCCTCCAGCTGCACGAGCACGAACGGCGTGAAGTGGTCGTAGAGGAACGCCGTCTGGACGTCGTGCGGTCCGATGCCCGCCATGGCCCAGAGCCGGTCGCCGACGATGCGCATCTCCGGCAGGCCCGTGATCTCGGGCCGGTAGTAGCTGGTCATCAGCTCGCCGTCGTCGGCGGCGCCCTGCGCGGCCGCGGCGATGATCGCCGGCCGCTGCCGCAGGTCGCGCGCGCGCTCGGGCGTCGTCACCACCAGCGCGACGCCGCCGTCGCTCTCCTGGCAGCAGTCGAGCAGGCGCAGCACCGGCTCGACGATCCAGCGCGACTGCTGGTGGTCCTCGATGGTGATGGGCTTCTGGTAGAACCACGCGGCCGGGTTGTTGGCCGCGTGCTTCCGGTCGACGACGGAGATCTGCCCGAAATGCTCGTTCGTCACGCCGTACTCGTGCATGTAGCGGCGCGCGGCGATCGCGACCCACGCCGCCGGCGAGAGGAGCCCGTACGGTCCGTACATGTCGAGAAAGGGCGGCAGCATCGCGGCGCTCGCCATGCCGGGCCCGCCGAAGCGCATCCCCGAGCGCTCGTTGAAGGCGCGCCAGCACACGACGACGTCGGCGACGCCCGTCGCGACCGCCATCGCCGCCTGCATGACGACCGCGCAGGAGCCGCCGCCGCCGTACGGCACGCGGGCGAACATGTTGAGCATCGGGATACCGAGGTTGCGCGCCACCTCGGCCTCCTCGCTCGAGTCCATCGAGAAGGTCACCAGGCCGTCGACCTCGCGCGGCGAGACGCCGGCGTCGTCGAGGGCGGCCTTCGTCGCCTCGCACGCGAGCTGCAGCTCGCTGCGGCCGGACGCCTTCGAGAACTCGGTCTGCCCGATGCCGACGATCGCGGCGCGGTCCTTCAGCGTGCGGCTCACGTGCGCGCTCCGCCGAGCGGCAGGCCGATGACGGCGGTCCCCGAGAGATGATCGCCCTCGGCGTTGGTCGCCCGGAAAGCGATCTCGACGATGCCCTCCCCGTCGACCTGCGACGTCGACGTGACCGACCCCGTGAAGTCGAGCTTGGTGCCGGCGTACGCGGGCACGCCGAGACGGATGGCGATCTTCCGCACCATCGTGTCCGGTCCGGCCCAGTCGGTGAGGAACCGGCTGCAGAAGCCGTTGTCCGTCATGATGTTCATGAAGATGTTCGGCGAGCCCTGCGACGCGGCGTAGTCGCGATCGTGATGGACCGGCATGAAGTCCCGCGTGGCGATCGCGCCGGCGACGACGACCGTGGCCGTCACGTCGATCGTCATCGGCGTGACCTCGTCGCCCACGTTGATGGTCTTCCAGTCGAGGGTCTTCATGATGCGCTCCGCGGGCGGAACTGCGGCAGGGACACGCCGTTGTCGAAATGCTGGACGAAGCCCTGGACGGGCATGCCGATCGTGACGGCATCCGGGTCGACGTCGCACAGGTTCGACACGATGCGGGTGCCCTCCTCCAGCTCGACCAGCGCGACGATGTAGGTGCCCTCGAACCACGGCCACTGTGGATGCCGCGGCAGTACGAAGCTGTAGACGTGCCCGCGGAGAGACGACTCGACGGTGTCCCACGCGAGCGAGTTGCAGTGCGGGCACATCGGCCGCGGCGGATGGCGCAGCGTCTTGCAGCCGGCGCAGCGCTGGATCAGCAGCGTGCCCGCCTTGAGGGCGTCCCAGAAGAACGCGGTGTCCGGCGTCGTCGTCGGAGCCAGGCGATCGCTCATTTCAGCAGCGCCTCCAGATCGGGCTTGAACTTCAGGATGCGGAAGACCTGGCGGCCGACGACCTGGTCCTGCGCGTCGCGATACGTGGTCACCCAGGTGATGAAATAGCCGGGGCCGATGCGCGTCTGCTTCTTCTCGGAGACCGACTCGATCTCCATGGTCGAGGTGAGGACGTCGCCCAGCCGGAGGTAGCGGAACACCTCGAACTCCGAGTTCGTGGCCAGCGTCGCGATGAAGCCGGCCTCGTCGAGCGGCGTCAACGGGTTGTCGGCGAACTCCACCGGCGCGCCGCCGCGCTCGGCGATACCGCTGATCTTCGGCGTCGCCATGGTCCACGTCTGCAGCATCATCGGCGGCGCGACGATCTCGCCGAAACGCGACGACGCGGCGGCCGCCGGATCGACGTAGATCGGGTTGCGGTCTTCCATGGCCGTCACCCAGTGACGGATCATCGGCTGGTTCACGGGATCGGGCGCCATCGACGGCTTGCCGATCGGCGTGCCGATCGTCGCGCGCAGCGCCGACACCGCGCGTGCTTCGCGCTCGTCTTCGTCGGTCATCGGGTCTCCCATCTCGGTGCCCGGATGGGTTACCGCGCCTTGGACGACGATTGCCAGCGTTCAGGACCTGGTGAACATCACCGCCGAGAACGTCAGAGGGGCGGCCTCGAGCGCGGCCGCGAGCCCGAAGTGCGTCGTGTACCAGGCGCGCGCTCGTGCTCGATCGCGCACCAGTATCTCGACGACCTCCTCATCGCCCGAGGGCGCGGGCGATCGCGTGCTTCGACCAGCCGATGTCCTCGGCCAACGTGCGGCCGCACGAACGGTCCTCGGGCGCCGTACCGACGCGATGGGCCAGGAACGTGACGGCGCAGGCGGCGTTGTAGAGCAGCACCCGCCGGCGATGGATCTGTCGCTCCACGACGGTGTGGTACACGGCGACGGCCGCGTCCAGCAGGTCGTACCGATCGACGTCGAAGACGAGGTAGCGGAAGTCGTGATGGCGATCCGCCCAGGCCGCGTCCTCGTAGTCGAAGAGACCGTGGACCGCGTACGACGTCGGATCGATGGCGAGGTTGTGGAAGCTCAGGTCGGTGTGGACGAGGGCGCGGTCCTTCGCGGTGACCGGTATCTCGTCGTACGACCGCATGATCGCGTCGGCGTCGGCGATCAGGCTGCGGTCGTTCACGACGCTCGGCAGCCGCGCCGATATCCACTCGCGCGACCTCGGCCACGCCGGACGTCGCGGCAGCCACGGGACGTCCGCGGCGGTGATCTTCGTATGCTGCTCGGCCAGCATCCGCCCGATCGCGGCACCGATCCGCATCGCGAGGCTCGAGTCGGCGCGGACGTCGGCGAATATCCGCCGCGGATCGCTCATGCCCGGCACCATCGCGCGGACGTCGTAGTCGCCGGCGTCGTTCTCGTAGAGGAGACGCGGTACACCGAAGCTGCAGCGGGTCGCGAGGAGGCGCAGCACGCGCCGCTCGAGCTGCAGGCGCCGGCGGCCGTCCTCCGATGCGGCGAACCACGCGAGGCGCCGGTCGGGGAGACGGACGAGCCACCGCTCGTCGCGCGCCTCGATCTCGACGTCGTCGGGCGCGAGATCGAGTCCCGCCTGGGCGAGGGCTCTGCAGGCGATCGTGGCGGTCAGCGCGACGAACGGCACTGCGCCGTTGGTAGCACGACTCGGCCGTCGTCGAGCAGGGGTCGTCGACGGCGAGACGATTCGCCCACGACTCGACCACGTCGTGAGAGCAGGTCGTGCAGATGCATTCGCGCTGGCCGGCGACGGCGTACCCGTCACGGCTTCCCATCGCCCGAGGGGGATGCCCCTCCGAGGATCATGAGACCGCGAATGCTCGGGTCGGCGGCGGCGCCGCGCAGCCCTTCGAGCGTCGGCTTCTGCAAGACGCGACAGTCGCCGGCGTCAGCTCCCGTCCCGCGCAGTTGACGCCCCGCCGTCCGCGTGGGAAGCCCGCCGCGCTTGGCCTCCACGCACACCACCGGGCTGCGCGCCTTCGAGCTGATCCTGATCCTCGTGGTCGCGACGGAGTACTGGCTCCGCGCCATCCCGAAGTGGGGCCAGCTCGCTCCCGCGTACGAGGCCCACCTGATCGTCGCGTCGATCCTCTGCCTGATCGCGCTCGACGCGGCGTGGCGCCGCGCCGCGCTCGGCGCGCTCGCCGTCAGCCACGCGGTGCTCGTCTGGCGGGAGTTTCCGGCGGCCGGCAATCACGCCTACCTCGAAGTCGCGCTACTCGGGCTCGCCGCGCTGCTGCGCGCGGACGACGACGGGGACGCTGCGATATACGCGCACGCTGTGCGCCGGCTGGTGATCGTGATCTTCTTCTGGTCGGCGGTGCAGAAGCTCGTCCACGGCTACTGGTTCGACGGCCAGTACCTCGCCTTCTCGCTCGGCAGCGCCGGGTTCCGGCCCGTGCTCGGCCTGCTGATCCCGACGGACGAGCTGACCCGCCTCGCCGCCTTCCGCGGCGACGTGGGGGACGGTCCCTACATCGTGCGCAGCCTGCCGCTGCTCGCCGTCTCCAACGCGACCTGGCTCGTCGAGCTGGCGCTGGCGCCCCTGCTCTGCTGGCCCCGGACGCGCACCGTCGCCGCGCTGGCCGCGCTCGCGCTGGTCGCCGCCATCCAGGTCGGTGCGCGCGAGCTGTTCTTCGGGCTCGTGTTCGCCGACGCCATCCTGCTGTTCCTGCCCGGTACGACGCATCGCCGCCTCGTCCTCCCCGTCGTGGCGCTGCTCGCCGTCATGACGCTGTCGCGGGTCGGCATCCTGCCCGAGGCGGTCTTTCATTGACGAAGGCCCGCATCGTCACGGCGCTGCTCGCCGTCGTCACCCTGTGGCCGCTGGTCCAGCTGATCCTGGTGGCGCGCTATCACGTCAGCCCGTGGAAGCTCGCCGGCTGGGGCATGTACTCGACGCCGCGCTTCGATCGCGTCGGCATGGAGGTCTACGGTCGCCGCGCCGACGGCGGCGAGGAGCAGCTGACGGCGCCCTCGGCGACGGTCGCCACCGCGGCCACGGCATTCCTCGAGAGCTACCGCTGGCTGCGCGCGCTCGCGCCGCAGGACGCGTTCGCCGACGCCATCCTCCACGACCATCCGCAATGGGATGCGATCCGGCTGGTCGTCTTCCGACCCGACCTGGATGCGCGAACGGGTATGGTCGTCATGGTCCGCGCCGAGTACACGCATCCGCGCCGGTAGGCTCACGGCGGCGCGATACCTCTCGCGGGTGTGACGACCATCCGCCGGCGGTCGGTGCAAGATCGGCTCCACCGGCGACGGCCACATGCGCATGTCGCGACGTCGTGCGTCGTGTCCGCTTTCGCAGACGACGCGTCCGACGGCGACGACGCCGCCGCCGAATGGGATCACGCGCGAGCGTTGCGGCTCGCACCCCACCGCCGCTTGAGGTAGTGGCGCGTGGCAGTGGCGCATCTACATCCCGTTGCCCGCGTCGTCGCGCTGCTCGTGGCGCTCGTGGGCTGTGGGCTCGAGCCGCCGGACAGCATCACGATCCGGCGCGCCGCGATGATCGCCGACGCATCCCCCACACCGCCGCCCGACGACGACCCGCGTTGGCGGGACGTGATGCTGCCGGATCGCTGGCGTGGCGATCGCCGCGTCGCCGAGCCCACCGGGTGGTACCGGCTCACGTTCGACCTCGCCGGCCGTCCCGACGACCTCTGGGCCGTCGCGCTCCCGATCGTGGTGCAGAACGTCGCCGTGCTCGTCAACGGCGAGCCGGTGGGCGACGGCGGTCCCTTCGCGCCGCGCATGGCGCGCAATTGGAACCGCCCCCTGCTCTTCACGATCCCGCCCGCGCTCCTCCGCACCGGACGCAACGTCGTCGACCTTCGCGTTGCCTCGGCCGGCGTCGCACCACCCGCCCTCGGCCTCGTCCACGTCGGGCCGGCCACCACGCTGACGCCCGTCCACGACCGGCGCATGATGCTGCAGGTCGGCCTCGCACGCACGACGACCGTCACGGCGGTCGTGCTGATCGCCCTGCTCGCGCTGCTCCTGCGCCGCGGCGGGTACTTCGTCGGCGGCCAGTGGTTCGTCGTCATGCTGGCACTCCTGACGCTGACGTCGTTCGACAACGTGCTGCACGAGCCGCCGCTTCCGCCGCGCGCCTGGGACTGGCTCGTCGCGGTGCTGCGCTCGGCGGCGGTCGCGTGCAGCGTGATGGGCGCGCATCGACACCTGTCCCTCGCGCGGCCCCGCGTCGAATGGACCGTCTGGAGCGTCTGGGCCGCCGGCGCGCTCGTGCTGGCGATCGTACCCGCGGCGTGGCTCGTCTCCACCACGCTGGCGGTGTACGTCACGGCAGCCGCCATCGGCGCCTATGCCGTGGGCGCCTTCCTGCGTCACCGCCGGCAGACCGCGCCCCGCGTGGCGATCGGATTCGTCGGCGTCGCGCTCGTCGTCCTCGCGTTCGGCGTGCATGACGTGCTGGCCGTGTCCGGCGTCCGCCTGCTGCCGATCCTCCTCATACCCTACACCTTCACGATGATCGTGCTCGTCGAGGCCGTCGTGGTGATCGCCCGGCTGCTGCACGCGTGGGAGGGGCTGCTGTCGCTGAACCGCGAGCTCGAGTCGCGGGTGGCGTCGAAGAGCGCCGAGCTCGAGCAGACGTGGGCACGGGTGCGCAACCTCGAGCGCGAGCAGATCGTGTCGGACGAACGACGGCGGATCACCCGCGACATCCACGACGGCCTCGGCGGGCATCTCGTGACGACGCTCGCGATGCTCGAGAGCGAGGACGAGTTCTCGCGAGACGACGTCGCGGAGGCCCTGCGCGGCGCGCTCGACGATCTGCGCATGGTGATCGACTCGCTCGATCCGCGCGAGACCGACGTCGTCGGCGTGCTCGCCACGATCCGCAGCCGGCTCGAGCCGCGCCTGCGCCGGCGCGGCGTGCGCTTCCACTGGGACGTCGCCGACGTCGCGCCGTCGGGCCTCGGTCCGGAGCGTCTGCTCCGCGTGCTGCGGATCGTGCAGGAGGCGATCACCAACGTGCTGAAGCACGCACGCGCGACGACGATCACGGTCCGCACGGGCGCGAGCGACGGACACGCCTGGGTGTCGGTCGGCGACGACGGGACGGGCTTCGTGCCCGAGCGCGCCGAGGGCCGCGGCCTGGTGAACATGCACCGTCGCGCGACGGAGCTCGGCGGCCAGCTCGTGATCGACACGAGCCCGGCCGGAACGACGGTGACCCTGCGGCTGCCGTCCACTTAGGGCTTCACGAGGCCGAGCTGCAGCGCTTCGTAGACGGCCTCGCCGCGCGAGTGCACGTCGAGCTTGCGATAGATGCCGCGCGTGTGGGTCGCGACGGTCGGCGCCGTGAGGCCGAGCAGTCCGGCGATCTCCGCGTAGCTGAATCCCTTGGCGATCAGGTTCAGCACTTCGAGCTCGCGCGGCGACAAGCGTGGCGCGTCGCTCGCGGCGGCCGCGCCCGCCGGCGGCGCTCCCCCCTGCAGTCGGCGCAACAGATAGCGCGCGATCGGCGGGCTGATCGGCGATCCGCCGTCGAGCATCTCGAGGATCGACGTCGCGATGTAGTCGGCGTCGCCGTCCTTGAGCAGATAGCCGAGCGCGCCGGCCTCGATCGCCTCGACGACGTGCTGCTCGTCGCCGAACACGCTGACCACCATCGCGGCGGTGGCGGCACGACGCGCCCGCAGCCAGGCGATCAGCTGGATGCCGGTGCCGTCCGGCAGGTCGATGTCGGTGAGCAGGACGTCCGGGGTCTCGCCCTCGAGCAGTGCTCGCGCCGCCGCGACCGTACCGACGGCGCCGATCAGTCGGAGGCCGGGATGACCCTCGATGACCCGACCGATCCGCGTGCGCGTGACCGGCTCGTCCTCGACGAGGAGCACCGATCGCGGCGCGGAGGCGGACCCCATGGCAGGTCGCGACCCTAGCGGAGACGGCTGGCGCCGTCATCCTCAATTCGGACGAGGGTCGTGCGTCGGCCCTCAGTCTCCGTCGCCCCCGCCCGAGTCGCCACCGGTGTGCATCGTCGGAACGCCCCATTCCGTCGGCCGGTGATGGCACCGGAACTCGTCGCCAACGACGCCGGCCTCGATGTCCGGCTGAAAATCGTGTCGCGGATGTTTGATGACCGCCACGACGCCCACGGTCAGCACCGTGAGCAGGAGACCCCCGCCGACCAACCCCGCGCTCGTGCCGTCCGCCAGGCCGAAGAGCGCATCGACAACGCGGCCGAGCGCTCCGGCGACGACGAGGAGCAGCACCGCCGCGATGCCGACCTGGTAGCGAGCGCTCAGATGGCGATCACGCATCGCGAGTCCTACTCGAGCGAACAGCAATACGACGACAGTCTCAAGCCCGGACGGCCGCCCCGCCCGCGGCCCGTCGAACGGAACCACGATGATGGCTCAGTCGTCGGTCTCGTGCCGACGAAGACCTCGGGGGTGCACGCATCGGGTTCTGATTGCTCGGTCGGCGGGCCGTGCCACCGCTGATCGGCCCATTCGTCTCACCCCGGGTTCGGCCATCCCTCGAGCTGGTGACGGGCCATCAGCACGAAATCGGCGTGGTCGTAGTCGGCGGGCTTGCCGTCCCAGGTCGATGCGTTCGTGGACGCGTCGATCACGACACCGCCGCTGCGGGTGCGTGCGAGCAACGCATCGATCGGGGACGGTCCGAGCGACGGCGGCGTCGCGCTCGGCTCGATGATGCGCCCATCGGTGCGCACGAAGCGGAAGGCGTTCCCCTCGGGCACGATCCGGACACCGCGGTCGTGGACGAACGTGTGGTGCCGGCGGCAGAGTGACAGCAGGTTCGCGAGCGTCGTCGGCCCGCCCCGAGACCACGGCACGACGTGATGCCCGTCCACGCAGCGATTGGTGCACCCCGGGAAGCGGCAGCCGCGGTCGCGGAGGCGCAATGCACGCCGGAGCAGCGTCGGAACGGTGCGGCGACGGCGACCCACGTCGCGGATTGCCCCGTCGCCCCCCTCCCGCACCTCGACGACGGCAGCATCGCACATCAGCCGATCGGTCGTCGTCCGTGACACCGCCGTGCCGTCGTCGAGCGTCCCGCCGATCTCACCGTCGGGGTCGTTCCCGGCCTCCACGTGCACGACCACCTCCACCGACGGTGCGGCATCGCGCGGCTCGGTGGTCGTGAGGAAGCGCTCGGCGACGGCGACGAGCGCATCGGCCCGCCGCATGGGCGCCTGCCGCGTTCCCGCGGAAACGTGCCGCTCGAACGTCGCCGCCTCGATCGCTCGCCGGAGCACCGCCGCCTCCTCGGGACGGAGCTGAATGGTGATCCGTACATGGCCACCGTCGGCCAGCCGCTCGTGGACCCAGCGCTCCTCGTCTTCCTCGGCCCACGTCACGGGCGTCGCGTTGCGAACGGCGAGCCGATAGCCGCGGCAGATGCGCTCGAGCTGCGACGCCGTCGATGCGCGCGCCATCTCGAGGAGGTGGCCTTCGTTCTCCGGCATCGCGACGCGCGTGAGCGCGCGGACCTTCGAGTAGCTGATGCGACCGTGGCGGAGCGCGTCGTCGATCTGCGGCAGGGCGCGCAGCGCCCGCGCGACCCGCACGTGCTCTCGCGCGGCGCCGAGGTCCAGGCCAACGCGCCACGACAGCCAGTGCGCGCAGGTGCGCGCACCGTGCTCGCCCCAGCCATCGATCTCGTCGAAGCGCGCGATGAGCGTCAAGAAGCGATGCGTGGCGGCGTCGATGTGCGCGGAGAGCTCGGCGATCTCGTCGGCGAGCCGATCGACCTCTGGGGTGTTCATGGAACCCTTGTACCATGCGGTTTTTCAACGCTACGGGGCCTGATCTCGCACGCGGGACCGCGACGCCCTGACGCGCGCGACGGATCGGCACCGCGCGTGGCGCGCTCGTCACCTCAGCGCATTACAGCATCTGCGTAGAAGCCACGCTCGACGGCGATGAGTGCCGTCGCGAAAACCTGTCAAGCCTCAGCGTGAGAAAGTGGACAAACGGTCGACCCGGACCAGATCGGCCTACCGCCGCAGGCCGACGAAGACCTCCTGGGTGCACGGGTCGGGCTCGGACTGCACCAGCGGCACGACGCGTGCCTCGAACCCGACCTCGTCGAGCAGCCGCAGCCAGTCAGCGCGAGCGAACAACCCTTCGACGTGCCGATCGTGCTCGACGCGCACCGTGCCGTCGCGCTCGCGCAGCAGGTACGCGTAGTCGACCGTGTAGGTCGTGTCGGTCGGGTCGGGGTCCCACGTCCATTCGAGGTAGCGGAGACCGCGGCCGTCTGCGTCGTAGCCGCCGTGATCGGTCCGGGGAAGGAAGCTCTCGCGGACGTGGTCCGGCGCCAGCAGGACGACGCCGCCCGGCCGGCAGTGGGCGAACGCCGTCTCCATCACCCGCCGCAGGTCGGCCTCGGTCGTCATGTACGCGATCGCGTCGTGGACGAACACGGCGTCGAACTGCCGGCCGAGGCGGACCGTCCGCATGTCGCCCTCGACGTGCTCGCACTCCGGGTTGAGGGCGCGGCTCACGGCCAGCATGCCCGGCGCGCGGTCGACGAGCGTCATCGTGAAGTCGGTCTTCAGGTGCGATGCGTTGTTGCCGCCGCCGCTGCCGAGCTCGAGCAGCGTCTGCGGGTGCAGCGCGCACGCCTCGAGGAGGAGCCGGCGGTAGAACGCCGCCTCCTCGACGTACTCGGACGGCGGCGACAGCAACGTCCACCAGGCGGCGAGGTCGTCGTAGAGCTTCATCGCACGGTCACCAGACCCGTCGTCCTTCCGTGCCCGCACGACGCGCGCCGGCCACGAGGGCCGCGGCCGCGGCCAGCTTGTGCTTCGCCTGCCACGGCGGACCGATCGCTCGGCCGATGTCGCGCAGGAATCCGTCGACGTGCCTCCGGCCGAGGGCCGCGGCCGCCTGGCCAAACACGCGGTCACGGTCGTACCAATACACGGACCAGCCGCGCGCCGCGGCCGCGCTCGCGAGCGCCTCGCGGTACATGACCGAGTCGGCAACGGTCTGCGCGCGATTGTCGGCGATCCGCTCCTCGGCGGTCGGTGGGAGCGTAGGGCATTCGCGAATTGCGATGGTCGAGATCGGCGGCCGCACCGCCGCGGCAAGTGCGTCGAGGCTCTCCCGCGCGCCACGCGCCGCGGATTCGCGCACGCGCTCGACCAGCGCCAGGGCTTCGTCGAGCGTGATCGCCCGCGCCCACGGGCTGTGCACATAGCGGCCGATCGCCCACGAGCCCTCGTGGTGGTGCGGGTGGGTCGGAAGGCCCTTCTCGGTGAGATCGACGCGCCGGCGATCGAGGATCGCGCCGTCCGACGCGACCGTCACGAGCACCGCAGAGTTGCCATGCTCCACGACGCCGACAGCCGCGCCCTGCCTTCGGCCCGTCGCCACGCTCGTGCCCTTCCTAACGATCGAAGGTCAGGGTGGCGCGTGCGGCGCAGCTCGCGTCGACGGGCTTCGTCGGGTCGTCGAGGAAGGCGGCCAGGATCGCGAGCGCGCATCCGGACTTGCCGAGGACCGAGTGCCCGGTGAACGGGAATGCCACGACCTGCGCATTCGCGAGGTCCGGGGTGATCAGGTCGACCCATTCTGGCGCAGTCGCGGCATCGAAGCCGCCCTCGAGGATCAGTACCGGCACGTCGCTCACGATTCGCGCGCCCGCGGTCGGATCGGCGGTGCCCACGTTCCATATCGGACACTCGGTGAAGAGTCGTCCCTGCTTGGGCTGCACCCGCAGCACCCGCTCCGGAAAGCCGGGCAGCGCGGCCTTCGCTTTCGCCAGCGTCGCGGCCTCGGTCGTGAGGTTCGCGTGCTCGGCGCAGAAGACCGTCATGGCCAGCCCCATCCCACCCAGTCCGACGAGGCCCGGCGGGCCCCGAAACGCCAGATAGGCGGCGGCGACCTCGCGGACGTCGCCGCGAGCCGTCGCCGCGATCATCCTCGGGATGCCCGACGCATCGCCGCGCTCGCTCGTCATGATCAGCGTGTAGGCGAAGGCGAAGCCGTCGACGTTCACCTCGACCGGTGTACCCGACTCGTCCTCGACCCGCACGACGGCGGGCTTCTCGTCGAGGCGATTCACGGCGGCGGTGAACGTCGCGTCCAGGTTCGGGTACGCCCTTGCGCACGCGGGCCGAGCAGCGCAGGCAGCGAAGATCGCCGCGAACGAGCTGGCCGGCGCCGACCACCAGTTCTCGACGATGTTGTTCGTCGGCGGCGACACCGAATCGAGGACCACGCGACGGATCCCCTGCGGGTGGTTTCGCAGGAGCGTCAGCGCCAGCTTCGATCCGTAGGACACGCCGTAGACGTTCCAGCGATCGATACCGAGCGCGACCCGGAGCTCGGCGATGTCGGCGGCGTTCTCCGTGCTGTTGTAGGCTGCGACGTCGACGCCGGCGGCCGTCCAATGATCGCGGCACTTCCGGATCGCCGCCGAGTCTGCGGCCGTGGTCGAGTCTGCCGTGAAACGAAGGCTCACCGCGTCGAACATGAGCTGCTCCCAATCGGGACAGGCGACGCGGGGCTCCGCACGGTGCGTCCCACGTTGATCGACGAAGATGACGTCGCGATCGGCGTTGATTCCGTGCTCCATCATGGCCGCCACTTCGAACGATCCTGCTCCACCAGGTCCGCCCGACAGGTACACGATGGGATCGGTCCTGCGCGTCTTGGAGACGGCGGGTGCGCGCATCACGAAGATGCGGATACGCCGTCCGTCGGGTTTCGCGCGGTTTTCGAGGACGGAGAGGTAGCCGCACTGGACGCCCGGCGGGAAATCGAGCTCGGGGAACCCCACGATGTTCGGCTGCGGACACGGCACCGGTTGGAAGGGCGCGGTGGTTGCGTGCGGCCGCAGACGCGAGCCGGTTCCCGAGCACGCGGCCACCAGGCACACCACGGCGAACACGGCGCAGATGCTCGCAGGTCTCATCGCGGGGACCTCACGCCGTCGCGAGACTTCTTCGAGATGGCCGGGTGGTAGCGTCGCCTGAATGTCAGGTGTCACGTCCGCCCCAACGCCAGCGGGGAGTTCCGCCCGTGAGCCAGCAGATGCCGATGAGGGCCACGGTGAGTACCGAGACGAACCCAACGAAGAACAGACTGCCCATGGAAGCTTCGACGAGCGGGATGCCACCAAGGACGAGCACGAGGTAGGTGAATAGGACCACCCAACCTTGCCACGCCGAGGGTAGGCCCCAACCCCAACCGTAGCGCTTCGCCGGAAACCAATACTTCGGAGGTCGGACCGACATTGTGTTCTCCGCGATGCCCAACGGTCAGACGATCAGCGGCGGCCGGATCCTCCTGCCGTCCGTTGTATCGGCTTGTTGGGCGGCCGAGTCCCCCGACGCTTTCGGATGACAGGAGCTAGCGCGCGCAGCGCTTCATTGATCGCATCCGCATTCGGGAACACGTCGAGAACGTCGGGGTCGATCACCACTACGTTCGAGCCATCACGGTAGCGCGAGGCGGTGATGCCTCGGCTCCCCTTGGAGAAGTCGTACTCCTTACGCAGCGTCTCTCGATCGCCTCCAGACGTCACGGGCTTAGTCTTCTTTTTCATACGTTCGTCGCTCCCCAGGAGTAGCCTTTCGGGCCGAGATCAGCCGCGTTCGTGGCGGCCGCTCCGCATGCGCCACGACGAGCAAGCGCTCGCGCGATGACATGCCGAGCAGCAAGTAGCGCCGCTCGGCGATCGAGTGATCGGGATCAGCCAACAGGATGGCGAGCGGATCGCCGAAGACGGTCGACGCCTCATCGACGGTTACGCCGTGCTTCTTGGCGTTCGCCGCTGCCTTCACCTTGTCCCACTCGAAGAGGTACCCCACCTTCGCACCACCTCGTCGTCCACTGATGGGTCTGAGCCGCAAGCATCCGCGGTTCTACACGTGACGGCAACCACATGCGCCGTCCCCGCGTTCTCTACGCTGCATCGTCGGGTCCTCCGGGAAGGGTCGACCCAGCCACCGCCCAGAGGACGGATGGTGTCGCGGGTACGGGCATGGCGGCGGCCGCCAACGGCGGAGGTTCAGCGCCGCCACCGTGTTTGAAGTAGAAGCGAGCCCGTTGCTCGAGGCGCTCAGCCCGCCGGTGACGCCCGCGGTCGAAGTGACGCATAGCGAGGCGCCAGTACCGATCGCCGAGGAACAGGTACACTTCCGAGTGCACCTCGCGCGGATCTCGCACGGCCGCCAGGGAGAGAATCCCACGGATCAACGCCACATCCGTTTGGAGGCGCAGCCACGACGGTTCGTCGTGCGCACTCAACCTCGGCATCTCAGTCGTCTACCCAAAACCGCGATCAGCGGCGCGCGCAGCGCGGCCGCTGAATCGCCCTGTTGGGCGGCCCTGATGACACATCAGCGAGGGCATCGAGGCACCACGTGTTCAACCACCTCACGACTCCTCGAATATCTTCCGCTGCTCTTCGGCCACGGCTCTTAGGAATTCCTCCTCGTCGATCCCGAAGGCCTGCACCACTTGCCTGGTTACCGCGCATACCTCCTCGCGCACCCGAAACAAGAGGTCGTCGTCCTGTCGGAGTTCCTCCGCGACCACCAACTGACTCGCTGACGTCAACAGCCTCTCGAGGTTGTCGATGAAGAAGCGGTGGGCCAGGCGATTGCGAGTCTCCAGTGCGCGGAACCAGTCGCGATGGAGAGATCGCTCGATGTAGCCGCCCTGCTCGAGAGCGCGCAGCATTGCTCCGAGGGTCTTCTTGGAGAGCTGAGCATCGATGTACTCGAGCTCGGAAGGAGTAACGCCGCCCTTCTCGTGCGCCCGGACCAAGAGAGAAAGGCTCAGGAGGTCTAGCTCCAGCGTCTGGGCTGTCGCCATGGCTTTGGCGAAAGCCACAAAGACTTCCCCGACCGAGTCGAAGTCCCCAGACTCCACTCCCTCACCCTCGGCCGTTGTCGTCCGCCCAACGAACGCGACGGCGGATCAGCCGCGCGCGTTGCGACGCTTGGAAGGTTTCGCCCGCCCGACGCGCGCCGGCTGCATCCGCGTGTTAGCCCGCGCCTCGCTGCTTGGGGCTACCCGACTCACCAGCGGAAACCGCTCCGGATGATCAATCGACTCGGTGGCGAGATCGATGTCGAGATCGGGCCAATAGAGATGTCCCGACCGGGGACGCGTGACGTTGCACAACGCCGCGATCGTTGCATCCCGAAACCACGGAAACACCTTGAACGAGACGAACCGTTCACGGTCGTCCAGGAACAGCCAGAATCCATGTCCCGAGACGTTCGTCACCTCAACTGCTGAAGTGGCCCTTCCACGCACGGCGGATCTCATCCTCGTTCTCCTCGACGAGCCGCATCGCCCTCGCGAGACGCGGGCGGCTCAGTCCATGGTTCTCGGCCAATTCCAGTTGAGGCTCCAACCAGAACTTCGCTTCGCCCTCCGCATGATGAACATGCACGTGAATCCGGGGCTCCTCCCGAGAGAAGAAGTAGAACCGGAAGCCGCCACGGCGCAACACCGTTGGACTCACCCGCGCAATCTACTCGCGCCCGTCGAAACTTGCGACCGGGGTTCGTCGCGCGAAGAGCGTCCAGCCCCTGCGTTGCGAAGCTGGACATCGGAGCGCGGTACAGTACGACGCGTCTCATGGCGGGCTAACGACTCGGCCGTTCAGCGGCCTGGTTCCGAGCGCAAGCGAGGAGCAGGTCCGTTGCAACAGCAGTTAGGCGTTTCCGGGTTCATGGATTTGCGTCACGCTCCACGCCAGACTCGAACGCGGCCAGGGCCGAGGGAAAAGCGAAAATCTCGGCGCGAGGACCGTCAAGCGCGCCAGCGCGGGGAATTTTTCTGGAGTGTTTCTGAGTCCAGCGGCGCATGGAACGCCAAAAGGCTTCAGTGGACGCGTCAGCGGCCTTGCCGATGACCCGATAGTGGTTGCCGATCCACTCGTACGAGGAAAGGCCGACGCCTCGCGGAGAGCGGCGCGAAACTGGACGGTGGTTTAGCCAGATGATGCCGGGATGCCCTGCACCGAAATAAGGATGGCTCGGGTCCGCGCCCGCTCGTAGCTCCTCCCAACCGCTCCACGGGTCAGTGACGCTGCCGACGTCCCGACTGGAGCTCGGGCGAAGGAGGGGCAAAGGGCCGCTCGGGACGTGCCAGAGGCAAATTCGTTCGGAGTCGAGCGCGGGAACGGAGCCGACGGCACGCCAGCGCTGCGGGCCATCCGACACGATGAAGGCCAACTCCTCGGAAGCGTTGAGCCAATCATGAATCGCCCTAAAGTCATTGGCGTCGGCGTAAATGGGCAACCAAGGCATCGTTCACAGTAGGCGAGGAAGCGCCTAACGGATCATGAGTTCAGCGGCGGACGGGCGAAGCCCGGCCGTCCGCTGCAACGAAGGGTTAGGCGGCACACCACATACGTCGACCGGCCAAGTCCACTCAGGGCGCAGAAAACCCTACGCCCACTTGAAACCGCCAAGAACGCGGATCGCAGCGGCTACAGCAGCTGCCGCGACGAGAAGCGATACGGCCACGACGAGTTTCGCGCGAGCACTTGAGCCACAGGAGAACATGACGAACAAAAGACCCAACGCCGCGACTGCGCCAGTTGCCAAAGCCAACGCCAGACCGGCAAACCCGAAGATGTAAGGATCGAGCGGATACGCGACCAGGAGCCCAGCGACCACGCAGAACGCCCAGGCGACGTACGCCAGCGGAGCTCGAAGCACCCTCAGATTCACGTCTCGTTCATGTCTCGCGTCGCGCTGTGCCGCCTAACACCCAGTAGACAGACCCACATAACCCCAGGCCTCGCACCTTCCTCGCAGCCTAACGCGCACGCGACTTCCCGCCCCGAGCGCGGCAACTCGACGTAGCACCGAACGTTTTCGCTCCGTCAGCGCAGCACTCCGGCGTGATGGACGGCGAGCGCTCGCCGTGTAACCGCGGTGACCGCCCGCCAACGTCGAACGGCGGCATCGAGTCGTCTGACATCATGCGAGGCGGCAATCTACCCGATTGCGCAACAAGGAGTCGACCCGGGACGAGCGCCAGCGCCCAGAGCACGAGGTTCGCCCGACACCCTGGCCATGCACGGCGCCCATCACCCTCACGGCGACGCAAACGTCAGCGTGACACCGATCGAGCGAATCGAAATCTCCGGCTCCGGAAAGTTGAACGACGCGCCCGTCTGATCCTCGGGGCAGAAAACGACCAACGTGAGCATGCCCGACCCATCGAACGCCGCCGGGATGGGCGTCGTCTCGCAGGGATCGTCGTTGCTCATCGGGCCGACGACAGTCACGTCCGCGTCGATCAGGGTTCCGGCCGACGCGCTCAGCTCGAACGTGGCGTACACGCCCGCGGACGTGCTGGCCGAGCCCTGGCCGGCGGCCGACGAGTCGGTCGACGCCGTCACGACGAGGCCCGAGATGAGCGGATTCCCCATGCCGTCCACTCCGGCGGACGTCGACGACACGGCAAGCGACGCCGTTGCCTTCGCCGTACCAGGGCTCCCGAACTCGTCGGTGGCCTGGGCGCTGCACACGGCATCGATGGCCGGCGGAGGCGCCTCCGGATCGGCGGGCTCCACGTCGTCGCACGAGGTGTATTGCGGGTCCGAGACGCTGAGCGCCGCGGCGAAGACCCTCAGCTGCGCCGGACCGTACTGCAGCAGGCGAACCCCCGCCGCCTGCAGCGTCGTGCTGGTAGTGCTCGTGGTGGTGGTCGTCGTCACGCACGCCTCGGCCGCACGGAAGCCCGCGCCTGTGTCCAGAATGACGACGGTCGCCGTGGCGGCGGCGTCCGGCTCGACGACGCTCGCCGCCCGGACCTCGAACGTGCCTTCGGCCGCGCCCGCGGTGTAGAGCCCCGTCGCATCGACGGTGCCGCCGGTCGCCGTCCACGTCACGCGCTGGTCGTCCGGACCCGTCACCGTGGCGGTGAACTGCTGCGTCTCGTTCGGCGCCAGCGCGACGCAGCCGGGGTCGACCGTGACCTGCGCGGCGTCGACGACCACGGTCGCGAGCGCGAACTTGCCGGGCGTGTCGATGCTGGTCGCGTGCACCGTGTACGTGCCGCTCACGCTACCGGCCGTGTAGAGCCCGAGGGGCGTGATGATGCCGCCGCCCATCGGGGACAGCTCCCAGATCACGTTGCCCGTCTCCACCCCGCGCAGGAGGGCGCGGAACTGCACCTCATCCTCGAACGTCACGCGCACGCTCGCGGGGTCGACCGCGAAGCCGCAGCCGCCGCGCGCGATCTCGAAGTTTCGCACGAGGGTGGCATCCAGGCCGATGAGGAACGGGTCGGTGAACACGTTCCGGCGCGTCAGCAGCGCCTCGCCACTCTCGACGTCCGTTTCGCAGAGCTCCCGGGCGAGACGCAGCAGCTCGCGCAGCGCCGCGACGATCTTCTCCTGCGCTCGGTTCACGAGGGCCGGCAACCCCATGAGATCCGCATCGCTCGCCAGCTGGGTCAGCAACAGGAAGACCGGTCCGTCCGGCTCGTCGAAGGCCCGTTCGCCGGCAGCATCGATGATGCCGCCGAGCAGGCTCTGCGCGCACTCGAAACCGCTGGTGGGCGGCGGCTGGGCGAGCCCGTCGAACGCGGTGAGCACGCCGAGCAGCTCGGTGAGCGTCCCGCGAGCCGCCGCGAGGTTGCCTTCGCTCAGACGGGCGAGACCCTCGCTGCACACACCGGCGAGCAGGTTCACCATCGAGGCACCGATCTTATCCAGCAGCGGATCGCAGAGGAGCGACACTCCACAGAACGGCGACTCGTGGCTCAGGTCCCACGTCACCATGTCGTTCAGGACGTCGAGGATCTCGGCGAGCGACGGCGTCCCAGGCGCGTCGATGAACTCCCGCACGAAGCGCTCGAAGTCCTCGAGCGAGACGACGGCGACGCCGGCACCGCTGAAGTGCTCGACGCCCAGGACCGCCGTCGTGCCGTTCACGGCGACGGGCGCGAGATGGAGATCCGCGCCGCTACCCGCGTAGGTGAAGCCCACCACGTCGGCAGGATCGAACGCCGCCGGCAGCCCGATGGTCAGCGTCGACGGCACGGCGAAGACGAGGCCCTCCGGCGCGAAGTGCACGGCCACCAGCACGCCGCCGCCGAACGGCATGTTCACGATCGAGGCCACGGGCGTCAGCGTAATGCTGGTGTCGCCGGCGAGCGCGCCCGCCGGCACCGCGAGGGTGAGCGTCGTGCCGTCGGCCGCGACCGCCACGACCTGTCCCCCGGCCGCACCCACGACCACCGTGACGGCGCGAGCCACGTCGGGCAGGACCTGGACGACGCAGGTCTCGCCGGGATCGACGGCCTCGTCGCAGTCGTCGTCGAGCCCGTTGCACATCTCGACGGCGCCCGGGAGGACGCGCGGGTCCTGATCGTCGCAGTCGCCGTCCCGCCCGGTCGAGCCATCGCCGTCGGCGTCGTCGTTCGGGCAGGCCGCGGCGGCGCGAAGCGCGCGGAGATCGGTCGCCAGGCCGTCGAGCGTTGCCGACAGCCTGTCGCGCAGCTCGCCCGGCACGGCCGCCGCCACCCGCCGGCCGCGCAGGGTCTTCCCCGCCTGCTTGACCGCCTTCATGGCCTGGCCGAGGCCCTTGCGCGCACGGCCGAGCTTCGGCTGCGCGCACGCGGCGGCGGCCCGAACGCGACGGTCGGCCGCTTTGGCGACCCGAGCCCGGACCTTCGCCCGCAGCGTCCCCAGCTCCGTCGCGGCGTCGATCTCCGCCAGCAGGCTCCCCAGGCGGCATTCGAGGGAGATCCAGGACCCGCCGGCCGGCACCGCGTCGCAGTCCACGGCCGGGAAGGAAGCCGTCGCGGAGAGGGCGATGGCCAGGGCCGCCACGAGGACCCGCATGGGTGGCCGACCGTAGGCCGCCCGTCCCGAGGGGGTCAAGCGAAATATCCCGATTGCTAGCTCGCCGCGCCCCCTGCCGGGCCGTGCTCACCCCTACGCGGCCATCACGGATTGCACTGCACGAAGTACCGCGCCGACCCCGACCCATTGAGCGCCGCCGAGCACGACGGCCGCCCCGTGCAGCACGAGCCGATGCCGGCCGGCGGGCACGAGACGGGCTGACAGCCGTCGCCGTCCTCGCCGCCGGTGCCGAAGCAGTTCGAGTAGCCGGCGAACGACGCCACCGAGAAGCGGTTGGACAGGCTGCACACCAGATCGATGTTGCCGCCCGGACGGTTGATCGTGGCGCTGCAGCCCGTCGGGCCGTTCAGCGTCGCCTGGCCGCCCGGCCACTCCGCGGAGTCGAACAGGCCGCCGCTGTTGCTGTTCACCTGGAACGTGAACGTCTGCCCCGGGCACTTGCAGAAGCCGCCCGTGCAGAAGTTCGACTGGCAGTCGCCGTTGTTGCCACACTGCTTGTTCAGCGGACAATCCGGACACGAGCCGCCGCAGTCGATGTCGCTCTCGTTCTGGTTCTTGACGCCGTCCGAGCACGTCGGCGCCTGGCAGAGGTTGCCGATGCAGATGAGGCTCTGACAGTCGGTCGGCTGCGTGCAGCCGCCGCCCGGGCCACAGGCCGGGCACGAGAGGCCGCCGCAGTCGACGCCGCTCTCGTTGCCGTTCTTCACGCCGTCGTTGCACGCCGGCGCCTGACAGACGTTCCCGGTGCACACGCCGCTCTGACAGTGGCCGCCGTTGGCGCAGCCCTGCCCCGCCGGGCAGAGCCCGCAGACGCCGCCGCCGCAGTCGATGCCGGTCTCACCGCCGTTCTTGACGCCGTCGGCGCACGTCGGCACCTGGCAGACGCCGCCGGTGCACACGCCGCTCACGCAGTCCGTGCCCGAGAGGCACGCGCCGCCGTTCGGGCAGTCGCTGCACGGGCCGCCGCAGTCGACGTCCGACTCGCCGCCGTTCTTCGCGCCGTCGGTGCACGTCGGCACCTGGCAGATGCCGGCGGTGCACACCGAGCTCTGACAGTCGGTGTGGAACACGCACGTCCCGCCGTTCGGGCAGTCGACACACGACCCGCCGCAGTCGACGTCCGACTCGCTGCCGTTCTTCGTGCCGTCCGTACACGACGCCCCCTGGCACAACCCGGTGAGACAGACGCCGGTCGTACAATGCGTGCCGTTCGTACAGCCCTGTCCGGGCGGACACGGCGGACACACGCCGCCGCCGCAGTCCGTGCCCGTCTCTCCGCCGTTCGCGACGCCGTCGCCGCAAGTCGCGGCCTGGCAGACGTTCCCGGTGCACACGTTGCTCTGACAGTCGCCCGGCACGTTGCAGCCCTGGCCGGCGCCGCAGTCCGGACAGCCGTTGCCGCAGTCGACGTCCGTCTCGCTGCCGTTCTCCTGACCGTCGACGCACGACGGCGCCTGGCAGACGTTGCCGGTGCAGACGAGGGACGTGCAGTCGGTGAACGCGCCGCACGCGCTGCCGACCCCGCACGGCGGGCAGGCGCCGCCGCCGCAGTCGGTGTCGGTCTCGTTGCCGTTCTGCACGTCGTCGGTGCAGCCGGCGCCCTGACAGACGCCGCCGATGCACACGCCGCTCTGGCAGTCGCCGGGCACCGCGCAGTCCTCGCCGTCGGCGCAGTCGGGACACGAGCCGCCGCAGTCGACGTCGGTCTCCGTGCCGTTCTCGGCGCCGTCGTTGCACGCGGGGACCTGGCAGACGCCGCTCGCGCAGACGCCGCTCTGGCAGTCGGCGTCGATGCTGCAGTCGTCGCCGTCCTCGCACGCGCTGCAACTGCCGCCGCAATCGACGTCGGTCTCGCTGCCGTTCAGCGCGCCGTCCGTGCAGCTCGGGCACGCGACGTCGACACCGCGCTTCAGCACGAGCTTGAAGCCGCCGCCCGAGCTCTTGTGCAGCACCTGGCTGCCGGCACCGGTCGCGTAGCGCGAGCACATGCGGTGCACCGAGCCGTCGGCCGCGTTGTCGACCGTCAGCACCGTGATGACGCCGCCCGCGCCCGGCGGCGTGGAGATGTCGAGACCGCCCAGGCTCTTCGCGACGACCTTCGCGATCTTCGCGTTCTTGACGAGCGCCGTCTTCGCCGGCGACGGGCCGGCCGGCGACAGGCTGTTCGTGAACTTGATCACCGCCGCGTTCGTCGACTTCCACGGCGCGGGCAGCGGGATGACACCCTTGTTCGACGGCGTGTCGACGTAGTGGATCTCGAGCGAGGCGCTCACCTGGGCCGGCGTCGCCGCTGGACCGAAGTGCACGTCCGGATCCTTCTGCGACGACTTGAGCGTCTGGCGGCCGGACGCCGACGTGCTCAGCGAGACGCTCGTCCCGGTGACGCCGACGTCGGTGGCCCACGACACGACGGCGGCCGAGAGGCCGACCATGGCGACGACGCCGAGCACGACTTTGCGGGTGTTCATCGGTTCCCCCTCATTCGAGACACTGGACGAAGTAGCGCGCGCGGCCCGACCCGTTCAGCGCCGCGGAGCACGACGGCCGTCCGCTGCAGCACGAGCCGATGCCGGCGGGCGGACACGACACGGGCTGACACCCGTCACCGTCCTCGCCGCCCGCACCGAAGCACTGCGAGTAGCCGGTGAAGCCGTTCACCGAGAACGGCGGCTGCAGCGTGCAGACCTGATCGATGTTGCCGCTGGGCCGGTTGATCGTGACGGTGCAGCCCGCCGGGCCGTTCTGGCTCGACGTGCCGCCCGGCCACTCGGCCGAGTCGAACGGACCGCCGCCGTTGCTGTCGACGGTGAACGTGAACTGCTGGTTGCCGCACGTGCACCGCCCGGTGGCGCCGCACACGTTGCTC
The DNA here is from genome assembly GCA_964432595.1 of uncultured Binatia bacterium (SeqCode). Taxonomy (GTDB): domain Bacteria; phylum Desulfobacterota; class Binatia; order DP-6; family DP-6; genus DASYLJ01. The sequence continues at coordinate 65,878 of CAYSOF010000009.1, read as the reverse complement.
TGGCAGTCGCCGCCCGCGTCGCACAGCTTGCCGAGGCCGCAGTCCGGGCACGCGGGACCGCCGCAGTCGACGTCCGTCTCGTCGCCGTTGCGGAAACCGTCGGTGCAGGTCGGCGGCTGGCAGACGTTGCCCGTGCAGATGCCGCTCGCGCAGTCGCTCGGCCCGTCGCACGCCTGGCCGGTGGCGCAGCGCACGCAGTTCGGCGCCGGGCCGCCACAGTCGACGGCCGTCTCGTCGCCGTTGTGGACGCCGTCGGCGCAGTTCGGGACGCGGCAGAAGCCGCCGGTGCAGACGCCGCTCGGACACTGCGCGCCCGTCGTGCACGTCGGCTGGCAGATGCCGCCGGAGCAGCCGCCCGTCAGGCAGTCGCTGTTCAGGAAGCAGCCCTCGCCGGTCGCGCAGCCGGGACAGTTGCCGCCGCCGCAATCGAGGCCGGTCTCGGCGCCGTTGGCGACGCCGTCCATGCACGTCGGCGCCTGGCAGACGCTCGCGAGGCAGACGCCGCTCGGACACTGCGCGCCCGAGGTACACGCCGGCGAGAGGTCGGCGAAGATGGAGTAGTACTGCCCGTTCCGCGACACCTCGATGCCCGCGATCGACAACCCGATGAACTGGGGCAGCGGGAAGCTCTCGAGGGCGCCGGCGATGTCGGGCAGGAACGACGCGATCACGCCCGGGATGAACGCCTGGATCGCCGACTCCTGCACGCCGAGCGGGTTCAGGAGCAACGCGATGACGACGTCCGAGGCGTCGGGCGTCGACAGCACGAAGCCGATGCCACCCGGCTGAAACGCGAGCTGCAGCCCGAGGCGCGTGTCGACGGCGAGCGCGAGCAGCGTCGTCTCCGCCGGGAGGCCGACGTCGCGCACGAACTCGACGACGACCTGCGCCATCCGCAGCTCGCCGAGCTCGCCCGCCGGACCGGACGCGCCCGTCAGCACCGGCGCCAGCGTCGGCGCGATGCGGATCGCGATCGGCGTCGCCGGCGGCACCACGCCGAACTGCGGGAACGCTGCCGCGAGCAGGCCGGCGGTCACCGGCACCGGACCGCCGCCCAGGTCGACGACGGTGAGCGTCGATTGCAGGAGCCCGCTCTCGATCTGCGAGCGCAGCAGCTGGTTGAAGCCCGACGTCGAAATCGCGAGGCCGAGGCCGTACGGCGCGTGCTGCACCGGCGTGATCGCGCCGAACGACGGGAAGGGCTCGTTGACCGTGTACGTGCCCGCGAACTGCGGCGCGTCCGGGTGCGGATCGAGCGTGGTCGCCGTGAGGTTCGCGGCCATCGTGATGCCGATCGGGTCCTCGACGATCGACGTGAACGGCGCGTGCAGATCGATGCCGAGCCCGCTGCCGACGGGGCCCGCGATGTCGACGCCGGCCAGCGCCGTCTCGATGGCGCCCGCGATCGGCGTGTTCCCGTTGCCGTCGACCTGGTTCAGGAAGTCCTGCATACCGTCGGCGAAGAGCGCACCGACGTCGCCGATCGCCGAGCCGATCAGCGACTCGGTGAGATCGCCGAAGAGCCCGCTGCAGTCGGTCTGGTACGTCGTGCCCGTCGCCTGTACCGCGACGCCGCCCACCTGCGCCACGTCCACCTTCGTCGGCTGCGGCACGAGCGGCGAGAGTCCATAGTCGCCGAAGAGCTGGATGGTCGGCACCGTCAGGTGAAGCTCGCAGTGGATCGGGATGCCGCTCGCGTTGTCGATGTTCACGGTGACGCGGAGATCGTGCAGCGTGATGTCGCCGTCGATCGTGTTCGTCTGCGAGTCGAGCGCGATGCCGATGGGCCCGACCTGCGGCGGCGGCGTGCCGCTGATCGTCACGTCGACCGAGCCGAAGCAGACGCTGCCGACCGGCGCGTAGCAGTAGTCCTCGAGGACCGGCGTGCCCGGGGTGACGAGCGTCGACGGATCGATCTGGACGAGCGTCGTCGCGACGGGCTCGATCGTGTCGAGGCCACGGTCGTTGATGCGCATGCCGACGCCGTTCGGTGACGGCTGTCCCGCGGGGATGGCGTTGCCCGAGATGACGACGACGCGATCGTAGGCGGTGCGACCGTCGTGGTTGCGGACGAGCCTCGCGTCGATCGGGTTGAAGAGCGCGGCCGCGCCGAGGGGCACCGCCGTCGAGAACGTCCCGCCCGGCCCCAGCGCGATCGGCGTGCCGTTGATGGTGAGCGTCGCGCCCGCCGGCCCGACGCCGGTCGTGTGACCCGTCACCGGCGTCGACGACGCGGTCGTGAAGACGCCGTGCAGCGGCGTGTCGATCGTCACGGTGAACGGCACGCACGCGGTGCAGCTGCCGCCGCAGTCGACGTCCAGCTCGCTGCCGTTGCGCACGCCGTCGGCGCAGGTCGGCGCCTGGCAGACGCCGCCGGTGCAAACGCTGCTCTGGCAGTCCGCGGCGATCGCGCAGTCGTCGCCGTCGTCGCACGCGGGGCAGGCGCCGCCGCAGTCGACGTCGGTCTCGTTGCCGGTCTTGAGCCCGTCGGTGCACGACGGCGCCTGGCAGACGCCGGAGGTGCAGATGCCGCTCTGGCAGTCGGTCGGACCCGCGCAGCCCTGGCCGACGGCGCACGCGGCGCACTGGCCGCCGCCGCAGTCGACACCCGTCTCGGTGCCGTTGCGCGTGCCGTCGCTGCAGCTCGGGCACGGGATCGCGACGCCCTTCTTGAGGGTCAGCTTGCCGCCGCCGTTCGGCAGTGGACGATGCACGACGCGGCTGCCCTGGCCGACGGTGTACAGCGAGCACATGCGATGGCGCGAGCCGTTGCCCGCGTTGTCGACGGTGAGCACGGTGACGACACCGCCGGGTCCCGGCGGCGCGACGATGGACAGCCCACCGGTGGAGGCGGCCTGCACCTTCGCGACCTTCCCGGTCTTGAGCGACGCGCTCTTCACCGGCGACGGACCCGCCGGCGCCTGGCTGTTCTTGTACGTGGCGCTCGCGCCCGTGTTCGCGGTCCAGGGCGACAGCATCGGCAGCGTGCCGCGGTTCGCCGGCGTATCGACGTACCAGAGCTCGAGGGATCCGCTGAGCTCGCTCGACGCGCTGCCGGGACCGAACTGCACGCCGGCGCCCTTCTGCGTCGACTTGACCAGCGCCTTGCCCGTCGGCGTGACGCTGACGGTGACACCCTGCCCGACCACCCCCACGTCGGCGGCGCGCGCCATCACCGCGACGGCGAGCACGACGACGGCCGACCAACCCCAACGCATGCGCGTGACCTCGAGCCCCAGGATTCGGGTCCGTGCGAGACGCCGGGGGGCGGACTGATCTACCAAACGCTCGTTCGTCGTCGCAAGTTTTTCGGTAGCGAAACCGCACTGCTATGCGTCTACGGGTTTTCCCGTACGCGGCCGCCCACCCACGGCATCCTCGGCCGTCATGGCGACTCCACGCGCTCGACCGTGAGCCCGACCTCCTGCCCGTACGACAGCTCGAGCGTGTGACCGTCCGGATCGTCCTCGCGCGTCGCGCACGCCACGCCGAGATGCTCGAACGGAAAGACGACCTTCACGACGAGGCGCAGCAGCACGCGCGGCACGATCGCCGGCACGCGGACGAGCACGACGACGAACGGGCGCGTCTTGTCGCTCACCCACGCCACCTCCGAGCGCCCGTCGCGACGGCGGTGGACGACCTCCATCCGCGCGTACTTCGCGTAGAACGCGATGCTCGCCTCGAGGTCTGCGACGAGGAACGCGACGTGCGTGAGGCCGACGTCGCTCATCGCTCGTGCGCGCGGATGAACGTCAGGATGACGTCCACGTAGTCCTCGGGATGCGTCGCGTGCGGGATGTGTCCGGCGGCCTCGAGCTTGCGTGTCTCGACGTTCGGCATCGCTTTCGCGAGCTTGGCGACCACCGGCGCGAAGAGTGGCGGGCTCTCGCCGCCGAACGTCAGCAGCACGGGCTTCGTGAAGCCGCGGATGGCGTCGAGGTCGAAGACGAGCTGCTCGGGATCACCGGCCTCGTCGAGGAACGTGGGTGCGTTCTCGATGAGCGTCCGTTGCAGCTCGGGCGGGGTCTCCGCCCACGCGCCGGGGCCGAGCGCCACTGCGTCGACGAACTGCTCGGCCGCCGTCGCATGCTCGCCCGCCGCGACGTGCCGGCAGACCGCTGCGATGTTGCGTCCGAACTCGTCGAGCATCGGCGCGAGGGCCGGCTCGTCGCGCAGCAGCGCGAACAGCGGCGGCTCGTGGCAGAGGACGCCGCGCAGGACGTCGGGCCGCTCGGTGGCGAGCCGGAGCGTGATCGACGCGCCGAACGAGTTGCCGACCACCCACGCCGGCGCGAGCCCGAGGTGCTCGATCAATGCCGCCAGGTCGGCGACGTCCTCGCGCACGCTCCCCTGCCCCGCCGGCCGCTCGCTCTGGCTGTGCCCGCGGCGGTCGTAGCGCAGGACCCTGAACGACTCGGCCAGGCGCGGCACGACGAGGTCCCAGTCGCGGTGCGAGTCCCACGAGCCATGCACCAGGACGAGCGGCACCGCGCCGCTGCCGGCGAGGTCGTAGAAGAGCTCGACGCCGTTCACACGTGCGGTCGGCATGTGTCACCGTCTACATCGCCGCCGCCCCGACCGTCGACAGCACGTCGCGGATGTACGCGTCCTCCGACCCGACGGGCGCGACGTAGCGCGATCAGTTGCCGCGACGGGTCGACCACCAGCTGCGCCATCAGCGACGCGTCCTCGATCAGCTCCAACGTGCGGCGACCGCTGCCGAAGAGCACGGCGTCCGCCTGACGAACGAACGACAGCGGCTGCTGCGGATGCACGACGACGCCGTTCCTCGACACGATCGTTTCGCCGGGCCCGACGACCCACGCCTTCCAGTCGGGCAGCTCGACCCGGTTCAGGATGTTGAGCGCGACGAACGTGTCGATCTCGTTGAAGCCGTCGAGCGTGACGATGGCAACGTCCATCAGGATGCCAGCGACGCATCGAGCTCCGCCCAGAGCGGATCGCACAAACCCGGGCGGAACGCCGCGCGCCGGAAGGCGTCGTGCTCGCCACGATAGACGTCCAGCAGATCGAGCTTCCGATCCGCGATGCACGCCCGCACGTTCGCGAGACGGTCCGCCGCCTTCACGACGAGCGCCAGCTCGCTCGGCCCCGTCACCGCGGCGAGCTTCGCGTACGTCTTCGCCTTCCGCTCCTTCCGGTTCGCGCCCGGCTGATCGGTCAGGAGCGCGACGCAGGCCGCGACCTGCGCGCCGAATCGCCGCTCGACCTCGTCGATGGTGACGCCCGTGTCCTCGACGGTGTCGTGCAGGTAGGCGACGATCGCCGCGTCGTCGCCGTACGCGGACGCGATCTCCGCCACGGCGTCGAGATGGAACGCGTACGGCCGATCGCCGTACGTCTGCCCGCCGTGCGCTGCGATGGCGAAGCGACGGGCCTCGTCGCGCATGCTCGTCAGTATTTGACCACCGCGCGGCCCACCACGTCGCCGGTCCGCAGCAGGTCGATGTTCTCGTTGATGTCCTCGAAGCGGATGATCTTCACGGCGTGCCGGATGCGCCCCTGCTGCGCGAGCGCAATGACCTCGCTGAGGTCGTTGTAGTTGCCCCAGAACGAGCCGTGGTACGTGTACTCCCGCGCGACGAGCGGAAAGAGCGGCACGTCGACGCGGTCGCCGACGAGCCCGACCGACGCGTAGTGCCCGCCGATCGCCAGAAGACCGAAGCCCATCTGGATCATCTCCGGAGCGCCGGCGCAGTCGATGACCGCGTCGATCTCGCCCTGCCCGGTCGCCTTGCGCAGCTCGGCACGGACGTCGTCGAGCGTCTTGCCCTTCGTGGAGACGACGTGATCGGCGCCGAAGTCCTTCGCGACGGCCAGCTTCTCCGCGTTGCGCGCGAACGCGACCACCGTCGCACCGCCGCCGAGCAGCTTCGCGTACTGCACGGCGTAGGCGCCGAGACCGCCGACGCCGAAGACCGCCAGGATGCGGCCGGGGCCGAGGGCGCCGGCGCCGCGCAGCTTCTTGATGCCGCGATACGGCGTCAGGCCCGCGTCGGTGAGCGGCGCCAGCTCCTCGGCCTTCAGGCCGAAGCGCGCGTCGACCCTGATGAGGTAGCGGAACGGGACGGGAACGAACTCGCCGTAACCGCCGTACGGCCCGAACCCGGGCCACCGTCCGCCCGCGCAGATGTGGGTGTTTCCCTCCTGGCAGTGCCGGCACGTGCCGTCGCCCCATCCGCCGACCACCACCACCTGATCGCCTTCGCGGAAGGCCGACGCGGGCACGAGCTTGCCGACCGCGTGCACCTCGCCGGCGATCTCGTGACCCGGCGTCACCGGCATCGTCATGTGGGCGTACTGCTGGAAGTAGCCGTCGACCATCTGCACGTCGGTCCGGCACATGCCCGCCGCGGTGACTCTGACGAGGACTTCGTCCGCGGCGATCTCCGGGGTCGGGATGTCCTCGAGAACGAGAGGACGGTGGAACTCGTGCATTCGAGCAACGCGCATGAGGCACGGTAGTACACCGCTCGTCACGACGCGCAAATGCGCTCAGGTGTGCGGCGACGCCCGTAAGCCGTACGGGCGATCGCTCGGCTGGATCGTCACCACGGCGCCTCGACCGACGACTTCCCGGTGGTACGCGTCGACGTCGCGCACCCAGAGGGACAGATGCACGCCCGTCGGAGGCCGGTCGCCGTGCACCAGATGAACCGCCGCATCATCGCGCCAGACGACCGCATATCGCTCGCCGCGATACCAGGTCGCCGTCGCGACGACGTCGGGCACGTGCAGCACGGGAGCGCCCTTAATGAACTGCTTCGGGTCCGACGTGGGCTCCTCGGGCATCGGCTCCTCCTCGCAGTCACACGAGCCAGCGCGGCACGTCGCGCGCGTAGTCCTGCCACCGGCTCCCGTGCGTGCGCGCGAGCCACGGCTCTTCGCCGAGGACGACGCGCAGGTGGAACGCGACGACCACGGCCACCGCATAGAGCAGCAATCCCGTCGACGCGAACGTCACCGCCCAGCCGAGCAGGATCAGGGCCACCGACACGTACATCGGGTTGCGCGACCACCGGTACAGCCCGACGACGACCAGGTGCTGCGGCGGCGCCCACGGCGCCAGCGTTCCCTTCCCGCGGACGTAGAAGTCGCGCACGCACCACAGTAGCCCGACGACGCCGATCGCGAGCAGGACGGCGCCGACCGGATGCGCGAGCTGCGCATGCTCGGCGCGGAGCCAGATCAGCGGGACGGCGAAGGCGACGACGCCGGGCAGAACGAGGAACGCGACGAGCGCCCGGGCGAACACGCGACCTCACCCTCCGCCGACGTCGAGCACGTAGTCGTCGACGTCGTGGATCCGATCGCCCTTCGTGATCGGCTGCGCGGAGCGACCGACCCGACGGAGGCCGACCTTGATGAGCACCGCCGCCGATGCCGGGTTCCCGACCATGCACCGTGCAGTGACCGTTCGCGCACCGAGCTCCTGCTGCGCGTAGCGGACCATCGCAGCGACGGCCTCCGTCGCGTAGCCGCAGCCCCAGTATCGCCGGCCCAGCCAGTAGCCGAGCTCGGGCGGCGCCGCAGCGTCGTTCGAGAGCAACGCGACGGCGCCCATCAGCTCCCCGGTGGCACGCGACACGATCGCGAGATGCACCTCGCGCCGCTCGGCGCGCAGCTGCGCATGGCTGGCGATCCACGCGTCCGCGTACATGCGGTAGTACGGGTACGGGATCGCTGCGAGGGTGGCCGAGACCGCTTCGTCGTTCAGGAGCGCGGTGACCGCCTCGGCGTCGTCCGGTGTGAACGGTCGCAGTGCGAGGCGCGCGGTGTCCATGTCGTCAGAATTCGAAGCGCAACCCGTGGAGATCGGTGTCGCGTCCACGATCCGGGAACGCCGTCGGCTCGAGAACCATCGACAGCTCGAGCCGTCCGAGCAGCCGGAATCCCTCGCGGTGGAAGAACGCGATCGCTTCGACGTTGCGCGCGACGGGGCGGACGGTGACGTACTTCGTTCCACGGCGGCGCGACTCGTCGATCGCCTGCGCCGCGAGGCGCGCGCCGATGCCGCGATCACGGTGCTCTGGGTGCACGACGATCGGTTCGATCTCCGCTTCCTCCGTACCAACGAGCAAGCCGCACAGGCCGACGACGTCGCCGTCGACCACTGCCACCCACATCTTGGCGAGCGCCGGGTGGGCGAGGTGCTGATCGAGCTCGATGCCCGGGTCCTCCCCACCGATCGACGGGTCGCGATAGATCTCGCGATGCCGCTGCGTCAACGCCCGCCACAGGTCGCGACACGCCTCGAGGTCCGCCGGCGCGTACTCGCGGATCGTCATCGTCACCACGCGTCGATGCAGGGACGCTTCTTCCCGGCCCGTGCCGGCGGCCGCCACGCGCCGATCGCGCCCATGATCCAGCGCCGCGAATCCATCGGGTCGATCACGTCGTCGATCTCGAAGTGCGATGCCATGTTCACGCCCTTCCCGATCTCGTACATGCGCGCGACCATCTCCTCGAAGAGCTTGCGTCGCGCCGCCGGATCGTCGACCGCCTCGAGCTCCTTGCGGAAGCCGAGCTTCACCGCTCCCTCGAGCCCCATGCCCCCGAACTCGCCGGTCGGCCACGCGACGGTGAAGATCGGCGCGTGGAAGCTGCCGCCCGCCATCGCCTGCGCGCCGAGCCCGTAGCCCTTGCGCAGCACGATGGTGCAGAACGGCACCGACAGGCTCGCGCCGACGACGAACATGCGCGACGCGTGCCGCACCATCGCGCGCTTCTCGATCTCGGGGCCGACCATGATGCCCGGCGTGTCGCACAGGAAGACCAGCGGCAGGTCGAACGCGTCGCACAGCTGCATGAAGCGCGCGGCCTTGTCGGCGCCGTCGGGGTCGATCGCGCCGGCGAGGTGCACTGGGTTGTTCGCGACGATGCCGACGGGACGGCCCTCGATGCGCGCGAGCGCCGTCACCATGCCGGCGCCGAAGCCGCGACGCAGCTCCAGCACGGAGCCGGCGTCGGCGAGCGTCTCGATCACGGTCCGCACGTCGTAGATGCGGAGCCGGTTCTCGGGGATCGCCGCGCGCAGCCGGCGTTGATCGGCGCACGTCCACGCCGACGTCGCCCCCTGGAAGTAGCCGAGGTACTGCTTCGCGACGGCGACCGCCTCGCGCTCGTCGCGCACGGCCACGTCGACGACGCCGTTCGGCACCTGCACGGCCATCGGACCGACCTCGTCCGGACGGAACACGCCGAGCCCGCCGCCCTCGATCATGGCCGGCCCGCCCATGCCGATGCTCGAGTTCTCCGTCGCGATGACGACGTCGCAGCACCCGAGCAGCGCCGCGTTGCCCGCGAAGCAGCGCCCCGAGTTGATGCCCACCAGCGGCACGAGCCCGCTCAGCCGGCCGAAGTAGCGGAACGCCAGGCAGTCGAGGCCCGCGACACCGGCGCCGTCGGTGTCGCCCGGACGCCCGCCGCCGCCCTCGGTGAAGATGACGAGCGGCAGGCGTTGCTCGTACGCCAGCTCGAACATGCGGTCCTTCTTGCGATGGTTCTGCAGCCCCTGCGTGCCGGCGAGGACGGTGTAGTCGTACGCGAGCACGGCACAGCGGTGCCCGTTCACGTCGCCCGTTCCCGCGACGAGCCCGTCGGCGGGCGTGCGCGCGATCAGGTCGTCGAGCGCACGCCGCCGGCGCTGCGCGGCGATCACCAGCGCGCCGTACTCGGTGAACGTACCCGGATCGCACAGCTCGTCGACGTTCTCGCGCGCCGTGCGCTGACCCGTCGTTCGCCGGCGCTGGACGGCGTCGGGCCGCGCGGCGTCGAGCGTCTGCTCGTGACGCGCGATCGCCTCCGCGAGGTCCGGCCGCACGCGACCCGGATCGACCGCCGCCTGCGTCACGACGTCGTCGCCGGCGACCGCCTGCGCGTCGATGACGACGAGCGGATGGCCTTCGAGCACGGTGTCCCCGACCGCCGCGCCGAGCCGCCGCACGACGCCCGCGGTGGGGGCGACGACGGCGTGCTCCATCTTCATCGCCTCCATGACGAGGAGCTGCCGGCCCGCGCGCACGAGGTCGCCCTCGACGACGTCGATCGTCACGATCGTGCCCTGCAGCGGCGCCGCCACGACGACGCCGTCCTCGACGTCGACGGCCCGGAGCGGCGTCGCGTCGGTCTTGCCGTGCGCGAGCACCGCCAGCGGGTCGACCTTGTCGACGCGCGCGCCGGCCAGCCCCTCCGGCACGGCCGCGACCAGCTCGGCCAGGTGCTCCTCGACGAAGCGCGTATGGACGCGGTTCTCGACGACCGCGGGATGCTTCAGCAGCGCGCGCAGGAAGCCGACGTTGGTCGCGGGTCCTTCGATGCGGAACGCCGCCAGCGCGCGGTCGGCCTTGCCGAGCAGCGCGCCGTGATCCGGCGTCGCCGTGTGCACGACCACCTTCGCGAGCAGCGAGTCGAAACGCGGGCTCGGCGTGTAGCCGGCCAAGCCCGCCGTGTCGACGCGGATGCCCGCGCCGCTCGGCGGCTCGAACATCGCGAGCGTGCCGCCGCCCGGACGGACCGTGCCGTCGGCCGCGATCGTCTCGAGGTTGACGCGCGCCTGCAGTGCCGCGCCGCGCGGCGGCGGCACCTCGTGCTGGCGCAGGCCGAGCTCGGCGAGCGTCGCCCCGGCGGCGAGGCGCAGCTGCAGGACGACCAGGTCGACGCCGGTCACCGCCTCGGTGACGGTGTGCTCGACCTGCAGCCGCGGGTTCGCCTCGAGGAACGCGATCCGCTCGTCGCCGACGAGGAACTCGACGGTACCGAGACCGGCGTACCGCACCGCCGTGCCGAGACGCAGCGCCGCCGCCGTCAGTCGGCCGCGTACGTCGGGCGAGAGCCCCGGCGCCGGGGCCAGCTCGACGAGCTTCTGATGGCGGCGCTGCAGCGTGCACTCGCGCTCGCCGAGATGGATCACCTCGCCGGTGCCGTCGCCGGCGATCTGCACCTCGATGTGCCGCGCGTTCGGCAGCAGCTCCTCGACGAACAGATCACCCGAGCCGAACGCCGCCTTCGCCTCGGATGCGCACCGCGCGAACGCCTCGTCGAGCGCGTCGGGATGCTGGACGACGCGCATGCCCCGGCCGCCACCGCCCGCGAGCGCCTTCAGCATGATGGCGCCGCGCGACGAGAGGAAGCTGCGCGTCTCGTCGAGCGACGTCGGCGCGAAGGTTCCGGGCAGCACGGCGACGTCGCAGTCGCGCGCCAAAGCCCGCGCGCGCGTCTTGTCGCCGAGCAGCTCGAGCGTCTCCGGCGACGGCCCGACGAAGCCGACGCCCGCCGCGTACAAGGCGCGCGCGAACGCCGGCTGCTCGCTCAGGAACCCGTAGCCCGGATGGACGAGCGTGGTGTGCGTCGCGCGGGCGATCGCGACCAGCTGGTCGACGTCGAGATACGCCGCTGGCCCCGCGCCGCGGAGCGCGCGCGCCTCGTCGGCGCGGCCGACGTGCAGCGCGCCGGCGTCGTCCTCGGAGTAGACGGCGACGGTCGGCCAGCCGAGCTCCGCGGCCGCGTGCAGGATGCGGACGGCGATCTCGCCACGGTTCGCGACGAGCAGGCGGGGGTGGGCCATCCGCGTGGAGGAAAGCACGACGGCGCCCCGTCCGCGCGGGACGGGACGCCGTCAGAAACCGATCAGCCGTCGTAGCCCAGGACGGCCTTCACTTCGAGGAACTCGCGGAAGCCGAACTCGCCCCACTCGCGGCCGTTGCCGGACTGCTTGAAGCCGCCGAACGGCGCGCCGAAGTCGGGACCGGCGCCGTTCAGGTGCACGTTGCCGGTACGGAGCTGGTCGGCGACCTTCTTGGCGTGCTTCACGTCGCCCGACGACACGTAGCCCGAGAGCCCGTACACGGTGTCGTTCGCCATCTCGATGGCCTGCTCTTCGGTGTCGTACGGCAGGATCGAGAGCACCGGTCCGAAGATCTCCTCGCGCGAGATCGTCATGTCGTTCTTCACGTCGGCGAAGACGGTGGGCTGGACGTAGTAGCCACGCTCGCAGCCCTTCGGACGGCCGGGACCGCCGGCGACGAGCTTCGCGCCTTCCTTCACGCCCGCCTCGATGAGGCGCTGGATCTTCTCGAACTGCGTCTTGCTGACGACCGGACCGATCGTGACGCCCTCGGTGGTGGGGTTGCCGACGATAGTCGCCTCGGCGGCGGCCTTCGCGGCGGCGATCGCCTCGGCCTGCTTCGCGCGCGGCACGAACATGCGCGTCGGCGCGTTGCACGACTGGCCCGAGTTCATGAAGCAGGAGCGCACGCCGCCCGAGACGGCGGCGGCGACGTCGGCGTCGTCGAGGATGATGTTGGCCGACTTGCCGCCGAGCTCCTGGTGGACGCGCTTCACGGTGTCGGCGGCGGCCTTCGCCACCGCGATGCCGGCGCGGGTGGAGCCCGTGAACGAGACCATGTCGATGCCCGGATGGGAGGCGATCGCCTGGCCGACCGTCGGGCCGTCGCCGTTCACGAGGTTGAAGACGCCCTTCGGCACGCCGGCCTCGTGGAGGATCTGCGCGAACACCTGCGCGTCGAGCGGCGCGATCTCGGACGGCTTCAGCACCATCGTGCAGCCGGCCGCGAGCGCGGGCGCCACCTTGCAGACGATCTGGTTGATCGGCCAGTTCCACGGCGTGATGAAGCCGCACACGCCGACGGGCTCGTGCGCGATCAGCGTCGAGCCGCGCTGCTCGGTGAACTCGAACGCCGCGAGCACCTCGACGATCTTCGCGAGATGCGCGAGCCCCGCGGGCGCCTGCGCCGCCTGCGCGAGCCACGTGGGCGCGCCCATCTCCTCGGTGATCGTCGACATGAGGTCCGGCATGCGGCTCATGTAGACCTCGATCACCTTCTGGAGCAGCGCCAAGCGCTCCTCTTTGGACGTGCGCGAGAAGGACGGGAACGCCTTCCGCGCCGCCTTCACGGCGAGGTCCACGTCGGCCGCCGAGCCCATGGCGATCCGGGCGAACGGCTCCTCGGTGGCGGGGTTGATGACGTCGAGGGTCTTCGACTTGTCGATCGGATCGACCCAGGCACCGTCGATGTAGAACTGGAGATATTCGCGCATCGTGTTCCTCCTGAGCGTGTGAGCGTCCGACCGGGCATACGACCCCGGGCCGGCCAGCGCAACGGGTCAGGAGGCTGCGGGCAGCGCGGCGAGCATCATGCGAATCGGCTTCAGCTCACGACGCAGTGGGTCGAGCGTCAGCCCGAGGGCCTCGAGCGCGATCGCACCGAGCAGGCTGGAGTCACCCGGCTCGCCGAAGACGACCGGAGCGGCGCCCTTCCGGTTGCCGAGCTCGAAGAACGCGCTGCCCACGTCCCGCTCCACGCGGGTTCCATCGGCCAGCCCGAACGTCTCACGAGCATGCGGACGGATACCGACCTCGCGCAGGGCGGTCGCCGGCACCACTGCGTAGATCGCACCGGAGTCGACGAGCATCTCCACGTCGACCTGCTTGCGACCGCCGACCTTCCCGACCCGCACCGTCACCGTCGTGAGCCCCATGCGTCGGTCCTCCCAGGGGCCCTTCCGTGACGCAGGGATCATCATGGCGCCATCCCTAATCCCGCACCGTTTCGCCGGCAACCATCACTTCTTCAGGCTCGACCGCGGCAGGTTCAGCAGGTGCTCCGGCATGGGCAGCTCGCTGCGCCCGCCCGTCCCCCACCAGCTCGCCGTGAGGATCGGCGGCGTGCCGGCGCTGCGGCTCCACACCTCCTCGAACGACCGCTTGTACGCCGTGCGCGCGATCTGCCAGCGGCCGTCGCGCTTCACGTAGTCGTCGGTGTAGAAGGCCGCGCCGCGCAGCCCGAAGTCGCGGCTCGCGTCGATGACGACGTCCTCGAGCGCCCAGACGCCCGTCGCCGTCGTCGGGCTCGTCAGGTCGATCTCGGGATGGTGCACGCGGTGGCTCGAGAGGAAGCTCTCCGCGCCCATCGCCTGGCGGAAGAACTCGAGGATCGCGTCGCGGCCTTCGTAGGAGTACTTGCCGCCGCTGTATGCGGCGACGGCGTCCTCCGCCAGGCAGTCCGCCATCTCGTCCCAGAGCTTCTGGTCGAGGCAGCGCATGTACTTGTACTTGAGGCGCTTGATCAGCTCGATCTCGACGAGGTCCGACGGCGTCATGCCGGCGGCGTAGCCCGAACCCGATTTCGCCGTCAACGCGGCGCGACCCCTTGACCGTCACCGCCATGCCCGCTCAGTGGGCTCGTGCGCGCGCGCGCCCTCGTGGCCCTGGCCGTCCTGCTCGGCGTGGCGCTCCGCGCGACCTCGCTGCAGTGGGGCCTCGCCGACGGCATGTGGTTCCCCGACGAGGGACTCTGGGGCCTCCGCATCGACCCGCGCACGCCAGCCGTCGTCGCCGGCGACCCGACCGTGTGCCTCGTCTACCCGACGGGCTTCGAGTACGCGACGCGCGCGGTGCACGCCGTCACGACCGGCGCCGCCGTGTTCGCGTCGCCCGACGGCGAGATCGTCGAGCGTAGCCCGGAGGCCGAGGTCAACGACGCGCCCTTCGTGAGCATCATCGCGGCCGCGCGCACGGCATCGGCGATCGCCGCCGTCGTCGGGATCGTCCTCGCCGCCCTCGCGGGCACGCGCTTCTACGGCATCACGGCGGGAATCGTCGCGACGTTCCTCGTCGCCACGACGCCGTTCGACGTCCTCCAGACGCACGTCGCCGCCGTGGATCCACTGCTGGCCATGCTCGCGACGGCCGTGCTGCTCGCCAGCTGGCGTCTCGCGCGCACGGGCACCGTCGTCGCCGCGCTGATCGCCGGCGCGCTCGTCGGCGTCGCGTTCGCGACGAAGTACACGGGGCTCGCCTTTCTCTGTCCGGTCGCATGGGCGGTGCTCGAGGTGCGCCGGTCGCGCAGCGTCGTGCTCCTCGGCGGCGTCGCGTCGCTGGCCGCGGTCGCCGCCGCCGCCATCACGTGCCCGCCGTGCGCGATGCGGCCCGGCGAGGTGCTCGACATCCTCGCGTGGCACCGGGCGCTGTCGCAGGATCCGCCGTTCGACAACAACCGGCTCGCCGCGAGCGTCGGCTGGTATGCGCGTCCCTGGCTCTACCAGCTGACGGCGTCGCTGCCCTACATGCTGGGCGTCCCGGCCTACCTGCTCGCAGTCTGCGGCGTCATCGTCGCGGTGGCACGCCGCACGCTCGCCGATCGCCTCGTGCTCGCGCTCGTCGTGCCGTACTTCGTCGTGATCGGCGCGGCACAGGCGACGTTCCCACGCCATCTGCTCGCCATCGTGCCCGCCCTGCTCCTGCTCGCGGCACGCGTCGCCGGCGCGATCGAGCGCCCCGCGTCGCGCCGCGCGATCGCCGCTGTCGTCATCGCGTACTCGCTGGCGCTCTCGGTCACGCACGTCGCGCGACTCGGCTGGTACCAACAAGAGTCGGTGGCGCAGGCGATCGCCGACCGGATCGCCGGCGCCACGACCGTCCGCGTCGCCGAGCCCGAGTACGGGCCGTACTTCCGCCTGCGCTGGCCGCTGGCCCGCCACGGCGTCGCCCTCGAAGCGCGACCGCCCGGCACTTGGCTGGCCCCGCCGCCCCGCTTCGTCATCGTGCCCGACTGGTACGCGACCGCCATCCGGCGCGACGACCGCGATCCGCGACTGCGCCGCGACCTCGACGCGCTGGCGGGCGGCTCCAGCGGCTACCGCCCCGTCGTGCGGATCCCGTCGCCCGGCTACCTCCAGCGGCCGCTCGACGCCTGGCTCGACCCGGCCCTCGCCGTCGACCTCTGGCAGGGCGCCATCGGATTCACCGTGTACGAGACCTCCCCTTGACCCGGTCTCCCCGGCACCCCTAACCATTGCCCGGCATGCTCGACACCGTCCTCGGCTGGTACCGCGAGCCCATCTTCTGGCTGTTCCCGGTCGCGACGTCGCTGCTCTCGGCCACGGCCTTCATGCTGTTCGCCGTGCCGCTGACCATGATCGCCGCGCGCGACCCGGCGTGGGCGCGGCCCTACCGCATCCAGTCGCGCATCCCGCGCGAGCAGTTCCTCGTCTGGCCGTCGGTGCGAAGCTGGGCGATCAACAACCTCGCCATGCTCGCCGGCGTCGCGCTGTCGTGGCCGCTGCTACGCCTGTCGGGCGTGCACGCGGGGCCGCTGCCGGCGTGGTGGGTGATCGTGCTGCAGCTCGTGTTCTTCTTCTATCTCGACGATTTCCTCTACTACTGGTCACACCGCGCCCTGCACACGCGCTGGCTCTACAAGAAGATCCACGCGTGGCATCACCGCATCGTCACGCCGTGGGCGATCACCGGCAACTACATGCATCCGCTCGAGCTGTCGGTCACGGCGACCGTCGCCATGATCGGCCCGCTGCTCGTCGGCGCGCACGTCGTCACCGTGTGGCTGTGGTTCGTGTGGCGGCAGTGGGAGGCGGCCGAGGGACACTCGGGCTACGACTTCCCCTGGTCGCCGAGCCACGTCATCCCGGGCAACGACGGCGCGCGCCACCACGACATGCATCATGCGAAGGTGAAGGGGAACTACGCCGGCTTCACCCCCATCTTCGATCGGCTCTTCGGCACGTTCGCGCGCGGCTACGCCGAAGACCTCGCCGCCAGACGCTGACCTCCGGCCGACCACCCCGCGGACGTGACGGGGCAGTGTCGTCACGCCCGCGAGGTCGCCGTGCACCGGGAGGGGAGTCCACCGGAGTACGGCCGGGTGGTCGGAACGCGTCGACCGTACGGCGTCGCCGCGCGCCGTGGAAGATCGCCGCGTGCCGCGCGGCACGTGGCCGACACCGTTCCTCCATGCTAGACGCGTCCGCATGCGCGTATTCCCGACCGCACTCGTCCTGCTCGTGGCCTCCGCTGCCGTCGCCGCCGAGTACAAGGACGGCTGGAATGCGACGACGCTCAAGGAGGCGGTCAAGGCGTGCACCGACGAGCTGGTCGACAGCGCCTGGGAGAACACCAAGAAGGATGCCGGCGTGAATCCCGACGCACCGCTGACGCCGGAGATCCGCAAGGAGATTCAGCCGCAGATCGACGAGTTCAACAAGCTCTGCGACTGCGTCGTCCGCGCGACCGCGAAAAAGTTCGGCGAAGAGGCGTACCGCGCGAACGACAAGCAGATCGACGAGTACGCCATGCAGCTGATCGAGAAGGGGACCTGCAAGACGCCCAAGCGCTGACCCCACCTCCCCCAGCCCGCGGACGTTTGCTAGAGGTGGCCGCGCGATGGACGACTTCGGACGGCATTACAGCGACGACTCGTTCTGGACGAAGGTTCGCGGCGTCGCGCGCCGCAGCGGTCGCGAGCTCGTCGAGAAGGCGATCACGCTGTTCCACACGCTGCAGGACGCCGATACGCCGCGCTGGGCGCGCACCGTCATCGTCGGCGTGCTCGGCTACTTCATCCTGCCGCTCGACGCGATTCCCGACCTGACTCCCGCCGTCGGCTTCGCCGACGACCTCGGCTCGCTGGTGACGGCGTTCGGCATCCTCGCGATCCACGTGAAGCCCGAGCACCGCGACAAGGCGCGGCGTACGACCGACGAGTGGTTCGGTCGCAACGACGATCCACCCGAGAGCTGAGCGCATGAGCGCGGTGTGCGACCATCTGCTCTGGGGCGGCCCCGATCTCAAGGCGGCCGTCACGTCCCTCGTCCGCCGCACGGGCGTGCGCGCCACCGACGGCGGCCGGCACCCCGACCTCGGCACGCACAACGCGCTCGCGGCGATCGGCCGGCGTCAGTTCCTCGAGGTGATCGCGCCCGATCCGACGCTCGAATCCGGCGCACTGGCGCGCCAGCTGTCGGCACGCACGCAGCCGGGGCTCCTCATGTGGGCGGCGCGCGTCGACGACGCGCCGGCCGTCGCCGCCCGCGCCACCGACGAGGGCTTTCGCGCCGTGATGGTCGAGGGACACCGCGAGCGGCCCGACGGCACGCAGATCCGCTGGACCAACGTGTTCGTCTCCGACCACGGCGCCGGCGTGCTGATCCCGTTTTTCATCGCCTGGCACGACGGCGTGCATCCGGCCGACGACGCGCCGCGCGGGCTCCGCCTGCGCACGCTCCGCGCCGAGACGCCGCAGCCCGCCGCATTGGAAGCCGTGCTCGAGGCGCTCGACGTGCACGTCACCGTCCGCAAGGCGCCGAAGGCCCGGCTCGTCGCCGTCCTCGACTCGCCCCGCGGACGGATCGAGCTCACGGGGCCGTAGCGGAAGCGACCGCGCGGCCGTTCGTGAAGACGGCCTGGAGCGACGCCGCGCACTCCGCCGTGATGCCGCGCTTCTTCTTGCGCGCCTGACGTC
Organism: uncultured Binatia bacterium (SeqCode); assembly: GCA_964432595.1. Lineage (GTDB taxonomy): Bacteria > Desulfobacterota > Binatia > DP-6 > DP-6 > DASYLJ01. Next base: position 47,576 of record CAYSOF010000009.1, on the reverse strand, counting down.
GCGTGTGGGTGTCGGCCTGCTTGAAGAACGTCGCGGTGCGCTTGAGCTGCTTGCGCGCGATCTTCTCCTTGGTGGCGGTCGCCGCCTTGTCCTTCGCGGCGCAGGCCTTCCGGAACGTGTTGCCGATCGCCTTCGACAGGGTCTGTCCGGTGCACGCCGTCGTTGGAATCGGCGTCGCGCACAGGCACGCGAGGCCGTCGAAGCCGACGCGGTTCTCGCAGCCGGTGCCGCCGCCTCCGCCGCCGCCACCACCCGGTAGCGTCGTGGTCGTAGTGCCGCCGGGCACGGGCGGCGAGAGGACGTAGCGCGCCAGCGCGAAGCGGCAGAGGCCCTGCTGACACGCGCTCCCCACCGCGACGACCTTGCCGTCGGGCTGCAGCGCGAGCGCCTGCAGCTCGGCCTCGGACCCCGTGCCGAATCCCGTGATCACGCCGCCGGCGTTGTCCTCGCCGAAGCTCGGGTCGGGATGGCCGTTCGGCAGGAGGCGCAGGAGGATGAACGCGCTCGGCCCGGCGCCGTCCTTCACGTCGCCCGGTCCCGACACGGTGCCGCCGACGACGATGTTCCCCGCGGGGTCGACGACCAGCGCCGCACCGGCGAGCGCGATGTCGGTCCCCGGAATGCCTATGGCCGCCACGCCCTGCTCCGCGAAACCGGTGTCCAGGCCGCCGCCTTCGAGGAAGCGCGCGACGACCAGCGACTTCGGCGACCCGATCCCGCCCGCCTGCCCGACCGCGAGATACTTGCCGTCGGCCTGGCGCACGACGTTGCGCACGAACGCGAACGAATCCTGGAACGCCTGGCTGACGCCGCCTGTGCCGAACGTGCCGTCGAGGTCGCCGGTGGACGTGAAGCGCGCGATCCCGAAGCCGTTCGTGCCCGCGGCGTCCTCGTCGGCCGTGGTGACGAGCCGGCCGTCGTCGAGGCGCACGACACCCTTGCAGAGACCGACCGTGGTAACCTCGATGCCGTTCGTGCCGAAGCCGTTGTCCGGGAGGCCGGCGCTCGTCGCGGACGCGAGCGCGCACTTCCCGAGCCCGTTGTCGCCGGCGATGACGAACCCGCCGTCGGGCTTCATCGCAAGGCCGTAGCCCCAGTACGTCGTGGAAGGGAGCGTGAAGCTCTTGTCGACCTCGCCGTCGTCGTAGAACACCGCGACGCCGAACTTGTTCGCGCCCCCGATCGTGAGGAAGGCGCCGTTCGCGAGGATGGCGAGCCCATGGGCGCTGCCGGCCGCGCCCATGTTCACGAACTCGTATCCCGTCCCTTGCGTGCCGAAGCCGGTCTCGATCGTTCCGTTCGACGCGTAGCGCGCAATGGCGAAGCCGCCGCTCGTCGTGCCCGCGATGACGATGCGACCGTCGGCCTGGATGGCCACGGCATTGGCACTGGAGATGCCGGAGCCCTCGGTGACGACGGTGCCGCCGCTCCCGAAGTCGGGGTCGAGCGCCCCGGAGGCGGCAAGGACGGGGGACGCGGTGAGGAGGAGGACGACGACCGCCAGCGAGCGTGTGGTCATGACGGCCCTCATGCTTAGGACGCCGGCGTCTCCCCGACAACAGAAGATTTCCGGTGGCACCCCTGGAGGCGGGTTGGTTATATGCACCCCATGATTGCCCGGGTCGCCGTGATCGTCCTCATGCTGGCGGGGTCCACGTCCGCGCGCGCGGCGGCGATCCGCGACCGCGCCGATGCCTACGCCCTGTTCGCGACCGAGACCCTGAGGGTCCAGCGCGTGACGGCGCGCGGCGACCTGGCCGTCCAGGGCCGGCTGTCGGTCGGCGGCGGGCTGGACGCCACCGGGCGGCAGCTCGCGGCGACGAGCGTCCGCGTGAACGGGGCCGCGACGTGCGCGGCCATCCTGGCCGGCGACGTGCGCGGCGCGGGCCCCACCTGTCCCGACGGCGGGGACGGCGGCCCCTTCCCCGTCCTGCCGGCGACGTGCGGCATCCCGGCCGACGTCGCGCCCTGCGATCGCAGCCGGAAGATCACCATCAAGGCGGGCGCTACGCAAAGCCTGCCACCCGGCGTCTATGGCGACGTCGTCGTGCGCGGCAGCGGCGCGACGCTCGATCTCGCGGGCGGCCGCTACGTCGTGTGCTCGCTGCGGGTGCTGCGGGGCGGCCGCGTGCAGGCGTACGCGCCGATCGAGCTGATCGCCGACACCGCGGTGCTGAGCGGCATCGTCGGCGGCGCGCCGGGCGTGGCGCTGGCCGCGAGCGACGTCCGCATGCTCGTCCGGGGCGCCCGCGCGCGCATCGCCCGTGGCGCCGACGTGCTCGGCCGCGTGTGCGCGCCGTCGGCGAAGCTCACGCTCGCCAAGGCGACGTTGCGCGGCAGCGCGTTCGCCCGCCGCATCACGGCCGCGCGCTCGACGATCGACACGCCGTACGCCGAGGACCTGCCGCGCTGCGCGCAGCACAGCCCGACGCGGAACGCCTACTTCGGCGACCTGCACGTGCACACCGCCGTCTCGTTCGACGCGCAGGCGTTCGACGTCCGCACGACGCCGGCCGACGCCTACCGCTTCGCGCAGGGCGATCCGGTGCAGCTGCCGCCGCTCGATCCGATGGGCCAGGGCACGCAGACGGTGCAGATCGACCGGCCGCTCGACTTCGCGGCCGTCACCGACCACTCCGAGTTCCTCGGCGAGGTCGATCTCTGCATCACGCCCGGATCGCCGTCGTACGACACCGAGTCGTGCCAGCTCTATCGCGTCGGCGGCAACTCCGGGACGACCCACTTCGGCGTGCGCGTGGCGCTCGATCCGCCCGCCCGCTTCCCCGACCTGTGCGGCCCGGACGATCAGACGTGCCTCGGGCAGGCCGCGACGGTGTGGGAGCGGATGCAGCAGGCGGCGGAGGACGCATACGATCGCACGAGCGACTGCCGGTTCACGTCGTTCGTGGGCTACGAGTACACGGGCTCGCGGTTCGTCAGCACGCTCCACCGCAACGTCATCTTCCGCAACGATCGCGTCCCCTTCCCCACGAGCGTCTTCGAGCAGCCGACCGCACTCGGACTGTGGACGGAGCTCGCCAACACCTGCATCGCCGGGACACCCGGCTGCGACGTGCTCGCGATCCCGCACAACAGCAACGAGAGCAACGGCAAGATGTTCCAGATCGAGTACCCGGGGTCGACGGGCGTCGACGACGATCGCGTGCAGGCGGCGCGGCGCGCGTCGATGGAGCCGCTGTTCGAGGTCTACCAGCACAAGGGCAGCTCCGAGTGCTTCAACGGCCTGTCCGGCATCGTCGGCGCGTCCGACGAGCAGTGCGAGTTCGAGAAGCGGCGCTACGACAATCCGGCCGACTGCGGCGACGGCGTCGGTGGCGGCGGCACGATCACGCTCGGCTGCGTCTCGCGTCGCGACTTCGTCCGCGGCGCGCTGCTCGAGGGGCTCAAGGAGCAGGAGCGCATCGGCGTGAACCCGCTGCGCCTCGGCCTGATCGCCAGCACCGACACGCACAACGGCACGCCGGGCGCCGTCGCCGAGGACGGCTGGCTCGGGCATCGCGGCACCGACGACGGCACGCCGGACACGCGCCTCGGCGAAGGCCAGTTCTATCTCGGCGGCTGGCGCTTCAGCCCGGGCGGGCTGGTCGGCGTCTGGGCCGAAGAGAACTCGCGGCCGGCGCTCTTCGACGCGATGCGCCGGCGCGAGACGTTCGCCACCAGCGGTCCGCGCATCAGCGTGCGGCTGTTCGGCGGCTTCGGGCTGTCGCCGTCGCTCTGCACGACGCCGACCCTGCTCGAGGACGCCTACGCACAGGGCGTGCCGATGGGCGGGCTGCTCGGCCCGTCCGCGGGCGCCGCCGCGCCGTCGTTCGTGGTGAGCGCGCTCGCCGATCCCGGCACGCCGTCGCGCCCGGGCACGCCGCTCCAGCGGATCCAGATCGTCAAAGGCTGGCTCGAGAACGGCGTCGCGCACCAGCAGGTGTACGACGTGGCCGGCAACCCGGCGAACGGCGCCACCGTCGACGAGGCGACGTGCACCCAGACCGGCCCGGGGGACGCCTCGTTGTGCTCCGTCTGGACCGATCCGGACTTCGCGGCCGACCAGCACGCGTTCTACTACGCGCGCGTCATCGAGAACCCGAGCTGCCGCTGGCACGCGTACGGCTGCAACGCGCTGCCGCCCATGGACCGCCCTGCGTCGTGCAGCGATCCCAACGTCCCGCGTACCGTCCAGGAGCGTGCCTGGACGTCGCCGATCTGGTACGAGCCGGCCGTCTGATCCGCCGTCTGCTCCGCGAGCCGCTCCTCCACTTCGTCCTCCTGGGCGTCGCGCTCTTCGTGCTCCAGCGCGCCGTGGCGCCGGCCGGCGACGATCGCGAGATCGTCGTGCCCGCGTCGCTCGCCGACGGGCTCGCGCGCGACTACGCACGTCGCGCCGCGCACGACCCCACGCCCGAAGAGCGCGAGAAGCTGCTGCAGCGCTGGATCGACGACGAGGTCCTCTACCGCGAGGCGCTGGCGCTCGGGCTGGATCGCGACGACGTGATCGTGCGCCGCCGGCTCGTGCAGAAGATGGGCTTCCTGCTCGAAGGCAGCGCCCCCGTGCCCGCCCCCACCGACGCCGATCTCGCGGCGTTCTTCGCGGCCAACGCGCAGCGCTGGGCGCGGCCCGACCGCGTATCGATCGAGCACGTCTTCGCATCGTACGGCACGCCCGGCGTGGAGGCCGAGGATCGCGTCACCGCGTGGATCCCCGAGCTCGCGGCCGGACGATCGCCGGCGAGCTTCGGCGATCCGTTCATGCGCGGGCGGGTCATGACACGCGCATCCGAGGATCAGCTCGCGGGCGGGTTCGGCGCCGACTTCGCGAAGGCGGTGATCGCCCTGCCGGAAGGCGTGTGGAGCGGACCGATCGCGTCGTCGTACGGCGTGCATGCCGTACGTGTCACCGAGCGCGTGCCGGGGAGCGTGCCGAGCCTGGACGAGGTCCGGGACGCCGTCGAGAAGGACTGGCGCGACGAGCAGCGCGAGGCCCTCGACCGGCAGGCCGTCGAGACGCTCCGCCGCCAGTGGTCGGTGCGCATCGAGCCGGACCGATGACGTGGCGGCTGGTCGTCGCGTTGCTCGTCGCCTGGCGCGGCGTCGCCGCGGCGCACTCGTTCGAGCCGGCGCTCCTCGACCTGCGCGAGGTGACGCCGGGCGTGGTCGACGTCCTCTGGAAGAGCCCGGTGCCACGCGGCGCCGCCGACCCGATCGGCGGGCTCACCCCGGTGCTGCCGCCGCACTGCCACACCGTCACGCTGAACGCGCCGGAGGCCGACACCCCGGAGCCGACGCACTTCTTCCGGGCCGACTGCCGGCCACAGGGCCTCGGCGGCGCACGCGTCGCCGTGGAGGGGCTCCCCGGCAGCCGCGTCGACGTGCTGGTCCGCGTCCGCTGGGCCGACGGCCGCATCACGACGGGTGTGCTGCGCAGCGGCTTCGACGCGCTCGAGCTGCCCGGCAGCGCCGGCGGCGAGGCGTGGTGGCCGGTGCTGAGCCGCTACGTCGTCCTCGGCATCGAGCACATCCTGCTCGGTCCGGATCACCTGCTGTTCGTGCTCGGCCTGGTGCTGCTCGTCGCGACGCTCCGTGACCTGCTGTGGACCATCACCGCGTTCACCGTCGCGCACAGCCTGACGCTGGCACTCGCCGTCCTCGGCGTGGTGACACTGCCGTCGCCGCCCGTCGAGGCGTGCATCGCGCTCAGCCTGGTGCTGGTCGCGTTCGAGCTGACGCGGCCGCCGGGCACGGCGACGTTCGCGCGCCGCATGCCGTGGCTCGTCGCGTTCGGCTTCGGGCTGCTGCACGGGCTGGGGTTCGCGGGTGCGCTCGCCGACGTCGGCCTGCCGCCCGATCGCCTGCCGCTGGCGCTGGTCGGGTTCAACGTCGGGGTCGAGCTGGGACAGCTCGCGTTCGTCGGCGCGCTGCTGCCGCTGCGCGCGGCGCTGCGTCGCGCGCCGCGCTGGGCGCAGGCGGTGCCAGCGTACGCGATCGGGTCGCTGGCGGTCGCATGGATGTGCGAGCGCGTGTCGCTGTTCTGGGGGTAGCACTAGCGTCCACGAGATCGGGTGGGGAGCGTCGCCTGGCAAGGCGCGATCCGTCGTGGACGTCGAGTCGCCGAGATCAGGGGGCCGTCACGGCCCACGTGCCGCTGAAGTCGCATTGGCCGCTCGACTCCATCGGTACCGTCACGACGACCCCGAACTGCCGATCCGCGAGCCCGGCGAATCCGAACGTGTCGACGGTATCGCTGCACGTTCCGTCGATCCACCCGAGATAGAGGCAGAGGTGACCGGGAGCCGCCGAGGGGGCGCTCACCGAGCCGGCGCATTCCGTGGTGGGCGGGCCGCCGACCGGAATCACGTGCGCCGTCACGTCGGACGCCAGCGGCACCGGGAATGAAAGCGGCGATTCCACGACCGTGTCCGACGTTCCCGCGGCGCCGCCGCCGAAGAAGCCACGCTGGGTCGCACCGCTCGGGAGCGTCACGAGCAACGGGCCTGCGGGTCCCTGCTCGCCCGGCGTGCCTTGCGCCCCGACGTCCCCCTTCGGGCCCGGATCGCCCTTCGGGCCGATCGCGCCGAACTGCGCCAGGTCGAGCTGCACCTCCTTGCCCTTGCATGCGACGCGCGCGACCACGGCACCGTTCTTCTTCTTGCACAGCACGTCGGCCAGGGCCGGCGTGGCGACGAGGACGGCGAGGACGACCGCGATAACCATGCCGGCACCCTCTCGCACCGCCCGACTCTGCGTCAACCGCGAATCCATGGGGTTCATCCGGTCCGAACGGATGAATCGAGAGGCCCTCACGATCCCCGGCGGCGACTCACCCGAACCGCGCCTGCAACCGCCGCATGCCGCGGATCCACCGGTCGACGTCCTCGCCCTTCCGCCGCACGTACTCCGCGACCTCCGGATGCGGCAGGATGTGGAAGCGCTCCGCTGCCAGCCCCTCGACGACGGTCTGCGCCAGCGCCTCCGGCTCGAGCATGCCGTCGACGCCGGCGACGCCGCCGTTCTCGAAGTCGTCGGTCATCTTGGTGCGTACCGCCTGCGGGCACAGCACCGACACGCCGATGCCGCGGTCGCCGTACGTGATCGACAGCCACTCCGCGAAGCCGACCGCGGCGTGCTTCGTCACGCTGTACGGCGCCGAGCCGATCTGCGACAGCAGGCCCGCGGCCGACGCCGTGTTCAGCAACCAGCCGCCGCCGCGCTCGAGCATGCGCGGCACGAGGTGGCGCGCGGCGTAGACGTGCGACATCACGTTGACGTCCCAGATGCGCTGCCACTCGGCGTCGGGCACCTCCGCGCCGCCGATCAGCAGGATGCCGGCGTTCGAGCAGAACAGGTCGATCGGCCCATGCGTGGCCTCCGTTTCCTCGACGACGCGCCGGACGTCGTCGTCACGCCCGACGTCGGCGGTCATGCCGACGCCGCCGATCGCCGCGGCAACCGCGCGGACGCCGTCCGCGTCGCGGTCGACCACCACCACCGTGCGCGCCCTCTCGGCGACGAAGCGCTCGGCGAGCGCGCGGCCGATGCCGCTCGCGCCGCCGGTGACCACGCAGACCTTGTCCTGGAGCTTCATGCCGCCCGGGCTCGCACGGGGCGCGCGCGGACGTCAAGCCTTCTCGCAGTCCTCCTCGCCATCGGGGCGCTGCGCACAGAGGTGCTTGTAGTGCTCCTCCAGGCTCTTCAGCTCGGCGTCCGACAGCGCATCGAGGTCGATCATCGTGTTCGTCGCGCCGCCCGTCGCCTTGATCAGCTCGTCGAGCTTCAGGTGGAGGCCGATGGCGTCGCGGTTCTGCGTGTTCTGGATCAGGAACACCATCAGGAAGGTGATGATCGTCGTGCTCGTGTTGATGACGAGCTGCCAGGTGTCGGAGTAGCCGAACGCCGGCCCGAGCAACGCCCAGCCGGCGACCACCGCCACCGCGGCGATGAAGGCCCACGCCGAGCCGGCCACGCGCGACGTGGTCTGCGCGAAGCGACGGAAGAGCTCGTCGAGACCGCCACCGCGGCCGGGCGCGAGCGCCACCGGGTGCACGCGTCGCGTGGCATGCGTCGCATTGGCTCGCGTCTTCGGGGTACTACGTGCCGCCATGCGCGCAGTCTGTCACTCGCCGCGGCGCTGTGAAGCCGCCATGAGCCGGCGGATGCGCCACGCGCTCGTCGTCGCCCTGCTCGTGTCCGCCGTCGCGTTTGCGGCCGACGAATCCTCCGAGCGGCGCGAGGTGCGTCCCGGCGAGCGCTTCGCGGTCACGCTGAACGCCAACCCGACGACGGGCTACGCCTGGGCGCTCGCGGCGGATCCCGATCCGAAGGTGCTCCGTCCGCTCGGCTCGTCGTTCGAGCGTCCGCCCGATGCGCCGGCCGGCGCGGGCGGACAGGACGTGTGGACGTTCGACGCCGTCGGACGCGGCAATGCCACGATCACGTTCGTCTACCGCCGGCCCTGGGAGCAGCACACGCCGCCCGCACGGACGCACGTCGTGACGGTGCGGATCGCGCCGGGCGCCGGCGATCCGTTCGCCTACTGTCAGACGGCCGGCGACGTCGACGCGCCGGCCGAGCCGACGCCACCCGCCGTCGCCGAGGCGCTCGGCCGGACGCTCGGCGTGCCGCCCATCCCGCCCGACCGCGTCTCGTGGCGCTGCATGAAGGGATCGGTGTGGGCCTGCACCGTCGGCGCCAACATCCCGTGCAACGACAAGGTGGACGTGTCGCGCACGCCGACCGCCGGCATGCGCACGTGGTGCACGGAGAACGCGTCGGCCGACGTCATCCCGGCGTACGTGGTCGGCCGCTCGACGGCCTACGAGTGGCGCTGCCAGGGCGAGGAGCCCGCCATCGTCCGCGAGGTCGCGACGCCCGACGCGCGCGGCTTCGACCCGAACGTCTGGCACGCCGTCTCGCCGCCCTGAAGGAGGAGCCCATGTCCGCCATCGACGACAACCTCGCCCTCGCCCGCCGCTTCTGGGACGATCTCTACGCGCACGCCTTCGATCGCATCGGCGCGTACTTCACCGACGACGCCGTGTACGACGACGTGCCGATCCCGGCGGCGCGCGTCGTCGGCCCCGCGGCGATCGTGCGCAAGCTGCAGATCGGCTTCGAGCGCGTGCCGAAGCACGTGCACCACCTGCACCGGATGGTCGCCGACGCCGGCACGGTCGTGACGGAGCACACCGAGGACTGGTGCTTCGCGCCCGACCACGTCGTGTCGCTGCCGTTCGTGTCGATCCAGGTGGTGACGGGCGGACGCTTCTCGCTCTGGCGCGACTACAGCAACATGGACACGCTGCTCTCCGCCGCGCCGTCGTGGTGGCTCGAGCACGTCATGCAGAGCTGGTCGGCCGATCCGGCCGTGCCGTGAGCGCGGCCGGGTCGATCTCGGTCGACGGCCGCGTGTCGGCGTGCAGCACGCGCCGGGCGCGCGCGAGCGTCTCGCGCGTCCACTCGGGCTGCTCCGCCGCGAGGCAGTCCGCGGGCAGCACCACGCGGTAGTCACGCATGTAGGCGTCGTTCGCCGTCGCCCAGACGCAGATGTCGGCGGCGACGCCCGTGATGACGACCGTCCGCACGCCGAGCCGCCGCAGCAGCACCTCGAGCGGCGTCTGGAAGAAGCCGGAGTGCATCGGCTTCAGCACGAAGTGGTCGGACGACGCGTCCGGCGCGACGACCTCGATGATCTTCCGGCCGCGCCCCTCGGGGCGGCCGTGGTGCTCGACCAGCTCGCGGAACCCCATGTGCCACTGGTCGAAATTGTCGTTGACGTAGATCGTCGGGATGCCGGCGGCGCGGGTTCGCTCTTTCAGCGCCGCGATCGCCGATGCCGCCTCGAGCGCCTGCGGCAGGAGCGCGTCCGCCCCGTCGAAGTCCATGGGATTGACGAGGTCGACCAGCAGCAGCGCGACCGGCGAGGGCTCGGTCGGGTGCTTCCGTGGATGGACGCCCATGTGACCGTCGTAGCCGACGGCCGAGGGCCCGTGAACTCAGCCTTTGTCGGTGACGGCCGGGCTCGACGCGAACGACCGCTCGCAGCAGCTGCGGAAGAGGCCACGACTCCGGTCGGAAGCGTCGGGCGTGCGCTCGTGGAGCGCGGTGAACGCCGCGACCAGCTGATCGTAGCCCATGTCCCCGACGATCAGCTGTCGGTTCACCCACTCGTGTGCCTGGAGTTTCGTCACCTGCCCTCCGCGCGGCGGACCGTAGTCGGAGCAGAGGTTCGCGTCAACGTACTTTTGGGCAACGTACGATGAAAAGCGTATGGCGCGGACCCCATGTGGTCACCGTCGACGACGGCGCAGCTCCCACGTGACGCTCTCAGCGGCGCCGAACCGTACGTTCAGGCGCGGAACGTCAGCGGCAGCCGGCCCGGGACGCGGAACAGCGACAGGCCCCAGGTCACACGCTCCTCCGGCAACGCGAGGTCGCGGAATCGCTGGACCAGCCCGCCGATCGCGAGCTGCGCCTCGGTGCGCGCGAGGAACGCGCCGAGGCAGTAGTGGGGCCCGCCGCCGAAGGCCAGGTGGGGATTCGGCTGTCGCGTGATGTCGAGCCGATCGCCGTCGGCGAACACCGCGGGATCGCGGTTCGCGCTGGCGAGCATCGCCCAGATGCGGCCGTCGCGCGGGATCACCGTGTCGCCGAACCGGATGTCGTCGTGCACCACGCGCACCGTCAGGATGATGGGACCGTCGTAGCGCAGGCACTCCTCCACGGCCGACTCGATCAGCTCGGGCCGCTCGCGCAGCAGCGCCAGCTGATCGGGGTTGCGGACGAGGGCGCGCGTGCCGTTCGAGATGAGCCCGATCGTCGTCTCGAATCCGGCGATCAGGAGACCGATGGCCTGCGACAGCAGCTCGGTCGGGCTCAGGCGATCGCCCGCTTCCTCGGCGCGGATCAGCTCGGAGAGGATGTCGTCGCGCAGCGCCGCGCGGCGCTCCTCGATCAAGCCCTGGAAGTAGCCGACGAGCTGCATTGCGGCGGCCTGCGTCTCGGCCAACATCTCGGGCGGCAGGAACTGCGACGCGAGCCCGTGCGTCGCCTTCGCCGTCCACTCGGTGAACTTGTCCCGGTCCGCGAGCGGCACGCCCATCATCTCGCAGATCATCGTCGACGGCACCGGCAGCGCGAGGTCGGCGACGACGTCCATGTGGCCCTGGCGTGCGACGCGATCGAGGCAGTCGTCGACGATGCGCTGGATGTCGGCGCGGATCTGGTTGATCGCGCGCGGCGTGAACGCCCGGCTGACGAGCTTCCGGAGCCGCCCGTGCGTCGGCGGGTCCTGCTGGAGCATGAACTCGCGTGGTCCCTCGAGCGCCTCGTTCACGCCCGGGATGATGCCCTCGACGGTCCGCACGCCGACGGGCGAGTCGAACAGCAGCCGCTCGACGTCGGCGTAGCGGGTCATGCGCCACATGCCGACCGGCGTGAGATGGACCGGTGGCGCCTCGTCGCGCAGGCGCTTCAGGTACGGATACGGGTCGTCCCGGAACTCCAGGGAGAACATGTCGGCTCCGAACCAAGACCCGCCGGTGGCCTGATCGCTCATGTGCGGTTCAGACCACGGCGGGCCGGTCGATGCCAACAGGCGGCGCTACAGCGTCTTCAGGTACTCGATGACGGCGCGCCGCTCGGCGGCGGTCAGATGGTCGCCGTAGGTGTGCCCGGCGTTCGACTGGCTCCAGTGAGTCGTGTCGAACACCATCTTCTTTTCGGCCGGCGGCAGCGCGTCGGGCGGACCGTCGTGCACGACGTACGGCCAACCGAGCGCGTTCTCGTCGAAGTTCGTGCTGTCGAGGTCGACGCGCGCCCAGTACGTCGGCCGCGCGTGGCTGTTCAGCACCAGCTCGACGGTCGGCACGGAGCCGTTGTGGAAGAACGGCGCCGTCGCCCAGATGCCGTCGAGCGGCGGCGGCATGTAGCCCGGGAACGGATCGTTCGGGACCATGCGCGTGATCCCGCCGTAGAAGGAGGTGTTGTACCACTCGACCAGCGCGGGCGAGTGCACGACGCCCGCGTTCGCCACCACTGCGTCGGTGCCGATCTCGTCGAGCGGGATCAGGAGGTTCGGGTAGAACTCCTCGTCCTCGTTCGCCGCGTAGCTGCCGTGGCAGCCGGCGCAGTCGGTCGCGAAGATCACGCGGCCCTGGTCGGCCAGCGCGGTATCGATGGACCGCGTGTACGCGGGCGCCCGCAGCGAGGCGACGTAGGCCTGGATGTCCTTGAACTGCTCGTCGACCTGCTGCGCGCGCGGGACGTCGTCGACGCACACCGACGTCGCGAGCGCCATCGTCCCGCGATGGTCACCGCGCGCCATGCCGTTGTAGAAGAGCGCATGCTTCTTGTGCGCACGCCACCAAGGCGGCGGGTCCGACGTGATGCGCGGATCCGCGATCGGCGCACCGTTCTCGTCGACGGTCGTGAGGGGTGTGACCGGGGTGTCGCTCCACGCGAGCGTGTCCTTGTCGTGGTGCACCATCAGGATGACGGCGAACAGCTCGGCGGGGTTCATGCCGATCGTCCGCATCTTGGTGAGCGGACCGAGCGCCTTGCCACGGCCGGCGATCTTCTCGAGCTGCGCCGTCTCGATCGGGTCGAGGCCGAGCAGATCGATCAGGTCGTCCGTGATCGGGATGCCCGTCGCGGCGCCGCCGGCGCCGGCGGTGAAGTCGGCGGTGGCGTTGCCGAGGCCGATGATCAGCTGACCGTCGAACGTGCCGCCGTGACACATGAGGCAGTTCGCGTTGACGACCTCGGCGCCCTCGGGCGACGTGAACGCGTTCAGGAAGTACGGCAGCTCGGCGTTGCGGCCGGCGCGATCGGGGATGCGCGGCGCGTCCTTCCCGCCGCCGTAGCCGCCGGCGACGATGTCGGGCGTCACGTCCCACACCTTCAGCGGGATGCCGCACGTCATGTAGTCGCCGGAGAGCAGCAGCTCGCGGCCGTTGACCGGATCGCCGCCGACCTGCGGCTCGGCCGCCAGCGCGACGCCCTTCTGTTCGGCGCACTTGTTGACGCCTCCGAGCTTGCAGCAGCCCTTGCAGGGCTTCCGGGCGGCGCGACAGTCCTTGAACCTGTTCCTGATGCTCTTTTTGACGGCGCGCGCGCAGCGCTTGTCGGTACAGGCGCCGAGCTCGTTCTTCGCAGCGGCTCGCAGCGGCGCGGTGCAGTTCGACACCAGGTTCTTGCAGCTCTTCTTGCACGACGACGCCGCGTCCGACGCGCCCGCACCAGCGAGCAGCAGCGCCGTGACGAACAGTCCCCCAGCCAGCCGTCCAAAAATTGACACGTGCCCATATCGTCCAGACACCCGCTGCCTGTCAATGCGAAACCTCGCGGACGCGGTCGGCCGGCGCGCGGGACGGCGCACGTCGTCGAGTACGATCGCGTCCTCGACGCGGCCCTCGACGCGTTCGCGGAGCACGGGTACGGGGGGACGTCCGTGCGCGACCTCTGCCGCCGCCTGGGCGTCAGCCACAACCTGGTGCACCAGCGCTATCGATCGAAGGAGGCGCTCTGGTACGCCGCCGTCGATCGCGGCTTCGCGGCCCTCGCCTTCGAGCTCGGCGACGCCCTGTCGACCGCCGCCGACGACGACCTCGCGCGGCTGCGCGCGGTGCTCGTCCGCTTCCTCGAGGTGTCCGCGTCACGGCCGTCGCTGCTCAAGATCATGAACCAGGAGTCGGCGGCGCCCGGACCACGGCTCGATCATCTGTTCGAGCGCCACATCGCGCCGGCCAGCTGGCTCGTCACCGGCGTGCTCCGCCGGCTCCATCGGCAGGGCCGCGTGCGTGACGTGGCGCCGGCGACGTTCCATTTCCTGCTGACGCACGGCGCCGGCGGCGTGGTCGGGCTCACCGCGCTGACGGACCGCTTCTCGCGCGCGTTCGGGTCGGCGATCGACCGCCGCACGCCGCGCGGCGTGCGCGCCTACGCGGAAGGCGTCGTGGACCTGCTCCTGTCGGGCATGCTGACACCGCGGTAGCCGTCACACGGCGGGTCGCGGGCGAGCAGGAAACCAGCCCGCCGCGAGGAGCCCCAGCACCGCGACGCCCGGCCCGACGCACGCGAGCACGACGAGCGGGATCCACCCGTAGAGCGCGAACGCCGCAGGCTCGGCCGCGCAGGCCCCGCCCGGCGACGGCGCGTTGCACAGCAGCGCGGTGATCTGCGGCGCGGCGACGACGTTCCACACGACGTGCTGCGCGACTGCTGCCAACAACCCGATCACCGCGGCCGTCGCGCGGCCCATCCCGATACCCGCGCCGACGGCGGCCGTGAAGACGGCGTGGTGGAAACCCGCGAGGACGCCGCGCGTCCAGACCGCTCGCTCGAGGCCCGGCGTGCCGCCGCCGAGCACCGCGAGCATCAGATAGCTCAGGTTCTCCGTCAGCACGAAGCCCAGGCCGATCAGCGCGCCGTAGACGATGCCGCGCCGGACGGTCGCGAGCGCGGCGGGCCGCGCCCAGCCGACGAACGCGAGGCCCATGGCCTTCGCCACTTCCTCGACGACGGGCCCGAGCACGAGCGGCGCCAGCGCCGCCGTCACGCGCCACGTGAGGAGCGCGTCGTTGACCAGCGCCGACAGCTCGGTCGCGACGACCGCGCCCCAGAGGAACGCCATCGCGAGCAGCACCGCCGGCTCGCCCATCCGCCAGCCGAGCACGACGAGCGGCAGCGCGAAGAGCAGCGCCGGCCCCGCCGCTCCGGCGACGATGATGCCGGGATGCAGCCACGCCGCGTGCCCGAGCGCGAGGCCGAGAAACCCCACGGCCAGGGGCGCGGCGGCGCGCGGCACGCGCGCTCAGGCGGCGCCGGGCATCAGCCCGAGCTGGCGCAGGATCGTCGCGCCGTCGAAGTAGACCCGCTCGCAGACGATGCGGTCGCCGTCGAACTCGAACAGCGCGACCATGCGGCAGCGGAACGTGCGCCCCGTCGCCGGCACGCCCATGAACGGACCGCCATGCGTCCCGAGCAGGTCGAACTCGACGACGACCGCGTCGTCGGCGTGGCGCAGCGTGTGGATCTCGTTGCGCTGGTCGGGGAACGCGGCACGCGACGTCGCGTAGTAGCCGCGCACCTCGTCGGCGCCGTCGAAGACCTGTCCCGTCGCGACGAGCTCGTAGCGCGGATGCCGGAACGTCCGCAGCGTCGCCTCGAAGTCGAGGCGGTTCTCGGACTCCATGTGCTCGCGGATCACCGCGTCGCGCCGTGCACGGAGGGAGGGCTCGTCGGCCATTGGGCCTCTGTACGGCGGCGGACCGGCGGCGGGCAAGCGCGCTACTCGGCGGCGCGACGGCCGAGCGTCGCGAGGTTCTCCTCGTGGCGCTCCCGACTGATCCGGTACGACGCGAGGAACCCGAGCGCGATCAGGAGCAGCACGATCACCGTCGGCGTGAAGACGAGGCCGAGCGACCGCACGACCGCCGGATCGACGGTCCCCGGACGGGCGTCGCTCGGGAAGCCGATCGCGCGCAGCAGGAGCGTCGACGTGAAGATGCCGACCCCCGAGACGGACTTCTGCACGAAGCTGTTGGCGGCGAAGAAGAGGCCCTCGGAGCGGCGCCCCGTCTGCACCTCGCTGTCCTCGACGATGTCCGCCACCATCGACGCGATCAGGATGCCCGACATGATGATCAGCGTGACGGCGACCGTGTTGGTGAGGAGCAGCGTCGGCAGCAGCGCCGGCGAGCCGTTCGCCGGGAAGACCCCGAACAGCCGGAGCACGATCGGCAGCGGCAGCAGCAGCATGCCGGCGGCCGACACCGCGATGGCCGCGTGCCGCTTGCCGAGCTGGCGCGAGACGACCGGCGTCAGGCCGAACGCCACGGCGGCCGAGACGAAGTTCGCCAGCGCCAGCCACGAGATCTGGTCCGACGACAGCTCCCAGAAGTACGTGTTGAAGTAGATGCCAAGCGCCGCGACGAGGCCGGCCGCCATGGCGCCGAAGATGCCGGCGCCGAAGAGCATCAGGAACGACCGGTTCGACAGCGTCTCCGCCATCTCACGGAGCGCGCCGCGGACGCCGAGATGTCCCGTCGACGGCGGCTTGCGGAGATGCGGAATGCGCGAATGCGTGCCGATCGACGAGACCATGATCGCCGCGAACATGATCAGCGACGCCGCGAAGCCATAGCGTCGATAGCCGTCGGGATTCAGCACGCCGACGGGGTGCGTCGCGTCGGGCTGCAGGAAGACGGCGTAGGCCAGCACCGCGATGCTGAGCCCGCCCCACCAGCCGAAGAAGAAGCGCCAGCCGAAGATCGAGGTGCGCTCGTCGTAGTGGTCGCTGAGCTCCGCGGCGAGCGCGGTGCTGGGGATCTCGTACAGCGTCAGGAACAGGCGCACGAAGATCGAGACGACGATGAAGTACGCGAGCAGCCCGCCGTGGGAGAGACCGGCCGGCGGGTCCCACAGGAAGTAGTACGAGACGGCGACGGGGATCGCCGCCGCGTACATGAACGGATGGCGCCGTCCCCAGCGCGAGCGCAGGTGGTCGGAGAAGTGGCCGACGACGGGATCGGCGAACGCGTCGAGCACGAGCGCGAACATGATGCCGAAGCCGACCCAGGCCTCGGGCAGCCCGAGCACCTGGTTGTAGTAGAGCAGCAGGAAGAACGAGAAGCCGTTGTCCTTCACGCCGAACGCGACGGCGCCGAGCCCATAGAAGACCTTCGTGGCGACCGACGGACGCGAGCCCCCCATGGCGGGGGCGAACCCTACGCGGGGCGGCGCACGCGGGCAAGCGCTACAGGGCGGCCGCCGCGTACGCGCGATCGCCGAACGAGCCGACCTCGCGCTCGACGTCGAAGCGTTGCAGCAGCAGGCGGCGCAGCTCGGCGACCCCCACCAGGGTGACGATCTCCGGGGCGCTGCCGACGATGCTCCGCCAGGCGATCTGCCGCGCGAGGAACCGCGTCAGTGCCCGCCAGCGCGGTGAGAGCTTGGCGGCGATGAAGCCGACGTGGCCGACTTCGTCGGCGAGGATCTCGTCGTACAACCGGGCGATCCGTTCGGCGACGGGTGGATCGTCGGCGAACAGGCGCACGCCCTCGTCGCGCAGGGCGCGGAACAGGATGCAGCCCACGACCTCGGACGCGCCGACGAGCGGAAGCGTCCACTCGTGGGGCAGCGCGACGAAGAGGCGGATCGTCGCGCGCATCGCGAAGCGCGGCGGCAGCGTCGGGAACGGCATCCCGAACATCGAGACGACGTCGGCCAGGATGCGCGAGTGATAGTGCTCCTGCAGCTGGACGTAGAGCCGTTCGGGCTCGGTCTCGAACTTGTCGTGATCCTTCCCGTAGACCTCGCCCAGGCCGACGCCGAACCGCTCCGACTGGTTCAGCTTGGCGGTCGCCAGCAGCCAGAGCATGCGTCGATCGAGGTCGGGCTCCGGCGTCCGGGCGCGCAGATTGCGAAGGAACGTCTCGCGATCCGCGACCCAGCGTGCCCGCGGGCGATGCGCCTCGAATTCCGCGAAGAAACGCTCGCGGCGCGCGAGCTGACAGCGCAGGGGATCGGCCTCCCCTTCCCTGCGGAGCAGGAACGCGCGGTAGGCGGGCACGCCGCCGCCGAAGTTCGACGAGGTCGCCATCGCGAGAGTCCTCCGGGGCGACCTATCGCGCCACGCCGCGCCCGCGTCAACGCCTCGCATGCCGCGATCCCGCGTGCTACCTCGGCGCATGCTCGACGAAGCCGCCAGGAAACGATTCGCACGGCACGGCTACGTCGTCGTGCCGAAGTTCCTCGGCGCAGGCGACACCCGCGACCTCCTGCGCTTCACCGACGAGCTGGCGTCGTGGCCCGAGACGCCCGGCCGCTGGATGCGCTACTACGAGCGCCGCAAGGACGACCCGTCGGCGAAGCTGCTCGCGCGCATCGAGAACTTCGTGCCGTATCACGACGCGCTCGCCGAGCTCGTGGCGGGCGCCCGCGTCCGCGAGCTGCTCGCCGACTGCGCCGGCGAGCCCGTCGTCCTCTTCAAGGACAAGATCAACTTCAAGATGCCGGGCGGCGCCGGCTTCGCCCCGCACCAGGACGCCCCGGCGTACGTCGACTTCGGCGTCGAGCACCACCTGACGTTGATGGTGCCGGTCGACGCGTTCACGCGCGACAACGGCTGCCTCGAGATGTCGCGCTGGGAGGCGACGCACGAGACGTTGCCGCAGAACCCCGACGGGACGCTCCGCGACGGCGTCATGGAACGCTGGGAGATCGAGCCGCTGCTGGCCGAGCCGGGCGACGTCATCGTCTTCGACGCCTGGGTGCCGCACCGCTCGGGGCCGAACCGCTCCGGCGGTCCGCGGCGGTCGTACTACCTGACGTTCAACCCGGCGTCGGCGGGCGATCACCGCGCCGCGTACTACGCGCGCAAGCGCGAGTGCTTCCCGCCCGAGTACGAGCGCGAGCCGGGCGTCGACTACGCGGCGCGCGGCCGGCAGTTCAACCTCGGCAATCCGTTCGACTGACTCAGACGTCGAGATCCGTGCTCGTCAGGATCTCGTGGACCTCGAGCACGTTCGGCCCCGCGAACATCTCCTTCGGCGGCCGGCTCGAGTGCGCCTCGGCGAACGCGGGGCTCTTCGTCCAGGCGACGAAGTCGTCGAACGTGCGCCACCACGTCTTCACCTCGTAGAAGCCCTGCCCCTCCGGATCGGGCACGAAGCCACCCTGCTCGTGATCGAAGCGCACGGGACGCGGGCGGTGCACCTCGTTGCGGACGAATCCCGGCGCCCGGTCGACGAGGTGGACGCGCTTCCGAAACCGATCCTCGAAGTCGATCTCGTGGCCCTTGGCCACGGGGATACGATTGGTGACGACGATCATGACGCCGCCCGGTCGCGACGACGCTCGGAGCAGTGTGCCGCGCCGGCTTCGCCGGCCGCGGCATGCAGGTCGATCGAAGATGGTCGCTTCATCAGTCGCGTTCCTTTTCCGACCCAAGACATGGTCTTGGGTCGACTACTGGACCGTCGCGCGCATCTCCTCGGCCGACACGCGTTCCCACGCGTCCTTCGGCGACGGGACGCCGCCGAGCGTGGCGATCCACACCACGCGGCCGCGGCCCTTCACGACGGCGACGACGGCCTCGCGGTCCGGGTCGTAGCCGTTCACCAGATCGTCATGGCAGTCGCAGGGCGCGCCCGCCTGATACTCGAAGGTGGGCGCCGCCGGCGCCTTCCGCCGCATCAGCACGGCGCCGCGCCCGTGCGCGACGTAGCCGCCCCAGGCGGTGGCGGCGATCCGCGGCCAGTGCTCGAGGAACAGGTCCAGGCCCCGGTCACGGGTGCCCTCGGTGATGCCCTCCGGCTGCGGCTCGCTCGTCTGGCTCTCGTTCTCGATCAATGTGTTCGACCTCCAACCGTTCTGGCCTATCCTACATCGTCCCGTGTGTCAGCCGCTGGCGAATACTGGTCCGCGGCCGCCCGCAGCGCCGCCCCGACCCGCGCGCGAAGCTCCGGCGGCTCCAGCACCTCGACATGCGGACCCAGGCTGAGCACCCAGTTCTCCAGCTCGGCCGTCCCGCGCACGGTCATCGTGAGGAGCGTCGAGCCGTCGGACTGGGTGCGGAACGCCTGCGTCGGGTGCAGCCGGCGCGCGCGAAGCAGCGCCGCCCCCTCCTCGTCGTGGATGCGGAGGGTGACGGGCGTCTCCGGCCCATCGACGATGCCGAACGTCCCCTCGGTGTAGCGCTCGGGCGAGTATCGTGCCGGATAGTCGAAGCGCTGCGGCAGCTTCGTCACGGTGCGCATGCGCTCGACGGCCAGGAAGACGATGCGACGATGCTTGTGGCTGCGGCCGATCAGGTAGAGGCCGCCGCGGTACATCGCGAGCGTGTACGGGTCGAAGTCCTGCGGCTCGGCGTCGGGCGCGTTGCGCCACGGGCTGTCGTAGACGACGCGCAGCGTGTGCTGGTGGACGAGGCACGCGAGGATCGTGTCGAGCTGATCGTCGAACGCGCGGTAGTCCTTCGGCAGCCACGACACCGAGAAGAACTTGCGGTCGGCGTTCGCGAGCCGCCGCTGCTGATCCGGCGGCAGCATCCGATAGAAGTGCTCCCAGAGGTCGGTGACGCCCTCCTTCAGCACGCCGTCCAACACCTGCATCACGCTGACGGCGAAGTAGAAGAGCAGTGCCTGGTACGCCGTCGACTCCGGCGTGCGCACCGCGGACACCAGCCGCAGCACCCGGCGCTCGCCATGGCGCACGACTTCGACGATCGGCTGTCCGTCGGCGTCGACGAGCTCGCGGCGCGCCGCCTGCAGGTAGCGCAGCAGCGTCCGCTCGGCGATGCCGAGCTCCTCCTGGATGGACGCGAAGCTCCAGCCGAAGGGCCGGCTCATCAGGCCGTGCACGATGCGCGCGATGCGCATCGCGGCGCTGTAGGTCGCGGGACGGGATCGGGGCTTCGGGGCGCCGCGCTTCAGTCGGGCCACGGATACCCGTCGTACGGCAGGGTCGCGCACTGGTCGTCGAACTCGGCGCGCGTGTAGCCGCGGCCGCGCTGCTGGAGCTCGTACATGACCCGGCAGCGCGCTTTGATGGTCGCGAGCCGCGGGTCGACGTAGAGGTCCTGCACCACGCGGTGCTTCGTCTCCTTGCCCTGCACCATGCGGACGCCGCCGCCCTCCGGCGTGTCGAGGACGAGGTACGCCGGCGCAGCCACGTTCCATCGCGTCCACTCCGGGAGCTTCCCGTCGACGCCCTTTCCCGGATCGCCGGTGCGCGCGAACTGCGCCCAGTACGACATCATGTCGCGCGACAGCGCCTGGCGCCCGGGCTCGTTGACCGACGTGAAGAGCCGGCTGCCGGCACGCCCCAGGTCCCAGTGTCCGAACACGAACGGGATCTCGAGCGCGTGCGCCGCGCCGATCATCTTCGACAGGTCGGCACCGAGCACGGACGGCTCCTCGTCCCAGTCGAACCGGTAGACGAATACGCCGGGCTCGTTGGCCGACATGGCCTCCGCCGGCTGGTCGGCGCCGTTCACCTTCCACATGCGCGAGAGGTACTCGGCGCTCGCCTCGTAGCTCGTCTCGTCGACGAAGCGCGGCAGGAAGCCGAGGACGTAGCGGATGCGGGCGGGGTCCGGGAACATGAAGAGCTTGTTCTCGTCGCGGTTCGTGCCCGCCATGACGGGCACACGATTCCAGCCGTCGGGGCGCGCGAGGAGCTGCATGAAGTCGCCGTCGGGCAGGACGACGCCGTCGCGGAACACGCGCGGCATGTCGATCAGCCCGCTCGGCGGGCGCTCGTAGGCGAGCAGCACGTCGGAGGCGGACTTCGCGCGCAGCCAGTCGGCGATCGCCGCGGGCGTCATCGCCGCGAGCTTCGCGCGCGCGGCGGCCCGATCGGCGGCGCCGTCCTTCTGGAGGAGGCGCAGGATGATCTCGTTGCTGCTCTGCCCGCTCCCGGGCTGCGGGTCGTCGGCGAAGTGCTCCGCCTCCGTAGGCGTCATCGCCCACACGCCGCCGCTCTGCACGATCGCCCGCTGGAAGAGGCCGCGCGCCTGCGGCGCCAGCAGCATCGTGTAGACGTTCTGCCCGCCCGCCGACTCGCCGAAGATCGTCACCTCGTCGGGATTGCCCCCGAAGGCGCCGATGTTCTCGCGCACCCAGGCGAGCGAGCGGATCAGGTCGAGCGTGCCGAAGTTGCCCGAGCGTTCCGTGTCGTCCGCGGCGCCGGCGCGGAGCGCGTCGTGCCGCAGCCAGCCGAACGGCCCGAGCCGGTACTGCACGGCGACGACGATCACCTGATGCGTCGTCGCCAGATTGCCGCCGTCGTAGAAGGAGGCGGTGCCGACCGTGTTTCCGCCGCCGTGGATCCACACCATCACCGGCAGGCGCGCGTCGCCGGTCGGCACGGCGTCGGGTGCGAGCTGCGGTGCCCAGACGCTCAGCGTGAGACAGTCCTCGCTGCCGGTCGGCGTGCCGCCGGGGGCGTCGTCGGTGCCGCCGAACTCGCTGGCCGCCTGCACGCACGCCGCGCCGGGACGGAGCGCCTCGCGCACGCCGTCCCAGCGCGGCAACGGCGCCGGCGGCCGCCAGCGCAGCGGCCCGACCGGCGGCTGCGCGTACGGGATGCCGAGCCACGCGTGCGCGCCGTAGCGACCGAGCCCGCCGACGACGTCGCCCGCCGGCAGCGCCCGCTTCGTCGTTGGATCGGCCGCCTCGAGGTGGAACGGCTGGCGCGTGCCGCCGCGGCATCCGCCGGCGACCAACGCCGCGGCCAGCACCAGGAGCACGATTCTACGCGATGCGGACGACATGGAGCGCGCACGGTACGGGCGTCGCCCCGGCGCCGCAAGGCCCGACGTCACACCCGTCGCCGGACGAGCGCCGCCAGCCCCACCGCCAGCGCGACGGGCCCGAACCAGTCGCCCCAGGCGAGCATCAGCGTCCACGCGTGCCGTTGCGGCGCGACCGCGCCGACGAGCGCCGTCCGCTCGTGGGTGCCGGCGACCGCCCGCAGCTCGCCCGTCGCGTCGATGACGGCCGAGATGCCGGTGTTCGTGGCGCGCAGCTGCGGCCGTCGGGTCTCGATGCTGCGAAACGCCGACACCACGAGATGCAGCCGCGGCCCGCCGCCCGACGCGAACCACGCGTCGTTCGACAGGGTGACGATCACTTCGGCGCCCAAGCGGACGGCGGCGATCGCCAGCGCCGGGACGACGGCGTCGTAGCAGATGAGCGGCGCCACGCGGAGCAGACGGCCGTCGCCGAGCGCCAGCGGGAGCACGCGCGCGCCCGCCCCCGGCTGCCACGTCCCGAGCCACGGCATCAGGCCGCGGATGCGCTCCGACTCGAGGAACGCCGGCACCCGCTCGGTCAGCGGGAACAGCACGGACTTCCGGTAGGCGTCGAACGCGACGCGCCCGTCCACCGGCGGCGGCAGGACCATGGCCGCGTTGAACTCCGCGTCGCCCTCGGCGTCGTACGCCCCGAAGACGAGGGGCACGCCCAGCTGCGCGACGATGGCGACGACCTCCGCGTCGAGCTCGGCGCCGGCCTCGCTCTTCGGCGCGCCGAACGTCGTCGGATAGACCGTCTCGGGCCAGACGAGGACGTCGACCGGCCCTGCCTGCTGCGACAGCGTCCGGTGGACGGCCAGGATCTCGCGGACCGCCTCGAAGCGGCCGCGCTCCGCCGCGAGCCGCTCGTAGTCGACGAGGTCGGCCTGGACGAGGCCCGCGGTAACCGGCGCCTCGCCCGCGGGCAGCGTCCGCAGGCGGACCGCGCCGTAGCCGAGCAGCACCGCGGCCACGAGCGCGACGGCGACGGCGGGCGCACGGCGATCGCGCCGCACGCCCGCGAGGAGGCCGTTCGACAGCAGCAGCACGAACGTCAGCCCGGGCGCGCCCGTCAGGTCCGCCGCCTGCCGCATCCACGGCGCGGCGAGGAAGCCGTGCCCGATCGTGTCGCCGAAGAGCTTCGGCAGCAGCCACTCGACGCCCACGTAGACGCCGGCGCCGGCGAGCGCGGCGCGTGCCGGGCCGAGGCCTCTGCTCCACCAGCGCGCGACGGCGCACGCGACGAGCTGCGGCTGGAGGAGCGGCGCGGCGACGATCAGGAGCGCCAGCGCCGCGGGCCAGGGCCAGCCCGTGTAGCCCGCCATCGCGGTCGCGAACCACGCGAACACCGCGAGCACGAACGCGACGGCCATTCCGATCCCGACCCCAGCCGCGGCCCACGCGCTCCGCGCGCGGTCCACGGCGAGCAGCCAGGGCACGAAGCCGACCCAGCCGAGCCAGAACGACCACCACTCGACGCGGACGTAGAGCGCGAACGCCAGCGCGCTCGCGACGACGCTGGCGAGCGCCGTCAGGGCGTGCGGTCCGGCAGCTCGAGCGTCTCGAGCGGCAGGCCCGGCGGCGCGAGCTCGGGCGGCACGACGCCGTCGTCGGGCAGCGCGACCGCGTTGCCGGCCGCGTCGACGAACTCGTAGTCGGGATGGAACATCAGGATCGGCGGCAGGCGCTCGCCGTCGTCCGTCGCCTGGAAGTGACGGACGTAGCCTTCGGGCAACGCGAAGTCCTCGGGCACGATGAGCCCGGCCTTCGGTGGATCGGTGCCGGGCACCGGGAACGCGGCGATGCCTTCGCGCTCGCCCGCCGCCTGCAGCATCGGGATGACGTCGCGCGCGTCGAGCTCGCCCTGCTCGTCCGCGGCCGCCGCGGCGGCCGCCTTGCGCTCCGACCGCTTGCGCCGCGGATGCACGTCGCGGGGTGCAGCGGCGACCGGCGCCGCCGGGGCGGAGGCGGCCGGCGCCGGCGGCGCCATCGGGACGGCGGGAGCATGCGTGGTCGGCACGTCGGGCGCGGCGGCGCCACGGTCGAGCAGCAGCATGGTCGCCGCGGTGACGAGCACGACGAGCGCGATCGCCGCGACCCCGAGCGTGACGACGCGCCGGGCGCCGCCGTGCCGGACGATGCGCACGCCGTCGGCGTCCACGCGCATGCTGGCCATCCGACCCGTCGCTAACATATGACGCACCCCGCGCGCCACGCGCCCGCATGCCGATCGATGTCCCGAGTGCGGCGGCGCCGCACCTGCCCATCGCGCTGCCCGCGCGCGCCCACGGCCCGGTGTCGCGGGGCGTCGTCGGCGCGCTGCGGGCGATCGCGCTCGCGAGCATGCCCCTCCAGCTGGCGTTGGTGCTGTACGCGATCGATCCGCCCGTCACGCCGCCGGTGCTCCTCGAGCTCCTGGTCGTCTGGACGCTGCTGCCGGCGGGGCTCGCCGCGCTCGTCGAGCGCGTGGTCTCGACCACGGTCACCGTCGACGCGTCGACCCTCGCGATCAGTCGAAGCGACGTCCGCCTCGAAGCGCCGATCGACGCGATCGCGGGCGTCGTGCCGTGGGCGATCCCCCTGCCCGAGCCCGGCGTCTGGCTGCGCATGCGCTCGGGCCGCCGGCTCGGCTATGGGGTCGCGCTCGACGATCCGGCCGTGTTGATGGCAGCGCTCGCCGAGGCGGGCGTTCCGACCGGCGGCGAGCATCCGACGGTCGCGTGGGCGCACGCGCGCGCCGCGCGGCCGCGGCGGCGCTGGTATCATCGCGCCGGCAAGTTCGTCGTGTTCGGCGCCCTGCCCGGCGGCGTGCTGTTCAACGCGCACCAGCACATCGCCTACGGCGGCACCTTCGGCGAGTGGTACCTGCTCGGCGCCGCGTCGTGGTTCCGCACCCTCGCCGTCTACTGGGGCACCGTCGTCGCGTACCTCGTGCTGTACGCGGCCACGTGGCGCTGGCTGGGCGAGCTCACCGCGCTGGCGGCCGCGGCCGTCGCACCCTCGCGCGTGGCGAGGGTGCGACGGGCCGTCGAGCTCGTGTGCGGGGTCGCCTACTGGATCGGCGTCCCCGTGCTGCTCGGAGTCCGGTTTCTCCCCTGACCCCTCAGGGCGTCGCCGGATTGAAGACCGAGAGGGTCCACCCCATGCGCTCGTGCCCCCACTTGTTCCACTCGGGGTTCTTGCCGCCGACGATCTGGCTGGTGAACGTCGGCGCGCTCGTGCCGGAACCCGTCCCGCCGAAGAACCCGACGGAGACCGTCGAGCCGTAGTACGTCGGGTGCGTGTTGTCGGACAGCAGGTAATCGTAGCTCGTGCTCGCGGTTGCGAAGTGCGTGTTCGCGTCGCGGATCGTCCCGCGCAGCGTCACGCTGATGCGGTTCACGTAGTCGTTCTCCGACTCGCCGTGCACGTAGCGCAGCGCGGCGGAGTCGATCTGCCCGTCGCCGTTGGAATCGTAGTCGGCGCCCATCCACTCGGCGAAGCTGTCGGCGCACTGGAAGCCGCGCTGCGCGGCCAGGTTGCAGGTCCGCCAGTTGCTGCGCGCGAGGTACGGCAGGAACTTGTTCTGCTTGTTGATGACCTGGCCGGTCGCGGAATCACGGCAGGTCGTGTTCGCGTTGTCGGCGGCGTAACCCGGGTAGTAGAGGTTCGACACGACCTTGACCTTCGCGCTGGTCGCGTACTGGTTGATCGCGTTCATCGCGAGGCCCGTGTAGTTCGTGCAGTTGGCCAGCGCCGTGTCGAGGACGGCGTAGTTGCACGTGCCGCTCTGGCCGGAGAGGTTCGAGCGCGCCTGCAGATAGTCGTTGCCGCACATCTCGAACGTGACGACGCGGGTGTTCGTCGTCTGCATGTACGACCGCTCGGAGACGATCTTGTTGTTGTAGATGTCGGACGCCACGGCGCCCGACTTCGCCCGCCGGTACACCTCGATGTCGGCGTTCCACTTCTGGCCGAGATACTCGCCGTCGACCCACGGTGCCGCGCGCAGCGACACGTTCGAGATCGAGCCACGATAGCCCGCGTAGATCGAATCGCCGTACGCCGTCACGCGGTAGCGTGTCGACGTCCCCGCACGGTCGATCGTCCACGAGGTGTTCTGGGTGACGGTGTTCGCCGTGGCGCTCGAGCCGACGGCGAGACTACAGAGACCGAAGAGAGAAGCCCACGTCAGACGCCTCCACTTCATGCCTGCCTCCTGTTGGGTAGCCGCTCCGCCGCGGCTTGGCGTGGCGCTGCTATCATTTTTCTTCCGTGCTTGGCTAGAGAAATCACGTTGACACCGTGCGTCGGTCCGGGATTTCCAGACGGTGCCGACTGGCGCGTCGGTTGAGGGGGGCGATCGGCTGCTCTATGGGGTCCCCGGCACATGCGCGTTCTCCCTCGTCGGCTCGTCGTCCTGTGGACGCTCGTCCTCGTCGCGACGGCGTCGGCGGACGCGCCAACGTGCCCGCAGCCGGCGGCGACGCCGCGCCGGATCGTCTCGATCACGCCGGCGATCACCGAGACGCTCTTCGCCATCGGCGCGGGGTCGGCCGTCGTCGGCGTCAGCGACTACTGCGCCGATCCGCCCGAGGCCGCCCGTCTCCCGCGCCTCGGCACCACGCTGACGCCCGCCTACGAGACGATCGCCCGCCTCGACCCCGACCTGATCCTCTCCGAGGACAACGTGAACGTCCGCGCCGCCGAGCTGCGGGCCCTCGGCAACACGTGCCTGATCCCGTGGCTCTCACGTGAACAGGTACTGTCCGGAATCCGGACGGTCGGGCGCCTCACCGGACACGCCGCGGCCGCGGACGCTCTCGCCGATCGCATCCAGACCCGCCTCGCGACGCCGACGCCCGCCGACGCGCCGCGGGTTCTGTTGGTTCTCGCGTCGGACACGGCGTCGTTGCACGAGGTGTGGTTCATCCGCCGGAACTCGATGCACGGCGCGGCGCTCGCGGCCGCCGGCGGCCGGAACGCGGTCGACGAGGACGTCCACGGACTGCCCCGGCTGAGCCTGCAGCGTGTCCTCGAGCTCGATCCCGACGTCGTCCTGCTGCTCGTGGCCGGCAAGAGCGGCGACGAGGCCGCGCGCACGAAGCTTCTCGCCGACTGGCGCGCCCTCACGCCGCTGACCGCCGTACAGCGCGATCGCATCGCCGTCGTCGAGGCGCCCGAGGCCTACATCAGCGGCCCGCGCATCCTCGGGCTGACCGACCGCCTGCAGGCCGAGCTCGCCCGGCTGGCGGCCGCGCGGTGAGCAGCCTCGTCCTCGAGGGCGTCCGCGTGGTGCGCGGCGGCGCCACTCTGCTCGACGGCGTGTCCCTGACGATCCGCCGCGGGGAGCTCGTCGCGCTCGTCGGCCCGAACGGCGCCGGCAAGACGACGTTGCTTCGCGCCGGCCTCGGCCTGCTGCCGCCGGCCGCCGGCCGCGCGACGCTCGGCGACGCCGACGTCGGGCGTCTGCGGCCGCGCGAGCGGGCGGCGGTCGCGGCCTGGCTGCCGCAGCACGCGCTGGCGACCACCGAGCCGCTGCCGGCGCGCGAGCTCGTCGCCGCGGCCCGCTACCGGTTCGCCGAGGCGCCGGCGGTGTCGCTCCGCGCCGCCGAGACGGCGCTGGCCCGCGTCGGCGCGTCGGCCTTCGCCGGCCGCGACGTCCAGGCGCTGTCGGGCGGCGAGCGCCAGCGCGTCGCGCTGGCGACCCTCCTCGCGCAGGAGACGCCGCTCCTGCTGCTCGACGAGCCGGCGACGCACCTCGACCCGGCGCGCCAGGCGGAGGT
Organism: uncultured Binatia bacterium (SeqCode); assembly: GCA_964432595.1. Lineage (GTDB taxonomy): Bacteria > Desulfobacterota > Binatia > DP-6 > DP-6 > DASYLJ01. Next base: position 19,508 of record CAYSOF010000009.1, on the reverse strand, counting down.
CTACGTCCTGCTCGGACGGCTGTGGCGCGACGACGGCCTCGGCATCCTCTGCGTCACGCACGATCTCAACGTGCTCGCGCATCTCGGACGGCCCGAGGCGGTGCGCGTCGTCGGCCTCGCCGGGGGCCGCGTGCACTTCGAGCGTCCCTACGCGGCGCCCGACCTGCCGGAGCGGCTCGCCGAGCTCTTCGGCGTACCGATGGAGGCGTTGGCCGCGGGCCGGCACCGCGTCATCGTCCCGCGCGTGGAGGCACCGTGACGCGCCGGCTCGTCGTGCTGGCCGTCGTCGCGGTGGTCCTCGTCGTGCTGGCGCCCTTCGCCGGCGGCGGGCTCGACGGTCCGCGTGGCGAGTTCATCGTATGGCAGCTCCGCGTGCCGCGCGTGCTGGTCGCCGCGCTGGTCGGCGGCATGCTGTCGCTGGCGGGGGCGGTGTTCCAGGCGATCTTCGCCAATCCCCTCGCGACGCCGAGCACCGTCGGCACCATCGCCGGCGCGACGCTGGGCGCGCTGGCGGCGCTCGTCCTGCCGGTGACGTCGGTGCTCGGCGGGATGCCGGCGACGGTGGTGGGTGCGTTCGTCGGCGCGCTCGGCGTGAGCCTGGTCGTCGCGGGCTTCGCGTCGAGCGGGCGCGCCGGGATGGCGGACGTGCTGCTCGCCGGCATCGGGGTGACGCTGGCCGCGAGCGCCATCGCCACGGGGCTGCAGTACACGGCCGACATGCGGGCGATGTTCGCAGCGGCGCAGTGGTCGCTGGGCCATCTGCCGCAGGTGGGCTACCGCGGCGTGCTGCTGCTCACGCCGGCGATCGTCGTGTCGACCGCGGTGCTGCTCGCGCAGCGCCGTGCGCTGCAGGCGCTCGCGGTCGACGAGGACCTGGCGCGTGCGCAGGGGGTCGACGTGGGCCGCACGCGGACGATCGCGCTGGTGGCGTCGTCAGCGGGCGTCGCGGCGTGCGTCGCCTGGTGCGGCCCGATCGCCTTCGTCGGGCTCATGGTGCCGCACATCGTGCGGCGCATCGTCGGCGTCACGCAGCGGATGGTGCTGCCGGCGTCGTTCGTCGGCGGCGCGGCGTTCCTGGTCGCGTGCGACACGGTGGCGCGGCTGGCGCTGCCGGGACGCGAGCTGCCGGTGGGCGTCATCACCGCGATGCTCGGCGCACCGACGCTGGTGTTCCTGGTCGCGCGCCGGCGTACCTGACTCCCCGGGCTCGTCTTAGCCGCAGCCTTCTCGAGCAACAGGTGTCCGGCCGAACGGACACGTGTCCTCTCGGCACGCCACCGGATCGTCCGATTCGGAAGTAGCCGAAGGTGGATTCGAGCAGGCACAGCGCCACCTGGACGCATAGTTCCCTCCGTCGTTGGCAAGCTATTCGCATCAATCGTCAACCATGAGACGTAGCACGTGTCTGGCTGGCGGCCCTCAGGCTCTTGTCGCAACGATAATCGCAGCGATAGGCGCTATCCCGCTCACAACCGGCCAGTCCTTTGCCGGACCGTACCCGGTCTCATGTAAGCGCGCTCAAGGCCCGGTGATCATGCCCGCAGGTGTTCCCTTGGGACCAGCTTATGACTGTCTCGTGGAGTTACCCTGCAGCACCGGTCGCCCGAAAGGGGATCTTCAGTTGCACCGTCACGGATGGCGGACCGTGCGGTGGGATCAACTAAGCGGCTCAGGGCCACAGCCCGAAGATGGCGTACCGACCACGCCAGGCGGGGCATTGGCAGGACTACTGGGGTCAGTCGGAACCGGGAAGGTGCGCGAGGTGCAAGCAAGGAGCGGGATAAAGCGTCACACATGTCAGTGGTTCGAAGAATACGGACATAAGGGAGTATTTCAGTATACTTACAAGACTGCATGCGGCGAGTCGCGCTGCCGCTGGCACTACGGAGAAGTGGTGTTGGGCATCGTGAATATCCATGCGGGCGCATGGGGGCGGTGCGATCCGCCGCTTTGGGGGCCGTGCACACCGGCACAAGCGCCGACACCCCAGCCACCTCCCCCGCCGACTTCGACGCCCACGACAACCCCGAGCAATCCCACCACGCCAAGCGTGTCGACGACCGTTCGACCCTCGACCACGTCGACAACACTGCCTAATCAAGCACCATCCGTCTGGTACTGGTGGCCAAACGAAGGGGCAATCCTGCCGAGTACGCGCCCCACATTACTGGTACTCGCGCGAGATCCGGAGAGCGACCCGATTGAGTACGCGTTCCGTCTCACTGGCACTGGAGTGAATCTCGAACGAGATTGGTCGGCCAGCCCAACGTTTGCCGTCCCTGCGCATAGCCTCGACCCGGCGACGGAGTACACGTGGGCGTATCGCGTTCGCGACACGTATAGCGGCGGCAAGCGCCACACCTCCGAGTGGCGCTCGTTGCGCTTCCGCATTCAGTTCATGCCAATCGCTGCGGAGATCGTGACGACGCCTGACGGCGCGGGCTATTGGACCGTCGATACCGAAGGCAGCGTTCACGCTTTCGGAACCGCCGTGCACTACGGGCAACTCAAGGGCCAGGTCGCGGTGCAGAACATCATTGGCCTCGCGCGCACCGCCGATGGGCGCGGCTACTGGTTGGTCGGAAGCGACGGCGGGGTGTTCAACTACGGCAACGCGCAATTCCACGGTTCGATGGGCGGCAAGCCCCTGAACCGCCCGATCGTCGGGATGGCACCGACATCGGACGGCAGCGGATATTGGCTGGTAGCAGCTGACGGCGGGGTGTTCCCGTTCGGCAGCGCCGAGTTCTATGGCTCGAAGGGCGGAGAGGCGTTGAACGCCGACATCGTCGGACTCGCGCCGACCCCGCATTCCGACGGGTACTGGTTGGTAGGCGCGGATGGCGGCGTCTTCACTTTCGGCGCCGCAAAGTTCCATGGCTCGATGGGAGGCCAACGGTTGAATCATCCCGTAACGGACATGGCCGTGCATCCGTCGGGGCGTGGTTATTGGCTCGCCGCGGAGGATGGCGGTGTGTTCGCTTTCGGGAAGGCGCAGTTCTTCGGGAGTCCGGCGGGGCAGGCGCTCAACGGCCGCATCATCGCCATGGAGAATACCCCGTCCGGTGGCGGTTACTGGTTGCTCGGTTGCGACGGCGGAATCTTCGCGTATGGCAACGCCGTGTTCCATGGCTCGCGGCCCGAGAACGATTGCCGTGGGGTCCCGGGAAAACCACCGCCGCCGCCTCCGCCGCCACCGCCGACCACCATCACGGGTGGGTCTGTCATGGAGCCGCACACACAGCTCCTGCCGGACGGCCGAATCACCTCATCCAACGGCAAGGCCGCCCTCGTGCACAAGACGGACGGCGACGTCGTTCTCTACGCTCGACAGGGAACTGCGTGGCTCAAGCTCTGGTCCACGAACACCTTCGGCCGCACTGGTACCGCGCTCCAGATGCAACGTGACGGGAATCTGGTGCTCTTCAGCGCCCAAGGCGTCGCCTTCGCCAGTGGAACGGACGGCAATTCGGGCGCACGGCTGGTGATGCAGGACGATTGCAACCTCGTCCTGCACGCATCTGGTCGATATCCGTGGTCGTCGAATACGCGGTGTCCACCCGAACTGCCTGCGCGCTTCGCACTGCGAGCGTCGACCGGGCATCTCGTCGTGGCCGAAGGCGGCGGCGGCGGACTGGTCGGCGTCAATCGCACGTCCGTAGGCGCCTGGGAGACGTTCTCCGCCGTGAACGCCATCGGTGGGCGGATCGCGCTGCGTACTGCGGGCGGCAATTATCTCGTCGCCGAGGGGGGCGGCGGCGGCAGCAACGCGTTCGCCGTTCACGCGAATCGCACGGCGATCGGCGAGTGGGAGTCGTTCACGCTCGAGTGGCTCGACGCGGACACGATCGCGTTGCGAACCTGGAACAGCCGATACCTGACGGCAGTGAATGGCGGAGGCTACCACCTGGCGGCCGACCGTACTGCTCGTGGCGCATGGGAGGCATTCGACGTCATCCCCGTGAACTAGCGACCCAATGCGATCCGCCGCGCGGGGGTGGAGGCTAGTCCTCGTACTTCGGCGCGCGCTTCTGCTTCCGCGCGGTGATCGCCTCCTGCAGGTTCTGCGTCGTCATGCGGACCAGCAGCTGGTTGCGGTTCTCGAGGTCGACGCCCGCCGTCAGGCTGCCCACCTCGAGGTTCGACCAGAGCACCGTCTTCGTCATCGACAGGCCGTGCGGGCTGTAGCCGCACATCTGCTGGGCCAGCGCAATCGCGCCTGCGGACAGCTCGTCGTCGGGAAAGACGCGCGAGACGAGGCCGAGCCGCAGCGCCTCGGCCGCGTCGAGCTCGCGGCCCGTCAGGATGACGTCCCAGGCGTGCGCGGCGCCGATCAGCCGCGGCAGCAGCCAGCTGATGCCGAGCTCGGTGCCGCTGAGCCCGTTGTTGATGCCCGCGTTCCGGAACGTCGCCGACGCGCCCGCGAGACGGACGTCCGCGCCGAGCGTCAGGCAGAGGCCGCCGCCGTACGCCGGACCGTTCACCGCCGCGATGATGGGCTGCGGGATGCCGCGCATCGCCGGCACGAGGTTCGCCATCGTCTCCATCGCGCGGATCGCGATACGCGACATCGGCAGGCCGTCGCAGCCCGGCGGCATGCCGTGATCCTCGAGGTCGAGCCCCGAGCAGAACCCGCGCCCCGCACCGGTCAGGACGACGACCCACGTATCGTTGTCGGTACCCACCTGCGCGAGCGCGTCGAACAGCGGCACGACGGTGTCGAACGACATGGCGTTCAGACGCTCGGGACGGTTCAGCGCGATCACGCTGACGTGCGGGACGGGCTTCTCGATCGTGACGAACGGCATCGCGCGGGATTCCCAGAGGCCCCGCGTGAAGTCAATCATTCGCCCCGATGCCTGCCGTCGTATAGAGATCCGTCCGCCGCATGCTCCGCTGGACGCTTCTCCTGCTCGCCCTGATCGTGGGCTGCGCGCACCGCGCTCCCTCCGCCGGCCGGCCGGCGCCGCCGTTCCGCTTCGCCACCGATACGTTCGCCTTCGCCAACGAGACGGCGTGGGCCTACGACATCGACGAGCGCACGGGCGACATGTCCTGGCGCACGAAAGACCCGACGCCCGATTTCGTGCTGCGCTGCGGGAACATGGTCGCCGCGGCGCGGTCGTTCCACCTGCAGGCCCGCTTCATGCCGGACGCTCCGCGCGTCGACGACGCGACCTACCTGGCGCTCATGCGCGAGGTGATCGCGCGCGATCCACGGCGGCTCGAGCCGGTATCGGACCCGGTCGTCATTCCGGGTTACCCCGATCTGCGCAGCTTCAGCGCGGCGCGCGAGGGCGCGATGAAGATCGCGCTCGAGGGGCCGTGGCGCAGCTACCTGCAGCGCGGCAACTGGCGGATGATCTTTCCCTTCAGCATGGAGCACCAGCGCGCGGAGGCCGACGCGATGGTCGCGTCGGTGCGCGCGGGACTGCTGCCCATCGTCCACATCGTCGTGTTTCCGGCGCTCGGGCTGAACCACCTGCTCCTCGTGTACGCCGTCGAGGAGACGCCCGGCGAGATCCGGTTCGTCACCTACGACCCGAACATCGCGGGCGAGCCGCTCGTCTTCACGTGGGACCGCGGCGACCGCGCCTTCCACTATCCCCGCACGGACTACTTCGCCGGCGGGCCCGTCCGCGGCTACGTGGTGTACGATGGCCTCCTGTATTGAGCGGCTCGCCGGCGCCGTCCTCGTGGCGGCGGTCGCGTCGGGATGCTTCTCCGGCCATCTGCTCGACGCCGCTCGGCGACGCGAGCACGTGCTGCGCGTGCAGGAGGCGTTCGTCGGCGACGACGCGCTCGTGCTGCGCTACGCCGCGGTCGATGCGAACGACGCCGGACGTCCCGTCGACCGGCGCGAGCAGTGGGCCGCGATCCCGCTGGCCGACGTACGCGCCGCCCGCCGGCCGGTCGACACGCTCGAGGTGACCTGGCTCGACGCGGCGTCCGCACGGCGACGCGCGGGACGCCCCGTGGCGATCGTGCGCACACCCGACCCGGGTGCGCCCTCGCTCGAGGCCGTGACCGACGACGGGCGCGACGTCGCGCTGGTGCTGCACGAGGCGCCGGGCGCCCCCCCCTCGCCGCCGCTCGATACGCGCGCGTTCACGCGCATCCACGTGCGGCCGTGGGTGTGGCCGCTGCTGCCGTTCACGTTCGCGGTCGACGCCGTCGGCACGCCGGCGCTGCTGCTCTTCGCGCCCGCGGTGATCGCGCTCGGCGATTAGCAGGGCACCGGCGCCGGTCGTCCCCGGGCACCATGCCCGGGGACGCCGGCGACCGGGTTCACCCGATCACAGGAACGCCGCCGACGGCGAGCTCGGAATGCTCGTCGTCGTGCTGCTCGTCGTGGTCGTGGTGGTCGTGGGCTCGACGGTGGTCGACGTGGTCGTCGGCGGCACCGTGGTGGACGTCGTGGTCGGCGGAACCGTCGTCGACGTGGTCGTCGGCGGCACCGTCGTGGACGTCGTGGTCGTCGGCGGAACGGTCGTCGACGTCGTGGTGGACGGAATCGTCGTCGACGTGGTCGTCGACGCGATGGTGGTCGACGTGGTCGTCGACGGCACCGTGGTGGACGTGGTCGTCGACGGCACGGTGGTGGACGTCGACGTGCTGGTCGACGACGGCGTGGTCGTCGTCGTCGTGCTCGTGCTCGTCGTGGTCGTCGTCGACGGGTTCTCCATCGACGCCACGCACAGCGCCTGGCGCTGGCCGAGCGTCACGCGGCGGGTGCCGAACTGGTCGTTCAGCGACACCTTCGGCTTGCCGATGCCGCCGGAGCCCTTGATCTGGTAGCAGACCAGGCTGCCCGCATCGGTCTCGGCGCCCGGGTCCTCGCCGTTCTTGTCGGTCGGCACGCAGAGGTGCCGCGGACGGCGAACGTCGATCAGCGTGTCCTCGAACTGCGTCTCGACGGCGACGTCGTTCTCGCGCTGGAACGGCTCGCTGCCGCGCGCGCGCTTCACCGCGTAGCAGGTGAAGTGGTTGGCGTCCGCGCTCGGCGGATCGGCTTCGCCGTCGACGCTCTTGCCGGCGGGCACGAGCAGCGCCGTCGGCCGCATCACGTCGAGGAAGATCGTCCCGAACTGGTTGATCATGCGCTGGTTGCGCACCGGCTGGAACGACGATCGCCCGCGGATCTTGTACTCGGTGAGGTGATCGGCGGCCTCGGCCGCGCCCTCGTCCTCATCGTCGACGTTGGCCGGGGCGCAGAGGCGCTTCGGACCCTCGAGCTCGACGGTGGAGCTGCCGTACCGGTCGAGCAGCTCGACTCCGGACTCCGAGCCGTTGCCGCCCGACCTGACGCCGTAGCAGAGGAAGCTGCCGGCCGGAGACGACGGTGTGTCGCCGCAGGTACAATCGGCGTTGCAGGCGACGAACGATCCGCCGGGCGACGATTCGTCGGGACAGGTCAGGCTGCCCGGCGGATCGCAGTCCTCCCCGCTCTCGACGACGTCGTTGCCGCACGTCTGCGCGTGCGACTGCGGCGGCGAAGCGAGCAGCGCGCTCGCGACGAACATCATCGCGAGTGGTGCGAGTGAGCGCATATGGGTTTCTCCTTCTGCAGTGTGGGTGGTGGGTGACGGGGCGAAGCGGTCGCGAGCGACTCGAATGTCGGCGGCGCCCGAGCGAAGCATCCATGCGTGTCCCGCGGCATCGGTTCCCTGACGCGCGCGGCGCGCGCATCGACCCTTTCGCTCCTATGTCGGGACGACCCTGCGTCAATCCTGATTTCTGCAAGCGGCACGCCATGTTGGGTATCGTCGGCTTTGCTCGGACGAGCGCCGGCCGCTAGCCTGCGCGACGCGTGACGACTCCCCCCAGCTCCGACCTCTCCTTCGGCGCGTTCAGCGACCGGGGCCCCTGGCACATCGATCCGTCGGCGTGTCCGTGGCGCGCCGACGTGGCCGCGCTCCGCGCGCGATCGCAGGCCGAGGTGCCGGAGCTGGTGCGCCGCCGCGCGATGCCGCCGCTCTGGCGCTTCACCGAGGCCGCGGCGCTCATCGGGAGCGGGCTCACCGGGTGGTCGCTGCGCGAGCGCCGCCGCGGCGGGTCGGAATCGCGCGCCGGCCTGTCCCGCCGTCTGCGCCGCGCGTTCGAGCGGCTCGGGCCCGCCTACATCAAGCTCGGCCAGATCGTGTCGTCGGGCCAGGGCCTGTTCCCGCCCGAGCTGGTCGAGGAGTTCAAGCGCTGTCGCGATCAGGTGCCCCCCGAGCCGTTCGACGTCGTGCGCCGCGTGGTCGAAGAGGACCTCGGCCGGCCGCTCGAGCAGGCGTTCGCGCGCTTCGACCGCGAGTGCCTGGCGGCCGCATCGATCGCGCAGGTGCACGCCGCGCGCCTGCCCGGCGGCGAGGAGGTCGTCGTCAAGGTGCAGCGGCCGCAGGTCGCGCGCCTCGTCCGTCGCGACATCCGCGCCATGGCATGGATCGCGCCGCACCTGGTCGGCCGCATTCCGGTGTCGGCCCTGGCGAACCCGCCCGCGCTGGTCGAGCTGTTCGCCGAGACGATCGTCGAGGAGCTCGACTTCCGTCTCGAGGCCGACAACATGCTCGACGTCGCGCGCGTGCTGCGCGAGGCGGGGCAGACGATCATCGTCGTGCCGCGCCCGCATCCGACGCTGGTGACGCCGCGCGTGCTCGTGATGGAGCGCCTGCAGGGCTTCAAGTACGACGACGTCGAGGGCATGCAGGCCGCGGGCGTCGACACGGCGGAGGTCGTGCGGTCGCTGCTCATCGCGTTCCTCGAGGGCGCGATGATCTACGGCGTGTTCCACGGCGACCTGCACGGCGGCAACCTGTTCGTCATGCCCGACGGCCGCGTCGCGCTGTTCGACTACGGCATCACCGGCCGCATGAACGAGGCGCAGCGCCTCGCCTTCCTCCGCATGATGATGACGGGCGCCGTCTACGACATGCGCGGCCAGATCGAGGCGTTCCGCGATCTCGGCGCGCTGCCGCCCGACGCCGACGTCGACGAGGTGATGCGGCTGCTGCGGCTCGACGAGCCGGTGCAGGACCCGACGCGCATGTCGAGCGAGGAGCTGGTGCGGGAGATCCAGCGTCTCCTGAAAGGGCTGATGGGGCTCGGCGCCCGCCTGCCGAAGCACCTGATGCTCTACGTGAAGGGCATGCTCTTCTTCGACGGCGCGATCACGAAGCTCGCGCCCGACGTGAACATCTTCGAGCAGCTGACGCGCATCTACGCGTTCTTCGCCGAGCGCCACGGCGCGAAGATCATGCAGGACATCGGCTTCGACCCGACGATGGCCGCGCTCGATCCGGAAGGCATCCGCCGCTCGCTCGGCCTGGAGGGCGACGTCACGACGATGACCCAACGCGAGGTCAACGAGCGTCGCGCGGCGCTGCAGAAGCGGCTCGAGTCGCCCGGCGAGTCGTGACGCGGGCCGATGGCCCCTCGACGAGCAACCCGCTAAAGAGCCGCCCGTGGCCCTCCTGACCCCGCTGAATCCCGACGAGCGGACGACGTTCCTCGTCGTCGCGCTGCCACAGAAGTCGCTCAAGAAGCTCGTCGGCCGGCTCGGGACGGCGCCCGAGGGCCTGCGGGTCGAAGCCTTGTCGGTGTGGGAGCTCGCGTGGTCGCTCGTCGACTTCTACGAGACCGATCGCGACGTGGCCGCCGCCGTCGACAAGTCGCTTCGCAAGGAGATGGAGACGTCGGCATTGGTCGACGCGGTGTCGGCGCCCGGCGGCGCGCAGGCCGTCACCTGGCTGCTTCTCGACGCGCCCGATCCCGCGCGCGACCTCGCCTGGGCGATCCTGTCGTCCGACGTGGAGGACGGAGGACCGAGCGCCGCGGCGCTCGTGCAGACGATCATCGCCGAGTACGACGAGGCCGAGGAGCAGGCGAAGAAGGAGGCCGCGGCGGCGAGCGACGCGCCGGCCGAGCCCGAGCCCGAGGTCGAGGACCCGACGGTCGCCATCGCGAAGGACGCGAAGCGGGCACGGAGCCAGAGCGCGCGCGCGTTGAAGCGCGTCAGCAACATGAAGGACCGCGTCCGCGAGCTCGAGAAGGCGCTCGAGAGCGCGCGACGCGAGCTGCGCGGATCCGAGTCGGCGCGCGCGCAGGGGGACGCCGAGCGCGGCCGTCTCGCGGCGGAGCGCGACGGCTTGCGCGCGCAGATCCAGGGCGGCACGGCCGGCGAGGTCGCGCGGCTCGGCAAGGAGCTCGAGACGGCCACCCGGCGCGCGCGTAGCCTCGAGGTCGACCTCGACGAGTCGCGTGACGCCGAAGCGGCCCTCCAGCGGCGACTCCGTGCGCTCGAGGACGCCGCGCGCGTCGGCGGGCCGACGCCGGCCGCGGACGAGGAGACCGGCCGCGGCAGCGGCGCGGGCTGGAACGTGCCGGTCTTCAGCGACGAGTTCTACGAGTCGATCCGCCGCTGGGACCGGAAGATCGTGCGCAACGCGTTCGAGAAGGCCTACCGCCTGGCCGAGGACTGGCGGCACCCGAGCCTGCGCGCCATCCCGCTCGAAGGCCTGCCCGACTACTACCGCCTGCGCGTCGCGACCGACGTCCGCCTGATCTACCGGCTGCTCGACGGCAACCGCGTCGAGCTGCTGTCGTTGATCGACCGCGAGGATCTGTCGCGGTACGTGCGGCAGGCGAAGACGCGTTAGGAACCCGGCCCAAAGGCCATGTCTTGGGCCGCAACGAAGGGCGCCACGGTGTAGCAGTGCGCTTCGGGCAAGCTGTATGCCGCGGGCCGGCGAAGCCGGCGCGGCACGCTGCTCCGACCGCCGGCGTGCCATGCCGGCGGATCAGCTCCAGAGCGCGTCGCGCAGACCGGACGCTCGCTCGAGACGGGTGGTCACCGCGTCCAGGAACACAGCCGGAGTACCCCACACGCCGACGTGGCGGCGCGCGCGCGTCAGGCCGGTGTAGAGCAGCTCGCGCGTCGTCACGCGCGACGCGTGCGGCGGCAGCACCAGCACGACGTCGTCGAACTCCGAGCCCTGGCTCTTGTGGACGGTCATCGCCCAGACCGTCTCGTGCGGCGGCAGCCGCACCGGCGACACCGCACGCCCGTCCTCGAACCATACCCGCAGGTTGCCGTCGTCGCCCGGCAGCGCGATGCCGACGTCGCCGTTCCACAGGCCCTGCGCATGGTCGTTCCGCGTGATCATCACGGGACGGCCCGCGTACCACATCCCGCGCGGCGCGATGAGGCCGGCGGCGGCGAGGTGGCGCTCGACGTCGCGATCGAGCGATTCGACGCCGCCGGGCCCCGCGCGGTGCGCGCAGAGGATCCGGAAGCGCGCGAACGCCGCGAGCACCTCGGGGGCCGGCGCGCCCGCGGTGACGAGGGCGCACGCCGGGCCGTAGCCGTCGCGCACGACCGTGGCGAGCGCGGCGTCGAGCTCGGCCGGCGAGCCGACCGCGAGCCACGCGACGTCGGCGCCGCCGGCCTCGAGCCGCGCGAGGGCCACGGCGCCGTCGCCGCGGTTGATCGCCGCCGCGACCTGGCCGATGCCGCTGTCGGCGGCGAAACGCCGGCTCTCGCGCAGCAGGACGACCGCATCACCGAGCGGTGACGCGGTCTCGGCCACGGCCGGCGGGACCGGGACACCCGTCAGCTCGGTGACGCGTGCGGCGAACGCCGCCGAGAACCCCGGCGCCGGGCCGCAGACGTCGCCGAGGACGGCGCCCGCCTCGACCGACGCCAGCTGGTCCTTGTCGCCGAGGAGCACGAGCCGCGACGGCGCCGGCAGCGCCTCGACGAGCTTCGTCATCAGCGCGAGGTCGACCATCGACGCCTCGTCGACGACGACGACGTCGTACGGCAGCAGGTTCTTCGCATCGTGCCGGAACGAGACGCCGTCGGGCCGCGCACCGAGCAGCCGATGGACCGTCGCCGCCTCGCGCAGCACCGCCGCGCGGGCGGCGGCGTCGAGCGGCACGTCGTGCGCGGCCAGCCGGACCGCTTCCTGCAGGCGCGCGGCCGCCTTCCCGGTCGGCGCCGCCAGTGCCACGCGCAGCGTCGGCCGCTGCGCGAGCACCAAGGCCAACATCCGCAGGACCGTGTACGTCTTGCCCGTGCCGGGGCCGCCCGACACGACGCACAGCCGGCGCAGGACGGCCGTGACGGCGGCGACGCGCTGCCAGTCGAGCCCGGGCGCCGGAAAGAGCGCGGCGACGTCGCGCCCGAGTCGGGCCTCGTCGACGTCGCCGACGAGCGCCGCCGCTCGTGCTCGCAGCGCCGCCGCGAGCCGCCGCTCGTAGTCCCAGTAGCGATGCAGGTAGAGGCGGCCGGCGGCGTCGAGCACCATCGGGCGGCGCTCGCCCGCCGTGGCGACCACCGGCGACGCGCGCAGCGCCGCGGTCCAGCGCGCCAGATCGGGCGCCACCGGCGCGTCGGGCGCGTCGTCGACGATCGGGCGGCCGGCGATCGCGCCGAGGTCGACGCAGACGTGTCCTTCGCTCGTGCGCCGGCTCGCGAGACACGCCCCGAGCACCAGCTCGGGGGCGTCGCTGCCGGCCATGCGCGCCATCAGGCGCGCGAAGTGCAGGTCGAGCGGCGTCACGCCGCCGGCGTCAGCGAGGCGTTCGAGCGCGGCGAGCGTCACGCGACGGCCTCCAGGCCTGCTCCAATGTGGGCGTCGAGCGCCTCGACGAGGGCCCGCGTCGGCCGATCGTGGAAGACGCCCGCGCCGGGCCCGGCGGCCGGGTCGACGCCGCGGAGAAACACGTAGAAGACGCCGCCGACGTGGCGGTCGTAGTCGTATGCGTCGCCGAGCCGCAGGCGCAGCAGCCGGTGCAGCATCACCGTGTAGACGAGATACTGGAGCCAGTACGCCTCGCGCGCCATCGCGGTCTCGAGTTGCGCGGGCGCGTAGTCGGCGAGCGCGGCGCCGAGCCAGTTCGACTTCCAGTCGAGGATCCAGAAGCGGCCGTCGGCTTCGAACACGAGGTCGACGAAGCCCTTCATGAAGCCCGCGCCCGCCTCGAACGGAAGATGGGCGACGGCGTCGCGCAGCGCGGGCGTCCCGAATCCGTGCGTCGCGAGCGCCTCGCGGACGACCCGCGCCTCGAGGCGCTCGAGGGGATAGTAGAACTCGAGCTCGGCGAGCCGGCGCTCGGCCGGTACGTCGGCGAGGCGCACGCGGCCGGCCGCGTCGAGCGGCGTCGTCAGGACGCGCTCGACCATGTCCGCCACCACGGGGGCCCACGACACGTCGAGGCCGTGCACGCGCAGCTCGCGCGCGACGAGCCGCTCGCGCGCCCTCGCGTCGCGCGCCTGGAAGTCGTGTAGCTCGAAGATGCGGTGCAGGCAGCTACCGGCACGGGCGCCGCGCGGGAAGCCGAAGACGTCGCGCGCCGGCCGCTCGCCGTCGAGCGGCGCGCTCCATCGGGTGGCGTCGTGATCGGGCGCCTCGTCGCCATGGCCGGCGGTGAGCGCGCTGAAGCTCGCGATGCTCCAGGCGCGCGGTACGGGCCGCGCAAGCCGACGCGCCTCGAGCGTGCCGATCGGCGCGCGATCGCCGCGGTAGGGCACGCCGTCGTCCTCGGGCAACGGCTCGACGCGGATGGTCCCCTCGGACCGCGCGGCGAGGGCAACGAGGTCGGCGAGCATGGCCGCGTCGCCGAGGTCGCGCACGTGCCGGCCCATCTCGGTCATGGCGACGTCGGCGGGGGCGTGCAGCAGCCACGCGAGCGGCGACGTGCCGGCGTCGCCGATCCGTCCGGTGACGAGCGTCAGCCGGTGCTTCGCGCGCGTCAGTGCCACGTAGAGGAGGCGCAGGTTCTCGGCCAGCTCCTCGCGCATCGCCAGCTCGCGCTTCGGCTTGAGCGTCACGAGGTCGAGCGCCAGACACGGGCGGTCGTCGTCGTCGGAATCGTGGAACGCGAAGGGCCGGCGGTTCGTGTTGTCGTCGGACCAGAGCCGGCCGTCCCAGACGAACGGGCAGAAGACGATCGGATACTCGAGGCCCTTGCTCTTGTGGATCGTGACGATCTTCACGAGCTGCTCGTCGCTCTCGAGGCGCAGCTGCTGCTCCTCGCTCTCGGCGACGTCGGCCTGGCGGCGCTCGGCCATCCATGCGAGCAGGCTCTCCGGGCCGCCGCCCCGCTGCGTCTCGGCCGCCTGCAGCAGCTCGGCGAGGTGCAACACGTTCGTCAGACGGCGCTCGCCGTCCTGATAGGCGAGCAGGCGCGCGGGCACGCCCCGCTCGTCGAAGAGCCCCCGCAGCATCGCGCTCAGCCCGCGCTCGCGCCACGCCTGGCGGTGGCGATGGAACGCCTCGAGCAACACCGTCCACGCGACGTCCGATGCGCCGAGCGCGACCAGGCTGGCCGCGTCGACGCCGAGCATCTCGGTCGCGAGCGCCGCGCGCACCAGCGCGGGGCGCCCGGGATCGGCCACCGCCGCGAGCACGCGCTCCAGCTCGGCCGCCTCGCGCGTCACGAAGACGCTGTCCTGCGCCTGCTGCACGCTCGGCACGCCGAGCCGGAGCAGCTCGCGGCGGATCAGCGCGCCCTCGCGGTGCTTGCGGACCAGGACCGCGACGTCGCCACCCTCGAGCGGCCGGCCGCCGAGCGTCGCCTCGCCTCGTGCCGCCTGCTCGAGGAGGCGCGCGATGGCGGCCGCCGTCGCCCGTGCCGCCTTCTGGCGCGCGACGCCCTTGCCCGCGACGCGGGGGCCGTTCGACGCGAGCGACCAGATGCGCAGCGGCTCGGGCGGCTCGCCGGCGATCGCGAGGACCTCGCGATCGTCACGCGGCGCCGGCCGCGCCGGGAGGAACTCGATCTCCGCGGCCACGAACGGCCGGTGCACCCCCGCGAACACCGCGTTCACGGCGGTGATGAGCGCCGGATCGGAGCGCCAGTTGACGTCGAGAGGAAAGCGACGGCCCGCCCCGCGCCGCGCGGCGAGGTACGCGAAGATGTCGGCACCGCGGAACGAGTAGATCGCCTGCTTGGGATCGCCGACGAGGAACACCGGCGCGTCCGTGCCGTCGTAGATGGCGCGGAAGATGCCGTACTGGACGGGATCGGTGTCCTGGAACTCGTCGATCAGCGCCGCCGGCCAGCGCTCGCGGATGCTCGCCGCCAGACGCGCGCCGCGCGGGCCGTGCAGGGCCTCGGCGAGCTGCGTCAGCAGGTCGTCGAACGACTGCGCCTGCAAGCGTTGCTTCCGCGCGACCAGCTCGGCGCGACAGAACGCGAGTAGGTCGCGCTGCGCGATCGCGAGCCGCGCCTCGTACGCCGTGCGCACCGCGCCGACGGCTGCGAGCATCGCCTCGCAGGCGGCGAAGAACGGATGCGCCGGCGCCGGGCCCTTCCCCTTCAGGTTCCCGCGGATGTCCGCCGTCGTGAGACGCTCGAAGCGCTCGAACGGCTTGAGATCGGGCAGCTCCGCCGCGAGGTAGGCATCGGCGCGAGCGATCCAGCGTGGAATCGACGTCGTCTTGTAGACGTTGCGCCGGAGCGCGGGGTGATCGATCAGCAGCCGCTCGACCTCGTCGCGGCGCCACGCGGCCTGCGCCGCCGCGAACGCCGCCAGGCACGTCGCTTCGAGCGCGGCGAGATCGCCCGGATCGTCCGGCACCAGGACACGCAGGTCGTGCCGTCCGAGATGCGGCGCGACGACATCGAGCAGCGCCCCGGGATCCTGGCGGCGGCGCAGCAGGTGGCTCGCCAGCAGTGGCGAGGCGTCGTGGAACGTGCGCCGCCAGAAATCGTCCGCGATCTCCTGGCGCAGCGTGGCTTCGTCGGCGAGCACCTCGCTGTCGAACGGCATGCCGCTCTCGAACGCGCCGTCGACGAGCACGCGCTGGCAGAAGCCATGGATCGTGAAGATCGCGGCGCCGTCGAACTCGCGCAGCGCCCGCGTGATCCGCTGCGTGGCCTGTTCGCGGTCGCAGCGGGCGACGAGCTCCCGCAGGATCGCGTCCTTGGTCGTTTTGCCGCCCAATACGTGGAGCGCCTCGACGAGCAGCGCGCGGATCTCCTTGCGGAGCTGGTCGGTCGCGGCCACCGTGTAGGTGACGACGAGGATCTGGTCGATCCCGAGCCCACGCTCCATGACGAGCCGCAGGTGGAGGCGGTTGATCGTGTACGTCTTGCCGGTGCCCGCGCTGGCCTCGATGAGCGCCAGGCCCGGCAGCGGAACCGTGAGCGTGTCGAGCGCGGCCTCGCTCATCGCCGCTCCAGCTTCTCCTCGGCCGCGGCCAGCACGTACGGCCCGAACACCTGGCCGGCCAGCTGGACGAGCTCGGCGTCGAGCGGGTCGGTGTCGCGGAAAGCGGCCTGATAGTACGCGTCGCTGCCCTCGCCGGTGCGATAGCCGTACTCGTCGCCCTCCCAGACGTCGCGCGCGGCCCCGAGGTCACCGCCCTTCGCCAGGCAGGTGAGCGCGGTCTCGGGAAAGAAGTGGAGCGGCCGGCGAAGCCCGTCCCAGTAGAGGTCCACCAGCGTGCGCAGCGTCGCGGCAGGCTCGGCGACGGGGCCGAGCGTGACGGTGGCATCGTCGCCGAGCCACAGGCTGCGCAGCGCGACGCCGGGGGGAGCGGCGCACGCGAGGATCAGATGCCGGATCCACAGGCCCAGGCGGTCACGGGCCTTGGTGCGCGCCAGACGATAGTCGACGAGCCCGCCGCGAGTGAGTCCGGCCAGCGTGCCGCGGACCGTCATCGCGCCGAGGCGCAGCTCGACGGGCAGCGGCGGGAGCCGATCGCCGTCGATCGCGGCGGCGACACGCTGCACGAAGCCCTCGACGGTGCCGCGCTCGCTCCGGAACGCGGCCCGGCCGAGCTCGCCGTGCGGCAGCGCCCCGCGCGCGCGCATCACGTCGAGCGGGTCGTCCCCGTCGCCGCCGTCGAGACGCAGTCGCAGCATGTCGTCGCGCAGCCCGAACCGCGCGAGCGCATCGAGCGCGAACGGCTCGCGCGTCTCGACGACGCCGGGCGCCTCGTCGAGACGGATGCCGAGCCGCTGCTCGAGGAAGAATCGCGTGGGATTGCGGAAGAAGCGCACCAGCGCCTCCGGCGTGACCTCGCGCCAGCGCTCCTCGGCGGCGTCGAGCGGCTCGCCGCAGATCGGCATCGACGTCCGTCCCTCGCCGCGACGCAGCGCGCGGCTCGCGTCGCAAAGGGACGCCGAGTAGCTGAACAGCGGCGCCTCCTGCGCGAAGTAGCGGCGGCTGAACGGCTGCAGCGGATGGTCGACGCGGAGATGGTGGTCGACGAGGTCGCGGCCGTCGGGCGCGGTGAACCCGCGGCGCAGGTAATCGAGCAGCTCGCTCACGAGGACCGACGGCGGGACGTCGGTGTTGTCGCGGATGCTGCGGCCGACCCAGCTGAGGTAGAGGCAGCGGCGCGCGGAGACGATCGCCTCGAGGAAGAGGTAGCGGTCGTCGTCGCGGCGCGAACGGTCGCCCCGTCGCGGCTTCTCGGCCATCAGGTCGAAGCCGGGCGGCCGGCGCGTACGCGGGAAGCTCGCGACGTCCATGCCGAGCAGGCAGACCACCTCGAATGGGATGCTGCGCATCGGGACCATCGCGCAGAACGTGACGCGGCCGGCGAGGAAGCGGCCGCGCGGCGCGTCGACGTCGAGGAGGCGATGGAGGTGCGTCTGCACGACGGCGGACGCGACGGGCTCGGCGAACCCGGCCGCGCCCGCCGACTCGGCCATCGCGACGAGCGCGTCGCGGATCGCCTGCGCGTCGGCCTCCTCGTCGTCCTCGGCCTCGACGAAGCGCGCGAGCGCGGCGGCGAGCACGTCGGCCCATTCGGCGAGCGGTCGCGACGCGGCGAGCAAGCCGTCGAGCGCGAACGCCGCTTCCGCGAACGCATGCAGCTGGCCGAGCACGGCCGTCTGCGAGCCCTCGACGTCGGCGCACGGCAGGACACCCTCGAACAGCACGGGCGCGTCGCCCGCGAGCGCGTAGCCGAGCAGCAGGCGATCGAGGCCGAAGCGCCACGTGTGCTCGGTGGTCGCCGGCAGGTCGGCGGCGGCGCGACCCGCAGCGTCGATGCCCCAACGGATGCCGGCGTCCTGCACCCATCGGCGGACGAGCGGCAGGTCGGCCGCGGCGATGCCGAAGCGCCGCCGCACCGACGGCGACTCGAGCAGCGCCAGGAGCCGCGCGGCGTCCCAGCGGCTCCCCGGCAGGTCGAGGAGCGCGAAGAACGCCTCGACGAGCCGGCTCTCGGCGCGGCGGCTGCGGTCGGCGATCGTGAACGGAACGTGCTGCTCGCGCCCGACGGCACCGAACACGGCCTCGACGCAAGGCGCGTAGCGCTCGATGTCGGGCATCATCACGACGACGTCGGACGGCCGCAGCGACGGGTCGGCGTCGAACATCGCGAGCAGCTGGTCGTGCAGCACCTCGACCTCGCGCATCGGGGAGTGGCACGCGTGCAGCTGGATCGAGCGGTCAGCGGCGGCGACCGGGACCGTGCGGTCCGACGGGTTCCGTCGCGCGAGGACGTCGCGTTGGACGGCGCCGAGCATGTCGTTCCCCGCGGGCTCCTCGAACGCGTCCTGATGGAAGCCGCCGAGCGCGGCAACGTCATGGAGGAAGTCGCGGCCCTGCTTGCCCATCGACGCGAGCAGATCGTTCTCACCCTCCGGCTCGGCGGACGCGAAGAGCTCGAGCTGCCCGGCGCGAGACGCGTCGCGCGGCGACACCGTGTCGCCCCAGAAGAGGCTGCAGGGGCTGAGGAGATACAGCCCCAGCTCGATCCGCTCGCCGAGCTGCTGGAACACCTCGAGGTACGCCGGCGCCAGCGCCGGAATGCCGAACAGCGACACGCGCGGCGGCAGGCGGTCGACGGGCGCGCGCCCGAGCTCCCGCAGCAGCTCGCCCTGCAACGCCGCGCGATGGTGCTTCACGCCGCGCGCGACCAGCCGCCGCCAAAGCTCGGGCTGCCAACCGTCTCCACCGCCCCGCTCCCACTCGGCGATCCACGCCGGCCGGTACACCTGGTATTGCTCGAACGTGTCTGCCAGGCGCCGCGCCAGCTCGTAGCGCTTGCGGCCGTCGGCACCGTCGCCCAGCCGCTCCCCCAGCGGGTCCCCCAGATGGTCCCCCAGATACGCGCGCACCGGCGCGAACCGCGGGTCGTCGCCCACGCCACCGAGCAGCGCCATCAGATGCCAGGTGGCGACGTCGGGCTCCACCGCGTCGACCGCCGCGCCCTCGGGAGCGATGGCGCGATACGTCTCCCAGAGGAACGCCGCCGGCAGGCGGAAGCGCACGTTGGCGCAGACGCCGAGGGTCCGCGCCAGGTGCAGCGACACCCAGCGCGCCATGCCGGTGTTCTGCACGACGACGACGTCGGGCGTGAGCGCCGTGGCGAGCGGACGGCGCACGACGTCGGCGAGGCGGTCCGCCAACGTCTCGAGCCGATTCCCCTGCCACACGGTGAGCATCTCGCTGTGGCGTAGCGGACCCGCGGTCCGCCACGCAACGCATCGATGCTAGCGCGGGCGGCTTTGCCCAGAAGCGGTCACAGACCGAGCACCTCTTGGGCAAGTAGCGCCCT
>CAYSOF010000008.1:0-264528 GCA_964432595.1 uncultured Binatia bacterium (SeqCode) | reverse complement strand
GGACGGACGAGGGCGCGGTGAGCCTGCTCGTCGACGAGATCGGCGACGTCCTCGACGTCGCCGACGAGACGTTCGAGCGGCCGCCGGAGACCATCGACGGCGTCGCACGCGAGCTCATCCGCGGCGTGTACAAGCTCCGCGAGCGGCTGCTGCTGATTCTCGACACCGAAAAAACGGTCCAGCTCGCCGGCACGGGACACGTCGCCGAGCTCTGAAACCGAGTTCCGACAACACACAACGACGAAGGGGAGCGAGAGGCGATGAGCAACGGACGATTCCAACGGAAGGGGAGCGCTGCGGCGCGAACGCTGGAGCATGCGGGAGCGCAGGAGTCGCTCGCCGAGTCGCAGCAGAACACCAAGGCGGTGCTCGAGGTGGTCGAAGCGCTCGGGCGCGCGACGAGCGAGCGCGAGGTCGTGAGCGCTGCCCTCGGCGCCGTCAAGACCGCGTTCGGGTGGGCGTACGGCTCCTACTGGACGCTCGATCCGGCGGAGAACGCGCTACGCTTTTCCCTGGAGTCGGGAACCGTCACCGAGGAGTTCCGGCGGATCACGCAGGAGGCGCGCTTCCGCGAGGGCGAGGGTCTCTCCGGCCGCGCCTGGAAGACGCGCGATCTGTACTTCGTGCAGGACCTCGGTGAGATGCGCGACTGCTGCCGCGCGCCGGCGGCGCAGCGCGCGGGCGTCAAGTCGGGCGTCTGCTTTCCGATCGTCGTCGGCGGACAGGTGCAGGGCACGATGGACTTCTTCGCTCTCGAGACGTTGAGCCTGTCCGAGCAGCGGCTGGACGTCCTGCGCAGCGTGGGCAAGCTCGTCTCCTCGGCGCTCGATCGCCAGCGGGGGGCCGACGAGGCGGTCCGCGTGCTCAACATGATGGAGAACGCGCCGATCAATGTGATCTTCGCCGACCAGGACTGCGTCATCCGCTACCTGAACCCGACGTCGCGGAAGACGCTCAAGGCCATCGAGCAATATCTGCCGATCAAGGCGGATCAGGTGCTCGGGCAGACGATCGACATCTTCCACAAGAACCCGACGCATCAGCGCAAGCTGCTCGCCGATCCGAAGAACCTGCCGCACAAGGCGATCATCCAGGTCGGCCCCGAGAAGCTCGATCTGCTGGTGAGCGCGATCCTCGACGCGAAGGGCAACTACCTCGGCCCGATGCTGACCTGGGAGGTCGTCACCGAGAAGCTCGCGACGCAGGAGCGCGAGAAGGCGATGACCGAGCAGCTGCG
Organism: uncultured Binatia bacterium (SeqCode); assembly: GCA_964432595.1. Lineage (GTDB taxonomy): Bacteria > Desulfobacterota > Binatia > DP-6 > DP-6 > DASYLJ01. The sequence goes on along the minus strand of CAYSOF010000008.1, from coordinate 263,291 downwards.
TGACGTGCTCGGCCGCGTGAACGAAAGCGCGCAGGCCGTGGCCGCGGCGTCGGAAGAGCTCACCGTCACCAGCCAGCAGATGAGCGCCAACGCCGAGGAGACGTCGGCCCAGGCGACGGTCGTCTCGGCGGCCGCCGAGCAGGTCAGCAGCAACGTCGGCACCGTCGCGACCGCGACGGAGGAGATGACGGCGAGCATCAAGGAGATCGCCAAGAACGCCACCGAAGCGGCGAAGGTGGCGACGGCGGCGGTCAAGGTCGCCGAGGAGACGAACGGCAAGGTGGCCGCCCTCAGCGAGAGCAGCGCGGAGATCGGCAAGGTCATCAAGGTGATCACGTCGATCGCGCAGCAGACGAACCTGCTGGCGCTGAACGCCACCATCGAGGCGGCGCGCGCCGGCGAGGCGGGCAAGGGCTTCGCGGTCGTCGCGAACGAGGTGAAGGAGCTCGCCAAGGAGACCGCCAAGGCGACCGAGGAGATCGGCCAGAAGATCGAGGCCATCCAGACGGACACCCGCGGCGCCATCGACGCCATCGCGCAGATCGGCACCATCATCAACCAGATCAACGACATCCAGAACACGATCGCCAGCGCCGTCGAAGAGCAGACCGCCACGACGAACGAGATCGGCCGCAACGTCGCGCAGGCGGCGAAGGGTAGCTCGGAGATCGCGCAGAACATCACCGGCGTGGCGCAGGCGGCGCAGAGCACGACGGCGGGCGCCAGCGACTCGCAGAAGGCGGCGAGCGAGCTGGCCCGCATGGGCGCCGAGCTGCAGCGGATCGTGTCGGAAGCGAAGCTGTAGTCGAAGGAGGCCGTCGTGCATGCACTGGTAGTGGATGATTCGCAGGCGATGCGGATCATCATTCGCAAGATCCTGAAGCAGTTCGCCTTCGAAGTGACGGAGGCGCAGCACGGCCGCGACGCGCTCGCCGCGCTGGCGCGCACGGGGCCCGTCGACATCGCGCTGGTCGACTGGAACATGCCGGAGATGAACGGCCTCGAATTCGTGTGCGCGGCGCGCCAGCGGCCGGAGCTCGCCGACATGCTCATCATGATGGTGACCACCGAGATCGAGAGCTCGCAGATGGTGAAGGCGCTCGAAGCCGGGGCCAACGAGTACCTGATGAAGCCGTTCACGAAGGATGCGCTCGTGCAGAAGCTCGAGCTGCTCGGCATCGCCACGCCGTCGTGAGCGTCGATCGGGCGGCGGTTGGGGAGCGAGCATGACGATCAGCGCCGGTGAGTTCGAATTCATTCGCAAGCTCGTGCGCGAGCGCTCGGCGATCGTGCTCGAGCCGGGCAAAGAATATCTGGCCGAGTCGCGGCTCATGCCGGTCGCTCGGCAGGAGGGATGCGCGTCGCTGCAGGACCTCGTCGATCGGATCCGGTCCGACCGCAGCGGCGGTCTCGAGCGCAAGGTCATCGAGGCGATGACCACCAACGAGACCACGTTCTTCCGCGACGTCCATCCGTTCGAGGCGCTGCGCAAGCGGGTCCTCCCGGAGCTGCTGGCGGCGCGGGCCGCCGAACGCGCCCTGAACATCTGGTGCGGCGCGTCCTCGAGCGGACAGGAGCCGTACTCGATCGCCATGGTCCTGCGCGAACGGCAGGCGGCGCTCACCGGATGGACGGTGCGCATGCTCGCGAGCGACCTCTCGCGTGAGATGCTCGATCGTACGCGCGAGGGCCGCTACAGCCAGCTCGAGGTGAACCGCGGCCTGCCGGCACCGATGCTGGTCAAGTGGTTCCAGAAGGAGGGGACCTCCTGGCAGGTGAAGCCCGAGCTGCGGGCGATGCTGGAGCTGCACGAGATGAACCTCGCCGGCACCTGGCCGGGGTTCCCGCCGCTCGACATCGTGTTCATGCGCAACGTGCTGATCTACTTCGACGTCGAGACGAAGCAGCTGATCCTCGGCCGGATCCGCCGGCTCCTGCGGCCCGACGGGTGGTTGTTCCTCGGCGGCGCGGAGACCACGCTCAACCTCGACGACGGTTTCGAACGCGTGATGATCGACAAGGCCACCGGCTATCGGCTGCGCACGAAGGAGAGCCGCCCATGACGACGACGATTGCCGAAGACGACGTCAGGCAGATCGCGGAGTCGATCTGGTCGGCGGTGGTGGGGCTCGACCTGCAGCCCGTCGATGCCGGCGTCCTGCGCGACCGCGCGGGATCGACGTTCGCCGGCTGCGTCCACATCACGGGCGCGTGGCGCGGGGTCGTGGCGTTGCACTGCTCCGAGCGCCTCGCACGCACCGTCGCCGGAGTGCTGTTCGACATGGATCCCGTCGACGCCAGCCTCCGCGAGACGCAGGACGCCGTCGGCGAGCTCGTCAACATGGCGGGGGGCAATCTGAAGGCACTGCTGCCGGAGCCGTCGCAGCTCTCGTTGCCGACGGTCGCGGAGGGTAGCGACTTCAGCGTGCGCGTCCCGGGCAGCCGGCTCGTGGTCCAGACCGCCTTCGAATGCATCGGCGAGCCGGTGCTGATGACGATGCTGGAGTCGCAGGACTGACGGGCCGGCTGGCGACGGTACGCACACCCGTCGGACTGCGCACCTGCGGTGATGTGGCCCGCGTGCCAGCCCGGTGCGACCATCGACCGATCGCTCGCCGCCTCGGGCAGGGTGGAAGTCCCCGATTTCGCTCGACTGTGCGGCGTGCGGGCGTGGTCGTCGTCTTGCTAGCTGCACCACGTGCCCTACGCCCGTCTCCTCGCGCTCGCCGCCGGTTGCCTGCTCCTGGCGGCCGGGTGGGCGCATGCGTGGATCGCCACGGTGTCGCAGTCGGACATCACCTACGGGGACTCCGGCAACGGCGTGCGGGACATGATCGTCCTCGGCGACGGCGACGTCCTGGCGAGCGGCGATGGCCCCGACATCGACGGGATCGTCGCTCGCTTCGATCTCGCGACCGGCGCCTACCGGCTGCTCCCGTACGGCCTCTTCTGCCGGGACCCGCGCGGCCTCGTGCAGCTCCCGGACGGCGACGTCGTCGTCAACGGCACGGCGGACGGCTGCGTGGGAGACGGCTACTGGACGGTCACGCGCTTCGACCCCAACGGGTGGAAGCGCTGGACGTTCACCGTCAAAGGTCTCGGTGGCGTGATGGCCTACGGCGGTGACGACATCCTCGTCGTCGGCGGAGACACCTACGGCTTCGAAACACCCGAGGAGAACTTCTCCCTCGCCCGGCTCGATCCCACGACCGGCGCGCCCGTCTGGACGATCGGCTTCGACCGGCCGATGCCGCGTCGGTTGGTCGTCGACTCGGCCGGCGACGTCTACACCGACGTCGCGGGCGAACGTCTCGGCGTCGTGAAGCGGTCGGCGACCGACGGGTCGGAGATGTGGAGCTACGACCCGTTGGCGGAGTCGCTGCGGGGAAACGTGGCCGCCATCCTCGTCGACGCCAACGACGACGTCGTCGCCAGCGGGCAGCTCTGGGAGGATGAGTCGACGGATCCGACGCTGACCCAGAGTCGGGTCGTCAAGCTGAGCGGCGACACCGGTGACGTGCTGTGGACCTACGACTACGGCCCGGGAGCGTACACCAGCGGGCGTCCCCAGACGGCGCTCGCCGCCAACGGCGACGTCGTCGTGGCCGGCTCGGTGCGCACGGAAGACGGCCACTACCACTTTCGTGTGGAGCGGCTCGGCGGCACGGATGGGGTCCCGGTCTGGGTGAACGAGGAGACCAGCGGGAACGTGTCCGACGTCGCGCTGACTCCCGACGGTGATGTCGTGGTCACCGGCACCTACCGGGGAATCGTCACGGTCCGTCTCGCGGGAAGCGACGGAAGCCGGCTGTGGGATTCGCAGATCGAGCCGTTCTGTGCGCACGGAGACGGTGGCAGCAGCAGCGGGTACGTCGGGACCGCGCCCGACGGGACCGTGCTCGTCGGCGGCGCCCTGTGCACCGACGACGACTACGACGAGGGCGTGATGACCGTCCTGGCGCTGCGTGGCGACGACGGCACGCTGCGCGGGGTTCCGACGACGACCACCACGAGCGTGTCCACCACGACCACGACGTCGACGACGTTGCCCGACGGCCTGTGCGCGACGCTCGAGCGCTCGGGCTGCCTCGACGTCGCGACCCCGCGCCGGCTCCGCCGCCGTCTCGCGCGGCTGTGCGCCGTGGAGCCTGGGACCACCGGCGAACGCCGGCTCATGCGACGGATCGAGCGCCGCCTTGCCCGGATCGAGCGTGCGGAGCGGCTCCCGACCGCCTGCCTGGAGGCGCTCTCGCGGCACCTGCCGGCGTCGCGCTGATCGCCGGCCAACCTTGCCGCTCCAGACCCCAGCCGATAAGGTCCCCCCGTGACCGGGGACCAGATCCGCCAGACGTTTCTCGATTTCTTCCGTGAGCGCGGGCACACCATCGTACCCAGCGCACCCATCATTCCGGCCGGCGATCCGAGCCTGCTCTTCACCAACGCCGGAATGGTGCCGTTCAAGCAGGTCTTCCTCGGGAACGAGACCCGTCCCTACGTGCGGGCGGCCGACAGCCAGACCTGCCTGCGCATCAGCGGCAAGCACAACGACCTCGAGCAGGTGGGGCGCGACACCTACCACCACACGCTGTTCGAGATGCTCGGGAACTGGTCGTTCGGCGACTACTTCAAGCGCGACGCCATCCGCTGGGCCTGGGAGCTGCTGACCGACGTCTGGAAGCTGCCCAAGGACAAGCTCTGGGCCACGGTCTACACCACCGACGACGAGGCCGAGGCGCTCTGGAAGGAGCTCACCGACATCGCGCCCGAGCGCGTCCAGCGCTTCGAGGACGAGAACTTCTGGGAGATGGGCGACACGGGCCCCTGTGGGCCGTGCTCGGAGATCCACCTCGACCGCGGTCCCGACGCCTGCGACCACAAGGGCAAGCCGCACCGTTGCCAGGTGAACGGCGACTGCGCGCGCTACCTCGAGATCTGGAACCTCGTCTTCATCCAGAACAACCGCGAGCCGTCGGGCGAGCTGTCCGACCTGCCCGCCAAGCACGTCGACACCGGCATGGGCTTCGAGCGCATCGCGGCCGTGCTCCAGGGCGTCCCCGGCAACTACGACATCGACATCTTCCGCTCGATCATCGCGTCGGCGGAGAAGCTGTCCGGCAAGCCGTACCTGAACAACGAGAAGGACGACGTCTCGCTGCGCGTGATCGCCGACCATTCCCGCGCCGTCACGTTCCTCGTCGCCGAGGGCATCGTGCCGTCGAACGAGGGACGCGGCTACGTGCTGCGCCGGCTGCTCCGCCGCGCCGCGCGCCACGGCAAGCTGCTCGGCATGAACGAGCCGTTCCTCTTCCAGGTGATCGGCGCGGTCGTGCAGAGCATGGGCGGCGCGTACCCCGCGATCGTCGAGGCGCACCAGCGGATCGCCGAGGTCGTGAAGCTGGAAGAGGAGCGCTTCGCGGCGACGCTCGACCGCGGCCTGGCGCTGCTCGCGAGCGAGGTCGAGACCGCGCGCACGGAGCAGCGCACGGTCCTCGACGGCGAGGTCGCGTTCAAGCTGTCCGACACCTACGGCTTCCCGCTCGACCTCACCGAGGACATCCTCGTCGGCGAGGGCATGACCGTCGACAAGGCCGGCTTCGACCGCGCCATGGAGGTGCAGCGCACGCGCGCCCGCGGCGCGCAGCGCTTCGCCGACGCGACGACCCACGCGGATCTCGCCGACGGCCTGACCACCCGCTTCGTCGGCGACCGCGTCGGGACATGGGAGTCGACGGTCCTGGCGCTCCTCGTCGACGGCAAGGAGACGCGCGGCCCCGTGCGCGAAGGCAGCGCGGTCGACGTGATCACCGCCGAGACCCCCTTCTACGCCGAGTCGGGCGGCCAGGCCGGTGACCACGGCGTCATCGTCACCGACGCCGGCACGCGCATCGAGGTGCGCGACACGGTGAAGGTCGCACCCACGGTGATCGCGCACAAGGGCATCGTCCGGCAGGGCGCCATCTCGGTCGACGACACCGTCCGCCTCGAGATCGACGCCGAGCGCCGCGAGGCCGCGCGCCTGAACCACTCGGCGACGCACCTGATGCATGCGGCGCTCCGTCATCGTCTCGGCGGACACGTGAAGCAGGCAGGCTCCCTCGTCAGCGCCGACCGGCTGCGCTTCGACTTCAACCACAACAAGCCGATGTCGCCCGAGGAGCTGCAGGCCGTCGAAGACGAGGTCAACGCGTGCGTGCGCGCGAACGCCGAGGTGACGACCGAAGAGATGGCCTACGACGACGCCATCAAGGCCGGCGTGCTGGCGTTCTTCGGCGACAAGTACGGCGACCGCGTCCGCGTCGTGCGCATGGGGGAGTTCTCGGCCGAGCTGTGCGGCGGCACGCACGTCGAGCGCACCGGCGACATCGGCCTCTTCAAGGTTCGCAGCGAGGGCGGCGTGGCGTCGGGCGTGCGGCGCCTGGAAGCGGCGACGGGCGAGGGGGCCCTCGACTACGTCCGCCAGCGCGAGGCGACGCTGCGCGAGATCAGCGCGCTGCTCCGCGGCCCGGAAGAGGAAGCGGCCGGCAAGCTCGAGAAGCTGATCGCACAGCAGCGCGAGCTCGAGAAGCGCATCGCCGAGCTGCAGGGCAAGCTCGCCGGCGGCGCCACGCGCGACGTCATGGCCGACGCCCGCACCGTCGACGGCATCACCGTCCTCGCGACGCGCGTCGAGGGGCTGGACGACAAGGGGCTCCGCGAGATGGCCGACAAGCTGCGCGACCGCATCAAGTCGGGCGTCGTCGTGCTGGGCGCGGCGCAGGGCGAGCGCGCGTTGCTCCTCGCCGCGGTCACGAAAGACCTCACCGGCAAGTACCACGCCGGCAACATCATCAAGCAGCTGGCGCCGCTGGTCGGCGGCGGCGGCGGCGGACGGCCCGACATGGCGCAGGCCGGGGGGAAAGACCCCGACCGCATCGACGCCGCGCTGAAGGCCGCGTACGAGCTGCTCGGCGCAGGGAGCGCGACACCCGCTTGACGCAACCCGCACTCGGACCGCTGGCACTCCAGTTCGGGAACGCCGCGCTGTTCCGCGAGCTGCTCGGTCAGCACGACGAGCACGTGAAGGTCCTCGAGAAGCAGCTCGGCGTCCGCATCGACGTCGGTCAGGACACCCTGACCGTGAGCGGGGACGCCGTCGCCGCCGAGCTCGCGAGCCGCGTGCTGACGCAGCTCTACGGGCTGCTCGAGCAGGGCTACCCGATCTTCGCGTCCGACGTCGACTACGCGTTGCGCATCCTGTCGGGCGACCGCAACGCGCGCCTGCGCGACATCTTCCTCGACACGGTCTTCATCTCCGCCCACAAGCGGACCATCACGCCGAAGAGCGTCGTGCAGAAGTCGTACATCGACGCCATCCGCAATTACGACATCGTCTTCGGCATCGGCCCCGCCGGCACGGGCAAGACGTACCTCGCGATGGCCATGGGCATCGCCGAGCTCATGAAGAACACGTTCAGCCGCATCGTGCTGACGCGACCGGCGGTCGAGGCCGGCGAGAAGCTCGGCTTCCTGCCCGGCGACCTCGCGGAGAAGGTGAACCCGTATCTCCGGCCGCTGTACGACGCGCTCCACGACATGGTCGACTTCGACCGGGCGCGGAAACTCGTCGAGCGCGGCACCATCGAGGTCGCGCCGCTCGCGTTCATGCGCGGCCGCACGCTGAACGACTCGTTCGTCATCCTCGACGAGGCGCAGAACACGACGACCGAGCAGATGAAGATGTTCCTGACGCGCCTCGGCTATGGCTCGAAGGCCGTCGTCACCGGCGACATCACGCAGACCGACCTGCCCGCGGGCAAGCCGTCCGGCCTGAAGGAAGCGCAGCACGTGCTGCGCGACATCACGGGAATCCGCTTCGTCACGTTCAGCGAGCGGGACGTCGTTCGCCACCCGCTCGTGCAAGAGATCATCACCGCCTACGACCGGAGCTGATGGACGTCGTCGTGTCGATGCGCGGCCGGCGTGTGCCCACCCTGGCGGTCCGTCTGCGACGGAGCGCGCGCCGGGTGCTCGAAGCGCTGCGTCTCCCCGACGCCGAGCTGTCGCTGCTGCTCGTCTCCGATCCCGTCATGCGGGCGCTCAATCGCGACTGGCGCGGCAAGGACCGTCCCACCGACGTCCTCTCGTTCGCGCAGCGCGAGGGGGACGGCGGCGCGCCGGGACAGCTGCTCGGCGACGTCGTCATCTCGGTCGACACGGCGCGACGGCAGGCGGCCGAGCGCGGCGAGTCGCTCGTCCGCGAAAGCGAGCGCCTCCTGATCCACGGCGTGCTGCATCTGCTGGGGTACGATCACGAGGTGTCCGAGCGCGAGGCGCGTCGCATGCAGCGGCGCGAGCGCGTGCTGGCACGACGGCTCTGGGGCTGACGGACCATGGGGCTGGCGGTGGGGGCGGACGGTGTCGCGGCGGTCGCGGAGGCGGTGGAGCCGCCCGGCTGGTGGCGCCTCGTCCTCGCGGTCGTGAGCGGGCTCGCGCTGGCGGCGGCCTTTCCCAGCGTCGACCTGACGCCGCTCGCGTGGGTCGGGTTCGTGCCGCTGCTGCTCGCCATCCGGACGCGCTCGCCGCGCGCGGCGTTCGGGCTCGGCTGGCTCACCGGCCTGACGTTCTGGCTGGCCACCTGCTACTGGATCGTCAACACGATCGGGCACTACACGGCGGTGCCGGTGCCGATCGCGACCGGCGTCCTCGTGCTGATGTCGAGCGCGCTGGCCGTCTATCACGGCGCGTTCGCCGCCGGGTTCCGATGGATGGAGGAGCGCGGGTTGCCGGCCATCTGGATCGCGCCGGCCCTCTGGGTGACGCTCGAGTGGCTGCGCGGCTGGTTCTTCATCGGCTTTCCCTGGGCCGCGCTCGGCTACTCGCAGTGGCGCTTCCACGACCTCGTGCAGATCGCGGAGGTCACGGGCGTCTACGGCGTGTCCGCGGTGCTCGTCTTCTTCAACGTCGTCGCGGCGTCGATCCTGCGCGAGCGCGGCCGCAGCGTACGGCCGCTGTTCCCGGCGCTCGTGGTCGTGACGCTGCTGGTGACCGTGCTGCCGATGCTCGGCCGGTGGCGCACCGCCAGCCTGCGCGACATGCCGGCCGTCGGGCAGGTGCGCGTCGGGCTGACGCAGGGGAACATCGAGCAGGACCGGAAGTGGGATCCCGCTTTCCAGGGCGAGACGATGAGCCGCTACCGCGAGCTCACGCTGGCGGCGGCGCGGGCGGGCGCCGAGCTGATCGCGTGGCCCGAGACCGCGGCGCCGTTCTTCTTCCAGCAGGCGGGGCCGCTGCGCGAGGAGATGATCGACATCGCGCGCGAGGCGAAGGTGCCGATCATCTTCGGCAGCCCGGCGTTCCGGCAGACGGCCGACGGCACGATCCAGCAGCTGAACCGCGCCTACCTGCTGATGCCCGACGGCCGCGAGCGCGGCTCGTACGACAAGATCGAGCTGGTGCCGTTCGGCGAGTACGTCCCGTTCGCGCGCGTCCTGTTCTTCGTGTCGCAGATGGTGACGACCGCCGTCGGGCAGATCGGTGCCGGCGTCGAGCACACGGTGTTCGAGCTGCCGTCCGAGAAGTTCGGCGTGCTCGTCTGCTACGAGGGCATCTTCCCGGCGCTGACGCGCAGGTTCATCGACGAGGGCGCCGACTTCCTCGTCAACGTCACGAACGACGCCTGGTACGGGCACACCTCGGCGCCGTATCAGCACCTCATCCAGGGCACGTTCCGCGCGATCGAGAACCGCGTGCCGATGGTGCGCGCCGCGAACACGGGGATCAGCGCCGTGATCGACGCCGACGGTCGCATCCGATGGCAGGGGCCGATCTTCGAGCAGCTCTGGCACGTCGACGAGGTGTCGTGGACGGGCGTCCGCACGTTCTACACCCGCTTCGGCGACGTCTTCGTCTATCTGTGCGCGGCGATCACGGTCGCGGCGCTCGGCGCCGGCATCTGGGGCGGCCGGCGCGGCTGACCCGCGCTCAGTCCGCGCTGCATACGCCCCACGTCCCTCCCGCCGGCTGGCAGCTGTGCTGGCAGACGGTGTTCGTCAGCGCGGGACGCATGCGGCTGTAGAGGTCGCACTCGTTGTCCGCGAGGTCGGCTTCGCGAAGGGTCACGCTGCGCGTGTCCACCGCGCGACGCCAGTCGCGCGCGAAGAAGCCGTTGATGCTGATCTTGCCGTCGTACGTGGCGAGCGCGCTCGCATTGGCGCGCGTGTGCGCATCGCCGATCGCGGTGACGCCGATCCCCTTGATGCTCTTGAAGCCGAGGACGCCGCTGCCCTTCCGGTACAGCGAGACGTCGATCAGCGTGACCTGGCTGCCGACCAGCCCGCCCTGGTCGTTGCCGTTGTCGGCGATCGTGACCCGCGTCGCCCGGACGGGGCGCACCGGCGTGCCCGAGAACTCGACCGCCCGGTTGCCGTTGTCCGACAGCACGAGGTCCGTGAGCTCGAGCCGGCCGCTGTTCTGGATGGCGTTCCAGTTGCCGCTGATCGTCCCGTTGGCGATGCGGCACCGGCCGCCGAGGCAGATCGCGCCCGCGTACCCTCCCGCGATGGTGTGGCCGGCGAGATCGAGGTCGGCCCGGTCGAGCTCCACGCCGGCCGTGCTGGCGCAGAACGAGTAGTCCGCCGTCGACGGACCGATGCAGTTCTCGCCGTCCGGACAGGTCGGCGCCGGGCAGTCGCCTTCCGTCGTGCAGGTCTGCCCGCCCGGGCGGCAGCGCGTGCCGGTGATCGAGCCGTCGCAGTGCCAGCAGCGCAGCTCGGCGGAGCAATCGAGGTCGTTCGCGAGCGTGGCGTCGAACCCCCGCGGCACCACCTGCCCGCATTGCGTGACGGTCACGACGGGCGGCGCGCCGGATGCGATCGCCGTGAGGCACAGTGAGACGAGCAGAAAGGCCAGGCGCATCGTCGCGACCATCACACTCCTCCGAGTGCGCGGTCAAGAAATCCTTTCGACGGAAAGACGTGAGGGACCTCGCCCACGGCGCCTTGCGTCGAGAGCACGGGCGCCGGGACCTCACTCGTGGAACAGCGCGAGACACTCCTCACGGAGGAAGCCGCTGCGGATCGCCATGGTCGGATGCGCATCGCAGAGGAACGCGTACAGCTCGTCGGGCTCGATGCGTACCGACCGCCACGTGAAGACCGGGCCCGCATGCTCCCGGCCCCAGGCGCCGATGTCGGATTGCGAGCAGCCGTAGACGAGCCCCGACACCTTCGTCCAGACGCACAAGGACACGCACATGGGGCAGGGCGCGTGGGTGGCATAGAGCACTGCGCCGGGCTGCAGATGGCGGTGTCCTTCGCGCATCGCCGCCTTGCGCAGGCAGTTGAGCTCGGCGTGCCCCGTCGGGTCGCCGTAGGTGACGACCTTGTTGCCCGACGCGGTCACGATCGCGCCGTCGCGCACGAGCACCGCGCCGAACGCGTAGTCGCCGCGCTCGCGCGACACCTGCGCGACGCGGATCGCCTCGCGCATCCAGCGCTCGTCGGGATGGCCGGGCGGGAAGGAGTGCTCACCCATAGAGCGCCCGCCGCAGATCGAGCGCGAGCGACGTTCCGTCGAGCCGGAGGCGGCGCGGGTTGAAGTCCGGGTGGCGGACCGCCACGACGAAGTGCCCCGCGTCGATCGGCGTCGCGAAGCCCGCGATGCCGTCGGCGTTGGTGCGCAGCGTGGCGATCGTCCGCTCAGCGCCGTCCTGCACCACCACCTCGGCGCCCTCGACCGCCGGCCGCTCGCCCGTCGCGTCGACGTCGTTGTCGGCGACGACCACGCGTGCGGTGCGGCCGTCGGGCGCGCGCTCGACGGCGACGGCGAGGTCGCGCAGCCAGAGCATCGGCTCGCCCGTCATGACGCGCATGCCGATCCGCTCGAGGTGGCGCACGGGATCGGCACCGAGCGCGGTGTCCTGCGCGGCCATCCCGTGGTCCGACGTGAAGACGAACAGCGTCGAGTCGAGGAGCCCGTCGCGCTCGAGCAGGTCGAGGACGCGGCCCAGGCGGCGATCGGTCTCCGCGATGGCATCGCGCAGACCCTCGGCGTGCGGGCCGTACTCGTGGCCGGCGCCGTCGGTCAGCGTGAACTCGTGCGCGACGAACGCGGGCGGCGGGTGCGACGGATCGTCGAAGAGGACGAGCACCTGCGCGAGGCCGCGCGCGTCGAGCTGCGCCTCGCGCTGCAGGTCGTCGTGCCCGTCCGCCGTCCAGCGCGGGCCGATCTCGCGCGACAGCTCGCCGGTGAGCGCCTTCAGCCGGTCGCGCGGGCCGACGGTGCGGCCTTCGAGCGGCGCGTGGTCGGCGCCGCGACCCTGCGGCTCGTGGATGCTCGCGGTGAAGCAGCCGGGCCGCGCGCGATGAAACGCCTCGTAGAGCGTCTCCACGCCGTCGCCGAGATACGTCTCCGTCCGCGTGCCCTGCGCCTGCGGCGCGAGCGGCGTGCGCGCGGTGCGGTCCCAGTACGTCGGGTTCACGACGTCGTGATGGCCGCACCAGGCGCCGGTGAGGATCGTCGCGTGGCTCGGCCACGTGATGCTCGGGAAGTTGACGGTCGAGCCGTACGTGAATAGCGCCGCGCGATCGAGCAGGCGGCGGAGATTCGCGATGCGCGGATCGTCGCGCTCGAGCAGCGTCATCAGCTCGGGATGCGCGAGCCCGTCGAACAGGACGAGGTAGGCGCGGTCGGGCCGCGGCGCAGCGTCGTCGACGACCTCGTCCAGCACGCGACCGTCCTGGCGCCGCAGGTACGTCTCGGCCGGACGTCCGCTCCAGTCGCGGCCGGTCGCGCGCTGGAAGCCCATCAGCCGGCAGACCGTCGGCGCGATGTCGACGTGTCGCGGCGATCCCTCGTAGCGGCCGGGTCGCACGCCCGGTCCGGCGAACGCGAGCGGCGCACGCGACTGCACGACGTCGAGCGCGCCGTGCTGACCGGGCTGCCGACCGAACGTCCAGCAGCGCGGGCTGACGATCAGGTCGGGCGCGAGCGGGCTGTCGAACAGCTGCGCAATGCGCTCGTACGCGTGCGGATACGTCAGCTGCGACGGCTCGATGAACGCGGCGTTCGGATCGTCGGTCGGATGGCCCGACGCCGCCGCCGCGCGCAGCTCGTCGGCGCACGTGGCGACGGCGGTGTGGTCCTGCCGCGCGATCGGGTTCTCGCCGATCTGTTCGACGATGCGGAACTCGGGTCCGCCGGCGCCGGCGTGCCGGCGGAAGCGGATCATGCCGCGCGCCGCCCACACCTCGTACGCGTCGTCGCGGTGGGTGATCACCAGGTCGACCTGCGACGCGACCTCTTCGTCGCGTAGCAGTGCCAGGATGGCGCGGTTGCCGCTCTCCTCCTGGTGCGGCCCGAGCCCCTGCTGGCCCGGGCGTTCGGGGCCAAGCGGCCGCGCGAAGTCGGTCACCCCCACACGGCCGTCCTAACGCGGATGACGTCGCGCCGCCAATCGCGATTCTACAATCGCGACCATCCGCCGTCGCACCGGCGGGCGATTCGCCAGGCATGGAACCTGCTGGACGTCCGCATGGCGAAACGACGACCCACCGATGCGCAGCCGGCGATCGAACGCGTCGCCGCCGGCATCGTCGGCGGGCTCGCGGCGACCGTGCCGATGACCGTCGCGATGGAGGCGATGCATCGAGCGCTGCCGCGCCGGGAGCAGTACCCGCTGCCGCCGCGCGAGATCACCGAGAACGTCGAGCGGCTGGCGCTCGGCAGCCGGCTGCCGGACGAACCCGAGACGGCGCTCACCTGGTTGTCGCACTTCGGCTACGGCGCGGCGACCGGCGGCCTCTACGGGCTCGTGACCGACCGTCCCCGGCTCGGACCCGCGGCCGACGGCGCCGCCTACGGCCTGGTCGTCTGGACCGTCAGCTACCTCGGATGGCTGCCCGCCACAGGGCTGTTTCCGCCGGCGACGCGCGAGCCGGCGCGGCGCGTCGGGCTGATGATCGCCGCGCATCTCGTCTGGGGAGCCGTCGCCGGGGTCGTCGCGGACGCCGCCGGTCGCATTCGTCGTTGACGCCCGAGGGCGCGATCCCGTAGCGATCGTGCATGCGCCTCGCCGTCGCCGCGCTCCTCACCGGCCTGCTGCTGCCGCATCCGTCGGTCGCCGCCATCGACGTGCGACCCGGGATGGGCATGGCGCGCGTGGAGTCCGCCGTCGCGCGCGCCGAGATCGACCTGCGTCCATTGCGGCTGGCGATTCGCGACCGACAGCGCGGTGCGACGCTGCTGCGCGAGCACGGGCGCGGCGGTCTCTTCTACGAGCGCGCCGGCGTCGTGCACGAGCTCGGCGCGGTGCGCCGGACCACGGCGCTCGCCGACGGCGTGGCGCTGGAGGTCGATACCGACGAGGGCCTCCCGGCGATCGTCACGGTGCGGTTCCTCACCGAGCGCACCATCGAGGTCGCGCTCGACCCGCCCGCGCCCGAATCGGTGACGGCGTTCGGCGAGCGGCTGCGCTCGCCGCGGCAGGAGGCGATCTACGGGCTCACCGAGCGCCTGCGCGACTCGCCGGTCGTGGCACCCGGCGTGCTCGACTTCGCGATCGAGGACTACGCGCCGCCCGAGGTCGGCTCGCTCGACCGCCGCGGCGAGACCGTCGAGATGCGCATTCTCCCGACACTCTCGATCTACGCGCCGTTCTTCCAGTCGTCGCGCGGCTACGGTCTCGGCGTCGCGGGCACGACGTTCGGCCTCTTCGATCTCGCGAAGACCGATTCGCGCACCGTCCGCTTCCGCTTCGAGGCCGGAACGACGCCGGCCTCGCGGCGCCTCGTCTTCCATGTCTTCGTCGGGCCGGAGTACGCGACGATCCTCGACGAGTACACGGCGCTGAACGGCCGGCCGTTCGTGCCGCCGGACTGGGCGTTCCTGCACTGGCGCTGGCGCGGCGAGCTCGCGAGCGGGCCGACGGCGCTGCTCGACGGCATGCTCGTCAACGCGCAGCTCGCCGAGGACGTCACGATGTACGACATGCTCGGCATCCCGGCCGGCGTGTACCTCTTCGACCGCCCGGTGCTGGCGGGCAACTTCGGCTTCGCGCGCTGGGAGTGGGACGGCGTGCGGCTACCGAACGTCGACGCGGCGCTCGCGTCGCTGCGTAGCCGCGGCTACCGGCTCGGCATCTGGAGCAGCGCGTGGACGTGCGGCAACGGCCCGCTCGACAACGGCACGGCCGCGCAGCAGCTCGGCTACCATGTGCCGGGGCCCGTCGGGCCGCCGAGCTGCGCGGACCTCGGCGGCGGCAGCTTCGTCCTCGACCCGACCACCGCGGCGGCGCGCGACTGGTGGCGCGACCGCATCGCGGCGTTCATGGCGGCGTACGGCATCCAGGCCATCAAGCTCGACCGCGGCGAGGAGCACATCCCGTCGGAGGCGAGCGACGTCTACGCCGACGGCCGCACCGGCCGCGAGGTCCGCAACGACTATCCGCGCCTCCAGGCGCAGATCCACCACGACGCGCTCGCGGCGGCGTTTCCGGACGGCGACTACCTCGTGCTGTCGCGGCCGAGCTACACCGGCACGTCGCAATGGGCGATCTTCTGGGGCGGCGACATCCCGGGCAGCACGCAGCTCGGCACCGGGCCGGGCACCGACCTCGGCCTGCGCAACGCCATCATCAGCCAGCAGCGCGCGGCGTTCATGGGCATCCCGATCTGGGGCTCCGACACCGGCGGCTACTATCAGTTCAAGGACCGCGAGGTGTTCGCGCGCTGGCTCGCGTTCAGCGCGTTCTCGGGAATCATGGAGATCGGCGGCGCCGGCGCCCACGCGCCGTGGGACATGCCGACCGAGCCGCGGTACGACACGGAGATGATCGACATCTACCGCCGCTACACGCGGCTGCGGGAAACGCTGCAGCCGTACGTCGTGGCGGCGGCGCAGGACGCGGCGAACGGCCTGCCGATCGTGCGGCCGATGCCGTTCGTCGATCGTCGCGACCGGAATCTCGTCGATCGGTGGGACCAGTACCTCTTCGGTCCCGACCTGCTGGTCGCGCCGGTATGGAAGGTCGGCCAGCGCGCGCGCGACGTCTACCTGCCGCGCGGCACCTGGCGCAGCTACTGGGACCCGACCCAGGTCTTCCAGGGCCGGCGGCGGATCACCGTCGACGCCCCGCTCGACACGATCCCGGTCTTCGTGCGCGACGGCGCCGTCGTTCCGGGACCCTGACCGTCGTCACGGTGCCGGGCAGTCGCGCCGCTTGCAGTACGACTTCGCCTGGCGCTTCGCGAGCGCGACGAGGTCGCCCATCGCGACGTTCGCGTCGACGAGGTGCAGGCCCCAGTCGGGCGTGAGATCGGCGCCGCGGATGTCGTCGATGCGCTTCGCATCGTTGCCGGTGCTCGAGACCGCGAGATAGACGAAGCCGTCGGACGTCCGCTTGCACTCGCCCTCGATCCACCGGGGCAGCGTGACGTGCGGCGTCGTGATCGTCACGCCCTTCGAGGGGTCGACCCATTGCGGCGGCGGGTTCGGCGGCGGGATGACCGGCAGCGCGCGTGCATCGGTCGGCAGGAAGGGATGGAGCGCCGCGCGACCGCCGCGCAGCGACGCCGGGTTGGTGCAGGCGGCCTCGCAGCCGGCCTGCGTCGCGCGACCGAAGCGCGAGTTCGGCGGCGGCGGCGCGTCGTCGCGGAACGTCGAGTACGTGACGATGCAGCTCGTGTCGGTTTCGCGGTGGCAGAGCGGCAGGTTCTGGAGCGAGCAGCCGACGTCGCCGCCGCCGAGGGGCACCTGGAAGCTGGTCCCGAGCAGCATCGCCGACACGAGACGGTCGCGCAGGACCGGGCTGTCGTCGATCTCCTCCTGCAACAGCGAGGTGAGCTGGCCGGCGCCCTGCGAGTGACCGATCAGCACGACGCCGCGCCCGCCGTTGTCGTTGGCGACGTAGTGCTTCCACGCGTCGACGACGTCGGCGAACGCGAGCTCCGGATCGAACGGGATCGGATTGCCGCCGAGAATGGAGCCGAGCGCCGTCAGCGTGATCTGGCGGTAGACGGGCGCGAACACGCGGCAGACTTCACCGAGACGCGCCGCCTGCTGCGCGACGACGAACAGCTCCTGATCGGCGCCGGGAACGAAGTCGCTGTTGCCGCCGCGATCGGTCGAGATCGTGGGGTAGATGTAGAAGCAGTCGATCTTCGGCTTCTTCGCCGGCGCGAAGCGATCGATCGAGACCTTGCCGTTGGCCTTGACGATCGAGGCGTCGAGGCCGTGATCGCAGACGTCGTCCTTGTCGGGACGGCACAGCCAGTTGGCCGGGTCGGCGTACGTGGCGCTGTGGTAGCCGGGGTAGGGGTTCTCGGCCTGCGCGCGGGCGAGGCCGACGAGGGCGACCACGAAGCCGACGGTGACGAGAGGACGGATCCGCATGACGCCGAGCCTCTCGTGCTCCCGCCGGCCCGTCAAGGCGCGATGTGCGGTCAGAGCCGTCCGGTGAGGAGCAGGATCAACAGGATCAGGACGACGATACCGCCGAGTCCATAGCCGTAATACATGGGCTGGTCCTCCTGAGCCGAGGATCAGCAACGCCCGTGCCGCGCCGAAAGCGCAGCACGGGCGTCGTGCGCTGCCGTCTGACGCGGTGTCCTGCACCGCGGCGATGTAAGCCTTACGCTGGCGCTACCCGCCGCACGTCACCTTCGACTTCTTCGTCGTGCAATCGAGCTCGACGGCGGTGCACCGTCCGGCGGCGCCTGCCTCGGACGACGCGCCGAACACGATCACGACGCGGACGTCCGTCCCCGTCGGCGGAGGAATCGTGGCGCCGACCGCCTTCACGGTGACGAAGATGCCGCGGCCCTTCGCGCGCTTGTCCTTGAGCTTCACGCTCCGCAGCCCCTGCGCGCTGCCGGGCGCGCACGTCGGCGGCAGCGCCCCCGACTTGTTGACGTACGTCAGGCCCTTCCAGCCGTCCTTCGGATCGCAGCCCGTTCCGGGCCCGCCGGGAGGCACGGGGCCGGTCGCGGCGACCAGGCGCATGTAGGCCGTCGGCGGCGTGCCGGGCTGCTCGAAGACGAGCTGCATGCCCTGCGTCGACGGATCGAGCGACGGTGGATTCCCCGCCGGCAGCAGCACCGACCCGCGGAACGCGAGCTTCTCGTCGCCGGTGACACCGCCGATCTTCTGCATCGTGAGCTTCGAGTCGCCGGGAGGCGCCGGCGAGATGCACGGCGGCGGCGGAGGCGGCGGCAGCGTGGTCGACGAGGACGGCGGCGGTCCGAGCGTCGTCGACGTCGGCGTCGTCGTCGTGGTGGACGACGATCCCGGCGCGGTGGACGTCGTCGTCGAGACCGACGTCGTGGTGGTGATCGCCGAGGTGCTGGTGGTCGACGTGCTGGTCGTCGAGGTGGTCGTCGTCGAGGTGATCGTCGTCGACGACGTGGTGGTCGTGGACGTGGTGGTCGTGGTCGGCGGCGTCGCGTCCGATTCGACTGCGCCCATGTCGCAGAACGCCTCGCCCGGCCGCGTGTAGCCGCGCTGGTCGATCGTCTCGCACGTCGTTCCGCCGCTGCCGGGCGTCGCGGGGTCGCCCGCGTCGATCGCATCGCTGCCGGCCAGCAGCTGATGCGTCAGCGTCGGGCCGCCGTTGTCGGCGAGCGAACCGAGATCGGCGGGGCCCGTCAGGTTCCCCGTCGTCGTCCCGCTGATCGAGCAGCTCGCGCCGACCGTGCCGACGAGGTTGTAGCCTTCCGACGTGATCGCGCCGAAGCAGTCGGGATTGGCGCCGGTCGACGTGTTCCCCGCGACGATGCTGTTGCGCATCGTGATGCCTGCAGTGCCGCTGCCGCGCACGATGCCGCCGGCGTCGCCCGCGGTCGTCTCGTTGTTCGTGATCGTCACGTTCCGGAGGTGCACGCCGTCCGAGAACGTGTGCATGAGCGCGCCCGCCGTATTGACGGCGGAGTTGCCGCTGAGCGTGGTGTTCGTGAGGATCACCGTCGCGAAGTTCGCGGCGACCACCCCGCCGCCGGCGTTGCCTGCGTCGTTGTTCGAGATGGTGGACCGCTGCACGCTCACCGTGAACGAGACCGAGCCGCCTGCCGCGGCGAGCCCTCCGCCCATCTGTGTCGCGTCGTTGTCGTCGATCGTCGTGTCGGTGATGACGGTGGGCGCCTGATACGCGTACACGCCGCCGCCGTCGGTCGTCGCGACGTTCCCGCTGACCGTGCAGCGCGTGATCGTGAGCGAGCTCGTCAGACCGCCGGCGTGATAGACGCCCGCGCCGGCCGATGCGTTGCTGCTCTCGACGGCACAGTCTTCGAGCTGCAGGTTGCTCGCCATCTTGGCGAGCACGGCGCCGCCGAAATCGCCCGTCGCCACGCCGTTGCGGACGGTGAGGTCGCGCAGGAGCACCGCTTCCGCGGTATCGACGTCGAACACGCGATCGGTGTCGTTGCCGTCGATGATCGTCACGCCGCGACCGTCGCCGGTGATGGTCACGCCGTCGCGGATGTCGAGGTCGCCGGTCGCGGCGAACTCCTCGAGGCTGCCGGTCAGGTCCAGCAAGTACACGCCGGCGGGGACGATGATCTCGTCGGGGTCGTTCCCGGCGACGCAGGCGTCGAACGCGCCGTTCGCGTTGGCCGAACGGATTGCCTCGCGGAGCGTGCAGTTCCCGTTGTTCGTCAGGTCGTCCGCCGTCGTGTCGACCGTGATCACCGCCGCCTGGACGGATGCCGCACACGCCAGCGCCAGACACATCGCCCTCGTCACTGCCCGCATCGTCCCCCTCCCGCTGCGTGTCAGATCGTCCGACACGGACGACCGGAATCCCTGACGGTCCTGCACGAAAACTCGGCGCCGACTGCGTGCCGCGCGCCGCCGAAGCATCGTGCGTGCCAGCCCGTCAGGTGACGCGGATCGAGTGGCTCTTCACGGCGAGCCAGAGCCGGCGGCCGGGGCCGACGTCGAGCGCCGACACCGCGGATGGCGTCAGGCGCACGACCCACGCCGCGCCGGGACCGTCCGGCCGACACCGCAGCAGGACGTCGGCGCCGGCACGATCGAGCGACTCGACGGTCGCCGGCAGGACGTTGCGCGCCGAGAGGCCGCGTGGCGCCTCGACCGCGACGAGCACGTCCTCGGCTCGGACCACGAGCGTCACGGACGCGCCAGTCTCGTGGGTCGACGCGAGCGGTACGGTGAGCATCGTCGCGTCGCCGACGGCGACGCGGGTGACGCCCGCCTCCGGGTCGTGCGCGACGACCCGTCCGCGCAGCAGGTTCTCGATGCCCGCGTCGGCCGCACCGGCGAGCGCCGGCGAGCCGAGCAGCTCGCGCGGCGGCGCCTGCGCGACGACGCGGCCCGCGCGCAGCGCGAGCACCGTGTCGGCGAGCGCGAGCGTCTCGCCGACGTTGTGCGTGACGTAGAGGATGGGCACGCGCCACTCGTCGCGGATGCGCAGGAGGTACGGCACGATGCGCTCGCGCAATGCGACGTCGAGCGCCGCAAGCGGCTCGTCGAGCAGCAGGACGCGCGGCCTCGTCGCCAGCGCGCGTGCGAGCGCCACGCGCTGGCGCTCGCCGCCGGAGAGCGTCGCGGGATGGCGGTCGAGCAACGGCGCCAGCTCGAGGGTCTCGACGGCGGCGCGCACGTCGCCGCGCGCACCGAAGGCCACGTTCGCGCGCGCGGTCAGATGCGGGAAGAGCCCGGCGTCCTGCGGAACGTAGCCGACGTGGCGGCGCTCGGGGGGCAGCCGCACGCCTGCGGCGTCGTCGAGCAGCACGTCGTCGCCGACGACGATGCGGCCGCGGGCGCGCGGGCGCAGTCCCGCGACCGCCTCCAGCAACGACGTCTTGCCGGATCCGGACGGCCCCATGATCGCCGTCACGCCGCCCGCGAGGCGAGCCGCGACCTGCAGCGCGAACGGTGCGAGCGGCAGCGTGACGTCGAGCGTGATCATGCGGCGCTCCGGCGGCCGCGGCGGCGGGTGACCAGCTCGGCCGTCCACAGCATGACGAACGCCAGCGCGACGGTGATGGCGGCGAGCCAGCGCGCGTCCGCGTCGCGGCCCGCCTGCGTGTCGGCGAAGATCGCGAGCGCCAGCGTCTGCGTCCGGCCGGGGATGTTGCCCGCCACCATCACCGTCGCGCCGAACTCGCCGAGCGCGCGCGCGAACGCGAGCACGGCGCCGGCGAGGATTCCGCGCCATGCGAGCGGCAGCGTGACGCGGAGGAACGCCGCGAGCGGCCGGCAGCCCAGCGTGCGCGCGATGCCGACGAGCCGCGGGTCGACCTCCTCGAACGCCGTGCGCGCCGAGCGGACGAGCAGGGGAAACGACATGACCATCGTCGCCAGCAGGACCGCCTTCCACGTGAAGAGGATCTCGATGCCGTGGCCGACGAGCCAGCCGCCGAACGGCCCGTTGCGTGCGAGGAGGTCGAGCAGGACGAGGCCGACGGCCGTCGGCGGCAACACGAGCGGCAGGGCGAGGACCGTCTCGAGGGCGCCCTTGCCCGGACCGTCGTAGCGCGCGAGGGCGTACGCGACCGCGATGCCGGGGACGAGGAGAAGCGCCGTGCCGAGCGCGGCGATGCGCAGCGTGAAGAGGACGACGTCGAGCGCTTCGCTCGCCGGCATCACCGGGCGGAGAGCGGGACGAACCCGAAGCGCTCGTAGACCGCCATCGCTTCCGGGCCGGCGAGATGGGTCGCGAGCTTCGCGGCCGCGTCCGGCTGCTTCGACGCCTTCACGGCCGCGAGCGCATAGACGACGGCCGGGCCGTCCGCGCGCGGGACCTCGTACGCGATCTTCACGTCCTTCGAGATCGCGGCGTCCGTGCGGTAGACGATCCCCGCGTCGAGGTTGCCCGACGCGACGCCGGCGAGCGCGCCGCGCACGTCCGCGGCTGGGACCACGTGCGGAGCGATCCGGTCCCAGACGCCCTGCGACTGCAGCCACGCGCGCGCGTACCTGCCGGCGGGAACGCCGTCCGGGTTCGCGAGCGACAGCCGCGGAGCCTTCACCAGGTCGGCCGGACCGCCGATCGTCAGCGTGGAGTCCTTGGGAACGATCACGACGAGCACGTTCGACAGGACGTCGCGCCGCGTGCCCGGAACGACGAGGCCGTCCAGCTCGAGGCCGTTCACCTGCTCCACGTCCGCCGAGAAGAACACGTCGGCGGGCGCGCCCGCACGGATCTGGCGCGCGAGGTCGTTCGACGCGCCGAAGCTGAGCGCGACCGGCGACGGGTACGACCGGCCGATGGTCGTCAGCGCGTCCGTCAGGCTGGCGGCGCCGAAGACGAGAAGCTCTTCCGCGGCGGCGACCGTGGACAGGACGAGGCCCACGAGCAGCGCCAGGAATCGCGTCATGGTCGGTGCGGTATGCGCGCCGGTTGCTCAGGTCAAGCGCTTGCGCCTCCTCCGGCGAGAGTGGAATGACGGCTGCAACGCCAGCGCGAACGCCTGGAGGCTCGATGCCCCACCGTGAATGGAAGGTGTGGATGCAAGGACTCGGCAGCGCGATCCGTCGCGCTCGGGAGCTCGCCGGCATTTCGCAGGCGGAGCTCGCGCACCTGGCCGGCGTCAGCCAGGGCGCCGTCAGCCGGCTCGAGTCGGCACGCGGCCTGTCGACGCCGCTCGTCGGTGTCCTGCGCGTGCTGGCGGCGTTGCGGGCACCGCTGGCCACGATGCCGCGTTCGGAGCTCCCCCAGGATATGGGCGCCCTCGTCGATCTGACCGCCGCCGGCAGCCACGCCTCGGGATCCGACCTCGATACGGGGCTCGTCGCGTTGATGGACTGGTACCGCGCCATGAAGCCGTCGCAGCGGGCGCTGTTCCTGCGGGTGGCGTCGGCGACCGCGACCGCCATTCTCGAGGTTCCTGCGGCGAACCCCCCAACCGACTGAGCGACGCGTCCGGCTCGCCTGCCCCGCCTGCGTCCGCTATCGTGCGCCGCCATGGAGCCAACCAAGGTGACCGATGCCGCGACGGTGCTGGTCGGGTTGCGAGAGCAGGTGCGGTCGCTGAACGAGCGGGTCGCCGAGCTCGGGAGGCATCTTTGACCTGCCCCAGCTCGAGCGCCGCGCCGGCGAGCTAGGCGCCCAGTCGTCGGCCCCCGACTTCTGGAACGATTCCGAGCGCGCCCAGACGATCACGCGCGAGCTCGCGCGCGTCCAGGCCGCGATCGACGGCTGGAAGCGGCAGCGCGAGGGCGTCGACGAGGCGCAGCTCTACCTCGAGATGGCGGCCGACGGCGACGCCGAGGCGCTCGGCGAGCTGCAGCGACAGGTCGAAGCCGTCTCGCGCAGCATGGACGCCCTCGAGCTGCAGCAGCTCCTCGGCGGCGAGCACGACGCCGGCAACTGCATCATCGAGATCCATCCGGGCGCGGGCGGTCTCGAGGCGCAGGACTGGGCCGAGATGCTGCTCCGTATGTATCTCCGTTGGTGCGAGCGGCGCGGCTTCAAGACCGAGCTGGTCGAGTATCAGCCCGGCGAGGGCGCCGGCATCAAGAGCGCGACGTTCACGGTGAGCGGCGAGTACGCCTACGGCTACGCGAAGTCCGAATCGGGTGTCCACCGCCTCGTGCGCATCTCGCCGTTCGACGCCAATGCGCGCCGGCAGACGTCGTTCGCGTCGGTGCTGGTCATGCCGGAGCTCGACGACACCATCGAGATCGACATCCGCGACGAAGATCTGCGGATCGACACGTACCGGTCGAGCGGCGCCGGCGGCCAGCACGTCAACAAGACCGACTCCGCCGTCCGCCTGACGCATCTCGAGACGGGCATCGTCGTCGCCTGTCAGAACGAGCGCTCGCAGCACAAGAACAAGGCGACGGCGATGAAGATCCTCAGGGCGAAGCTCTACGAGCTCGAGCAGCGAAAGCACGAAGAGAAGGTCGCGTCGCTGACGAAGGGCAAGACCGACATCGGCTTCGGGCACCAGATCCGCTCGTACGTGATCCATCCGTATCGGATGGTGAAGGACCATCGGACCGACTTCGAGATGGGCAACACCGACGCGGTCCTCGACGGCGACCTCGACGGCTTCGTCGACTCGTGGCTGCGCTCGCAGCTCAGCGAGGGCACGCCGCAATGACCCCGGCCATCCGTGCCGCCGAGATCCTCTCCGACGCCGGCGCCGTGCTGAACGGCACCCACGTCGTCTACACGTCGGGCCGCCACGGCAGCGCCTACGTGAACAAAGACGCGGTCTACCCGCACACCGAACGGGTCTCCGAGCTGTGCCGGCTGATGGCCGACGTCGCGCGGCCGTTCCGTCCCGACGTGGTCTGCGGGCCGGCCATGGGCGGCATCATCCTCTCGCAGTGGACGGCGCATCACCTGGGCATCCTCGCCGTCTACGCCGAGAAGGCGGCGGGCGGCGGCCTCGAGCTGCGGCGCGGCTACGATCGGGTGGTGGCCGGGCGCCGGGTGCTGGTCGTCGAGGACATCCTCAACACCGGCGGGTCCCTGCGCGACGCCGTCGCGGCCGTGCGCGCGGCTGGGGGGCAGGTCGTGGCCGCGACGGCGCTGTGCAATCGCGGCGCCGTGACGGCGGCGGACGTGGGCGTCCCGGCCCTCACGGCGTTGATCGACCTGGCCCTCGAGTCCTGGGAGGCGGCCGAGTGTCCGCTGTGCCAGCGGAAGGTCCCGATCGACACGACGGTGGGCAAGGGCCGAGAATTTCTTGCTGCTCAGGGCCGCTGACCCATTGCCGCGCCGCGCCGGCGTGTTTTACTATCCGGCCGTGCTGCCCAAGGACATGGACACCTCGGCGTTCGAGGTCACCCAACCCCTCTCGAAGCGGGACAAGGTGCGCGCCGAGGCGCTGTCGCGCATCCCCTGGTGGTACAGCCCGTGGGGGCACCTCGCGTTCCCGTCCGCCATCGGGCTCGGCATGATCGCCCTGGCCGTCATGCTGCTCGATCAGCCGACCGGTCTCGAGCTCCTCACCGTCCCGCTCGTGCTCCTGCTCATCAACATCAACGAGTGGCACATCCACCGGAACATGCTGCACCGTCGCACGTGGCCGCTCGAGGTGCTCTTCTGGCGCCACACGCCGGAGCACCACGTGATCTTCGTGCGCGACGACATGGCGATGCGGCAGACGCGGGAGTTCCGGCTCGTGCTGATCCCGTTCTACGGCATCATCGCGATCTTCTTCACGACGCTGCCGATCACCATCGCGCTGTGGTTCCTCGTGTCGCACAACGTGGCGCTGCTCTGGGTGGCGTCGACGATGGGCTACACCGTCGCCTACGAGTGGCTGCACCTCTCGTACCACCTGCCCGCGTCGAACCCGATCGGGAACAGCATCCTCATCCGCTTCCTGAAGCGGCATCATGCGATGCACCACACGCCCGAGCTGATGCAGAAGTGGAACTTCAACGTGACGGTTCCCTTCGCCGACTGGCTGCTTCGCACGACGTACCACGGCCCGCTGCCCGACCGCGCCGAGGCACGAGCCAAGCAGCGCGCGCGCGCGTAGTCGCGCTCACTGCGGGCGCTCAGTCGTTCGGCAGCGATTTCAGGAACTCCACCAGGTCGTGGACCTCGGCGTCCGCGAGCTGCAGCCCGAACGTACGGTCGTAGTGCCGCACGACGTCGGCGAGCGTCGCGAAGCGGCCGTCGTGGTAGAAGCCGCCCTTCGTGTGCGTCCACAGCCCGGCGAGGGGCGTGGTGCGGTAGCGCCGCTCGGGCGAGCGCTGCGCCTGGAAATCGTCGATGCCGATCTCGGCGGCCGTGTGCAGGTTCCAGCCGGGCTCGGTGTAGAGCGGCGGCACGTGGCAGGTCGCGCACTGCGCCTTGCCCGTGAACACGGTGCGCCCGCGCGCCGCCGCGGCCGCGTCGAAGCTGCCCTTCGGGGGCTCGGGCGCCGGAATCGCCAGCTGGTAGAGGTGGAGCGCCGGCAGCTTCGCGGTGATCAGATCGGGCTCGGACCGCACGTTGCCGAAGCCGTTCGCCGCGGCGATGGGGAACTGCGTCGGGTCGTTCAGCCTCGCGTCGACGAAGGTGCCCTGGCCGTGCATCGCGAGGTTGGCGACGAAGGCGTTCCAGTACGCGACGCTGCCCCAGCCGGTCGACGTGTGGAGGTTCACGCCCGCCAGCCCGAACGCGGGCGGGATGAGCACCGCTGCGGTGAGGTCGTCGGGACGGAACGCCGTGCCGTCGAGGAACAGCTCGGCGTCGAACCGGCCCGGACCCCAGCTCGTCAAGACGGCGCGCACCGTCGCTTCGTCGACGCCGAGCTGCGTCGCGATCGGAGTGAGGTCGGGCGCCAGCGAGACGATCGTGCCCACGTCGAGGTCGCGGTTCGCCCAGCCGTCGAGCCGGTTCCCGATACCGGGCGCGAGCGCGTCGTCGACCGTCGAGTGGCAGAGCGCGCATTGGATACCCACCGACGCGAGCCGCCCGGCGTCGTCGAACCGGCCCGTGACACCGATGACGGCGTCGAGCTTCAGCAGCGCCAGGGTCGTCGCCGGGTCCTCGAGATCGACGGCGCCGCGACGCAGCTGGCGGCGCAGCCCGGTGGGCAGCGCGTCGACGTCGACCTTGAGGCCGACGGCCAGCGCCGTGGCCGGGCTCACGCCGGCCAGCGCCTCGTGCAGGCGGAGCTGTCCGCCCCAGAACGCCTCGTCGCCGAACGTGTCGTGCCGGAAGATGCGCCGTCCTTCGTCGACCATGCGGCGCGCGTTGGCGTCGACGACGTGGTCGAAGGGACGCTCGGCGGGTACGGACGCCGGATGGACCAGCAGCACGACGGCCGCCAGCGTGAGCGCGCGAATCCTCGTCATGGGGCCACCTCCATCCCGACAGAGTGCCGAGCGTCGGAAAGGTTCCCGGGAACCTTTCCGCGCTTCGCCACTCCGGTATGGAGAGGATCAGGGGGAGACGTGCAGCCATCGACGGATCGCGGTCAGCTCGACGTCGCCGTGCAGCCGGACGCGGTCGTGGTCGCCTACGTCCTGGCTGGGCACGCGCAGGCCTTCGAGACGCTCATGCGCCGATACAATCAGCGACTCTTCCGCGCCGCGCGTGCCGTGCTGCGCGACGACAGCGAAGCGGAGGACGTCGTGCAGGACGCGTGGGTGCGCGCCTACACCCACCTCCGGCAGTTCGCCGGCCGGGCCACCTTCGCCACGTGGGTGACGCGCATCGCGATCCACGAGGCCATCGCCCGCGGCCGCCGTCGCCGGCAGCACGTCCCGCTGGACGACGAGCCGGCGACGAGCCGCACGCCCGACGACGAGATCGGCGCGCGCGAGGTGATCGCGGCGATGGAGGCAGCCACCGATGCGCTGCCCGTCGCCTACCGGGCCGTCTTCGTCCTGCGCGACCTGGAAGGACTGAGCGTCGCTGCGACGGCGAGCTGCCTCGACGTCCCCGAGGCGACGGTGAAGACGCGACTGCATCGCGCGCGTGCGCTGATGCGGTCGCGCCTCGACACGACGCTCGACGTCTCGAGTGATGGCGTCTTCGCGTTCGCGGGACATCGGTGTGACCGCGTCGTCGCCGCGGTGATGGCTCGCATCAACGAGATATGCACCTAGCCGACGCGTGCGGCGAGCAGTCGTTCCAGCATCAGCGGGCGGAGTCCGTCCGCGCGATCGGCGAAGTAACGCCGCGCGAGGTCGTCCGTCGTCGGATGATCGGCGACCGTGAGGCCGCAGCCGGCGACGAGCGCTTCGATCTCGTCGGGCGCGAACGACGACTGCAACGGCTCGCCCATGCCGGCCACCCGCGCCGTCATCGCCGCGAGCGCCGCGCGCGCCTCGTCGTCGAGGGAGGCGGGTGCGATGTTGTACGAGAACGCGATCTCGCTTCCGCTCGCGCACGCGCGCACCGCCTCGAGCATGGCGGCGACGGCGGACGCCGGCAGGTACATCGTGGTGCCGATCCACGAGAGCAGCGCCGGCGCCGCCTCGTCGAATCCCGCCGCACGCAGCGCGGGCCACAGTGCGTCGGTCCGGAAGTCGACCGCGACGAAGCGGTGGCCGTCGCGGATCGGCAGGCCGACCTCGGCGGCGCGCGTGCGCTTCCACGCCTGCGTCGCGGGGTGATCGACTTCGAACAGCGTCAGCGGTCCGATCAGGTCGGGCCGCCGCCACGCGAACGAGTCGAGCCCGGCGCCGAGGATCACGTACTGCGCGACGCGTGCCTGCGCGAGCCGATCCTCCACCCAGCGGCCGCGCGTTGCGACCCCCGCGCGTCCCCGTCGGGCGTGCGCCTCGCCCGCGGCCGCGATCGTTTCCGTGGCGAGCGCCGCGTAGTCGTCCCCCGCGAACACGATGGCGTACGGGTCGTCGAGGATCCACGGACGCGGATCGCGGAATCGGTGCGTCGCTCGTGCCTCGGCCGCGGCGATCGCGGTTCGACTCGGCCGTCCCGCGATCATCGCAGAGCCGCGTCGACCGCGTCGACCGCGCGCCGCGCGTCCGCGTCGCCGAGGACGAGCGGTGGTGCGAGACGCACCACCGTGTCGGCGTGCAGGGTCCAGTTGAGGATGAGCCCGGCGTCCGTCGCGCGCTCGGCGAAGCGCCGGCACGCGGCGGCGTCGGCGAACTCCATGCCGAGCAGCATCCCGCAGCCCCGGACCGCGCGCAGTCCGCCGCGGCCGACGAGCGAGCGCAGCTCGCCGAGCAGCCGCGCGCCGAGCTCGGCGGCGCGATCCACGAGCCCGTCGCGCAGCAGTACCTCGAGCGCCGCGAGGCCCGCCGCGCACGACACGGGATGCCCGCCGAACGTCGTCACGTGCGCGAGCGGCGGATCGTGACGCAGCGTCGCCATGATCTCGGGGCTCGCGACGAACGCGCCGAGCGGCATGCCGCCGCCGAGGGCCTTCGCGAGCACCATGACGTCCGGCACGACGCCCGAGTGCTCGTACCCGAAGAGCCGTCCGGTGCGACCGAACGCGGTGACCACCTCGTCGAAGATCAGCAGCGCGCCGACCGCGGTACAGCGGCGGCGGAGCGCCGGGAGGAACGCGTCTGACGGGATGCGCACGCCGCCCTCCGCCTGCACCGGCTCGACGATCACCGCGGCGACGTCGTCGCCGATCCGCGACAGCGCGCCGACGTCGTCGAAGGGCAGGAACGTCACGTGCGGCAGCAGCGGCTCGAACGGCGTCCGGTAGACGGGGTTGCCGCCGACCGACAGCGCGCCCCACGTATCGCCGTGGAAGCCGCCGGAGAACGCGACGAAGCGGCGGCGCTTCGTCAGCTTGCGCGCCGTCTTGAGCGCGCCGTCGACCGCCTCGGCGCCGCTCGAGGTGAAGTACGTCACCGACAGTGACGGCGGCAGCAGGCCCGCGAGCCGCGCGGCGAGCCGCACCTGCGGCGCCTGCACGAACTCGCCGTAGACCATGACGTGCAGGTGGCGCGCCGCCTGCGCCTGCACCGCGGCGACCACCTCCGGATGCGCGTGCCCGACGTTCGCGACGCCCATGCCGGCGAGCAGATCGAGCCACTCGCGCCCGGCCGTGTCGCGCACGATCGCGCCGCGCGCCTCGGCGACCTCGATCGCCATCGGCCCGTCCGACGTCTGGCAGACGTGACGGCGGAACAATGCGCCGAGGTCGTCGCTCACGTCTCCACCTGCATCGCGGGCGGCGTCTCGAGGCGCAGCAGCGAGCGCAGCGGCGCGTGCTGCCCGCATGGCCACGCGAGCGCCGGCGCCTGCATCCGTCCGACGGGACAGAGCCGCGCCACGCCGAGCCGGCGGAACGGCTCGACGTCGGGCAGGGCGCCGGCGTACCCGACGCACTCGATCCCGCCCGCGGGCAGCAACGCCGGCACCTCCGCGACGTCGTGCACCGCCTGCACGCGCACGACGCGGCCGCCGCCCGTCGGGCGAAACGGCGTCGCAGGACCGACGAGCACACCGTCGCCGACGAGCGTCTCGCCGTTCCACTCGGCCTCGGCGAGCAGCGTGCGTCGCGCGGCGCGCTCCTCCAGCGTCGCCGGTCCGGACGCCGGTTGCGCCGCCAGCGCGGCGGCGAGACGCGCCGCGAACGCCGTCGCGTCGCCGGCGACGTAGACGACGTGCGGCGAGAGGCAGCCGCGCTGGTCGTACAGGGCGACGTCGCGCGCCACATCGCCCGCGACGTCGTCGGCGACTTCGGCGGCATCTGGGCCTACGACGATGCAGCTCGCCCGCGTACCGTGCGCGAGCAGGCGATCGCCGAGCCGCGGCGCGAGCGCCGCCATCGTCGCGTCGCTGCCGCTCGCCACGACGACGTCGGCCCGTCCGAACACGTCGTCCTCGACGGTGCGATCGCCGCCGGCCCAGTAGGTGACGTGCACCGTCGCGGCCAACTCGGGATCGACGGCCGTCAACGCGCGATGGAACGCGGGCGCCGATACCGTGTCGGCGCGTCCCGACTTGACCACGACGGTGGCCCCGGCGAGGCAGCCGAGCGCGATCGCGGGAATGGCCAGCGCCGGCACGTTCGACGCGAGCACCCAGGCGACCGTCGACGGCGCGGGCTGCCCGTCGCCGAGCTCGCGGGCGACCAGCTCGGCCATCGCGTCGGCGTCGAGCGCGCCCGCGATCAGCGGTACGACGGCGTCGATCATCGCGGGCGAGAGCCGCGTCGGCTCGGGCAGGGCGGCCCGCAGTGCCGCGTCGTCGCGCCAGCGCGCGGCCGCCGCGGCGAGCGCCGCTGCGGTCTCGCGCGTCCGGCTCACGCGAGCTCCGCGAGCAGCATGCCGCAGCCGCGCGGCATCGCGCCGGGCACGCGGCCGGCGAGCTCGATCGCGCCGTCGCCGACGTCGCGGCCGAGGTCTTCCGTCAGCACGACGGACACCGAGCCGGCGTTCGCGAGGTCGTGATGGCAGAGCAGCCCCGGCGCGCCGGCGGGGACGGGCGCCAGCGTGTCGGGATCGAGGACGCGCGTGCGCAGCCACGTCGGGCCGACGAGGCGTCGCGGCGCCAGGCTGCGGCCGTGGAAGCGGTCGAACAGCACGCCGTCGTAGCGCTGCGAGCAGAGCTCGCTCATGCCGTACTCGTTGACGCAGAAGTAGCCGGCGACGCCGAGCTGGTTCCAGCACGCGCGGAGGAAGCCCGCGCGCGACAGGGGACGCTTCATTCCCTTCGCGCCGCCGGTGTCCATCACGCGACTGCCGGGGCCGAGGCGGAAGGTGTTCCCCGTCGCGAAGAGCTCGGCGAAGCCGGCCGTCGGTCCCGCGATCAGTACGGCGCGGCCGCTCTCCTCGAGCGCGCGCAGGCGCGCGACGGTGGCGTCGACGTCGAGCCCGAGCGGTCCGGCCATCCACTCGGCGCTCGCGCAGAGGTCGTGCTCGACCCACGAGCACATCCGCACCAGCGACGACTCGGGGCGCAGCCCCGGCGTCGGCAGCAGGTACATCGCGTGCAGCTCGGCCGCGTCGGGCAGGACGTACTTCGCGAACGTCGTCGTCGCGGAGGCGCGGTAGAGGTCGAGGTGGGGAACGAGATGCCGGCTGCGCGTCTCCGCCCCCGCCGTCGTGCCGCTCGACAGGAAGGTCGCCTGCGGCGGGCCGCACGTCAGGTCGACGCGACGGAACGCGGCGGTCGGGACGGCGGGGACGTCCTGCCAGCGCCGCACGCCGTCGGGCGTGACGCCGCGCCGGTCGCAGAAGGTCCGGTAGGCCGGGTTCCGCTCGTACTGATGGCGGAAGACGCGCAGCGCCCAGGGTTCGAAGTCGACCGCCGGGCCCCCGGCGGCTTCCACGCGGATCGCCGCGGCCAGCTCCAGCTCCAGCACCCGGTCTGCGGACACGCGATGGGACTATGGAGCCCGCTCCGCGCTGTCAACGCGGCGCCGCGATTGACGGCCCGGTCGCATCCGCGCGAGAAGCCGCGTCATGCTGAGCCGCCGTCGCCTCCTCCAAAGCGGGGCCGTGACGGGCGCCGCGCTCGTCTTGCCGGCGCCCGGTGTCGCCCATGCCGCGACGCCGGCTCCGTACGTGCCGCGGCCGGGCGCCACTCAGCACACGTTCCGCGTCGTGCCGGCGAACCTGGCGCCCGACGGCGGTCCGCAGGTGGCAGGCGTCACCGTGAACGGCACCTATCCCGGGCCGGAGATCCGCGCGCGCGAGGGGGCCCTCCTGCGCATCCAGGTGCAGAACGCACTCGCCGAGCCGACCTCGATCCACTGGCACGGCATCCTCCTGCCCGCCGGCATGGACGGCGTGCCGGGCGTTTCGAACGACCCGATCGCGCCGCAGCGGACGTTCGTCTACGAGTTCCCGCTGCGGCAGAGCGGCACCTACTGGTACCACTCGCACTGGGCGCTGCAGGAGCAGGTGGGGCTCGCCGGACCGTTCGTCATCGAGGCCGCCGACGATCCGCTGCGCGTCGACCGCGACGTCGTCGTGATGCTGAGCGACTGGCTGCACCGCTCGCCGTACGACGTGCTCGCCGGCCTGAAGAAGGGGCCGGCGAAGCCGATGGCGATGCCCATGCCGATGAAGGCCGACCTGTCCGACGTGACCTACGATGCGTTCCTGCTGAACGGCCGCGGAGTGAAGGACCCGTGGACGCTCGCGGCGAAGCCTGGCGAGCGCATCCGCCTGCGCATCGTGAACGCCGCGGCGTCGACGTATTTCCGCATCGTGCTCGACGGGCACGCGCTGCAGGTCACGCATGCCGACGGGCTCGCGGTCGACCCCGTCACCGTCGATCAGCTGACGCTGGGCATGGCGGAGAGCTACGACGTGGTCGTCGCGCTGTCGGGCTCCGGCAGCTTCACGCTGCACGCGATCGCGCAGGACGGCTCGGGGCAGGCGGTCGGCGTGCTGCACACGCCCGACGTGCAGCCGGCGGCGTCGGCGGCCATGCCGCCCGCCGCGGGCCGCGCGCTCGCCTACGGCGACCTGCGCGCGCCGGCGCCGACGACGCTGCCCGACGGTCCGGCGCGCACGTTCGCGCTGAAACTCCAGGGCGACATGCAGCGCTACGTCTGGACGATCGACGGCCAGGTGTATCCGAAGACCGACCCGCTGCTCATCCGGCAGGGCGAGCGCGTACAGGTGGCGCTGACGAACCAGACGATGATGTGGCACCCGATGCACCTGCACGGCCACTTCTTTCGTGTCCTGCAAGGGGCGGGCGAGCGGGCGCCGCTCAAGCACACCGTCAACGTCGCGCCGAAGGAGACCGTGCAGATCGAGTTCACCGCCGACAATCCCGGGCGGTGGATCTTCCACTGCCACAATCTCTACCACCTCGAAGGCGGCATGGCGCGCGTCTTCGAGTACGAGACCTGAATCGGCCTTGCCGGGGCCGTCCCCGATCGGCTACCCAGGACCCATGGCCGACAAGTACGACCTCTTCGACCAGGCGGTCGACCTCGTCGCCGACGGCAAGATGGACGACGCCATCGCGCGCTACCGCGAGGCCATCGCCGTCGACGCCGACTTCGCCGACGCCTGGCAGGGGCTGGCGCTCGCGCTGAACGACGTGCAGCGCCATCCGGAGGCCATCGAGGCGGGGAAGAAGCTCTGCGAGCTGACGCCCGACGACGTCCTCGCGCACACGACGCTGTCGCGCATCTACCAGGCGGCGGGCATGGTGCCGGAGGCGGAGGCCGAGGGCGGGAAGGCACGGTTGCTCGATTGGAAGCGCCAGCTGAAGGAAGGCCAGTGAAGGAGCGGTCCGACGGCGAGATCCTCGCGGGCCTGATCGAACGCAGCCGGCTCCTGATCGCGCTCTCGGACGACATCCCCGTCGACACGAAGCTGCAGACGCAGCCGCTGCTGAAGCAGCTCGAGCAGCTGCTCGACGACGACGATCCCGACGTCGAGCGTATCCAGGCGACGCATGCGATGCTGCAGTCCGAGCTCGCCGACTATGCCGATCTCGATGCGCTCCTCGGCGCGATGACCCACTTCCTGCCGTCATGAGCGCGCTCGCCGGCATCCGCGTCCTCGACCTGACGCGCTTCCTCGCAGGACCGTTCTGCACGTCGATCCTCGCCGACCTCGGCGCATCCGTCGTGAAAATCGAGGCGCCGAAGGGCGGTGACGAGGGCCGCTACGGCTATCCGCCCGTCGACGGGGTACCCGTCTTCTTCCTCGCGCTGAACCGCAACAAGCAGGGCATCACGCTCGACATGCGGAAGGACGAGGGCAAGGCGATCCTGCGCCGCCTGCTGCCCCACTTCGACGTGTTGGTGGAGAACTTCGCGGGCGGCACGCTCGCGCGCTGGGGCCTCGCACCGGCCGATCTCTGCCGCGAGCACCCGAAGCTGATCGTCGCGAGCCTCTCCGGCTTCGGGCAGACGGGGCCGTGGAGCGAGCGGCCGTCCTACGACATCATCACGCAGGCCTCGAGCGGGTACATGTCGCTGACGGGCTTCCCCGAGAACCCGCCGACGCGCGGCGGCGGCTCGCTCGGCGACTACGTGCAGGGCCTCTTCGGCGCGATCGGCGTGCTCGGCGCGCTGTGCGCGCGGGCGCGCACCGGGAAGGGGCAAGCGGTCGACGTGTCGAGCCAGGATGCGATGTTCTCGCTCCTCGACAGCTGGCCGGCGATCTTCGCCGCGTCGGGGCGCATGCCTCGGCAGGTGGGCAACCGCCATCTCGGCACCGCGCCATACGACAGCTATCGCGCGAGGGACGGCTGGGTGGTGATCGCCGTCGCCAGCAACAAGCTCTTCCGCACGCTGGCTGCGGCGATCGGCCGGCCCGAGCTCGGCGAGGACCCGCGCTTCCGCGGCGTCAGTGGACGTCTCGAGCGCACCGACGAGATCAACGGCATCATCGGCGCGTGGGTGGGCGAGCGGACGGTCGACGAGGTGATCGCCGCGCTCGGCCCCGAGGGCGCCGGCGTGCCGTGCTCGCCCGTCTACACGGTCGATCAGCTGCTCGGGCATCCGCAGCTGCTGGCGCGCGAGATGCTGCAGCGCCTGCCGCACCCGACGCTCGGCGAGGTGGTCGTGCCGGGCGTCGTGCCGAAGCTCTCCGACACGCCGGGCTCGGTCGATCGGCTCGGCCCCGAGCTCGGTCAGGACACGGATCGCGTCCTGCGCGAGCTCCTCGGCATGGGCGACGACGAGATCGCGCGCCTCAAGCAGGCGCAGGTGATCTGACGGCGATCCGAAATCAGGGGGCGGGCGTCGGCGCTGGTGCGGCGGCGGCGTTGCGCGCCTTCTGCAGATCGGCCTGGCAGCGCTGGAGCTGGCCCTCGACGACGGTCGCCTTGCCCTCGGCGTCGACGCGCTTCTTGTTGACGTCGACGTACGACGCGTCCTGGGCGATGACCTTCTCTCGGAGGGCCGGCGCGCCGTTCGGACCGTAGCCGTAGGCCAACCATGCCGCAAAGAACCCGGCGCCGAAGACGACGAGCAGCAACACGAGCTTCTGCACCCCATCCCAGACGGCTTCCTGAACGCGCTTTTTTGATTCCTCGTCCTCGGCAGCAGTACTCATGCGAGACCCCCTCGGTTGTGGCGCTCCATAGCAACCTGCCAATCGGCCGTAAAGGGTAGTCGGATGGGCTCAGCCCATCGGCGCGGCGCGGTTCGTCGTGAGGTACTCGCGGATGAGCCGCGGCACCTTTCGCATGGCCTCCTCGAAGTTGCGGAAGCCCTCTTCGCGCACCCACTCGCCGTAGACCCAGGCGTCGAACATGCACGCCGCGCCGAGGCGCACCTCGACGAGGCGCTCGCCGACGGGATGCCCGGTGATGATCGCGCGCAGCGCATCGCCGGAGTCGACGAGGATGCCGCGCCCGTTCGGCGGGATCGGCAGGCCGGCCTTCACCTTCTCGATGCGCGGCTCGGGGACGCGCTCCTTCTCGAGCATGCGGAGGATCGCCCAGCCGCCGGGCGGCGGATCGGCCTCGTTGAACCACTTGAGGTTCAGGTCGGTGAGGCGACGCTGCGCGCGGTCCTGATCGAAGCCGATGCCGGTGCGGAAGAAGCGCAACGCGACGCGCGGCTGCTCGATGACGTAGCCCTTCGCGTCCTTCTGCTGGTCGACCCACCAGCGGTTCTCGAGGCTCGGTCGATCGCCCTTGCCGCCCACGCCGGCGACGCTAGCCCAGCGTTGCCGGCCCGACAAGCTTCGGGCTATTGAGCCCGAATGGCGGATTGGCGGCCGTTCGAGGGCGAGTGGGGTCTCATCCTGGGCGCCTCGAGCGGGTTCGGCGCCGCCGCCGCGCGCGAGCTCGCGCGCCACGGGATGAGCATCCTCGGCGTGCATCTCGACCGGAAGGCGACGCTGCCGCTCGCGCAGGCCGTCGCCGACGACGTCCGTGCGGCGGGCGCGCAGGCGGAGTTCTTCAACGTGAACGCCGCCGATCCCGAGAAACGCGCCCAGGTGTGCGGGCGCGCCCGCGAGCTGGCGAGCGGCAAGCCGCTGCGCCTGATGATGCACTCCCTCGCGTTCGGGACGCTGAAGGCGTTCGTCAGCGATCAGCCGGTGCAGCAGACGACGAAGGCGCAGCTCGAGATGACGCTCGACGTGATGGCGCACAGCCTCGTCTACTGGGTGCAGGATCTCGCGGGCGCCGGGCTCATCGGATCGGGCAGCCGCGTGTTCGCGATGACGAGCTCCGGCGGCACGCGGGTGATGCCCTTCTACGGCGCGGTGTCGGCGGCGAAGGCGGCGCTCGAGTCGCACGTACGGCAGCTCGCGCTCGAGCTCGGCACCGCGGGCGTCGCGGTGAACGCGATTCGGGCCGGCGTCACCGACACGCCGGCGTCGCGGAAGATCCCCGTCGCCGAGCTGATGTTCCAGGAGGCGCGCCGTCGTAATCCCGGCAATCGACTGACGACGCCCGAGGACGTCGCGGGCGCGCTCGTCGCGCTGTGTTTGCCGGGCGCGGGCTGGATCAGCGGGAACGTGATCGGGGTCGACGGCGGTGAAGACGTGACGGGGTGATCGTCGCGTCCGGCCGCGCGACGCGCTTGCGCTGGCCGTTCGAGACGCCGCGCACGAAGCGGTAGGCAAACGCATCGGCCTTCCGCTCGGCGTCGGTCCACAGCATGTAGTGGCCCATCTCGTGGTACACGGCGAGGATCCACTGGCGCTCGCTGTTGTACTTGCGCCCCTTCTTCCAGTTCTCGGGGTGGACGAGGTGGATCATCCCGTCCTCGTAGCAGCGCCCGGCGCTCTTCCCCCAATCGAGGTACTCGAACCACTCAACCCGCGGCGAGCGCAGGTGGTAGAAGCGACTCAGCGCGGCGATGGCGCGGCGGAAGCCCGCCTCGCGGTAGTCGTGGAAGAAGCCGGTGAGCTGACGGTCGATGAGTCGCCGCTCTCGCACTCCAGGGATGATCATCCGCATGGCGTCTGCTCACGTTCTCCACTGCCGCCGGGGTTCAGGGGCCGCGACCATACCGGTGGCTCACGAGAAGTGTCAACGGGACTTTTTCCCGAGTGATTTCCGGTGGTTGACATGTCTTGAAGCCGGCCGGCTAGGGACCTCGGATCCGGCCCATCGAGGCGATCTAAGTAGGCTTGCAGGGGCGGTTTGGAACTCCCGTCCGCCGGTGTTACCTCTGGCCGGACGCGGTCGCACCGCGGGGAACTCGGGGAGGACGACGATGATGAAGAAGCTCACCCTGCTGTCGATGGCGATCGTGCTCGGCGCATGTGCCAACGCGACCGTCGACAAGCAGTCCGTGCGTGCGACGCAGAACGCGCCCGAGTCGACGCAGGTCGACGTCGTGCGCATCCCGTACGACGCTGCCTTCCCGTACTACGTCGTCACGGTCGAGCCGCTCTCGTTCGACGCCGATCGCGGCGGCAGCGGCGACGCACCACCCGTGCCCGGCCAGCGCTACGGCTGGGGCCCGTGGGGCTGGGGACTTCTGCCCGAGGGCCCGAAGGCGCAGGCGTACAACCCGCCGCCGCAGGGCGCCTACGGCAACGTCGGTACCGCAATCAGCAACCAGCTCGTCACGGCACTCAGCAACGCAGGCAACATCCGCATCGTCGATTGGGACTACTACGTCGCGAACCGCTCGAAGCCGTCGGTGCTCGTGAAGCGCAACCAGGGCGAGGTGGGACCGTTCGTCATCCGCGGCTCGGTGACGGAGTTCAACGAGATCGCCGAGGCATCGGGCAGCTCGTCGGGCGGCTCGCTGGGCGCGCTCGGCGCGGCGCTCGGCGTGGCCGGCGCGATCGCGGGCAACACGCCCGCGGCGGTCACCGGCGCGGCCGTCGGCCTCGCGAACCCGACCTATGAGAATACCGTCGCGCGGCGCACGGGCTCGGTGGCGATGGACCTCAAGATCGTGAACCCGAACGACGGGCGGCTCGTCGGCAGCGTCGTCGCGAACGGCAGCTTCTCGAGCGAGTCGGCCGCGAACGGCTTCTCGCTGTTCGGATTCGGCAAGGCGTCGAACGCCTACGCGGCGAGCGCGCTCGGTCAGGCGAACCGCGCGGCGATGAACTCGGCGACCACGCAGATCGTGGAGCGTCTGCAGAGCGTTCGTCGCTGACGCGTCACGACCCGGCGCGGGGTGGCAGGTGCAGCAGTATCTCCTGCGAGCCCTGCCACTCGATCCCGCCGGTGTCGAGGTTCACCAGCGCCAGCGTGAGCCGATAGCTGCCGGCCTGCGTGCTCGGGTCGACGGCGGCGTAGAGCAGGTAGCCGCTCTTCTTGCTGCCGGCACCGGCTGCGGCGACGACCTGCCCCGGGACCTCCTGTCGCGCGCGCGCGAGCGTGGCGCGCGACGCCGGTGACACCGGCGTGAAGCGCACCATGCGCGTCTTGACGAGCGCGGTGCGGATGCGATCGGTGATCGCCTTCGTCCCGATGCCGTCGCCGGTGCGATTCTCGACGGCGTTCACCTCGACGATCGGGCGCGTGCCGCCGGCGATCGCCGGATGTCGCACCATCGACTGCACCAGACGGTCCGTGGCGCTCTGGACGTCGGCCGGCGCCGCGGACCGCGCACGCGCGTCGGAGGTGGAGACGCCGCCACGTCTTGGCGCGGTACAACCGCCCAGCACGAGGACGACGATCAGGACACCGGACACGCGACGCACGACGCACTGTCCTACCGGCGCGCGCGACAACAATCCACTCGCGCGCCGTCGCGCGCGGCGCCGTCACTCCGGCGGCATCGCCTCCTTGGCCTTCTTGAAGAACTCGAGCGCCTCGTCCTGGAGCCCGTTCTTCATGGCCTCGTCGCCCTGCTTGTAGAGCGTTTCGGCCTCGCCGAGGCTCTTGCCCTCGGCCTGGGCCTTCTTCATCCGCGGCAGGAGCTCCTTCTTGAGCTCGATGGCGGTGGTCTGGGCGAACCCCGGAGCGGCGAGCGCGGCGACGAGCACGAGAGCGATGGATAGACGGCGCATCGATGATCCCCTTTCGCCGTCGCTTTAGCCGGCCCCTCGCGGACCGGCAAGAACCTCTAGCAGGGTGCTGAAAAAGGCGCCGTAGCGAGGCGGGCGAGCGCGGGGTGTTGCGTGGCGCCCGAGGAGCGAGCAGCGGAGTCATAGCAGCGCTACGTCGAGCAGCGCAGCGACGAGGCCGCCGCGCAGCGCCCCGTGATCGTCCGCCGCAGTAGGCGCCTTTTTCAGCACCCTGCTAGTAGCCTCGCGTGAAGCGCCAGATCAGTGAGCCGAGCACGCCGATCGTGAACCACACCTGGACGAGCGACGTGAGGGCCGAGCCGACGACGCGCTTCTCCGGCGCGCGCACGTAGCCGACGGCGTAGAGGATGCGGGCGATCAGATAGACGACGCCGAGCGCGATCGCCGTGAAGCGGCCGACGACGGTGGCGTACATCAGCAACAGCGGCGCGAAGAGCACGAGGTTCTCGATGCTGTTCAGATGGACGCGGTTCAGGCGCTCCCACGTCGGATGACCGGACGTGGCCGGCGCCGGCACACCGTACTTGGCGCGGCCGCGGCCCACCAGCGCTCCGAACACGATCACCTCGGCGATCGCGAGGGTCAGCACGAGGAAGAGGGCCAGATCCATCGGCGCCATGGCGGGGTTGAGTACCGGCAGGCGCCCGCGAATGTCAAAGCGCGGCTCGCGACCGGCGCGCGGGTCGGTTATGGGGGTCGGATGCGTTTTCCGGCCGTCGCCGTCCTCCTCCTCGCCGCCGTCCACGTCGCCGCCGCCACGCCGCTCGAGCCCGGGCAGACGCTCGAGGCCGCGAACGCCGACGACGCCGCCGCGCTGCTGCCGCCCGAGTTGCTCGCGCACTACAAGGACGGGACGTACCGCAACCGCATCGCGGCGTGGCCGGCGACGCCGCCATGGGAGCCGGCCTTCGCGACCGCGTCGGCGCAGAACGCGGCGAAGCTCGACGTCGACGCGCAGGGCTCGATCGTCGTGCGCGAGGGCGGCACGCCGGCGCGCGGCGTCTACGGCCTGCCGTTCACGATCCAGGCGGGTGACGCGAACGCCGGCGTGAAGGCGATCTGGAACGCGTATTACGCCTTCTGGCGCATCGGCAGCAGCCACGACCTGCTGGCGCTCGACTGGGTCGGCAAGCGCGGGCTCGAGCGGCAGGCGCAGCTCGAGAGCGAGATCCTGTTCTGGGAGGGCGTGCCGCCGTCGCGTGCGGCGACGGAGAACCCGCTCGACGTGGCGACGCAGTCGCACGCGGTCGTGAGCTCGCCCGCGGACCTGAACGGCACGGCGACGCTCGCATGGCGCTTCCGCGACGGCCAGAAGCGCGACCAGGCGTGGACGTACGTGCCGGCGTTGCGTCGCGTGCGCCAGGTGTCGCCCGCGAACCGCTCCGACGGATTCCTCGGCTCCGATCTCAGCCAGGACGACGGCTCGTTCTTCGACGGCAAGCCCGAGGACTTCACGTGGAAGCTCGTGGGCGAGCGGGAAGGCTTCGTGCTCGCGGATCCGGCGAGCCTCGCGGGGACGGCGAAGCGCAAGGCGCTGCCCAACGGCGGCATCGTCGAGGAGTGGGATCCCGCGCAGAAGGTCGTCGGCTACCAGGACCCCGAGTGGAAGGGCGTCGCCTGGGCGCCGGTCGCGCCCGTCCTGGTGAAGCGCAAGCTCTGGGTCGTCGAGGCGACGCCGAAGGACCCGTACTACCTGTTCGCGAAGGTGGAGATCGCGCTCGACCAGGAGACGTTCGCAGGAACGATCACCCGCAAGTTCGACGCCCAGGGTACGCTGCTGCGCACGCTCCAGTTCCTCTCGTACGCGAGCCAGCCGATCGAGGCGGGGGGCGAGTCGCTCATCCTGCCGGCGTCGTCGATGGGGTTCATCCTCGCCGAGAACCCGAAGGCCGGCCGCGCGACGGTCGCGGGCACGGCACCTCCGGGCGAGTCGGTGCACGAGCGCCGCGTGCCGATCGATCCGGGCATCTTCTCGCTCGATCGGCTCGGCGCGACCGGCAAGTAGCGCGCGCTACGCCGGAACGACGCGGCGATACTTGCCCTGGTAGAAGAGCAGGGGATCGCCGCCGCGCACCTCGGCGTGATGCACCTCGCCGATGTGGATCACGTGGTCGCCGCCCTCGTGCGTCTCGACGATCTTGCACTCGATGTGACCGAGCGTGTCCTCGAGGACCGGCACCCCGTTCTGGTTCGTGCTGAACTGGAGATCGCCGAACTTGTCGCCGCCCGACTTGGCGAAGCGCGACGACAGCGCCTCCTGGTGCTCCGCGAGGATGTTCACCACGAAGCACCGCGAGTCGAGGAAGTGCGGATGCGTCTCCGCCTTCTTGTCGATGCAGATGAGCAGCAGCGGCGGGTCGAGCGACAGCGAGGAGACTGCGTTCGCGGTGAGGCCGAACGGACGGTTGTGCGCGTCCCGCGTCGTCAGGATGGTGACGCCGGTGGCGAACAGGCCCATGACGCGACGGAGCTCCTTCGGGTCGAACATGGGCGTGGGACTAACAGATCGACCCGGGCGGCTGTCAACGTCGCCGCGGCGGCCCGAGCACCCATGCGTCGTCGTCCGGGTCGCGATACCAGCCGCCGGCCGCGTGCGTGCCGCCGTCGACGTGGAGGGTCACGCCGGTCACGTAGCGCGACAGGTCCGACGCGAGGAACACGGCCGCCCCGGCCAGGTCGTCCGGCATGCCTGCGCGGCCGAGCGGCACGATGTGCTTCCAGCGCTCGCGTTCGGCCTCGGGCACGAGCGCTTCGAGCCCCTCGGTGAGGCAGATGTCCGGCGCCAGCGCGTTGACGCGGATGCCGTGCGGCGCGAGCTCCACGGCGGTCGTGCGGGTGAAGTTGACGACGGCCGCCTTCGCCGCCGCGTAGACGGCGAACGACGGTGCGGCGCGCGTCGCCTCGATCGACACCACGTTGACGATGCTGCCGCCGCGTCCGGCGGCGACGAGCCGCCGCGCGACGAGCTGCGTGCCGCGCAGCACGGTGCCGAGGTTCGCGCGCAGGAGCGCGTCCCATCCCGTCTCGCTCGAGTCGACGAACGCCGAGGCGAACGTGCCGCCGACGTTGTTCACGAGCACGTCGACCTCGCCCAGGCGGGCGACGACGGTGTCGATCGCTTGGGCGAGCGCGGCGCCGTCGCGGACGTCGACCGGGACCGCCAGCGCCTCGCCGCCGGCCGTGCCGATCTCGCCGGCGGTGCGCTCGGCCGTCTCGGCGTTCCGCTCGAGGACGGCGACGCGTGCGCCGAACGCCGCGAAGCCGCGCGCGATGCCCTTGCCGATGCCGGCGCCCGCGCCGGTCACGACGGCCGTGCGGCCCGCGAGCGACGCGCTGGAGGGATCCACGGCGCTCAGCGCGGCGTGTAGGCGACCAGCACGCGGTCGCCGTTCTTGAAGCCCTCGCGGAAGCCGTCCGCGTAGCGGGCCCAGCCGTCGGGATACTTCGTCGCGAAGGCGGCCATCATCCGCTCCTCGAGCGCCTTGTCCTTCACGAGCGCCCCCGTGGCGTCGAACGCGGGACCGTTCGTCGCGCCGACGGCGATCCGCGCCTTCGTCCGCCCGGCCTGGATGCGCCGCACGCGGTACGACGTCGGCCGCGTGCCGACGTAGACCACACCTTTCTCGACGAAGAACCAGATCTCGGCCGGCTTCCCGAGGTCCCCCGACTTCCGCTCCGACTGGACGTAGACGTACTTGGCGTCGTCGAGGGCTTTCGTCAGCTCGGGTGTGAGACCGGCCACGGCCAGCGTGGCGAGGACGAGAGTGACGGCCCAGGGGGCCAGCGCGCGTCGCAGCACGCCGGGAAGCTAGCGCCGCATCGTCAGGCGTTCAAGGTCGCCTCGCTTGACCCCCGGGGGAAACGCGGGCAGCGTGAAACGCCAAACCTTATGGGGGTGTCTCGATGCGTGTGCTTCGCCTGATCGCTCCGACCGCCGCGCTGACCGTGCTGGCGGCGGCCACGTCGCTCCTGGCCCAACCCACCGCCGCATCGGCGCCGGGGACCGACCAGCTCATCAAGTACTATCGCAAGAAGGCCAACGTCCCTCCGGCGCAGAACGTCGCGGTCACGGGCCTCAAGGATTCCGCCGGCATCAAGGGCGCGAAGGAAGGCGTCCTCCAGATCGGCAATCCGCCGCAGGTGAAGAACGTGCCGTTCACGATGTCGGCCGACGGCAAGTTCGTCGTCTTCGCCGCCGCCGAGGACGTCACCGTCGACCCGTCGAAGGCCGTCATGGCCAAGATCAAGACCGAGGGTCGTCCGTTCCGCGGTCCGAAGGACGCGAAGGTCACCATCGTCGAGTACTCGGACTTCCAGTGTCCGTTCTGCACCAAGGGCTACACGACGCTCGAGACGCAGGTGCTGAAGGAATACGGCGACAAGGTGAA
Source organism: uncultured Binatia bacterium (SeqCode) (assembly GCA_964432595.1). GTDB lineage: Bacteria > Desulfobacterota > Binatia > DP-6 > DP-6 > DASYLJ01. Next base: position 219,651 of record CAYSOF010000008.1, on the reverse strand, counting down.
GTTCTACTTCAAGCACTTCCCGCTCGCGTTCCATCCGTGGGCCGAGCCCGCGGCGATCGCCGCCGAGTGCGCGCTCCAGCAGAAGCCGGACGCGTACTGGAAGCTCTACCACGCGTATTTCGAGAAGCAGAAGGAGATCAATCCGCAGAACGTCAAGGAGAAGTCCTGGGAGTTCATCGCGGATCAGGGTCTCGACAAGGCGAAGTTCGACACCTGCTACGACAGCAAGGCGACGCAGGCGCAGGTGAAGGCCGAGATGGCGGAAGGCCAGTCGCTCGGCGTGACCGGCACCCCGTCGTTCGTGATCAACGGCCGTCTGCTCGTCGGCGCGCAGCCGTTCGAGCAGTTTAAGGCCGTGATCGACGACGAGCTCGCGTCCAACAAGTGAGCGATCGGCGATCGGTGGGCGCGCTGGACGCGCCTACCGATCGCCGCCGATCCGCAACGCCGCCAGGTTCTGGCGCGCAGGCGCGTAGGTCGGACGCGCGACCAACGCCGTCTCGAAGCACTCGCGCGCGGCGGCCAGGTTCCCGAGCCGCAGGTGCGCGACGCCGAGATCGGTCTCGGCCCCCGGGCTCTCCGGCCGCAGCTCGCAGGCGCGCGCCAGATGGGTCGCGGCGTCGGCGGGACGGCCGCTCGCGAGGTGGATCTGGCCGACCCGGTAGTGCGCTTCGAAGCAGCTCGGGTCGAGCGCGGTGACGCGGAGGAAGACGGTCCGGGCGCGCTCGACGTCGCCGCGCACCAGCAGGAAGAGCGCCAGCCGGTAGTGCAGCTGCACGCTGTCGGGCGACAGCGTGATGCCGTCCTCGAGGCAGTGCTGGAGCGCCAGGTCGTCGCCCTGCCGCTCGAGCACGCCGGCGAGGCGCTGTCGCAGGACGACGTTGTCGGGTGCGGTGCGGAGCGCGCGCTCGAGCCACAGCCGCGCGTCGACGAGCTCGCCGCGGCCGAGGTGCAGCGTCGCCACGTTGGCCAGTGCCAGCAGATGGTCGGGGACCGCCGCCAGGACCGTCGCGTAGTGCGTCTCCGCTTCGGCGAGCAGCCCCAGGCGATGGCAGAGCGAGCCCGTCGAGAACGCGAGGCCGGGATCGCCGGGCGCCGTGCGGAGGGTCGCCTCGTACACGGCGAGCGCCTCGTCGTCGCGATGCTCGGCTTCCAGGCAGAGCCCGATCCCGTGGCGAGCGCGGACGTGCGACGGGGCGACCGTGAGGATCTGCTCGAAGGCGTCGCGCGCTGCGGCCGTGTCGCCCCGCTCGAGCAGCTCCTCGCCGCGGGCGAGCAGCACGGTGACGTCGTTCATGGCCGGACTCCCCACTGCAGGCCGTCGCCGCCGCGCGCCGCGCGACCCGCTCCGTGTAGCGTGGCGTGCACCAACGCCAGCTCCGTGCGCGCTTCGGCCTCGGCACCGAGCGCGCGCAGCCGCGGCAGGCGGACGGGCCAGGTCGGATCGTCGAGCAGGCGCGCGCGATCCTCGAGGAAGCGGCCGAAGTGCCCGAGCGCCTCGTTCAGCCGTCCGCTCTCGCGACAGAGGCGGCCGAGCAGGAGGCGCGGGTCGATCCAGTCGGGGCGGAGCGCCAGGGCCGTGCGGCACGCCTCCTCGGCGCCTGCCTGATGACCCGCGGCGAAGCGCGCGGCGGCGAGCGTGTCGAGGAGGAGGAGCCCGAGCGAGCGGGCCTCGGGCGCGACGCGACGGAGCCCGTCCTCGGCGGCACGGACCGCGCCCGGAGCGTCGTCGAGCGCGAGGCGGGCCTGCGCCAGGTGGAGCGCCAGCGCCGGATCGGTCGATCCGGCGGCGGCCGTGCGCTCGAGCAGCGCGTGGTCGCGGGCGAGCTTCGCGCGCCGGGCGGTCGGATCGGCCCACCCGTGATGGCGGATCGGGAGCGGCGCATCGAGCGCGTGCAGGCTGTCGACCCGCTCGTGCACGGTGCCGATCCAGCGATGCCCGGGCGTCCGCGTGAACAGACGGACGGCGCACTGGACGCTGTCGACGGCCCCGCCGGCGCCGAGCGTCTCGACGGGCATGCGCAGCGCCGGCGCCGACGTCTCGGTGCACGTGACGCGCAGCTGCGCGGCCGTGCGCGCCGGCAGCTCCTCGTCGGCGTCGAGGCTCAGGATCCAGTCGCCGCGTGCCACGTCGAGCGCGGCGTTGCGCGCGGCCGAGAAGTCGTCGTCCCAGGGCCGATCGACCACGACGGCGCCGTGCGCGCGCGCGATCTCGCGCGTGTCGTCGGTGGAGCCGGTGTCGACGACGACGATCTCGTCGACGGCCGACCGTGCGCTCGCGAGGCAGCGTCCGAGGACCTTCGCCTCGTCGCGTGCGATCACGCAGAGCGAGAGCCGCGGCCGTCCGCTCGACGCCGCCGCGACCGGACGCGGCGCGAAGTGGAGCGCGATGCGCGGCCGCCGGACGTCTGTGGCCGCACGCGTCACGCGCGCGGCGTCGCGGTGCACGAAGACCTCGCGCGACAGGACGATGCTCCAGCCGGATCCGAGCGCCCGCTCGCAGAGTTCCTCGACGGGCCTGGCCGATCGTTCGTCCAGCGGACCGATCCGATCGAGCATTGCGCGACGGATCAGTACGCAGCCGCCGCCCAGCCGCGTGACGCGACGGAACTCGCCGCGATGTGCGCCGGCCCAGCGCGCGGCGAACGCGTCGAGCGCCGAGGGGCCGTCGTACGCGGGCGTGGCGCCGATCGTCTGCGGGCCGCCGGCGGCGCCGTTGGTGACCGGTCCGACGAGGCCGACGCGGGTGTCGCGGGTGCGCGTGAGCAGGCCGGCGCTCCATCCCGGCGTGACCAGCGTGTCCGCGCCGAGCAGCACGACCCAGCGGCCGCGCGCCGCACGGATGCCCTGATTCGCGGCAGCGGCGAAGCTCACCTTCTCGGCAGCGCGCAGCACGCGGACGGGTACGCGTCCGTCCGAATCGGTGAGCGTCGCCAGCCGATGGGCGAAGCCGTCGGCGGGTCCATGGTCGATGACCAGGACCTCCGCGGGCGACGGCGTGTGACGCCGCACGCGTTCGATGCACGCCAACAGGGCGGGCGTCGCCTCGCGCGCGACGATGACGACGGACACGCGGCGCACCGGCGCGCGCGTCATCGGCTCGTCCTCGTGTCAGCGCACTGACTCGGCCGGCACGACGACACGACGCCCCGGAGCTTCCACCCACTCCACCGCAGCATGCCTAGCAACCGCCGTACCGGCTTGACGCCGTCGCGGGCCGGAGGCTACGCGGCATCGATGCAGGGCTTCGATCGCGAGCGCGGCACGTACGTCGACACCCGCGTCGCGCGCGGGTTCCCGATGGGCGGCATCGGCGCGGGCGGCTTCAGCGTCGCGACCGACGGTGGGTTCGGCGAGCTGCGACTGAACAACAACTGGATGTGCCCGATCCGCGACGTCCGCGGCGCGTTCCATGCGCTGTGGACCCGGCGCGGCGACGACACCCGCTGCGTGCTCCTGCAACGGACGTCGCCCTGGGCCGACGTCGCGACCGTCCGCGGGACGACGTTCGCGGGCATGCTGCCGTCGTTCACGCTGGCTTACGACGACGACGACCTGCCCCTGGCCGTCGCGCTGCACGGGTTCACGCCGCACGTTCCGCACGACCTGCAGGACTCGACGCTGCCCGCCGCGGTCTTCCGCTTCGTGCTGACGAATCCCGGCGACGTCGCGGTGGAGGCGTCGGTGCTGTTCTCGTTCGAGAACCTCCTCGGCCGCGGCGGCACCGGCCATCTCGGCGTGGAGCTCGGGCCCGAGCAGGAGATGCGCGGCGTGCACCAGCGCATCGTCTACGCCGACGTCGCGGGCAACCGGCAGGAGCGGACGACCGCCGGCGGCCGGCGCGGCGTGCGCTTCCGCACCGATCAGACGTGGGATGCGCGCTCGCACCGTCGCGGCGTGCTGGGCGAGTACCTGCTGCTCGCCGACACCGGCCCGGACGTGACCGTCTGCGACGGATGGGACGCCGCCGCGTCGTCGGCGACGGTGCTCGCCGACTTCGCGCGCGACGGCCGCCTGCGTCCCGGACGACAGGGCGGCGAGCGGCCGTCCGCCGCCGTCGCCGCCGCCACGACCGTTCCGCCGCATGCGGCGCGCGAGGTCGTGTTCGTCCTGGCGTGGTGGACGGCGGACCACGTCACCGAGCCGTCGCTGCCGCGGCATCGCGGCGTGGGCCCGCACGACGGCACGCGCGTCGGGCACGTCTACGAGACGTTCTTCGCCGGCATCGACGCCGTCGCCGCCCACGTGCTCGACGAGCGCGTCAGGCTCGACGCCGCGTCGGCCGAGACCGGCGCGCTGCTCGACGCGTCGTCGCTGCCGCGCTGGCTGGTGCGTGCGGTGCGCAACTCGATCGACTCGCTGCTCTGCAACACCGTCGTGCCGGCGAACGGCCGCCTCTACACGCTCGAGGGCATGGACTGGCACTGGCCGATGGGCGGCCTCACCGGCACCAACGACCAGCGCCTGTCGTCGCATCCGTATTCGGCGACGTTCTTCCCCGAGCTCGACCTGACGGAGCTCGACGAGTTCCGTCGTCTCGCGGACGCGCGCGGCGCGATCCCGCACGGCAACGGCAATTGCGACCTCGGCCTCGGCACCACCGACGTTCCGTACGGCTGGCCGATGTTCATCAAGGACTTCCTGCCGGCCAAGGAGTGGACCGACCTGACGATGTCGCTGATCCTCCAGGCCGGCCGCGCCCATCGCGTGACGGGCAGGGACGACGTCCTCGACCGCTTCTGGCCGGCGATGGTGCGCGGCCTCGACTACCTCGCGTCGATCGCGCCGCACGGCGTGCCGGAGGGTGGAACCACGTACGACGTCTGGGACTTCCCGGGCGCGTTCATCTACTCGGCGACGCTCTACCTCGCGACGCTGCGGACCATGCTGACACTCGGTGCGGCGCGGTCGCCGGAGCTGTGCGACGAGTGGCAGGCACGCTTCGACCGCTGCGCGCGGCGCATCGACGACGACCTGTGGGACCCGCGCGGCTTCTTCCGCAGCACGAAGGAGAAGGACACCATCTTCACGGCCGCGCTGGCCGGCGAGTGGGCCGTGCGCTGGGCGGGCTTCGATTCCGTGCTCGACGTCGAGCGCGTCCGCAGCCACCTGCGGCACCAGCATCGCGTGCTGGTCGAGCCCGCCGCCGGCGGCCTGCCACGATCGGAGGCGACGTTCGACGGGACGGCGGTCGACCATCCGTTCCGCGCGGGCCTGCCGAAGCGCGAGGAGTTCACGTACGTCTGGCAGGTCGTCTCCTACCAGGCGTGCCTGCAGCTCTCCGTCGGCGAGGTCGACGCCGGGCTCGAGACGTTGCGCCGGTTCTACGACCGCCTGTGGGGCGACGGCTTCGCGTGGAGCGGCGGGCTGCGCGGGAACGACGAGTCGGTCTACATGACCCATCCCGTGGCGTGGGCGGTGCTCGCCGCGCTGACGGGTGCGGCGCTCGACGTGCCCGGAGGAACGCTGCGGCTCGCGCCGGTGGGACGGCTGCGTTGTCCGGTGTTCTTCCCGTCGTTCTGGGCCGTGTGCGACCACGACCCGGCGGCGGGTGAGACCCGCCTCGAGGTCGTGCGGAGCTTCGGCACGCCGGTGACGATCGATCGCGTCGGACCGCACGTCGTGGGGCCGACCGCGCTCGTGCCCGGCACGCGGCTGCGCGTGCCCGCCTGACGACGTCCGGGATTCCGGACGTTCGTCCGGGATCCCGGCACGATGATGCGGCATTGGTGGCGTGCGCGCCCGATCCGGCGACGGGTCCGGCGTTTGCTAGACGGCGTGCCGAAAAACATCGTCCTGCTGTCCGACGGCACGGGGAACAGCGCCGCGAAGCTGTTCAAGACGAACGTGTTCCGTCTGTACGAGGCGCTCGACCGCAGCGATCCGGCGCTGCAGGTCGCGTACTACGACGACGGCGTCGGCACGTCGTCGTTCCGCCCGCTCGCCGCCCTCGGCGGCTTGTTCGGCGTCGGGCTGCGACGGAACGTGCTCGACCTCTATCGGTTCCTCTGCCGCAACTACGAGCCCGGCGATCATATCTACTGCTTCGGCTTCAGCCGCGGTGCGTTCACCGCGCGCGTGCTCGCCGGGCTGATTGCGCGGGAAGGCGTGGTCGTGAACGGCCGGGACGAAGCGCGTCTCGCGCGTGATGCGTCGGCGGCGTATCGGAAGTTCCGCAGGAACTTCAACACGACCGGAGGACTCGTCACCGTGCTGCGCAACCTGCGGGACGCGGTGATCGGACGTGTCCAATCGCCGCCGACGCTCGTCGACGTTCCCGAGATACGGTTCGTCGGCGTCTGGGATACCGTCGCCGCCTACGGCGGACCGATCGAGGAGGTCACCCGGGCGATCGACCAGTGGTTCTGGCCGTTGTCGATGCCCGACCGGACGATGTCCGGCAAGATCCAGCGTGCCTGCCACGCGCTCGCGCTCGACGACGAGCGCAACGCCTTCCATCCGGTGCTGTGGGACGAAGCGGAGGTTCACGGCGCGACCGACAAGCGTCCGATGTACGAGGGCTGGACGGATCCCGGGCCCGACGTGCCGGACATCGATCGCCAGCGGCTGAGCCAGGTGTGGTTCGCCGGCATGCACTCGGACGTCGGCGGGGGCTACGCGCAGGACGGGCTGTCGTACGAGGCGCTGCAGTGGATGATCGACCGCGCGGTGCCTTACGGTCTGCGCGTCGACCCGGCGGAGCGCATGCGCATCGCGCGCCTTGCCGCGAACACCGACAAGGTGAACGACTCGCGACGCGGGCTGGTCGGCGGCTACTATCGATACAAGCCGCGGAAGATCGAGGATCAGCTCGAGGCGCACATCGAGAAGCCGCAGCTCCTCGACGACCTACGGCGGATGCTCGGGTCGCTGCCGTCCACCGACGCCGTCGTGCCACTGCCGCCGATGATCCACGAGAGCGTCTTCGAACGCATCTACTCGGGAAACGACGGCTACGCGCCGATCGTCTTGCCGGCCGCGTATCGCACGACGACGCGCGACGGTCGGGTCGAACGCCACGACGACGCGCAGCGGGCGAAGGCGCAGGAGCGGGTGTGGAACCGGGTCTGGGGTCGACGGGTCGTCTACTTCGCGACCGTCCTCGCGTCGCTGTATCTCGTGGCGTTGCCGTGGATCAACGACGACGGCCGTCCGGTCGCTCCCGCGAACCTCGGCATGCTGAGCTCGACGATCCGGCTCGCGGGCGAGTACCTCTTGCCGAAGCTCGCGTCCACGTGGACCGACGCGTTCGCGACGTGGCCGTTCCACTTCCTCGGCGGCGTGCTCGTCATCGGAGCCCTGGTCGCGTTCGGGAGCCGTCTCGAGACCGCGATCGACGACGAGATGCGGCGCATCTGGCATCCCGTCGCGGGTGCGTCAGCGAAGGATGCGACGACGACGGCGCTCTACAAGCTCCGCACGTCGCGCGGCTACCGCGGGTTCTTCTACGCGATGAAGCAGTGGATCCTGCCAACCGTCATCGCGTTCGGATGCGTCGTGCTGGCCTTGTGGGGGATCTGGCGCGCGTTCGGTTAACGCACCCGCTCGGCCACGTACGCCACGACCCGATCCGCCGCCACACGGATCTGCGCCCCGGTGTCGCGGTCGCGCACCGTCACCGTCTGGTCCGTCACGGTCTGTCCGTCGACGGTGATGCAGAACGGCGTGCCGGCCTCGTCCATGCGCGCGTAGCGCTTGCCGATGCTCTGCTTCGCGTCGTACTGCGCCGGGCCGACGTGCTTGCGGATGTCGCGGTAGATCTTCTCCGCGATCTCCGGCATGCCTTCCTTGTTGACGAGCGGAAACACGCCCGCCTTCACGGGCGCGAGCCGCGGGTGGAAGCGCATCAGCTCGGGCGACGGCCGGCTCTCGTCGACAGTGTACGCCTCGCACAGCGCGGCGAGCAGACCGCGCGTCAGGCCGGCCGCGGGCTCGATCACGTGCGGCAGGTAGCGCTCGTTCTTCTCCTGGTCGAAGTACTCGAGCTTCACGCCGCTGACCTTCTGGTGCTGCGTCAGGTCGTAGTTGCTGCGGTACGCGATGCCCTCGAGCTCGGTGAAGCCCTTCTCGCCCGAGAACGGGAACGCGTACTCGACGTCGCAGCAGCCGCCGGAATCCTTCGCGTAGTGCGCGAGCTCGTCCTGGTCGTGATCGCGGAGCCGCAGGTTCTTCCCGGCGAGGCCGAGCGAGCACCACCAGTCGAAGCGCTGCCGGCGCCAGTACTGGTACCAGGTGTCGGCCTCGCTCGGGTGGACGAAGAACTCGAGCTCCATCTGCTCGAACTCGCGCGAGCGGAAGATGAAGTTCCGCGGCGTGACCTCGTTGCGGAAGCTGCGGCCGACCTGGCAGATGCCGAACGGGATCTTCACGCGCGTCGAGTCGAGGACGTTCTTGAAGTTGTAGAACATCCCCTGCGCGGTCTCCGGACGGAGGTACGCCTTCGACTCCTCGTCGCGCACCGCGCCGGTGTACGTCTCGAACATCAGGTTGAACTGCCGCGGCTCGGTGAGATCGCCGCCGCAGTTGGGGCAGGGCGGCTGCACGCCCTCGGTGGAGGCGCCGTCCGACGACAGCACGCGTAGCAGGGTCGACACGTCCATCGCGTCGCCGACCACGCCGGCCAGCGTCTCGGCGGGCTTCCGTACCAGCAGCAGCCCGGGCGCGACCTTCTTGCCCTTGGTCTCGGCCCAGCGCTTCAGCTCGGGATGACTGGCGACGTAGGTGCCCGGGGTGTTGCCGGACGGGGTGGCCGCGAGCAGCGACTGCACCCACTCGGCCTCGCCCAGCAGATCCTCGACGTGATCGGCCCGGAAGAGGCGCTTGCAGTGCCGGCACGTCTGCATGGGGTCGGCGAAGCCGCCGACGTGGCCGCTGGCCTCCCAGACGCGCGGGTGGCTGATGATCGAGCAGTCGAGGCCGACGATGTCGACCTCGCGGCCGTCCGGGCCGAGCGGCGGGTTGCGCACCATCACGTCCCACCAGGCGTCGCGCAGGTTGTTCTTGAGCTCGACCCCGAGCGGGCCGTAGTCCCAGAAGCCGTTGATGCCGCCGTAGATCTCGGAGGACTGGAAGATGAAGCCGCGGCGCTTGCAGAGGGAGACCAGCTTCTCCATCAGCGCCGGTCCGGTGGGAGTGGGCATCCGGACTTCATCTCCGATGACGCGGAGCACTGCAACCGGGCCCGCCATCACTGGTTTTTCTCGTTGACAGCTTCGAGGGGGGGTCGGTACGGTCCCGCATGCCCAGGGGGGGCCGGAGGTAGGCCTCCGCGGTACCTCCCCAACAACCCCACGGCCGCTCGCTCGCCGAGCACCAACCCTTCGACGGAGCCTCAATGACGCGTCATCCGCTTCTCGCCGTCCTGCTCGCATGCACCGCGGCGGTCTCGTTCGCCGCCGACCAGTCCATCCTGGGGAAGAAGTACATTCTCAAGAACCCGAGCACGCCGGAGAAGCGGAGCCTGGTGGTGACCGGGAAGGAGACCTCCAGCCCCGACACGTTGGTCGGCGACCCGGTGACCAACGGCGCGTCGCTGATCGTCGTTGCGGACAACGCCGGGCCGTCGTTCCTCCTGCCCGCCGGCACCAGCCCGACCACCGGCAAGCCGTTCTGGAGCGGCGACGCGGCGAAGGGCTACAAGTACAAGGACCCGAAGGGCGACAACGGCCCGGTGAAGGGCGTCCAGATCAAGAAGTCGGCCAACGGCACCTTCCAGGTGAAGGTCGTGATCTCCGGCAAGGGTGGACCGTTCAGCCTCGTCCCGCCCAACCCTGGCGGCAATGGCTGTGCGCGCCTCACGATCCTCGGCGGCGGCGATCGCTACACCGTCCGCTTCTGGGACGGCGACGTGGTGAACAAGGGGGCGACGCTCTTCAAGGTCATGAACCCGACGTCGCAGGGCACGTGTTTCTCGACGACCACGGTGCCGACGACCTCGACCTCCACCACCACGACGACGTCGAGCACGACCACGACGACGATCGCCCCGTCCTGCCTGAACGGCACGATCGATCCCGGCGAGCAGTGCGACACGCCCGGCACGTCGTGCGGCGGTACGGCCGTCTGCCAGTTCGACTGCACCTGCCCGTGCGATCCGCTCGACCAGGCCGACTGCATGTATCCGTACCCGAGCGACTACCTGACGAAGGAAGACCCGACGACCGACACCGGGCGCCGCGTCCACTTCGCGACCGCGGGGATGCCGCGCAACAACAACAACGTCCCGGTCGAGATCGCCGACTACAACCTGAACGACGGCTTCAGCCCGGGCTCGAGCATCCTGCTCCGCGTCCCCGGCGTCGACCTCGCGCAGACGGGCGCCGCGCCGATCACCGACATCGAGCGTTCGCTCGACGTCGGCGCGCCGATCGTCATCATCAACGCCGACACGCTGCAGCAGCACCTCTTCTGGGCCGAGCTCGACGCCAACGCGACGAACCCGGCGCAGCAGGCGCTCATCCTCCGTCCCGCGGTGAACTTCGACGAGAGCACGCGCTACATCGTCGCGCTCCGCAACCTGAAGGATTCGTCGGGCACGATCATCCCGCCGGCGGCCGAGTTCGCGGCGTACCGCGACGACACCCCGACGGGCATCGCGGCCCTGGAAGCGCGCCGGCCGCACATGGAGGCGATCTTCACGACGCTCGCGTCGGCCGGCGTCGCGCGCAACGACCTCTACCTGGCCTGGGACTTCACCGTCTCGAGCCAGCGCAGCATCACCGAGCGGCTACTGCACATCCGTGACGACGCGTTCGCTCGTCTCGGCTCGGCGGCGCCCGCGTTCGTGATCTCGAACATCGAGAACGAGCTCGACGATCGCATCTTCCGGCGCATCACCGGGACCTTCCAGGTCGAGCGCTACGTCGACTCGACGACGGCGCCTGCGAAGTTCGTCCTCGACGGTAACGGCCTGCCGACGCACCAGGCCACGACGCAGCCCGCGTCGTTCGTCTGCAACATCCCGCGCGCCGCGCTCGCGAACGCCGGCGCCACGGCGGTGCCGGCGCGCGCGTCGATCTACGGCCACGGGCTCCTCGGAGCGCACACCGAGGTGTCGGCGGGCAACGTCCGCAGCATGGCGAACGAGCACAACTTCGTCTTCTGCGCGACGAAGTGGATCGGCATGGCGGACGAGGACATCACCAACGCCATCGGCATCCTGCAGGACGTCTCGAAGTTCCCGAGCTTCACCGACCGCCTGCAGCAGTCGATGGTGAACCAGCTGTTCCTGGCGCGCCTCATGATCCACCCGAACGGCTTCGTCGCGAACGCCGCGTTCCAGGATCAGCTCGGGAACCCCGTCATCGACACGAGCGACGTCTTCTACGACGGCAACAGCCAGGGCGGCATCTTCGGCGGCACGGTGATGGCCGTCGCGCAGGACATCACGCGCGGCGTCCTCGGCGTCCCCGGGATGAACTACTCGCTGCTGCTCACGCGCAGCACCGACTTCACCGCGTACTCGGCCGTCCTGTACCCGGCCTATCCGAACCAGCTCCAGCGGCCGCTCGTGCTGGCGCTCATCCAGATGCTGTGGGACCGCTCCGAGCCGAACGGTTACGCGCGGCACATCATGAACGACCCGCTGCCGAACACGCCGTCGCACAAGGTCCTCCTGCAGCTGGCGTTCGGCGACCACCAGGTCGCGAACGTCGCGACCGAGATCGAGGCGCGCACGATCGGCGCGTCGATCCACCAGCCGGCGATCTCCCCCGGACGGCATACCGACGTCGACCCCTACTTCGGGATTCCCGCGATCCCGGCGTATCCGTTCGACGGCTCGGCCCTCATCATCTTCGACAGCAACGAGCCGGCGCCGCCGATCACCAACACGGCGCCGACGGCGGGCAGCGATCCGCACTCCGACCCGCGCAACTCCGTCATCGGACGGCAGCAGAAGTCCGAGTTCCTGAAGACCAACGGCGCGGTCGTCGACGTCTGCAGCGGCGCGCCCTGCGTCGTGCCCTGACGCAACGCTCCTGACGGCGGCCGCGCGTGCATCCCACGCGCGGCCGCTGCGGTTTCCGGCCCGAGGGAGGGGTCCCTCGGAGGAGGTTCACCGATGCTCCATCCGATCGTCGCCCGCGTCGCCGCCGTCGCGGCGCTCCTGCTCCTCGTGTCCCGCGCCGACGCCGCCACGTGCGGTGCGGGTCAGGATCCGGCGGCGCTCGGCATCGACCTCTCGCGGCAGGCCGACTGCGACCCGCTCGCGCCGGCGCGGTGCATGCTGCCCTTCCCGAACGACTACTTCACGGTCGCCGACCCGGGCAGTCGCACCGGCCGTCGCATCCACTTCACGCCGGGCGGCGTGCCGAAGAACATCGGCGGCATACCGCTGGACACCGTCGAGCTGAACCGCAACGACGGCTTCAGCCCCGGCGCCGCGGTCCTGATCTGGTTCCCGACGGCCGACCTGACGCTGTCCGGCGCGCCGCCCATCACCGACACGGCCAGCTCGGAGGACGCCGAGTCGCCGATCGTCGTGATCGATGCGCGCACCGGGAAGCGCATGCGCGTCTGGGCGGAGCACGACCTGGTCTCGCCGGAGGGCAGCCGCGCGATCGTGGTGCGGCCGGTGACGAACTGGATCGAGGGCCGTCGCTACATCGTGGCGGTGCGCGGCCTGGTCGACGGTGCGAACGCAGCGCTGCCGGCGTCGCCCGCGTTCGCGTCGTACCGCGACGGCGTGTGCACGAACGACGCGACGTTCGAGTCGCGTCGCGACCACATGGAGAAGGTCTTCCGCAGCCTGCGCGAGGCCGGCGTGGCGCGCGCCGACCTCCAGCTCGCCTTCGACTTCACCGTCGCCAGCGGGCGCAACATCGCCGACCGCATGCTCCGCATCCGCGACCATGCCTTTCGCGAGATCGGTCCGCGTTCGCCGATCTTCAACGTCACGTCGGTGACGGAGAACCCCCGGGCGGAGTTCCGTCGCCGCATCCAGGGCACGTTCCTGGTGCCGCTCTACCTGCCCAACGGCGGCGGGCCGGGCCAGCGCTTCGTGCTGGACGAGCGCGGGCTCCCGACGCGCCAGCGCGGGTTCTTCACCGCCACCTTCACCTGCAACCTGCCGAACAGCGCGGTCCCCGGGCCCGCGCGCATGGCGCTCTATGGTCACGGCCTGCTCGGCGACCAGGGCGAGGTGAACGGCTCGCTCACGCGCACGATGGCGGCGACGTACAACATCGCGTACTGCGCGACCGACTGGATCGGCATGGCGGAGGAGGACATCCTCAACGCGATCGCGATCCTGCAGGACCTCTCGCAATTCCCGACGCTCGCCGATCGGCTGCAGCAGGGCCTGCTCAACTTCCTGGTGCTCGGCCGCCTGATGAAGCATCCCGACGGCTTCGCGAGCCATCCGGCGTTTCGCATCGACGGCGTGCCCGCGATCGAGACCGGCGAGCTCTACTTCGACGGCAACAGCCAGGGCGCGATCCTCGGCGGTGCGCTGTGCGCCGTCGCGCGCGACTTCCGTCGGTGCGTGCTCGGTGAGGCGGGCATGAACTACTCGACGCTGCTGCCCCGCAGCGTCGACTTCGACCTCTACAAGACGTTCCTCGACATCGGCTATCCCGATCCGTACGACCAGCTGATCGCGCTCAACGTCATCCAGATGCTGTGGGACCGCGGCGAGACGAACGGCTACGCGCAGCACCTCACGCAGAACCCGTATCCGCGCACGCCGCGAAAGCAGGTGCTGCTGCTCGGCGCGGTCGGCGACCACCAGGTGAGCGAGTACGCGCTGCAGGTCGAGGCGCGGACGATGAACGTCCCGCGCCACGAGCCGGTCGTGCGCCCCGGCCGCGAGCACGGTGGGGAGCACGACTTCGGCATCCCGGCCATCCCATTCTACCCCTACCCGAAGTCCGGCTACTTCTTGTGGGATACCGACGCCGAGCTCTCCCCGCTCGAGAACACGGCCCCGCGCATCGGCCACGATCCGCACGACGATACGCCGAAGATCCCGGCGGTGATGGCGCTGAAGGATGCCTTCTGGCATCCCGACGGCCTGCTGCCCGACGTCTGCGACGGCGCGCCCTGCACGGGGCCGCAGTTTTAGACGCCGGCCCGAGGCTGCGCCTCGGTCCGAGCGCGAGTGTAGCGGTCGTTTCGCCCGCCCGGCATGGCGCGGCCGGCAAAGCCGGCGCGCCACGGCGTACACGTCTGAAAAAAGAGAGTCGGAGACGGTCGAGCTGCGACGGCACGCCGTCCGGAGCTCGTCGGTACGAGCGGCGGGCGCCCGGGTTGACGCTCAGTTGCGCGACCGATACCGTCGAACGCAATCGGGTCGGTGACCGCGCGCTGCGCGGCGCGGGACGCGATTTCACCGCCTCGCGGACAAGGCCCCCGCGAGCGTCGGCGCCATCAATCCAGGCCACAGGCCGAGGAGGTTTCGATGGCGACCGCAACGTTTGGTCCGTGTCCGCACTGCCAGAGTGCTCTGTCCTTTCTCCACGGGGCGGCGGGCAGCAGCATGACGCCGAAGTGCCCGCGTTGTAACGAAGTCGTGGCCGTGACGCGCTCGACGTTCCTGATGGCGGATCATTCCTCGCCGCCGGCTGCGCCGCGCCCGGTGCCGGCGGCGAAGCCGAAGTGATCTCGCGCCGCTCCGGCGTGGCCTGCGAGAACATGAATCACCGGCGGCAGGACGCGCCGGTGGCGCACTGTCCTCAGTGTGGCAGCGTCGTGAATCCGTCCATCGTCGCGGCCCCGTGCACCGACGCCAAGCACGCGGCGGCGCGGCGACGGCAATCGGCGTACTGCGTCGACTGCGGCGGCATGCTGATCCGCCCCGCGTAGCTCCGGCGCTACCGCCGCGTCGCTGCCAGCGCGCCGATCGCGCGCACGAGCAGCTCCGGGTCGATCGGCTTCGACAGGTGCTCGTCGAAGCCCGCCGCGAGCGCGGCCGCCCGATCCTCCTTGCTGACGAGGCCGGTGATCGCGACCGCGGGCGTGTCGCCGCCGTCGCGTGCGCGGATCGCGCGGATCAGGTCGTAGCCGTTCTCGCCGGGCATGCTGATGTCGCTGACGAGGACGTCGGGCCGCGCCGCGTCCCACGCGGCCAGCGCCGCGCCGACGTTGTCCGCGGTGCGCACGTGCGTTCCGCGCGACTCGAGCGCCAGCCGGAGCGCTTCCAGCGTGTCGAGATCGTCGTCGACGACCAGGATCGCGAGATCGCCGATCGGGGCGGCCGTCGGGAGGGCATGCGCCGTCTCGAGCACGGCCGGCGCGTCGGTCGCGAGCGGCAGCGTGACGATGAACGTCGCGCCGTGGCCCGTGCCGTCGCTCTCCGCGCGCACGGTGCCGCCGTGGCGTTCGACGAGGCTGTGCGCGATCGCGAGGCCGAGCCCCAGCCCTCCGTGCGCGCGGCTGGCGCTGCTGTCGGCCTGACGGAAGCGCTCGAACACGTGCGGGAGGAACGCCGGCGCGATGCCGACGCCGGTGTCGCGCACGACGATGCGCGCGTTGCCGTCGTCGGACGACACCGTCACGTCCACGCGGCCGCCCGCCGGGGTGAACTTGACCGCGTTGGTCAGGAGATTCCCGAGCACCTGCTGCAGCCGCTCGGGGTCGCCGCGCACCACGAGCGGTGTGGCTTCGTCGGGCAACGTCGCGGTGAGGGTCAGGCCGCGCGCCTCGGCCGCGACGCGGATCGACTCGACCGCGACGCGCACGGCGTCCGTCAGCCGCACGGGGCGCAGCGCCAGCTCGAGGCGGCCGGAGACGATGCGCGAGACGTCGAGGAGCTCGTTGATCACGCGTGTCTGCGTACCGATGTTGCGCTCGAGCACCTCCGTCGCGCGGTCGACCATCTCGGTGGTGCGGTCGGGCCGTTGCAGCAGGCGCACCCAGCCGAGCATCGCGTTCAACGGCGAGCGCAGCTCGTGCGACAGGACGGCGAGGAAGTCGTCCTTCGCCTGGTTCGCCGCCTTCGACTCTTCATAGCGGTCGCGCGTCTCCTCTGCTGCCTTGCGGTCGCTGACGTCGCGGAAGACGAGGACGACGCCCATGATCTCGCCGTCGCCGTCGCGGATGGGCGCGGCGCTGTCGTCGATCGGCAGCTCGTGCCCGTCGCGCGCGATGAGCACGGTGTGATTGGCGAGCCCGACGACGCGCCCCTCGCGCAGCACCTTGTCGACGGGGTTGTCGACGCGCCCGCGGGTGGTCTCGTTGACGATGTCGAAGACGTCGATGAGCGGACGGCCCTTCGCATCGGCGTCGTTCCATCCGGTCAGCTCCCGGGCGACCGGGTTCATGAAGGTCACGCGACCGGCGGTGTCGGTGGCGATGACGGCGTCGCCGATGCTGGACAGCGTGACCAGCAGCCGCTGCTGGCTCTCCCGCGTCGCACGCTCGGCCAGCTCACGCTCCATGACCTGGCGGCGCAGCAGCAGCACCGAGCCCACGAGCAGCAGCACGGCGAAGGCGCTGCCGAGCAGGCCCGCGGTCGCCGTCGAGCGCGCGTCGCTCGCCCGCTCGCCGACCTGCCGTCGCAGGTGCGCGCGCTCCTCGCGTGCCATGGCGGTGAGGAGCATCCGCATGGCGTCCATCGTGTGCTTACCGAAGTCGGTACGGACGACGGCGAGCGCGGCGTCGGTACCCTGCGTGCGCCGGCGCGCGACGCTGAGCTCGAGCTCGGAGATCTTCTGCGCCACGAGCGGCTCGAGCTGCAGCATGCGGACGGCCTGGTCCGGATCGCTTCCGATCAGTCGGCGGAGGCGCCGCAGGTCGCGCGGCAGTCGCGCGCTGCCGGACGTGTAGGGCTCGAGGTAGCGGTCGTCGCCGGTGAGCAGATAACCGCGCTGGCCGGCCTCGAGATCGCTCAGTCGCCCCAGGACCACTTCGATGGTGCGGAGGGCCTGGACCGTCTCTCGCGCCTCGTCGCCCACGGCGAGCGTCGCGCGGAGCCGCGACAGCGAGAGCAGGCCGAGGCCGCCGACGACGGCAACCGCGACGGCGAAGGCGATGGTCGCGCGGCGGTAGTGGGTCCAGAGCGGATACGGGGACGGAGACGGTGTGGGCATCGGATCAGGGCTTCGGAATGCGAATACGGCTCACCATGAGAGCGCCGCTCACCAGGTACATGAGCACGAGCGGATGAAGATAGCCCGGACCCATCTTGATGCGGCCGAACCACAGCTCCTCGCCGATGGCGCCGAGCCAGCAGGCGACCGCGAGGACGGCGACCAGGACGAGGCTCGTCGGAATGGGCGTGCCCTCGTAGTACGGCACTTTGCCGGTGCCGCCGGACAGCGCCGCCGAGGTCACGTTGTAGCGGGCGAGGCGGGCGACGCCGCAGCAGACGAAGATGCAGAGCACGAGCGAGTCCCAGACGCCGCGCATGCCGAGCGTGAAACCGAGCACGGCCGGCGCGACGCCGAACGACACGACGTCGGCCAGGGAGTCGAGGTCGGCGCCGTAGGCCGACGCGCGGCGCTGGCGGCGGGCGACGAAGCCGTCCGCGGCGTCGAGCAGGACCGCGAGCGGCAGGAGGCAGAACGCGGCCACGAGGAACGGCGCGTGGTAGCCGCTCTCGAGATAGTTGAGGCAGAGGAAGATCGTCACGGTGCCGCACGTGGCGTTGCCGAGCGTCAGGAAGTCGGCGGGGACCAGCGAGCGGACGAGCGACTTCGACCGGGGCCCGGACGTCGGAGCGGCAGCCATGCGGAACCGGTATCTCCCGCGATCGGCCGGCCTGCAATCGCCGATCTCAGAGGGCGCGGCAGACGGCGGGGGCAGGGGCCTTGCTCGCCACGAAGAGGCCCTTCGCCGGGTCGTCCTTCTTCGGCGTCGTGAAATCGCCGCAGAGCACGGTGGACGACCCGGGGAAGACGGCGGCGGTCGCGATCGCCTGCTGGGGGCCGGTTCCGAGCAGCGGGAAGGCGATCGCCGGGCCCTTGGCCTTCACGACGAGCTTGCCGCCCGCGATGACCGCCGCGGTGACCGGGCCGTTGGCGCGCGCCTTGTCGGCATACTTGTAGCCCTTCTTCGTCTTCTTCCAGCCGGTGGCGGGCAGCGGCCACGTGTCGCGCGTCGCGGTGGCGGGGCCGAAGAGGCGCAGCTCGGCGCCGCCCTGGGTGGGGTCGAGGCCGGCCACGTCGCCGGTGACGATGACGACACCGCTCCGCTTCGTCGGCTTGGCGTTGTCCTTGAGCGCGATCGTCTTGCCGCCGACGAACCGCTGCGCGAGGCCGCCCGGCGTCGTGGTGGTCGTCGTCGTCGTGCTGCCGCCGGGGGTGGTCGTGGTGGTCGTCGTGGAGGGCGGGGGCGTGCTCGGGATGGTGATGACGTTGCCGCTGCCGAGATCGACGACGAACGCCGCGCCGGGCACCGGCTGGCGGGCGTCGTCGAGCACCTCGATGGACGTGAGCATCATGGTGTCGCGGACGTCGACGTGCGCCTCGGCGTTGATCGCGGCGCCGTTCGCGCCGGTGATGCGCGAGTCGGCGCGCAGGAACAGGCCGATGTAGCCGCCGTTCCACGCGTTCGAGTCGCTGGGATCGTAGCGCACCTCGATCGGTGGGCACGTCGTGCCGAGACACTGGAGGCTGCGCGTCTCGTTCACTTCGAGTCGGGCGGTGGCCAGCGCCTCCACCGTGACCTCGCCGGTGCTCGGCGTCTGTGAGGTGCTGCCGGTCAGGATGAAGTTGAACTTCGCGTAGCCGGACGCCGGCAGCAGCACGCCGGTGACGCCGAACAGCTCGATGCGCGCGTCGCCGACGGCCGCCTCGAGGGCGCCGACGCCGACGGCCTGGCGACGCTCCAGGCTGGTTTCCGCCTTCAGCGTGAACGTGCTGCCGACCAGGTCGGCGCTCGCGAACGCGAAGGCGCAGATGAAGTCGGGCGTCGTCGGCGCCGGGCAAAGCGCGCCGCCGCGCGTGCGCGGTCCGCCCTGGACGAACCCGGGGACGTCGCCGCCGCCGTTCGTCGGGAGCGGGTTGCTCACCTCGCCGACCATCTGGAAGGCGCCGGAGATGCTGTAGAGGATCGAAGCCGCGCCGGCGGTGCGCGCCGTCGCGAGCACCGTCAGGACGAGGAGAAGATGCAGTCCGCGATGCCGCATGTCCGCCGGCTAGCACGGTGGGGCGACGGCCGACAATGGGGATTTTGCTTGTGACTCCGCGCCCGTGATGCGGAGAAGGATGGGATGGTGGACGTGGGCGCGATCACTCGGGGGAGAGTGACGGTCCGGCGAAGCGGCGCGACGGGCGAGGTCGTCGTCGGTCCACCGAACAGCATCGCCTGGACGATCGTGACGGTCCCTGTCCTGTGCATCTTCTTGATCGTCTGCTTCGGGGGTGCGTGGGCGGTGAGACGGCACCCGACGTTCGCGGTCTTGTGGATGCTGTGGTCGTCGCCGGCAGTGATCTTCTGCGCCGTGCAGATACTCATGAACCACCGCGACGTGCGGTCCGTGGACGTCGGCACCGATGCGATCGTCGTCTCCCGGCGTTGCGGGCCGTGGAGCAGCACGGCGCGGTTTCGACGAGTCGACATCGACGGGTGGAAGGTGTGGTTGCCGCTCGCGTTTCTCCAACCACCCTACTACCTACACCACCCCGATATCGCCTTCTGGGGCCGCGGTCCGTGGCGCGTCAAGCTCGTCGGTCCCGCGCGCCGCGCCTGCGTCGTTGCGAAGGATCTCACGCTGGGCGAGGCCGCACTCGTCGCCGGAGCGTTCGGCGCGATGGGCTTTCCGTCGCTCGTCACCGATCCGGCGCTGAACGAGCGCCTCGCCTCCGTCGAAGGCTTTTCCCGCGGCTAGCAGACTCCGCAGAGCCCAATGACGAGTCCTGCGTGCGACTTCATGACGGCGATGCGTAAAAGGGACGGGATGGCGACCGCTGGAGCGCAAGCGATCACTCGAGGCCGAGTGACCGTGCGGCGGTCCGGCTCGACGGGCGAGGTGATCGTCGGGCCCGGGGGCAGCGTCGCGTGGATCATACTGCTGCTGCCGGTGTTCATGGTGCCGCTCATGGTCGTGACGTTCGCGGCCCCACGCCCTGGCCCATTGCTGCTCGGGGCGTTCCCCGCGCTGATCGGTGCGATCGTCGTGACCATGGTGAACCGACGATACGTGCGGTCGGTCGACATCGGCGTCGAGACGATCGTCGTGTCGCGGCGGTGTGGCCCGTGGAACGATGCGACCAGCTTCCGACGCGACGCCATCGACGGCTGGAACCTCGCCATGCCGCCGTGGATCCTCGATCCGTACTACCCCGACGTCCGGCTGTGGGGCCGGGGGTATTGGACAGTCGCGCTCGGCGGACCGAGGTCGGCCCCGTGCGTGGTCGCGGACGGGATCACGCTACCGTAAGCTGCGCTGATCGTCCGGACGCTCGAGGCGATGGGCTTCCCATCGCTCGTCGGCGACGAGGTCGTGCTGAAGCGTCTCGTCGAGCTCGAGCGCGAGATGTCAGACGCTGCAGCGGATGCGCAGTCGCTCAGCGCCGGCCGAACGGCATCGTCGGCACCACGTCGCTGAGGCGCGGCGGCGGCAGCGGCTCGTACGGGAGCGCGACCTCGCCGAGGCGCTCGCCGCCGGGGCAGATGCTCTCGTGGAGGCGGATCAGCTGGCGGGTGCCGGTGACCTGATCGGGACGGGCGAAGAACACCACGCGGCACAGCGTGCACGCGCCGGCGGGCTGCAGATCGGTTGGCTCGTTGGTCGTCAACATAAGATGACGAGGCAATCTACGCGACGGATCCGCGAACCCGCGTCACTCATTTGGGGCATTTGGGCGCCATAGACGTGGGATGCGCCACGAATTTGAGCAGTGAGTACCCGGGTGACTCATCCTGCGGCATTCTGACACGCTCCGCGCGACCGAAGCGTCGTATCCACCGACGCTGGGGGTGCTGGCATCCGGCTTGCTGCTTCCGGCGTAGACGTCCCAGGAGGGACAGAGACATGGCGCTGCAGACCACGCTGTTGGAGCTCGTGACCGTCGTGAACAACCAGGCCGCCACCGAGGCCGAGCTGATCGCCACCGTCGTCCACCTGGTCAACTCCGGCGCGGTCCGGTTGTGCGGCAACTTCCGGGGCGCGCGATTCGACATCGGTGTTCTCGACCCCCGATGTGAGGAGGCGCGGTGAACACCATCGCTACACGGCAGCGTTTCTACGTCGACGGCGAACCCATCGAGCTCTGGGAAGACCCCGACGTGCAGCTCGGCTGCACGCCGGAGGAAATCCGCAGCTACGTACAGGCAGGCGACTGGGTGCACGCGTTCAACGCGCTGACGTTGATCTCGGCGCCAGTCCGCTGCGAGTGATCGCTTCTACATGAAGACGGGCTGGCGCGGCTGATCGCCGTACAGCTCGTCCTTGCGGGCGATCAGATCCTTCACGAGGAGCGGCTCGCCCGGCGTGCTCAGCTGGCCGGTGACGTGCCAGCCGTGGACCAGGGTCACCTGGCCGCCCCAGACGATGAAGCCCTGACCGTTCAGGTCGGCGGCATGCTCGCTGGCGAGGAACGCGACGAGCTCCGCGGGCCACGCCGGGTGGGTCGAGTCGAAGCCGGTCTCCGGCTTGTCGAACATCGAGCTGTTCGGCATCGACAGCGTCATGCGCGTGCGCGCGCGCGGCGCGATGAAGTTCGCCGTGACGCCGTACTTGCCCATCTCGCGCGCGAGGCTGATCGTCAGCGCGGCGATCGCCGCCTTCGCCATCGCGTAGTTGCTGTTGCCGGCGGAGCCGAGCAGCCCGGCCTCCGACGACGTGTTGATGATCCGGCCGTACACCGTGCCGCTCGCCTTGGCCGCGTTGCGCCAGCGCTCGCAGGCGTGACGGCTCATCGCGAAGTGCCCCTTCGTGTGCACCTTCATGACGAGGTCGAACTCTTCCTCGCTCATGTTGAACGACATGCGGTCGCGCAGGACGCCCGCGTTGTTCACGAGGATGTCGAGCCGGCCCCACGTGTCGTACGCCTGCGCGATGGTGCGCTCGGCGCCCTGCCAGTCGGAGACGTCCTCGCCGTTCGTCACGGCCTCGCCGCCGGCCTTCGTGATCTCGCCGACGACTTCCTGCGCGGGCGACTCGTCGGTGCGCTCGCCCGACAGCGATGCGCCGATGTCGTTCACGATGACCGCAGCACCCTCGCGCGCGAGCACCAGCGCCTCTTCCCGGCCGAGACCACGGCCAGCGCCGGTCACGATGGCCACCTTACCGTCGAGCAATCCCATGTCGTCTCCTCGTCGTGGATGTCAGTGGGCCGGCATCGCGTTGGCGCGGGCGATGTCGCCCAGCCAGCGTGCGCTCGGCTTCGGATGTCGCCTCTGCGTCGTGCGGTCGACCGCCACGAGCCCGAACGTCGGGCCGTAGCCGAAGGCCCACTCGAAGTTGTCCATCAGGCTCCAGTAGATGTAGCCGCGCACGTCGATGCCGTCGCGCAGGCAGTTGAGCACGCCGCCGAGCGCCTGCTTCACGTACTCGATGCGGTCGAGGTCGTCGGCTGTGCCGATGCCGTTCTCGGTGACGAGGATCGGCACCTGGCGCGTCACGTACCAGGCGCGACGGATCGTCGCCTCGAGCGCCTGCGGCCAGAACTCGTAGCCCATCTGCGTCGTCGGCACGCCGGGCTCGGGGCCGAGAATCCCGTTCGGTCCCATCCGCAGCCGCGTGTACGTCTGCACACCGAAGAAGTCGTTGCCGCGCGCGGCCTCGAGGTAGACGTCCTCCATCACGCGCAGCTCGGCGGCGACCATCGCCTCGCCGCCGTCGACGGCCTGGTGGTCCTGCATCGCGAGCGTCATGCCGACGGGTGCGTCGCCGGGACCCGACTTGATGGCGTCGATGGCGCGGTGGTGCGCGGCGATGAACACGTCGTTCGCCTGCTTGCGCAGGTCGGGATCGCGCTTGCCGGGCGGGAAGAGGCCCCACTGGTAGCCGAACGTCGCGACGATGTTCGGCTCGTTCAGCGTGCAGACGCGGGTGGTGAGGTCGCCGATGTGCTTCGCGGTGCGCTCGCAGAAGCGGGCGAAGCGCTCGGCGGTCTTCGGGTTGATCCAGCCGCCGTCAGCCGCCACCCAGCGCGGCGTCGTGAAGTGGTGGTAGGTGACGACGGGCGACAGGCCGCGCTCGTGGCACGCGGCGCACATCCGCCGGTAGTGCTCGAGCGCGGAGAGCGAGAAGTGTCCTTCCTCCGGCTCGATGCGGCTCCACTCGACGGAGAACCGGTAGGTGTCGAAGCCGAGGTCGGCGAGCAGCGACAGGTCTTCCGGGTAGCGATGGAAGTGGTCGCAGGCGTCGCCACTGGGCTCGCGCACCACCGTGCCGGGCATGTGCTCCCACGCCCACCAGTCGTTGTTCCAGTTGCCGCCTTCGACCTGGTGCGCCGCCGTGGCGGTGCCCCAGACGAAGCCATCGGGAAACCGCAGCATCGTCATCGACCGGGGAACGTAGGGGGCCGGACCGTGTCGGGTCAAGCGAGCTGCGCTGCGCCGGCCGGGTGCCTGACCGGCTCAGAGCACTTCGAGACGGATCGGCGACTATGGCGTGCATGTCGCTGGTCGCGCAGCGTTCTTTGCCTGGAACGTCGCGCTGCGTACCCCGGGCTTGAAGGTGATTTGTCCGCCGAACGTCAGGCAATAACGCTGACCGGTCCCCAGCGTGAGTGTGATGTCGACCGGCGCCGGTGGCGCTGCAAGGGCGTGGCCAAGCGCACCCTTGCCTGAGATTTTCAACATCTTTCCGGGTTGAATGCTCACGGATCGGATGAGGCCGGTCTTGCTCGCGTACTTGTAGCCCTTGTTGTCGCCGGATTTTCCCGAGTAGCTCCACACGCCGTCCAGGGGGTACGTCGTGTCGCACGGGCCGCCCGGGCACCCTGCCGCGCTACGCACTCGAAGAGCGCTACCCGGGGTGATCACGGGATCGGCGGAGGACCCGTTGCCGGCGCCGAGGTCGAGGCCCGTGTCCTTGGACTGGACTGTCAGCACCTTCTTTGCAGGATCGCTGTTGTCCTTCAGGTCGAGCTTCGTGCCGAGCAGCGGCTCCGCTGGAATGGTGCTGCTGGTCGTGGAACTCGTCGTTGATGTCGATGAAGTGCTCGAACTGGACGTAGAGGAGGAGCTCGTCGTCGACGAGCTCGAGGTAGTGACGGTCGAGGTCGTCGTCGACGATGGCGGCTCAGCAACCCCGAGCACATACTCGCTGAACTCGGCGATCTGCAGGCGCCATTCGTCCTGGTCGGTGTCGCAGCAGTCGACGCCGGGGCACGGCGAA
Organism: uncultured Binatia bacterium (SeqCode); assembly: GCA_964432595.1. Lineage (GTDB taxonomy): Bacteria > Desulfobacterota > Binatia > DP-6 > DP-6 > DASYLJ01. The sequence goes on along the minus strand of CAYSOF010000008.1, from coordinate 195,422 downwards.
CTCTCGCACGACGCGGTGACGGGTATTCCGTTCCGGAAAATGCGCAATTGCGCCTCGACAGTGCTGTCCAGCGCCGACGACCAGCGGAACGTCGCCGTCAGGGGAGGGGCGAAGGTTCGCCCCTCGGGATGCAAGGACACGATCGTCAGCAGCGATCCGCCGAGGGTGCCGAGTCCATAACCGCTGCTCGTGCCGCCGGTAGCCGAGAACGTCGTCGGCTCGGTCACGGCGCCCGGTGGCACGCTTATCGAGACGTGGCCATCCGGCGTGGCCATGCCACCACCCGCCGATCCAACGACTGCGGCGGATGACGTCGAGACCTCGCACGCATCTACGGCGTCCGCAGGACACTCGTCGCATACGTCACCGCCGGCCGTCGTGTCCGAGTTCAGCTGGTCTGGGTTGGCCTGCGCGGGACAGTTGTCCGCGGTGTCGGGCGTACCGTCACCGTCGATATCCGTCGTACCTGGATCACATGAGACCTCGAGCGGCGAGATGGTGCTTGCAACGGTTTCGAGGCCCGTGGAGATGCCGAACAAGCGATCGAGCGCACGCGCTGGATCGAGAAAGAATTCGCCGCGCGCGAAATTGTAGTCGGTATCGCCTTCGTCGTCCCGGTCGCTCCATCGCCAAGGGGGGGATGCCGCGTTCATGCCTCCGTCGTCGCCAAGGAAATCGCCGAACACATCTTCGAGCGTAGGGGACGCGAAGACGGTGCCGTCGCACCGCCTGCTCCAGAGCTCCTGCATCGGGCGAAGATCGTACCGTAGGTCGCCGTTGTAGGGTGGAGACGCCGTCTCGGCCAAACCTGCGTATCGGTACACGAGGCCGTCGCCACCTGGGAACCCATCGTTCAGCCAGTTCGTCTCTCCCCGAGGTGCGTGGGTCCGCGACTCCACGAAGACGATCGGTCGCTCGTCGTCCCGTTGCACCGCGCCTTCGAACTCACCTTTGCCCTCGAGGAACGCGAGCTGGTCGGACGCGCGAAACCACTCGAATGAATCGTGTGGGCGGGTGACCATCCCGAGGAGCTCGCCGGACGACTTGTGGACGACCACCAGTACGCCTTCCATGTCGTTCTCGTGACATGGGGCGCCGCCACCACCAAGCAGCGGAATCTCGAAGGAGAATTCGGGAGACATGACCTCGACGTTGCCGTCGTCGATCAGATCGGTGCAGACGTCACACGAGCCGCCGATGGCCGCCATGCAGGCCTTCTTGCAGGCCAGCCGACAGGCGATTCCCGGAGGGGTGAGCGGTCCGCCTGCAGGAGCGCAAACGATACTGCATTCTGCGAAGCACGTCGCTGTCAAGTGAGCGCACTCGAACCAGGCATCTCTGCAAAAGAAGAGCGCTTCGTCCTCTGTCCCCTCGTCGAAGCATTTGTAGTCCGCCGTCTCCACGACGAGCTCGCAGAATGACTTCGCCGGAAACGATGACGGGGCGGGAGGCGGTAGGGGGATGAATTCCGGCACATCCTCGCACGTGTCCGGCTCGAGGCGCTCGCCCCAATCGCGCGCATGAAAGAACGAGTAGCCGATGAAGAAGTAGTCGCCCGTCTCGACGACCGAGTAGTAGACGTCGCTCGCCAGGGGTAACGTCGGAAGCGAGGGATGCAGACGTTGCCAATTGTCCGTTCCGTCGAAATTGTCGTCAAAGTCGTACCTCGAGATGAGATCGGCTCGTGCGGAATCGGCGTCGACGTCCTGGTAGATCGTGGGCGCCCACCGTTCCGCGATCTCGCGGTGGACGTCGCACAGTGAATCCACACGAACGGGGCTGAGCGCGTTCGCCGAGGTTCCGATTCCCAGCTGGCCATTGTTGTTGAGGCCCCAGCACGAAACGTCGCATTCCGCCGTCGCTGCACAGGTATGAGCGCCGCCGGCGCTCAACGCTTGCAGGCCCTGAAGCTCCGGCAGCGCGACAGGAACATGGCTGTCCTCGGTCGTGCCCGTTCCCAACTGGCCGGTCGTGTTGCGGCCCCAGCAGAGCGCGTGGCGAGTCAGCGTGAGGCCGCAGGTGTGATTTCGCCCTGCCGCCACGCTGAGCATCGGCTCGATCTCGCCCCCCGTCGCGTCCTGCGTCACCGCGGTGGGATTCTGACAGGTCGTTCCGCAGACTTGATCGTCGCCGAGCTGACCGGCGGCGTTGTCGCCCCAGCATTTCACGTCGCCGCCCGTGAGAACGGCACAGGAGTGCCGCCCGCCGGCAGCTACCGCCGTCGCGCCACCCAGGACAGTGAGGGGCAGGCTGCACGCCGCCCCCAAAGCGCAGCCTGGACCCAACTGTCCTCGATCATTGCGGCCCCAGCACTTCACGGTTCCGAGCGAGCTGAGGGCACACGTATGGGCTATCCCGGTCGAGACCTCACGGACGTCCGAGAGCACCGTCGTCGCGGTGGTCCGGTCGATCGTCGAGCCGTCGCCAAGCTGGCCGAAATTATTTCGGCCCCAGCAGACCAAGGTTCCCTCCCCCGGGTCGCCGTCGCCGTCGTCGAGGATTGCGCAGGTGTGGTCATCACCGGCGGCGAGCGTCACGCGATCGGTAGCCAGCGTGCTGTGGATGCGTCCGACGCACCCGGTGTCGGCACACACCGCCCTGGGATTACACCCCGAGTCACTGCATGACGGATCACTGCCGGCGCCAAGCTGCCCGGCCGTGTTCTTGCCCCAGCACGTGACCCCGCCGCCCAGATGCAGCGTGCACGTGTGCCCGCTTCCAGCCGCGGTCCGGATGACATGAGAGAAGCTGGCTACCGAGCGGCTCGGTCGGGCGCAGCTCGCACCACACTGATGCGCATCGCCGAGGGTGTTCAATAGATTGTTCCCCCAGCATCGAACGCCGCCCTGTGACGTCAGTGCGCACGTATGGTTCACTCCGGCCGAGACGATGCCTGTCGCCGCAACCGGATCCGGGCTGCTCAGGGAAACCAACAGCGGGAGCAGAAAGACGAGCCTGCGAAGCGGCTGAGATTTCATCGTGGCCTCTTTCGGTTGGAAACCGTCAGCGACACGCTTCGGGCCATGCGCCGGCAGTCGATGACGCCAGGAATTGAAAATGTACCTAACTACTCACAGACTGTTGCTGTCAAGTTCGAACTTGGGGAACTTTGTGTGCCTCGGCACGGCGGTGCTGGAGCGCGGTGCGTAGGGCGGCGGCCCGTGTCGGAGGGAATATTTCGGCTGCGCATGCATGGCGCGACGGCGACCGTCGGGTCGGCGTAGCGGTGCCTCGGCGCGAGCGCCCGACGTCCGAGCCGCGATCTCTACCGGAAGCCGGATGCCGACCCAGCGAGCTGACCTGCGCCGGCCGGCGGGCTATGACGTGGCCCGCGTGACGGGACGACGGCTGCGGATCGCCGTGATCGGAGCGGGGGCGTCCGGCCTCATGGCGGTGATCCGTCTGCGGGCGGCCGGCTTCGACGACGTCGTCGTCTTCGAGAAGGCGAGCACGCTCGGCGGCACCTGGCGCGACAACCGCTATCCCGGCGTGGCCTGCGACGTGCCGTCGTTGGCGTACCGGTACTCTTTCGCGCCCCACGCCGACTGGAGCCACGCGATGGCGCCCGGCGCGGAGATCCTCGCATACCTCGAGCAGACGGCGGCGCGGTACGACGTCGAGCGCGTGGTCCGCTACGACAGCGAGGTCGTCCGGCTCGACTGGGCCGACGGCGCCTGGCGTCTCGAGACCACGCAGGGCGACCAGGGCCGCTTCGACGTGGTCGTGACGGCGACCGGCGTCCTGCACCATCCGGTCGTCCCCGACATCCCCGGCCTCGCCGACTTCGCGGGGCCGGCGTTCCACCCGGCGCGCTGGGACGCGGACGTCGCGCTGAGCGGCAAGCGCGTCGGGATCATCGGCACGGGGTCGAGCAGCGTGCAGATCGTAGCCGCGGTCGTCGACGACGTCGCGCGCCTCACTCTCTTCCAGCGCACGGCGCAGTGGATCCTGCCGGTACCGAACAAGCCGATCCCGGAGGAGCGGCGGCGCGCCTTCCGCGACGACCCGACGCTGCTGGAGTCGGAGTATCGCCGGCTCACCGGACGGCACAACGCCGACTTCGCCGCTGCGGTCGTGGGCGCGAACCCGGAGGCGTACGCGGCGATCGCCGCCGCGTGCGCCGACAACCTCGCCACGGTGCGCGATCCCGAGCTCCGTCGCCGGCTGACGCCGACCTACGAGGTCGGCTGCAAGCGCCTCGTCATGTCGGGCACGTTCTACGAGGCGATGCAGCGTCCGAACGTCACGCTCGTCACCGACGCCATCGACGCCGTCCTTCCGGACGGCGTGCGCACGGCCGACGGCCGCGTCCACGCGCTCGACGTCCTCGTGCTCGCGACCGGCTTCGACACGCACCGCTTCGTGCGCCCGATGCGCGTCACCGGCCCGGACGGGACGACGCTGGACGCGGCGTGGGCGGAGCACAACCACGCCTATCGCACCGTCGCCGTGCCGGGCTTTCCGAACTGGTTCATGGTCGGCGGCCCGAACAGTCCGATCGGGAACTTTTCCTGGCTGCAGACCGCCGAGACGCAGTTCGACTACGTCCTCCAGCTGATCCGGCGCCTCGCCGCCGGCGACGTGCGCGCGATCGCGCCGACGCCAGCCGCGACGCGTGCCTTCAACGACGCGATCGACGCCCAGCTCCCGAACACGATCTGGGCGAGCGGCTGCCGGAGCTGGTACATGGACGCGCGGGGACGGATCGCGTCGTGGCCGTGGACGTTCGAACGGTTCGTCGACGATCTCCGGATGCCGCGCTGGACCGACTTCGACATGCACTGAGCGAGGGAGCCAATCGATGAGCACGCTGTTCGATCTGCACGGAAAGGTCGCCGTCATCACCGGCGGCAGTCGCGGGCTGGGGCTGGCGATGGCGCGCGCGTTCGCCGAGCACGGCGCCGACCTCGTCATCGCGAGCCGCAAGCTCGAGAACTGCGAGACCGTCGCCGCCGAGCTGCGCGAACGCTTCGGCGTGCGCGCGCTTCCCGTCGCATTCCACGCCGGTAAGTGGGACGAGTGCGGCCGCCTCGTCGACACCACCGTGCGCGAGCTCGGCCGCATCGACGTGCTGGTCAACAACGCCGGCGCGTCGCCGCTCTACCCGTCGCTCGACGCCGTCAGCGAGGAGCTGTGGGACAAGGTCCTCGCGCTGAACCTGAAGGGGCCGTTCCGCCTGTCGGTGGTGGCGGCGAAGCGCATGGCCGAGCAGGGGGGCGGCAGCATCATCCAGGTGAGCAGCGTCGGCGCGGTACAGCCCACCGAGCGCGAGCTGCCGTACGCGATCGCGAAGTCGGGCCTGCACACGCTCGCCGCCGGCATCGCGCACGCGTACGGCGGCAAGGTGCGCTGCAACGTCCTCATGCCGGGCGCGTTCCTGACGGACATCAGCAAGGCCTGGACGCCGGAGTTCCACGAGTACTTCCGCAGCTCGATCCCGATGGGCCGCGCCGGCAACCCCGACGAGATCGTCGGCGCGGCGCTCTACCTGGCGTCGGACGCGTCGTCGTATACGAGCGGCGCGATCATCAAGGTCGACGGCGGCTTCGCCTACTGACGTCCGCGTGACACCGGCCGGCGAAAGACGGTATGCGGCCGAGCATGGCACGCGAGACCGTCCTGGAAGACCGCGCCGACGGCGTCCTCACGCTGACGCTCAACCGCCCGCGGCAGAAGAACGCCTTCAACCGCCAGATGTGGCACGAGCTGCGCGACGCGCTCCGCGACGCGCAGGACGATCCCGACGTGCAGGTGGTCGTGCTGACGGGCAGCGGCGGCGCGTTCTCCGCCGGGCAGGACCTCGGCGAGATGACGAACGGCGCCGGCGGCGAGGACCCCGGCTTCGGCGCGTTCATGGATCGCCTCGTCGTCTTCGACAAGCCGCTCCTCGCCGCGGTGAACGGCGTCGGCGTCGGCATCGGGCTCACGATCCTGCTCCACTGCGACGTCGTCTACATCGCCGAGGAGGCGCGGCTGCGGCCGCCGTTCGTCACGCTCGGCGTCGTCCCGGAGGCGGCGAGCAGCTACCTGCTGCCGGTGCAGATCGGCTGGCAACGCGCCGCGGAGGTGCTGTTCACGGCCGACTGGATCGAGGCGCCGCGCGCCGTCGAGCTGGGGCTCGCGAGCCAGCTCTGCACGCAGGAGGAGCTGCTGCCGGCGATCCAGTATCTGGGCAAGCGCATCGCCGCGCAGCCGCCGGATTCCGTGCGCCACACGAAGCGCCTGCTGCTCGCGACGCGCAGCGATCAGATCGCCGCGGCGCGCAAGCGGGAGGATCAGGGCTTCATCGAGCGCGTCGGGACGCCGGAGAATCTGGAAGCCGTGATGGCGTTCTTCGAGAAGCGGCCGCCGGACTTCAAGAAGCTCAGGGCGTGACGACGACCTTGCCCCAGCTCTGCCGCGACCCCAGCGCCTCGAGCGCCGCCGGCAGCTGATCGAGCGGGAACGTCTTCCAGATCACCGGGTCGATCTTCTTCTGCCGGTGCAGCTCGAAGAGCGCGTCGAAGGTCTGCGGGATGCGCTCGGGCTCGTGCATCGTGTGCGCGCCCCAGTGCAGGCCGACCAGCGCAATGTTCTTCAGCAGCACGCGATTCAGCTTGACGGCGGGGATCGTGCCGCTCGCGAAGCCGATGACGAGCAGCCGGCCGTTCCACGCGATGCACTTGAGCGACGCGTCGGTGACGTCGCCGCCGACCGAGTCGTAGATCACGTCGGCGCCCTTGCCGCCGGTCGCCTGCTTCACCTGCTCGACCCAGTCGCCGGCGCGGTAATCGATCGCGACGTCCGCGCCGACCTTGCGCACGACGTCGAGCTTGTCCGCGCCGCCCGCGGTGCCGATGACCTTCGCGCCCATCGCCTTGCCGATCTGCACCGCCGCGATGCCGACGCCGCCCGCCGCCGCGTGCACGAGCAGCGTCTCGCCGGCGTGCAGCGGCGCGCGCCACGCGAGCGCGGCGTACGACGTCGGGTAGACGATCGGCAGCGACGCCCCCGCCTCGAACGACATCCCGTCGGGCAGCTTGTAGGCGCCCTTCGACGGGATCACCGCCTGGTCCGCGAACCCGCCGAGGCCCGCCGACGCGAGGACGCGATCGCCGACCGCGAAGCCCTCGACGCCCGCCCCGACCTCGGTCACCACGCCGGCCAGCTCCGCGCCGGGCGTGAAGGGGAAGGGCGGCTTCATCTGGTACTGGCCCTTCACCATCAGGATGTCGAAGAAGTTGCAGCCCGCGGCCTTCACCGCGACGCGCAGGCCGCCGGGGTAGAGGGGCGGATCGGGTACCTCACTGACGGCGAGGTCCTTCGGGTCCATCCAGCGGTCGACGACGATGGCGCGCATCGGACGCCTGTAGCGGATCGCGCCGGCTGCGGCCAAGCGATGTGACTTTTGGTCCGATCGGTCGTAGAGCCCTCGCGTGCGCACGGCGGCCCGCGCGATGATCCGGGGCGCGGGCTTCGGGCTCGCGATGGCGGCGCTCATGACGGCGCTGGCCGCGACGCGGATCATGGCGTTCAACATGCACGCGCCGCGCACCATGATGGTGACGGGCGCGGGCATGGCCGTCGTCGTGGGAGCGCTCCTGGGGCTCGTGTTCGCCGTGCTGCTGCCGCGGGGCGCCGGGCGCCATGCGGTGGCCGTCGCGCTCGGCTGGATCGCGATCGAGCTCGCGGTGGTGCCGGAGAACCTGGCCTTCCAGGTGATGGCCGTGCTCACGCCCGTCGTCGCGCTGGGAGCGGTCCTGCTCGCGCGCCGCGCACCGCGCACCGCGGCGACGGTCGCGGTACTGGTCGTCGTCGCCGGGGTCGTCGTCCCCGAGCTGTGGGCGGGCCGCCGGACGTCGGCCGAGACGGTCGTGCGCGGCACGCCGCCGGCGAACGCGCCGGACGTGGTCGTCGTCGTGCTCGACACCGTTCGCGCCGATCACATGTCGGCCTACGGCTACGACCGGGCGACGACGCCCAACTTCGATGCGCTCGCCGCCGACGGGCTCCTCTTCCTCGAAGCCGTGTCGCCGGCGACGTGGTCGCTGCCGTCGCACGCGTCGCTCTTCACCGGCCGCTTCCCGTCGGCCCACGGCGCGCACGACGAGCACCGCTACCTCGACGCCGGCTCGGCGACGCTCGCCGCGACGCTCGCCGCCGCGGGATGGGACACGCGCTCGTTCACCGCCAACGCGTGGATCAGCGACGGCCTCGGCATGGTGCGCGGCTTCGCGTGGACCGACGAGGCGTGGCGCCACGGCGACGTCGCGCGCTCGATGCACTCGATGCATCGCGTGCTCGACCGGCTCGGCGTTCGTCCTGAGGACAAGGGCGGCGCGGGCGTCGCCGACGGCTTCGTCGCATGGTTCCGCAGCCGTCCCGCCGATGCGCCGCCGGCGTTCGTGTTCCTCAACTTCATCGAGGCGCATTTCCCGTACCACCAGCTGCCCGGCGACTGGCTGCATCGCTTCACCGACCTGCCGCTGCCCGCCCTGCGCGACCTCAGCTTGACGCTGATGGCGGCCCAGTTCGGCGGCGCCGCGCCCGACGTCGGCGACGCGCGCGTGCCGGTGACGGCGATGTACGACGCCGGCGTCGCCTACGCCGACGCGCTGCTCGGCCGCGTGATCGGCGCCCTGCGCGAGCGCGGCACGCTCGACCGCACGATCATCGTCGTGCTGGCCGACCACGGCGAGCTCCTCGGCGAGCACGGCGAGTTCGGCCACGGCCACTCGCTCTACCATCCGGTGCTGCACGTGCCGCTGCTTCGTACGCTTCCCGCCCGGCGTCGCCGCGGGCCGCGCGTCGCAGCCCGTGTCGACGGCCGGCGTATTCGCGACGATCTGCGAGCTGCTCGGCCTCGACGTGCCGCCGACGGTGCAGGCGGGCTCGCTGCTGCCCGCGAGCCGTGGCCGCCCGGCCCCGGGGCCGGCGCTGGCCGAGCAGTACGCGTCGATGCTCGGCAGCGACGCGCCGGATGGTGGCGATCCGCTGCTGCGCCACGATCGCCGCTACCGCGCGTACCGCGCCGGTACCGAGAAGCTCGTCGTCGATTCCGCCGGCGGGGTCTGGCTCTTCGACCTCGTGGTCGACCCGGGCGAGCGTCAGGACCTCGCGCCGCGCCATCCCGACCGCGTGAAGCGCCTGCGCGGCGAGCTCGACGCCTGGGTGGGCGCGCTGGGCCTGCCCGCCCGCGACGCCGCCGTCACGGCGACGGCGCCGCCCATCGATCCGGCCGCCCAGGAGCGCCTGCGCGCCCTCGGCTACGTCGAGTGAGCCGAGCTCAGCCGGTGTACTGCGCCAGGTACCAGACGTTCCCGAACGCGTCCTGCACCGACGCGGTCCGCTCCTGGAACGGCCGGTCCGCCGGGGCACCCAGCGACGTCGCGCCCGCCGCCGTCGCGCGCGCGTACGTGGCGTCGACGTCGTCGACGTAGACGTACGTCGACGCGACGGTGGCCTGCGCGTACGGCGGGTCCATGGCGGAGAGCACGACGACGGAGTCGCCGATCCGCACCTGGACGTGGAAGCCGTTCGGGACCGTGTTCCGTTCCAGCTCCGTGCCGCCGAAGACCTGCTGCACGAACTCCAGCAGGTCGAGGCGGCCGAAGATGAACGGCCGGACCGTGCCGACGCCGTTGCGTACACGCGTCGTCATGACGCCGGCATCTCCGCCATCCGCCGCTTCATCTCGTCGGCGGACACGTCCTCGATGTGCTGCGAGATCATCCAGCGATGCCCGAACGGATCGACGAGCGTCCCGGTGCGCTCGCCGTAGAACTGATCGGCGACCGGCGCCTTCAGCGTGCCGCCGGCCTTCACCGCCCGCGCCGCCACCGCGTCGGCGTCGTCCACCGGCAGGTACAGCAGCACCGGCGAGCCGCCGATCGTCTGCGGGCTCTGCGCGCCGTGGTCGGGGTACTCGTCGGACAGCATGATCGTCGACGTGCCGATGCGCAGCTCGGCGTGGCCGATCTTGCCGCTTGGCTCCTCGAGACGGAACGTCTCCTCGGCGCCGAACGCCTCGCGGTAGTAGGCGATCGCCCGCTTCGCGTCGCCGACGCAGAGATACGCGGAGATGTTGCGGATGCGTTCTGTCATGACTCCTCCTCAGGTTCGCGGATCGTCGGCGAAGGACACTTCCGACGTTCGGACCGCGGTGCCGAACAGCAACGTGACGGTGGGGCGCGCGCGCTGGCGGTGCCAGAGCCCGCGCGGACAGACGAAGATGCCGCCGGTTTCGAGCGGCACCTCGACGGGGCCGTCGTCGGTGAGCACCGTGATGTCGACGGCGCCGTCGAGGACCTGCAGCAGCTCGTCGCCGTCGGGATGCCGCTCCCACGGCGTCTGGCCGGAGAAGCGCATCATCCCGAGCTGGAGGTCGCCGAGCCACGCCACCGCACGTACGGCGGCATCGGCCTCCGCTCCGGTCGTCGCCTCGGAGATGACCAAGGTGGGCAGGTCACGCGCGAGCGCGGCCAGGTCGTGCGGCACCATCGGCGACGACGGTGTCGCGCCGGCCGCGAGCTCGGCGCCGAGCCGCGCCTTCCAGTCGGCGCGCGGCAGGTCGCGCAGGTCGGCGGCCACTTCGAGCAGCCCGGTCAGCCGGGGCGAGAGCGTCGGCGTCGGTTCGTCGGCCATCAGCGCATCCACCACTTCGTCGAGACGGTCGGAGGTTCGGTCAGACATGGCTCTTCCTCATGCGCGCGCGCAGCGTCGTGAGGCCGCGCAGCTGGAGCTGCTTGATCGCGCCCTCGCTGCGGCCGAGCGCCAGCGCGATGTCGCGGATCGGGCGCTGCTCGGCGAAGCGCATCATCACGACGCGACGTTGCTCGGCGGGCAGGTCGTCGACGAGGCGGAACAGCCGCGCGCGGTCCTCCACCTCCTCGAGGCTCGGCGGCGGCTCGGGCGCCTCGGGCGGCGGGACCGGTCGTGCGGCACGTGCGACGCGGTCGGCGATCGCATGCGCGGCGATCGTGAGCAGCCACGCGGCGAACGGCACACCACGCCACTCGAAGCGCGCGAGGTTCGCGAGCGCGCGGTGGAACACGTCGGCGGTGACGTCCTCCGCTTCCGCCCGGTCGCGGACGCGCCGGGCCACATACGCGTAGACGCGGTCGACGTTCTGCTCGTAGAGCACCCCGAAGCGCCGCGGATCGCGCTGGGCGGCCTCGATCAGCAGGCGCTCTTCGGGGTCGTCCGTGACCGCCGTCGTGGGCCGTGTCGTCATCCTACCTTCCAGAACCGCCGGCGACGGAAAAAGGTCACGCGGCGCAGACGAAGTCGCGGGTCTCGACCCAGCCGCGCGCCGTCAGGAACGCCCGGATCTCGCTGCGGGCCGTCGCCCCCGCCACCGAGGCCACGAGCCGTCCGCGCGGCAGCCCGTCGAGGGCGTCGGGACCGATCACCGGCGCGCCGTGGATGCGGTTCCCGAGCCGTCCCGCGTGCAGCTCGACGACGTGCGAGGGATGCCGTCCGTGGAGCGCCAACGCGCGCCGCAGGGCGCGGCCCGTGCCCCCATAGCCCCACAGCACGTAACGGTCGGTCGCGGCCAGGAAGCCCTTCGCGAGATGATGCGCCTTGCACGCGACGATACGGTCCTGGGCATACGCACCGTGCGTGCGCGTCAGGCGCCCGGGCCCGTCGCGCCAGGCCAGGAGGCGGCGCGGGATCATCCCGATCTCGTGCCCCGCCGCGAGGAGCCGCAGGATCAGGTCGTAGTCCTCCGGCCAGTCGTGGTCCTCGTAACGGAACGCACGCAGCACGTCGGCGCGCATGCAGAGCGTCGGATTGGCGACGGGCGACTCGACGAACGCGTCGGTCCGCACGGCCTGCGGCGACGCGATGTCGTTCAGCCAGCGCTCGTAGGCGCGCAGCCCGTCGGTCATGTCGCGGCGCGGGAAGAAGCGCACGTGCGTGCCCACCGCGGCGAGCCCGGCGTCGGCGTCGAGCGCCGCGACCTGCAGCGCCAGGCGGTCGCGATGCATGACGTCGTCGGCGTCCATGCGGGCGACGTACCGCGCGCGGCAGTGCTCGAGCCCGGCGTTCGCCGCCGCCACGACGCCGGACGGCGGCAGCGTCACGACGCGGATGCGCGGATCGGCGTCGGCCGCGATGGCACGGGTCCCGTCGCGCGAGCCGTCGTCGACGACGACGCACTCCCAGTCGGTCAGGGTCTGACGGCGCAGGCTGCGCACGCACGCGTCCAGCGTGGCGGCCGCGTCGCGGGCCGGCAGCAGGACCGATACCCGCGGAACTCTCATTGAATCGAGCCTTTCCGCGCGTCGGCTCAGAAAGCAAGGTCCATGGCTCCGCTCGCGACGATCGGAGGGACGGGGTATGGTGCCGCGGCTCATGAACCGCATGGCGCGCTGGCTCGTCCGGCACCCGCTCGGCGTCCTCGCCGGCATGCTGGCGGTCACCGTCGTGCTGGGCTGGTTCGCGCTCGGCCTGCGCATCGAGAGCTCGCTCGAGAGCGTGCTTCCCGCGGGCGACCCGCAGGTCTTCTACTACGAGCAGGTCCGGCAGAAGTTCGGCAGCGACGACGTCGGCGTCATCGGGGTGCGCAGCGACGACCTCTTCTCCGCCGGCACGCTCGAGAAGATCGCGCGCGTCACCAACGCCGTCGCGAAGCTCGACGGCGTCGAGAGCGTCCTCAGCATCACGAACGCGAAGGACGTCGCCGCCGACGTCTTCACGCCGCCGCCGCTGCTGCCGAAGCTGCCGCCGTCGCCGGACGAAGTGGCGGCGTTGCGCGCCAAGCTCGCGGCCGTGCCGCTGTACCGCGAGAACCTCGTCGCCCCCGACGAGCGCGGCGCCGCCATCAACGTGTTCTTCAAGCCGCTCAGCGACGTGCAGTACGCCGACCTGCGCCTCGACGACCGCATCGCCGAGATCCTCCGCGCCGAGGAGGGACCCGAGAAGTTCTACTTCACAGGCGCCGCGCACCTGAAAGAGGCGGCGGTGCGGCTCATGCGCCGCGACCTCTTCCGCTTCACGCCGATCGCGCTGGTCGGCGTCATCATCACGTTCTGGTTGTCGTTCCGCACGAAGCGCGGCGTCCTCCTGCCGCTCGTCACGGTGGTGATGGCGCTCGTCTGGACGCTCGGCGTGCTGGTCGCGATGGGCAAGGCGATCACGCTCGGCACGTTCGTCCTGCCGCCGCTGCTGCTCGTCGTCGGCAGCTCGTACGCGATCCACGTGATGGCGCGGTACTACGAGTCGGCGGAGCACGGCCGCGACGAGGCCGAGGTGGTCGGCGCCGCGTTCGATCGCGTGTGGGTGCCGCTCTGCATCTCCGCGGTCACCACCGTGATCGGGTTCGGCGCGCTCATGGTGAACCGCATCCCGGCGATCTGGGAGCTGGGCTTCTTCGCGGTGATCGGCACGATCTTCCTGACCATCGTCTGCCTGGTCTTCCTGCCGGCGATGCTGGCGCTCCTGCCGATCGAGCGCGTCGCGGTGCGGGCGCAGGACGGCTCGCCGGCGCTGACGCCGGTGCTGTCCCGCGTCGCCCGCGTGGCGGCGGGCTCGCGCAGCTGGATCTGGCTGCTGGCCGGTGGGCTCGCGGTGCTCGCCGTCACGGGCATCATGCGCATCCAGGTCGACTCGGACTTCCTGTCGTACTTCAGCCCGCGTGCCGAGGTGCGGCGCGACAACGAGGTCATCAACCGCGAGATCGTCGGCTCGAACCCGTTCTACGTGATCATCGACGGGCGCGTGCCGGAAGCGCTGAAGAAGTGGACGACGCTCTGGCTCATCAAGGACCTGCAGCAGTTCCTCGAGAACCAGCCCGGCATCACCTCGTCGGTGTCGATCGTCGACTACCTCGAGCTGCTCGAGTCGGGGCTCAACAAGGGCACCGGCGGCGATCTCGTGGTCGACGCACAGGGCAAGATCGTCCCCGCGGAGAAGCCGAAGACGTTCTGGGAAGACCCGGCGATGCTCGCGCCGGTGCTCGAGATGGTGAACACGAGCCCGGACACCTTCAAGAGCGTCGTCACGCCCGACTTCTCGACGGCGAGCATCCTCGTGCGCACGAACCTGTCGGGCTCGGCGGTGATCGAGGAGACGCTGTCGCGCATCCGCGCCTACATCGCCAACCACTTCCCGGCGGACATCCCGGTGCACCTGACCGGCAACCTCGTGCTGCTCACGGGGACGACGTCGGAGATCGTCGCCGGCCAGGTGAAGAGCCTGGCCCTGGCGCTGGGCGTCATCTTCATCGTGATGTCGCTGATGTTCCTTTCGATGCGCATCGGTTTCCTGGCGATCCTGCCGAACGTCCTGCCGATCCTGATCTTCTTCGGCGTGATGGGCTGGTTCGGCATCTACCTGAACCTCGGCACGAGCCTCATCGCCGCCATCGCGCTCGGCATCGCCGTCGACTCGACGATCCACTACATGGCGCGGCTCAACCTCGAGCTGCGCGGCGAGGAAGATCAGGAAGCCGCGATCGCGCGCACGCTGACCACGGTGGGCGCGCCGATCATCTATACGACGGTCGCGCTGTTTCTCGGTTTCCTCACGTTCGCGTTCTCGAGCTTCGTGCCGATCCAGAACTTCGGCGTGCTCTCGAGCGTCACGATGGCGACGGCGCTCGGCGCGAACCTGCTCCTGCTGCCGGCGTTCCTCGCCACGGCGAAGATCATCACGCTGTGGGATCTCGTCGGCCTGAAGCTCGGCGAGGACCCGGCGCGTACGATCCCGCTGTTCGCCGGACTGCGGCCGTCGCAGGCACGCGTCGTCGTGCTGATGGGCGACATGCTGCGCTTTCGTCCCGGCGAGACGATCGTGCAGCAGGGCGACCCGGGCGACGCCATGTACGTCGTGCTGAACGGCGACGCCGAGGTGCTGCTCAACTCGAACGGCAGCCGCCGGCCGGTGGCCAATCTCCACCGCGGCGACGTGTTCGGCGAGATGGCGCTCGTCCGCCACAACGAGCGCACGGCCGACGTCGTCGCGACGAGCGACGTCGAGGTGCTGGCCGTCGACGAGCGCTTCCTGCAGCGCATTCAGCGACGCTACCCGCGGATCGCGTCGCGCGTCTTCCTGAACCTGACGAGCATCCTGAGCGATCGTCTCGAGCGGATGAACTCGGCCTACATGGCCGCGCGCGCCACGACGACGACGTCCCCCGAGACGTAGTCGTACGGGCGCTTGTCGAACGCGCCGTAGAACGCCGTCGGCGTGAAGCCGGCGCGCACGAGCAGGTGCTCCAACTCGTAGCGGTGCGTCCAGCGCATGTGGAACGACTCGTGCTCGTCGGGTGCTGTGCGCATGCCGCCGCGCGTGCGCTCGTAGCGCATGTGGATCGTCGCCACCTGCGTCGCCAGGTCGCGCTGGATGCGCACCCAGCGGGTCACCTCGGCGCCGTCCAGCGGGAACGTCGCGTCGGCCGCCTCGGGTTCGTCGACGATCGCCGTGCGGTCGAGCAGCGGGGCGAACACGTCCATCGCGAAGATGCCGCCGGGAGCGAGGTGACGGCGGACGTTGGCGAGGCAGCGGAGCTGATGGTCGACCGTGGCGAGGTGCTGGAACGCGCGGAATGCCGAGAAGATCAGCGCGAAGCGCTCGCCGCCGAGGTCGAAGTCCTCCATCGGCGCGCACAGCAGGCGCAGCGACGGCGGCGGGGTCTCCGTGCGCAGCTTCTGGCGCAGCACGTCGAGCATGGCGGTGGAGCCGTCGAGCCCGGTGCAGGCGACGCCCTCTCGAGCGATCGGCAGCAGCACGCGACCGGTGCCGCAGCCCAGCTCGAGGATCGGTCCGCCGGTCTCGCGCGCGAGCGCGCCGTAGAAGGCGACGTCGTCGCGCTTGCGGATGTGGTCGTAGCTCGGGTCGTACCAGCGGGCCGCGACGGCGCCGTACTCGCTCGCATAGGACATGGTGCCGGTAGTGGCACCGACGCGGCGTGCGCCGCAACCGTTGGACTTCTTCGCGTCCGACGTGCCAGTCTTCCCGTCCGCCATGACGGACGTACGCCCCCGCAAGGCCCTCAAGGAGGGCTACTTCACCATCCCCGACGACCCGAACGCGCCGCCCGACGTGTGCTGCACGCGGTGCAAGGACTGCGGCGAGTACTTCTTCCCGCGCCGCGGCGTGTGCGCGAAGTGCATGTCGCGCAACACCGAGGACGTGCAGGTCGCGGGACGGGGGACGCTGTACAGCTTCACGTTCGTGCACATGCCGCTCTTCGGCTCGATGCGGATCGAGCACATGGAGGGCTACGGCGTGGGGCAGGTCGATCTGCCGGAAGGGCCGCGGCTACAGGTGCCGCTCGCGGGCAAGCAGCCCGAGTTCAAGGTCGGCATGAAGCTCGTGGGCGAGCTCGAGGCGCTCCGCGAGGACGGCGGCGCCGACATCGTCATCCTCCGGTTCCGTCCGGCAGAAGGTTGATCGCAATGGAAAAGGTCGCAGTTCTCGGCGTCGGCATGATCCGGTTCGGGATGTACCCGGACACCCACCACACCGTCATGGCGCGCGACGCCGGCCTGGCCGCGCTCGACGACGCGGGCATCGGCTTCCAGGACATCGACGCCGTCTACACCGGCCACATCTTCATGATGACGATGTCCGGCGTCCGCGCGGTGAAGGAGATCGGCATGACGGGCGTGCCGGTCCAGCGCGTGGAGAACGCGTCGGCCACCGGCACCTGCGCGCTACGCGAGGCGTATCTGGCGATCGCCGGCGGGCACTACGACCGCGTCCTCGTCCTCGGCTTCGACAAGATGACGACCGTCATGGGCTCGGCGCCGAACCCGCAGGACATGGACGAGGCCATCCTGCCCGCCGCGTTCTTCGCGATGTGGGCGACGCGACGCATGCACGAGCGCGGCACGAAGCCCGAGCACCTCGCGGCGATCGCGGCCAAGAACTGGAACTACGGCGCGCTGAACCCGATGAGCCAGCGCCAGCCGAAGGAAAAGGTCACCGTCGAAAAGGTGCTCGAGTCGCGCATGGTGTCGTGGCCGCTGACCGCGATGATGGCGTGTCCGATCGGCGACGGCGCCGCCGCTGTCGTGCTGTGTCGGGCCGACCTCGCGAAGAAGCACCAGCCCGACCGTCCGGTGATCCAGGTCGCCGCGTCGTACCTCGGCAGTGAGAAGTACGAGCGCGGGCATCTCTTCATGGGCCCCGTCGTCGGCCCGGCGCAGATGAGCCGGGACTGCGCGGCGACGATCTACCCGCAGGCCGGCATCGGCCCCGAGGACATCCAGCTCGTGCAGGTGCACGACGCCTTCGCGATCGAGGAGCTCGAGTACTACGAGTTGCTCGGCTTCTGCCGCGAGGGCGAGGCCGAGAAGTGCATCGAGGAGGGGCGCTTCGCGCCCGGCGGCAAGACGCCGTTCTCGACCGACGGCGGTCTGATCGCGCGCGGCCATCCGGGCGGACCGACCGGTCTCGCGCAGATCTGGGAGACGACCTTGCAGCTGCGCGGCGAGGCGGGCAAACGTCAGGTGCCCAACGCGCGCGCCGGCCTCTGCCACATGATGGGCGGCGGCAGCGTCTGCGCGGCGCACATCCTCGTCAAAGAGTAGGACGCCGACGCCCGACCGGGCCGTCGTGTCGAACGCACGTGCTCGGACTCGACTTCGGAACCACGAACAGCGCCATCGCGAGCGTCGACGCGGACGGCAGCGCACGGCTCGCGACGTTCGCCGCGCGCGACGGGCGGACGGCGACGTTCCGCTCGATCCTCTACATCGATCCCGAGGCGGCAGGCGAGAACGGCCTGCCGCCGAAGGTGTCGGCGGGGCCCGCCGCGGTCCAGGCATGGCTCGATACCGGAGGCCGCGGGCGGCTCATCCAGTCGATCAAGGCGCACCTCGCCAGCCGGCTGTTCACGACGACCAACCTCTTCGGCGTCCAGTACCGCCTCGAGGACCTGATCGCGCTCTTCCTGCGGGCGCTCCGTCGCGCGGCCATCGAGCAGCTGGGCGACCCGGGCCGCGCGGTGGTCGTCGGACGGCCGGTGCACTTCTCGGGCGCGCAGACCGACGAGGACGACGCGTTCGCCGAGCAGCGGCTGCGCAGCGCCGTCCAGCAGGCGGGCTTCGACGACGTCGTGTTCGCGCTGGAGCCGCTCGCCGCCGCGACACAATACCAGCAGCGCCTCGACCGCGAGGAGCTCGTGCTGATCGGCGACTTCGGCGGCGGCACGAGCGACTTTTCGCTCGTGCGGCTCGGGCCGCAGGGCAGCACGATCCTCGGCGTCGACGGCGTGGCGCTCGCGGGCGACGCGTTCGACGCGCGGCTGATCCGTCACCTGGCGGCGCCCGGGCTCGGGCTGGGCTCCATGCGGCGCACCCCGTTCGGCAACGAGCTGCCGATGCCGGGCTGGATCTACGAGCGCGTCGAGCGCTGGGACCAGCTCTCGTTCCTGAAGAGCCGCGACACCCTCGAGACGCTGCGTACGCTGCGCCACGAGAGCCTCGAGCCCGAGAAGATCGACGCGCTCATGCACCTCGTCGACGACGACCTCGGGTTTCGGCTCCACGGCGACATCGAAGGCACGAAGCGCGCGCTGTCGACGGACACGCACGCGGCGTTCCGCTTCGACGTCCCGCCGATCGCGCTCGCGGCGGACGTCGGGCGCGACGAGATGGAGACGTGGATCGCGCCGGTCGTCGATGCCATCGCCGAGTGCGTGCAGCGCCTGTTCGTGCGCGCGGCCGTGCCCGAGACCGAGGTCGCCACCGTCTTCCTCACCGGCGGCACCGCGTTCGTCCCGGCCGTGCGCGCGCTGTTCGCCGCCCGCTTTCCGCGCGCCACGCTACGCGGCGGCGACGAGCTCACGACGGTGGCGAAGGGCCTCGCGCTGCGGGCGGCGGAACGCTAGCTGGCGCGCCGCGACTGCCGTGCGTCCACGCGCGGGTCGTCGAAGGCGAGCACCCCGTCGTCGATGGGCGCCTCCCGCATCATCTTCCGGTCGCGCCGGTAGTTCTGCGGATTGAGCCAGGGCTCGCGGTCCCCCTGCTTCGGGAACCGGTGCATCATCCGCTGCATGTAGCCGGACGTGAACTGATCGATCCACGGGCGCGCCGGCATGTCGCGGTCGCTCTCGCGTAGCCGCGGCGTCGCACGCCTCGTGCCGGTCGCGTCCATGTGCTGCAGCACGCGGCACACCCACTCGGCGGTGAGGTCGGCGCGCAGCGTCCACGACGCGTTGATGTAGCCGAAGGTGCAGACGAGGTTCGGCACGTCGGAGTACATCATGCCCTTGTAGGTCCACGTCTGCGCGAAATCGACGGGCGCGCCGTCGACGACGAACTCCATCTCGCCCAGCACGACGAGGTTCAGGCCGGTCGCCGTCACGATGATGTCGGCGTCGAGCGTCGTGCCGGAGGCCAGTCGGATGCCGGTCTCGGTGAAGCGGTCGATCTGGTCGGTGACCACCGACGCCTTGCCGGACCGCAGCGCCGCGAAGAGGTCGCTGTCGGGCACCAGGCAGAGCCGCTGGTCCCACGGTGCATAGCGCGGCGTGAAGTGCGTGGCGACGTCGTAGTCCGGGCCGAGCTCCTTCTGCACCATCTGGAGGAGCTTCTTCTTCACGCGCTCCGGCCGGGTGCGCGTGCTGCCGTAGAAGAGCTGCTGCAGCGCGACGTTCTTCCAGCGCGTGAGCGCGTACGCCCAGCGGTCGGGCAGCACGGCGCGCAGCGCGTTCGCGATCACGTCGTGTGCCGGACGCGAGACGACGTAGGTCGGCGAGCGCTGCAGCATGACGACGTGGCTCGCGTCCTTCGCGAGCGCCGGCACGAGCGTCATCGCGGTCGCGCCGGATCCGATCACCACGACGCGCTTGCCGCGATAGTCGAGATTCTCGGGCCACTGCTGCGGATGGACGACGAGGCCGCGGAAGTCGTCGCGACCGGCGAACTCCGGGGTATGGCCCTCGCGGTAGCTGTAGTAGCCCGCGCACATCAGCAGGAACCCGCAGGTGAACCGTACCGTCTCTCCGTCGCCGCGGACCGTGTCGACCGTCCAGGTCGCGTGCTCGCTCGACCAGACGGCGCGCGTCGCTCGGTGCCGGTAGCGGACGTGGTCGGCCACTCCGTACTCGGCGGCCGTTTCCTTCACGTACGCGAGGATCGCGGGGCCGTCCGCGATCGCCTTCGCATGGCGCCACGGTTTGAAGGCGTATCCGAGCGTGTGCATGTCGCTGTCGGAGCGGATGCCGGGATATCGGAACAGGTCCCACGTCCCGCCCATCGATTCGCGACTCTCGAGGATCGCGTAGGTCTTTCCGGGGCACCGCGTCACGAGATGGACCGCCGCGCCCACCCCGGACAGGCCGCCGCCCACGATGAGGACGTCGAAATGCTCCGTCGTTCCGGTCGAAATCGCCATGCCGCCCGGGACGCTAGCCCGGATGCTCCGCCGAGTGAAGGCAGGTCGACATTGGGTGCGACGCCGCGTACCGGACCCGAAGGAACACTCTTATATTGGTACGCTCCAATCATGCGATGCGTAATTGACTTTCATCTTTCCGTGGACCCAGGGAACCGAATTGGAGTAGGGAAGCGGGAAGGATCTCCGGGTGTCGCCACGCGCTTCAGCAACCGACCGCCGTCAGTGGGAAGCGTGGATGCGGACGCTGGGTCGCCGAACGCGAGGTATCCGCGAGCTCGTCGGTTGGACGCAGCAGGAGCTCGCCGACCGCGCCGGCGTCAGCCAGGGCGCGATCAGCCGCTTCGAGTTGGGGCAGGGACTCGCGACGCCGTTCCTCGTCGTCGTGCGCGTGCTGCGCGTGTTGCACGGCGGCGCGCAGCGTCTGCAGAGCGAGACGGCCGGCGCGGAAGCGATGCATCTCCTCAGCGAGCAGAGCCGCACGTTCCTGGAGCTGCTCCTCGACGATCCCGTCGACGTGCCGCCGGTGCTCGATCCCGATCTCGAGCGCTTGCTCGGCGTGTTCCGCAACGTCCCGCCGACCGCGCGCGAGCGCTTCGTGAAGATCGCCGAGACGATCGCCGAGGCGCTGTCGGGGCCGGTGCCGCACGCGGACAGCGGTCAGCAGGGCTGACGCGCTACCGGTCGTTCAGCTTCGGCGTGTCGACCTTGGAGTACCCGTCGGGCACGCGCAGCACGTCCGCCGGCGGCTTGGCTTCCTTCACTTCGACCGCCTCGGCCTTCGTCGTGAACTGGTTGTCGCCCATGGTCGCGGTCATGGTGGTGCGCAGCGGCACGCCCTCGACGCTCGCGAGCGCTTCGGAAAGCCGTCGCCCCGGACCGTTGGCGGCCATGGTCTGCGCGGAGAGCTGGCGCCACTTCGTGATGCCCTGCGGCATGCTGACCTCGGTGGTCGTCCAGATGACGCCGTTGAACGGCCCGCCCGCGACGCTGTGCTCGCTCGCGTCGTAGCCGGCGATCTTCTCGCGCTTGCCCGTCGGCGTGACGACGACGGGCGTGTCCTTGCCGAGCATCGCCTCCATCTGCTTCTTCGCTTCGGGCGGCATCGAGTCGATCTGCTTCTGCACGGCCTCGGCCTGCTCGCGCATGTCGGCGAACGTCATCACGAACCAGGTCTTCTTCTCCTTGTCGGCGACGGTGACGGTCTGCTTCCCGACGTCGATGATCGTGCGCGCGTCCGGCCCGTCGACGACCATCAGGTCGCCGGTGACGTACTGCATCTCCTCGCGCACGTCGGACTTGTCACCCGCCGTGGTGGTCGTCTGCTGCTTGATGGCGAGGTCGCCGGCCCACACGGGCTGGACGGCGAGGAGGACGGCCACGAGCGACGTCACGATGCGCATCCTCCGCGCTCTATGCCACGACCGGTGGGCGTTCAAGTGAGACCGAGCGTATCGGCGAGCCAGCGCGGGATCACGAGCGTGCCGCGGTCGCCGTCCTGCTTGATGGTGGTGCCCTGCTCGATGTCGCCGCGGGGCACGGTGACGCGACGACCCTTCACTCGCACGACGAGCGCGGTGTTCGTGGCGGTGAGGACCTCGGCGTCGGGATAGCTGACACGCTCGGAGGACGGCATGGGTGCCTGAAACCCTAGCCGAGCGACGACGCGCGTGAAGTCCCGAACGTCTAGCGGGTGGCCGCGGCGCCGCTCGTGTCGGACGACGCGACGCGAAACGTCCAGTACTTGCTGGCCGCGAAGTTCCACAGCACGACGATCGGGACGGCGCTCAGCGACGCGACCAGCACGTCGCTCGCGTGCGCATTCCCGCCGATGTACGGCAGCCGGTCGGCGAACAGGACGAGGATCAGGTTCGTCAGGCCGAGATTCAGGAGCAGGCCGATGACGTTCGTCGTGAAGAACATGCCGTACTGTGCCCGCGTGCTGCGGGCGGCCGCGGTGCGCGAGCGAAACGTCCAGCGGCTGTTCCAGATGAAGCCGTTCGTCACCGCGAGGCAGAACGAGATCGTCGCGCTGATCCACCAGGGCGCACGGGGCAGGCCGTCGTTCAGCAGGAACCACAGCGTCCGCTTGTCGATGAACGTGCTCGTGGCGCCGACCAGACAGAACTTGACGAGCTGCCGGACGCCACGACGTTGCAGCAGGGTGGTGGCTCGGGGGACGGTCATCGCGGAGTTACGAAAGGTCCCGAGCATAGCAGGCTCGGGGCCCTCGGGGCGACCACCTTTGCTACGGCGAACGCCATGGTGCTAAGGACCCCGGCCAGGAGGCGGCCGGCCCGATGATCGAGCGGTACCATTTCCTCAAGTTGCGCCCCGAGCATGCGACGCCCGAGGGCCGCGAGGAGGTGGTCGCCCGCTGCCGCGCCGTCCTTCCGGGCCTGCCGGGCGTGGTCTCGGTCGTCGTGGGGGCGCCCGCCGACGACGAGAGCGCCGCCGCCTGGGACGTCAGCATCGTCGTGCGGTTCGCCACCCTGGCCGACGTCGCCCCCTACCGGGCCGACCCGGGGCACCGGCGCTTCGTCGACGAGTTCCTCGCGCCGCGCGTCGAGTTCAAGAAGGCCTGGAACTTCACGGTCCGGCTATAGCGATCCTGCGGCGCCGCTATACTCCGCGGCGTGCGGTTCGACCTGTGGTACCTCGCCGTCGGCCTCGTGCTGATCGTGACCGCGCTCGCGGGGACGCGCGTCCGCCGCTTGCCGCTCAGCACGTCGATGATCTACCTGGCGATCGGCGTGGCGCTCGGCGGCGAAGGCCTCGGTCTCGTCCTGCTCGACCCCGTCGCCGGCGCGCCCGTCGTCCACCGGCTGGCGGAGGCGGCGGTCGTCGTCTCGCTCTTCACCGCGGGCCTGAAGCTGCGCGTCGCGCTGGACGACCCGCGGTGGTGGGTTCCGATCCGGCTCGCCGGCGTGTCGATGCTGGTGACGGTCGCGCTCGTCGCGCTGCTGGGCGTGCTCGCGTTCGGGCTGCCGCTCGGCGCCGCGGTGCTCCTCGGCGGCGTCGTCGCGCCCACGGATCCGGTCCTCGCCAGCGACGTCCAGCTCGAGCATCCCGACGACGACGACCTCCTGCGCTTCGGCCTGACGGGCGAAGCCGGCCTGAACGACGGCAGCGCCTTCCCGTTCGTCGTGCTCGGATTGGGGCTGCTCGGCGCCGGCGGCGCGGAAACGTCCTGGGCGGTCTGGCTCGCACGTGACGTCGTGTGGGCGGTCGGCGGCGGGCTCGCCATCGGCGCCGCGATGGGGACGCTCGTCGCGCGGGGGGTCCTGTTCCTGCGGCGCGAGCACGAGGAGGCGCTCGGCTTCGACGACTTCGTGGCGCTCGGGCTGATCGCCGTGTCGTACGCGACGGCCACGCTGGCCCATGCCTACGGTTTCCTCGCGGTGTTCGCGGCAGGCGTCGCGCTCCGCGCGGTCGAGGCGCGTGCCAGTGGCGACCGGCCGGTGCAAGAGGTCGTCGAGCAGGCCGAGGTGGGGGCGACGCAGCAGATCGCCGTGGATCCGACCCGCGGGCCGGCCTACATGGCGCAGGCCGTGCTCGGCTTCAACGAGCACGTCGAGCGCCTCGGCGAAGTCGCGGTCGTGCTGATGGTCGGTGGCATGCTGACGCCGTCGCTCGTGAACGTGCAGGCCTGGTGGCTCGTGCTGGTCCTGCTGCTCGTGATCCGTCCCGTCGCCGTGCTGGTCGGGCTCGCCGGCAGCGCCGCGACGTGGCGGCAGCGGGGCTTCATGGCGTGGTTCGGCATCCGCGGCATCGGCTCGATCTACTACCTGGGGTGGGCGATGGAGCGCGGGCTCGACGCGACACTGGCGGCACAGCTCGCCGGCATGATCCTCGTCGTCGTGGCGACGTCGATCGTGGTGCACGGGGTCACGGTGACGCCGCTCATGCGGCGCTACGTGGACCCCGTTGCAACGTGACGGCCGCGCGCGCATCGAAGGAACCGTATGTACGCCCTCGCGCTCGCCCTGCTGCTCGCCGTGACGCCCGCCGCCCATGCCGCCGAGGCCCTGGCCACGTTCGCCGGCGGCTGCTTCTGGTGCATGGAGGCGCCGTTCGAGAAGCTCGACGGGGTGGGCGAGGTGGTGGCCGGCTACACCGGCGGTACGACGCCCAATCCGACCTACGAGCAGGTCTCCACCGGCACGACCGGCCACGCCGAGGCGGTGCAGGTGCACTACGACCCCGCGAAGGTGTCGTACGAGACGCTGCTCCAGGTCTTCTGGCGGCAGATCGACCCGACCGATCCCGACGGGCAGTTCGTCGACCGCGGCTCGCAATACCGCGCCGCGATCTTCGTCCACGACGACGCGCAGCGGAAGGCGGCCGAAGCGTCGAAGGCGGCGCTCGCCGCCAGCCGTCGCTTCGACGAGAAGCCCATCGTCACCGAGATCGTGACGTTCGAGAAGTTCTGGCCGGCCGAGGACTACCACCAGGACTTCCACAAGAAGAAGCCGGCGCACTACGACGGCTACCGCCGCGGCTCCGGTCGCGATCGCATGCTCGACGGTACGTGGGGCAAGGAGCGCGAGGTGCCCGGACCGACGTCGTCGTGGACCAAGCCGTCGGACGCGGAGCTCGCGAAGACGCTCACGCCGTTGCAGTACGACGTGACGCAGCGGGCGGGCACCGAGCCGCCGTTCCGGAACGCCTACTGGGACAATCACGCCGACGGCATCTACGTCGACGTGGTGAGCGGCGAGCCGCTGTTCAGCTCGCGCGACAAGTTCGACAGCGGCACGGGCTGGCCGAGCTTCACCCGCCCGATCGACGCGAAGCGCGTCACCGAGCACCGGGACGTCAGCTTCTTCACCGTCCGCACCGAAGTGCGTAGCGCGACGGCCGACAGCCATCTCGGCCACGTCTTCCCCGACGGACCCGCGCCGACCGGGCAGCGCTACTGCATCAACAGCGCGTCGCTGCGCTTCGTGCCGAAGGACGAGCTGGCCGCCGCCGGCTACGGCGAATACCGGGCCGGGTTCGATTAGGCGGCAGGCGGCGGGAACGTCACGGTGAAGGTGATGATGCCGCCGGCGGAGTCGACGGTGACGGCCCCCCCGTGGCCCCGTACGATGTGGTCGACGATGTAGAGTCCGAGGCCGAGCCCGCGCCGGTTGTTCGCCGTCTCCATCGACTCGAGCTTGAACGGCTTGAACAGCGTCGCGCGCACCTGGGGTGGGATGTCGGCCCCCTCGTTCACGACCCGCACCAGCAGCGGCGCCGTGCCGCCGCCGCGCACGACGACGCTGGCGGGCTTGCCGAGCGCACCGTGATGGCGCGCGTTGCTGAGCAGGTTCGACAGCGTTTGCGAGAAGCGGTCGGGGTCGACCCAGGCGCGCGGTCCGCCGGTGACGTCGGCGAGCACCTCGAAGCCCGGGTACGCGGTCACCGTCTCGTCGATGATCTGGCGGACGAGCCCGGCGACGTCGACGTCGCGGGGCTGGACCGCGAGCCCCACGCCGGCCTGGATGCGGCTGTAGTCGAGCATCTGGTCGACCAGGCGCCGCATCCGGTGCGTCGACGCCGAGATGCGGCTGCTGATCGCCTGCGACTGGCCCGTGTCCCGGGCGAGTACTGCGGCGCTGAGCCCGATCGCGTTGAGCGGGGTGCGCAGGTCGTGGCTCAGCGTGGCCACGAGCAGCTCGCGGGCGCGCTCGAGCTCGCTGGCGCGCGCCAGCGCCACGTCCTGCAGCTCGCCGCGTAGCAGCGACGCGACCTCGATCTCGGCGGTGCTCCACGGCAGCGCCTGCTCGCGCACCTGCTCGCAGTACTCGGCGAACGAGCCGCGCGGCGAGAGGCGCGGGCCGTTCGGGCCCTCCGCGTAGACCTTGTCGGGGTTGCCCGCCCACCGGATCGTCTCGACCTCCTCGCCGCGGAACCAGAGCAGCCAACCGCCCTGCGCACGATGGAAGCCGATGGCGAGCATGCCCGCGGTGCCGCCGAGCGGGCCGACGTCGGGCAGGCTCTCCCGCAGGTGATGCGTGGCGACGAGGTCCGGCCCGGGACCGTCGCGCAGCCGCTCGATCAGACGGACGACGGTGTCGCGCGGCGGCGTCTGGCCGAGGCACTCGAGCCGGCGATCGAGCGCGATCGCCACGCCGTGCGATGCGATCACCTCGCGCACCGCGGTCGATCGGCCGAGCGACCACAGCAGGTCGTCGTCGTCGCGGGCCGTCGTCACGAGCTCCTTGCGCACGGCGTCCGTCCGCGCGACGGCCGCCCGATGCTCCTCGCCCTCGAGCCGTTCGAGGAGCACGCTGACGATCTGCGCGAGGAGCCGACACGCGACACGCACCGCCTGCGGCACCCACTTCGTGCCGGAGTAGTGGTGGCACGCGAACAGCCCCCACAGCTGCCCGTGCACGACGATCGAGATGCTCATCGACGCCGAGACGCCCATGTTGCGGAGGTACTCGATGTGGATCGGCGAGACGCTCCGCAGGACCGCGTGGCTCAGGTCGAGCGGGGCGGCGGACTCGGGTCCCATGGGCGGGTCGAGCGGCACCGGCGCGGCGTCGACGTCGGCGATGAAGCGGAGCGGGTTCAGCAGGTAGAGCCGCCGCGCCTGCGCCGGGATGTCGGACGCCGGATAGCGGAGACCGAGGAACGGCTCGAGGTCGGGCCGCCGTTGCTCGACGACCACCTCGCCGGACTGGTCGTGACGGAAGCGGTAGCACATGACGCGGTCGAAGCCGGTCATGCGACGGACTTCCTCCGTGCCATCGCGGAGGAGATCCGCGACGCTGCGCGCGCGGTGCAGCCGCCCGAGCGCGCGCTGCGCCTCGATGGCGAACAGCTCGAGCCGCGGGGCGTCCGGCGGGCGGGGCTCGAACTCGAGGATGCTGCGCTCGCCGGCGCGGTGCGAGATCACGTCGAACGTGCGGCCGGCGAGCAGCAGCTCGCGCGGCTCGCCGTCGTTGTCGGGCTCGGCGAGGCCGTCACCGATCGCGTGATCGAGGGCGGGCGTCAGCTGGACGTCGGACGGCCGCGCGCCGGCGTCGGGCACGATGCCGAGCAGGCCCGGGGCGTTCAGGCTCCGCGCGATCAGGCGGCGCTCCTGGTCGAACGCCAAGAGCGCCCCGTGCGGCTGTACCAGCCCCGGGATGTGGATCGGCTCCGCATCGCAGGTGGTGAGGTCGACGACGCCAGACGTCACTGCGTGGCGCCTCGCGCGTGCATCCAGCGCACGCGCCGATCTCCGGCGGAAGGATCAGTCATCCCGATCGCGTGACCTATCACGCGGCAACCGTCCGTCGACAGCCCGAAATTCGCGCATGCTACGTTCAGAATCTGAGCGTCAGCTGTGCCGCCACGAGCTGCTGGCCCTGCTGCAGGCGGCCGACCTGCTGGGTGAAGCCGTATTGCAGCTTCACCTGCCAGTGACGATCGAAGCGCCAGCCGACGACGGTGTCGACGCGCCAGGCGTCCCGGTCCCAGGTCGTGTCGGCGACGTCGCCGTACAGCTGCTGGTTCCAGCGCACGCCGGTGAAGAGATGGGATCCGTGGCGGTAGCGGGCTTCGAGGTAGTACGCGAGGGCGTCGGCGTCCGCGGTGCGCGTCCCGCCAGCTGTCCCGATAGGCACCTCGAAGCGGTTCGCGAACAGCTCCGCCCACACCTCGAGACGACGCCACGCGAAGCTCGCGTCCGCGCCGAGCAACGTCTGCCGCGCGGAGCTGCCGACGCCGTGCCGCAGATACGGGCCGGAGCTGAACGACACGCCGAAGGCCCAGGGGGCGCTCGGACGGACGCCCAGCCGCGCGCTCGCGGTCGGGTCGCTCAGGCTGCGGTCGCTGAGGTCCCACTCCCGTGGCCGTGACGACGGCGCCGCATTCTTCACCTCGGCCGCGTAGTCGAAGCGGCCGACGCGGCCGAACACGGCGGCGCCGGTCGCGTAGCTCGGCCCCCAGATGATCGGTACCCAGTCGTCCTTCTTGTCGGCGATGGTGCGTCGCGCGAGGAACGTCGGCGCCGACGCCGGCACCGCGCCGTCGGTGACCGTCGTCACGTTCTCGTAGGGCAGGGGCGCGTTGATGAACGGGTTCTCCCACGAGTGGTGGCGCGGGACCCAGTTGCCGACGACGGTGGCGTACTTGCCGACCTGCAGGTGGAGCCGCGCGTCGGCGAACGGCGACCAGCGCAGCAGGTACTCGTCGGCGCGCGCGTCGGCGCCGGACACCATGCGCGGATCGAAGCCGCGGTCGACGCGCGCCTGCACGAAGCCATAGACGTGTTTGCCGAGCCACGCGTCGACGAACAGCGTCAGCCGCGGGTTCACGAACGACGCGTCGTCGCCGAACACGAGGCCCGGCGGTCGCTGGTCGACGTACCAGCCCTCGAGGTCCGCGAGACCGCTCAGCTCGGCGCGGACGACCCCGTCCGCCGACCGCCAGCTGAGCGCCTCGTCGACGCGATCGAGCCACGCGCTCTCCCCGGACGCGGTGCCCGCGAGGGCGAGCAGCAGGACCGCCCATCTCATGCGGCCGCCTCGATGCGCCAGGCGTCCACCGGCGCGCTGAATCCGCGCAGCAGCAGCGCCGGCAGCGGGACGACGGCGACCGCGGTGCCGAGCGCGCGGCGCGTGGGCTCGTCGACCAGGATCGTCATCGGGGCCGCCTCCGTACACAGTCGGGCCGCCAGGTTCACGCGCGCGCCGAGCACCGTGTAGTTGAGACGGTCCGCCGACCCCATGCAGCCCGCGACCATCGGCCCGGACGCGATCCCGATGCTCATCGTGATGTGGCGGCCCGTGCGATCGTTGAGCGCCTCGCGCTCGACGAGCATGTCGCGGGCGGCGGCCACCGCGCGCCGCGCGTCGTCCGGGGCGGAGCGGGGCGCGCCGAAGATCACCATCAGCGCGTCGCCGACGAACTTGTCGACCACGCCGCCGTGCGCGTGCACGACGCGCGTCAGCGCGGTCATGTGCTCGTTCAGCAGCGCGATCACCTCGGACGGCGCCATGTGCTCGCTCATCGCGGTGAAGCCGCAGATGTCGGCGAAGAGCACGGTGGCGTCGCGCAGCTCGCCGCCCAGCGTGACCTCGCCGCGCAGCAGCTGCTCGGCGACGGAGCGGTCGGCGACGAGGTCGAGCACGCTGCGATAGCGCTCCTTCAGCGCGAGATCGGCCGCCATGCCGTTGAAGGCGGTGCCGAGCCGCGCGAGCTCGTCGCCGCCGCGCACCGGCACCCGCACGTCGAGGTTGCCGTGCTGGATCTCCGACGTCGCCGCGACGAGCCGCTCCACCGGCTCGCTGAGCCCGCGTGCGATGAGCCCGCTCGACACGAACGCCACCAGCAGGGCCAGCGCGCCGACGGCGAGGATGCGGGTCCGCAGGCGGCGCTCGCTCGCGACCGCGTCGGCGACGGAATGCAGGCCGACGTAGTGGGCCGGCGGCAGGTGCGGCGCCGTCTGCACGGCGCGGAGGTGCACGCGGTGGGGCTGGCCGTCCACGTCGAGCAACTCGTCCGGTGACGTCACGCCCGCATCGACGAGCCGCCCGAGCGCGGGCGCGACCGACGCGGGGATCGACGGCCCGTGCAGGCGCCCGTCGAGCCACACGCCGCTGCGCACGCCGTGCCGCGCCTCGACGGCGCCGGCCGGGAAACCGATGGCGAGCGCGCCGATCACTTCGGTCGTCGAGCGGTCGACGATGGGCGTCAGCACCACCTCCGTGAGCGTCGGCTGCCCGTCGAGGCGTGGCGCCAGATAGCCGACCTCCTGGGCGGCGAGGCCGCTGCCCGCGCGCGCGAGCTGCGCCGCCCACTCGCCCGTGTCGATGCCGACGAGGCCCGCCCGCGCGTCCGACGGCGGCCGCACCCGGCCCGCGCCGTCGATCAGACGGAAGAACGTCGCCGCGCCGACCACGTCGCGCAGCTCGTCGAGGGCGATGCGGTAGAGGATCGCGTCGTCGCCTTCCTCCATGGCCGCGACGAGGCGCACCGACCCGGCCAGATCGCGGCACTTCGCCTTCACCGCCGCGAGCCGCGTGTCCTGCAGGGCGGCGGTCGCCTCCGCCTCGCCCTCGAAGCGCGCGTCGACCAGGGCGCGGTAGGTCGCGGCGACGCTCGCCTGCGTGACGAGCAGCGCGCCGCCGGTGACGGCGGCGACCACGAGCATCAGGGCGAGCAGGATCTTGAGACGGAACCCGAGCGTCATGGTCCCGCTCACGGTCCGGGGAAGTCCACCCGCACCGTCTCGCCGTCGCGCAGATCGACGGGCTGCTCGCGCACCGGACCGTCCTCGACCCAGGCGCGGAGCACGTGGCGTCCGCTCGGCAGGCCGGTCAGCCGATAGCGCCCCTCGGCGTCGGTCTTCACGAAGAGCGGCGTGTCGAGCACGAGGATCGTGCCCCGCATGTGCTCGTGGATCTCGCAGTAGAGCTTGACGACGCCGCTCTCGTCGAACGTCAGCGCCGCGGGCTGCTCGTCGCGCGCGTAGCGGCCGAGGTCGAAGCGCTTCGGCTTCGAGTACGAGAAGACGCTGTGGTACTCGTCGTCGAGGTTCGGAAACTCGACCACCGTGCCGCGCACGATCGGCAGCAGCCCCGGTGCGAACTGGTAGTGGTGCTGCGCCAGCGTCGCGCGTCCGGGCTTGCCGGCGGCGTTCGGGACGTCGAGGTAGACGACGGCGGCCGGCGGCTCGGGATCGCCGGCCACGTACGTGGCGCCGCCGGAGTAGCGCGACGTCGGCTCGCCCGCGGTGCGTCGCGCCGGCAGCGTGACGGTGCCTTCCACCGTCGCGTCCGCCCACGCGCCGCCGCTCGCGCACAGGAACCCGATCAGGATCACGATCGCCGGAGGCACCGCACTGGTGAACCACAGCGGCGCAGCATCGACAACGTTGCGGGGCAGGGGTGGTGTGGCGCCCCCACCCCCGCCCCGGCGCCTCATGGCCGAGCGACGTAGTAGTAGTTGATCGGGTCGTGCGGCAGCCGGCTCATCGTGACGTCGCCGAAGCCTGCCTCCGCGAGCATCCGACGGGCCAGCTGTTCACCCCACATCGCACCGAGGCCGGCGCCGTCGTGCGACAGCGAAACGGTCATGCAGTGCAGGCACGAGACCGTGTAGAGGTACGGTCCGAGCGGGTGCTCGAGGTTCTCGTGGTGATGGCTCGACGCGCCGATGTCCTGCATCAGGTACGTGCCATCGGGGCGCAAAGCGCGACGGATGTTCGCCAGCACGGTCGCCGGGTCGGCCTGGTCGTGCACGGCGTCGAACGTCAGCACCAGGTCGTAGGCCGCTTCGCGGGTCATGCGCGCGGCGTCTTCGCGCACGAAGCGGACGTTGCGCAGGCCGCGGCGGGCGACCTCGCCGTTCGCGCGGGCGATGGCCTCCGCCGAGAAGTCGGCGCCAGTGAAGCGGCTGTTCGGGAAGCGCTCGGCCAGCAGCAGCATCGCGTGGCCGCTGCCGCAGCCCACGTCGATCACGTCGATGCCGTCTCGAAGCCGGTCGATGATGCCCGGCGCCAGCGGCAGGATGTGCTCGACGAGGACCGCGAGCACCGTCTGCGCGCTCTCTTCGGCCATCACCTCGTGAAAGCGGCCGTAGGCGGCGTACGGCACGCCGCCACCCTTGCGGAAGCAGCCGACGATCTGGTCCTCGACCGCGCCGAGCATCGGGATGAATTGGGCGACGACGGCGAGATTCGCGGGCGACGCGGCGCGGGTCAGCGAGGCGGCGTGCTCGGGCGGAAGGCGGTACGTGCCCTCCTGCGGGTCGTGCTCGACCACCCGTCCGGTGAGCATTGCGCCGAGCCACTCGCGGACGTAGCGCTCGTTCAGGTCGGTGGCCTCGGCGAGCTGGGTGCTGGTGACGTCGCCCACCACGGCCAACGTGTCGAAGAGCCCCGTGCGGTGGCCGATGGAGATCATCAGCGTCACGGCGGCGTCGTTGAACATCCCCGCGAGGCGGCCGGCGAAGGCCTCGGCGCGGGCAGGATCGATCGGGAGGTTGGGGGTATCGGGCATCGCGTTGGCATGCATGTCCGCCCTTACGCGCGACACACCCGGCTGGATGCAGCGCGGCAGGGGTTGATCCGTTCGGACACCTCGACTAGCCACGTCCCATGGCGAAGCTCTGCGAAGGACGCGTGGCGATCGTGACGGGCGCGGGACGCGGCATCGGCCGCGAGCATGCCCTGATGCTGGCCGCCCACGGGGCGAAGGTGATCGTGAACGACCTGGGCGGCGCGCGCGACGGCACCGGGGCGTCGAGCGGGCCGGCCGACGAGGTCGTCGCCGAGATCAGAAAGGCCGGCGGCGAGGCGGCGTCGAACGCCGACGACATCAGCGACTGGCAGGGCGCCGAGCGCCTGATCCGTCAGGCGATCGACACCTTCGGCGGGCTCGACGTGCTCGTCAACAACGCCGGCATCCTGCGCGACCGGATGCTCGTCAACATGGCCGAGGCCGAATGGGACGCCGTCATCAAGGTGCATCTGAAGGGCACGTTCGCGCCGTCGCACTTCGCCGCCGCCTACTGGCGCGACAAGGCGAAGCAGACCGGCAAGTCGGTCAACGCGCGGCTCATCAACACGACGTCGGTGTCGGGCATCTACGGCAACGCGGGGCAGACGAACTACGGCGCGGCGAAGGCGGGCATCGCGGCGTTCACGATCATCGCGGCGCGCGAGCTCGGCCGCTACGGCATCACGGTGAACGCCGTCGCGCCGGGCGCGATCACGCGGATGACGGAAGACCTCGGCATGGCGGCCGTCGACGAGAAGCAGAAGGAGGCGCTGTCGCCGCGCTGGATCGCGCCGATCGTCACCTGGCTGGCGAGCGCCGAGGCGAACGCCGTCACGGGCCGCGTGTTCGAGGCGTCGGGCCAGGTGTTCGGCATCGCCGAGGGCTGGCACCGCGGCCCGACCGTCGAGCCGATCGACGATCCGACGAAGATGGGCCCGATCGTCACCGAGCTGGTCGCCCGCGCGCGCAAGAACGCGGGCATGAACGGGCAGGACCTGGACTGATCAGCGCGTCAGCGTCAGCGAGAACGTCACCGGCGACCCGCCCTCCGGGGTCAGTCGCACGGTGACGGGGTAGCTGCCGGTCTTCTTCACCTGCTTCTTGGCGCGGCCCTTGAGCTTCACGTCGACGATGCCCGTCGCGCCGGGCTGCAGCTCGAAGCGCTTCTTGCCGAAGGTCGGCGTCTTCTTGCCGTTCGCCGCCGCGGCGCCCGCGTTGGCGACGAGCTCGAGGAGCCCGCGGCACACCGCGTTGCCGTTGCAGACGAGGTCGATCGGTGCGCGCCCGCGCGCCACCTGCGCGCCCTGATTGCGCACCGCGGGGCCCGACGCGCCGCCGCCACCGCCGCCACCGCCACCACCACCGCCGCCGGCGCAGCTCTGACCGGCGGGGCACCACGTCCACTGCACGGTCAGCTCGACGCCGGGGATGCCGTCCTCGCGACGGCCGCCGCCGCTGTCGTTCCCGATCGTGCCGAGGCGCGGATAGAAGAAGCCCGCGTTCACCGAGCCGGGCGACGTCAGGTTGAACGCGTTCGGCTGGCCGGGGATGAAGAGCGGCAGCGTGCCGGTGTTCGACGCCGCGCTGATGCCGAAGATGTCGACGGCGAGGAAGCCGTCGATCGTGTTTCGGACGACGGGGATGTTCGTCTGGAACGTCGTCACGCCGTTCGGCTGCGGCTGCACGGGCGCCGACTCGCCGACGTAGAAGCAGCACTGCGCCTCGGCGCCGAACCCGCCCGTCGACAGCGTGCGGAGGATCACGAAGCGCAGCGGCGCGGGGTTGGGACCGGAGAGCACCGAGACGCTCGTGATCGTGCCGTCGCCCGGCACCGAGCTGTGGCGGGGATCGGTGTTGACCCCGAACACGCCGCTCTGCCGCCACGTGCAGTCCGGCTGGCCGGACGCGAACAGGCCGAAGTTGCCGTTGCTGTCCGCGATCGCCGGCTGCGCCTCGCACCCGAACGACACGTTCGGTGCGGAGGTGAGGGGGCTGCCCATGGTGACGGTCTGGGCGGCAGCCCCCCCAACGAGAGCGAAAAGCAGGAGCAGGACGGACGCCGGTCGCGAACGCATGGGCCATCATGCCATCGGTCCGTCGCGCGTCCGGATACGTCGATTGACGGATGGCCGGACGGGGTCAGATCGGGAGCGTAACCCCGCGAAAATCGGCCCAACGCGTGCCCAGCTCCTGCCGGTGGTCGCCCGGCAGGGCCTTCTTGGCGACGTTGAACAGCACCTTCTCCTCCTTGGCGAGGTGCTTTCGGGTCATGTCGAGCATGGCGCGAACCTCGTCGCGCAGCGCCGGCAGGTCGGGCAGGTGGAACATCGCCCGCAGGCGGCGGTCCATCTCGACGTGCTCGTCGCGCAGGCACTGCAGCGGGCCCTGGACGCCGATCGTGCGCTCGAGCGGGTCGAAGAGGGTCTCCTCCTCGATCCGCGCGTGGGCGAGCAGCGACATGGAGAGCGGGGCGGCCGCCGAGCGCAGCTCGGCGACGGTGGTGCAGCGTGCGACGGCGTCGTCCAGCTGCTCGACGAGCAGGTGGAACACGCCGTGCTCGCCGATGAGGGCGTCGGTCACGTCCATCCGACCCGCCTAGCACATGGCGCCGGATGACGCGCAACCGGGCCGGTGTGCTACGACGACGCGCCATGCGAGCCGCACTGCTGGAAGCTTCCGGGACCGATCCCCGCGTCGTCGGCGACGTCGACATCCGTCCGCCGCGCGCCGGCGAGGTGCGCGTCCGCGTCCACTGGTGCGGCGTCTGCCACTCCGATCTGAGCATCATCGACGGCGCGTTTC
The DNA here is from genome assembly GCA_964432595.1 of uncultured Binatia bacterium (SeqCode). Classification (GTDB taxonomy): domain Bacteria; phylum Desulfobacterota; class Binatia; order DP-6; family DP-6; genus DASYLJ01. The sequence continues at coordinate 160,311 of CAYSOF010000008.1, read as the reverse complement.
CGAGCCCGCTGCCGATCGTGCTCGGGCACGAGGCGTCTGGCGTCGTCGACGCGGTCGGCGACGGCGTCGACGGCCTCGCGCCGGGCGACCACGTCGTGCTGACGCCGGTGCCGCCGTGCGGCCTCTGCTACTGGTGCGTGCGCGGCGAGCCGGGTGTCTGCGCGAACGCGGCGGGCATCATGACGAACACGCATCGCGACGGCACGACCGGCCTCTCGCGCGGCGACGACGTCGTCTATCGCGGCGTCGGCGTCGCGGCGTTCGCCGAGTACGTCGTCACGCCGGCGACCGGCGCCGTGAAGATCCCGCGCGACATGCCGCTCGACGTCGCCTGCGTGCTCGGCTGCGCGGTGCAGACGGGCGTCGGCGCGGTGCTGAACACGGCGCGGGTGCCCGAGGGCGCGTCGGTGCTCGTGCTGGGGCTCGGCGGCGTCGGGCTGGCGATCGTGCAGGGGGCGCGCCTCGCGGGCGCGGCGCGTATCATCGTGTCCGACCCCGTCGAGACGCGCTGCGAGGCCGCACGTCGCTTCGGCGCCACCGACGTGATCGATCCGTCGCGCGAGGACGCGGCGATGCGGGCGATGGAGATCACGGGGATCGGCGTCGACTACGCGTTCGACGCCGTCGGCCGCGCGAGCCTGATCCAGACGTGCCTCGCGGCGAACCGCAACGGCGGCACGACCGTGGCGGTGGGCGCGGCGCCGGTCGACGAGGCGATCACGATCGCCCCGGCGGCGCTGTTCACGATCAGCGAGAAGAAGCTGCTCGGCTGCGCGCTCGGCAGCTCGAACGCGCTGCGCGACATCCCGCGGCTCGTGGCGCTGTGGCAGGCGGGACGCCTCGACCTCGAGAGCCTCGTCACGGCACGGCGACCGCTCGACGAGATCGGTGGAGCGCTCGCGGACCTGCGTGCGAGCCGTGGCATCCGCACGGCGTTGCAATGCGCCCCGGCTTGAGACTCGGGCCGGCGCGGGGCTAGACCGGTCGCATGCGACGATTTCCCATCTGGCTGACGGCCGCGACGCTCGCGGTCCTGGTGGCGGCTCCCGCGCGCGCCGGCGAAAGCGACGACAAGCGCATGTGCAAGCAGGGTTGCGAGGAGGAGCTGTCCAACTGCAAGTCGGGTTGCCAGAACGAGCGCGACTCGGGCACGCAGCAGGAGACGGACCGCTATCGCGGCTGCGATGCCGACTGTCACAACGAATATTCGAGCTGCAAGGACGACTGCTCGAACGACTGAGACAGACCGTCGCCTGGAGCGCGCCATCGAGGCGCTGCTCGACGCACGGCCTGCGCGCGCGACGATCTGCCCGTCCGAGGCGGCACGTGCGGTCGCGCCGGACGATTGGCGTCCGCTGATGGAGCGGGCGCGCGCTGCGGCCCGTCGTCTCGCCGCAGCGGGCCGTATCGAGGTCACGCAGCGCGGTCGCGTGGTCGACGTCATGACGGCGCGTGGACCGATCAGGCTGCGACGTCCGTGCTCAGCGTGACAGCGGCACGTCGTCCGGTGCCGCGGCGAGCCGCTCGAGCTCTCGGAGCAGCGGCGCGCGCAGCTGGCGCTTGACCGCGGCGTAGGCCGGTGCCGCGGCGAGTCGCTTCGCGGTCTCGCAGGCGCGATCGAGCAGCGTCTCCGCGTCGACGCACTCGTCGAGGACGGCCAGCGCGACGGCGTCGTCCGGGCCGACCACCTGCCCCGTCAGGACGAGCCGCCGCGCGGCCGCGGGCGTGAGCTCGGCGCGTGCGACCGCGATCGGTACGGCCGGGAAGGGCACGCCGGCGGTCACCTCGGTGAGCCCCAGCCTGTGCGCGCCGCGCGCGACGATCCGCACGTCGCAGCCGAGCGCGATCATGAGGCCGCCGCCGAGCGCATGGCCGTTCACCGCGGCGACGGTCGGGATGGGCAGGCCGTAGAGGCGCAGCAGCATCGTGTTGATGCCGCGCACGGTGCGCTGGCGGATGGCGTCGTCGTAGGCACGGATGGCCTTCACGTCGACGCCGGCGGAGAAGCACGCGCCGTCGCCGGTGACGACCAGGGCGCGCGCTCGCACGGCGCCGAGCGCGTCGTGGATCGCGTCGACCATGTCGGCGTCGATCGCGTTCACCGGCGGACGTGCGAGCGTCAGGACCGCGACGCCGTCGCGCTCGGCGAGGTGGACCGTGGGCATGCGCCCTGCTGGCGTCAGCCGGTGCGCGAAGTCAAGGGCGTCGGCGGCGCGATGGCCGTTACCGTCCGCGGCTGTCCAACGCCGTCGTACCAGCGCGGGTAGAGCTACCCGCCGGTCACAGGTCCGGGCTCGCCGGCAGCGACGTCTCGCCCATCAGATACGCGTCCACCCCGCGCGCCGCCTCGCGCCCTTCCCAGATCGCCCACACGACCAGCGACTGGCCGCGCCGCGCGTCGCCGCACGCGAACACGCCCGGCACGCTCGTCGAGTAGTCCGGGTTCGCCTTCACGTTGCCGCGATCGGTCAGTTCGCAGCCCAGCTGGCTGATGAACGTACCCGTCTCCGGGCCGAGGAACCCCAGCGCGAGCAGCACCAGGTCGGCCTCCATCTCGAACTCGCTGCCCGGCACTTCCTTCATCACCGGACGGCCGTTGTCCTGCTGCCACTCGAGGCGCACGCCGTGCAGCTTTCTCACGTTGCCGTCGGCGTCGCCGCTGAACGACTTCGTATTGATGCTCCAGTCGCGGACGACGCCCTCTTCGTGCGACGTCGACGTGCGCAGGATCATCGGCCAGTTCGGCCACGTCAGCTGCGGGCGGTTCGCCGGCGGCTGCGGCAGCAGCTCGAACTGATGCACCGACGCGGCGCCGTGACGGTTCGACGTGCCGAGACAGTCCGAGCCCGTGTCGCCGCCGCCGAGGATGACGACCTTCTTCCCCGTCGCCATGATCTGGTTCGGCACGGTGTCGCCGGCGACGACCATGTTCTGCGGCGGGAGGAAGTCCATGGCGAAGTGGATGCCCTTGAGCTCGCGGCCGGGCACGGCGAGGTCGCGCGGCTTCGTCGCGCCCGCTGCGATCACCACCGCGTCGTACTGCGTGCGGAGCTGATCGCCGGTGACGTCCGTGCCGACGTCGACGCCGGTGCGGAATTCGACGCCCTCGGCCGCCATCTGCTCCATGCGACGGTCGATCAGATGCTTCTCCATCTTGAAATCGGGAATGCCGTAGCGCAGCAGGCCGCCGATGCGACTCGCGCGCTCCAGCACCGTCACGTGGTGCCCGGCGCGCGCCAGCTGCTGCGCGCACGCGAGCCCCGCCGGACCCGAGCCGACGACGGCCACCTTCTTGCCCGTGCGCTTCGGCGGGATCTGCGGCGCGACCCAGCCTTCCTTGAAGGCGTAGTCGATGATGTTCTTCTCGATGTTCTTGATGGTGACCGGATCGTCATTGATGTTGAGGACGCACGCCTCTTCGCACGGCGCCGGACAGACGCGGCCGGTGAACTCGGGGAAGTTGTTCGTCGAGTGCAGCCGGTCGATCGCGTCCCGCCAGCGGTTGCGGTACACGAGGTCGTTCCAGTCGGGGATGATGTTCCCGAGCGGGCAACCCTTGTGGCAGAAGGGGATACCGCAATCCATGCAGCGCGCGCCCTGCGTGCGCAGCGCGTCCTCGGAGAGCTTCAGCTCGAACTCGCGCCAGTGCTTGAGCCGGTCTTCGACCGGCTCCTTGTGGGGCGTCTCGCGCTCGAACTCGAGAAATCCTGTCGTCTTGCCCATTGATCGTTTCCTGGTGGTTCGTCAGACGGCCGCGAGACGAGCCGCTTCCGTGTCGAGGTGCTGGCGCGCCAGCACGCTCCGGTACTCTTCGGGGATGACGCGCACGAACTTCTTCGCCGACGACGCCCAGTCGTCGAGCAGGCGCTTCGCCACGCCGGAGCCGGTGTACTCCAGGTGGCGCTGCACCAGCGTGCGCACCGCGTCCTCGCACCCGCCGTCGAGCGGCTCGACGGACACGAGGCCCTTGTTGCAACGGTCCGCGAAGGTGCCGTCCTCGTCGAGGACGTAGGCGACGCCTCCGCTCATGCCGGCCGCGAAGTTCCGGCCGGTTCCCCCCAGCACCACCACCGTGCCACGCGTCATGTACTCGCAGCCGTGGTCGCCGACGCCTTCCACGACGGCCGTCACGCCGCTGTTGCGGACGCAGAACCGCTCGCCCGCCTGCCCGCGCAGGAACACCTCGCCGCCCGTCGCGCCGTAGAGCGAGACGTTGCCGACGATGATGTTGTCCTCGGGCACGTACGTGGCGTTCTTCGGCGGGTAGACGACGACGCGTCCGGCCGACAGGCCCTTGCCGAAGTAGTCGTTGGCGTCGCCCTCGAGCTCGACGGCGATACCCGGCGCGAGCCAGGCGCAGAAGCTCTGCCCGGCCGAGCCCGTGAACTTGATCGTGATCGTCTCGGGCGGCAGCCCGTCGATGCCGTGCCGGCGCGACACCTCGGCCGACAGCATCGTGCCGACCGTGCGGTTCACGTTCCGGATCGGCGAATCGATGTGGACGTGCTCGCGGCGCTCGAGGGCAGGCATGGCCTTCGCGATCAGCGTGTTGTCGAGCGCCTTCTCGAGCCCGTGGTCCTGCGACTCGATGCAGCGGATCGCGATGTCGTTCGGCACGTCCGGCTTGTGGAGGATCGACGACAGGTCGACGCCCTTCGCCTTCCAGTGCGCCGAGACGTCGCGCAGGTCGAGCATGTCGACGCGGCCGACCATCTCGTCGATCGAGCGGAAGCCCAGCTCGGCCATGATCTCGCGGAGCTCTTCCGCGATGAACATCATGAAGTTCACGACGTGCTCGGGCTTGCCCTCGAACTTCTTCCGCAGCCGCTCGTCCTGCGTGGCGATGCCGACGGGGCAGGTGTTGAGATGGCAGACGCGCATCATGATGCAGCCCGACGCGACGAGCGTCGCCGAGGCGAAGCCGTACTCCTCCGCGCCGAGCAGCGCCGCGACCGCGACGTCGCGCCCCGTCTTGATCTGGCCGTCGGTCTCGACGCGGATGCGGCCGCGCAGGTCGTTCGCGACGAGCACCTGCTGGGTCTCGGCCAGGCCGAGCTCCCACGGGATGCCCGCGTGCTTGATCGACGTGAGCGGCGACGCACCCGTGCCGCCCGAGTCGCCGCTGATCAGCACGACGTCGGCCTTCGCCTTCGACACGCCGGCGGCGACCGTGCCGACGCCGACCTCGGCCACCAGCTTGACGCTGATGCGCGCGCGGTCGTTCGAGTTCTTGAGATCGTGGATCAGCTGCGCGAGATCCTCGATCGAGTAGATGTCGTGGTGCGGCGGCGGCGAGATCAGGCCGACGCCGGGCGTCGAGTAGCGGATCTTCGCGATGTAGTCGTCGACCTTGTGGCCGGGGAGCTGGCCGCCCTCGCCGGGCTTGGCACCCTGCGCCATCTTGATCTGCAGCTCGTCGGCGTTGACGAGGTAGTGGCTCGTCACGCCGAAGCGGCCCGACGCCACCTGCTTGATCGAGCTGCGACGGAGATCGCCGTTCGGATCGCGCTGGTAGCGCACCGGGTCCTCGCCGCCCTCGCCGGTGTTCGAGCGGCCGCCGAGGCGGTTCATCGCGATGGCGAGGTTCTCGTGCGCCTCGCGGCTGATCGAGCCGAGCGACATCGCGCCCGTCTTGAAGCGCTTCACGATCTCCGTGGCCGGCTCCACCTCGTCGAGCGGGATGGGCTGCCCGGGCTTGAACGTCAGCAGGCCGCGGATGGTGCAGAGGCGGCGACTCTCGTCGTTCACGGCGGCGGAATACTCGCGGAACATCTTGTAGCTGCCCGCGCGCACGGCGTGCTGCAGCTTCGCCACCGTGTTCGGGTTGTACATGTGGTGCTCGCCGCGGCGGCGCCACTGGTACTGCCCGCCCACCTCGAGGTCGCCGTCGAGCGCCGGCGACACCTTGTAGGCGTGGTCGTGGCGCTCCTGCGCTTCCTTCGCGAGCACGTCGAGCCCGACGCCCTCGATGCGCGACGCCGTCCACGTGAAGTAGCGGTCGATCACCTCGCGGTTGAGTCCGATGGCCTCGAAGATCTGCGCGCCGCGATAGCTCTGCAGCGTCGAGATGCCCATCTTGGTCATGACCTTCAGGACGCCCTTGTCGACGGCCTTCCGGTAGTTCTTGAGCGCCTCGGCCGCGTCGACGCCGCGGATGACGCCCTCCATCTCCATGTCGCGCAGCGTCTCGTACGCGAGGTACGGGTTCACCGCGGCGGCGCCGTAGCCGAGGAGCAGGCAGAAGTGCTGCACCTCGCGCGGCTCGCCCGACTCGACGACGATCCCGCAGCGCATGCGGGCGCCCGTGCGGATCAGGTGATGGTGCACGGCGGCCGTCGCGAGCAGGCTCGGGATCGGCACCTTGCGCTCGTTCACGCCGCGGTCGGACAGGACGATGATGCTGTAGCCCTGCGTGACGGCGTCCGACGCGCGCTCGCAGAGCTCGTCGAGCGCCGCCTCGAGTCCCTCGCCGCCCATGTCGGCGTGGAAGAGCATGGGCAGCGTGACGGTGCGCAGCGTGCCTGCGTCGAGCGCCTTGATCTGCGCGAGCTGCTCGTTCGTGAGGACCGGGCTCTTCAGGTGGAGCTGGGCGCAGTGGAGCGGCGTCTCGTCGAACAGGTTCTGCTCGGGGCCGATCGTCGTCTCGACCGACATGACCAGCTCCTCGCGGATGGGGTCGATCGGCGGGTTCGTCACCTGCGCGAACAGCTGCTTGAAGTAGTTGAAGAGGAGCTGCGGCTTGTCGGACAGCACCGCGAGCGGCGTGTCGGTGCCCATCGAGCCGACGGCCTCCTGACCGTTCAGCGCCATCGGCGTCATCAGGATGCGCAGGTCCTCGATCGTGTAGCCGAACGCCTGCTGGCGCTTCAGCAGCGTGTCGGGCGCGTACGCCGACGGGACGTCGATCGGCGCCGGCAGCTCCGCGAGGCGCCGCAGGTTCAGGTCGATCCACTCGCGATACGGCTTGCGGGCGGCCATCGACTCCTTGAGCTCCTCGTCGCCGATGATGCGGCCCTGCTCGGTGTCGACGAGGAACATGCGGCCCGGCTGCAGGCGGTCCTTGTGCTCGACGTTGTCGGCGGGGATGTCGAGCACGCCCACCTCGGACGCCATCACGACGAAGCCGTCCTTCGTGACCACGTAGCGCGACGGACGGAGCCCGTTGCGGTCGAGCGTGGCGCCGATCACGCGGCCGTCGGTGAAGGCGATCGACGCGGGACCGTCCCACGGCTCCATCAGCGACGCGTGGTACTCGTAGAACGCCCGCTTCGCCGGGCTCATCCCCTCGTGGTTCTGCCACGCCTCGGGGATCATCATCATCAGCGCGTGCGGCAGCGAGCGGCCCGTGTTCACCAGCAGCTCGACGGCGTTGTCGAACATCGCCGAGTCGCTGCCGGCCGGGTCGACGATCGGGAAGATCTTCTCGACGTCCTCGAACGCGTCGGTGGCGAACATCGCCTGGCGCGCGTGCATCCAGTTGGTGTTGCCGCGCACCGTGTTGATCTCGCCGTTGTGCGCGATGAAGCGGTACGGGTGCGCGCGGTCCCACGAGGGGAACGTGTTCGTCGAGAAGCGCTGATGCACGAGCGCCAGCGCCGAGACGAACCCGGGGTCCTGCAGATCGTGGTAGAAGGCCGGAATCTGCTCGGGCAGCAGCAGGCCCTTGTAGTTGATCGTGCGCGACGAGAGGCTCGGGAGGTAGAAGCGCTCCGACTCGTGCATGCCCGACGTGCGGACGAGGTGCTCGACGCGCTTGCGGATCGTGTAGAGCTTGCGCTCGAACGCCGCCTGGTCGGGCGTGGTCTTGCCGCGGCCGATGAACACCTGGCGGATCGTCGGCGCGATCTTCTGCGCCTGCGGTCCCGGCGCGTTGACGTCGACGGGCACGCGCCGCCAGCCGAGGAGGTACTGGCCCTCCTCGCGGATCGCCTTCTCGACGATGCGCTCGCACTCGTTGCGCTGGTTCACCTCCGCGGGGAGGAAGACCATGCCGACGCCGTACTCGCCGGGGGCGGGCAGGTTGATCCGCGCCGCCTTGCACTCGCGCCGCAGGAACTCGTCCGGGATCTGGACGAGGATGCCCGCGCCGTCGCCGGTGAGCGGATCGCAGCCGCACGCACCGCGGTGCGTCAGGTTGCGCAGTACCTCGAGGCCCTTCTCGACGATCGCATGCGACTTGTCGCCCTTGACGTTGACGACGAAGCCCACGCCGCAGGCGTCGTGGAAGAGGTGGGGATCTCGAAGGGGCTGGCTCATTGCGCTCTCCGCAGCTGTCCGTTGCGCTCTCCCCCTCGGCGCGGGCGCTTCGGCGGCGGTGCGTCGGCCGTCGGCTCGGCGCGGTGCAGCGTGAGATGCATCCGCTCGGCCAGCGTCGACAGCACGACGATCGTCTCCGTGCGTGACACGCCGTCGAGCTGCCGGATCTGGGTGATCAGGCGCTCGAGGGTAGAGGTGTTGGCGGTCTTCACCTTGAGGAGCAGCGTGTACTCCCCGGTGACGTGATGACACTCGAGGACGTCGTCGAGAGCGGCGATCTGCTCCTCGGAGTTGTCGATCAGGTCCGGACTGCTCGTGATGACCCCGATGAAGGCGGTCACGTCCAGTCCGAGACGCCGCGCGTCGAGCGCGGCATGATACCCCGTGACGACACCGGCGGCCTCGAGCTTCTTGATGCGCTCGAGCACCGACGGCGCGCTCAACCCCACCCCTTCCCCCAGCCGCGCCAACGAGGTTCGACAGTCGTCCTGCAGCATCTCGAGGATGCGCAGGTCGATGGCGTCCAGCTCAGCGTCTGCCTTATTGCCGAATCTCATAAGGTGTCTCGCGGGTTCGGCCGAACTTTTAGGGGGAGTCTGCGGGTTCTGTCAATGGTTCGTTAGGGCGTTGCGGCCTTCCGGCGAACGTGGAAAGGGGAGGGAGGCAGACGAAGGGGGGCTTCGATGCGTCGAACGGGGTGGTGGAGCGCCCTGGCGTTCCTGGTGGTTGGGGCGCCCGTATGGGCTCAGCCGGTGGCCCAGCAGATCACGGCGGCCGACACGGGCCTGCTGTTCGGCGGCTCCGATGCCGAGGGCGGGATCGGCGACTGGTACCTCTCCAACGGGGTGGTCGAGGCCATCGTCGACGACGTCGGCATCCAGGAAGACCTGATCGGGGTCGTCCCGCCGGGCCAGGAGCCCGCGATCCAGTCGTCGATCAGCCCCACCGGGGGTACGCTGATCGACATCGGGCTGGTCGGTCGCGACAACGACCAGATCCCGCAGCTGTTCGTCGTCGGCGGCCTCAGCACGGCCAACTTCGTCCTCTACGACGCGATCTCGGTGGCCGCTCCCGGAATCCTCCGGGCCTCCGGCAAGCTCCTGATCCCGCCGGTGTCGGCCCGGCCGACCCCCTGCATCGACCTCGTCACCGACTTCGCTGTCGCCGGGACGGACCCCTTCTTCACGCTGACCACGACGGCGACCAACGGCTGCCCGGACGCGGCCCCGTTCGGCAACTTCCTGGACGCCATCATCTGGACCCAGCGCGGGATCGTCCCGTTCAGCGGCGGCGGGAAGGGCTTCGACCACCCGGTCCTGAACTTCGACGACCTGCCGTCCGCCCTCGAGACGCCGACCTTCCTGGCCGGTCCGGGCATCGTGAACCCCGGCGACGGCGTCTTCGACCCGGTGGCCGGGACGACGAGCGGCGAGGTCTCCTACGGGCTGCTGGGACTCGAGCTGACCGTCGATCAGGACGGCGCCGGCGGCAATCCCCCGGTCGTCTACCCGACGAATTCCTTCTTCGGGGTGAGCAGCACCCTGGTCACGGCGCTCGGTCACATCCCGCCGGTCAGCGCGCTCGACCCGGGCGGCATCCTGACCTACGCGCGGCGGGTCTACGTCGGCGGCCGCAACGACGTCCGCAGCGTGGCCGATCCGATGATCACCGCCCTGGCCGCGCGGGTCGGCTTCACGACGGGAACGCTGTCGGGCGACGTCGCCGCGACCGACACGGCGGACGTCGCCGCGAGCATCGTCGTCACGCGGCTCGGCCGCTGCACCGGTGCGCCCACGACGTCCTGCACCGCGAACGCCGACTGCGCCGGCACCGGTCCGTGCACCGATCCGGTCGTGACGACCGGGTTCACGCCGGGCCAGGCCGTGAGCCACGTCCGCACCGAGCCGACCGGGACCTTCGCGGGTGTCGTCCTGCCGCTCGGCGATTACCGCCTCGTGGTATCGGCCCCCGAGCGCGACGACGTCACCGTGGGGCCGGTCGTCGTCGCCGGCGGCGACACCGTGGCGTCGATCCCGGCGATGATCGCGCGCGGCGTGCTCCAGTACGAGGTGCGCGAGAAGGCGCGGAAGCGGCCCCCCATGCCGGCCAAGCTCGTCATCAAGGGCGTCGACGGCACGCCCGATCCGGCGTTCGCGCGCAGCCTGCCCGCAAAGCTGGGGGACGCCGACGTCCGCTCGGAGACCTTCGGCGGCGGCCAGGAAGACGCCAGCGACGGTACGGTGGCACAGGGGAACGTCGTCTACACGAGCACCGGCAGCGGTACGGTGCCGATCCGGCCCGGCACCTACGACGTCTATGCGACCCGCGGGATGGAGTACGGCGTCGCGCAGGAGCGCGTGACCGTGACCGCGGGCGGCACGGCGCCGGTGGCGTTCCGGCTGAAGCGCGTCCTTCGTACCAGGGACGCGCTGGCCTCCGACTTCCACGTGCACTCGGGACGCAGCTTCGACTCGTCGGCGCCGCCGGCCGACCGCGTCACTTCGTTCGCCGCCGAGGGCGTCGAGGTGATGGTGGCGACCGACCACGACAAGAACTTCGACTACGCGCCGCTGATCGCCGCGCTGAACCTGGCGTCGCACGTCGCGTCGATTCCCGGCAGCGAGGTCACGGGTTCGGTGCCGAACCCGCCCGCCTTCCCCAACTCGTTCGGCCACATCAACGCGTGGCCGCTGCCGGTCGAGCCTGGCGTGCCGCGCGACGGGGCGATCCAAGACGAGTTCGTCGCGCCGAACTGGCTCTACACGCGGCTCCGCGCGCTCGGCGGTCCGGACACCGTCGTCCAGTACAACCACGTCCGCGCCGGCGTCTCGGGGCTCACGACGATCGGGTTCTTCAACTCGATCGGCTGCAGCCGCTGCGCGAACGCGATCGACACGGCATGCACCGTCGACGCCGATTGCCCGGCCGGCGCGGATCGCGAGTGCACGTGCGTCGGCTATCAGCCCGATCGCCCCCTGACCGCGCCGCCGAACGACATCCTGCTCGACGCCGGCGTGCTCGGCCCGGGCAGCGCCCCGAACCCCAACGGGACGACCAACCTCGACTTCGACGTGATGGAGCTCGCGAACGGCGCGGACGTCACCGGCTTCCCGTCGCTGCTGCAGGTGCGCGAGGACTGGTTCTCGCTCCTGAACCAGGGGGTCGTCCGCCCCGGGACGGGCGTCTCCGACTCGCATCGGCTGACCGTCGAGCACCCGGGCTGGTCGCGCACCTACGTCCTCGGCGCCGGCGACGACCCGACCGCGATCGACGTGTCGCGCTTCAACCAGCAGGTTCGCGCGGGTGCGATGCTGGTGTCGGGCGGCCCGTGGATCGAGGTGACCGCGCGGGCCGGACGGGCGCGCGCCGGCATGGGCGGGACGCTGCCCGTGACGAAGGGCAAGGTGCGGCTCGCGATCGTCGTGCGCAGCCCCGCCTGGCTGCCCGTCGACGAGGTCCGCGTGATCGTCAACGGTGCGGTGCAGGCGACGTTCGGCGCGACGACGCGCCCGCGCGTGAAGCCGCTGCCGAAGAACTTCGAGAGCAGCGGCAACACGACGCGATTCTCGGGGTCGGTCCGGCTGACGCTGCCGGCCGACGCGTGGGTGACGGTCGAGGCGGGCGTCGCGCTGCCGGCCGATCCGTCCGTCCCGCCGCCGTCGCCGGGCATCGTCGACGTCGTCGAGCCGGGCGTCGTGCCTTACTCGAGCACGAATCCGATCTTCGTGGACGTCGGCGGCGACGGCTTCACGGCACCGGGTCTGCCCGCCGGGCTGACGGCGCAGGCGCGCGGGCGCGGCGGTCGCATGACCGGCGTGCGGCGCGCGGATCGCGCCGAGGCCGCACGCCACGGCGAGCACTTCCCCCTGTCCACGTTCCGCATCCCGATCGAGGAGGTTCCGCGATGAAGTGGCGCGCACTGCTGCTGTCCGTCGTGCTGGCCGCGGGGGCGGCTTGGGGCCACACCGCGTCCCCGGAGTCGATCGTCGCCGAAGCGGCGAAGGCGAAGGGGGTCGAGCGCGCCGCGCGCGACGAGACGAATCCTCGCGTGCTGGTGATCCGGGTCGGTGAGGCGTGGTTCGAGCTCCCCGAGGAATCGCGCCGCGAGCAGGCGGCACGCTGGCGCGACGAGTGGCGCGAGAGCGTCGAGCAGGGGGTCGTCTCGGTCCTCGACGCGCGCACCGAAGCGCCGGTCGTGCGCTTCGGGTCGGGCGGGAAGGTGTTCGTCGCGCCCGGTGGCGCGCTCTTGAACCTGCGCCCGGGACGGTGAAGCCGTCGGTAGCGCCCGCACCGGCGTCACCGGTGCGGGCGACGGAACCGCTCAGGCCTTGCCGACGATGCCCTTGCTCTCGAGGTACGCCATGATCTGCTTGGCGCTCTCCTCGACGGACTGACCCGCCGTGTTGATCGTGAGCTCGGCCTTGGCCGGCGCCTCGTACGGCGCCGAGATGCCGGTGAACTCCTTGATCTCGCCGGCGCGGGCCTTCTTGTAGAGGCCCTTCACGTCGCGCTGCTCGCACACCTCGACCGGGCAGTCGACGTGCACCTCGACGAAGTCGCCCTCGCCCATCAGTGCGCGCACCTGATCGCGGTCGGCGCGGTACGGCGAGATGAACGCCGTGAGCGCGACCACGCCGGCGTCGGTGAAGAGCTTCGCCACTTCGCCGATGCGACGGATGTTCTCGGTCCGGTCCTCCGGCGAGAAGCCGAGGTTCTTGTTGAGGCCGTGCCGGATGTTGTCGCCGTCGAGGATGTAGGTACGCACTCCCCGCTCGCACAGCCGCTTCTCGAGGTCCACCGCGATGGTGGACTTGCCCGAGCCCGAGAGCCCGGTCAGCCACACGGTCGCGCCCTTGTGGCCGTTCATCTTCTCTCGATCGCCGCGATTCACGGCGCCCTGGTGCCAAACGATGTTGGTCGCTTTCTGCTCCGCCATAAGGGCCGAAGACCTACACTGGCTCGACGCCACGGGGCAAGCGCGGGTGCCATGCGTGGTGCTGGCGCCTCGAGGGTGTCGCGAGGCCGCAACGGCGGCCCGCACGGCGCCCCGTCGGTGCGTGCCGGTGCCTGCGGCACGGAACTTGGGATGGCCTCCACGCAAAGGAGGTTCCCATGAACTGGAAGACGATCGGACTCGCGGTGCTGCTCGCGGACTTCTCGGCGCTGACCGCCTGGGTGGTGTGGGAGCACGGAGTCGTCGGACTCTACGCGCTGGTGTTCGCGAACACGGCGACGACGTTGCTCGCCGTCGATCTCGTGATCGCGCTCTCGCTCGTCGGCGCGTGGCTGTACCACGACGCGCGCGAGCGCGGCGTCAGCGCGACGCCGTTCCTGCTGCTGACGGCGCTCGCGGGCAGCGTCGGCCCGCTGCTCTACCTCGTGCTGCGCGAGCGCAGCGTCGTCGGTGCGACCCGACGCGTGCGCGCGGCCGCATGAGGCGAACGTCGCATGCCGGGCTGCGTCGCGATTGACGCAGCCCGACATGAGATTATTTCGCTGCGCGGTGCGTCAGCACTCGGATTTCAATTGACGCAGACGCATCAAGTTCGCTACCTCGCCAAACGACCGTTTGCGTAACTCACCGTTTCTCTACGTTCGACCAAAGGGAGGGGTAACGATGCGCAGTCTGAAGGTCATGGGAGTTCTCGCCGTTGCGGCGTGCGTCGCGATGGTGGGCACGGCCGGCGCACAGGTGAAGGGCGCCGGCAAGTCGAGCATCACCATCGTGAAGACGCCCGCGCCGGCTCCGGCGACGGCGACGCCGAAGACGGCGGGCTCCGTCTCGTCGAAGGCGCAGGCGACCGTCGCCGGCAAGCCCCCGACGGGCGGCGGCTCGTTCGCGCTGAAGCTGGCGAAGGACGTCGGCGATCCGACCAAGCCGGGTTTCGCGGACGGCCAGTACGTCCTCGAGATCGAATCGTCGGGAACGCCCGACGGCGACGTGATCGGCTCGCCGCTGGCGGCGGCGTTCTTCATCACGTTCGACATCACCGGCGGAAAGTGCACGATCCACAATCACCCGACGTTCGACCCGGCCGGAAGCTCGTGCGGCGGCATGGCGCAGCCCGCCTGCGGGGCGCCGGAAGGCGTCGGCAAGTGCAGCGCGCAGGTCTATCAGGTCGCCGGCAACCTGCTGGCCGCCGCGGGCCTGGTCGCGAACCAGCCGTTCGGCGCGCGCTTCCGCATCCGCACGAACCCGACGCCCGCCAGCTGCGAGACGGGCCACCTGATGCTGCAGGCGACGGCGCCCACGCCGACGCCGCCCTCGTCGACCTGCCGCACCGGTGCGGTCGTCGGTGTCGGTGGCGTCGCGCTCGGCACCGCCAGCTGATCGATTCCGCATGAACGGGTGCGGAGGCTCGTGTGCGAGCCTCCGCACCCGTTCAGAACTCCGGCGCCGCGAGCGCCCCCGCGGGCCGCGGCCCCGCGTAGCGCGCGAGCGCGCTGTCCGCCGGCGCGACGCCGCGGTCCCGCATCCTGATCAGCGCGTCGAACGCGTAGGCCGCCACGTTGGAATCCGGGCTCGCGAGCAGCGTCCCCAGCGCCGGGACGGCCCGCTCGTCGCCGATGGCCGCCAGGCGCCACGCGACCTGTCGCTGCAACGGCGCCGACGCTTCGGAGAGCACCGTCGCGAGCGGTACGACCATCGCGTCGGGCGACGTGTCCGACAAAAGCAGCGCGGCGAGCGCGCGCTGATCGGCGCCGTCGACGCGCGCGGTCGTGCGATCGACGGCCGCCCGCACGGCGGCGTCCGTCGCCGCGTCGCGCGCGCGCAGTGCCGCCAGGCTGGCGCGCGCCGCCAGCGACACCGAGACGTCGGGATCGCGAACGGCGATCTCGGCCAGCTGGTCGATCGCCCGCGGGTCGGTGCAGAGCCCCGCGCAGCCCATCACGGCGCCCGCACGGACGGCGAGCCGCACGTCGCGCAGCCCCTCCGCGACGACGGCGGCGCCGCCGGGATCGCCGATCGTGCCGAGCGCGCGCAGCGCGTCGCCACGGACGTCGACGTCGTCGTCGTGCCGTGCCGCACGTACCAGCGCCGGGACCGCGTCGGCCGAACCGATCGTGGCGAGCACCTCGACGGCCTTCGTGCGCACGTCCTTCGGCTCCCGCTCGAGGGCGGCCGCGAGCGCCGGGACGACGGCCGGTCCGAGGAGGACGAGGTGGTCGCCCGCTTCGTCGGCGGTGATGGTCTCCTCGCCGAATGCGCGGATGTGCGCCCCGACGTCGACCGTGACCACGTACGGGTCGGCCGCCGGCTCGTCGCGGGCGCAGGCGGAGGCGAGCAGGAGCAGCGCGGCGACGATGGCGAGCACGGCGCGTCCCTACTGCTGCGGGGATGGCGGCGTCAACGCCTTCTGGTAACACGGGCGATGGGCGGCATGACCGACTTCGCGACGCACTTCGGCGGCGGCCCGGACGTCGCCGCGTCGGCTCCCGGACGCGTCAACCTGATCGGCGAGCACACGGATTACAACGGCGGCCTCGTGCTGCCGATGCCGATCCCGCAGCGTACGACCGTCGAGCTGCGGCGCCGCGACGACGACGTCGCGCGGGTCGTGAGCGACGCGATGCCGGGGGAGATGCGCCAGTTCCGCGTCGGCCGCGAGGAGCCGGCGGGCGGCTGGATCGACTACGTCCAGGGCTGCACGCGCATGCTGAGCGGCCACGGCACCCTCGGGGGGTTCGACGCCGCGATCATGTCGGCGGTGCCGGCGGGCAGCGGGCTGTCGTCGAGCGCCGCGCTCGAAGTGGCACTGCTGCGGGCGCTGCGCGAGGCGTTCGCGGCCGACGTCGACGACGTGACGCTGGCGCTCGCGGCGCATCGCGCGGAGCACGACTTCGTCGGCGCGCGCGTCGGCGTCATGGATCAGATGGCGTCGAGCCTCGGCAGCGAAGGACACGCGCTCTTCCTCGACGCACGCAGCCTCGAGTACGAGCAGATCCCGCTGCCCGTGGACCTCGTGCTGCGCGTGATCGATTCCGGCATCACGCACCGGCACGCGGGCGGCGAGTACAACACGCGGCGCGCGGAATGCGAGGCGGCGTGCCAGAAGCTCGGCGTCGGCCAGCTCCGCGACCTCGCGCCGAAGGACTTGCGCCGGACGACGGAGCTGTCGGACGTGCTCGCGCGGCGCGTGCGGCACGTCGTCACCGAGAACGCCCGCGTGCTCGACGCGGTCGCGGCGCTGCGCAGCGGTGACGTCGAGCGGCTCGGGAAGCTGTTCCTGGCGTCCCATGCGTCCCTGCGCGACGACTATGCGGTGTCGGTGCCGGACGTCGACGCGCTCGTCGAGATCGCCGCCGCCCAGCCGCATGTGGTCGGCGCGCGCATGACGGGCGGCGGCTTCGGCGGCGCCGTCGTCGTGGCGGCGCGCGCCGGCGCCGACGATGCGCTCGGCCGGCGCATCGTCGACGCCTACGTCGCGCGCACCGGCCGCCCCGGGCGCGTCTTCGTCTGAGCGGGGTTGTCGGCGCCCGGCGTGCGATGGTAGCGCCGTCGCATGGCGTACACCCTGATCACGTACGAGACGCGCGGCGCCGTCGCGCTGATCACGCTGAACCGGCCGGCCAAGCTGAACGCCTGGACGCCGCAGATGAGCGTCGAGCAGGCCGACGCCATCGAACGCGCGAACGCCGACCGCGCCGTCGGCGCGATCGTCATGACAGGCGCCGGTCGCGGCTTCTGCGCCGGCGCCGACATGGAATCGACGTTCCAGAGCCGCATCGACGGGCGCGATCCCGGCGAGAACACCGCCGAAGGGCAGGGCGGCATGCCGAAGGACCTCGACTGGGTCGCCCTGCTGCGGCGCTCGAAGCCCATCGTGGCGGCGGTGAACGGCGCCGCGGTCGGCATCGGCATGACGATGGTGCTGCCGTGCGACGTCATCGTCGCATCCGAGGCGGCGAAGTTCGGCATGTTCTTCATCAAGGTCGGCATCGTGCCCGAGCTCGCCAGCACGCAGCTCCTGGTGCAGCGCTGCGGCTTCGGGCGCGCGAGCGAGATGTGCCTGTCGGGACGGATCTATCCGGGCGCCGAAGCGGCGCAGATCGGGCTCGCGGACCACCTGACGTCGCCGGAGGGCCTGCTGCCGAAGGCGTTCGAGGTCGCCGAGACGTTCGCGGCGAATCCCGATCCGCAGCTGCGCATGATCAAGGAGCTGCTCACCGCCAACGGCACCGCCACCGACCTTCGCGCGATCCAGGAGCGCGAGAGCGCGCTGCTGCGCGAGTGCTGGAAGTCGCCCGAGCACAAGGAAGCGGTCGCGGCGTTCCTCGAGAAGCGGCCGCCCCGATTCCGTTGACCGGTCAGTCCGCGCGCGCGGCGGCCACGTAGCGGCCGACGAGGTTGGCGACGAGGATGGCGACGTAGAACTGTCCCGCGACCGCTTCGACGTACACCAGCGTGCGCGCGACGGGATGGACCGGCACGATGTCGCCGAAGCCCAGCGTCGCGAGCGTGACGAAGCTCAGGTAGACGAAGTCGCCGAGGTCGTCCGACGTCGCGCCGCGGAACGCGCCGGGCAGCAGGCGTTCGGTCACGCCGAGCAGCAACGCCCAGCTGATGCCGATCAGCAGGTAGACCGTCATCGCGCCGAGCAGGTGGTTCGTGGTGATCGCGCCGTGCGAGAGCAGGTGACGGAACGCGATCACGGCGCTCCCCAGCAGGTACAGCGTCGCGAGCAGGCTGCCGGCGGTCTGCAGCGCGGGGTTCGGCCAGACGATCGTCGCCGCCGCGATGACGATCACCGCCGCCACGAGGACCTGGCCGACGCGGAGCACGTGCCGCGGCATGCCGATGCTCCACAGGCCGACCAGGAGCAGGAGGCCGAGCAGCATCCCCAGGACGCGGTCGTCGTACGCGCCCAGGACGACGTCGCCGATCGGCTGGAGCAGCAGCCATGCGGCGAGGCCGACGAAGAGGTAGCGGAAGTTCACGCCGGACGCCGCGTAGCATGCGTATCGTTCCGGCGTCGAGGACAGGCGTCCTGTCCAAAGGACACTGTACCCCGGCGCCGGGCGCGCCGTTGCGTGCCCCGTCGCTGGCGCGCCGATTGCTCCGCAGGCGGCAGAGGTCGCCCTTGGTCATCTCCACGTCAGACAATTCCGCGAGAGGATCTCGGACCGAGGACGTCCACCACACCCTGCCTCCTAACGAGTCGGGCGGCCTCGAATCGGTCCATGCCGGGATGTCCCTTCCAGGCGCCCGGTAGGGCCACCCGGGCGGCGGTACGACGGGTGCCGCCGCCCGGGGCCTCACCTCACGGGCCGGCGCGGAACGGCTGATTGTCGGCGGGACGCGCCGGCAGCGCCGGGTCGGGGACGCTGGTCGCTCGATCGACATGGTCGGCGAACCATCGACGGATGCCGGCGCGCTCGAGGACGTCGTCGAGCGCCGGGGAGCGCGCCGCGACGTAGCGCGCCAGGAGGATGCCGCGCGCGACGTCGAGAAAGTTCGTGGTCGCGATCGTCGCGTCGTCGCCGTGCTCGAACGGCACGACGGCGGACCCGTCGCGCGTCGCCGCCGCCACCCAGGGCAGGTAGTGCCGGCCCGTCTCCGCGAGGAGCGCGATCAGCGACTCGGGCAGCGCGTCGGGCGCGAACCACTCGCCGAACGTGCGGCCCCACGGCGCCGCCATGGCGTGCGTGTAGGGAAGCACGCCGGGCGCCGCGTCCTCGACCCAGCCGCAGCACACGGGATCGTTGACGAAGTGCGCGACGTTGCCGCCGAAGAGCGCGAAGTCCGCGATCGACGGCCGCCCGCCGAGGAGGTAGCCGTGCGCCGTCACGTGTGCGGCGAGCGCCCGCTGCCACGGCAGCAGCGACTCCTGCACCCAGGCGTCGATGTTGCCCGGCGTGGTGCCGAGCCGCGGCAGGCATCCGGTCATCGCCTCGGTCACGAACGCGCGCGTCGCGCCGACGCCCATGCCGATCTCGCGGCAACCCTCGCGTGCGATGTCCCAGCTGCCCGACGCGCGGTTCTCCGGATAGAGCCAGCGCGTGCCGACCGCGTGCCGGTAGAGCCACTCGTCGGAGAAGTCGTCGAGCAGGAACGCGAGGAAGGCGAGCGTCGGATCGCGCGGGACCACGGCCGGCTCCGGACGGCGGTGATCGAGATGGACGATGATCGCGGTCGAGTCCCAGAGCAGCTCGCCCGACGGCGTCGTGACCACCGGAATGCCGCCGTTCCAGCCGGCCTCGCGTGCCTGCACGTTCGCGCCGATGCTCGGCTGGAGGCGCCACGGCAGGTCGGCGTGGTCGAGGTAGCCCGTCACCTTGCGGGTGAAGTACGAGACGGTGAGGCCGTGGACCAGGAAGGGGCGTGCGGTCGTCACGGTCGCGTCAGTAGGGCAGGCGCCCGGGCGGCACAAGCGGTGCGGCTTGACGTGCGGGCGAGCGACGTGGTGAACGCCCCGCGGTGACGACGACGACCCGCGACCGCCTGCTCGCCGGCGCGCTCGTGTCGTCGGCGCTGCTCGTCTATGCCCCCGTGCTCCGCCACGGGTTCGTCAACTACGACGATCCCGAGTACGTGCTCGAGAATCCGCCGGTGCGGGCCGGTCTCACCCTGGCGGGGCTGCGGTGGGCGTTCACGCACGCGCACTCGGCGAACTGGCACCCGCTCACCTGGGTGTCGCACATGCTCGACGTCGCGCTGTGGGACCTCGCGCCGATGGGGCATCATCTGACGAGCGTCCTGCTGCACGCGTTCGCCGCGCTGGTGCTGTTCGACGCGCTTCGCCGCATGACCGGCGACGCCTGGCGCAGCGCGTTCGTCGGCGCCGTGTTCGCGCTGCATCCGCTGCGCGTTGAATCGGTCGCGTGGGTATCGGAGCGAAAGGACGTCCTCGCCGCGCTGTGCTGGATGATCGGCGTGTGGACGTACTGGTGGTACACGCGCCGCCCGTCGGTCGCGCGCTATGCGGTCGTCGTGCTCGCATTCGTGGCGGGTCTGCTCTCCAAGCCCATGGTGGTGACGTTTCCGCTGGCGCTGCTGCTGCTCGACGTGTGGCCGCTGCGGCGTCCGTGGAGCGTGCGCCTCGTCGTCGAGAAGCTCCCGCTGCTCGCGTGCAGCGTCGCGGTGAGCGTCGTCACCTTCGTCGTGCAGCGCGAGGCCGGCGCGATGCAGACGTTCGACGGGCTGCCGCTCGCGGCGCGGCTCGCGAACGCGGTCGTCGTGTACGCCGTGTACCTGCGCCAGACATTCTGGCCGACCGGGCTCGCCGTCTTCCAGCCGTATCACCCGCCGTCGGGGCTGGCCGTCGTCGCGGCGGCGATGCTCCTGCTCGGCATCGGCGTCGCCACGCTCCAGCAGGCGCGAACGCGGCCGTGGCTGCTCGTCGGCTGGCTCTGGTTCCTCGGCACGCTCGTCCCGGTCATCGGCATCGTCAAGGTGGGCGAGCAGGCGTTCGCCGACCGCTTCACCTACGTCCCCCAGGTCGGGCTGCTGCTGATGATCGCGTGGACGCTGTCCGCGCGATGGGTCCCGCCGGCGGCCGCCGCGGCCTCGGCCGCGTGCATCGCCATGACGCTGTGGCAGTCGGCGGTATGGCGCGACAGCGAGACGCTCTTCCGGCATGCGCTCGACGTGACGACGGACAACTACGTCGCCGAAACGAACCTCGGCGCCGTCCTGGTCGAGCGGGGCCGCGCCGCCGAGGCGTTGCCGCACCTCACCCGCGGCGCGACGCTCGCGCCGTCGTACGCGAAGGTGCACCTGACGCTCGGCGCCGCGCTGGCCGCGCTCGGCGACCGCGAGCAGGCGCTCGCCGCCTACGCGCACGCCGCGCGGCTCGCGCCGGACAGCGCGGGCCCGCGCTTCAACACCGGCCTGCTCCTCGCGGCCCAGGGACGCCTGGACGAGGCCGCCGCCGAATACCGTGCGGCGGTCGAGCGCGAGCCGCGGCACGTCAACGCGCGCGTCGGGCTCGGCATCGTGCTCGCGACCCAGGGACGGCTCGACGAGGCGATCGAGCAGTATCGCGCCGCGCTCGCGGTCGCGCCCGACGCCGCCGCCGCGCACGGCAGCCTGGCCCTCGCGCTCGACGCGCAGGGACGGCATGCCGACGCGATCGCCGAGCACCACGCGGCGATCGCGCTCGCGCCCGCGCAGCCGCAGGCGCGCTACAATCTGGCGGCGTCGCTCGCCGCGGCCGGACGGACCGACGAGGCGATCGCGGCACTGCGCGAGGCCCTGGCGCTGCAGCCCGAGTGGCCGGAGGCGCGCGCGGATCTCGCGACGCTCGAGGCGCGGCGTCGGGAGGCCGGACGATGATCGAGCGCGCGGTCGCCGCGCTCGCACGGACCGATCCGGCCGTGTTCGCGGCCGCATCGCCGTATCCGCACGTCGTGCTCGACGACTTCCTGCCTGCCGACGTCGCCGATCGGCTCTCGGCGGAGTTCGACGACGGCGGCCCCGCGTGGAAGGCGTATCACCACGTCAACGAGAAGAAGCTCGTGGCCAGTGACGTCGCGACGATGGGGCCGACGGCGCGCGCCGTCGTCGCGGCCTTCCACGACGCCGCGTTCGTGTCCGCGCTCGAGACCGTGGTCGGCGTCGGCGGGCTGCGTGTCGACCCGGAGCTCGACGGGGCCGGGCTGCAGCAGACGCGCGCCGGCGGGTTCCTGAACGTGCACCTCGATCACCTCTCGCACGCGAAGCGCCGCACCTGGAGCCGCCAGGTCAACCTGCTCCTGTTCCTGAATCGCGGGTGGGACCCGGCATGGGGCGGCGCGCTCGAGCTGTGGGACGCGTCGGTCTCGCGCTGCGTGCGCGCCATCGAGCCGGCGTTCAATCGGTGCGTGGTGTTCCAGGCGAGCGAGCGCTCGTATCACGGCGTCGTGCCCGTCGCGTGCCCGGTCGAGCGCACGCGGCGATCGCTCGCGCTCTACTACTACCGCGACGAGGGCCGCTCGCTGCCGTTGCGGCCGACGCGCTACGTGCCGCGGCCCACCGACGGGCCGGTGAGGCGCACGTTGATCCACGCGGATCGCTGGGCGCTCGGCATCTACTCCGCCTTGAAGCGCTACACTCCACTGGACGACCGGCTGATCAGCCGCCTGTTGCGCTGGTTCTGATTTCGACGCCGGCCGTATCGCCACGGGCGTGCGGACGTGGCACGGTGCGGCCCATGCCTGACTACGGTCTCTTCGGCGACGAGCACATCCGGCAGTACGAGGCGACGGGCGGGAAGGTCGGTCACGACTGGAACGGCACCAGCTGCCTCGTGCTCCACACCACGGGACGCAAGAGCGGCAAGGAGCGCAAGTTCGCGCTCATCTACGGCCGCGACGGCGACGACTACGTCCTCGTCGCGTCGAAGGGCGGCGCGCCGAACAACCCGGGGTGGTACGAGAACCTCGTCGCGCATCCCGACGCGAAGATCCAGGTCTGGGACGAAGTCATCCCCGTCACCGCGCGCACCGGCACGGCCGCGGACAAGCAGCGCGTCTGGCCGACGATGACGAAGCAGTGGCCCGGCTACGACGACTACCAGGCCGGGACGACGCGCGACATCCCGGTCGTCCTGCTGACGCCGACGCGGTGAGCGCGGCGATGCGCGCCGGCGACGCCAGGCGGCCTCCGCGTCTGCTCGCGCTCGAGGTGGCGCGATGATCGTCGTCACCGGCAGCGTCGTCGTGCAGGACGGCCGGCTCGACGAGGCGGTCGCGCTGAGCCTCGAGCACGTCCGCCGTTCGCGCGCCGAGCCAGGATGCCTCGCGCACGCCGTCCATCACGACGTCGAGAACCCGCAGCGGCTCGTCTTCGTCGAGGAGTGGGCCGATCTGGCGGCGCTGACCGCGCACTTCGCCGTCCCGGCGTCACGCGGCTTCGTGAAGGCGCTGGCGGCGCTCGCCGCCGAGCCGCCGGCGATGACGATCTTCGAAGGCGAGCGCCTGCGCGGCTGACGCCTCAGGCGGACGGCCGGACGGTGACGGGCGGTGGGAGCTGCGTACGGCCCGTCCGCATGCCCTTCGGCCGGAACGAGCTGCGCAGCTCGCGCTTGCGCAGCCGGACCGTCGACGGCGTCACCTCGACGAGCTCGTCGTCGTCGATCCAGGCGAGGCTGTCCTCGAGGCCCATCAGCTTCGCGGGCGTGAGGCGGACCGCCTCGTCGTGTCCCGACGCGCGCATGTTCGTGAGCTTCTTCTCGCGGCAGACGTTCACCTCGAGGTCGACGTCGCGCGAGTACTCGCCGACGACCATGCCCTCGTAGACGGGCGTGCCGGCGGGGACGAAGAGCACGCCGCGGTCCTGCAGGTGGAAGAGCGCGTACGGGGTCGCCACGCCTTCGCGGTCGGACACCATGCCGCCGTTCGTGCGCGCGGGGATGCCGCCGTGCCACGGGGCCCAGCCGTTGAACAGCGCGTTCATCGTCGCCGTGCCGCGCGTCTCGGTGAGGAAGTGCGAGCGGAAGCCGATGAGGCCGCGCGACGGCACCGTGAACTCGACGCGCACGCGGCCGCTGCCGACGTGGTCCATCTTCGTCATGATGCCGCGGCGGACGCCGAGGAGCTGCGTCACGACGCCGACGTATTCCTCCGGCACGTCGACCAGCAGCAGCTCCATCGGCTCCTGCACGACGCCGTCCTTCTCGGTGACGACGACGATCGGCTTCGACACCTGCAGCTCGAAGCCCTCGCGGCGCATCGTCTCGATGAGCACGGCCAGCTGGAGCTCGCCGCGGCCGAGCACGCGGAACGTGTCGGTGGTCTCGGTCTCCTCGACGCGCAGGCTGACGTTGCGGCGGCTCTCGGTGAGCAGGCGATCGCGCACCTGGCGCGACGTCACCTTGTTGCCGTCGCGCCCCGCCCACGGACTGGTGTTGACGCCGAAGAGCATCGCGATGGTGGGCTCGTCGACGCGGATGGGCGGCAGCGGCTTCGGCCGCTCGCGGTCGGCGACGGTGTCGCCGATGGCGATGTCCTCGATGCCGGCGATGGCGACGATGTCGCCCGCGCGGCCGCGCTCGATCTCGACGCGCTTGAGCCCCTTCCAGCCGTAGACGCGCGTCAGCTTGCAGCTCACCTGCGAGCCGTCGTTGCGGCAGAGGGTGTACTGGCCGTTCGGCAGCAGCTCGCCGGCGACGATGCGACCGATGGCGAGCCGGCCGACGTAGTCGTCGTAGCCGAGGTTGTTGGCCTGGAACTGCGTCGGCGCCTCGGGATCGTGGATCGGCCCCGGCAGCTTGTCGACGATGACCTCGAACAGCGGCTGGAGGTCGGTGCCGGGAACGGCGACGTCGCGCGTCGCGGTACCGGCCTTCGCGATCGTGTAGATGACCGGGAAGTCGAGCTGCTCCTCGTTCGCGCCGAGGTCGATGAAGAGCCCGTAGATCTCGTCGAGCACCTCGCTGACGCGCGCGTCCGGGCGGTCGATCTTGTTCAGGCAGACGACCGGCTCGAGCCCGAGCGCCAGCGCCTTGCCGAGGACGAAGCGCGTCTGCGGCAGCGGGCCCTCCGACGCGTCGACGAGCAGCAGCACGCCGTCGACCATCGCGAGCGTGCGCTCGACCTCGCCGCCGAAGTCGGCGTGGCCGGGCGTGTCGACGATGTTGATCTGGACGTCCTTCCAGCGAACGGTGGTGTTCTTCGCCAGGATCGTGATGCCGCGCTCGCGCTCGAGCGCGTTCGAGTCCATGACGCGCTCGGCGACCTGCTCGTTCGCGCGGAACGTGCCCGTCTGGTGCAGCATGGCGTCGACCAGCGTGGTCTTGCCGTGGTCGACGTGGGCGATGATGGCGATGTTGCGGACGTCCGCGCGGCGCTGCGACATGAACCGCGCAGCATGACCGCCCGGGCGGCAGGGGTCAATGGTCGGCGGGGATCGGGTCGGCCCTGCGCAGACGGTGCGCGTTGGCCAGCGCCCAGGCGGAGCACGTGTTCAGCACGAGCCACAGCGCCGCGCCGACGACGGCATAGGGCGCCCACCACTTCGCCGGCGGCGGCGGGAGGGCCAGGTGCAATGGGAGGAGCGCCGCGGCGGTGCCGCCCATGAGCACCGCGAGCCACGGCCGGTGACGACGCAGGACCCAGGCGAAGATCGAGAGCCACAGCATCCGAAGGACGTCGGCGATGGTCTGGGCATATCCGTCGGCTTCGCTCAGGAGCATCGTGGCCGCCAACGGCCCGGCCCAGAAGAGCTTCCAGAAAAGTTCCTCCGGCGTGTACGATTCGGGGCTCCGGGTGGCCACCTGCCGGGGGGTGAATCGGATGATCACCAGCGCGCAGAGAACCATCAGTGCCGAGAGCACCAGGCCGGCCATCCACGGGTTCACGCCGCCCATGTACGGCGTCACGGTGTCGGCCGGCAACCCCGTCGATCAGGACGACGGGCCGAGCAGCCGGGCGTCCGAGATCACGACCGAGCCGGCCACGTCCGGGTCGACGTCGAGCCGCACGGCCACGGGCTCGTCGCCGGCCGGGATGGGGACGCGCACGATGCGCGGCGAGCCGTCGAGATAGACCCGCTGGCTGTGCGTGCGATCCCAGCCGTGGCCGCGCCGCATCCACCACAGTCGGAGCGCGGCCGGCCCGCTCGGGTCGACGCGCAGCTCGAGGAGGCGCGTGGCGCCGGCGAGCGCCGGCACCTCGCCCAGCACGAGCTGTCCGCCCGTCGCCGGAACGGTGACGGCGACGCCGTTGCGTGCAGGGGACGTCGTCGCGTCGGCGAGGACCGTCGGGGTCATGATGAACGGCGTGCCCGGAACGTCGGCGGGCATGACGTCGGTCGGGCGGAAGGCCCAGCGATCGTCGAGCGTCCGCGGGGCGTTCAACGTCCGGAAAGGCATGAACCAGCCGGGCAGGCCGCGCAGTCCGACGTCGATCATGCGCACCGGGCCTGGTGTCACCGGTCCCTCGTCGACGCCGCCTTGTCGCGCGGCGAGCAGGCGGAAGCGTCCGGGCTGCAGATCGGGCTCGACGCGGAGCTGCACGGGCATCGTGCCGATCGGCAGCGGCACGCGCACCGTGCGACGCCCGGGGGCGAGCTGGAACGTCATGCCGCGATCCGAGCCGAACTGCTCTCCCGCCCGCCGGACGAGCACGCGCAGCTCCTCCGCGCGCGGCACGTCGACGTCGAGCTCGATCCAGCGCGGGACATGGTCGCTCGACGGGGTCACGAACGGCAGCTCCACGTAGGCGCCGGGTGTGACGCCGTCGGCGACCAGCGTACCGTCCTCGGCCTGCAGGCGGGTGTTCATCACGCTGTCGACGGCGCCGAGCGGCAGCGGTACCGTCGCCTCCGCCGCCTGTGCCGCGACGGCGTCGGGCACGAACCGGACGGCCTCGAACGCGACGCGGATCGGCTCCGCGTACGACCCCGACGTCTCGAGCTCGCGCATCGTCAGCGCGCGCACCGTGTATGGCGCGAGCAGCGCCGCGTCGCCGCCCATCAGCGCGGCGAGACCGTTCGGCGCCACAATGACCGGAGAGAGCAGGAAGCCGCTGCGGCTCATGCTCGGAAAGAACGTGAAGCGACGGCTCGACGTGTCGGCCAGCTCGAGGTCGAGCAGCAGGAGCGGCGGCTTCAGCAGTGCGCCGCGGAGATGTCCTTCGAACGTCCGATGGACGTCGATGCGCACCCACACGGGCGCGTCGGCCGCCGGCACCGGCACGCGCTGGTCGAGACGCGCCTCGACCGTGCCGAGCGGCTCCAGCGTCACGTCGCGCGGCTCGGTGCGGCGCTCCAGGACGAGGAACTCGCCCGGCTCCTCGACGACGCGGTAGTGGCGCAGCACCTCGAGCGTGGTCGGACCCATGTCGAGCAGCGGCGGCCGCTGGCCGATGCTGGTGAGATCGGCGAGCAGCGTGTCGGCGCCGTCCGTCGCGACGTGCCGCGCGTTGAGCTCCGCCAATGCCTGTGTCGCCGCGGCGAACTGTTGCGCGACGGGCTTGCGGTTCCACGGCAGCGCGCTCGCGAGCGGGATCGCCGTCTGCCAGCCGAGGACGTCGAGCGTTCCGTGCGCGCTTCGCGGCACGGGATGATCGTCGGCGATCCGGCTGAGCGCCGTGGCCCACGCGTCGTGCTCGGCCTGCCAGCCGGTGACGGCACCGGCCAGGCGCGGCACGTATCCGACCGTCTGGGCGAGCAGGCCGCGTGGCGTGAGGAGCGGCGTGTAGTAGCGCCTGAGGTGCGACGTCGTCATGAACGCGATCGCGCCGAACGCGATGATGACGAACCCGACCTCGAGCGGCGTGCGCCGCCATTCCCAGCATGCGCCGGCGGCGAGCACGCTCGCGACCATGATGCCCATCATCCCGGTCAGCGCGTGCTCCGAGTGCGGCGCGAACGCGTGCCGCAGGATGACGACCAGCAGGACCGTCATGTAGGCGAGCGCGGTCCACCGCCAGAAGCGGTGCGCGTGCGACGCGCGCACGCCGAGCAGCCCGACCAACGCGAGCGCGCCGGCCAGGTAGACGATCAGCTCGCCGATCGGGCCGCCGCCCACCATCGTCTCGGCGTGCCCCAGGGCGAACTCGACGCTCGTCCGGATCCACGGCACGACGTCGCCGGGCGACTGGCCCGTCGCCAGCCAGAGCGCGCTCGCCACGACCGCGAAGGCGACGGCCGGTCCCGGCCCGTTGCGGAGCGACATCAGCACGACGAGGAGCGTGGCCGTCACGAAGTGCGTGAACGTCGTCAGCGCCGTCGCGGCCAGGACGACGGCGTTCGCGGCGAGCAGCGCGCGGCCCGCGCGTTCGTGCTCGTCGATGCCGATCCACGCGCCGAGGAAGCAGAGCAGGTAGAACCGCCCGTCGGGATCCGGCGCGGCGAGCAACACCAGCACGACGCCCCAGAGCGCCATCGACCACGCGGGCAGGTGCGCGCGCCGCGCGAGCAACGTGACGTTCGCCGTGACGACCAGCGCCAGCGCGATCCCGAACGTCAGGCACCACCCGTACAGCGCCGGGTCGAACACCGGCTGGTGGAGGAAGCCGAGGGGGCCGAACGCGTGGATGACGTCGCGTCCGACCACGCGGCCGGTGAGGAACGCGTGGTTCAGGGCGAGCCGCGCCCCGCCGTCGAGGTCGTTCGCGGGCATGGCCGGCGGCGCCAGCGCGAGACGGTTCACCGCGACGAGGCCGAGCACGGCCGCGGCGAGCGCCCGGGCCGGGCCGAGCGCGGCGTGCGTGCGACGGTGCGGCGCCGCCACGCGCGGCGGGACGTCGCCGGCAGGCTCGGCGACCGGCGGCTGCGATCCCGTCACGTCGGTCGACTATCCCCGCGGCCCCGGCCTGGCAAACGGGTGCCACCGCTCCTCTTTCGGCGCCGGCGCCGCTACGCTCGGCGGCAGTGGCGCGCCGCGCGAAGACCGTCGACCTGGTGCTGCTCGCCGCCATGTCGGTAACGGCGGCGCTGGTCGCGTCGCGGTTCTTCCAGCCGGGGTATCCGTCGTCCTGGGACGGCGCGGCGCACTTCGTCCGCCTGCGCGCGATGACGGAGCTGTTCCTGCCGCATGGTCGCACCGACGGCTGGTGCTGGTGGTGGTTCGACGGCTTCGTTCCGTTCCAGTTCTATCCGAGCCTGTTCTTCGTGACCGTCGGGCTCGTCTACCACCTCCTCGGCGGCCTCGTGTCGCTCCTGACGCTCTTCAAGATCGCGATCGTCGCGCTGTGGGCGCTGCTGCCCTGGGCGACGTGGGTGCTCGCCCGAACGTTCCGGTTCTCGCGCTTCGCGTCGCTCGTCGCCGCCGTCGCGACGCTCGGCCTGTCGGCGCCGCAGGGGATCGGCATCCAGGGGCTCTTCGGCATCGGGCTCATCCCGCAGGGCGCCGGCCTGCTGTTGTTCGCGGTGGCGCTCGCGTCGCTGCACGCGGGCATCAGCGTGGGCGGGCGG
Organism: uncultured Binatia bacterium (SeqCode); assembly: GCA_964432595.1. Lineage (GTDB taxonomy): Bacteria > Desulfobacterota > Binatia > DP-6 > DP-6 > DASYLJ01. Next base: position 131,216 of record CAYSOF010000008.1, on the reverse strand, counting down.
CACGTGCCGCGCGCGGCGCTCCTCTGCGCGGTCACCGTCTGCACGCATCTCATCTCCGGCGTCTCTCTCGCGCTCGCCGCCGCGCTCTACGTCGTGATGGCGCTGTCCCGACGGCGCTGGCGCCGTCGTCGCACGCTCGCGCGCGCGGCGGCGATCGGCGCGCTCACCACCGCGATGTCCGTCGCGACACTGTCTCCGCTCGTGGTGTGGCCCGATCTCATCGGTCCCGGCACGGGCTGGGGCGACCGGCCGTTCCTGCAGGAGTTCCTGGCCGGGCAGCTCTTCTCCGGCGCGGCGGTGACGTGGCTCGCGATCGCCTTCGTCGTCGGCCTGCGGCCGCGCCGCTTCGAGACGTCGTTCCTCGTGACGCTGGCGCTGCTGGCGGCGCCGTTCGCCGTCGGCGCCGTGACGACGGGCTTCGAACCGCTCGACGCGGTGGCCCGCCAGATCCTCCGGCATCGCGCGTTGCCCTACCTCGCGCTGCTGACGGCCTTGTTCGCGGGCGGTGCCGCCGACACGGCACGACGCGCGGCCGCGCGCGTGCCCGCCCTCGGCCTCGTCGTGGCCGCGCTCGCCACGGCGGCCGTCGCGTGGGACACGCAGGCGAGCATCCGCCGTCTCGCGCCGTTGATCCAGGTCGACGCGCACCATCGGGGGAACCGGAAGGCGGACCTCCTGAAGGCGTATGGTTGGCTGCGCGAGAACACGCCCGCGACGGCGGTGATCGGCTTCGACGATCGCTACGACGAGCGCTTCGAGAGCCCGGGCTACACGCAGCTGGCGAGCCGCATCGTGCTCGAGGCGGAGCGCGCGACGCTGCTCGGCAACCAGCCGGAGGCGACGCGCGCGCACAACGGCGAGGCGCTGATGCACCTCCACGACTGGGAGCCCGAGCGCATCCACGCGGCCTTGCTGCGCTACAACGTCTCCTACCTGCTGTCGTGGGTCGACGAGGTGGACGCCAATCTCGGCCGCTCGCCGGTGTTCGACCTCGTCTTTCGCTCCGGCGACGTCCGCATCTGGGCGGTGGCCGGCACTGGCTTCCGCTTCGCGACCGGCGAGGGCACGCGGGTGGACGCGTTCGACCGCGGACGGGAGCACGCGGAGTGGCGGCTCCAGACGGCGTCGCCGGCGACCGTGACGCTCGTCGTGCCCTGGCATCCGAACTGGCAGGCCGCCACGGACGGCGTCACGACGCCGCTCGTCCGGACCGACGACAACCTGATGGCGCTCGCGGTGGAGCCGGGATCGCGGGTCGTGCGGATCACGTTCGTGCGGCCCTGGTGGAACCCGATGGTGAACGTCTTCTCGCTCTCCGCGGCGGCGTTCACCGCGCTGTGGTGGTGGCGCCGCCGGCGCGGCACGCGCTGACGAGGCGTCACGTCCCGCCGTCCGGCGGGCAGAGCCACAGCTCCTGGACGTCGACGACCCCGGCCACGTTCAGCGGGTCGAAGCGGAGTCGGGCGAGACGGTCGCCGGCGTCCCACTGCGCGACGCGAGTGCTGTCGTCGACGCGGATCACCGCGTCGCACCAGCCGTCCGGGCCGGCCGCGAGCGGGACCTGCAGGCTCTTCGCTTCCGAGAACGGCTCGTCGAGGTCGTGCGTGAAGTATATCTGCGCGAGCAGGTAGCCCTGCGCCTGCGGACGGATGCGGAAGTGCAGCACGCGGGCGGTCAGCGTCGGGACGGTGACGGGACCCAGCACGAAGTAGGGGTCCGTGTCGACGGCGCGGAAGGTCGCGATGCCGGCGCGCGCACCGATCGATTCGAAGTGCGGGCCGTTCACGACGCGCTCGTCGTCGCCGCCGAGCCGGAAGCGGACGAGCGGCATCATACGTCGCGCGAGACGTCGCAATCGGATGCGCTCGTGCAGCGCCGACGGCAGCCACGCGGCCAGGCCGCGCGCGACCGCGGGCGGCGGCGCGTCGGAGACGGCGGGCGGCGCGGTCGTGCGGTCCGCCGCCGCGGCCATCGCACGGCGATCGTGGACGTCGGGCATGGTCACCGGGCGCGCCCGCTGGACCAGCGGCTCGAGCAGCGCTCGATGCCCGGCCACCGACGCGGCGATCGTCGGGTGACGGTACGCTGCGGCACGCTCACGCGCCCGATCGAGGTCGGGCGGCCGCGCGACGAGTCGCGCCAGCAATGCGGCGGCATCGTCGACGGACGGCACCACCCAGCCGGCGCCGTTCTCGCGGATGCGATCCGCCATCGCGCAGCCCTCGTTCACGACGGCCGGAACGCCGGCGAGAAGCGATTCCGACAAGGTGAACGAGAACGTCTCGAGTGCGAGCGGGAGATGCGCGGTGACGTCGATGGCATGCGCGCGGAGCAGCGCAACGACGTCGCCGCGTGCGTACGGGCCGTGGAGCACCAGACGCGTGCCCAGGCCGAGCGCATGCAATGCAGTGCCGAACCCGTCGCCTTCGTGGTCGCCGAACACGTGCCACTCGATCGGCAGCGCTCGGGCCGCGGTGAGCAGCGCCCGATAGCGCGCGGAGCCCTTCACCAGGTGCGACACGAGCCCGACGAGGGCCACGCGCAGCGGACCCTCCCGCGAACCGGCGGGGGCGGGGGCGGGCTGCGGATAGCCGTACGGGATCACGTGGACGCGCGACGGGTCGACGCCGTGCGTACGCACGAGCGCATCGCGCACGATCCGTGACGGCACGACGATCGCGTGCGCCGCCGCCAACATCCCGCCGAACTCCTCGTGGTGCCGGTGGACGAAGCCCGCCACGTCGTGCGGCACGCGGGCGTCCATGATCGTCATCATCGCGCCGACGCACGGGCTCGGATCGGCGGGACGGCCGTCCGCGCCGGCACAGCACCGACGTCCGTCGCGCGGGTCGATCAGGTACAGGTTCGGGCAGACGGCGTAGTGGTCGTGGCTCGACACGAGGAACGGCACGTCCAGCTCGACGAGGAGCCGCCACACGTCGAGCGGGAAGGGCAGCAGGTGCTGCAGGTGGGCAGCGGCAACGCCGAACCGCCGGATCACCTCGCGCAGCGCCGACGTGAGCGGATGATGCGAGATGGTGAAGCGCTCGGCCGCCCGCGCCAGCGGGAAGCGGTAGCGGATGGCGCCGTCCACGTCGCCGTCGATCACCTCGCTGACGTGCAGCGTGTCGCCGAGGGGAACGGCGACCACGACACGCGGAAGGCGGAGGCCCGCGACCAGATCGCGCGCGTGATGCTCCGTCCCGCCCGCCGGCGTGTCGAACGACGCGTGCAGCAGGACCAGCAGCGCCGGGTCGCTGCCGCCGCGGCGCCGCAGCGCGCGGCGCATGCCGTCGTGGATCGGGTGTAACGGGTTCGTCTCGATGAAGTAGGCGATGCGCGCGAAGTAGCCCGGATGCACCTCCTCGATCAGGTGACGATGCGCGTTCGTCAGCCGCTCGGCCTCGGGGCCGTAGGACGCGTGTCCCTCGTGGTAGACGAAGACGTCGTCGGCCAGGCGGATGTCGAACCCGGCCGCGAGGGCACGCTGGCAGAGGTCGTCGTCGTCGCCGTAGCCGCGGCCGAAGCGCGGCTCGTCGAGCAGGCCGATGCGGTCGAGCACGGCGCGACGGACGTACATGCAGAAGCCGACGGCGTTCGGCAGCGTGGGGCGGAGCCGCAACGACGTCGCGCGGACGAGCGCGGCCCAGCTTTCGATCGTGTGGCCCTCGGGAATGTCGTTCGGCCGGCAGAAGTCGGGCGCGCTGCAGATGGTGGCGTTGTTCGACAGCGGCGCGACGATCCCCGTCCGCGCGTCCGCATAGGCACAGGCGCGCAGCCCGTCGAGGAAGCCGGCCCCGACCACCGTGTCCGTGTTCAGGGTGACCACGTCGCGCTCGCCCGCGGCGCGGATGCCGGCGTTCGTCGTGCCCGTCACGCCGAGGTTCCTCGGATTGCGCAGCAGCGTGATGCGTTCGTCGCGACGCGCGTACGCCTCGAGCATGGGCGCCATGCGCGCGTCGGGGCTCGCGTCGTCGACCATGACGAGCCGCCAGTCGCCCGTCGCGTGTCGGAGCACGCTGTCGATGCACTCGGCGGTCTGCGTCGGGGCGTTGTACACAGGGAGCACGATCGTCACCGCGCGCTCGCTCCCGGGGGCCGTGATCGCATGGTGGTCGAGCAGGCGGCACGCGCGGCCGTCGTCGCCGACGAGGTCGACCGCGAGGCGGCGGATCGTCGCCGGACAGTCGGTCGGGTCGAGCCGCAGCCCGGTCACCACGCCGCGCGGCCACCCCGCGTCGTGCAGATCGAGGAGCAGCGACGTCTCACCGCTCGCGACGCGCCACGTGGCGCTGCGCGTCTCGCAGAACGGGCCGTCGTCGATGCGCCAGAACAGCTGACCCAGCGCCGCGGTCTCGTGCAGCGTCGCGTCCAGCTCGACGCGCAGGAACCGCCAGGCGGCCGCGTCGAGGGTCAGCGGACCCGACACGAGCTGCGGATCGGCGTCGACGGCCTCGAGCACGCCGTCCGCCGACGCGTCGAGACCGGCGGCCGCGCGCCACGTGGCGCATGGCGCACCGGTCGCCCGGGGCCCCCGTGCAGTCACCGGCGACAGCTCGGGCGGCGGCTGCGACGGACCGTCGAGCGGACGGCCGCGCAGGAGACGCCAGCGTGCGCGCACTCGGCCGCCACGCCCCGCGGGCGGCATCGGAAGGGCGCGCGGCGCCGAACCGTCACTCCGACCGTCGAGCGGACGCAACAGGGTCGCGAGGACCCCGTGGTGCGGTCCGAACGTGTGCGCCGCGGCGACGGCGCCGGCCGCGGCGTCCCCGACGCGCCGGCTCGTGGCGGGGTCGAGCGCGGCGTGGAGCCGCTCGATCCACTCGTCGTCGCTCGCGGCCAGCCAGCCGGTCTCACCGTCACGGATGACGCGGCGGTACTCGCCCGTGGGCGTCGCGATGGTCGGAATGCCGCACGCGCCGGGCTCGAAGAACTTGAGGGCGCTGCGCGCGTCCGTGTAGCCGTTCACGACCGCGGTGGGGGCGATGGTCACGCGGCAGGGCGCCATCGCCCACGGCAGAAGTCGCCAGTCGACCCAGGGCTGGCGGTCGACGCGATCGGCGAACGGGCGCAGCGACGCCGGCAGGCGCACCCAACCGCCGACGAGCAATCGGACGTCGGGACGCTCGTCGAGCACCCGCGCGAGCGGTGCGGCGACCGCCGCGAGGTCTTGGTCGTGGGTGTTGGATCCGCTCCAGTAGCCGATCGTCGGCCGCGACGGTCGGAGACGCCGCACGAGGCGCGCCTCGCGCTCGTTCGTCGGGTGCAGCAGGTTCGGGTGCGTCCATGCCGGCAGCCCACGGGCGGCGACCGCGTCGGCGAGCGCCGGCGTGCTGACGATGCACCCCGAGCAGGCGTCGAGCGTGCGCTCGAGGCCGTCGAACGTGGCGCGGTACGCGCGCTGCTGCGCCGGCGACAGGCCGTCGAAGAACGGCGCGAGCCGTTCGGCGTCGCCGCCGAAGAGCAGGTCGTCGGTGTCGCACAGCAGCGTCGTCCCGCGCGCCCGCGCCTGCTCGGTCACGTGGGCGAGCAGCGCGTTCCACGGCGTACGGAACAGCACGACGATCGAGTGCGCGGCGACGGTGGCCGCGAGGTGGGGCGCGCCGACGTCGATGCAGCTCGCGACGACGCCCGCGCGGCGCAGCTGCAGCACCGCGTGCACGCATCGATACCGTCCCGGCGCATCCCACAACCCTGTGACGTACAGCACGCGCATGCGTCGTCCTCCGCCGAGGGCTTCTGTACTGGAGTGTCACCGGGCATGAAAGTCCGTTGGGCCGCTGGACAAGCCGCGCGTGCTGGCCGATGGTGCGCTCGGCGGAGGGGACGGAATGCACCTCTGGCGGGAGTTGCGGCGGCGGGAGCGACGCGGCGAGGTGATCCGCGTCGCGGTCGTCGGCGCGGGGGCGATGGGACGCGGCATCGCGGCGCAAGTCGCCGCGACGCCCGGCATGCGGCTGGTCGCGATGGCGAATCGCACGCCGGCGCGCGCCGTCGCGTTTCTCCGACGTCGCGGCCTCGGATCGTCGGACGTCGTCCGCAGTGACGATCCGCAACGGCTCGCGCGGGCGATCGCGGACGGCGGGGTCGGTGTCACCCGCGATCCGCTCGTTGCGACGGCGTTGCCGTCGGTGGACGTCGTCGTCGAGGCCACGGGCACGGTCGTCCCGGCGATGCACACCGTGTTGTCGGCGTTCGCGCACGGCAAGCACGTCGTCGCGATGAACGCCGAGCTCGACGCGACGCTCGGCGCGGTGCTGCACGCGCGCGCGCGTCGCTGGGGCGTCGTCTACGGGGTCGCCGACGGCGACCAGCCCGGCGTGATGATGCGGCTCGTCGAATGGTGCACCAACACCGGCTTCGACGTCGTGGCGGCCGTCAACTGCAAGGGCTTCCTCGACGTCCATGCGACCCCCGACTCGGTCCGCGGCTGGGCCGAGCGGATGGCGACCGGCGCGCGCGCCGTCTGCAGCTTCACGGACGGCACGAAGATGCAGCTCGAGAACGCGATCGTGGCGAACGCCGCCCGGATGCCGCCGGCGGTGCGCGGCATGCGCGGCATTCGGACGACGTCGACGACCGTGCTGGCCGACTTCGTGTCGCTCGGCGACGGCGGGCCGGTCGTGGAGTACACCCTGGGCGGCGACTTCGGCGGCGGCGTCTTCGTGGTCGCGCGCTGCGACGATCGCGAGCGCGTCGGCCGCTACCTCGACTACCTGAAGATGGGCGGCGGCCCGCACTATCTGTTCTACCGCCCGTATCACCTCTGCCACGTCGAGACGCCGGTCTCGATCGCCGAGGCGGTGCTGTACGGCGAGCCGACGATCGCGTCCGCCGGGCCGCCGGTGGTCGACGTCGTCACGATCGCGAAGCGCGACCTCGCGCCCGGCGACCGGCTCGACGGCATCGGCGGCTACGCCTGTCGCGGCGAGGTCGACACCGTCGACGGCGCGGCAGGCCTCCTGCCGATCGGTCTGGCGGACGGGGTTCGCCTGCGCCGCCACGTCGCGCGCGATCGGCCCATCGCATGGGACGACGTGGAGATCGACGCGAACGATCCGCTCGTCCGCCTGCGCGCCGAGCAGGACGCGCTCGCCGGGGTCACCCCGGCCGCCGGCGCTCCTCCATCTCCTCCAGCGTCTTCGGCCAGTCCTTCTTGAGGAGCCGCGACAGCGCGCGATCGGCGAGCAGCCGCCCGCCCGTCTGGCACGTCGGGCAATAGTTCGTCTCGTTCTCGGCGTGGACGATGCGCTGCACCGGCGTCCCGCAGACGGGGCATGGCCGGCCATACTTGCCGTGCACCGCCATGTCGTCGCGGAACGCCGTCACCTTCTCGGGGAAGCCGTCGCCCACGTCGCGCCGCAGCCGCTCGGTGAAGTCCTGCAGCGTCTCCTGCGTCGCGGCGAACAGGCGCGCCATGGCGGCGTCGTCGAGCTGATCCGACATCTGGATCGGCGACAGCTGCGCCCGATGGAGGATCTCGTCGGAGTACGCGTTGCCGATCCCGGCGAGGATGTGCGGGTCGGTGAGCGTGCGCTTCAGCGTGTGCCGCTCGCGCGTCAGCGCCGCGCGGAACGTGTCGAGGTCGATGGCCAGCGGCTCGAGGCCGCCGGCGCCGAGCGCGGCGACGGTCTCCGCGCCGCGCAGCAGGTGCAGCGCGGCGCGTTTGCGCGTGCTGGCTTCCGTGAGGACGAGCGTGCCGCTCGGGAAGTCGAACACCGCGAGCCCGAGCTTGCCCGGGGGCTTCGTGCCGGGCGCGCGCCAGCGCAGGCGCCCGGCGATCATCAGGTGCAGCGCCAGGAAGAGGTCGTCCTCGAGCGCGAAGACGATCCGCTTCCCGAGCCGTCGTACGGCCGTCACCCGCTTGCCGAAGGCCTCCGACAGCGGCGGGTCGAACGTGCGAAGGAGGAACGGGCTGGCCAGACGCACCGCCTCGAGGGGCTGCCCCACGACGCGTGGGACGAGGCTCTCGATGTAGACGGTGACGTCTGGCAGCTCCGGCACGATCCCCTACTGGTCGTTGCGGTCGTTGACCTCGAGCGTGATCGACGTCTCGTTGTTCGACGTATTGCCCATGTCGTCGGCGGCCGGCGCGGTGTCCGTCGCGACCGCTTCTACCACGATCTCGCAGCGGCCGGGCGAGATCAGATCGACCGTCGTCCAATCCTCGAGACGCGCGGTCACCTCGAACGTCGCCTTGATGCGGCCGCCGCGCGGAATGGCCGCGGTCGCCTGGAGACCGGGCGTGACGGTGTCGGCGTCGATCTGGTTGACGGTGCCGCTCGGGCAGTCGCCGCCGACGGCGCGCAGCGAGTAGGTGCGCGAGCCCGGCGCATTCGGACCGAACTCGCGGTTGCTGACGATGACGTTCACCGAGCGCGAGGCACGCGGACGGTTGCGGCCGACCACGAGCTTCACCGGCTTCACGGTGGCGATCGCGAGATCGACGCCGCCGGCGCGGGTATCGGCGATGCCGTCGGGCCCCGAGCTGACGACCGGGGTGTCGGCGGCGGCGCACGGGGAGCCCACGGGAACGAGCTGGACGTCGTCGCCCGTCGGATTCACGTTGTTCGCCGTCGAGTCGGCGACGAGGTTCGCGCCGCAGCGGATGGCCGGCGTGTTGGGGGAGGCGGTGCCGAACGGCAGCACGCGCACGTCGTCGGACGCGACGGGATCCGGCGTGTCGGCGATGCCGTTGCCGCCCGCGATCACGCACGCGGTGTTCGACGGCGCGAAGCCGACGGCGACCGCCTGCAGGTCGTCGCCGGTGGCGGGGGTGTCGCTGATGCCGTCCTCGCCCGTGTCGACCACCGCGACGTTCGCGTTGGAGCACGTGCGGCCGACCGCGATGAGCTGGCGGTCGTCGCCGGCGGCCGTCGTCTCGACGATCAGGTTCGTTCCGCAGCGCACGCCGTTGCGGAACGGCGTGCCGCCGCCGATCTGCGCGAGCTGGATGTCGCCGTTCTCGGCCACCGTGTCGCAGCGGCCGTTCGGGCCCGTGCTGACGACGACGGCGTTCTGCTGCGCGGTGCCGGGAGCGAAGACCTGTTCATCGGCGCCGGCGACGAGCGCGCCGGCGAGGGTTGCGGCCACTGCGGCCAGGAAGCGGAGGTGTGACGTCATGCGTCGACCGTCGCACGAGCGGATTTCGTGGGTCAACGTCAAAGTGTTGCCGCGCAAGGGTTTGCGCGGCAAGTGCTGTGCGGTTACCGCACGTTCGGTATCCTGTCGGGCCGCCATCGCTCCAGCGTTTGCGCGATCTCCTCGCGCACGCGCTCGATCAGCGCCGCGCGATCCTCGCCGGGATGCCGCGCGATGGGCGCGCCGATGTGGACGCGCACGCGGACCCCCCACGGGACCGGGAGATAGTTGTGCTGCAGCAGACGCCACGACTCGTCGATCGTGACCGGCACCACCGGCGTGTCGGGCGCCTCCTCGAGCAGCGCGAGCGTTCCGGCCGGCTTGAAGCGTCCGAGCTCGCCGTGCCGCGCGCGGGTCCCTTCCGGGAAGATCATCGCGGACACGCCGCCCCGCCGGACGCGGCGGCCGAGCTCGCGGATCGCGTCGAGCGCGGCTGGACCGTCGGAGCGATCGATCAGCACGTGGCCGCCGACGCGCAGGTTGTAGGAGACGGTCGGGATCCACCGGCCGAGGGAGCGCTTCGAGATGTACTTCGGGAAGTTCGATTGGAAGAGTCCGCCGAGGATCGCGATGTCGAACATGCTCTGATGGTTCGAGATGATGATGTACGACGTCCAGGGCTTCTGCTCCGGCGAGCGCTCGACCTGGAGACGCGTGCCGCAGATGCCGAACGTCTTGACGAGCAGCCACTGCACGAAGCCGGCGACGTACTCCTGGGGCCGCGTGCCGAACAGGCGCGCGATGCGCTGGGCCACGTCGAACGTGACCATCACCAGCCCGAAGACGGGCAGGAAGAGGATCGTCGAGACCCAGGAGAGCACCGTGCGCATCGCGAGAGGGTGTATTTGGCCAATCCGGCGACGTGCTTCAAACCCGGGCGAGCCCGGGCTATGACGGCGCAATGGCCGACGCGCCCGTCACCCTCGAGGGCTGGTACACGCTCCACGACATGTACGCCGTGGACTGGGCACGCTGGAATGCGCTCGACACGGCCGAGCGCGACGCCGTCGTCGTCGAGGCGCAGGCGGTGCTCGAGACGCAGGCGCGTCCGCCCGACGGGCACACCGCCTGCTACACGCTGCTCTCGCAGAAGGGCGACCTCTGCCTCATGCACTGGCGGCGCGACCTGGAGGCGCTCCGCCGCGAGGAAATCGCGTTCGCGCGCACGCGGCTGCGCGGCTTCCTCGTGCCGACGTACTCGTACCTCGCCGTCGTCGAGCTCGGCACGTACGAGCTGATGGCGCACGCGACCGCGGTGCTCGGGCGGAAGGGCATCACGCCGGACAGTGACGGCTTCGCGGCGGCGCAGCGCGAGGAGATGGAGCGCATCGCGCGGCCGCGGCTGTACCCCGAGGTTCCGCCGCGCCGCTACCTCTGCTTCTACCCCATGTCGAAGCGGCGCGGAGAGCACGTCAACTGGTACGACCTGCCCGCCGCCGAGCGCGGCGCGTTCATGAAGGGACACGGCGAGATCGGCCGGAAGTACGCGGGGCAGGTAGTGCAGGTCATCCAGGGCTCCGTCGGCCTCGACGACTGGGAGTGGGGCGTGTCGCTGTTCGCCGACGACCCGCTGGTCTTCAAGAAGCTCATCTACGAGATGCGCTTCGACCCCGCGAGCTCGCGCTTCGCGCTCTTCGGCCCGTTCTACGTCGGCATCCGCTTCGAGCCGACGCGGCTCGGCGACGTATTGCGCGGCGACGTGCCGAGCGCCTAGCGTCGCCGCCCGCGCTTCTCCGGCGGCGGCGTCGTGTCCGCGATCGCGCGCCGCAGCGACTGCGCGAGTCGTCGCACCGCATAGCCCTCGAAGTCTTCCACCGGGTCCAGGTCGGCCGGGAACACCTCGAGGATGCTGTCGATGTACTCGATCGCGAGTCGCCGGCGCGCGATCGCGCCGCGCGTCCGCACCGAGCCCAGCTCGTCGTCGAGATGGAAGGCGCCCGTCACGAGATTCTGCCAGCGATCGTCGCGTGTCACTCGACGTTCTCCGTCCCGACTGCCTGCCACAGGCGCGGGCCGTGTGCCAGGTATGACCCGCACTGTGCCACGGGCGCACGCGCCTCCGGGCCGTCGCTCAACACGGACGCGAATGGACGCGGTGGCGCGTGCCTTGCTGACACGCCACATGCTCTCGGGAACCGCGCTCGACTGGCGACAGCCCTCCGTGCGGCAGCGATGGGACGACCTCCGCGCGCGCGTCCCCGCGATGACGCCGCGTGATGCCGCGCGGCTCCTCGGCGTCAGCGAGGCGGAGATCACCGCCGCCGACTGCGGCGACACGGTCACCCGCCTCGACGCCGACTGGTCGGCGCTCCTCGACCGCGTCGGCGAGCTCGGCCTCGTCCGCGGCGTCACCCGCACCACCCACGCGGTCGTCGAGACGCGTGGCGTATACGGCGGGGTCGCGGCCGACGGCGCGATCCGCGGCGAGGGCATCGAGCTCCGCGTCTTCCTGCCCCGCTGGCGCTACGGCTACGCGCGCCGCACGAGCACGCCGAGCGGGCTCCGTCGCAGCCTCGTCTTCTTCGACGCCGCCGGGACGCACGTCCACGAGGTGCTCATCGAGCGTCGCGTCGGCGTGCAGGCCTTCGAGCGGCTCGTCGCAGACCATGCGCATCCCGAGCAGCTCCCGTGGCTCGACGTGCCGCGGCTGCCCGCGCCGTCCGGCGCGACGACGTCCGACCGCGACGTCGACCTGCATGCGATGCGCGCCTCATGGGACGCGATGCAGCAGACCGGCGACTTCCAGACGTTGCTGCGCCGCTTCGGCGTCCGCCGGCCGCAGGCGCTGCGCCTCGCCGGCGCGGCACGCGCCGGCCGCGTCGCACTCTGGAGCCTGCGTCTCGTGCTCGAGCGCGCCGCGAGCGACCGCCTGCCGCTGGTGGTCCTCGCCGCGAACCCGGGTACGGTCCACATCCATCGCGGATCCGTGCGGACGGCGCGCGCGCTCGGTCCGTGGGTCAACGTCCTCGACGACGACTTCAACCTCCACGTGCGCGCCGACGCGATCGCGGAGGCGTGGATCGTCCGCAAGCCGACGCGCGACGGCGTCGTCACGTCGCTCGAGCTGTTCGACGCGACGGGCGAGACGATCGCACTGCTGTTCGGCGGGGCGGCGCAGTCCGAGCGGGCGGCGTTCGCGGCACTGCTCGACACACTGCCCGCGTCATAGGCGGACCGCGCAGCACGTGCACGCCGCGTGGCCGTCGGAGAGCGGTCGACGGGCGGGCGCGATGGCGAATTTCCTGTACAGCGACGCCGCGCGCATCGTATGCAGCAAGCCAGCTAGGGCTGCGGGGAAGCGGCAGGAGCGTCGTCGGGAGCCGGGAATGCACCATCGAGTCCGTGTTCGCTGCAGGGTCGCCCCGACGGCCCGCCTCCTGGCGCTGTTGCTCGTCGGCGTGGCGCACCTCTCCAGTCCGACCGTTGCCGCATCGAAATCGAAGGCCGTCCCCTGCGCGGATGGCGCCTTCCAGGTCCAGGGTGCGCCGCTCGTCGCGGGGGCGGCGACTCCCCAGGCCGGCACGCTCCGGGTGAAGGCGTCGTCCCGGCCCGCGATCGACATCGGCTGCGGAGCGCCCGACGCCGCGCGGGTCGTGTCCAAACGGACCTTCGATCAGGTGACGGCGAAGTGGAAGCGATGCGGCGGGCTCGCGCGCGTTCGGCTGACCGCCACGCTGGCGAAGCCGGACTGCAGCCGCGTATCGGGCGTCCTGAAGGCGAAGAAGGCGACGCCGAAACAATTCGTCGCGCTGCGGTTCACGTGCGGTGACGGATTGCTCGACGTCGCCGCCGGGGAAGCCTGTGACGTGTCGGTTGCCGGGGGCGACGCGGCGTGTCCCGGCCGATGCTCGGCCGGCTGCCTGTGCGTCGGAGCCGGCGTCACCACGACGACGACGACCACCACCACCCCGGCCGCGAGCACGACGTCGACCACCGCGCCGTGCGTGCCGGCGACGGAAGTCTGCGACGGCGCCGACAACGACTGCGACGGGACCATCGACGACGGGAGTGACCTGTGCGTGCTCCCCCATGCGACCGGAGCATGCTCGGCGGGGAGCTGCCAGGTGGCCGCGTGCGACGGGGCCTTCCGCGATTGCGACGGGCTGATCACCAACGGCTGCGAGACCGAGACGTCGTCCGAGCCCGACCACTGCGGCGCCTGCGGCACACAGTGCGTTGCGGACAACCTCTGTGCGAACGGCATCTGCCTCCCTCCCTGCGACGGCGCACCTGGCGAGAGCTGCGTGACGGTCGAGGGCGAAGGACTCGACGCACGGACGAACGACGACGTGGGCACTCCGACCCCGATGATCATCGGAGGCGCGATCGACGGAACGATCGGCAACCCGATCGGGGGCGAGCCGGACGTGGACTTGTACGCGTTCGAGGCAGTCGCCGGCGACGTGTTGCGCGCGACGATCTCCACCCGTGCCGGCGGCGCGTACGAGGCGTTCGGCCGAATCATCGGCGACGGACGGATACTGCGCGTCATTCGACCCGGCGACGACACGTCGTTCGCGACGCGGGAGTTCGTCGTCGCGCGCAGCGGAACGTATCGCCTGTGGATCGACGACCGGCGAAACGTCTTCGCGGGGGACCCCGTCGGCGGGGCCTCGTTCACGTACCGAGCGCAGATCTCGCGTGTGGCCCGCATGCCCGACGCGGCGACCGTCCCCATCGTTCGGGAACCCGCGAGCGTCCCGGCCACCGGTGACGTCGCGCTGCTCTCGTTCGACGCGCAGGCGGGGCAGGAGATCTCCGCCGCGACGTTCGCCGAGAGCCTCCCGACGCCGTCCGCGGTCGACACGTTCCTGCTCCTCTTCGACGCCTCGACGGTGCCGCCGACGCTGCTGGCGGAGAACGACGACCAGGATGGCACGACGGATTCGTCGGTCGGCGTCACCGCGCCGACGAACGGCCAGTACCTGCTGGTCGTGGACACCTACGACGTCACCGGCCTTGCGCCTGAAGACCGCCAGTACGAGCTGACCTTGGCTACCCCCTGCTTCCATTGCGTCGAAGCGCTCCTGTTCACCCCCGATCCTGGCACGGCCTCGTTCTGTCCGGGTTCCTTCGACCTGTTGCGCGACGTGGCGATTTGTCTCTGTGGCGATGGGGGCCAATGTCATGAGGCATGTGCGAGCTATTGTGCGGCGGGGACCTCGGACGACGCGTGCGACGCATGTTACGGAGATCCCGCCGGCTGCCTCCCGGCGGTCCAGTCGTGCGAGGGCGACTTCGCGCCGAACGTCTGTGGCGACGGGTTCGTTCGTGGCGGGGAAGCTTGCGACGATCTGAACGCGGCCGACGGCGACGGATGCTCGAGCTCCTGCGCCGTGGAGCCGGGGTTCACGTGCGGGGGGCAGCCGTCGAGCTGCGCATCGTGTGGCGACGGCGAGAAGAACGGCAGCGAGACCGACGTCGACTGCGGCGGTGGTTGTCCCGCGTGCGGGCCCACGAAGACCTGCACGCTGAGCCAGGACTGCACCTCGGGGAGTTGCCTGAACGGCACCTGCGCGTGCCCCGAGACGTTCCACGTCTTCGCCCTCTTCTCGAGCACCGCGGGCATCTTCGAGACCGCGCAGTGGCCGGGCGGGACGCAGACGTTCCAGGCGTTGCCGGGGTGCGCCGTCACGATCGCCAATCCCTCCGGTGGCATCAACTCCCTCGTGGGCGACTCCTTCGCGGTCACGCAGGTGCAGGGATTCTCCGCGTGTGCCGGCGTCTCGGGCGAGGACGGCGACGGCTGCCAGCCGGGGTCGTGTCCTCCGCTCGGGATCGGGTCGTGCCTGGCCGCGCGGCCCCTGTGCACGCTCGCGGGCAACGGCAGCGGCAGCGCGACCTACGGCGTGCTGTGCAGTCCGTGACGGCGCGCCGCCGGTCGTCGGGCACGCGACCGGCCGCGCGGCTGAGGCGTCACGGCGTGCAGGCGAAGGTCAGCGCGTCGTCGTCGACCAGGGGCTCCGGATCGTTCAGGACGCGTATGGCGACCGTGCGCGTGGCGTCCGCCGGTACGGCGACCGGAAACTGGCCACTGAGACCAATTGCGACCGGGGGCGTCGCGTAGCGGGCCGTCGGCGTCGCCGTGACCGCCGCCCCGCCCCAGGTGCCGAGGGTCGTCGCGAATGCGTCGAGCACGACCTCGCGCTGCGCGGGCTCCAGGGCCGCAGGGCCCTCGAGGCTCGCCTGGAGGAGCTCGACGCCCGCCACGCTCGCCCAAGCGCTGGGAGGCACGAAGAACGGCACGTTGATCGAGAAGAACGTCAGAAACTCGCAGGCACCGTCGCCCGCCGGGCCGAGGTCGCAGGCCTCGCCGTCGGCGCACGTGACCGCGGCGCCGGGCACCGCTCCCGACACGCCCCACGAGAGCGCGGCGCCGTCGTGCAGCTCGGCACCGCCGCCGTAGAACGGGTCCTCGATCTCGCAGAACTCCGAGCAGCCGTCGCCGAAGACGCCGTTGCCGTCGTCGCATTGGTCCGGCGGCTCGATGAGACCGTCACCGCACTCGCTGCCGCAGGTGGCCGAGCAGCCGTCGAAGCTCGTCGTGTTGCCGTCGTCGCAGTGCTCGCCGGGATCGATGTCGGCGTCGCCGCACACGTGGCACGACGCGAAGTCGAGTCGGCACCCTTCGCACTGGGGCGCGCCGCCGGTGCTCTCGGCCGGACAGGTGGCGCCGGCGAGATCGGCGCCGTCGCATTGCTCGAAACCCTCGCGCGTGTCGTTGCCACACCAGGGAGCCGGAATCGTGGTGGTGGTCGTGACGGTGGTGGTCGTGACGGAGGTGGACGTGGTCGTCGGCGCGGTCGACGGGGGCACCGTCGTGCTCGCGGGCAGCGTCGTGGTCGTCACCGTCGTCGGCGTGGCCACGACGAGATCGACGCGGCGCCGGCGGCGACCGCGCTCGCGCACCCAGCCGACGGCCTCCTCGCACGACGGGGCGATCACGACCTCGAAGCGCACTCGCCGTCGCGCGGATGGACAGCCCCGCAGCGTGCCGCGCAGCGTGCGCGCGCCGTCGGCCGCCTCGCGCTCCCGAATGGGTCCGACGCCGTGGCAGGTGGTATCGATGATGAAACCGCCGTCGCGCCGGACGACCTCCGCGAGCCACCTCGACCGCTCGTCGTCGGGGTCGGTGAGGCCGGCGGCCGGTCGCCAGATTCCCTCGGAACACGTCAGCGCGCCGGCGGCCGCCGGGAGGAGCATCGACGCCAGAAGGACGGCGAGCGGAACGAACGCCAGCATCGGTGCGACGGCTACCGCGACGCGGCGCTAGTAGTCAAGTAAGTAATGACTCAATGGGGCGATTCCGATCCGTGCCGCGCGCCTGCTAGAACCCGAGCGCCTTCGACAGGCGCGCGACGGGCGTCGCCAGCGAGTGCTCCTCGGCCAGCGCGGTGAGGACGCGCGGGTGCGCGGGCCGCGTCGGCAGCGCGAGCGAGACGTCCGGGAGCGGAATCGTCGCCACCGGCGGCACCACGCTGCGCGCGGCGGCGAGATAGTCGCGCGCCGCATCGAGCTTGCGCGCGATCGCCGGGGCCACGTTCGTCGCGGCGAGCAGGCCCTCCAGCGAGCCGTGCTCCGCGATCAGCTTCGACGCCGTCTTTTCGCCGATGCCCGGCACGCCCGGCAGGTTGTCGCTCGGGTCGCCGCGCAGGATCGCGTAGTCGGCGTAGGCGCGGCCGGGAATGCCGTAGCGGCGCGTGACCTCCGCCTCGTCGACCTCGACGAGCGTGCTGACGCCGCTCACCGGATAGAGCACCGTGACGTCGGGATCGCGCACCAGCGCGAACAGGTCGCGGTCGCCCGAGACGATCTCGACGCGGCCGCGCGTGCGCGCCGCGATCGACGCGATCACGTCCTCGGCCTCGTAGGCCTCGGCGCCGATCACCGCGACGCCGAGCGCCTGTAGTACCTCGCGCCCGATCGCCTCCTGCGGCGCGACCGGGTCGACGTCCTCCGCCGACGTCGCCACCCGCTGCGCCTTGTACGTCGGCAGGACGTCGACGCGGAACGCGGGCCGCCAGTCGTCGTCGACGGCGATGCCGAGCGCCGCCGGCTTCCGGTCGGTGACGAGCCGGGCGAGCATGTTGAGGAAGCCGTACACGCCGTTCGCCGGCACCGTGTCGGGCACCGAGTGGAACGCGCGGTAGAGCAGGCTCGAATAGTCGACGAGCAGCAGCATCAGCGGCTCCGCAGCCAGTCGACGATCGCCGCGCGATCGGCATCGACCGCGGGCGGTGGTCGGCGCGCGTCGGGCTCGCGCACGCCGTCGATCTTGATCGGGTTGCCTGCGACCCAGAGCGTGCCGATCGCCGGATCGGGAATGCCGACGACCATCTCCCGCGCCGCCACTTGCGGATGGCGCACGGCTTCCGGCACCGAGTGCACCGGCGCGCACGGGATGCCGTCGCGCTCGAGCAGCGCGAGCCACTCGTCGGCGTTCCGCGCGCGCAGCGCCTCGCCGACGATCGCAGCGAGCGCGTCGACGTGCCGGCGGCGGCTGTCGACGGTGAGGAAGCGCGTGTCGGCGGCGAGCTCGGGGCGGCCGATCGTCGTGCAGAGCTTCTGGAACTGCTGGTCGTGCCCCGCGCAGATGACGACGAAGCGGCCGTCGCCGGCGGTGAACGCCTGGAAGGGCGCGATGTTCGGATGGCGCGTGCCGAGCCGTTCGGGCACGGCGCCGGTCACCAGGTGCGTCGTGAGCGCGTTCTCGAGGATCGCCAGCTGGCAGTCGAGCATCGCGACGTCGATCATCGTGCCGCGTCCGGTCTCGCGGCGCTTCACCAGCGACGCCGCGATGCCGACGGCCAGGAAGAGCCCCGCCGCGATGTCGCCGATCGATACGCCGACGCGCGCGGGCGGTCCGTCGGGATGGCCGGTGAGGCTCAGCACGCCGCCCATCGCCTGGACGACCATGTCGAACGCCGGCCGCTCGTGCAGCGGGCCCGTCTGCCCGAAGCCGGAGACCGACGCGTAGACGAGCGCCGGCCAGCGCGCCTGCACGGCGTTCCAGCCGTAGCCGAGCCGCGCCATCACCCCGGGACGGAAGTTCTCGACGAGGACGTCGGCGCGGCCGAGCAGCGCCTCGAACGTCGCGCGGTCGGCGTCGTCGCGCAGGTCGAGGGCGATCGACTCCTTGCCGTGATTCAGTGCGGAGAAGTAGAGGCTGCGGTCGCCGACGAACGGGCCGATGCCGCGCGCGTCGTCGCCGTCGGGCGGGCGCTCCACCTTGATGACGCGCGCGCCGAGATTGCCGAGCACCAGCGTGCAGTACGGCCCGGCCAGGATGCGCGTCATGTCGACGACGGTGATGCCGGCGAGCGGCCGCGGATCTGCTGAGGACATCGCGCCGCACCATAGCCGAGCGCGCTTTCCTTTGCCCATCGCGTCTGCCAGAAGCGGCGGCGCGCATGGCTGTGTTGCTCTGGGTGCTCGTCGCGGTCTGGGGTGGATACGCGCTGTTCGGCGGCCGCTGGCGGATCGCGCCGCGGCTGGAGTCGATGCCGCCGCATCTACCCATCGGCGAGCCCGTCGTCGCGGTCGTGCCCGCGCGCAACGAGGCCGCCGAGCTCCCGCACACGCTCGGGGCGTTGCTGTCGCAGGAGCATCCGAACCTCCACGTCGTCCTCGTCGACGACCACTCCGACGACGGCACCGCCGCCGTCGCGCGCCGGATCGCCGCCGACCTCGGCGCGGCCGATCGTCTCACGGTGCTGGCGGCGCCGGACCTCCCGCCGGGCTGGACGGGCAAGGTGTGGGCGCAGCACCAGGGCGTGCAGCACGCGCTCGCGCGCGGCGCCGCGTGGGTGTGGCTCACCGACGCCGACATCCACCATGCGCCGCGCGTGCTCGAGCGGCTCATCGCGACGGCGCAGGGCGCGCGCCGCGACGTCGTCTCGGTGATGGCGCGCCTGCGCTGCTCCACCGCGTGGGAGAAGCTGCTCATCCCGGCGTTCACGTACTTCTTCGCCGGCATCTACTCGTTCGCCGAGACCGCGGACGATCGTCACGCGACGGCGGGCGCCGCCGGCGGCTGCGTGCTGGTCCGCCGCGAGCTGCTCGAGCGCATCGGCGGCATGCAGGCGATCTGGAACGCCGTCATCGACGACTGCTCGCTGGCCCGCGCATTGAAGGACGCGGGCGGTCGCCTGTGGCTCGGCTACGACGCCGGCGTGAGCTCGACGCGCGGCTATCCGACGCTCGGCGCGATCTGGGACATGGTCGCGCGCAGCGCGTACACGCAGCTGCGGCACAGCCCGCTGATCGTGGCCGGCTGCGTGCTCGGACTCGCCTACGTGTTCTTCGTGCCGGTCGCGGCCATTGGGTTCGGATCGGGCGCGGCGCGGCTCTGCGGGCTCGTCGCGTACGCGGCGATGGTGCGCACGTACCTGCCGATGGTGCGCTGGCTCGGCTGCGCGCCGGCGTGGGCGCTCGCGATGCCGCTCTCGGCGGCGCTCTACACCGGCATGACGATCTCCTCGGCGCTGCGCCACCACCGTGGCGCCGGTGCGGCATGGAAGGGACGTTCGTACCAGATCGAGCCCGCGCGCGACGCAGCCACGCCGCTCTGAGCTACGACGTTCGGGCGGTCGCGGTGTGCGCATCCGCCATGCGCACACAATTTTCTTGACGGCTACGTCCACGCGACGTTAGCCAACCCGCCACGATGAAGCGCCTGTGGCTGACCGTCGCCGTCCTGTCCGTCTGCACCGCCCCCGCCGTCGCCATGCCGCCGCTGTGCGACCCGACCGACGATCCGTGCGTCGTCGAGCGCGACGTCGAGATCGACACGGCGACCGTCTTTCTCGGTGGCCGCGCGCTGGTCGTCCCGTCCGGGCGCACCCTCACGGTCCGCACCGAGCTGGAGGTGCAGGGTGTCGGCACGCTCACGCTCGCGCCGAACGCGCGCATCGTGTTGCCGGACGACGGTCGCATCCTGTTCGAGGTCGCCGGCGACGTCCGTCTCGAGCCCGGGAGCGCGATCGTCGCCACGAGCAGCGGTGATGCCACGGTGCAGATCTACTCGTTCGGGGGCGTCGTCATGCGCGGCGCCATCCGCGCCAACAGTGCGTCGCGCGACGGCGACGGCGGCGGCGTGTTCATCGAGGGGGGCAACGTGGAGATCGCCGGCGACGGCATCGAGGCGAGCGGCGGCAATCGCTTCGGCGCGGGTGGATGGATCGCCGTCGACGCGACGGGCGATCTGACGGTCGCCGCACCCATCGTCGGTCGCGGCGGTGAGGGTGGCGGCGCCGCCGTCGACCTGTACGCCGAGGACGATCTCACCGTCGGCCCCGCAGCGACGATCGACACGAGCGCCGGCGAGGCGGGATTCGGCGGCCAGGTGTCGCTGACGGCCGACGACGACCTCGTCGCTCTGGGCGACATCCGGTCCGCCGGCGCCGGCGCGGCTGCCGCGGGAGGCGAAGCCGCGTTCGCCGGCGCCGACGTCACGATCGGCGGCACGACCGACGTGTCCGCCATGGGGTTCGTGAGCGGCGGCGGCGTGGTCGACCTGTCGGCCACCGGCGATCTCACCCTGACCGGACGCATCGTCGGCCTCGCCGACCCCGGGACCGGCTTCGGAGCGACCATGTGGGCCTTCGTCGAGGGCGCGATGCGGATCGACGGGCCGATCGACCTCGGTCGGGGTCTCGGTGCCTTCCTGTTCGTGGAGGCTCGCGCGTTGCGCATCGGGTCCCAGGTCGACGTGTCCGGTACGTTCCGCGCCAGGGGGTGCAGCGTCGAGATCGCTCCCGAGGGAACGGTGCGCGTGACCGGCGTCGCGCCTGGCGACCAGCCGACGCTGAGCGCCGGCAACGCCATGACGATCGCCGGTGCGCTGCGGACGTCGATTCCCGCCCTGCTCGAGTGGCACGGTGCACCGCCGATCATCGCACCCGGCGCCGTCGTCGAGCCCGCGCCGGACCTGGTCGAGACCGGCCCGACGCTCTGCTTCGGCTGGTGCGGCGATCGCTTCGTCGATCCCGGCGAGGAATGCGACGACGGCAACTTCGCCGACGGCGACTGCTGCAGCACGGCGTGCACGGTCGCGCCGGCGGGCACCGCCTGCGACGACGGTCGCGCGTGCACGACCGGCGACGTCTGCGACGGTTCCGGCGCCTGCGTGACCGAGCCCGTCGTGTGCGACGCCTGTGAGCGGTGCAACGACGTCGCCGGCTGCATCGTCGCGCCGACGCTCGGCTGCCAGCCGATCCTCGAGCCGGGCGCCGGGCTGCTCGACGTCAAGGCCGGGAGCGGCGTCGATTCGCTGACGTGGCGGTGGCGGCTCGGCGGCGACGTGCCGCTCGCGGCCTTCGGCGATCCGACCGCCGCGACGGACTACACGATGTGCGTCTACCGGCAGGACAGCGAGCTGCTGCTGCGAGTCGACGCCCCACACGGCACGGCGTGGCGGCGGTCGTCGCGGCGCGGTGTCCGCTACGCCGGCGGGACGACGCGCATGAGCCTGCTGGCGGGCGAGCATGGCGCGTCGTCGCTGCTCGTGAAGGCGCGCGGCGCGGGGCTCCCGCTGCCGGCATTGCCGCTGGACGGCAGCGTGCGCGTGCAGCTCGAGTCGAGCGACGGCGCGTGCTGGACGTCGCGCTTCGACGCGCCGACGGCGAACCTGCCGCACCGGTACAAGTCGCGCTCGAACTGACCTCCACTTGCCGTCGTCCCGCCGTCTTGTAGTGAAGGACACGGGACCGATGTCGACACCGACGATGGATCGCCACGCGGTCGCGGCGGCGCTGCGCGAGATCGCGGCACTCGTCGCAGCCACGCCGGGCAACCGCTTCCGCGCGAAGGCCTACGAGCGCGCGGCGAACGCGCTCGAGAGCCTGACGCAGGAGATCGCGCCGCTGATCGCGGCGAACGGGCTGACCAGCGTCCCCGGGATCGGCGGCAGCATCGCAAAGACGATCGTCGAGTTGGCGACGACCGGACGCTCCGGGCACCTCGAGAAGCTTCGCGCCGAGACGCCGCCGGGCGTCGCCGAGCTTCATCCCGTCCTGTCGGCGAGCCGGACCAAGGCCGTGTACGACGCGCTCGGCGTGACGACGCTCGCCGAGCTGAAGGCGGCCTGCGAGGCCGGACGGCTGCGGACCGTGCGCGGCTTCACCGAGGCCACCGAGCGCCGGCTGCTCGAGAAGATCGCCGTGCTCGAGGCGCGCGGCGAGCGGGTCGTCCTGCCGGAGGCCGAGCGCCAGGCCGACGTCGTCCTGGCGCATCTCCGCGCGCAGCCGGGCGTCGAGCGCGTCGAGCTGGCCGGCGCGCTGCGCCGCCGCGTCGAGACGATCGACCGCCTCGACGTCGTGGTGTCGGCGACGACCGGCGTCCGCGCGCTCGCCGCCGGGCTGCCGGGCGCGGTCGGCGTCGTCGACGACGTCGAGGGCGCGTTCCTCGTGCGTCGCGCGGGCGCGCTCGCCGTCCGCGTCCAGCCCGCGTCGGCGGATCACTTCGCGCTCGCGTGGGTCCGTGCCACGGGCGCCGATGCCCACGTCGCGGCGCTGCTCACGCGGCGGCCGACGCGCGGTCCCATCGACACGGAGACCGACGTGTACGCCGCTTTCGGCCTGCCGTTCATGCCGCCCGAGGTGCGCGAGGGCGCCGGCGAGATCGCCGCCGCCGACGACGGCGCGCTGCCGGACGACCTGCTGCGCGTCGAGGACGTCGTCGGCGCCGTGCACTGCCACACCGACTGGTCCGACGGCCGCAACACCGTCGAGGAGATGGCGCGCGCCGCCGACGCGCTCGGTCTCCGCTATCTGACGATCACCGACCACTCCGCGTCGGCGACGTACGCAAGCGGCCTCAGCCTCGAGCGCCTCCGCCGGCAGTGGGACGAGATCGCGCGCGTGCAGGAGGCCGTCCGCGTGCGGCTGCTGCGCGGCACCGAGAGCGACATCCTGCGCGACGGCGCGCTCGACTTCCCCGACGACGTGCTCGCGACGCTCGACGTCGTCATCGCCAGCGTCCACAACCGCCACGGGCTCGACGCCGCGCAGATGACGCAGCGGCTCGAGCGCGCGATGGCGCACCCGCTGTTCAAGATCTGGGGCCACGCGCTCGGTCGCTACGTGCTCAGCCGGCCGCCGTTCGCGTGCGACGTCGAGCGCATCCTCGACGTCGTCGCGGCGTCGCGCGCGGCCATCGAGGTGAACGGCGATCCGAACCGGCTCGACCTGGCGCCGGAGTGGATCCGGTCGGCGCGCCGGCGCGGCATCCCGTTCGTCGTCTCGACCGACGCGCACTCGACGCGGGCGCTCGAGAACGTGCGCTACGGCGTCGACATGGCGCGCCGCGGCTGGCTGCGGCCGGCCGACGTGCTGAACACGCGCGACGCGGACGCGTTCGTGGCGGCGGTGCGGCCCGCCTAGCGTGCCACGCCGCGCTGGATCACGACGCCGGGATCGCCGACCTTCACGCGATAGCGCAGCACCGTCTCGCCGTTCGCCGGCACCGGCACCTGGAACGCGAGCGTGCGTGCATCCAGCTTCTCCGACGGCACGCTCGACTCGACGACGCTCCACTCGCCGTTCACCGGCTCGCGAACGGTGACGGTGACGTTCTCCTGCGAGCGGTTGCGCAGCGCGATCTCGAACGCGCTCTCGAACTGGTACGGCGCGGTGTCGAGCAGCTTGAAGTCGGTCTGCGTGCGGGTGGCGCGTAGATCGAACGCGGCGCCGGCCTCGAGCTTCGCGGTCTCGCCGGATGGCGTGTGCGCGATCCGGTCCTCGCCGACGAGCTGCGGCGCGCCGTTCGGATCGGGCGCGTAGAAGCGGAACACGCCAGCGGGCAGCGGCCGGCCGAGATGGTTCGCCTCGGTGTTGGCGACGTCGAGGATCACCCGCACCGGCAGGTCCTGGCCGACGTCCTGGACCCGGGACCGGAACCAGTGCGCCTGGCCGTCGACGACGTAACGTCGCTTCACGCCGACGCCGCGCGCGACGAACAACGGCACCTGCTTCGTCTCGTTCTCGGCGATCGTCGTGCGGCGCTCGAGGGCGTAGCGGTGGTACTGCGCCATCGGCGTCTCGCTGACGTCGGCGGCCATCTTCGGCGCCGCCGCCATCGCGCGGCTCCGGAACATCGCCTGCTCCGGCGCCGCCGCGCGATGCACGTCGCCGGCGATCAGCGTCAGCGACGCGTCGTCGTAGCGTGCGCCGCTCTGGTTCTCGAGCGTGACCCACGCCGTCACGTCCGCGGCCGACTGCTCGTGGTTCAGCGTGGCGACGTAGTCGGCCGTCCACGAGAGACCGGCCGTCGCGTAGGACACCTCGATCGTCTGCGCCGGCGGGCCGTCGTTGGCGAGCCGCCAGCGCAGCGTCGGCCGCACGTAGACGTCGGTGCCGAGGGGCGGCAGCCGGACCTCGGCCGTGCTGCCGACCACGATGCGGTCGTCGACGCGATAGACGTTGCCGCCGTCGACGGACAGCAGCGTCGCCGGCGTGATCTTCGAGCGCAGCCGCGTGTCGCGCTCGACCAGCTCGACCGGATGGCCGATCCAGCGCTGCAGGAGCTGCTGCGGCGAGGCCAGGTCGAACAGGTAGCTCTGCTCGAGCACGCGGACCTTCTCCGGCGACGTCGTCGAGCGCAGCGACACGGTGCGCGGCTCGATGCGAGCGGCGACGTCGTCGAAGCGCAGCACGCCCTCGCCGCCGTCGAGCGTCAGCTGGCGCGTGTCGCGCACGACGGCCAGGTCGAGCCCGGCGGAGTACACCGTGAGCGCGGTCTGCGTGCGGGCGTCGCGTCCGACGGCGACGTCGGCTGCCGAGG
This sequence comes from uncultured Binatia bacterium (SeqCode), assembly GCA_964432595.1. GTDB lineage: Bacteria > Desulfobacterota > Binatia > DP-6 > DP-6 > DASYLJ01. The sequence continues at coordinate 106,295 of CAYSOF010000008.1, read as the reverse complement.
CGACCATCGGCAGCGCGACGAATGCGGTGGCGGCGAGGAGGCGATGCATGCCCGCCCGCTAGCAGATGGCACGCCGCGCGCAAGAAGGGCGACCGCGCGTTGCATGCGTACCGGTCCGCCGGTAGACCCGCTGCATGCCGACTGCGAAGCGTCCGTCCCGGTTTCGTCTGGCACGCGACGTTCGTCCTTCCGAGTACCGCCTCCATCTCCATCCCGACCTCGACGCCGGCACCTTTCGCGGCGACGTCCGCATCGCAGTGACGCTCGGCAAGGCGCGCCGCGAGATCACGCTGCACGCGGCCGATCTCGTGATGGATGCGGCCTCGGTGCTCGTCGGCAGCGAGACGATCCCGGCCAAGACCAAGCTCTCGAAGGCCGACGACACGGTCACGCTCACCACGGCGCGTCCCGTGCCCGCCGGCGACGCGACGCTCGAGCTGCGGTTCCACGGCGCGCTGAGCCGGCACCTGCGCGGGCTCTACGCGGCGAGCGCCAACGGCGTGCGCTACGCGTTCACGCAGTGCGAGACCGCCGACGCACGCCGCGTGCTGCCATGCTTCGACGAGCCGGCGTTCAAGGCGCGCTTCCGCGTCTCGGTGACGGCGCCGCGCGAGCACACCGTGCTCTCGAACGCACCGGTCGAGCGCGAAGAGGCGATCGACGGCGCCACCCGGATCGTCCACTTCGCGCCGACGCCGCCGCTGTCGACCTATCTCCTGGCGCTCGGCGTCGGGCCGCTCGAGGCGAGCGAGGTGCGGCATCTCGGCCGCACGCCCATCCGCGTGTGGCACGTGCCCGGCAAGGGACATCTCGCCGCGTTCGGGCTCGAGGCGGGCGTCGAGACGCTCCGCCGCCTCGAAGAGTACTTCGGCCTGCCGTACCCGTACGACAAGCTCGACCTCGTCGCGGTGCCGGACTTCGAGGCGGGTGCGATGGAGAACGCGGGCGCCGTGTTCTTCCGCGAGACGCTGCTGCTGCTCGACGCCGAGACGGCGTCGCTGCCGGAGCGCAAGCGGGCCGCCGAGGTGATCGCCCACGAGCTCGCGCACATGTGGTACGGCGACCTCGTCACGATGGCGTGGTGGGACGACCTCTGGCTGAACGAGGCGTTCGCCACCTGGATGGCGTACCGGGTCGTCGACGACTGGAAGCCCGAGTGGCGCATGTGGCAGAGCTTCGAGCACGACCGCGCGGGGGCGCTCGGGCTCGACGCGCTCGCGCACACGCACCCGATCTACGCCGAGGTGCGCAGCGTCGCCGAGGCGACCGAGAACTTCGACCTCATCACCTACGAGAAGGGCGCGGCGGTCGTGCGCATGATCGAGCACTACCTCGGCGCCGACACGTTCCGCGACGGCGTGCGCATCTACATGCGGCGGCATCAGGAGGGGAACGCCGTCGCCGCCGATCTCTGGCGCGCGCTCGAGGAGGCGTCGAAGAAGGAGGTCGCGCGCGTCGCGCAGGCGTGGATCGCGCAGGAGGGCTTTCCGCTCGTGTCGATGAAGCCCGCGGCTGGAGGCACCGTGGCGCTCGACGTCCGGCAGGAGCGGTTCTTCGCGGATCCGAAGATCGCCGCCGAGAAGCGGCGCCGGCGCTGGCCGTTGCCGCTGGTCGTGAAGCTGCCCGGCGATCGCGTCGAGCGCGTCCTCGCCGACAAGGCGACGCAGCGCGTGGCGCTGCGCGGCAAGCGGCCCGCCTGGTACTTCGGCAACGCGGCCGCCGGCGGCTTCTATCGCGTGCTGCACGACGCCGACACGCGGAACGCGCTCGTGGCCGACCCGGGCGTGCTCAGCGCCGTGGAGCGCCTCGCGCTCGTCGGCGACCAGTGGGCGCTGGTGCGCGCCGACCGCGCGACCGTCGAGAGCTTCCTCGACGTCGCCGAGGCCCTCGGCGGCGAGACGGATCACGACGTCCTCGACGGCGTCGCGGCGCCGCTGGCCGTCCTGGACGACGTCGTCGTGCCGCAGGGCAGCGAGCTGCAGCACGCGCTGCGCACGTGGATCACGCGCCGGTTCGGTCCGGCGCTGACGCAGCTCGGCTGGACGCCCGCGGCCGACGAGCCGGACGCGGCACGGCTGCGCCGCGCGGCGCTCGTGCGCCTGGTCGGCGGCGTGGCCGAGGCGCCGGAGGTGCTCGACGAGGCGCGCGCGCGGCTCGACGCGTATCTGGCCGATCGCCGCACGCTCGAGCCGAACCTCGCCGATCCCGTCGTCGGCCTGGCGGCGCGCGCGGGCGAGGATGCGCTGTACGACCGCTATCGCGACGTGGTGGCCGAGGCGCGGACGCCGCAGGAGCAGCGCCGCTTCCTGCTGAGCCTCGCGTCGTTCCGTACGGCGGCGACGGTGCGGCGCACGCTCGACGCGCTCCTCACCGGCGAGATCCCGACGCAGGACCTCGCGTTCATCCTGATGCGGCTGTTCGCGAACCCGGCGGGCGGCGCCGCGGCGTGGACCTTCACCACGAAGCGGTGGTCGACGCTGCGCAAGCGCATCCCCCCGCTCATGCTGGCGCGCCTCGTCGAGGCGACGCCGGGGCTCCGCGAGCCGCGCTACGCGCGCGAGGTGAAGGCGTTCTTCACGAGCCATCCGGTGCCCGAGGCCGCCCGCGCGCTGCGCCAGGCGATGGAGCGCTTCCGGCTGAATGCCGAGCTGCGCCGCCGCACGGCTCCCGGCCTGGCCCGCTGGCTGGAGCGCCAGGCGTGACCCGCGCGGCGATCGTGCTGCTGCTCGCCGTCACCGTCGAGGCCGGCGCCAACCCGTCGCCGGTGCCGCGCGACGTGCGCCGGGCGCTGCAGCGCGCGACCGTCGTCATCATGCCCGCCAAATGCGGCGGCGTGCTCCTCGAGAGCGCACAGGTCGTCGCCACCGCGCTCCATTGCGTGAAGGACGGCGAGTCGCAGCGCGTGCGGCTGCCCGACGGCGCGGAGCGGACGGCGCGCGTCGCGGTCACCGACGAGGCGGCCGACCAGGCGGTGCTGACGCTCGACGAGCCGGCGCCGATCAGGCCGCTCTCGCTGGCGCGCCGCCCGCCGATCACCGGCACCGTCCTCTACTTCGCGGGCAACCCGGACCGCCCGCGCCCGCAGGATTCGCGCCTCGACCGCATCGGCCGCTGCGAGTCGCTGCCACGGCTCGACGACGCCCTGTTCACCAGCATCGAAGGCACGCCGGGCGATTCCGGTTCGCCGCTCGTCGACGGCGCCGCGCAGGTCGTCGGGTTGGTGCACGGCGGCGCCCGCTGCCACATCGCGACGCCGGCCAGCACGCTGGGCCCGCTGCTGGACCGCGTCCTCGGTCGCAGCTAAGCCCGGCGCATGCCGTCCGCCTTTCCGCCCTGGACCGTACGGACCGTCGGGCCCCGGACGCCTCCGGCGTCGCGCGGGCCCCAGACCCCGACCGACGCGCCGCCGCTGCTCGTCCTGCTGCACGGCATCGGCGCCGACGAGTTCGATCTCCTGCCGCTCGCGCAGGCGGTCGACCCGCGGTTCGTCGTCGCCAGCATCCGGGCGCCGCACGCCTACTACGGCGGCTGCGCCTGGTTCCACGTCGACTTCCTCCGCGACGGTACCATCGTGCCCGACGTGCCGCAGGCACGGGACGTCCTCGCCGACCTCGTGCGCTGGATCGAGGCCGCCCCGGCGCGTTTCGGCACGGATCCGGCGCGCACGTTCATGCTCGGCTTCAGCCAGGGCGCGATGATGAGCCTCGGCGTGCTCGGCACGATCCCCGAGCGGTTGGCCGGCGTGGTCGCGCTGAGCGGCCGCCACCTGGACGAGCTCTTCCCGCGGACGGCGTCCGACGAGGCCGTCGGCCGCGTGCCGCTGCTGGTCGCGCACGGGACGCTGGACGACGTGTTGCCCGTCGCCCACGGCCGGGCGACGCGCGACGCCTTCGCGCCGATCTCGCGGGATCTCACCTACGAGGAGTTCACGGTCGCGCACGGCATCATCGACACGGAGCTGGCGCTGGTGGCGTCCTGGCTCGCCGCGCGGCTCTGAGCGCGGGGTTTGTCCGCCGGCCCGTCCTGGTGTAGGAGCGCCGGGCAGGCCGACGAGGAGGTGCACGTGGGGCAGGTGAGGATGTTGGGTGGAGCGCTGGTCGCCCTCGGGCTGATCGCGGCGTCGGCGGGCATCGCCGATGCCGCCAAGAAGAGCTGTGGGCAGAAGCTCAACAGCCAGGTGTACAGCTGCACCGTCGCCGCGGAAGGCGGCGGCACCTTCCAGGACTGCTTCCGCTTCTCCTCGCCGGGAACGCTGTCGGGCGACTTCGACATGCGGTCCGACGCGCAGGGGCTCCTCCTCGGGTGCAACTGCAAGGGCAAGGGGTCGTCGAAGAAGCCGAAGTTCGAGGCGCTGCCGATCTTCGTATGCTCCGGGAGCGACAACGAAGGCGAGTACGTCTTCGAGGCCAACGTCTCGGGCAGCGGCAAGAAGATCACGAAGGGCATCGTCACGAACGGCAGCGGCGGATCGTTCGTGTTCGACTGCAAGGTCGATCCCGCCTGCGCGGTGGCGCAGTGATGGGCGCGCGGGCCGGGAGGCGGACGATGACACGATGGGCGGTGCGATGGGCGGTGGTGGTGCTGGCCGTCGCGGCGGCGCCGGCCTTTGCGGGGCCGTACAGCGGCGCGGCGGGACGCTGTCCCGGCGTGCTCGCGGGCAAGGTGCAGCGCTGCACCGTCAAGGCCGAGGACAACAGCACGCGGACCGAATGCCTGCGTTTCACCGGGCCGGGCGCCGTGTCCGGCAAGTTCGAGATGGTGAGCGATCTGCTCGGGACGACGATCGGCTGCACGTGCAAGCCGGGCGGCACGCCCGACAAGCCGTCGTTCGGTGGTACGGTCGAGTTCGTGTGCACCGGCATCAGCGGCGTGACGTTCAACGGGCGCATCGCCGGCGACGGCTCGCTGCCGAGCGCGTCCGTCGTCAACGACCGCGGCGCGACGTACGTCCTGGGCTGCCAGATCGACCCGGGCTGCGTCGCCCAGTAAGCCGGCCGTGCGGCGCGGTGCGGGCCTGCTGGCGCTGCTCGCGCTCGCCACGATCGCACACGCCGAGCCGCTGCGCTTCCGCTCCGTCGGCGATGGGTTGCCGACCAGCGGACAGTGGCGCGACGGGTTCGACGTCGCCGACATGAACGGCGACGGCCACGCCGACATCGTCCACGGGCCGCCGCGCAAGGGCGGCGGCGCGCCGGTCGTCTTCCTCGGCGACGGCAAGGGCAAGTGGACGCGCTGGGCCGAGGCGCATTTCCCGTCGACGACGTGGGACTACGGCGCCGTCCGCGCCGGCGACCTCGACCGCGACGGCGCGATGGACCTGGTCGTCGGCATGCACCTGCGCGGCATCGTGGCGCTGCGCGGCGACGGCCTCGGCGGCTTCCGGCGCGGCCTGCCGCTGCCCGGCGCGGACCCGTCGCCGGACGCGTTCGCGTCGCGGGGCCTGCGCCTGGCCGACTGGGACCGCGACGGCCGGCTCGACGTGCTGGCCTTCGGCGAGGGGCCGCGCAAGCTCGGCGGCGACGCCGGGTCGCGTGGCGTGCGCATCTGGCGCGGCGGCGCGGACGGCTGGACGCCGGCGGAGGAGACGCCGCCCGGGACGCTGTCGGGCAACGCGCTCGCCCTGGGCGACGTCGACGGCGACGGCCGTGCCGAGGTGGTCACGTCGTCCAACGTGCTCGGCCGTCGCGACCTGGTCTGCGCGGCGACGGCCGACGGGAGCTGCGCACGACGGAAGGTCGACGCCGTGCCGGAGCGCGCGTACGTCCGGGCCGTCGCGGCGGCGGACGTCGATGGTGACGGTCGCACCGAGCTGGCGCTGGCCTCGGTGTCGTTCACCGGCGAGTCGCCGATCGCGAGTGTCGATCTGCTGACGCCGTCGGCGGACGGCGCCTGGCGGCGGACGCAGCTGGCGTGGCAGTTCGGGGTCGCGAGCGTCTGGTCGCTCGCCTTCGGCGATCTCGACGGCGACGGCGATCGCGACCTCGTGGGTGTCACCCAGCACGGCGAGACGCGGGTTTTCGTCGGGGACGGGCGCGGCGGGTTCACCCGCGCTTCCGAGGAGCCGCCGGCCTTTCCAGGCGGATGCTGGGGCCGGTTCGTCATGCTGGCCGACGTCGACGGCGACGGGCGCGACGAGATCGTCGCGAGCTTCGCCGACGAGGGATCGGCCGGCGACCGCGCGGCGCATTGTCCGAGCGGCGGCGGCATGACCGCGTGGACGACGCGGCCGTCCGGTTGACTTTCGAGGTCGCGTGCGGAATCAGGGGCCGGGTTCTCGTGCGCTGGATGCACGGGATCGGAGGAGACGGGGTGGCATGCGGAAACTGACGCTGGTGGTGGGGTTGCTGGTTCTCCTCTGCGCCGCTGGGCGCGCCTCGGCGGCGGCCGTCACCGAGGTCTCCAACGCGCCGGGTGCGACGCTGCTCCTGCCGTACTTCGAGGTCGACCCGAACGGTACGGCCTCGTCGGGCGTCAACACGCTGATCCAGCTGAACAACGCGTCGGCGACGGCAGTGCTGAACCACGTCACGGTGTGGACCGACCTCGCCGTGCCGGTGATGAGCTTCGACATCTATCTCACGGGGTTCGACGTCGAGACGATCGACCTGGCGCAGGTGCTGGGGGGCAAGCTGCCGCGCACCGCGAGCGCCGGACAGGATAGCGGACCTGGCGACGAGGACGACACGATCAGCCCGCAGGGCGACTACTCGCAGGACATCAACTTCGCGTCGTGCACCAGCATCCTGCCGCCGCCCGAATCGCTGTCGGCCGAGTTCGTGACGCACGTGCGTGCGTCGTTGACGGGGCAGAACTCCGCCGTGCTCGGCGGCTGCGCCGGGCGCAATATCGGCGACGGGCTCATGCGCGGCTACGTCACGATCGACACGGTGAACTCGTGCTCGCTGCTGCTCCCCACCGACCCCGGCTACATCAGCACCGTGCTCACCTATCAGAACGTGATCTGGGGCACCTTCCTCACGGTCGATCGTGCCTCGAAACGGAGCTACATCGGCTCGCTCGTGAGCGTCGACGCGTCGTTCGCCGATCCCGAGGTGACGGTGGCCGGCGAGTACACGTTCTACGGTCGCCTCGCGGCGTGGACGGCGGTCGATCGACGGCAGCCGCTCGCCACCACGTTCGCAGCCCGCTTCTTCAACACCGCCGGCGGCGGCTACCCCTCGTCCACGTCGCTCCTCGTGTGGCGCGATCCGAAGGTGTCGCAGGGCGCGTTCGCGTGCGGCACCAATCCGCCGTGGTACCCGCTCGGCCAGGAGGCGATCGTCGTCTTCGACGAGCAGGAGCAGGCCGAGGTCGCCGAGGTCGATCCCGTCGCCCCCGTTACGCCCGGCGCGGTGCTGACGCCGTTCCCGGCCGCCGCGCAGAAGGTGAAGATCGGTAGCGCCGAGTTCCCGGTCGGCTTCGAGCGCGGGTTCGTCTACCTGAACCTCAACACCTCGGTGGTCGGCTCGCCGAATCCGCCGGAAGATCCGACGGCGGCCCAGGCCTGGGTCGAGGTGGTGTACGAGGACAAGGACCCCGGTGCCTACGGCGTGCGCGGCCACACCAGCACCGTGACGCCGGCCTCGGCGATCGACAGCGCGACCGACGCCAGCCATTTCCTCTTCGGGCCGTAAGCGAGCCCGTGCGTCGGCGATGACGGCGGCAGCGCTTCTCCTGGCCGCCGTCGTTGCGAGTGTGTTGCTGCTGGTCGCGCCGGCGGCCGAGGCGTCGTTCGACGCCCCGAAGCGGCTGGTCGCGCTGCTCGGCATCGCTGCGGCGGCCGTCGTCGTTTGGGGGATCGCATGGCGCCCGTCGCCGCCCGCATCGCCGTCGCGCCCGGCGCGCGTGGTCGCCTGGTTGGCTGTGGCGGCGCTCGTCGGCGCGGCGATCGCGGCGCTCGTGTCGCCGCGTGCCGTCGTCGCGCTCGACACCCTGCGCGTGCTGCTCGTCGGCGCGCTCTGCCTGCCGCTCGGTGCATCGCCCGCGCTGGCCGACGGCCGCCGGCGCCTGCCGCTGGCCGCGTTCCTCGGCGCGGCGACGATCGATGCGGTGGTTTCGCTCCTGCAGGCGAGCGGCGCGTTCCAGCCGTTCGACTTCGCGGCGGTGAGCGGGCGCACGGCGACGAGCGCCTTGATCGGCAACGAGGGCCAGCTGGCGCTCGTGCTCGCGCTCGGCGTGATCGCCGCGGCGGGCGTCGTCGCCGTCGAGCGCCGCACGGCGCCGCGCGCGCTCGCCGGAGTGGCCGCCGCGGTGCAGCTCGTCGCGCTGCTCGTGAACCGTAACCTGACGTCGCTCCTCGTGCTCGTCGCCGGCGTCGCCGTGCTGCTCGTCGCGTTGCGCGGTCGCCGCGCGGTCGTGGTGCTGGTCGCGCTCGTCGCCGCGCTCGGCGTCGCGGCGGCGGTCGTCCCGCCGCTGCGCACGCGCGTCGCGCAGGCCCTGACGGAGGCGCGGGAAGGACGCTGGGACGACCTCACGAGCAACCGGCTCGGCGCCTGGGCGGCCGCGCTCGAGATGGTGCGCGCCCGCCCGCTGACGGGAATGGGGCCGGGCACGTTCGGCGCCGAGTTCGTACCGCACCGGCTGACCGCGGAGCTGCGCTGGCGCGAGCGTTTCGTCATTCCCGTGGTGACCAGCACGTTCACGGAGGCGCACTGCGACTACCTCCAGGCGCTGGCGGAGCTCGGCGCGCCGGCGGGCCTGGCCGCGATCGCCGCGGCGCTCCTGCTGCTCGTGTCGCTCGCCCGGCAGCCGTCGGCGGAGGCGGCGGTGCTGCTCGCGATCCTGGCCGGCGGCGCCGTCGCCGCGCTGACGTGGTTCCCCCTGCAGCGGCCGGCGACCGCGGTGCCGCTGCTGCTCGCCGCGGGACGCGCGTGGCGGCTGATCGCATGACGGCGCTGCGCCCGCCGATACGGACGATCGTCGTCGCCGTCGTGCTCGCCGCGCTGCTCTGGCCCGAGGCGGCGCGGTGGCGCGCGGAGCACGTCGTTCGCGACGTCACCGCGCGCTTCCGCGCACTGGCGCAGGCGCCGCGCGGCCCGGACACGACGCGCGCTCTCGACGACGTGACGATGCGCGCGCTGGCGTCGGGCGCCGCGCCGGGCGATCAGCGGCCGGTCATCCTCGCCGGATCGGCGCAGCTGCTCGCCGGCGTGCCGGCGCGGGCGCTGTCGCTGTATCGCGATGCGCTGGCGCTCGGCGAGCGGGCGGAGATCGACCTCGACCTGGCGCGCGCGCACGCGCTGCTGAACGACGTCCCGTCGGCGGAGGCGGCGTTGCTGCGGATGGCGTGGGTGAGCCCCGTGCTCCTCGAGCAGATGAACGCCGCGACGCGCGAGCGCATCGGCGTCGAGGTGGCGCGGCTCGAAACGGCGCTGCGCGAAGGAACGCTCAGCGCGCCGCCGCCGCTGCCGCGCTGAGCGCGTCGCACAGCGCGCCGGCCACGGCGGCCGGTCGATGGCGCGCCGTCACGAGCGCGCGGCCGGCGTCGACGAGGGCGCGCGCGCAGGCGGCGTCGCCGGCGAGGCGCGCGACGGCGTCGGCGAACTCCGCCGGTGTCGACGCGAGCAGCAGCTCGCGGCCGTCCTGCGCGTCGAGCCCGCTCGCCGCCGCCGGCGTCGCCACCACCGGAACGCCGCGCGCCCACGCCTCGAGGATCTTCATGCGCACGCCCGACGCGGTCCGGAGCGGGACCGCGAGGATCGCGCCGGCGGGAAACGCGGCAGCGCTGTCCTCGGGCGGGGCGTGCCGTACGACGCCGGCTCCGCGCGCGTCGCCCGGGCCCACCACGTGCAGCGTCGCGTCCGGCAGCCGGCGGTGGACTGCCGGCCAGGCGGCGCGCACGAACCAATCCGCGGCCTCGTGGTTCGGGAACCAGCCACGGCTGCCGAAGACGACGACGGCGGGTGCGCCGGGCAGCGGCGGGCCGGGCGCGAGCCCCTCGGCCGCGAACGGCGCCGGCACGACGACCACGCGCGCGGTCGCGCCGGCGAGTGCCTGCAGCCGTGCGGCGTCCGGCCGCGTCAGCGCCAGCGTGGCGGCGACGCCGCGCACGGCGTCGGCCTCCCACGCGGCGAGCCGGCGCGCTTCGCGGCGCAGGAACAACCCGACGATCCCGTTCGGCGCGGGCCGTGCCGCGAGGAGATCGCTCTCGACGTTCTCCGCGCGCAGCAGGACCGGCACGCCGCGCGCGCGCGCCGGCTCGCACTGCGGGAGCGCCTGCAGCTGCTCGGCGACGACGACGTCGTAGCGCTCCTCGTCGAGCGCGGCGGCGACGCGCGCGCGCAGCGCGGGCTGCACGTGTCGCCCGATCGTCAGCGGGACGCCGCGCGCGAGCGCCCGCAGCGCCGGGCGCGGCCGCGCGACGTCGGGCGTCACGAGCGTCGCGTCGACGCCGTGCGCCGCCAGCGCGGCGAGCGTCTGTCCGAGGAGCACGCGTCCGCCGTCGATCGCCGGCCACGGCGACTTCGTGGCGACCCAGAGGACGCGCGGCGACGTCAGGCGCGCCGCTGCTTCTGCTCGACCTTCGCCCAGGTGTCCTTGAGCGTCACGGTGCGGTTCCACACCGGGCGCTCGGGCGTCGCGTCGGCGTCCAGGCAAAAGTAGCCCATGCGCTCGAACTGCACGCGCGTTCCGGGCACCGCGCTCGCGAGCCCCGGCTCGAGCTTGCAGCCCGTCAGCGTCTCCAGCGACTGCAGGTTCAGGTGATCGAGCCAGTCGTCGCCGCCCGGCTCCTCCGCGGTGAAGAGGCGGTCGTAGAGCCGCACCTCCGCGTCGACGGCGTGCTCGGCCGACACCCAGTGCAACGTCGCCTTCACCTTGCGGCCGTCGGCGGGCGTGCCGCCCTTCGACGTCTCGTCGACCGTGCAGCGGATCTCGACGACGTTGCCCGCGTCGTCCTTGACGACGCCCGTGCAGCGCACCAGGTAGGCCCAGCGCAGCCGCACCTCGACGCCCGGCGCGAGCCGGAAGTACTTGGGCGGCGGCGTCTCGCGGAAATCGTCCTGCTCGACGTACAGCACGCGGGAGAAGGGGACTCGGCGCGTGCCCGCCGACGGGTCTTCCGGGTTGTTCACCGCCTCGAGCTCTTCGACCGTGCCCTCCGGCCAGTTCTCGATGACGACGCGCAGCGGCCGCAGGACCGCCATGACGCGCGGCGCGCGCTGGTTCAGGTCCTCGCGCACGGCGTGCTCCAGCATGCCGATGTCGACGGTGCTGTTGCGCGTCGCGACGCCGATGCGCTCGCAGAACGTGCGGATCGCCTCCGGGGTGTAGCCGCGGCGGCGGAGCCCGGAGATCGTCGGCATGCGCGGATCGTCCCAGCCGGACACGAGCTTCTGCTCGACGAGCTGGAGCAGCTTCCGCTTGCTCATCACCGTGTAGTTCAGGTTGAGACGCGCGAACTCGATCTGCTGCGGGTGGCACGGCGTCGACAGCTCGTCGAGGACCCAGTCGTACAGCGGACGATGGTCGGCGAACTCGAGCGTGCAGATCGAGTGCGTGATGCGCTCGATCGCGTCCGAGATGCAGTGCGTGTAGTCGTACATCGGGTAGATGCACCACGCATCGCCGGTCCGGTGATGCGCCGCCTTCCGGATGCGGTACAGCACCGGGTCGCGCATGTTCAGGTTCGGCGACCGCATGTCGATCTTCGCGCGCAGCACGTGTGCGCCGTCCTCGAACTCGCCCGCGCGCATGCGCGCGAACAGGTCGAGGTTCTCCTCGACGGACCGGTCGCGGTACGGGCTGTTGCGCCCGGGCTCGGTGAAATTGCCGCGGCTCTCGCGGATCTGTTCGACCGTCTGGCTGTCGACGTAGGCTTTCCCGTCCTGGATGAGCTGGACCGCGTACCCGTAGAGCCGCTCGAAGTAGTCGGAGGCGTAGAAGAGGTTGTCGCCCCAGTCGAAGCCGAGCCAGCGGACGTCCGCCTGGATCGAGTCGACGTATTCGACGTCCTCCTTGAGCGGGTTCGTGTCGTCGAAGCGGAGATGGCAGACGCCGCCGTTCTCCGCGGCGATGCCGAAGTTCAGGCAGATGCTCTTCGCGTGCCCGATGTGCAGGTAGCCGTTCGGCTCGGGCGGGAAGCGCGTGGCCACGCGGCCCGCGTGCTTGTCGCTCGCGAGGTCGGCGGCGACGATCTCGCGGATGAAATCCTCGTGTGCCATCGCCCCTCTTTCCTAGCGACGGGGGCGCGCGAGCGCCAGCGTCAGGTCCGCCGCGCGTGCGGGCGCAGCGAGAGCAGCCGTTCGCGCCGGCTGCCGCGGGGCACGAGCCGCATGCGCAACCGCCACAGGCGGTTCATCGTACGCCAGGCACGGCTCTGGACGATCTCGTCGCGCTCCCACGTGACGGCGTCGAGCCGCGTGCGCGTCTCGGCGACGCTGCGGATCGCGTCCTCGAGCAGCCGGGTGCGCTCCGACAGCTGGGCCATCGTGCGCGCGTGGTCGCGCCGCTCGGTCACGAGCTCGCCGCGGACGCCGCCCAGCGCGACGTCGCGCTCGGCGAGCACCGCGTCGCGCTCGACGACGACGGCGTTCAGGCGCACCAGCTCGGTCGCGCCGGCGGCTCGCTCCGCCTCGAGGGCCGCGATGCGCGCCTCGCGCTCGGCCAGCGTGACCTCCAGGCCCGCGACCCGCTCGCGCAGCACGGTCGTCTCCGGCGCCTCGCCGGCGGCGCGCGGCGCGCCCGCGGCGCCGACGTGCTCGCGCGCCCGCACCTCGGCGTGCAGGGGCCCGGCGTCCGCGCAGAGCCGCTGGTACAGCGTCGCGAGGTCGGGCGACAGCGCGTCCAGCGTGCGCAGGGTCCCCGGCTCGTGGTGGCGCAGGCGCGGCGCGATGCTGGCCGCGGCGGCTGCCAGCGTCTCCTCGGACGGGCGCAGCTCGGCGAAGGCGCAGACCCGGCGCAGCTCGGCGAGGGGGTCGTGGAAGTAGCTGTCGTAGTGGGTCACGAGACAGCGCCCGGCGGGCAGCTCGAGCAGCCGCTCGTGATGCGTCCGCCAGAGCCCGAGGCTGAACGCCTGCGAGGCGGTCGCGCGGGTGCGGAGCGATCCGGCCACCGCGAGCGGACTGCGCAGGCAGACGACGACGCGCAGGTCGGGCGCGAGCGTCTGCCAGAACGGCAGCACGAGCGCCGAGCGCGGATCCTTCCATCCCCACGGCTCGTGCCCCCGGAAGCCGCCGACGAGCGCCGCGCCGCGGCTCACCAGCGGCGACAGCTCCGTACGCGCCGCCCAGTCGGCCGGCATCGGCGGCGGCGGCATGTCCCAGCCGCCGCCCAGCGCGGCGAGGAGATCGTCGTCGAGCATGAGCACGCCGACGTGCTCCCAGAAGCCCTCGGGATTGTCGGCGGCGGGACCGAGGATCTCGTCGTCGGCGCCGAGCCAGAGCCCGCACAGGTTGAGGAGCCGCGCCACCATGGACGTGCCCGAGCGGTGCATGCCCGTGATGCAGATCGCCACGCGCGGGCTTTAGCGACGGGCGGCGTCCGTGTAAACACGACGCCTCCGGACCGTCCCGTGCCGTGCCGTCTCGCCATCACCGCCTGCGTCCGCGACGAGGCGGACATCCTGCCCGTTCATCTCGCCTACCACGCGGCGCTGGGCGTCTCTCGCGCCTACCTCTACCTGGACCGGTGCGACGACCGCACGCGCGACGTGCTGCGCGCGGTGCCGTGGGTCGAGGCCATTGCGGTCGAGCGCGACGTCCCGGCGCAGAGCCTCGAGCACCTGCAGCTCGTGTGCATGGACGACGCGCTGCAACGCGCGCGCGCCGAGGGCATCGCGTGGCTGCTCGCGATCGACCCCGACGAGTTCGCGTGGGGCGGCCCGCTCGCGTACGAGGGCGCGCCGGCCGTCGCCGGCGACCTGCTCGCGATGCTGGCGCGCGCGCACCCGCGCACCGAGCAGGTCGTCTTGCGGACGCTCGAGGCGCTGCCGCGGCGCCAGGTGCCCGGCACGCCGTTCTGGCGGCGCCACGCGATGCTGCTCGACACGCCGCTCGAGCGGGAGGTGCGGGATCCGCTGACGGGCGAGACGGTGCGGCTGCGGCGCCGGCTCGGGCATGACCTCGGCAAGAGCGTCGTCCGCGTCGCGGCGGACGTGCAGCCCGGGACCGCGCACCGGTGGACGCGGCGGCAGGACACGCTGCCCGGACGCATGCTGCCGCTCGTCGAGGAGACGCTCGGCCATCACTTCCACTACGTCGTGCGCGACGCGGCGCACTGGCTCGACAAGTACCGCAAGCTCGCGATCGACCCGGACACGTGGCTCGACGGCGCGCCGATGCTGTTCCCGAAGCTGTCGTGGAAGCGCGCGGCGGCGACGATGACGCGCGACGAAGCCGAGCAGTACTACAACGCGTGGGTGGCGGTGCCCGACGCCGACGTCGCGGCGGCGAAGGCCCGCGGCGTCGTGACGATGGCGCCGCACGTCGAGGCGGTGCTCGACGCGATCGGCTGGTCCGCCCCGGTGCGGTCGCACGTGCCGCGCCCGACGCGCTGCCGCGTCGCGTTCGTCGGCGTCGACAGCGCCGACCCCGCGCTCGTCCGGCGCTGGGCCGCCGCGGGCCTCCTGCCGACGTTTCGCCGGCTGCTCGACGCGTCGCTGGTGGCGGCGACCGATCCGCCCGTCGGCAGCTACGTCGGATCGTTGTGGCCGTCGGTCACGACCGGGGTGAACCCGGGACGGCACGGCGTGCACAGCTGGGAGCAGCTCGTCCCGGGCACGTACGACATGCGTCGCTTCCTCGCCGGGCGCGAGAACGCGGCGACGCCGTTCTGGGTGCCGCTCGCACGCGCCGGACGTCGTGTCGCGCTGGTCGACGTGCCGCTGACGGGCCCGGCGCCCGGCTTCGACGGCGTGCACGTCCTCGAGTGGGGATGCCACGATCCCGAGGACGGGTTCCGCACGCAGCCGCCGGCGTTCGCGGAGGAGATACGGCGGATCGTCGGCCAGCCGCCGGTGCAGGGCAACTGCAACGCGCAGCGCGACGAGGCCGCGCACGTGCGGTTCCGCGACGACCTCGTCGAGGGCGTGCGGCTGCGCACGCGCCTCCACCGCCTCCTGCTCGCGCGCGAGGACTGGGACCTGTTCTTCACCGTCTATTCCGAGAGCCATTGCGTCGGGCACCAGGCGTGGCACCTGCACGATCCGGCGCACGCCCGGCACGACCCGGCGATCGCGGCGCGCGTCGGCGATCCCGTGCTCGACGTCTACCGCGCCATCGACGCGAGCCTCGCCGATCTGCTCGCGCGCCTCGGACCGGAGGCGACCGTGCTCGTGTTCGCGAGCCACGGCATGCGTCCGCACTACGACCCGACGCATCTCCTCGACGCGATGCTCGACCGCATCGAGCGGGCGCGGGCGCGCGGACGCTGGCGCCGACTGCTCGGCCGCACGCCCGCGGACGACGACGCCCCGACGCCGCCGCGCGCGGAGCGCGACTACTTCACCGTCCAGAACAACCAGGCCGACGGCGCGATCCGGCTGAACCTGATCGGCCGCGAGCCGCATGGCCGCATTCGTCCCGGACGCGAGGCCGACGCCGTCTGCGCGCAGCTCGCCGCCGACCTCGCCACGTTCGTCGACGTCGACACCGGCCAGCCGATCCTCGACCGCGTCGTGCGCGTGCGCGACGTCTGCCACGGTCCGATGACCGAGCGGCTGCCGGACCTCTGGGTGCTGTGGCGGAAAGGCGGCGACGTCCGGCACGTGCGCTCGCCGCTGGCGGGCGACGTCGTCGGCGCGTGGCCGGGGACGCGGACCGGCGAGCACACGCCCGAGGGGCTGCTGCTGGCGCGCGCCCCGCACGTGCGCGCGGGCGATCTCGGCCGCCGGCTCGACGTGACGGATCTGGCCCCGACGCTGGCGGCGCTGCTCGGCGTGCCGCTTGCGGACGTCGACGGGCGTCCGATCGCGGAGCTGCTGCCGGTCGCGTCGCCCGCGGCCGCGGAGTCCGCATGAGCGGGCCCATCGTCATGACGCTGCTCGTGCGCGACGACGTCGACGTCGTCGACGCGTGCATCGCCTACCATCTGCACCGCGGCGTCGACCTCGTGATCGCGACGGACCACCGGTCGGCGGACGGGACGGCCGACGTGCTGCGCGCGTGGGAGCGCCGCGGGCGGCTGCGGCTGCTGCGCGAGCCGGGCGAGGCGTTCGAGCAGGACGTCTGGGTCACCCGCATGGCGCGGATGGCGGCGGTCGACCATCGCGCCGCGTGGGTGATCCACACCGATGCCGACGAGTTCTGGTGGCCGACCGCCGGCGACCTGCGGGCCACGCTCGCCGCCGTTCCCGCGTCGATCGGCTGCCTGCTCGCCCCGCGCTTCAACTTCATGCCGGCGCGCGCCGAGGACGGCGCGTTCTTCGAGCGCATGGTGATGCGCGACCTCGCGTCGGTGAACGCGGTCGGCACGCCGCTGCCGCCCAAGGTGTGCCATCGCGGGTGCGCGGACGTCGTCGTCGCGATGGGAAATCACGACGCGACGTCGCGGTCGTTCGGACCGGCGGCGCCGGCGACGTCGCTCGAGATCCTGCACTTTCCCGTCCGCGGCTGGCGGCAGATCGAGCGCAAGGTGGTGCAGGGCGCCCATGCGCTCGCCATCAACACCGCGGCCCCCGAGCACGTCGGCATCACGTGGCGGCGGCTGTGCGACGGCGCGGAGGACGGCCGCCTGCGCGCGTTCTGGGAGGCGCAGGTGGCGCTCGGCGAGCGCGGACCCGCCGAGCGGATCGTGCGCGACGACCGACTGCGCGGCTACCTGCGCGCGCTCGCGCCGCTGACCGACGCCGGCGCATAGCCGGGCGGTGCTGCCGCCGTGCGGACAGTCGTGATACGCGAGACCCTGGACGCGATGGACATCCACATCCTGGACGACTGCCCGGCCAGCTCGACGTCGAGCTCGGCACGCCCGGTCGACGGCGGGCTCGCCTGAGCGCCGCGGTCGTGGAGCTGCCGAAGCTCTCGCTCCGCGACCGGATCGCGCTCCGCGTCCAGCGGGCGCTCGGTCGGCTGACAGGGCTCGTGTGGGCGCCGCTCGTGATCGGCGTGATGTACTTCCGCTACGGCTGGCGCATCGACGACGTCGCCGCGCTCCGTCGCGAGTACCAGGCGCTCCGCCGCAGCGGCGGTCCGCTCGTCGTCTGCGCGAACCATCTCACGATGGTCGACTCGTTCCTCGTCGCGTGGGCGCTCGGCTCGCCGTGGTGGTACATCGCCCACTGGTCGGCGCTGCCGTGGAACGTGCCGGAAGCGCGCAACTTCGCGGCCACGCCGTTGTCCGCGGTGCTCGTCTACCTGATGAAGTGCCTGCCCATCGTCCGCGGCGGCGACCGGCAGGCGACGGGGGCCGTGCTGATGCGCCTCGCGTGGCTCGTCGGTGGTGGCGACGTGGCGCTGCTCTTCCCGGAGGGCGGCCGCAGCCGCAGCGGCCGGGTGGAGGTGAATCGCGCCGCGTACGGCGTCGGGCGGCTCGTCGCGATGCTGCCGGGATGTCGTGTACTGTGCGTCTATCTCCGTGGGGGAGGTCAGGACGGCTACAGCGATCTGCCGGGTCCGGGCGAGCGCTTCCACGTGCAGCTGGCGTGCATCGAGCCGCGCAGCGAGCGGACGGGGCTGCGGCGGGCCGTCGAGGTGTCGCGCCAGATCACGGCGCAGCTGGCCGACATGGAGGACCGGCACCTGGCCGCGCGGGCGTGACGCATGAGGCCGATCCACTGCCTCGCCATCGTGAACCGCGGCGACGCCGCGGTGCGCTGTCTGCGGGCGGTGAAGGCCCTGCGCGCGCAGGAGGGCGTCGCGCTGCGCGCCGTCGCGCTCTACACCGACGTCGACCGCGACGCGCCGTTCGTCCGTCACGCCGACGCGGCCATCCGCCTGCCGGCATCGCCCGGTGCCGAGGTGGCGGCGTATCTCGATCACGACCGCCTGCTCGCCGCGATCCGTGCCGCCGGCGCGGACGCCGTGTGGCCGGGCTGGGGCTTCGTGGCGGAAGACCCGGCGTTCGTCGAGCGCGTCGAGGCTGCGGGATTGCGTTTCCTCGGGCCCTCGGCGGCGGCCATGCGCGCCCTCGGCGACAAGATCGCCGCCAAGCAGCTCGCGGAAGCGGCGGGCGTGCCCGTGACGCCGTGGAGCGGCGGCGGCGTCGCGGACGAGGCCGAGGCGGCGCGGGTCGCCGAGCGCATCGGCTATCCGCTCGTCGTGAAGGCGACGGCCGGCGGCGGCGGCCGCGGCATCCGCGTCGTCGCGCGCGCCGAAGATCTGCCCGCGGCCTTCCGTTCGGCATCGGCCGAGGCGCGCGCGGCGTTCGGCGACGGGCGCCTCTTCCTCGAGCAGCAGGTTCGCGGCGGGCGGCACGTCGAGGTGCAGATCGCCGGCGACGCGCACGGTCGCCTGATCGCGTTCGGCGCGCGCGACTGCTCGGTGCAGCGCCGGCATCAGAAGGTGATCGAGGAAGCGCCGCCGCCGGGGCTGCCGCGCACGCTGCTGGCGCAGCTGTCCGACGCGGCGCTGCGCCTCGCCGGCGCCGTCGGATACGTCGGCGTGGGCACGGTGGAGTTCCTCGTCGCCGGCGGGACGCCGCACTTCCTCGAGATGAACCCGCGCCTGCAGGTCGAGCACGGCATCACCGAGACGATCACCGGCGTCGACCTGGTGCAGCTGCAGATCCGCATCGCCCGCGACGAGCACATCGACGGCATCGACGTGGTCGAGCGCGGCGTCGCCATCGAGGCGCGCGTCTGCGCGGAGGATCCCGACGCTGGCTTTCTGCCCGCGCCGGGCGTGGTCGCCCGATTCGACCCGGCGCTCGGCCCCGGCATCCGCATCGACAGCGGGGCGGCGCTCGGCACGTTCGTGCCCGGCGCGTTCGACTCGCTGATCGCGAAGGTGATCGCCCACGGCGACACGCGCGAGGAGGCGCGCGCGCGGCTCGTCTGCGCGCTGCGCGACTTCGATCTGGTGGTGACGGGCGGAGCCAGCAACACCGGCTGGCTCATCGACCTGCTCGAGACGCCCGGCCTGCGGGCGGGCGGCGTCGACACCGGCTGGCTCGAGCGCGAGGGCGCGGCGCTGCGGCCGGTGCCCGATCCGCTCGCGGTCGACGGCCTCGTCGCCGCGGCGATCCTGGCCTACCAGCGCCGGCGGCGCGACGCGCGGCTCAACTTCTTCGCCGACACGACCAACGTCGCGTTCACGCGCGTGCCGCCGTCCGGAGCGCAGCCCATCGACCTGTCGTACGACGGCACCACGTACCGCGTCGGCGTCGCGGCCGTGGGGTCGTGGCGCTACCGGGTGCAGCTCGACGGCCGCGTCGTCGGGGCGACGCTGCGCGAGGGCGACGCCCACGCGGCGCAGCTCGAGGTCGGCGATCGCACGCTGCCGATCCTGCACGACGCGACCGATGCCGGGCTGCGGCTCGAGGTGGCGGGTCGCGCGTATCGCTTCGGCTGGCAGACCGTCGGCCAGGTGCGTGCGGCGACGCCCGCCATGGTGGTCGCCGTCGCGGTGGCGGCCGGCGACCGCGTCGCCGCGGGCCAGGCGCTCGGCGTCCTCGAGGCCATGAAGATGGAGATCGGCTTCACGGCGCCCGTCGCCGGCGTGGTCACCGAGGTGCGCGCGCGCGCCGGGCAACAGGTGGCGGCGGGCGACGTCCTGCTCGTGATCGATCCGGACGGCGACGCCCCGGCGCAGGGATCGGGCCCCCGGCTCGAGCTGCCCGCGGAAGACGATCCGCTCGATGCGTCGTCGCCGGCGCTACTGCGCGAGGAGATCCGCCGCGTGCTGCTCGGCTACGACGTCGATCCCGAGCGTGGCGAGCGGCTGATCGCGCTGCTGGCCGAGCCCGTACCGGCCCTCGCGGCGATCCGCGACGAGCTCGTGCTCTACGCCGACGTCGAGCAGCTCTTCATCGCGGCGCCGCGCGCGTCCGTGTCGGGCGATACGGGCCCGTCGAACGCCGCCCGCCTGCGCATGTTCGTCCGGCGCGCGCGCGCGGGCGGCGCAGGGCTCGTGCCCGAGTTCCTGGCGCTCATGCGGACGGCGCTCGCGCACTACGGGATCGCGTCCCTCGACCATTCCGAGGGGATGGAGCGCGCGCTGCTGCGCCTGCTCGCCACGCAGCAGACCGCGGCGCTGCGCGGGCCGCTCGTGCTGGCGATGATCCGCTGCCTCACGACGCTGGCACGCGACGGCGTGGCGCTCGACGGCGACGCGCGCCTCGCGGACGCGCTCCGGCGCATCGCGGAGATGCGCGGCCTCGTGTCCGATGCGGTGGCGGACGCGGCGATCGAGGCGACCGACCTCGTGTTCGACGGTCCCGCGCTCGACCGTCAGGCGGAGGCGGCGGCGCAGCGCATCGCGCCGTGGCTCGGCGAGGAGACGACCGGCGTGCCGCCGTACGACGTGCTGCTCGAGCTGGCCGCGGCCCCGCGCCGCGCGTTCGACCGCGTCGGGGCCTGGCTCGGCGACCCGGATCCGCGGCGGCGCGGCATCGCGTGCTTCGCGCACCTGCTGCGCGTCTACGCGCCGGACGGCGCCGTCCGCCACACGTCGTCGACGCTGGACGGAGTCCGCATCGAGCGGGTGACGCTCGGCGACGGCCGCCGCGTCGTGGCGTCCGTGTCGACGGCCGCCCGCGCAGCGATCACGCTGGCGCGCCTGCGCGACGCGATCGATCGCGCCGACGCCGTGGAGCTGCTCGTCACCGACGGCGACGCCGGCGATCTCGCGTCCGTCGTGCCGGCCGATCGCTGCACGGTGTGGAGTCTCGCCGCCGACACGTACGCCACGTGGCGTGCGGGCGCGGTGCTCGACCTGCACGGGCTGCATCCCGAGGTGGCCGAGCGCATCGACCTCGGCCGGCTCGCCGCCTTCGATCTCGAACGGCTCGCGGGCGCCGACGACGTGTACTGCTTCTGGGCCCGCAGCCGCGAGATCGCCGACGACGAGCGCATCGTCGTGCTCGCCGACGTGCGCGGGCGGCACGCCGGCATGGCCACGCAAGTGGCGGCGTTCGAGCGCGCGTTCCATCGCGCGACCAGCATCGTCCGCGCCGTGCGCAGCGCGCGCGACCCGGCCCGCCGCCTGCAGTGGAACCGCATCGCGCTCTTCGTCTCGCACGAGGTCGTGCTCGACGCCGACGACGTGGCGGGGCTCGCGCGGCGACTCGCGCCCGCGACGCGGCACCTCGGGCTCGAGCGGGTCGTCGTGCGCATGAAGCAGCCTGGCGACGCCGGTCCGATCGAGCTCGCGATCTCCGACGTCACCGGCGCGCGCATGGACATCGTCACGCGCGCGCCCGTCCGGACGCCGCTCGCGCCGGCGTCGGCCTACGAGCGCAAGGTCGTGGCGGCGCGCCGTCGTCGCCTGCTGTACCCGTACGAGATCGTTCGTATGCTCGCCCGTGAAGAGGACGGCGCATCGTTCGTCGAGTACGACCTCGCGCCCGACGAGCCGCGGCCGCGGGCGGTGCCGGTCGGCGATCGGCCGTACGGCGGCAACAAGAGCGCCGTCGTGTTCGGAATCGTCTCGACGCCCACGGAGAAGGTGCCGGAGGGCATGCGGCGCGTGCTGGTGCTGTCCGATCCGACGCGCGGCATGGGCGCGCTCGCCGCCCCGGAGTGCGATCGGGTGGAGGCGGCGATCGACCTGGCGGAGCACGAGCGACTGCCCGTCGAGTGGGCCCCGATCTCCGCCGGCGCGCGCATCGCGATGGACAGCGGGACCGAGAACCTCGACGCGACGGCGCGCGTCGCGCGACGCATCGTGACGTTCACGCAGCGCGGCGGGGTGATCCACGTCGTCGTCCACGGCGTCAACGTCGGTGCGCAGAGCTACTGGAACGCGCTCGCGACCATGCAGGGACACACGCGCGGCGTCCTCGTGATGACGCCCGGCGCGGCGATGGTGCTGACGGGCCGGGCCGCGCTCGAGGCGTCGGGCAGCGTGTCCGCCGAGGACGAGGTGGCGCTCGGGGGCCTCGAGCGCGTCATGGGGCCGAACGGCGAGGCGCAGTACTACGCGGGCGACGTCGGCGCGGCGTTCGCGATCCTCGCCGAGCACCAGCGCTACGCCTACGTCGTCCCCGGCGAGGCCGGCCCGCGGCCGCACCCGACGGCGGATCCCGCCGAGCGGGACGTCACGGGCTTCCCGTACCCGTCCGAGCTGGGCCACGGCTTCCGTACCGTCGGCGAGGTGTTCGACGACCGCACCAACCCGGGCCGCAAGCGGCCGTTCGCGATGCGCGCGGTGATGCAGGCCGTCGTCGACCAGGACGGCGGCAGCCTGGAGCGCTGGCGCGGCTGGGTCGGCGCCGAGACCGCCATCGTGTGGGACGCCCACCTCGGCGGCCGCGCGGTGTGTCTCATCGGCATCGAGAGCCAGAGCGTCGAGCGCGAGGGGTATCGCCCGCACGACGGACCGTCGTCGTGGACGGGCGGCACGCTCTTCCCGCTGTCGTCGAAGAAGGTGGCGCGGGCGATGAACGCCGCGAGCGGCGTGCGGCCCGTCGTCGTCCTGGCGAACCTGTCGGGATTCGACGGGTCGGCCGAGTCGCTGCGCAAGCTCCAGCTCGAGTACGGGGCCGAGATCGCGCGCGCCGTCGTCAACTTCGACGGCCCGATCTGCTTCCTCGTCGTGTCGCGCTATCACGGCGGCGCGTACGTCGTGTTCTCGAAGGCGCTGAACCCGCGCATGCGCGCCGCGGCGCTGACCGGATCGTATGCCTCCGTGATCGGCGGCGGACCGGCGGCGGCCGTCGTCTTCACGCGCGAGGTACGCGTGCGGGCGGGCAAGGACCCGCGGGTACAGGTGCTCCGCGAGGCGCTGCGCGCGCGGCCGACGCCCGCCGCGCGCGAGGCCGTCGAGCAGGCGATGGCCGAGGCGGTGCTGACGGCGCAGGCCGCGCTGGCCGCCGAGTTCGACGCGATCCACTCCGTCGAGCGCGCGCGCAGCGTCGGCTCGCTCGACGACATCGTCGAGCCGCGGGCGATGCGGCCGTACCTGATCGAGACGCTGGCGCGGGCTACTTCGTCGGCTTCTTGAAGCCGAGCACGCCGCAGGCGATGCGTGCGCCCGAGTCGCCGGTCGGCTGCGTCTTCAGGTCGTCGGCCTTGGCGTGCACGATGAGCCCGCGGCCGACGAGCGGCGCGGTGCCGCCCGTGGTCGACACGTTGGGTACCGTCACGTCGACGGCCGCGATGCCCTTGGCGTCGGCCTCGATGTTGCCGAGGTCGCCGGCGTGCCGGGGCGCCGTGATGCCGCCGTGCTCGCTCTTGGCCGGAGAGTAGTGATCGCCGGCGCTCGACGCGTCGGGCGCCGAGCAATCGCCGAACTGGTGCACGTGGAACCCGTGCTTCGATCCCGGCTCGAGGCCGCCGACCACGCCCGTCACCTTGACGCCGCCGGCCGCCGACTCGAACACGACGACGCCCTTGACGGCGTTGCCTTCGGTGGGGGCGAGCAGCGCGACGAGGGGCTCGGCCGCGGCGGGCTCGGCGGCGTGCGCGGTGGTGGAGAGGAGCGTGGCGAGTCCGAGGGCGAGGGCATGTCGTTGGGTCATGCCGGGAGCGTACCAACTGGCGGATCCGCGACAAGCCGCCCGGTGTGCGGTGCAAGCGGCGCCGGGCTGGTGTAGAGAACAGGGCCGCAAAGGAGGTCCCATGCAGTTCCACGGCGTCGACGTGAAGACGGTCTTCAAACGCATGCGCGAGCTGGCGCCCGAGCCGTATCGGGCATGGCTCGAGTTCGACAAGAAGGCCTTTGCGCCGGGGGCGCTGCCGTCGAAGACGAAGGAGCTGATCGCGCTCGGGATCGCCCACATCACGCAGTGCCCCTGGTGCATCGACGCCCACGTGAAGAAGTGCACGCAGGTCGGCGCGACGGACCAGGAGATCGGCGAGGTGATCTTCGTCGCCATGGCGATGGCGTCGGGGGCGGCGTGGAGCCACGGCGGGCTCGCGCTGCAGTGTCTCGGCGAGCACGAGGCGGCGGCCGCGAAATGAGACGTCTCTCCTCGTTCCTGGTCCCGACCCTGCGCGACGACCCGGCCGACGCCGAGGTCGTGAGCCACAAGCTCCTGGTCCGCGCGGGCATGATCCGCCAGGTCGCGCGCGGCATCTACGACTTCTTGCCGATGGGGCTGCGCGCGGTCCGTCGCGTCGAGAACATCGTCCGCGAGGAGATGGACAAGGCGGGCGCGCAGGAGATCCTGATGCCCGCCGTCATCCCGGGCGAGCTCTGGCAGGAGAGCGGGCGCTGGGACGTCTACGGCAAGGAGCTGCTGCGCATCAAAGACCGCTACGAGCGCGACTTCTGCTTCGGCCCGACGCACGAGGAGGTCGTCACCGATCTGGTCCGCCGCGAAGTGCGGTCGTACCGCGACCTGCCGAAGAACCTGTACCAGATCCAGGTCAAGTTCCGGGACGAGGTGCGGCCGCGCTTCGGGCTGATGCGCGGGCGCGAGTTCATCATGAAGGACGCGTACTCGTTCCACGTCGACGCCGCCGACGCGCAGCGCGAGTACCAGGTGATGTACGACTGCTACTCGCGCATCTTCGAGCGCTGCGGGCTGACGTTCCGCGCGGTCGAGGCGGGTGGCGGCGCCATCGGCGGCTCGCAGACGCACGAGTTCCAGGTGCTGGCGGAGTCGGGCGAGGACGCGATCGTCTCCTGCGAGCGCTGCGGCTACGCGGCGAACGTCGAGAAGGCCGAAGTCCGGCCGCTGCCGCCGGGCGCGGGAAACGCGGGCACGCTGGAGCGCGTGCCCACGCCCGGCAAGCGCACGATCGCCGAGGTGGGCGCGTTCCTCGGCTTGCCGGCCGACCGCTTCGTCAAGACGCTGCTCTACCAGACGGCCGGCGGCGCGGCGGTCGCGGTGCTCGTGCGCGGCGATCACGAGGCCTCGGAGACGAAGCTCCAGGCGGCCCTCGGAGGCGACCCCGTCGTGCTCGCCGACGAGGCGACGGTCGTCAAGATCACCGGTGCGCCGGTCGGGTTCGCAGGCCCCGTCGGGCTGCGCACGAAGATCTACGCCGACGCGTCGCTGCGCGGCATCGTCGGTGCCGTCACCGGCGCGAATCGGGCGGACGAGCACCTCGTCAACGTCGACCAGGCGCGCGACTTCCCCGACGTCGCCTTCGCCGACCTGCGGCAGGCGACGGCGGGCGACGGCTGTCCGCGCTGCGAGGAGGGGGTCTTCGCGGCCCATCGCGGCATCGAGGTGGGGCAGGTGTTCTACCTCGGCACGAAGTACTCGAAGGCGATGGGCGCGACGTTCAGCGCGTCCGACGGCCAGGAGCGGCCGATCGAGATGGGCTGCTACGGCATCGGCGTCACGCGCACCGTCGCGGCGGCGATCGAGCAGCACCACGACGGCGCGGGCATCGTGTGGCCGGCGGCGCTGGCGCCGTTCGGCGCGCTGGTCGTGCCGGTGAGCATGACCGACACGACGCTGCGCGAGACGGCCGACGCCGTCGCGGGTGCGCTCGAGGCGGCGGGCGTCGACACGCTGCTCGACGATCGCGAGGAGCGGCCCGGGGTGAAATTCAAAGACGCGGACCTGGTCGGCCTGCCGGTGCGGGTGACGGTCGGCGCGCGGGCGCTCCAGCGGGGATGCGTCGAGGTGAAGGCGCGCTCCGCGAGCGAGGCCGTCGAGGTGCCGGTGGCGGAGGTGGCGGCCAAGGTGGCGGAGATGGTAGGCCCGCGGTGACGCCGCGCACGACCGACAGCATCCGCAACCGCCTCATCTTCGCCCTCGACGTGGATCGCATCGCCGAGGCGGAACGGCTCGTGGAGCTGCTGGCGCCGGAGATCGGCGTCTTCAAGATCGGCAAGCAGCTCTTCCTGCACGCGGGGCCCGAGGTCGTGCGCATGGTGCACCGGCACAAGCGCGAGGTGTTCCTCGACCTCAAGTTCCACGACATCCCGCACACGGTCGCCAAGGCGGGGGTGGAGGCGGCACGGCTCGGCGTCCGCTTCTTCGACCTGCACGCGTCCGGCAGCTTCGAGATGATGGAGAAGACGCAGGCCGAGGTGGCGCGCGCCTGCCGGCGAGAGGGCATCCGCCGCCCGAAGATCCTCGCGGTGACCGTGCTCACCAGCCTGGGCACGACGGATCTGCGCCGCGTCGGCGTGCCCGACGACGTCGAGCACCAAGTGTCACGGCTCGCGCGGCTCGCGCGCCGCGCCGGCATGGACGGCGTCGTCTCGTCGCCGCTCGAGATCGCCCGCATCCGTCGCGGCAGCGGCCGAGGCTTCCTGATCGTCACGCCGGGCGTGCGTCCGGCGACGGCCGAGCGCGACGACCAGAAGCGCGTCATGACCCCGGGCGACGCCATGCGCGCAGGCGCCGATTACCTGGTCATCGGACGTCCCATCCAGAACGCCCCCGACCCTCTGGCCGTCGCGCGCGAGATCGTCGCCGACATGGCCCGCGGCTTCCTCGTCGCCCGCACGAGGGGTACCGCGCGAATGCCCACCGCATAGGCTGCCAACGCGCGAAAATACCTGCGCGCGCGCAGGCGCCATGCACGTTTGCATGGCTGGCGTACCATAGGGGTTTTCGGTTTACGGCTGCGGATCGCTGTGCTAGCTGGATTCATCATGACGCGCCTCGTGAAGAGGTACAGCAACCGCAAGCTGTACGACACGAGTGAGAGCCGTTACGTGACGCTCGACGAAATCGCGCGTTGGGTGAAGGCCGGCGAGGAAGTGAAGATCCTCGAGAACGAAAGTGGTGAAGACCTCACCGCCGTCACGTTCGCGCAGATCATCCTCGAGGAAGAGCGCAAGAAGACCGGTCTCCTGTCGCTGCGCGTGATGCGCGACCTGATCCAGCACGGCGAAGCCGCGCTGCAGGGCATCGCGGCCACGGTCGACCGCGGCATCGAGGCCATCCGCACCGCGCCCGGCCTCGCGGGCCGCCGCATGCAGGAGCTGTCGCAGGTCGGCGACCGTCTCGGCGAGATGCAGAAGATGGTCGACGAGGTGGTGCGGCGCTCGGTCGAGCGCGTCACGCAGCACCCCACCTTCCAGCAGGAGATGCGCCGCATCGAGCGCACCGCCCGCATGCTCGAGGCACGCATCGCGCGCCTGCGTCCCGGCGGCGACGACCAGTCGCCCACCGACGCCCCGCCCCCGACCAACGGCCGCCTCTGATACGCGCCCTACCGGGTGAGGAACACCGGCGTGGAGGCGTTCCGGAGCACGTATTCCGTCGTGCTGCCGAGGACCATCTCGATGATGCGCGAGTGGCCGTAGGCGCCGATGAAGAGCAGGTCGTAGCCGCCGTCGCGCAGGACGTCGACGATGCGCTGGTGGGGCGGCCCCGTCAGCACCTTGCAGGTCACCGCGAGCTCGTACGACGACAGGTAGCGCCGGGCCTCCTCGAGCACGCGGTCGCCGTCCTCGGCGTCTTCGCGGCCGACGTGGATCACCGTCAGCGGCAGGCCGAGCGCGGTCGTGATCTCGGCGGCCATGTGCATTGCGGCGCTCGCCCGCTGGGAGCCGTCGTAGGCGAGGACGGGCTTCGCGATCTGTCGCACGCCGAGCGGCGTCACCAGGACGGGCTTCGGCGACTTGCGCGTGACGGACTCGGTCGTCCCGCCGAGCAATCCCGTCGAGAACTGTTCGTTGACGCCGCGGCGCCCGATGACGACCAGGTCGGCAGTGCGTGCCTGATCGCAGATCTCGTTCGCGACGATGCCGAGGGGCAGGGCGGTGTCGCAGGGAACGCCGCGCTCCGCGCAGCGCTGGGTGAACGTGTCGAGCAGGACGCGCCCGCGCTCCTGGAGCGCCTCGCGCATCTTCGACGAGAAGTCGAGATACGGCTCGAACCCGAGCGACCCCGAGACGTCGTGCAGGAACGACCCCTCGATGGAGACGATGTCGACGACGTGCAGCCCGATCAGCCGCGCCTTCAGCTTCTCCGCCAGCGACAGCGCATACGCCAATGCGTCGTCGGCATGCTGTGACCCATCCAGCGCCACCAGGATGCTCTTGATCATGGGCCGCCTCCTGCCCGCGCTCTACAGTTCAACTCCCGGAGGCGCAACACAAAAGCGAGCTCGTAGCGCTTGGCGGGAGCATTGCCGGTCGGGGGGTCTGGGGCTGGCGGCCGGGGGTCGTCCCGAGCGAGCGCGTCGGGAGCACGCGCTGTGGGGAAAGGGGTGGGGGGTGCCGTGCGAGCGCCGCGCGCAGCCGGGACGACCCCCGGCCGCCAGCCCCAGACCCCGCACCGATTCCCAAACCCCCCGCCAACCGTTAAGAAGCGAGCGTGGCGAGACGGGACGAGGCGCTCCTGGAAGAGCTGAAGACGTTGGCGGGCCAGCTCGGCATCAAGGTCCGCGAAGAGGTCCTCCTGCGCGAAGTCGGCTACCGCGTGCGCAGCGGACTCTGCCGCGTGCGCGGCGAGGACGTGATCTTCCTCGACCGCCACACGCCGCCCGGCGAACGCGTCGAGGTGCTGCTGAACGGACTCGGCGGCCGCGACCTCGAGGCGCACTACCTCTCGCCGGCCCTGCGCCGATTGCTGGAGCGGCGCGGCGGCGTGGCGGCATAGGCGGCTCCGTGGCGCGAGCCCGGATGCAGCAGTTCGAGCAGGCGCTGCGCGAACGGAGCCTCAAGTCGACGGCGCAGCGCGACGACATCGCGAAGGTCTTCTTCGCCGCGAACAAGCACCTGTCCGTCGAGGATCTGCACACCGCGGTCAAGAAGGTGAACCCGCGCGTCGGCTACGCGACCGTCTACCGCACGCTCAAGCTGCTGAAGGAGTGCGGCCTCGCGGACGAGCGCCACTTCGACGACGGCCAGGCGCGCTACGAGCCGACGGAAGCCGAAGAGCAGCATCACGATCACATCATCTGCGAGCGCTGCGGAAAGATCGTCGAGTTCAACAGCGACGAGCTCGAGAAGCTGCAGGAGCGGATCGCGCGCTTCCTCGGGTTCGTCGTGAGCCGCCATCGGATGGAGCTGTACGGCATCTGCGCCGAGTGCCGCGAAGGCCGCCGCGAGACCGCGCGCGGCGGGCGCGGCGTGCACCAGGTCTGACGTCGACGGCACCGGGCGGCACCGGTTGACTTGCGCGACGCTCGCGACGTAGTTGAAAGTGACTTTCAAAATCGTCATGTCTCGCCGCCGGCCGTCGCTCCTGCTCCTCGTCGCGCTCGTGCTCGCAGGCGCGGCGGGTGCCGCCACGCCGCCGGCCGATCCCACCGCCGACACCCGCCGCCTCCTGACGCTGCTCTCGGGCATGCGCACCGAGTACCAGGAGGCGTTCGACGGCACCCAGCTGGTCCGTCCGATCGAGCTCGACGAGGCGAAGCTGCTGCTCGCCGAGGCGCGCGACCTGAACGGACGCCTCGATCTGCTCGCGCCGGCGGACCTCGACGGCCTCGGCACGCAGCTCGGCGGGACGGCCACGGTCGAGCAGGTCACGGCCCTGGTCGACGGCCTGAGCGCGCGCATCACCGCGGCGACGGGCGTCCGCGACGAGCCGTTCCCGCCCGAGCCGCCGTCGGCCGCGCGTGGCAAGGCGCTGTTCGACGAGAACTGCGCCACCTGCCACGGCATGGGCGGCAAGGGCGACGGCGTCGAGTCGCAGCGACTCGGCCTGCAGCCGGCCAACTTCGCCGACGTCGATTTCATGCGGCTCGAGACGCCGCTCGACTTCTTCAACATGATCTCGCTCGGCCGTCGGAAGAGCGGCATGCCCGAGTGGGGCGACGCGCTCTCCGTCCAGCACCGCTGGGACGCCGTCAGCTACCTCTGGACGCTCGCGCACTCGCCCGACGAGATGGCGGACGGCGAGCGGCTGTACGCGGCGAGCTGCGCCGGTTGCCACGGCGACACGGGCGCGGGCATCGCGCCGGCGCCCGACTGGACGACGCCGGGCAGCCTGGTGCTGACCAACGACGAGACGCTCTTCGAGGCCATACGCGACGGCGTGCCGAACACGACCATGCCCGGTTTCGCCGACCGCCTCACCGACGCGGAGCGCTGGCGGATCGTGGCGTACGTCCGCGCGCTCTCGCTCGGCGGCCCGCTGCGTCCGGGCACGCCCATTCCGTCGGTCGACGACCTCATGCCGAAGGTCGACGCCGCGCGCGTGCAGCAGGCGATCAGCGAGTCGCGCCGGCTGCTCGACGAGGCGGTCGCCGCACGTCGCGCGGGCGACCAGAGCGCCAGCGGCCTCGCGACCGACGCGTACATGCAGTTCGAGCCGGTCGAGAAACGCCTCGGCGCGCTCGACTCGTCGCTCGTCGGCCGCGTCGAGGAGGGCTTCGTCCGCGTGCGCACGGCGCTGCGCGAGCCGGGGACGACCATCTCGCCCGAGCTCGAGGCCCTGGTCGCGCGCCTGCACGGCGATCTGGATGCGGCGGCGACCGTGCTCGAGCCGACGGCCGACGCGTGGGTGCGCTTCGGGCAGTCGCTCGCGATCATCCTCCGCGAGGGCTTCGAGATGGTGCTGGTGATCGGCGCGCTCCTCACCTACGTGCGCCGCACCGGGCAGACGTCGCTGGTACGGCCGATCCACGTCGGCAGCGCGATCGGCATCGTCGCGAGCCTGCTCACCGCCGTCGCGCTGACGACGCTGCTCCGGATGACGCCGGGCGCCGGCCCGATCCTCGAAGGCGCGTCCATGCTGCTGGCGTCGGCCGTGCTCTTCTGGGTGAGCTACTGGCTCATCTCGAAGTCCGAGGCCGATCGCTGGCAGCGCTACATCCAGGGCAAGGTGAAGCACGCGATCTCGAGCGGCAGCGGCGGCGCGCTCGCGGCCGCGGCGTTCCTCGCCGTCTACCGCGAGGGCTTCGAGACGGTGCTCTTCTATCAGGCGCTGCTCGCCGGCGCGCCCGCGGGCGACGCCATGATCGGCATGGGGTTCGTCGCCGGCCTCGTGCTGCTCGGCGTCCTGTACGTCGCGCTGAAGCAGGTCGGCATCAAGATCCCGATGGCGCAGTTCTTCCTGGTCACCGGCGGCCTCCTCTACCTGATGGCCTTCATCTTCGCCGGGAAGGGCGTGTTCGAGCTGCAGGAGGCGGGCGTGGTCGGGCTGACGTCGGTCGCGTGGGCGCCGCGCATCCCGGCGCTCGGCATCTACCCGTCGGCCGAGACGCTACTCGCGCAGGGCGTGCTGGTGGCGCTGCTGCTGTACGCAACGGTCGTGACGCTGCGACGTCGACGGCAGGCGGCCGACGTGGCCGTCGCCGACGAGCGGGTCGCACCCACCCGCCACCACGGCTGACCCGCGCGCCCGGATGCGATCCCTTCTCGACGCCGTGGGCGTACTGCTGCTGGTCGCGACCTCGGCCGCCGCACCGGTGTCACCCGCGGGGGCGTCGCGCGAGTGGGTCATGGGCACGTTCGCCGAGGTGCGCGTCTACGACGCGGCCGGCGGCGACGCGCGCGCGGCGATCGAGGCCGCGATGCACGAGCTGCGCGAGGTCGACCGGCTGATGGCGGTGCAGCGTACCGACAGCGACGTCAGCCGGCTGAACCGGGGCGGCGCGCTCGGTCCCGTTGCCGTCGACGCGCGCGTGATCGAGGTGCTCGAGGCGGGGCTCGACATCGGGCGGCTGACCGGCGGCGCGTTCGACGTGACCGTCCTGCCCGTGGTGCGCGCGTGGGGCTTCGTCGACGGCGACCCGCATCGGCCGGCCGGCCGGCCGCCACGGCCGGCCGGCGCCGCGACGATTCGGATCGACGCCGCCGCCCGTACGGTCCGGTTCGCCGATCCCGCGGCGCAGGTCGATCTCGGCGGCATTGCGAAGGGCTACGCGCTCGACCGCGCGCGCGAAGCGCTTCGTGCCCGGGCCGTGCGCTCCGCATGGCTGGACCTCGGCGGGCAGATCGCGACGCTCGGCGCGCCGCCCGACGGTGGCCGCTGGCGCATCGCGCTCCGCCATCCGCGTCGCGCGGGCGACTGGCTCGGCGTCGTCGAGATGGGCGAGGCATCGCTTTCGACGTCGGGCGATGGCGAGCGGTTCCTCGCCGGGCCCGACGGCCGGCGGGTGGCGCACATCGTCGACCCGCACCGCGGCGCGCCCGTCGTCGACGCGCCCAGCGTGACCGTCGTCGCGCGCTCCGCCATGCGGGCGGACGCGCTGTCGACGGCGGCAGTCGTGCTCGGGACGGCGCGCGCGCGTGCGGTCCTGCAGCGCGCCGGCGTCGACGCCGTGCTTGCCGACGTGCGTTCGGACGGCGAGGTCGCAGTGACGGTGACGCCCAACGCCCGATTCGTGGGCCACGTGCAGTAGCAGCAGGGGGGAGACATGGGAGAGCGCAGGGTAGGGTTCGGTCGCGCGCTGTTCGGCATCCTGGCGGCCGCGCTGATCGTCGTTCGTCCGGCGATCGCGGAGGACCTGGACGCGATGAAGCGGCAGGCGCAGCAGCTCATCGAGCAGCTCCAGCACGAGCTCGACGCGGTTCGACGCGAGCGGAAGGAGCTGCAGAAGGAGCGCGAGGAGCTGAAGGCGACCGCGCCGCCCGCCAAGACGCCGCCCGCCGCGACGGCCACGGCACCCGCGCCGCCGCCCGCGACCGAGACGGCCGAGACGTCGCGCAAGGTGGACGTCCTCAGCGAGGAGATCGCGAAGCTCAAGGAGAACTTCGTCCTCCCCGAGGACAAGCAGATGAAGAGCATGTACGGGATGGGTCCCGCGGCCTCGAAGGTCTACCAGATCAGCCGCGGCCTCTCGATCGGCGGCTACGGCGAGGGCTTCTGGAGCGAGACCGTGAGCGACACCGCGGGGGCGCAGGACCGGGCCGACGCGCTCCGCTTCGTCCTCTATACCGGATACAAGTTCTCCGATCGGATCGTGCTCAACACCGAGCTCGAGTTCGAGCACGCCACCACCGCGTCGACGGTGACGTCCGGCAACGGCGAGGTCTCCCTCGAGTTCGCGTATCTCGACTTCCTCGGGTGGGACGAGCTCAACGCCCGCGCGGGCCTCGTGCTGATGCCGCTCGGCTTCATCAACGAGATCCACGAGCCGGTGTACTTCTTCGGCAACAACCGTCCGGAGGTGGAGCGCTTCATCATCCCGACGACCTGGCGTGAGCTCGGCGTCGGCATCCACGGCGAGTTCTTCCACGAAGACCTGCGCTACCGCGGCTACCTCTCGACGAGCCTGAACGCCCGCGGCTTCACGAGCAGCGGCATCCGCGGCGGCCGGCAGTCCGGCAACCGCGCCCTCGGCGAGAACCTCGCCGGGTCGGGCCGTCTCGACTACACGCCGAGCCAGGTGCCCGGTCTGCTCGTCGGCGTCTCGACGTTCCTCGGCGAGACCGGTCAGAACCAGGACTTCGCCGGCCGCGAGGTCGACGGCTTCATGAACCTGACGGACCTGCACGCGCAGTACAACGCGTACGGTTTCTGGTTCCGCGGCCTGTACGCGTTCGGCGGGCTCGACAACGCGGGTGACATCAGCCGGCAGAACGAGACGGTCGTCGGCGACTACTTCCAGGGCCACTACATCGAAGCGGCCTACGACCTCATGCCCTGGATCATGCCGGCGTGGACGACGCAGGCGCTCCAGCCGTTCTTCCGCTACGAGCAGTACGACCCGCAGCAGAGCGTGCCGCAGGGCTTCAAGCGCGATCGCACCAAGGACACGACGAGCTACACGATCGGCATGTCCTACAAGCCGCATCCGCAGGTCGTGCTGAAGCTCGACTACCGCAACTTCGAGCTCGATGAAGGCGAGCGGCCGGACGACGTCAACATCGGCCTGGGGTTCGTGTTCTGAGACCTGTCGCACGACGAGCCACGCTCCTCGCCGCGCTCGTGGTCGCCACGGCGACCGCGGCGCGGGCCGGGGTGTTCTACGCGAAGGACGAGGCGCTCGCGCTGGCGTTTCCCGAGGGCACGCAGGTCGAGTCGCACACGGCGATCCTCACCGACGCGCAGGTCGAGGCCTGCAAGGCGAAGCAGGTCGCGGTCGAGTCGAAGCTCTTCACGTACTATACGGGCACGCGCGACGGGAAGGTCGTCGGCTACGCGGTGATCGATTCCCACGTCGTGCGAACGCTGCCCGAGGCGTTCATGGCGGTGCTGTCGCCCGACGGCGCCGTCGACAAGGTGGTGATGCTCGCCTTCTACGAGCCGCCCGAGTACGCGCCGCCGCCCAAGTGGCTGGCGCAGTTCGATGGCAAGCGGCTCGACGGCGGATGGCGCGTCGGCGGCGACGTGCATGGCATCGGCGGCTCGACCCTGACGGCGCATGCGATGACGAACGCCGTCCGCAAGGTGATCCTCCTGTACGACCTCGTCATCCGACCGGCGCCGGCGTCCTGATGCGCTTCGTCGTGACCGGCGAATGGCGGCAGAACCACCTGCTGCGTCTGATCCTGGCGGCGTTCCTGGTCTACGTCGCGCTCCTGTGGGTCACGAACGCGGCGCTGTTCTTCTCGCAGATGTCGTTCTCGTACGGCGCCGTGGTGGAGCACTACCTCGGCTCGGAGGCGACGTTCTCGCAGCCGCGCTCGTTCAAAGTGCTGCTCGAGATCTCGCACTTCCACCTGTTCGCGATGGGCATCCTCCTGCTGACGATGACCCACCTGGTGCTCTTCGTGCCGCTCCCGGGACGCGCGAAGGCGCTGCTGATCGTCGCGTCGTTCGGGTCGGCGTTGCTCGACGAGGCGAGCGGCTGGCTGATCCGCTACGTGCACCCGGGATTCGCGTGGGCGAAGCTCGCCGGCTTCGCCGGCCTGCAGGTCACGCTCCTCGCGATGCTCGTCGTCGTCGCCGGCGCCGTGTGGCGAACGCCGCCGAACGACTATGCGAAGCGGAAACGGAAGCGCTCACGGCACGAGCGACACGCGGAGCCCCCCGTCGACGGGTGACCACAGGCCCCGCGCGACCGAGCGTCGGCCCTCGAAGACGACCCAGCTCTCGCCCGCGAGATGCGGCAGCGGGCCGGCCGCCGCCGCCAACGCATCGGCGTCGACGCCGGCGACGACGACGACGGTCCGGCCCTCCGCCGACGTCGCCCACGCGCGCGCGGTGCCTTTGCCCGCGACCTCCGGCGGCGCGGCCGGCAGGCGGTTGCGCGCCAGCCAGGCGTCGACCGCCGCGGCGCTGCCGATCGCGAGCACCGGGCCCGTCGCGGGGATCGCGTCCGTCACGCGGGGATCGCCCTCCAGCAACGCGGTCGCCACGGCGCGCGCCGCCTGCGGCTGATCGATCAGCACGGTCGCGGTCGACGGATCGAACGCGACGGTGCGCAGGATCGGCGGCACCTCGTCGGGCGCGAGGCGACGGAACACGCGGAAGTCCGGGTCGACGAGCAGCGCGCGCGGTGTCGCCGTCGCGTCGATCTCCGTCGTGGCCGCCGTTCCGTCGAGCGCGACGGCGGCGACCGTGGGGGTGGCGTCGGTGGTGACGTGCACGGGCACGCGCAGCGCGTACGTCGGCGCCTCCTGCGTGAGCGTGACCTCGACGCGCGTCCCCGTGGCGCGCGCGTCGCGCACGCCGAGGACGGGCGCCCCCGCGCGCGTCACCCACTGCGCGAAGAAGGTGTCCAGGGAGCGTCCGGCCGCGGCGGCGAACGCCGCCTCGAGCTCGCGCCATCCCGCCGCGGTGAAGCGATGCCGCGTCCAGAACGTGCGGACGCCGTCGGCGAAGGCGCCGGCGCCGATCGTGTCGCGCAGCATGGCGAATACCATGGCCGCCTTGTGGTAGCCGATCACCTGCGACGCCGTGTGCCCCTTCGCGCGGAACGTCGACAGCGCGACGTCCTGCGCCGCGGGCAGCACCGCGAACTCGCGCAGCCAGCGCAGCCGCATCGTGCGCGCCTCGTCGGCGCTGCGGCGCTCGACGAACGTGTAGTCGGCCATGAACGTCGTCAGACCCTCGGCCCAGTTGCCCTGCGACGGATCGACGAACACGCCGTTGCCCCACCAGCAATGCAGCACCTCGTGGCCGAGCGACGTGTCGGGGATGAACGGCAGCCGCAGCACCTGCCGCCCGATCCACGTCAGCCCGGGAAAGCCGAGCCCGACCGGCAGCGGGCTCGACACGACGTCGAACCCGGGGAACGGGTACGCGCCGATCCAGCCGTCGTAGAGGTCGAGGTAGCCCGCCGTTTTCTGGAGATACGTGTCGGCGAGCTCGGCGACGTCGGGATGGAGCCACGTACGCAGGCGCGTGCCCCGGTGCATGCGCTCGGTGACGACGTACGGTCCGGCGAAGAGCGGCAGCTCCTCGGTCGGCGTGTCGCCGACGAACGTCGCGCGCACGCGCTCGGCGCCGACGTCTTCCGCGTCGAGCCGTCCCGGCGCGACCGCGCGCTGGCCGGCCGGGACGTCGGTCTGCAGGCGCCAGGTGAACGTCGGCGCGTCGACGCGCGGATGCCAGGTGCCCGGCGCGAGGAAGGAGCCGTCGGAGTCCGCGAAGGAGCGCGCGGCCCCGTCGTCGCGCGCCGGCGCGGGCAGCGTCGTCCGATAGGCGACCGTGATCGTGCGGCCGGCCGCCATCGGGATGGGCCCCGCCGGCGCGGCCGTCCCGTCGACGGTGACGCCGGTCAGGCCGTCGGGCAGCGTCGCGCGCGTGTCCGCGTCGCTGCGCACGCGGTCGACGACGTCGAGGCGACGATTCGCGGGATCGAGCGTGACGGTGAGGTCGTGGTGGACGCCGGCGCCGGCCGCAGTCGTGACGAGCAGCACGACGGCGAGGACGATCCGCGTCACGACGCGGGCCCGAACCGGGCGACGAGCTCGCGCGTGCGGCCGTGCCGCCGGACCCGCAGGGGCAGGAGCGTTCCCGGCGCGACGCGGGCGACGATCGCGCGCATCGCGCCGGCCGAGCCGACGCTGGTGCCGGCGGCGGCGACGATGACGTCGCCCTTGCGCAGCCCCGCCGCGGCGCCCGGCGCGCCGGCCGTCACGTCGATCACCTCGACGCCGCCGTCGACCGGCCGTAGCAGCACGCCGAGACGCGGCGGCGTGGCGGCGGTGTCGCCCGGCGGGATGCCGAATACCGCGTTCGCCAGGTCCGCGGTACGTTCGGCGCACGGACGCTCCACGTCCCAGGGCAGCAGCACGGTCACGTCGCGCGACCGCACGCCGAGCGCCGCGAGCTGGTGCGGCACGCCGTGGCCGCGCTCGAGATGCCCGCTGCCCATGACGCCGACGACGAGCGCACCGGGATGCCGCTGCGATGCCGAGACGAGCGCCTCGGCGAGCG
Organism: uncultured Binatia bacterium (SeqCode); assembly: GCA_964432595.1. Classification (GTDB taxonomy): domain Bacteria; phylum Desulfobacterota; class Binatia; order DP-6; family DP-6; genus DASYLJ01. The sequence goes on along the minus strand of CAYSOF010000008.1, from coordinate 69,122 downwards.
CGCGGTCCCACGTGAGCTGCGCCTCGACGAACCGTTGCGCCGCCGCGGGGTCGTCCGCATGACCGTGCGCGGCGAAGACGCCGTCGAGCGCGGCGCGGTACGCGTCGCTCGCAGGCGCGGGCGTGCCGACGCCCTCGCGCGCCGACGCGGGCACCGTGTCCCATCCCTCGCGGCCGACGCGCGCGACGAGCTCGCGATCGACGTTCAAGGCGACCATGGGCAGGCGGTTCAACCGCGCCAGGTGGAACAGCGGCATGTAGAGCGCCGGATCGAAACCCCACACCGCGTCCCAATCCGACGCCGCGAGGAACGCCGGCGTGTCGAGCTCGCCCGCCGTCCACCGATCGAGCGCCGCTTGCGTGCGGCGCGGGAACATCTCGAAGCCGACGACGACGGCGTCGCGCCGTGCGAGGAGGCCGGCGATGACGTCGGCCTGCCAGCGATGATGATCGGGACGGTCGTGCATCTCGCCGAGCAGCACGAACGTCGTGCGGGCGGCGCGGGCGAGCACGTCGGGCGTCGTGCGCGCGCGGCCCGTCGCCGGCACGACCCACGTGGCCGGCGCCACGCAACTGCCCGTCGCCGCGGGCTGGGGCACCGGCGCTCGCCGATGGCACGCGCCCGTCAGCAGCAGCACGAGGAGCAGCGCGACGGGTGTCGCGCGCCAGCGGCTCGGCGGCACGCCGTGCCGGCGCTGGAACACCCGGCTGAAGTACGCGGGATCGGCGAAGCCCGCGCCCAGCGCCGCTTCCTTCACGGAGGTGCCGCGCGAGAGCAGCCAGGCGGCGCGCTCGAGCTGGATCGTGCGCCGCAGCGCCGTGAAGCGCTGCCCGGTGGCGCGCCGGATGATCGTCGAGACGTGGCTCGGGCTGTAGCCGAGCGCGCGCGCGAGCTCGCGCAGCGTGACGCCCTCCGAAAGATGATCGGCCAGATACGTCTGCACGGCCGTGGCGACGTCCGCCGCGGGCGACGGAGCCGGCGCCAGCACGCCCGCGAGCTCGCGCCAGAGCGCGGTGAGCAACGCGGCCGGGTCGGCGTCGTCGCGGGTCACGAGCGCGTCGAGCGTGCGCTCGATCGCCTCGCGCACCGCATCGGGCAACGGCCCGCTCGGATCGAGCAGGATGGCCTCGAGCATGCCGGCGGCGCGTCGCCCGGCGGTGGCGCGATCGGTGTTGCCCGCGACGAGCGCGAGCGTGAGGGAGGAGGCGGACATGAGCTCGGGGGCGTCCCCCTGGCGGAGGGCGCGCGAGACACGTTCGACGGCGGCGCGGGCGAAGGTCCAGGTCATGTGTGGTGGAAGGCGGTGCGAAGAAAGTCCAAGTGAATCCCCGTTTCACCCCTTGTGCTCCGGGGCACCTTATTGAAAATGGTTTTCACTTTCAACGGGAAAATTTCCGGGGGTGGAATGCTCGAATCGACCGACCGCACCGAACGCGTCGCGGCGTTGCTCCAGGAGGCGGCCAGCCTGGGCCGCGTCCGCGCCGTGCTCCGCAGCTGCAGTGGCTTCGTGGAAGTCTTCTGCTCCACGGCGGCGTTCGAGGTGGGTCCCGATTGGCTGACGGTCCGCCTGCCGGAGGCGCATCTGCACGTGCAGGTGCCAGCCCTGGCCGGTGCCGCGCTGCACGAGGCCGGCGAGGCGGCCCACCCGGAGCGCCCCTCCATGTGGTTCTACGGCCGCTGCGGCTCGCCCTGCCTGCTGCTGATCCTCGATCAGACCGACGGGGCCGAGCGCAGCCGCCAGGAGGCGGCATTCCGCGCGTTGCGATCGCGGCACGGGGCGCACGTCCGTTTCGCCACGGTCGCCGACGAGCGGGTGCTGCATTGAGTGCGGTGATGCCCGAGCCCGTGCGCGATTCGCGTTGCGAGTGCGGCAACCTCCTCGCGCGGCTGACGCCGCGTGGGGTCGAGGTGAAGTGCCGGCGCTGCAAGCGCGTCGTGCTGCTGCCGATCGGCCCGACGGGCGACGACGAGGAGGGAGGTGGCGGACCGCCCTGAGGGCGTGACGACACCACTCCGTCGCTTCCGACCGTCGGCCCGAGGTTCCCAGTTCCGCGAGAGCCCAGCGCCAGCCGGAGCCCGCACACGGAATCCACTCTCACCGGACATGAGAATCTCGACATGAACCGCACCGCGCATCTCGACGCCGTCTACCGCGGAGTGTGCGTGCCCTGAGCACTGCACAGCCGGTGATCCCCCGGGGGCGGAACCCCCCAAGGCATGCCCTCGGGGGACGCCGGCGCCATGACCCAATTCGATCGATCGGAGCTCACATGCGTATCGTCGCCACCGTCGCCTCGCTGCTACTCGCCACCACGCTCACCGCCTCGGCCGTCACGGAGACGATCGTGGTGGACGAGAACACGGAAGGCACCGTTTCCGACGGACTCGTCGACGGCTTCCCGGGCCTGGCACCTCGGGACGGCACCGCGGACTTCGGCGGCAACCCGCTCTCGGCGGCGCGTCAGGCCGACGTCACCGAGACGCGTTCGGTGATGGAATTCCCGCTGGCGCAGGTCGCCGGTCAGCCCATCGTCGCCGCCAAGCTGATCTTCAACGTCGACGACGTGATCTCGACGTTCGGGCCCAACACCGCGTTCAACGGAAAGGCGGCGTCGACCCTGCTCGTGCATCCCTACGACGGCGACGGCGCGGCGCTCCTGAACGACTACAAGCGCACCGACGAGACCGCCTTCTCGGTGTCGACCGGGCCGGGCGAGATCACCGACAACACGCTGAAGCAGACCGGCGCCGTGTTCTTCACGGTCGACGTCCGCGACCGCGTGGCGGCGGCGGTCGCGGCCGGGACGCCGTTCATCGGCTTCCTGTGGCGGACGACCGAGTCGCCCACGGCCACGTCGCTCGACAATGGCGGCGGCGGTGCCATGCCGGGCGAGGGTGGCGAGACGTCGGCCGGCTCCAAGATGCCCGTCCTCGAGATCGAGTACGGCACGGTCGGCCCGGCGTGCATCGACGGCACGGCCTGCGACGACGCGAACGCGTGCACGGGGGACGACTTCTGCACCGCCGGCGTGTGCACCGGCACGCCCATCGGCGGCACGTGCGACGACGGCGACGCGTGCACGTCGAACGACGTCTGCAGCGGCGGGGAGTGCGTGGGCGACACCGGCTGCGGCGACGGGACGATCGACGCGTCCTGCGGCGAGGCGTGCGACGACGGCAACGCGGCCGGCGCCGACGGCTGCTCGGTCACGTGCCAGCCGGACACGCTGGCGGGCAAGGGCAAGAAGCCGTGCCTCCTCGAGGTGGCGTTCGAGACGCCCCAGCGCGACACGGCCGGGGCGGTCACGAGCCCGCAGAACTGCACCGACGGCGCGGCGTGCGACGCCGACCCGACGCCCGGCACGTGCGGCTTCACGGTCGCGGCGTGCGTCGGTCGGTGCGACGCGCTCACCGGCATCGCGCCCGCGGTGGTGAGCCCGAACAAGTCGGCCAAGCAGCGTGCGAACCGCGAGCGTCTCGACGCCGCGCTCGCCGGGCTGGCGGCGCCGTCGTGCTCCGCGCCGGTCCGCATCGACGTTCCGGTCAAGCAGAAGGGAAGCAAGGTGAAGCCGGGCAAGGCGAAGCTGGTGCTGCGCGCCAAGGCCCCCGGCGTCGGGCGTGACAAGGATGCGGTGCTGCTCGTGTGTCACCCGGCGCCGTGATGGGCCGGGTGAACGCCGCGAGCGTCCTGCAGATCGTTCTCCCGACCATCCTCGTGTTCCTGGTGGCGGTCGCGGTTGCCCGCGCCGAGGACGAGCCCCTCGGGGTGGCGGTGCCGCTCGACGAGGTGGTCGTCACCGGCACGAAGGCCGAGTCGACCCGGTGGGAGGTCACCGTCCCCACGCAGGTGATCGGCAAGCAGGACATCGAAGAGTCGTCGACGATCGACCTCGAGAACGTGCTCGGCGAGGTGCCGGGCCTCTACGTGCGCAAGAACGAGCAGTTCGGGCTCGGCGCCAGCACGGTCCGCATGCAGGGCGCCGATCCGAACAAGGTGGCCATCCTGATCGACGGACGGCGCTTCCGCGGCGGCATCGACGGCGTGGTCGACTTGCGAGACATTCCGGCCAACAACGTGCAGCGCGTCGAGATCACGCGTGGTCCGGCGTCGAGCCTGTACGGCAGCGACGCGATGGCGGGCGTCATCAACATCATCACGCGCGAGGGCACGCCCGATCCCACGCTCGAGGCGGCCGGCGCCTGGGGCAGCTTCCAACGCCAGTTCTACGCCGCCAGCCACGGCTGGCAGGTCGGCAAGGTGAAGTACTTCCTCTCCGGCACGCACGACGAGTTCCGGCTGTTCGAGCAGTACGGCGACATCAGCGCGCAGTACAGCGGCGAGAACCGCGACGCCCTGCAGAAACGCGACCAGTGGAACCTGCGCGTCGACACCGACATCAACGAGTATCACGGCTTCACGTTCTTCCCGTCGTGGCAGCAGCAGACGAACCCCGAGAGCACGAACGTCAACTACATCCTCGGCGGCGAGTGGCGCTGGCAGACGACGCCCGAGTCGACGCTGACGACGTGGGTCAACCGCTACGGCTTCCTCCGCGACAACGATCTCGTCGGCTTCCAGGAGCACTCCGACTACGTCGACTGGGAAGGCGAGTCGCGCTGGCAGTACCGCGCGGGGCCGAACGACTACTGGAACCTGAACATGCTCACGTTGGGCTCGCGCGCACGCGTCCAGACCCTCGATCAGACCACCGAGGAGATCTTCGTCGCCGGTCAGCCGGCCACCACGCCCCGCGTCGACGAATCGGTGTGGCAGGTGAGCCCCTTCGTGCAGTCCGAGGTGTTCGTCACCGACCGCTTCAGCTTCCTCGTGGGCAGCAGCTTCGACACCCACGAGGAGTACGGGCTCGACGTGAATCCGCGCGGGACGCTCACGTATTGGCCGTGGGAGTGGCTGAAGCTCTCGGGCACGGTCGGCACCGGCTTCCGCGCGCCGGACCTGACGCAGCTGTACGCCGTCGACATCAACGCCGGCGGGCTCTACGCGCTGATCGGCAACCCGAACCTCGAGCCGGAGAAGGACCTGGCCTTCCAGCTCGATGCCGCGTTCCGCGCGCCCGGCGTCGACGGCTTCATCACGCTGTTCCGGCACCAGTTCGACGACCTGATCGCGTTCGCGCAGGTCCCGGTCTGCGCCTCGCCGGGCCGGCCGGCGGGCTGCATCCCCGACCCGCTGCCGGGGCTGCCGGGCCAGCTGCGCTTCCAGACCCAGAACTTCGCCGAGGCGACCACGCAGGGCATGGAGCTGGCGTTCGAGTTCTCGCCGCTGCAGTTCCTGGCGATCGAGAGCGAGCACCAGCCGACGATCGGCATCGGCTACGCGTACCTCGATACGGAAAACAAGAACGGCATCCCGGGCGAGGACGGCAACGACCTGCCGTTCCGTCCGCGCAACCGCGTGCTGCCGTCGGTCGGCTGGCGCCACAAGCAGCTCGGCATCGCGGTCCGCATCTGGGGCGAGTACGAGGACGACGCGTTCACGGACGTCGCCAACTCCGAGGAGCTCCTGGCCCGCAACCACTGGCTCTGGAACTTCAAAGTCATCATAACCCCACTTCGTCTGCTGCCGTACGGCGAGCCGCGAGAGTTCGCGAAGGCCATCGGCATCGGCCGTCACTTCCAGCTCTTCGCGCAGGGTGAGAACGTCTTCGATCAGGAGTTCGGTCCCGTCACGGGCGGCGGCCGGCTCGCGGGACCGGCGGCGTTCTTGTTCGGCGTGCAGGCGAAATTCTAGGAGGATGCGGATGACGCATCGACTGCTCTCGATTGCATTCACGCTGCTCGCGGGAACGGCCATGGCCGCCGAGCCCGTGCGGGTCGCAACCCTGTTGCCCTACGTCGCCACCGCGCTCGGCAAGGCCGGCGGCGACGTCGTCGTGGTGGCCAGCGTCCGTACCGACATGCGCACGCCGCCGCCCGCGCCGACCGTCGATCTCGGCAGCCCGCATTCGCCGAGCTTCGAGGCGCTGGCCGAGGCGCGCCCGCAGATCGTCGTCGGCGACAAGCTGATGCACGGTCCGTTGAAGGACAAGCTCGAGCGCTCGGGGGCGGAGGTCCTGCTGATCGGCTCCGACAGCGTCGCGGCGACGTTCGAGGGCCTTCTCGAGGTCGGCCGCCGCTGCAACATCGCCGACGCGATGGCGAGGCAGGTCGACGAGGCGAAGACCCAGCTGGCGGCGCAGGCGCTCAACAAGCCCATGCCGGTGCTGATCCTGTTCGGCACGCCGGGCAACTTCCTCGTGGTGTCGCCGCGCACGTGGCTCGGCGACCTCGCGACGAGCCTCGAGTTCCAGAACGTCGCGGCGTCGGTGTCGGGCCAGGAGCGGCATCCGGGCTTCGTGCAGGTGAGCGACGAGGTGCTCGCCGGGCTGCGGCCCGAGCTGGTGCTGATGGTCGCGCACGGCGATCCGGAGGCGATCCGCACGTCGTTCACCAAGCGGCTCGAGAGCGGCGGCGCGTGGGAGCCGATGCGCAAGACGGCGACCCGCGGCGTGCACGTGCTGCCCGCGGGGCTGTTCTCGACGAATCCCGGCCTGGCGCTGCCCGACGCCGCGAAACAGCTCCACGAGCTCGCCCAGCCCCGAGTCAGCGCGCGGTGAGACGTGCGGTCGCCACGGTCCGGCTCGTCTTCGAGCGCCTCCGCGATCGTCCGGGGTTCTGGACGGGGGTGCTCGCGGTCGCGCTGACGGCGTCCGCGGCGTTGGCGTCGATGGTCGGTGCGGCGAAGATTCCGCTCGGTGAGCTGCCGTCCGCGCTGATCGACCCCGAGCATCCCTCGCACCGGATCCTGTGGTCGGTGCGGCTGCCCCGCGTGGTGGCGGGGGCGCTCGTCGGCGGCGCGCTCGGCATCGCCGGCGCGCTGATGCAGGCCGTCGTGCGCAATCCGATCGCCGATCCCGGGCTCATGGGGGTCACCGCGGGGGCCGGGCTCGGGGGGCTCGTCGCCATCGTGCTCTGGCCGGAGCACACGGCGCTGGTGCCGCTGCTGGCGTTCGGCGGCGGGCTCGCCGCCATCTCCGCACTGCTCGCAGCCGCGTGGGGCGGCGGCCGCGTCGCGGGGCCGCTGCGCATCGTGCTGAGCGGCGTCGCCGTCCAGGCGATCCTGTTCTCGCTGATCGCCCTCGTGACGTTCGTCTTCGCCGACCGCGCGCCGGCCTTCGTGGCATTCACGATCGGCTCGCTGAACGGGCTCGGCTGGAGTCAGAACCAGCTGATCCTCCTGCCGGTGATCGCCGGGACCGTGCTGTCGCTGCTGTCGACGCGCGCCCTGAACCTGCTCCTGCTCGACGACGACAGCGCCGCCGGCGTCGGCCTGAACGTGCGTCGCGCGCGTATCGCGGCGTCGTGCCTGGCCGCCCTGCTCGCGGCGGCGGCGGCGAGCATCGCCGGGCTGGTCGGCTTCGTCGGTCTGGTGGTGCCGAACTGGGTGCGCGTGCTCGTCGGCCCCGATCATCGTGCGCTGCTGCCCCTCTGCCTGCTCGGCGGGGCGACGCTCCTCATCCTGGCCGACACGGCGGCGCGGACGATGGCCGCGCCGCTCGAGCTGCCCGTGGGCGCGCTGCTGGCGCTCGTCGGCGGGCCGTACTTCCTCTTCGTACTGTGGCGGAAGCTCGCATGAGCGACGTCGCGATCGCGCTGGACGGCGTGCACGTGCGGCATCCGCTCGCGGAGCGGGATGCGCTGCGCGATCTCTCGCTGGGCGTGCTGCGCGGCGAGATCCTCGCGTTGGTCGGTCCGAACGGTTCGGGCAAGTCCACCGCGCTCGCGACCATGGGACGCACGCTGGCGCCGCGCCTCGGCGCGGTGCTGCTCGACGGGGCCGACGCGCTGGCGCTGCCGCCCCGCGGATTCGCGCGACGGGTGGCCCGCTTGCCGCAGAGTCCGATCTGCCCGGAGGGCATCACCGTCGCCGAGCTGGTGCATGGCGGCCGGCATTCGCACCGCGGCTTCCTCGAGCCGCTGCGCGAGACCGACCTGGCCGCGGCGCGCGAGGCGATGCGCGCCACCGACGTGCTCGACTTGCGCCACCGCCGCATGGAGACGCTCTCCGGCGGCGAACGACGACGCGCCTGGCTGGCGATGGTGCTCTGCCAGGAGTCGCCGCTGCTGCTGCTCGACGAGCCGACGGCGGCGCTCGACCTGCGCCATCAGCGCGAGCTGCTGGCGTTGCTGCGCCGCCTGAACCTCGAGCGGCAGGTGACGATCGTCGTCGTCATCCACGACCTCGAGCAGGCGGCGTGGCTCGCGCATCGCGTGGCCGTGATGCATCGCGGACGGCTCTACGCCGTCGGCGCGCCGGCGGATGCCCTGCGCGAAGACACGCTGCGCGACGTCTTCGGTGTCGCGGCCCGCGTGACCACCGACGCCGACGGCCTGGCCGTTCGCGTGCTCGGCCCCTGCGACCCACTGCGATTCCTGTGAGGAGGAACCTCCGATGTTGATGCGCAAAGTGCTCTCCGGCGACCGTCCGCTCCCGACCGAGTTCCTCGAGTGGCAGGTGAAGCTTCGCGCCTGGACGATGGTGCACCAGCACGGCTCGCCGCACGCGGGCGTGGCGCCGCTGATCGCCGTCGGGCAGCCGGGCATCGGGCTCGGCGTGACGATGCACTCGATCATCTGCGGCCTGCTGCCGCACGCGTCGCAGCTCGCCGCGAAGACCGCGGAGTTTCGCGGCCTCTACGAGAACAATGCGGGGCAGGGCGCGCGCGCCATCTACGACGCCGGCATCGAGTACCTGAAGGGCTACTACAAGAGCGCCGCTGACTTCGATCCCACGTCGATCACCTCGCTCCTGCACAAGGACGCGCCCGTCGTGCAGGCGCTGCGCGCCAACGCCACCTGCTCGCTGCTCTTCTACGTCTTCGATCTCGACGACCGCACGGAGGAGGGGCGCTTCCGCTGCCTCCAGGTGAACGGACACGCCGAGCTGCACCCGTCCGGCCCGCTCTACGACAACGTGTGGTGGCACAACGCCGTCTTCCACGGAAAGCTCGACGACCAGGTCATGGTGCGCGTCCTCCATACGAGCACCTACGACACGCGGTTCGGGGGGCTCGACGCGGTCGACGCCTGACGTACACCAAGCAAACGAAGGAGGATCCGCAATGCCGAAGCTTCGACGTCTCGCCGCGCTCTTGTCCGTCGCCGGCCTGGTGACCGCCCTCGACGCCCGCGCCGTCACCGTCGTCCTCGACGGGACGAACGGCGCCGTCTACGACGCCGTCGGTGACGGCTGGTTCTTCGCGGGTCCCCCGCCGACGCCCCCGCCGCCGGACGGCGTCGGTGACCAGGGCGGCCAGGCACTCTCCGTGGGCTTCATCACGAACGTGCTGGAGATCCGCGCGATGGCCGAGTTCGGCCTGACGGCGCTGTCGGGCGTCGCAGCGAACGACGTCACGAGCGCCACGCTCACGGTGACGATCGACGACGTCATCGGGACGTTCGGGCCCGGTGCGAATTTCGACGGCACGGCGTCGACGCCCATCGCCATCGGCACCTACGTCGGCGACGGCACGGTCACGACGTCCGACTTCGCGATCGCGACCACCCCGCTCGGGTCCATCACGCCGGGCGTGATCACCGACGCGTCCCTCGCCAACTCGGGGGCCGTCGCGTTCACGCTCGACGTGACGAACGCGCTGCGCGCCGCGATCACCGCCGCCGACGCGTCGTTCGGCATCAAGCTGACGACGGCGGACACGCCGACGGCGACGTCGCTCGACAACCTGTCGCCGCCGGGCGTCGCGGGCGGCACGTTGCCGTTCATCACCGTCGAGGTCGCCGACCCGGTCACCACGACGACGATCGCCACGACGACGACCACCACGACGGTCGCGCCCACGACGACGACGATTGCCCCGACCACGACCACGATCGCGCCGACGACCACGACGATCGCCTCGACCACGACGACGATCCCGCCGACCACGACGTCGACGAGCGTGCCGCCGACGACGACCAGCACGACGGTGGCCACGACGACCACCGTGCCGTCGACCACGACGACCACCACCATCCCGACGGGCTGCGTGATCGCCGCGACGATCGACTCCGTGCGCTGCCGGCTCGACGAGCTGTCGGCCGCGATCGACGCCGAGCCCACGCTGGCGGGCGTGGCGGCGAAGATGCAGAAGAACATCGCTCGGGCGCACGAGCTGCTCGACCGCGCCGAGGCCGAGGACGGCTCCAAGGCCGGCCGGACGGCGCTGCGCAAGCTCGGCACGCGCCTCCGCGCCATCGGGCGCCCGCTGCGCTCGCGCACGGGGCATCGCACGATCGATCCCGAGGTGCGGGCCGACCTGCTCGCGGCGATCGAGGGTCTCACGGCCGACGTGAAGACCATCATGAAGTCGTCCTGACCGTCTGACTGATGATCACCGGAACGCGGAGGGCTCGCCCATGCGGGCGGCCCTCCGCGTTGCCAGCCCGCGGTCGGCGTGGCACGAGACGCCATGCCGTTCGACTCGATCTTCCGCCCCGATCTCTTCGCCGGCGAGACGCACATCGTCACCGGCGGCGGCAGCGGCATCGGCCGCTGCACGGCGCACGAGCTCGGACGTCTCGGCGCGACGGTGGTCGTCGTCGGACGCAAGGTGGAGCGCCTCGAGACGGTGAAGGCCGAGCTGGCCGACGCCGGCGTCACGGCGCACGCGCTGCCCTGCGACATCCGCGAGGAAGCCCAGGTGCGCGCGATGGTGACGGCCGTGCTCGAGCGCACGGGGCGGATCGACGGCCTCGTCAACAACGCCGGCGGTCAGTTCGCGTCGCCGCTCGCGGGGATCAGCCAGAAGGGCTGGGAGACGGTCGTCCGCACGAACCTGACGGGCGGCTTCCTCTGCGCGCGCGAGTGCTACACGCAGTGGATGAACGAGCACGGCGGCGCCATCGTGAACATCGTCGCCGACATGTGGGGCAGCATGCCGGGCATGGGCCACTCGGGTGCGGCGCGGCTCGGTATGGTGAGCTTCACCGAGACGGCGGCCGTCGAGTGGGCGGCGTCGGGCGTGCGGGTGAACGCGGTGGCGCCGGGCTGGATCGCGTCGTCGGGCTTCGACACCTACCCGGACTGGATGCAGGGCTTCCTGCGGCTGCTGCACCTGGCCGTCCCGCTGCAGCGCCTCGGGACCGAGTCGGAGGTGTCGGCGGCGATCTGCTTCCTGCTGTCGCCGGCGGCGGCGTTCATCTCGGGCAGCACGCTGCGGGTCGACGGGGCCGCGCCGAACGCGAAGCTGACGTCGCCGCTCTCGGCGCTGCTGCCCGACGCCCAGCAGGCGGCATCCGAGGGCCGTCAGCCCTGGCCGCTCACGAAGAGCGACCGCTCGAAGGCCTGGAACGGGTTCCACCTGGCGACCCCGCCGAAGTCGACCTCGTAGGCTTGGCACCGGCCGCGACGGCCCGGTAAGGTCCGCCGCATGTCCGACTTCCACGGCACCGCCGAGCACGAGCTGTTCCGATCCACCGTCCGTCGCTTCGTCCAGGAGGAGCTCGCGCCGCGCGCGCGCGAGTTCGACCAGATGGGGCACATCGACAAGTCGCTCTACCGGCGGATGGGCGAGCTCGGGATGCTCGGCCTGCGATACGACCCGCAGTGGGGCGGCGCCGGGCTCGACTGGAGCTACACGACGGTGATGTTCGAGGAGATTGGCCGCTGGTGCGACAACGCCGGCGTCGCGATGGGCATCAGCGTGCAGACAGACATGGCGACGCCGTCGCTGCACCAGTTCGGCTCCGACGAGCTGCGCCGCAAGTACCTGGCACCCGCGGTGGCGGGCGAGATGGTGGCGGCGATCGGCGTCACCGAGCCGGACGCCGGCTCGGACGTCGCGTCCATCAAGACGCGCGCCGTCCGCGACGGCGACCACTGGGTGATCAACGGCAGCAAGATCTACATCACCAACGCTGCGACGGCCGACTGGATCTGCCTGCTCGCCGTCACCGATCCCGACGCCGGCTACGGCGGCTACTCGCAGATCGTCGTGCCGACGGCGTCGGCCGGCTTCAGCTACCAGCTGCTCGACAAGATCGGGAACTGGGGCTCGGACACCGGGCTGCTCTTCTTCGAGGACGTGCGCGTGCCGATCTCGAACACGATCGGCGAGGTCGGGCGCGGCTTCCAGCAGCAGATGATGCAGTTCCAGGACGAGCGCCTCGTCGCGTGCGTCAGCTCCATCGCGGCGTCGGAAGCGCTGTGGGAGGCGACGAAGCGCTACTGCGAGGAGCGCATCGTCTTCAAGAAGCCGCTCTCGAAGATGCAGGTGACGCAGTTCAAGTTCGTCGAGATGCTGGCGCAGCTGAAGGCCGCGAAGGCGCTGACGCACGAGTGCGTGCGCGCGCGGGTCCGCAACGAGGACGCGACGCAGGACATCTCGATCGCGAAGCTGCTCGTCGGCCGCGCGGTGCGCTACGTCGCCGACGAGTGCATCCAGCTACACGGCGGCTTCGGCTACATGAAGGAGAGCGTCGCGGGGCGGGCGTTCGTCGACACGCGGCTCATCTCGATCGGCGGCGGCGCGGACGAGGTGATGATCCACTACGTCGCGAAGATGCTCGGATTCTAGAGCGTCGCCCCGAGCCTGCGGCTCGGTGCGAGGGATTGGTGTGGCAGGGAGTCCGCTCGACCTGTATGGCGCGGCCGGCGAAGCCGGCGCGCCACGCGTGGTACGCATGTATGAGTGATCAGCAGCGAATCGTCGATGCGCGGAAGCGCCTGCGTGAGCGCTTCCTTCACAAGATGGCGAAGACGCCGTCCATGGCGGACGAGCGGCCGCAGGGGAGTGGGCCGGCGAATCGGCATGGGATGCCGAAGCTGCCGGTGGGGCAGACCGAGACTGCGGCGGGGAAGTGGCCGGTGCTCGATCTCGGGAACCAACCCGACGTCCCGCTCGATCGGTGGCAGCTGCGCGTCGACGGCGCGTGCCTGCATCCCACGACGCTCGACTGGGAGGCGTTCCAGGCGCTGCCGCAGGTGGACGACGTCAGCGACTTCCATTGCGTGACCACGTGGTCACGCTTCGACATCCCGTGGCGCGGCGTCCGTCTGTCGACGGTGCTCGCACTCGTCGAGCCCACCGACGACGCGCACTTCCTGCTCTGCCACGGGTACGACGGCTACACGACGAACCTGCCGCTCGCCGAAGCGCTCAAGGACGACGTGCTGCTCGTCCACACGGCCGACGGCGCGCCGCTTTCGCGCGAGCACGGCGGGCCCGTGCGCGTCGTCACGCCGCAGCTCTACGCGTGGAAGGGCGCCAAGTGGATGTCGCGGCTCGAGCTGCTGCGCGAGGACGTCCTCGGCTTCTGGGAGCGAAACGGCTACTCGAACACGGCGCATCCCTGGCGCAACGACCGGTACAGCTGATGGCCGATCTCACGAAGGACACGGCCGTGACGCGGCTGGCGGCCGCGCCGGGGTGGTACACCGCCGACCTTCCGCGCGACTGGAACTTCCGCACGCCGTCGGGCGGCGTGCTGATGACGGTCGCCATGCGCGCGATGGCGGCGGAGCTGAACGACCCGGGGCTGCGGCCGATCTCGGCAAACACGCACTTCTGCTCGCCGGTGCCGGCGGGGCCGCTCGAGGTGCGGGTCGAGGTGCTGCGGCACGGCAACGTCGCGGCGCAGGTGCGCGCCGCGCTCTCGTCGACGACCATGCCCGGCCCGGGGCTCGAGGTGAGTGCGACGTTCGGGCGCGACCGCGACGGCGGCTTCGACGTCGTCGACGCGGCGATGCCTGACGTGGCGAAGCCCGACGACGCGCCGCGGATCGTCCCCGGCGTGCGCGACTTCCGTCCACCGTTCCTCGCGAACTTCGACTGCCGTCTCGCGCTCGGCGCGCCATGGTGGACGCAGGACTGGACGCCGGGCCCCGCGCGCATGGCGCGCTGGTTCCGCTACCTCACGCCGGTGATGCGGGCCGACGGCACGCTCGATCCGTTCGCGCTGCCGCCCATCGCCGACACGATGCCGCCCGCGCTGACCCAGGCGCTCGGCCCGAACGCCACGCCGTTCCACGCGCCGAGCCTCGACCTCACGCTGCACTTCCTCGAGGACACGACGGCGGAATGGCTGCTGACGTCGGTCCACGTGCGTCGCGCCCGTGCCGGCTACGCGACGGCCGACTGCGAGATCTGGGACGAACGCGGGACGCTCGTCGCGTTCGCGACGCAGACGATGATGCTGCGCCGCCGGCCCGAGGACATCCCCGGCCCGGCGTGGTGACCCGGCCTCCCTCTAGGGCAGCTCCTGCGGGACGCCGCACATCGGCTGCGCGCCGACCACGTGCAGCTGCTGCGAGTAGCCGATCAGCTTCGCCTTCCGGGCCCACAGCGGGCCGATGCGGTTCGGAGACTCCCCGTTGTTGTTGGCGCGCCGGAGCGACACGTTGCGCTGCGGCGCCAGCAGCGCCGCCGCCACCCGCGCCTGCGGGCCGAGGCGCACCTGCGATCCCGGCCCCGTCACGTTCAGGATCGCCGGCCGGGACGACACCGTCTCGATCTCGGCGCACACCAGATCCACCTTGCCGCTGATGTTGACGACCGTGCTGAGCGGCCCGCGGATGTTGAGGATGGCGTATTCCTCGCAGCCGCCGTTCAGCTTGTCGGGACGGCCGCGCATGCGGAGCGACTTTACGTTGACGACACCGATGGTCGCCGATCCGGGCGTGCCGGCCTCCAGCGTCAGCTCTTCGCCGGCGGCCAGATCGATGTCGAGGTGCGTCTCGTTCGGCGGCACGGCGGCGAACGCGGCGGACGCGGCGACGGCATCGGGGCTGGCCTCCTGACAGCGGGCGATCCGCGGGCTCGTGCCGCTGGTGTCCACGGCGCGCACGTCGTCCGCCGGGCCGATGACCGTCCCGCCGCCGGTGATGAGCGTGCCGTCGATCTCCACCGTCTGCGGGTCCTCCGGCGGCGGTCTCGGGCACCGTCTTCAGCTTCGCCGCGACGCCGCTCGCCCGCCAGGCGACGACGTCGAAGGTGTGATTGCTGTTGCCGCTGCGCACCTCGGCGCCCAGGAACGTCACGCGTTCGGCGCAGACGTCGCCCTGGATCCTCATCTCCTGGATGACGGCGTCGTACTTGCCGGCGTCGGCGATCAGCGTCGTCTCGACCGCGAGGCCGAACTCCGCCGCGGCGTCGAGCATGCCGCACGCGATGCAGACGTCGCCGATGCCGTCGGTGTCGGCGTCGGCCTGGTCGGCGTTCGCGACCCAGCGGCAGTTGTCGACCGTGTCGTCGACGCCGTCGAGGTCGGCGTCGGCGGCGCGCGCGTCGGTCGTGAACACGGCGAGGAGGATGGCGACGACGAGCTTCGTCATGTCAGGGGAGGTCCTGCGGGAAGCCGCAGACGTACTGTCCGCCGAGATCCGCGATCTGGTGGGTGTAGCCGGCCATCGTGAGCTTGCGTGCCCACACCGGGCCGATCCGGTGCGGTTGCTCGCTGTAGTTGTTGGGGCGCCGCACCTGCACGTTGCGCTGCGGCGCCAGGAGGCCGACGAACATCTCGACGCCCGGCCCGAGCCGAACCTGTCCCTTGCCGACGGCATTCAGGATCACGTCGCCGCCCGAGGCGTCGAATACGAGGGCGCACGGGCCCAGCTCGATCTTGCCGGTCACGTTGACGACGGTGCTGCGCGGACCGCGGATGGCGACCTCGGCGAGGCCGCTGCAGCCGAACCCCGGATCGGGCGTGCCGTGGACACGGAGTGACCGGACGTTCACGACGCCGAGCGTGGCGGCGCCGGGCGTGCCGGCGTCGAGCGTGATGCCCTCGCCCGGCCCGACGTCGAGATCCAAATGCGTCTCGTTCGGCGGCACTGCGGCGAACGCCGCCGAGGCCGCGGCGGCGTCCGCGGTACTCTCCTGACACCGCGCGAGACGCGGATGGGTGCCGCTCGTGTCGATGCCGACCCCCGCGGTGCCCGGCGGCGCGACCACGACACCGCCGCCCGTGGCGATCGTACCGCCCACGGCGCCCTCGTGGACGCCGAACTCGTCCGACGCGTTCGTGACCTTCACGGCCACGCCGGACGCCCGCCGCGCGATCACGTCGAACCCTTCGTCGCCGGAGTCGCCGACGTCCGCCGACTGCAGCACCACGCGATCGGCGCAGACGTCGGTGACGAGCGACAGCTCCGGCACGTGGCCGTTGGTCTTCCCGGCCTTGGCCGTGAAGGTGGTCTCGACCGCGATGCCGAACTCGGCCGCGGCGTCGAGCATGCCGCATGCGATGCAGACGTCGCCGATGCCGTCGCTGTCCGCGTCGGCCTGGTCGGCGTTCGCCGCATAGGGACAGTTGTCGACGGCGTCGTCGACGCCGTCCGCGTCGAAGTCGGCGGCGATCCCGTCGGTCGCCAGGAGAGCCAACAGCACACCGATCAGGATTTGCACCATGCCGGAGCGCTACCACCGGCCGTTGCCGACGGTCAACGCATTTCTAGGCGGTGCGGCCGAAGTCGCGCGAGTACCACCGCTCGGGTCGCACCCGCACGACGATCTCGTTGGTGCCGTTCGGACGCGTGGCGTCGACGTAGGAATCGCCGACGTCCGCCCCGAGGTATTTGCGCACGACGGCCTTCACGTCGCGCGCGACGTCCGCCGGCTCGGCCGAGGTCACGCGCCCCTGGATCGTCACGTACTTGGGCGGCATCTCCTCTGATTGGACGACGAACGAGACGCGCGCGCCGGCGGTGAGCAGCCGCGCCTTCCGCGCCTCGGGACGCGTCACGAGGACGATCTCGCCGCCGCGCTCGTAGAGGTACCACACCGGCACCGAGAGGGGGCCGCGGCCGGGCTCGTCGACGCTCACGATGCCGACGTGGAGGCCGGCCAGGAAAGCTTCGCGTTCTTCGCGGGTCATCGGCGCGGGCATGGGCGGGTCATAGCAGACCCCGTGGCCGACGCTGCAACGACATCGACGGCCTGCCGCGTCCGACCGGCGTGACCTGCGACATCGGCGCCAGGAGGACTACTCGAGACGCCGGACCGCTTCCGCGAAACGGCCCGCGTAGAACTCCTCGCCGATCGCGGCGAGGCGGTAGAGGTCGGGGCCGGACAGGTTGCCGATCGCGGCGGAGACGGCAGAGAAGAACCGCTCCCGCGCCTCCGCGTACGGAGCATCGAGCGGCGGCCGCATCGCGTCGCGCGCCGCGAGCACGGGGAAGGCGCCGTGCGGCTCCGACTGGTACCAGTACGCGACCGACGCGTACTCGTTCGCGAAGTTGTTCGCGTGCCCGTGCTCGACGGTCCAGCGCAGCGAGCGGGTGAAGCGGATCGGATCGTGCACGAACCAGCGGTACGCGCCGACCAGCCCGGCGTGATCGTGGCCGCCGCCCTC
The DNA here is from genome assembly GCA_964432595.1 of uncultured Binatia bacterium (SeqCode). Classification (GTDB taxonomy): domain Bacteria; phylum Desulfobacterota; class Binatia; order DP-6; family DP-6; genus DASYLJ01. The sequence continues at coordinate 51,773 of CAYSOF010000008.1, read as the reverse complement.
GACGACGTGGAAGCCGTGATACGGCCCGGCGAACTCGCGCACCGGGCACGCGCCGCCGCCGAAGATCTCCTCGGTGCCGGTCCCGTGGATGGCGGGCGGCCACCCGTCGCCGTCGACCCAGACCATGTCGTCTCCCTCGCCGTACCAGCCGCCGGCGACGTTGTTGATCTGCAGGACGAGGCCGACCATCTGCCCGGCGCCCGCGACGTCGAGCGCGACGTAGTTATCCGCGCCGTCGAGGTTGGCGGCGCCGTGCAGCTGCACGTTCGGCTTCGGGCCGATCGCCGTGGTCGGCTTCTCCTGCCGCCATTGCGCGTGAAAACGCAGCGCGTCGGCGGGCGGCGCGTCGTCGTACGTCTCGTAGTCGACGTGGTACCAGAGCGCCGGCAGCGCGCCGCCGAGCGCCCGGTCGCCGCGATGCTCGACGGTGATCCGCGCGCCGGTCGCGAACGGCATCGGGAAGTAGGCGTGCATGCCGTGCGAGGCGCCGAAGCCCGGGTTCACGGCGGTCATCGCGGACTGCACGGTGCGGATGCGCGCGTGCGCGAGCCCGAAGAAGTCGCCGAGCGGCACCTCGACCGACGGGGTCGCCTCGCCGTCCCACCAGCAGCGCAGGATCGCATCGCGATAGTCGGTCAGCTCGGGAAAGGCGAGCGCGCAGTACAGGTGCGTGACGCAGCCGGGTCCGTCGTGCTCCAAGAGCACGGCCGTGTCTCCCGCCTGGACGGTGACGAAGTCCCAGTTGCGACCGCTACGGTCCCAGGACGAGGAGCGACGGCTGCGCGCGCCGGTCGCGGTGAACAGGCTGCGCAGCGGATGGCGGTGGAGTGGGTGGGCGGCCATCCGGGGCCAGTAGCACTCGTCCGAAGGGCCCGTCGACCCACGGCCGCCGCTCCGTCCACGTCACGAAAGCGGCGGGCAACTCGCGGGCGGCGGAGCGTCGCGTCCCGTGAAGCGTCCGGGCAGGTCGGTGACGTTGCCCGCGAACGCCATGCACTGGCGCGAGCCGTTCAGGATCTCGAACTGCACGACGATCGACCCCTGCGTGGGCTCGTCCAGGGTGAAGTCGATGCCGGCGCCGAGGCAGCGCGCGGACAGCTTGCCCCCGGTCTGGACCTGCACCGAGCGGCAGGGGCCATGGAGCCCCTTCGGATCCTTGTACGAGAACTTCATGCGATTCGCCGATTGCGGGTTCGACCCCTTCCACGCGCTCGCCGGCAACGAGAAGGTCTGCTCCTCACCGGTCGTCGCGTTCCAGATGCGGAGGCGGGCGCCGTTCGCCGTCGGGATGCCGGCGTTTGGATCGAAATGCGCCCCGCCACTGGGCACGAGCCGCGATCGGTCGTTCGACTTGAGGAGGATGAGGCGCCGTCCGGGGCCGTCGTCGCTGAGCTTCAAGATGTCGCCCGACAGGCGATCATCGAAGCGGACGAGGGCGCGGCCCTTGCCCTCGAAGCGTCCGATCACGACGAGCGCGCCGGTCGCATCCTCCGTGATCGCGTCGAATCGGTCGGTCGACAGCGGCTGCGGGGCGCCGTTGAACGTCATCACGGCATCGACGGCACCGGTGACCGCATCGACTCGCCAAAGGACCGCGTCCTCGATGCCGCTGGCGCCCACCAGCTCACCGCGCGAGGTGATCAGGGAGCCGGCGAACGGAGCGGTCCACACGTCGCTCCCATCGGTTGCCGACAAGCGTCGACCCTCGCCCGCGCTGCGGACGATCACGTCGTCCTCGAACACGTCGACGATGGTCGGGGTCGCCAGCGTACGCTGCCATGCGATCGCGCCGGTCGTCCCGACGAGCTTGGTGACGACGCCGGGCGCCGTGTCGGGAAAGAACTCGCCGGTCGCAACGAACAGATCGCCTGCCGAATCGAGGGCGATGCCTGCGCGGCTGGTCAATGCGGGATCGGACCAGACGACCTCGCCGGTCGCTCCGTCGAGCGCGAAGGTTCCCGTCGTTCCGCTCGCGAAGACCAGGCCGGCTGCGGAGGCCGCTACGCCGCTCATCGTCGCGTGGTCAGGCTGTGGCTGGGCGAAGCGCCAGAGCTCGGCTCCTGTCGAGCCGTCGAGTCGGACGACGATCGGGTCGACATCCGTCGACACCTCCGCCGTTCCCCCGGCGACCACCACGTCGCCGTTCGCGAGCACGTCGATCGCCCCGAGGCCATCAGCCGTCCCGGCGCCGGTCGCCGTCCCCGTGATGACATGTCGCCACAGCTGGGCGCCCGTAGACCGATCGAGCTTGGCGACGAACGCGTCCTTGGCCGCGTGAAGAACGTCGAGCGGCGGCACGTCGAACTTTCCGGTGACGATCACGTCGCCCGCGAGGTCGACGGCCATCGCGTCGACGTCGACCTCGGGAAGATCACCGAAGGATTGCTGCCATCGGGCGCGCGCCGTGACGGGGTCGACCAGCATCACCGCACCCGAGGCGACGACGATTCCCGAGGGCGTTCCGAGCAGCGCCCTACCGCTCGACGCGATGAGTGGGCCCTTGTCTTTGATGAACACGAACCACGCCGCCGCGGGCTGCGCCGCGAGCAGGACGATGACCAGGGACGATCGGAGGACGCGGCGCATGGATCCTCGCATACCGTGGTGACATTCGAAGCGGCAAGCTGAATCTCACCGTCCGTGGATCGCTGGCCAACGGGGCGTGGTCAGCGCGTCACTTCTTCACGAGCGGAACGTACGACGCGCAGCCGACCGCCGTCCAGAGCGCGCCGAGGTCGTCGAAGAGCGGGATCGCGCAGAAGCTGATGAGGCCGTCCGCCCCGTCGCCCACGGTGATGTAGCCGGGCCGCTTGGAGAGCGAGCCCTCCTCGGTGCAGATGCAGGCCGACTTGGCCTTCGAGAACGCCTCGATGATTCCGCCCTCGCCGACGTACACGGCGTACTTCTCGAGGTGATCCACCCAGCGGTCGTGGTCGGTGCCGCCGGCGTGGGCGATGGTCGCCAGGGCGAGCAGGGCGGCCGTCAATGCAGTGCGCAGGGACATCGTCGGTACCTCCTGTTTTTCACGGCGGCTCGTGCCGCCTGTCGGAGGGGCGCTACCTCGCGGGTAGCGGCCGCTACCTCGCTCCGGTAAGGTCCGCGCCGTGCGGGTGTTACTGGTCTCCGATCTGCACTACACGCTGAAGCAGTTCGACTGGGTGCACGCGGTGGCAGGCGACTTCGACGTCGTCGTCATCGCGGGTGACCATCTCGACGTCGCGGGCAGGGCCCAGGAGGACGCCCAGATCGTCGTCATCCTCCAGTACCTCGAGCGCCTGCAGAAGAAGGCGCGGCTCCTGGTCAGCTCGGGCAACCACGACCTGACGCGGGTCGATGCCAACGGCGAGAAGGAGGCGCGCTGGCTCGGGAAGGCGCGTGCCATGGGCGTTCCCATCGACGGCGACGCGCTCGACGTCGACGGGACGCTGTTCACGATCTGCCCGTACTGGGACGGCCCGGTCGGGCGTGCGGCGGTGGACGCCCTGCTCGAGCGCTCCGCGGCGATGCCGAAGCAGCGATGGATCTGGGTCTACCACGCGCCGCCCGCCGACGTCCGCACCGACTGGACCGGCAAGCGTCACGTCGGCGACAACGCGCTGAACGCCTGGATCGATCGGCACCGGCCGGACGTCGTGCTGTCCGGGCACATCCACCAGTCACCGTTCCGCAAGGGCGGCTCTTGGGTCGACAAGATCGGCTCGACGTGGGTCTTCAACGCCGGCCGCCAGATCGGCCCGGCCCCGACGCACGTGGTGCTCGACACGGACGCGATGACCGCCGCGTGGACTTCGCTCGCCGGTCACCAGGAAGTCGGGCTGGGAGACACTGAAGTGCGACCGCTACCCGAGCTCATCATCTGAGCTGTCGATCGGAGCAGTGTGCCGCGCCGGCTTCGCCGGCCGCGGCATAACGGTGATTCGCAGCGAGCCGCCACACTCTCGCTGCCTCTCCGACCCAAGACATGGTCTTGGGTCGAGTCAGTCATCGTCTTGATGAGCGAGCATCCGGTCGACGGCTTCGCCGGCCATGTTCAGATGATCGCTGTGCTCGGCGAATTGCTCCTGTAGATCGGCGATGTACGTGTTCACCATGCGGAGCCGCTTCGCGAGCAGCCGCGAGACGTGCAGGAGGATCGCCGGCGAGCCGAGGAACACCGTGGCATCGTCGACGACGTAGCAACGCGTCGGCGACACCGCGACGACCGATGCGGTGTGCGGCGTGTTCAGCAGGATGGCCATCTCGCCGAACAGCGCGCCGGTCTCGCGCACGACGGCGACCGGCGTGTCGCCCTTTCGCACCTCGACGGTCCCCTCGATCAAGACGAGCAGAATGCCCGTCGTCGAGCCCTCGCCGATGAGCTGATCCCCGACCGCGAACCGGCGCTCCGGCAGGCCCGCGCAATGCTCGAGGATCGTTTTCACGCGCCGTTCAGGCGAAGCCGAGATCCCGGTCCTGCTGCTCCGGGTCCGCGTCCTCGAACTGGATGATGCCGAGCTGCTCGAACGACGCGCGCACGCGCGGGCTGATCAGCCCGAGCCGCTTCAGGTTCGGCACGACGCGCGCGAACAGCATCTGCCGGAACATCATCGCGGGCGGCGACGCGAGGACGCGGTCCTTCACCTCGTCGCGGTTCCAGCCCATCGCGTTGGCGATCTGGTCGCCGACGAGACGGTTCCGCATGAGCTCGCACGCGTAGATGATGAAGTCCTCGCGGTCGCTCAGCTCGTTCGCCGGCATCTCGCGGTAGTAGTCCTTCAGCGAAATCACGCCGAACGCGACGTGGCGCGATTCGTCCTTCATCACGTAGTGGATCAGGTCCTTCAGCAGCGGCTCGCTCGTGATCTGGAAGAGGTTGCCGAAGGCGGCCATCGCGAGGCCTTCGATGATGATCTGCATGCCGAGGTACTTGAAGTCCCAGCGGCTGTCCGTGATCGTCGCGTCGAGCAGCTCCTTCAGGCTCTCGTTCACGGGCCACTGCCACTCGAGCTTCTCGGTGAGGTAGCGGGCGAACACCTCGACGTGCCGCGCCTCGTCCATGGTCTGCGTGCCGGCGTAGTACTTCGCGTCGATCCACGGCACCGCGCCGACGAGCTGCGACGCGACGATGAGCGCGCCCTGCTCGCCGTGGAGGAACTGCGAGAGCTGGAGTGCCACCTGCGCGTGCTGGAAGCGCTGCTTCTCCTTCTCGGTGAGCTTCTCGTACGGCGCGAAGCCCTGCAGCGGGTTCAGGTGGCGGGGCAGGATGTCGACCTCGGGGTCGACCGGCGTGTCCCACTTGAGCTGCGTGGTGCCGTTCCACTGGTCGCGCTTCGCCTTCTCGTAGAGGTCGCGCAGACCTTCCTTCACGTTGCCGTATCGCCACGCGTAGTTGGTGTCGAACGACGTGAGGATCGTCTCGAGCTCCTCGTCGAGCCGCTCCAGCTGGTTGACGGTCGCAGGCATCGCCATGGACGGGGAATTTACTGACGAACCGATGGCAGTCACAAGCCCCTCTCGGGGGTTTCGGCCCTCCCCCTCATTGGGTAGGGAGTCGGACATGGCGACGGCGGTGGGGGTGGGCGTGATCTTCGACGTGGACGGCGTCCTGGTGGACTCCTACCAGGGGCACCTGCGCAGCTGGGTCGCCATGGCGCGCGAGCACGGCCTCGAGATCACCGAGGCGCAGTTCGCCGAGACCTTCGGGCAGACGAGCCGCGAGGTGATCGCCCGCTTCTGGGGCGACCGGGTGGACGACGCCGGACGCCGCGCCCTCGACGAGCGCAAGGAGGCGATCTACCGCGACCTGATTCGCGAGCGCTTCCCGGCGATGGACGGCGCCGTCGAGCTGATCGACGCGTGCGCCGCGGCGGGGATGCCGCTCGGCGTCGGCTCGTCGGCGCCGCGGGCGAACGTCGAGCTGACGCTCGAGCTGCTCGGGCGGCGTGACGCGTTCGCGGCGATCGTCAGCGGCGAGGACGTGACCCGCGGCAAGCCGGACCCGCAGGTCTACGTGCTGGCGGCGGAGCGGCTCGGCCTGCCGCCCGGGCGGTGCGTCGTCGTCGAGGACGCGCCGGTCGGCGTGCGTGCGGGGCGTGCGGCCGGCGCGAAGGTCGCGGCGCTCGTCGGGACGGCGCCGCGCGAGCGCTACGCCGACGCGGACGTCGCGGTCGGCTCGCTGCGCGAGCTGTCGCCCGCGCAATTGGCGTCGCTGATCCGCTGACTCACCCGCGCCGCGCGCGGAACCACTCGCGCAGCTTCGGCAGCAGCGCGAAGTCGCCCTCGACCGTGTAGAGCCCTTCCATCAGCGCCTGACCGCCGTCGAGCTCGCCGTGGCTGATGCGCGTCCACACGGCGTCGGGCGTGCGCACGACGAGGTCGGGCGACGGCGCGGTGCCCTCGAAGCTCTTGCAGCGGCCCTGGGAGATTTTGAGGAAGTAGCTGCCGCCGTCGGTCAGCTGGAACTGGATCGTCGCGGCGACGTCGCCCGCCGCGGCGCGATCGAACACGAGCGGCATGCCCATGATGATCGGCTCGGCCGACGTCGGCAGCCCGAGCGGAACGAACCGCAAATACAGCATCGGCAGGAGGATGTTGCCCGGCACGCCGACGACGAACACGAGCAGGTTCGGCCAGACGAGCGTGAACATCGGATCCGTCGGCCGCATCGCGCACAGCGTGGCGGCGGCCAGGAAGACGAGCGTCCACCACGCCGACAGCAGGCGGTTCACGGGCACGAAGGCCGGCGTCTTCCACTGCCAGGCGGGCGTCTGCCGGCGCGCGAAGTAGTACGTGAACGGCTCCCGGCCGAGCAGCGGCGGCACCGCCGCGGCCGCCGCCAGCGCGACGAACACGAGCGCGGGCGAGTAGCGCTGGTAGAGGCCCGTGATCGGCTCGATCCCGAGCGAGACGCCGGCGAGCCCGATCAGGAACAGCAGCCAGACCGACACGTCGAAGTGCTTGAGCTCGCGCTGCCACCAGGCGAGCGCCATGTACGACGTCTTCACCAGGAGCGCCACGACGAGCGCGTGGCGCAGGCCCTCGACCGTCCAGCCGCCGGTCTCCGCGAGGTTGAAGTAGACGATGATCGAGACCAGCGTGCCCAGGTGCATGAAGAAGAAGCGGGCGAGCGGGTTCTGAAGGCGAGGGACCTGCATGCGCCGTGCGTAGCACTCCCCCCGCCGGCCGACGAGCGGTTCGGGCCGAACGGTTGGCCGCGGGAACCCGGTGGGCTAAGACCCCTCGGCGATGGAGGTCCTGCGCACCAACGTCAATCCGCGCGCCGAGCAGTACCAGGCGAACCGTACCGCGTTCCTCGAGCAGCTCGCCTACCTCGACGAGCAGCTGACGTTGGCCCGTGCCGGCGGCGGCCCCAAGTACGTCGACCGGCACCTGAAGCGCGGCAAGCTGATGGCGCGGGAGCGCATCGAGCTGCTGCTGGACCGCGACTCGCCGTTCCTCGAGTTGTCGCCGCTCTGCGCGTGGGGCACCGACTTCGGGCTCGGCGGCAGCGTCGTCTCGGGCATCGGCGTCGTGTCGGGCGTCGAGTGCGTCATCACGGCGAACGAGCCGACGGTGAAGGGCGGCTCGCTCAACCCGTACAGTCTCAAGAAGAGCGCGCGCACGATGGAGATCTGCGCGCAGAACCGCCTGCCCATCATCAACCTGACGGAGTCGGGCGGCGCCGACCTGCCGTTCCAGTCGGAGACGTTCGTGCCGGGCGGGCAGGGCTTCCGCGAGATCACGCGCCGCTCGCAGGAGCGCATCCCGACGATCTGCCTCGTCTTCGGATCGTCGACGGCGGGCGGCGCGTACGTCCCCGGCATGTCCGACTACGTCGTCATGGTGAAGGGCGGCGCGAAGGTGTTCCTCGGCGGCCCGCCGCTGGTGAAGATGGCGATCCACGAGGACACCGACGAGGAGAGCCTCGGGGGCGCCGAGATGCACAGCCGGACGTCGGGCGTGTCCGACTACCTCGCCGCCGACGAGCGCGACGCCATCCGTCTCGGCCGCGAGATCGTGGCGCAGCTCAACTGGCGCAAGCAGGGCTGGTCGAAGCGCGTCGCCGTCGAAGAGCCGCGCTACGATCCGGACGAGCTGCTCGGGCTGACGTCGTTCGACGTGCGCCGTCCGTTCGAGGTGCGCGAGGTGATCGCGCGGCTGGTCGACGGCTCGCGCTTCCACGAGTTCAAGCCGACGTACGGCACGACGCTCGTGACGGGCTACGCGCACGTCCACGGCTGGCCGGTCGGGATCATCGCGAACAACGGCATCCTGTTCTCCGAGTCGTCGGAGAAGGGCGCGCAGTTCATCCAGCTCTGCAACCAGACCGACACGCCGATCGTGTTCCTGCAGAACATCACCGGGTTCATGGTCGGCACGCGCTACGAGCAGGGCGGCATCATCAAGGACGGCGCGAAGCTCATCAACGCCGTCTCGAACAGCACGGTGCCGCACCTGACGGTCATGATCGGCGCGTCGTACGGCGCGGGGAACTACGGCATGTCGGGCCGCGCGTACGAGCCGCGCTTCGTCTTCTCGTGGCCGAACCACCGCATCGCGGTGATGGGGCCGGAGCAGCTCGCGGGCGTGCTCTCGATCGTGCGCCGCCAGGCGGCGGAGCGCGCCGGGCTGCCGTTCGACGAGGGCGAGGACCAGATGCTGCGGCAGATGGTCGCGCAGCAGATCGAGAAGGAGTCGTACGCCTTCTACGCGACGGCGCGCGTGTGGGACGACGGCATCATCGATCCGCGCGACACGCGCACGGTGCTGGGGATCTCGCTTTCCGCGGTGCACTCGGGCCCGATCGCCGGAGCGCGCGGCTACGGCGTGTTCCGCATGTGACCATTGACACTTGACCATGGGCAGAACAGGGTAGGCCCATGGCGCGTACGATCGCGGTCTCCGAGCTGAAGGCACACTGCCTGGGTCTGGTCGAGGAAGTCGCCCGCGAACGACGCGAGATCGTCATCACGAAGCGCGGGAAGCCGATCGCGCGTCTGGTGCCCCTCGACGCGCTCCCTGCGGACGATCCGCTCGCGGATCTGCGCGGAACCCTGGTCGGCGGCGATCGAGTCGAGGATTTCGATACGGGTCTCGGCTGGAACGCGAATCGGCGATGACGCCCATCGTCCTCGATACACACGCCTGGGTCTGGTGGCTCACCCGACCGGACAAGCTGAGCCGCACGCAGCGAACGACGATCGATCGAACGCGGCAGTCGTCCGCCGCGATGATGGTGTCGATCATCTCGTGTTGGGAAGTCGCGCTGCTTTGCGAACGCGGCAAACTGCGCTTCTCGACGCCGGTCGAATCATGGCTCGAGCGCGCGACGGTCGTTCCGGGGCTCGTGGTCGTGCCGCTCACGTTACCGATCCTCGTGACGGGAGCCCGTTTCGTAGGCCTCCGTGATCCTGCCGACATGCTGATCGTCGCGACGGCGCAGCAACACGGCGCGCGGCTCGTCACCAGTGACACCCGCATCGGGGCGGCCAACCTCGTCGCCGTCGTCGGGTGACCCGCCGCGCGCCGCGGCCCCGCGGCTTCCGCATCCTGTTCGTCTGCCTGGTCTGCATCGGCCTCGGGCAGTCGATGCTGTTCGCGATCCTGCCGCCCGCGGCGCGCGAGCTCGGCATCTCGCCGGTGCAGATCTCGATCATCTTCGCGACGTCGGCCAGCTTCTGGATCTTCGTGAGCCCGTGGTGGGGTCGGCAGAGCGACGTCTGGGGTCGGCGGCCCGTCATCCTGATCGGGCTGCTCGGCTTCGGGCTGTCGATGGCGCTCCTCGGCGCGACGATCGCGCTCGGCGGATCGGGCCTGCTGCCCGCCGCGCTCGTCTGGCCGATGCTCATCGCGTCGCGCTGCGTGTTCGCGCTCGTCGGCTCGGGCACCGGCCCGGCGTCGCAGGCGTACGTCGCGGACCGCACGACCGCGCACGAGCGCGCGGCCGGCATGGCGTTCGTGAGCGCGGCCTTCGGCGTCGGCGAGACCGTCGGCCCCGCGGTCGGCGGCGTGCTCGCCTCGGTGGCGTTGACGGCGCCGCTCTTCTTCACGGCGGCACTGTCGGCCGCGAGCGCCGCGGTGATCTGGTTCCGGCTGCCGGAGGAGGGCCCGGCCCGCAAGCATGGCGAGGCGCCGCGCCGCATCGCCTGGACCGACCGGCGCGTGACGCCGTTCCTGCTCGTCATCGCCGCGCTCCAGGCGGTGCGCGCGACGACCGTCATCACGTTCGCGCTGTTCCTCCAGGACGTGCTCGGCCTGAACGCCACGGAGGCCGCGCAGCGTGCGGGGCTGGGCTTCGTCGCGCTGGCGGCGTCGGGACTGGTGGCGCAGCTGGTGGTGATCCAGCGCCTGCGGCCCACGGCCCGCCGGATGCTGCAGGTCGGCGTGCCGCTGATGCTGCTCGCGTTCGTCCTGCTCTGCGCCGGCGACGGCCTGCCGGCGTTCCTGCTGGGCCTGGCGTCGCTCGGCCTCGGCGCGGGCCTGGTGCGACCCGGCAGCGCGGCGGGTGCGTCGCTCGCGGTCGCGGCGGACGAGCAGGGGGCCGTCGCCGGCCTGCTCGGCGGCCTCACGGTGCTGGGGAACGTCTTCGGGCCGGTGCTCGGGACGTCGCTCTACGAGGTCGACCCCCGCGCCCCGTACGTCCTGAACGCCGCCATCATGACGGCCGTGCTCGCCTACGTCTGGGCGAACGGGCGCCTGCGTACCCTGCGGGTCTGACCGTTTGTCCGGCGAAGACGCCTCCTTGTCCACGCGAGACGCGCGGCGGGCGGGCGATCTGGGGTAGGAATCCGGGCATGAGACGCTTCGTCGCCAGCCTGATCGTGCTCGCCAGCCTGGGGGTCGCGGCCGCGCAGCCGGCCAAAATCTTCCCGCCACCGGGACGCACGGCGTGGGCGCCCACCGAGTGCCGCGCGGCCGACCCGGCCCATGGCACCTACGCCTCGCGTGCGACGTGGCGGAGCCTGCACTCCGACGAGGTGAACACGGACGAGGTGTCGCTGGCGTATCCGCCGATGTTCGAGCCGGGCTGGCTCGCCGAGCCGACCACCTGGAATCCGACGGGCCCCGTCTTCGACGACGCCGGCAACCTCTACTTCGCGCCGTTCAGCTCGCACGAGGACGTCGTCATGATCTCGCTCGAGCCCGTGAACGGCACGCGCCGCTGGGCGATCCCCCGGGACCCCGGCACCGTCGCGGGCAGCGGCACGCCGATGGTGCTCGACGATCCCGACCATCCCGGGGAGCAGATCGTCTACCTCGGGCTCTACCAGCGTGTGCTCGCCGTGAAGACCGACGGCACGGTCGTGTGGGATCAGCCGACGGGGCTGCCCGGCGAACCCACCGGGGTGTTCGGCGTGAACTACCATCCCGGCGCGGACGCGATCGTCGGCCTCTCGCGCGACGGCTGGATCTACGCCGTCGATCGCCGGACCGGCGTGTCCGTCCTGCCGCAGCCGTTCCAGCTCCCCGGCGAGATCTCCCCGCCGCCGGTGCCGTCGACGACGCCGCCGGCGATCACCGCATGCGCGCAGGCGGCGCTCGAGCAGTTCGTGAACCTCGGCGGCCAGCTGACGATCGACCAGCTCGTCGGCGTGCTGCAGGGCAGCGGCGCGGAGGTCGCGAACTACTTCTCGATCGACGGCGTCACGGGCCGGCTCTGGGTGGGCGCGACGGCGCCCGACGCCGAAGACGGCACGGTCGACGGCATCTCGGAGCTCGGCGCGCTCTATCGGCTCGAGCTCGGGCCGGGCGGCATCACCGAGACGTGCCATGCGTCGTTCGAGGGCGGCACGGCGTCGACCCCAGCGTCGCCGCGCGACGGCTCACGCACGTACGTCGGCGACAACGTCGGCAACCTCATCGCGGTGGGTCCGTCGTGCGAGCGGCTGTGGACGCTGCCGCTCGGCTCGCAGATCCGTGGCTCGATCGGCGTCGCCGCGGACAACCGCGAGGTCTACGCGTCGACGATGGGGACGATCCATCAGGTGATCGACGAGGGCACGTCGGCACGGCTCGGGTGGGACGGCGACATGGACGTCTTCGAGCTGACGCCCCCGCAGATATCGGGCAACGCCAACATCGCCGGCGTCGGCGCCAACGGCATCGCGTTCCAGGCGGGCGCGGGCTACCGCCTCACGGTGAACACGCTCTTCACGACGACGGGGCTCGGCATCCTCGATCGCCTCACCGGCAAGCCGCGCTGGTTCGTGGAATCGCTCGACGAGACGGTGGCGGTCATGAGCAGCGGGCCCGACGGCGCGCTGTACATCGGCAACTCGCCGTTGCGGCGTCTATACGCGAAGTGCCTGAGCGACCTGGGCCTGGTCATCACCATACCCGTGCAGCCCACGGTCGGCGGCATCCAGCAGTACAAGCCGGTGCGCTGGGACCTGTTCCTGCGTGACGTCGTCTGCGCCGGCGCCGATCGCGCGAAGAACATGCGGCACGAGCGCCGCGCCTGTCCCGCCTCCCATGCGGCCGATCGGACGCAGCTCGCCGAGCTGCTCGTGCAGGCGCGTCGCACGTTGGCCGACGGCGCCGCCGCGGGCGACGTCGCGCCGGCGCTGGCGGCGCGCATCGACAAGCGACTCGACCGTGCCGAGGTGAAGCAGGCACGCGGCCGCGACGTCGGCCGCACGTTCCAGGGGATGTGCAAGACGATGGAGCGCGCGCTCCGGTAGCCTGCAAGCCTTTGACCGGCGCCGGTGCCGCCCGGTACCGTCGCCGCGTGTGCCTCGCTCGGGTGCGGCCATGACGCCGCGGACATGGGCCGGCGTCGACGTCGGAGGTCGCCGCAAGGGCTTCCATCTGGCGTGGACCGACGGTGACGCCGTCCTCGGCCTCACGAACCTGCACGACCCCGCGGCGGTGGCGCAGCGACTGGTCGACCTGGGTGTCACCCTGGTCGCGATCGACAGTCCGCGCGCTCCCGCGCCCGACGGCTACCGTTCACGTCGCGACGAGGGGGCGCTGGCCCGCGCACGCGTGTGCGGCATCCGGTACACGCCCGACCACGCCATGCTGCAGACGAGCGACTACTACGAGTGGATCCGGCGCGGGCTGGAGCTCTACCGCGCGGTCGAGGCGGTCCACGTTCCGGCGATCGAGTGCTTCCCGACGGCGTCGTGGTCGCGGTGGGCGGGTCCACGCGTCGGGCGCCGTGCGCCGTGGTCGCGCGCCGCCCTGCAGCGGTTCGGGCTGGCGGGCGTCCGACCGACGATCGGGCAGGACTTCCGCGACGCCATCGGCGCGGCGCTGACGGCGAAGGCCCATACCGAGGGGCGCACGGAGTCGTTCGGAGCGATCGTCGTGCCGTTGGAGCGGTTTCCGCCGGGGTGAGGGTGGACACCACGCCGCGCCAGCAGGGATAAGAACGGGATGAAGACGTTCCGCGGGAAATTGGCCGTCGTCACGGGCGGCGGCACGGGCATGGGGCGCGAGCTGACGACGCAGCTCGCCGCCGACGGCTGCTCCGTCGCGATCTGCGACGTGTCGTCGGAGAACATGGCGGAGACGAAGCGTCTCGCCGAGGAGATCGTCACCGGCGGTGCGCGCGTCACGATGCACGAGTGCGACGTGTCGGACGAAGCGCAGGTGCTCGCGTTCCGCGACGCGGTGCTCGCGGCGCACGGCACGAAGCACGTCAACCTGCTCTTCAACAACGCGGGCATCGGCGGCGGCGGCAGCTTCGTGAACGGCGACCGCGCCGAATGGGAACGCACGTTCGACGTCTGCTGGTACGGCGTCTACTACTGCACGCGCGCGTTCATGCCGCTGCTGGTCGCGAGCGACGAGGGCTGCATCATCAACACGAGCAGCGTGAACGGCTTCTGGGCGTCGCTCGGGCCGGCTGTCTCCCACACGGCGTACAGCAGCGCGAAGTTCGCGGTGAAGGGCTTCACCGAGGCGCTCATCACCGACCTGCGCCTGAACGCGCCGCACGTGAAAGCGGTGCTCGTCATGCCGGGCCACATCGGCACGTCGATCATGTTCAACTCGCCGAAGGTGCTCGGCAAGCAGGACGCGCTGTCGGCGTCGACGGACGACGTCGCGAACGTGCGCCAGATGCTCGCGCGCCGCGGCATGCCCGTCGACGTGATCTCCGACGACCAGATCCGCGCGGCCATGCACCAGATGGCCGTCGCCTTCCGCGACAATGCGCCGACCACCGCCGCGCAGGCGGCGACGACGATCCTCGACGGCGTGCGCACCGACACCTGGCGCGTGCTCGTCGGCACCGACGCGCAGGTGCTCGACCGCCTCGTGCGCGAGCAGCCGGAGCTGGCCTACGAGCCGTCGTTCGCGAAGACGCTGAACGACCAGGGCCACATGCGGCTCCTCGAATAGCGGCCGCTGCATCCGACCGGACGGGTCGGACGTACTCACGGTGCCGCGCCCGTTCGGGCGCCCAACGCCGGAGGTGCCATGCCCCGTCCCTCGGTCGTCGCTCCCGTGCTCCTGCTCTGCGCCGTCACGGCGTCGGCCGCCGGCGTTCCGCGCGCCAGCGACCGGCTGACCGCAGCCGATCTGCCCGCCAGGAACGCCAAGGGCGACGCGAAGGTGCATGCGCAGCTGCGCGCCGGCGACGGCTGGGCCGGACCGCTCGCGGCCGGGCCCGTGCCGCTGGGGCCGCCGCGCACCCCCGACGGCCGGCTGCGCGTCTACGTCGACTGTGTGCCCCTCGGCGACGCGCAGCTGGCGGCGCTGCAGCGGGCAGGTGTGACCGTCGACGGCGTCGATCGCGAGCGCGGCCGCGTGCGCGCCCGTGTCGATGCGGCGCTGCTCGATCGCGTCGCCGCGTTCGAGTGGGTCCGTTCGGTGCGGCCGGTCGATCCGGCCGTCGTGCGCGCGGGTGCGGTCGTCACCGAGGGCGACGGCGCCGCGCTCGGAGACCGCGTGCGGGCCCTCGGGCTCGATGGCCGCGGCGTGGTGGTCGGCGTCATCTCCGACGGGATCGACGACCTCGCGTCCGCGCAGGCGAGCGACGATCTGCCCGCGGTGACCGTGCCGGCGGAATGCCCGCGCGGCAGCGGCAACGAGGGCGTGGCGCTCCTCGAGATCGTGCACGACGTCGCGCCGGGCGCGGCGCTGCTCTTCGCCGGTCCGGCGGACAGCTTCGAGATGCTCGAGGCCGTGCGGTGCCTGACGGATGCCGGCGCCGACGTCATCGTCGACGACCTCGGCTTCTTCGGCGAGCCGTACTTCGAGGACGGCCCGGTCGCCGCGGCCGTGCGCGACGCGGTCGCCGCCGGCGTGTCGTACCACTCGTCGGCGGGCAACGAGGCGCAGGAGCACCTCGAGCAGGACTATGTCGACCTGGGGAACACCATCCACGACTTCGCGCAGGGCGGGGGCGACAACACCAACGCCGTCGTCGTCCCGGGCGGCGGCACGCTCACGTGCATCCTGCAGTGGAACGATCCGTTCGGCGCGTCGGGGAACGACTACGACATCTTCCTCCTCGACGAGCAGCGCAATGCGCTCGCGGTCGGCGTGAACCCGCAGGACGGTGACGACGACCCGCTGGAGTTCGTCGCCATCCAGAATCAGGGTGCCGACGAGACGATCGTCAACGTGGTCATCGATCAGTTCGCCGGGCAGGCGCGACGGCTCGAGTTGTTTTGCCTCGGCGTCGTCGCGATGGAGTACTCGACGCCGGCGGGGAGCATCGTCGGCCATCCGGCGCTCGACGAGGTCGTGGCGGTCGCGGCGATCGATGTCGCCGATCCCGGCCTCGACGACGTCGAGCCGTTCAGCTCGCACGGGCCGGCGCGCGTCGACTTTCCCGTGCGACAGGACCGCGCGAAGCCCGACGTGGCCGCGTTCGACGGCGTGTCGATCTCGAACGCCGGCGGCTTCCCCGCGTGTCCGCCGTCGTGCGCGTTCTTCGGCACGTCGGCGGCCGCGCCGCACACGGCGGGCGTCGCCGCGCTGCTCCTCCAGCAGGATCCGACGCTGACGCCGCTCGCGGTGCAGACCGCGCTGCGGCGGGGCGCGGTCGACGTCGGGCCCGTCGGCTTCGACGATGCGAGCGGTTTCGGCCGCCTCGACGCGCTCGCCGCGTCCGAGGTCGTCCTGGTGCCGGCATGCAGCGGCGACGACGAGTGCGCCGACGACGACCCGTGCACGGCGGACACGTGCGACGCCGAGCGCGGATGCGTGTCGACGCCGCCGGAGGGCGACGCGGGCCTCGCCTGCCGCCTCGGGCAGCTGGCGGCGCCCGACGTCTGCGCGCCCGGCGAGGTGGACGCCCGCACGCGCACGGCGATCACGAAGCGTGTCGGCGGCGCGCTGGCGCTGCTCGAGAAGGCCGCCGGCGCCGCGGAGAAGCGTCGCCGGAGCCTGCTGGCCAAGGTGATGCGCAAGCTCGCCGCCCTGCAGCGCCGGGTGATCCGGGCCGCCGGCCGCGACGTGATCCCCGAGGAGTGCGCGGCGAGCCTGGCCGAGCTGATCGCGGCCGCCCAAGCGCTGGTGCGCGGCTGACGGAGCGACACCGAGTCGCGTCAGCCGGCCATCCAGCGCGCCACGCGGCGTCCCCAGTCGACGAGCGAGTCCGCCATGCCCGGTGCGAGCGCCGCGAGCTTCTCGAGGGTGGCGGCGCCCGGAGGCACCGAGATCTCGGTCAGCCCGAACCGCACCGACGCGAAGACCGCCCACACCACCCAGGCCGGCGGCATCGTGAGCGCGGCGGGCCAGATGTCGATGAAGCCCGGCTCGACGCCGTCGCCGCTCACCATGGGCGTGTCGACGACGCCCGGCAGGACCAGCCCGACGTGGATGCGGCTCGCGTGCAGCTCGGTCCGCAGCGCCTCGGTCAACCCGACCAGCGCGAACTTCGTCGCGCAGTAGCCGCCGAGCGGCGTGACGCCCCGCCGGCCCGCCAGCGAGGCCACGTTGACGATGCTGCCCGTGTCGCGCGGCGCCATGCAGCGCACCGCTTCCTGCATGACGGACAGCGCGCCGAACAGGTTCACGCGCAGCATCGCCTCGAGGTCGGCCGGCGCGAGCTCCGTGACGGGTGACGGGATCAGCAAGCCGGCGTTGTTGACGACGACGTCGATCGGTCCCAGCTCGGTCGTGACGCGGGCGAAGCACGCCGCGACCTGCTCCGGCGAGCCGACGTCGGTGGGCACCGCGAGCAGGCGCCCCGCGGGCGACGCCGCGGCCGCGACGACGTCGTCGAGGACCGCGGCGCGGCGTGCGACGAGCGCGACGTGCGCGCCCTCGGCCGCGAACGCCAGGGCCGTCGCGCGACCGATCCCGCTCGACGCGCCCGTGACCAGCACCACGCGGTCACGGAAGCCGTCGAGCCAGGTCACGCGACCGCCTCGTGCAGAAACGTGCGCACGAGCGCGTGGGTCCGGTCGGGCCATTCGAACTGCGGCACGTGGCCGCAGTCGGCCAACACGACGGACCGGGCGTGCGGCACGGCGCCGGTGACGTGCGGCGCGAAGCGCGACGGCACGAGCGGATCGCGGTCGCCCCAGAGGAAGAGCGCCGGCCGCGACAGCGCCCGGATGCGGTCCCAGAACCCGTGCTCGCCGTGCGCCTCCTCGAGGTAGATCTGGCGCGCGGCCGAGAAGAACGCGACGCGGCCGGCGGCGTCGGCGAACACGCGGATGAACTCGTCCGCCGCCGCGTCGTACCACGCGTCGCTCAGGCGGGCGGGCTGCGCGAACATCATGCGCAGCGTGCCCATGACGACGGCCCGCGGCGCCCGCAGCGGCATCGCCCCGAGCTCGGCGGCCAGCAGGCGCACCAGCGGCGTCGCTTCGCGGAAGCGCTTGAAGGCGAGCGACGGCGCGAAGAGGACGATGCGGTCGACGCGCTCCGGGACGCGCAGCGCGGCTTCGATGGCGATCCGCCCGCCCATCGAGTTGCCGACGAGCACCGCCCGATCGAGCCCCAGCGCGTCGAGCAGCGCGGTCAGCCAGCCGGCGAAGAACGCGGGATCGTACACGACCGCGGGTTTCGCGCTGTCGCCGAAGCCGGGGAGGTCGACGGCGAAGACGCGATGATCGGCGGCGAGCGCCATCAGCGTCGGTAGCATCGACGCGTTGGTCGCGCCGAGCCCGTGCAGCAGGACGACGGGAGGGCCGCTGCCCGCCTCCAGCACGAACGTGTCGATGCCCGCCGCCGACACCGTGTATGCGCGCGGAAAATCGACCGGTGGCGTGGTGGCGCCCGTGGCGTCGAGCTTGAGCGCCAGCGCGAGGTTGCCGCGGATGACGAGGCGTCCGTCGAGGAACGCGCGCGCGCCCGACGTGACGCCCTCGACGACGGCCGTCAGCGTGGCCGTGTCGGCACGGATCAGCGTGTCGTAGGACGGCGACCGTCCCGACATGAGCCGCATGTGGCCGCTCTCGATCATCATCGTCCACGCCACCGTCCCGGCGTCGAACACGACGGTGGCGTGTTGTCCCTCGGCGAGCGGCGACGCCGCCGTGAGACGTCGCTCGAGCCCCCGCGCCAGCCGATCGGATGGCGAGGGTAGCTCCATGTACTGCGGGAGGGAGCGTCTTCCGCTCAAGACGCCTCCTGGGCATCGGGGCGCCGGTCCTCGCCGAGGCCCGCGACCGCGCACAGCGCCGCATACTCGCGCTCGACGCCCTCGACCAGCTCATGGACGTCGGGCAGGACGTCCCAGTCGGTGTTGAACCCCCAGTAGAGTCGGCCGTCGTAGCTGAACAACGCGACGCCGAGTGCCTGATTCTGGAACAACGGCACCAGGGGATAGCACGCGCTCATGCGTGCGCCCAATACGTGCACGGGGAAGGGCGGCCCGGGGACGTTCGTCACGACGATGTTGTACGGGCGGGACAGTGCCGTGAGCCGCGCGAACTCGGTGAGGAGCGTCGTGAACGTGCGGTCGCTCAGGTCCTCGAGCGCGCGCATGCCTTCCGCCTGCGAGGACGTCTTTGCGCGGCGTGTCTCTCCCACGACACGCGTGAGCCGAGCCTGCGGATCGGGCTCATCGAGCGGGAGACGGACCACCATCATCGCCACCTGGTTGCCGACGTGCTCGCGCGTGGCGGCGGTGCGCACGTTCACCGGCACCATCGCCCGGAAGTCGAGCCCGCCGACCGCGACGCCGCGCCGGACGAGAAACCGCCCGAGGGCGCCCGACAGCATCGCCAGGACCAGGTCGTTCACGGTCCCGCCGAGGCGCGTGCGGACGTCCTTCAGGACCTCGAGGTCCATGACCGCCCAGTCGAATCGCCGGTGCGGGCCGATCGCGACGTTGAGCGGCGTCGACGAAGCGCTCCGCAGGCCGGTGCCGATGGCGCTGGCCAGCCCGCCGACGACGCGTGGCAGCGTGCGCAGCGAGGCGCACGGCGCGCCGAGCGCGTCGCGCAGCATGGTGAGCGGCGCCGTCACGCGGTGGATGACCTCGCTCGCGACCAGGGCGGCGGGCGACGGCCGCGGTCGCGGCACCCAGCGCGGCGGCGGCTCGTCGAGCCGGGGATCGTGGTCGGCGGTCGGGCGCATGATCGCGCCCGTCAGCTCGACGCTGCCCACGCCGTCGATCATGCAGTGGTGGGCCTTCGAGAGGATCGCGACGCGGCCGTCGGCGAGGCCCTCGATGAGCCACATCTCCCACAGCGGCTTTCCGCGATCGAGCTGCTGCGACATGATGCGGCCCGCGAGCCGCTTCAGCTGCCGATCGTCGCCCGGGTGCGGCAGGCGCGTGTGCCGCAGGTGGTAGGTCAGGTTGAAACGATCGTCGTCGACCCAGGCCGGCTGCCCGAAGACCGGATCGTACACGATCCGCTGGCGATAGCGGGGCACTCGATGGAGCGTCGCCTCCATCAGCCGATGCACCGCGTCGATGTCGACGTCGCCGTCGAAGATGGCGACCGCACCGATGTGCATGTGCGAGCTGGCGTCCTCCAGCTCGAGGAAGCTGTCGTCGAGGGCGGAGAGCCGCTCGTGGTGCGAGAACGTCATGCCCCTCGACGGAGCAACCCGCATTCCATCCGCTGGGCGCGCGCGGACGGTCGGCGATTCCCAATCCTGCGATTGGCGGCGCCGCGACGCGACGCCGGGTGGGAACGGGCGGCCGCTGCTCGAATGAATGCCCGTCGCCCCGTATAGTCGAAGGCTCCGGGCCCCGCGTGAAGCACGTCCTCACCATCACCGTCCTGGTCGCCTGGCTGGGGATGATGGCGCTGCTGGTGCAGAAGCAGATGCCATCCCCGTCGAGCGATCTGGCCGACTTGCCGCCCATCGCGTCGGTGGGCGATGGCGACGGTGCCCGCCGCGAAGAGTGGTTCGGCGTCTACCAGGGCGACCGCAAGATCGGCCGCACGCGACGGGTGACCACGCGCACCCCGACCGGCTGGCGCTTCGAAGACGAGTCGTCGGTGGGCGTCGCGATGATGGGCTCGCCGCAGCAGCTGGCGACGACGATGGTGGCGGACACCGACGCGGACTACGGCCTGCGCGCGTTCAAGTTCGTCCTCGTGTCCCCGGCGACGACGTTCACCGCGAGCGGCGAGAGCGACGGCCGCCGGCTCGACGTGCACTACGGCGCCGGCGACAAGAGCGAGCGCGTCTCGCTGCCGCTCGACGAGCCCATCCAGCTGCCGGTGGCGATGCGTCCCCGCATCGCCGCCGCGAAACCGGCCGCGGGCACGCGGTACACCCACTCGGTGTTCAGCCCGCTCACGCTCCGCAACGACCGCGTGACGACGGAGGTCGAGGGGCACGAGACCGTCGACGGCCGCGAGACCACGCGCCTCGTCGAGGAGCAGCAGGGCATGAAGGCGCGCGTGTGGATCGACGGCGAGGGCCGCGCGGTCCGCGAAGAGGCGACGCTCGGGTTGATCCTGCTCTCCGAGCCGCGCGACGTCGCGCTCGCCGGCATCGACGCCAGCGCGCCGTTCGACCTCACGTCGTCGACGCGCGTGCCGCTCGACGGGCTGATCGACGGCGACCGCGAGCGCGGCACGCTGTCGCTGCGCGTGTCCGGCGAGGCGGCGACGCGCATCCCCGACGATCCGCCGCGCCAGGTCGTGCGCGACGGCGTGGTGCGGATCGTGCGCGAACGACTGCCGTCACGCGTCGATCCCGAGGCGGCGCTGCCCGCGCGCTGGGTGGGCCCGTCGCCGTTCATCGAGTCGGACGACCCCGCGATCATCGCTCGCGCGCAGGGGATCGTCGGCGACGGCGCCGATCCGCTCGTCTCGGTGCGTCGGCTCGTCGACTGGGTGCACGTCAACATGACGCAGGAGCCCACCGTCACCGTGCCGAGCGCCCGCGAGGTGCTGCGCACACGGCGCGGCGACTGCAACGAGCATGCGGTGCTGCTCGCCGCGCTGGCGCGCGCCGCCGGGATTCCGGCCCGCGTCGTCGCCGGGCTCGTCCACATGGACGACGGCTTCTACTATCACGCCTGGAACGAGCTCTGGCTGGGACGCTGGGTCAGCGCCGACGCGGTCTTCGGCCAGCTGCCTGCCGACGCCACGCACGTGAAGCTCCTCGAAGGCGGGCCGGAGCAGCATCTCGAGCTCGCGGGCATCGTCGGCAACCTGCGCTTCGCCACCATGGAGGGGACCGGGTCGTGATCCGCATCGTCCAGCTGCGCAAGGCGTACGGGCCGCTCGTCGCCGTCGACGACCTCTCGCTCGAGGTACCGTCGGGCACCGTGTTCGGATTCATCGGCCGCAACGGCGCGGGCAAGACCACCACCATCAAGATGATGATGGGCCTGCTCGCGCCGACGTCGGGCACGGTGCTGCTCGACGGCCACGACATCCGGCGCGCGCCCGAGGCGGCGAAGGCCGTCGCCGGCTTCCTGCCCGACCGCCCGCACCTCTACGACAAGCTCACCGGCGTCGAGTACCTGCGCTTCGTCGGCGGCCTGTACGGGCTCGCCGCGGCCGAGGCGTCGCAGCGGGCGACGGCGCTGCTCGACGAGTTCCGCCTGAGCGCGCAGGCGGGCGAGCTCATCGAGACGTACTCGCACGGCATGAAGCAGCGGCTGTCGCTCGCCGGCGCGTTGATCCATCGCCCGCGCATCCTCGTCCTCGACGAGCCCATGGTCGGCCTCGATCCCGAGGGCGCCATCGCGATGCGCCGACTCCTGGTGCGGCTCGCGAACGAGGGCGTCACGATCTTCCTCTCGACGCACAGCCTGGCCGTCGCCGAGGAGCTCTGCGGGCGCATCGGCATCCTCGACCGCGGCAAGCTGGTGGCGCTGGGCAGCCTCGACGAGCTGCGCGCCCACGCCGGCAACGGCCACGACGCGCCGTCGCTCGAGACGGTGTTCCTCGACATCCTCGGGGCGTCGGCGGCGTGACGGCCGTCCTCGCGCTGCTCGAGCCGCGCTGGCTCGCGACGCGCAACGTGCTGCGCCGCGGCCCGGCGCGCCCGATCGTGATCGGGGTGCTCACGATCGGCTTCTGGCTCGCGGCGTTCTGGATGTTCGGCCGCATCCTCGGCTACTTCCAGACGCTCGCCGACTTCGGTCCGCTGCTGACCCAGCGTCTCCTCGTGCTGCTGTTCCTGAGCTTCTTCGGCATCCTGCTCATCTCGAACACGGTGACCGCGCTCACCACGTTCTACCTGGCGACCGACGTCGTGCCGCTCCTCGCCGCGCCGCTGCCGTTCCGGCGGCTGCATCACGCGCGGTTCGTCGAGACGCTGCTGTCGTCGTCGTGGATGGTGGTGCTGGTCGGCATTCCCGCGCTGGGCGCCTACGGCGTCGTCTACGACGCCGGGCCGACGTACTACCTCGCCGCGGCGGCGGTTCTGCTGCTGTTCCTGGTGATCCCGGCGGCGCTCGGCGTGCTCGTCACGACGATGCTGGTGCTGGTGTTCCCCGCCCGGGGCACACGCGACGCCCTGCTGGTCGGCGTCGGCCTCATGGTCGGCGCGGTCGTCGTCGTCGTGCGGATGCTCGATCCCGAGCGGCTGGCGCATCCGTCGGGCCTCGTCGGGTTCGCCGGGTTCCTCGCGGGCTTCGGCGCGTCGGGCTCGCCGTACGTGCCCAGCACGTGGGCCGCGGAGACGCTCATCCCGTTGCTCGGCGCGCGCGAAGGCGAGCCGCTTTTCTACCTGGCGCTGCTGGCGCTCACCGCGGCCATGTTGTTCCTCGTGAGCGCGACGGTCGTCGAGCAGGTCTTCCTGACGGCCTGGTCGCGGGCGCAGACGGGCCGCGTGCGCGCCGCCGAGGCCGAGCGGCCGTTGTCGCGTTGGCTCGCCCGGCTCACGTGGCCGCTACCGCGCGTGCCGGGCCTGCTCCTCACGAAGGACGTGACGGTGTTCCTGCGCGACGCCAGCCAGTGGTCGCAGCTCCTGCTGCTGTGCGCGCTCGTCGCGATCTACGTCTACAACTTCTCGGCGCTGCCGCTGAACGACGGCTCGCGCCTGGCGCTCGCCATGCGCGACATGGCGGCCATCCTGAACCTCGGCCTGGGCTCGTTCGTCACCACGGCCATCGCGGTGCGCTTCGTCTACCCGATGGTGAGCCTCGAGGGCCGCGCGTGGTGGATCCTGCGGACGGCGCCCGTCGCGCTCGAGAAGCTCTGGTGGAGCAAGTTCTGGATCGGCTTCGTGCCGCTCGTCCTGTTCGCCGAGGGCCTCGTCGTCACGACGAACACGCTGCTCGGCGTGCCGGTGCTCGTGACGTCGGCGTTCCTCGTGACGCTGATCCCGCTGATGGGCGCGGTCGTGAGCCTCGGGCTGGCGTTCGGCGCGCACCATCCGAAGCTCGACAGCCAGAACGCGGCGCAGATCGCGACCGGCTTCGGCGCCATCATCTACATGCTGACGTGCCTCGCGCTGATCGGCGCCGTCGTCGCCATCGAGGCGTGGCCGCTGGCGCGCGTGCTCCGCATGTCGCGGACGTCGCACGCGACGTTCGAGGAGCAGGTGATGCTGACGGCCATCGCCGTGCTCTGCGGGACGGCCGTGTCGTTCGTTGCCTTCGCGCTCGGGCGGCGCAGCGGGCTCACCGCGCTGGATCGGCTGGCGGTCTGACTACGGCGTCACGTGCAGCGTGGCCGGGCCGACGATGAGGCCGTCGACGTTGGCGCGCACGGTGACCGTTCCCGGCGCCAGCAGCTCGATGGCGCTGCGGTCGCCGTCCTCGTTGGCCGCGACGGCCACGTTCGCGTCGTCGGTCCAGAAGGACGCTCGCTGCGTCAGGTTCACCGGCGTGCCGTCGGTCAGCCGTCCCGTGACGGTGTAGCGCGCGGTCGATCCGACCGAGCCGGTGCGCTCGGCCGGGGTGAGCGACATGCGCGTGACCCGCTGCACGATGATCGTCGCGTCGTCTCCGGTGTCGGCGGTCGTCAGGCCCGAGGGATGGCGCGCGGTGATCGTCGCGGTGCCCGGCATCAGTCCGCGCACCGCGCTGCGCTCGCCGGGATCGCTCCTGGCCAGCACCACCTGCGGGTTCGTCGACGCCCACTGCATCTGCTGCGTGACGTTCAGCGTGCGGCCGTCCGGGTAGTGCCCGATGGCGGTCAACTCGCGTCCGAGGCCGAGTCCGACGCCGATGGTCGACGTCGGCGGGCTGATCGTGATGCGCGACAGCGTCCCGGGGAGCACGTCGATCGTCATCGCGGCGGTCACGCCGGTCGGCGGGTGCGTGGCCGTGATCGTCGCGGTGCCGGCCCCCACGGTGCGCAGCAGGCTCCGACTGTTCGGATCGTTGGTGGCGACGACGACGGACGGATCGCTCGACGTGTATGCGAGCTCCTGCGTCACGAGGTACTCGTGGCCCGGTGGGTAGAGGCCGAACGCCGTCGGCGATTCGGTCTCGCCGATGCCGCGCACCGCGGTCGCGGGCTCGAGCCGCAGCTCGGCGAGCGCACCTTCGATCGTGCGCTCGATGCCGTTGCTGACGAGGCCGGTCGGAAGGTGGCGTGCGGAAATGGCCGCCTGACCGGACGCGATCGCCTGCATCGTGATGCCGTCCGCCAGCAGGGCGAGCACATCGGGCGCGCTCGACTCCCAGACGATCTCGTCGGGCGCGAAGCGGTGCAGCCCGAGCCGGCCGCCGCCCTCGAACGTCCCCATGACGCGGTACCGGAACGGCAGCCTCACCATCGTCCCCAGCGGATAGGGGGCGCTGTCCCCGCGATACACGGTCGAGAGCGTGATCGAGCTCACCTCGCCGTAGACGGGCATCTCGAAGTCGTCGGACACGAGGCCGGTCGCCGGATCGGTGGCGTAGATGCGTGCGATGCCGTGGCCGACGGCCTCGATGCGTGAGCGATCGGGGTCGGCGCTCGGCACCAGCGCGACGTCGGGATCGCGCGTGGCCCAGACGAGCGCCTGGGTCATGTTGCGCCGTCCGCGGTGCGGGATGTTCTCGAAGCCGGCGTAAACGCCGCGCGCGGTGAGTCGGCGCGGATGGCGCGCGAACACCGGCGGCCAGGCGTCGCCGCGGATCTCGACGCCGACGAGCTCGCCGAGGACGTCGACCTCGGTCGTCCGCTCGACGCCGCTCGCCGGATCGCGGCACGTCACCGTCGTCGTGCCGGGGGCGACGGCGACGATGCGGCTGCGGTCGTTCGCCGGCATGGGGGCGACGGCAACGCTCGGGTCGCCCGTGCTCCAGTCGCAGCCCTGCGTGAGGTTGCGCTCGCTCCAGTCGGGGTAGTGTCCGATCGCCGTCAGGCTGCGTGCCTCGCCGGGGAGCAAGGTCAGCACCGAGCTGGACGCTCCCTCGTAGCCGACGGCAATCCAGCTCACCGGACCCGCGACGCGGACGATGGCGTCGTTGCCGTCGTCGGTGGTCTTGATCCCGGAGATGGGATCGCGCGCGCCGATGACCGCATGGCCCGGACCCACGGCTTCGATGCGGCTGCGCCGCCCCGGCGCGTTCGGGATGGCGACCACGCGCGCGACCGCCTGCGTGGATGGGCGCCCGTAGTATTCCACCCGCTGGGTGAGATTCCGCGTGGCGCCGCCGGTGAAGTGTCCCGTCACCGTGAAGCTCTCGACCTCGCCGGGCTTCAGGGTGACCCCGTGCGGGGAGATCGTGAGCCTTTCGAGCGGCCAGAAAACGGTCAGCGAGGCATCGCCCGACGTGATGCCCGTGGCCGGGTCGAACGCCGATACGGTCACGGTGCCGCGACGGACCGTCTCGAAGACGCTCCCGGTCGGCCGCGCGATCGTGTGGTCGCTCGACCGCCACCGCACGCGGCTCGTCCAGTCCTGCCTTCCGCCTCCGGGCAGGCGCGCCGTCGCGGTAAAGGCCGGCGTGGCGCCGGGATCGACGCGCAGCGACCCTGGCGATATCTCGAGCACGACCCGGCCCGGGTCGGGGGGCGGCGAGCCGATCGGCGGCGACGGGACGCGATCGTCGAGGGTGGGGATGCACGTCTCGCGCAGGCGTCCCATGCGCATGAGCGCGTCGCCGCCGGGCGTGCCGACGGTGACCTCGGACGGCTCCGGCGTCGGTGCACGCCGTCCCTCGGACGCGCGATAGCAGACGAGGTGCGCGGTGGTGCCGCCGGTGGGCGTGCAGACGCGCCGCGGTCGTCCGAGGCGGACGACGTGCTCGCCGCTCGTGTCGGTGAGCGCGAGGCGCGTTCGCCGGGCGGTGGTCGTCGGCTTCACGGCGTCGCACGATTGGAGCGTGTCGCCGCCGTCCTGCGCGAGCAGCGCGAGGCGCGATCCCACCGTCCTCAGGCGGCGTCGCCCTAGCTCGTCGACCACGTCCACCGACTGCGGCGCGGCGCCAGTCGATCTCGCCGCGGGCCATCCGACCAGCAGCGCGCCGTCCACGGTCGGGGCGTCGGTCGTGGCCGCCGGCCGACACACGACGGACGGCATCGCCACGCCGGCGCGCTCCCGCGTCGCGGGCCGCGTCGCGTAGCACAGCAGGTAGGGTGCGTCGGCCGCCAGCGCGGAGCTCGCCAGCAGGGAGGCCATCAAGGTGGCGCGCACGACGGACAACATTTCCAGGTGCGCGTGGAGCAACCGCGATGCCACCGATCTGCTTGATGGGACTGGCCTCGCCTGCGTCCGATTTGCGGGAACCGTGCCGCTGCGCGGTCTGCGGTACCATCGGGCAGCGGTTGACCCCGTGGACGACGGCCCCTAAGGTCGGGATGGCCTCGCGGCCGACCATGCGCCACTGAACGCTCCCGCTCGGATCCACCCGATGCCCCGCCGCCAACGCGGCGGAGGAGTGTTCCCATGTTCCTGTCGCTCGACCACGTGTCGTTCGCGCACGCGGACGCCGTGCCGCTCCTGTCCGACGTCTCGCTGCGCCTCGAGCCGGGCTGGCACGGTCTCGTCGGCGCCAACGGCGCCGGCAAGACGACGCTGCTCCGGCTCGTGACCGGCGACCTCGTTGCCGACGCCGGGACGATCCGGCGTCCGTCGGTGTGGCGGCTCTGTCCACAGGAGGTGGCCGCGCGCGACGACGACGTCGACCGTCTTGCGGCCGATGCGTCGCGCGCCGCCGTCCGGCTGCGCGCGCAGCTGCGACTGGATCCGGCGGTGCTCGATCGTTGGCCCTCGCTCTCGCCCGGCGAGCGCAAGCGATGGCAGATCGCGGCGGCGCTCGTCTCGGCGCCCGACGTGTTGCTGCTCGACGAGCCGACGAACCACCTCGACGCCGACGGGCGGGCGATCCTCGTGGGCGCGCTGCGCCGGTTCGACGGCATCGGCATCATCGTGTCGCACGACCGCACGCTGCTCGACACGCTGACCCGCAGTACGCTCTGGCTCGACGCCGGCAGGATACGACACGTTCCCTGCGCGTTCTCGGCAGCGCGCGCGATCCGCGACGACGAACGGCGGCGCCGG
The DNA here is from genome assembly GCA_964432595.1 of uncultured Binatia bacterium (SeqCode). Classification (GTDB taxonomy): domain Bacteria; phylum Desulfobacterota; class Binatia; order DP-6; family DP-6; genus DASYLJ01. Next base: position 24,023 of record CAYSOF010000008.1, on the reverse strand, counting down.
CAGACCGTGACCGATGCGCTGTCGTCGTCGCGCCGCCGGCTGGAGTCACGTCTCACGCAGTCGCTCGTGCGGCGCGATGCCGTCGCGCGCGACATGAAGACGAGCGCGCACATGAAGAACATCCACGACAGCGCGGCGCGCGCCGCGTACAAAGCGACGCGCGGGCGGTCGGCAGAGATCGCGGCGGCGCGCGACACCCGTCGTATCGCCACGGAGCTCGAGCGCGTGCGCACCGACCTCGCCGAGCATCCCATCGATCGCACGCACGGCGCCGCGTTCGCGATCGGCTACGAGGCCGCGCCCGTCGGGGTGCCGCTCTCGCTGGCGTGCCCGGAGCTACGTGTCGGCTCGCGCGTGCTACTGCGCGACGTCGCGCTGACGCTCGGGCGCACCGATCGCGTGCACCTGCAGGGTCCCAACGGCGCCGGCAAGAGCACGCTGCTGCACGCGCTGGTCGACGCGCGGACCGTGCCGGCGGAACGCATCCTCCTGCTGCCGCAGGAGCTCGACGCCGGCGAGGGCCGCCGGCTCCTCGCCGAGGCCCGCGCGCTGCCGCCCGACGTCCGCGGTCGCACGATGACGTTCGTGTCGCTCCTCGGCGTCGATCCCGCCCGGCTGCTCGCGTCGCCCGAGCCGTCGCCCGGCGAAGCGCGCAAGCTCGCGCTGGCGACGGCGCTCGGGCGCGGCGTCTGGGCGCTCGTCCTCGACGAGCCGACGAACCACCTCGACCTGCCGTCGATCGAGCGGCTCGAGACGATGCTCGCGGAGTTTCCGGGCGCGCTGCTGCTCGTCACGCACGACGAGCACCTGGCGCGGCGGGTCACCACGTCGCGATGGGTGTTGCGAGATGAACGGGTCTGGACGGCGAGCCACGACGTGCGCTAACGCCCGTGCATCGATCGATCGACCGATTGGAGGCCGCGTGACGTCGACCCGAGAGCTCGTCGCCGACTGCGACATGCACATCTTCGAGCCGCCGGACCTGTGGCAGCGCTACATCGATCCGAGGTGGCGGCACGTGGCGCCCGTCGGCCTCACGGAGATGCAGCGCGACATGCGCGTGCGGGTGAAGTCGCACGTCCTGCTGCGGCTCGGCATCGTGCGGCCGCAGGCCGAGCGGTCGCCCGCGTGGAAGGCCGAGACGGAAGGTCCGTACTCCGCCGCCGAGAAGCAGGGCTGGAGCCCCGACTCGCAGAAGGACGCGATGGACGCCGAGGGGCTCGACCTGGCCGTCCTGTTCCCGACGCGCGGGCTCTTCGTGCTGGGCCTCGACACGCCCACCATCATGGGGCCCGACGGGCTCGAGCCGCCGTTCGCCGCGGCGATCGCGCGCGCCTACAACGACTGGCTGCACGACTTCGTGCGCGCGCATCCCGATCGGTTCTTCGGCGCCGGCATGATCGCGCCGCACGATCCCGAGGCCGCGGTGCTCGAGACGCGTCGCTGCGTCGAAGAGCTCGGGTTCCGCACCGTCTTCCTCTCGCCGGGCTCGGTGAACCGTCGTCCCTGGCATCATCCCGCGTACGATCCGCTGTGGGCCGAGTGCGAGCGGCTCGGCATCCCGATCGCGTTCCACGGCGGCGGGCAGAACCACCTGAAGCCGGACTTCTCGCTCGAGGTGCTCGACAAGCTGATGATGTGGCACACGTTCAGTCAGCCGCTCGGCATCATGACCGTGGCGGTGAGCCTCACGGCGGGCGGCGTGCTCGAACGCTTTCCGAAGCTCAAGGTGGCACTGCTGGAAGGTAACTGCTCGTGGGCGCCGTGGCTCTTCTACCGGCTCGACGAGCACTGGGAGTGGCTCGGCAAGTGGGAAGCGCCGGAGCTCACGATGAAGCCGTCGGACTACCTGCGCCGCAACTGCTGGCTGTCGTGCGAGGCGGACGAGGAGACCGTGCGGCACTACCTCGAGGTGTTCGGCGACGACCGGTTGGTGTTCTCGACCGACTACCCGCACGCCGACTCGAAGTTCCCGAAGGCGGTGGAGGCCTTCCGCACGCTGCCGATCCCGGTAGCCTCGCAGCGGAAGATCCTGTGGGACAACTGGTCGGAGCTGTACGGCATCCCGGCGCCGCGCTGAGCACGTACGACGTCGCCGTCGTCGGCGCGGGCTTCGGCGGCCTCGCGGTCGCGCTGCGGCTCGCGGAGCGCGGCGCGCGCGTCGTCGTCCTGGAGACGCTGCGCTATCCCGGCGGCTGCGCCAGCACGTTCACGCGCGGCGGCCATCGCTTCGAGTCGGGCGCGACGCTGTTCTCGGGCCTCGGCGCAGGGCAGCTCTTCGCCCGCTGGATCGACGCGTACGGGCTCGACGTCGTCGTCGACTGGATCGACCCGATCGCCGAGCTGCGTGCGCCCGGTCTGCGCCTCGTCGTCGGACGTGATCGCGAGGCACTCGTCCGCCAATTCGAAGCGGTGCCGGGCTGTCCCGTCGACGGGCTACGCCGATTCCTCGCGCGCCAGCGGCGCGTCGCCGACGTGCTGTGGACGCTGCTCGACGACCCGTCGCTGCTGCCGCCGCTCGACCTGACGAGCCTGGCGCGCCACGCGCTGCGCGTGCCGGCGTATCTTCCGCTTCTCGGCGTCGTCGGTCGCTCGCTCGGCTCGCTGCTGCGCGCCGACGGCCTGCGCGACTTCGCGCCGCTCGTGACGTACCTGAACGCGCTCTGCCAGATCACCGTCCAGTGCGCGGCCGACGATGCCGAAGCGCCGTTCGCGCTCGGCACGATGGACTACTGGTATCGCGGCACGGCGCACGTCCGCGGCGGCATCGGGAACCTCGCCTGGGGGCTCGTCGCGGCGATCCGCGCGCGCGGCGGCGACGTGCGGCTCGCCAGCCGCGTGCGGCGTCTCGAGCGCGACGGCGACGCGTGGCGCGTCGTCACGCGCCATGGGACGCTCGCCGCGGGGCAGGTCGTGGCGAACCTGCTGCCGCAGGACGTCGCGCGGCTGGTCGACGATCCGCCCGCGTCGCTCGCCACGCTCGCCGCCGCGCTCGACGACGGCTGGGGCGCCTGCATGCAGTATCTCGTCGTGCGCCCGGAGGCGGTGCGATCGCCCGACGCGTTCCACGTGCAGGTGGTGCAGGACCCGTCGGCGCCGTTCGTCGAGGGCAATCACTTCTTCTGCAGCATGAGCGACGCGTCGGAAGGCGAACGCCGCGTGACGGTGTCCACGCACGTGCCGTTGCGCCGCCTGCGTGGGCTGCCGGCGACGGAGCGGGGCGCTTACCTGGACGGCATCCAGGAGCGCATCCGCACCGGGCTGCGCACGCACGTTCCCGAGTGGCGCGATGCGGTCGTGCACGAGCTGACGGCGTCGCCACGGACGTTCGAGCGCTTCACGGGGCGCGCGCAGGGATGCGTCGGCGGCATTCCGCGCCGCCGCGGCCTCGGCCACTACGTCGGGTTGTTTCCGCCGACCATCGCGCCGGGGCTGCATCTGGTCGGCGACACCATGTTCCCCGGGCAGAGCACGCTGGCGGCGGCCCTCGGCGGGCTCAGGACCGCCGAACGCGTGGCGCTCGCCTCGCGCGCCCGACTCTCGTAAAGAAGTCCGCCGTGCCGTCCGTCCGCAAGGTGCTGGTCGCGAACCGGGGAGAGATCGCGCGTCGCGTGCTGCGCACGCTGCGCGCCATGGGCATCGACAGCGTCGCCGTCTATTCGGACGCTGACGCCGGCGCGCCGCACGTGGCCGAGGCCGACGAGGCCGTGCGGCTCGGGCCGGCGCCGGCGCGGGAGTCGTACCTGCACGTCGAGCGGCTGCTCGCGGCCGCACGCGCCGTCGGCGCCGACGCGGTCCATCCCGGCTACGGCTTCCTTTCCGAGAACGCCGACTTCGCCGCCCGCTGCGCCGACGCCGGGTTGACGTTCATCGGGCCGCCGGTCGCCGCGATCCGCGCGATGGGCAGCAAGATCGAAGCGAAGCGGCTGATGGCGGATGCGGGGGTGCCGGTCATCCCCGGCGCGGTCGGCACCGACGACGAGCTGTTGAAGGCGAACGTGGGATTCCCTGCGCTGGTGAAGGCGTCGGCCGGCGGGGGTGGGAAGGGCATGCGCATCGTGCGCAGCGCCGATGCGCTGCGCGACGCGCTGGCGGCGGCGCGTCGCGAGGCGGAGAGCGCGTTCGGCGACGGCGCGGTGCTGCTCGAGCGCTACGTCGAGTCGCCGCGGCACATCGAGATCCAGGTGTTCGCCGACGCGCATGGCAACGTCGTGCACTGCTTCGAGCGCGAGTGCTCGATCCAGCGGCGCTACCAGAAGGTCATCGAGGAGGCGCCGTCGATCGCGATCGACGCCGACACGCGCCGTCGCATGGGCGAGGCCGCCGTGACGGCCGCGCGCACGATCGGCTACGTCGGTGCCGGCACCGTCGAGTTCGTGCTGGACGCGTCGGGCGCGTTCTTCTTCCTCGAGGTGAACACGCGGCTGCAGGTCGAGCATCCGGTGACGGAGATGGTGACGGGGCTCGATCTCGTCCGCATGCAGATCGAGGTGGCGCGCGGCGAGCGGCTGCGCGTGACGCAGGACCAGATCGCGATCGCCGGCCACGCCATCGAGGCGCGGCTCTACGCCGAGGACCCGGCGAACGACTTCCTGCCGGCGACGGGCCGCGTGCTCATGTGGGAGCCGCTGGCGCTGCCCGGCTTGCGCTACGACAGCGGTGTCGAGGCGGGCACCGAGGTCGGCGTCCATTACGACCCGATGCTGGCGAAGGTCATCGCGCACGCGCCGACGCGCGACGAGGCGATCGCGCGGCTCGCGGCGGCGCTGCGCCGGCTCGGCGTCGCGGGCGTCACGACGAACCGCCACTTCCTGCTCGCCGTGCTCGAGCATGCGGACTTCGCGGCCGGCAAGTTCGACACGCACTTCATCGCCGACCGCCTGCCCGCCGAGGCGCGGCAGCCGGCGCGCGATGCCGCCGTCGAGCGCACGCACGCCATCGTCGCCGCGGTGTGGAGCCACGAGCAGCGCCGCGCGTCGAGCGACGGCCCGCTGCCGTCGAGCATCCCGTCGGGCTGGCGGAACAACCGCTGGCGGCCGCAGCGCGTGACGTTCACCGTCGCAGGCGAGCCGGTGGACGTCGACTACGTGGCCGGCGAGCCCGGCGCGTTCACGGTGACCGTCGGCGGCACGACGTCGACCGTGCGCGACGGCGTCGAGATCGACGGCGTGCGGCGGGCGTATCGGGTGGTCCAGGTCGACGACGTGGTGGTCGTGTGCTCGCCGCTCGGCACGACCGAGCTGCGCGAGGTGCCGCGGTTCCCGCCCGCGCGCCGGGACGACGTGGCCGGGGGCTGCGTCGCGCCCATGACCGGCGTCGTCCGTGCGGTGAACGTCGCCGCCGGCGACCGCGTCGCCAAGGGGACGGTGCTGCTCGTGCTGGAGGCCATGAAGATGGAGCACGAGATGGTCGCCCAGGCCGACGGCGTGGTGAAGGAAGTGCGCGTCGAAGTCGGCCAGATGGTCGATCCGGACGCCGTCCTGGTCATCGTCGAGCCCGCCGCGGAAGCCGATTCGTAGTCGTTGACGGGCGGGGCGCCCAGCGTTTATGCCTCCCCGTCGAGCCATGGCCGACCCCACCGTCACCCGCTACGAGATCCGCGGCCGCGCCGCGTGGATCACGCTCGCATCCCCGCAGACGCGCAACGCGTTGTCGTCCGCGATGGTGTCCGAGCTGAACCGGCATCTCGACGCTGCGACCGCCGACGACGCCGTCCGCTGCATCGTGCTGACGGGCGAGGGGCCGAGCTTCTGCGCCGGCGCCGATCTCAAGAACCGCGGCGGCGATGCCGTCGCGCCGGGCGCGGGCGTCCAGAACCCGTTCGTCGCGCTGCTGAAGCGCATCTGGGACGCGCCGAAGCCCGTGATCGCCGCGGTGAACGGGCACGCGTTCGGCGGCGGGGTGGGGCTCGTGGCCGCGTGCGACATCGGGATCGCCGCCGAGTCCGTGGCGTTCAGCTTCAGCGAGGTGCGCATCGGCGTCATTCCGGCGATGATCTCCGTCGTCGTGCTGCCGAAGCTCGGCATGCATCAGACGATGCGTCTCTTCCTGACCGGCGAGCGCTTCGCCGCGACGACCGCGGTCGAGTACGGATTGCTCCATCGCGCCGTGCCGGCGGCCGAGCTGGCGGCTGCCGTGCAAGCCGACGTCGACCAGATCGCGCTCGGCGGCCCGATCGCCGTCCGCGAAGCGAAGCAGCTGGTGCGCACCGTCGCGCGGCTGCCGATGGACGAGGCGTTCGCGTACGCCGAGGAGCGGATCGGTGCGCTGTTCGCGTCGGCGGAAGCGGCGGAGGGCATGAGCGCCTTCGCGGGCAAGCGCAAGCCCAATTGGGCTGAATGACGGCCGAGTGAACCGATGAGCGACGTGCTTCGTATCGCGAACTGCAGCGGCTTCTACGGCGACCGGCTGAGCGCCGCGAAGGAGATGGTCGAGGGCGGACCGATCGACGTCCTGATCGGCGACTACCTCGCCGAGCTCACGCTGATGATCCTGCTGAAGGATCGCTTGCGCGACACGAGCCTCGGCTATGCGCGCACGTTCCTCCGCCAGCTCGAAGAGATCGCGGCGACGTGCACGCAGCGCGGCATCCGCATCGTCGTGAACGCGGGCGGGCTGAACCCCGCGGGCTGCGCGGAGGCGGCGCGGGCGCTCTACCAGAAGCTCGGCCTGAAGGCGGCCGTCGCGCACATCGAGGGCGACGATCTGATGCCGCAGCTCGCCCAGCTGCAGGCCGCGGGCGAGCCGCTGACGCACCTCGACCGCGGCATCCCGCTCCGCGAGCTGCAGCAGCCGGTGCTGAGCGCGAACGCGTATCTCGGCGGCTGGGGCATCGCGGCGGCGCTCGAGCGCGGCGCCGACGTCGTCATCTGCCCGCGCGTCACCGATGCGGCGCTCGCCGTCGGGCCGGCGGCATGGAAGTTCGGCTGGAAGCGCGACGACTGGGATCGGCTCGCGGGCGCCGTCGTCGCCGGCCACATCATCGAGTGCGGCGCGCAGTGTACGGGAGGCAACTACAGCTTCTTCCGCGAAGTGCCCGGGCTCGAGTACCCGGGCTTTCCGATCGCCGAGATGCACGACGACGGCTCGTTCGTCGTGACGAAGCATCCCGGCACCGGCGGACTCGTCTCCGTCGGCACCATCACGGCGCAGCTGCTCTACGAGATCCAGGGTCACGACTACCTGAACCCCGACGTGACGGCGCGGTTCGACACGATCCAGCTCGAGCAGGAGGCGCCGGATCGCGTGCTCGTCCGCGGCGTGCGCGGCGAGCCGCCGCCGCCGACGACGAAGGTCTGTCTCAACTACCTCGGCGGCTACAAGAACAGCATGACGTTCGTGCTGACCGGCCTCGACATCGAGGAGAAGGCCGCGCTCGCCGAGCGCACGCTGTGGACGCTGGTCGGCGGCAAGGAGCAGTTCACCGAGGCGCGCGTGTCGCTCCGTCGCGGCGATCGGCCCGACCCGGGATCGAACGAGGAAGCGTCCGCGTTCCTGACGATCGCCGTGAAGCATCCCGACCAGAACCGCATCGGCCGGGCGTGGTCGAACAAGGTGGTCGAGATGGCGCTGGCGAGCTACCCGGGCTTCTACATGACAGGCCTGCCGACGGACGCGGCGCAGATCGGCGTCTATTGGCCGGCGCTCGTACCGTCGGCGGCGGTATCGCAGCAGGTCGTGATCGGCGAAGAGACCGTGCCGATTCCGCACACCGCGCGGCCGGCGTCCTTCACGCCGGCGCCGCGCGTCGGCATGCCCGCGGGCGACGTCGCAGGCGGTCCCACGCGTGACGTACCCCTCGGAGTCCTCTGCGGGGCGCGCTCCGGAGACAAGGGCGGCAACGCGAACGTCGGGTTGTGGGTGCGGACGCCCGAGGCGTGGCGCTGGCTCGCGAGCTATCTCACCGCCGACCGGTTGCGCGGGCTCCTCGGCAGCGAGGCGCACGAGCTGGTCGTCGACCGCGTCGAGCTGCCGAACCTGCTGGCGCTGAATTTCATCGTGCGCGGGTTGCTCGGTGACGGCGTCGCGGCGTCGCTGCGCAGCGACCCGCAGGCGAAGAGCCTCGGGGAGTTCGTGCGCGCCAAGGTCGTGCCGATTCCCGTGTCGCTCCTTCCGGCCTGACGATTGTTGCCTTGCAGGCCCATCGGCCGTAGGTGAAGGGAACCAACTTCACAGGAGGAGCCAATGGCCGCACACGTGCAGCAACCCGCCCCTGACTTCAAGGCTCAGGCGGTGGCCAACGGAACGTTCAAGACCGTCTCCCTCAGCGACTACAAGGGCAAGTACCTGGTGCTCTTCTTCTATCCGCTCGATTTCACGTTCGTCTGCCCGACCGAGATCCTGGCGTACAACGATCGCCAGGAGGAGTTCCGCAAGCTCGGCGCCGAAGTGGTCGGCGCGTCGGTCGACAGCGAGTACACGCACCTCGCGTGGATCAACACCGACCGCAAGGAAGGCGGCATCTCGGGTGTCACCATCCCGCTGCTGGCCGACCTCAACAAGAAGATCGCCGCCGACTACGGCGTGCTGCTGCCCGACGGCGTGGCGCTCCGCGGCACCTTCGTGATCGACCCGAAGGGCATCCTGCGGACGATCACCATCCACGATCTGCCCGTCGGCCGCTCGGTCGACGAAGCGATCCGTCAGGTGCAGGCAGTGAAGTTCGCCGACGAGCACGGCGAGGTCTGCCCGGCGGAGTGGAAGCCCGGCAAGGACTCGATGAAGGCCGACCCGAAGGGCTCGAAGGAGTACTTCAAGAAGGTCGGCTGACCTCCGGCGTCGGACTGGGAACACGACGGGGCGTGTGCGGCGGATGCCGCCCACGCCCCGTTTCGCTACTTGTGCAGCTGCTCGGCGAGGTACTGCGTCTCGCCGAGCTTCGCGATCAGGCCGAGCTGGGTCTCGAGCCAGTCGACGTGCTCCTCCTCGTCCTCGAGGATGTCCTCCAGCAGGTCGCGGGACGCGTTGTCCTTCTCGGCGACGCAGAGGGCGATGGCCTGGTTGAGCTTCGTGACGGCGTCCATCTCGAGCTGGAGATCGAACTTCATCTGCTCGGGGACGCTCTCGCCGACGTTGATCTTGCCGAGCTTCTGGAGGTTCGGGATACCGTCCAGGAAGAGGATGCGCTCGACCAGGTCGTCGGCATGCTTCATCTCGCCGATCGACTCCTTGTAGTTGACCTCGGCGATCCGCTCGAAGCCCCAGTTCTTGCACATCTTCGAGTGCAGGAAGTACTGGTTGATGCCGATCAGCTCACCACCGAGGATGTCGTTGAGCGCGTCGATGACCTGCTTGCTTCCCTTCATAACCGCCTCCCGTGAGCGCAAGTAGCCGTCGGGTTAGCACAGCAGCACCAACCGAACCAGACAGGGCGGGATAGCGGGAAGCGTCAGGCTCGCTGCTCGGCAGTGACTCCCTGGATGTGGTTCTGGAGGTACGCGAGGCAGGATCCGCAGTCCTGGCCGGCGCCGTCACATCGTCGCGCGACGTCGTCCAACGTCCGCGCGCCACACTGAACGGCCTGAGCCACGTCTCGCTCGGTGATGCCTCGACAGATGCAAACGATCATCGAATCCCCCTGAACCTGAGCGGACAGTAGCGATATTGAAAATCGTTTTCAAGCACTTTTTTCGGGGGAAGGGACGGCGGAGCGCATCCCGTACGGCACCCGTCAGGCGGGGGGGGCGTCGATGCGGGGGAAGAGCGGCTCGGGCGGTAGGGTCCGGTGGCCGGCCGGGAAGGCCTGACCCCACGGAAGGTCGAGCCTTTCGAGCGTGTCTGCCGGCAGGCCGAGGAGGGCCGTCAGACGCGTCGCGGTCTCGGGCATGAACGGCGCGACGAGCTGCGACGTCACCCGCAGGACCTCGCACAGCTCATGGAGGATCGCACCGACGCGCGGCTTCTTCGCCGGATCCTTCGCGAGCGAGAACGGTGCGGTGTCGGTGACGTACTTGTTCGCGTGGTCGAGCGCGCGCCACAGCGACTCGAGGCCGCGATGGATCGCGAGCTGCGCGACGAAGCCGTCGAGCTCGCGGCGCGCGTCGGCGAACGCCTGGCGCAACGCCGCGTCGGGCCCTTCGGGGGCGAGCGGCTGCACCTCGCCCTTCAAGTAGCGCTGCTGCATCGCGAGCACGCGGCTCGCGAGATTGCCGAAGCCGTTCGCCAGATCGGCGTTGAGCCGCGTGACGAGCGCCGCCTCGCTGAACTCCGCATCCTGTCCGAAAGACATCTCCCGCAGCAGGTAGTAGCGGAACGCGTCCATGCCGTAGCGCGCCTGCATGTCGAGCGGACGCACGACGTTGCCGAGGCTCTTCGACATCTTGTCCTGGTTCATCTGCCAGTAGCCGTGCACGTGCAGGCGCCGGTACATCGGCAGGTTCGCCGCCATCAGCATCGTCGGCCAGAAGACCGCGTGTGGCTTCAGGATGTCCTTCGCGATCAGGTGGTGCGCGTGCTCCCACAGCTCGGGACGTCCCGCGGCGTGCAGCGCGCTCACGTAGCTCAGCAGCGCGTCGAACCAGACGTAGGTGACGTAGCGATCGTCGAACGGGAGCGTGATGCCCCACTCGAGACGTGACTTCGGCCGCGAGATGCAGAGGTCGCCGATCGGCTCGCGGAGGAGGCCGAGCACCTCGCGGCGGTAGCCGTCGGGGCTGATCAGATCGGGCTGCGCTTCGAGCAGCGCCAGCAGGCGCTCCTGGTAGGCGCTCATGCGGAAGAAGTAGTTCTCTTCCGCGATCTCGACCGGTGCGGTCTTGTGGTCCGGGCAGACGCCGTCGACGAGCTCCCGCTCCTGGTAGAAGCGCTCGCAGCCCGTGCAGTACAGGCCCTTGTAGCTGCCGAAGTAGATGTCGCCGCGCGCGTGGATGTCGCGCAGGATCGTCTGCACGAAGGCCTCGTGCTGCGGGTCCGTCGTGCGCACGAACCAGCCGGGACGCAGCCCCGTCTGCTCCCACGTCGAGCGGAAGAGGTCGCTCACGCGGTCGGCGTACGCCTTGGGCGTGACGTTCGCCTTGGCGGCGGCCTGTGCGATCTTGTCGCCGTGCTCGTCGGTGCCGGTGACGAAGAACGCGTCGCGGCCGCGCTGCGTCCAGAAGCGCACGAGCGAGTCGGCGACGACGGTCGTGTACGTGTGGCCGAGGTGCGGCTCGGCGTTCACGTAGTAGATCGGCGTCGTGTAGTAGATCGGCGCTTCAGCCATCGCCGCGCCGCTGGACCAGGTCGTCGAGCCCGACTTCCACGGTGACGCCGTCGTCGGCACGCCGGACGACGACGGTCTGCTTCAAGATGTGCTGCGCGATCACTTGCCCGTTGCCCTGCACGCTCTCGACCTGGCTGCCGACGCGCGGCAGGCCGCGCTGGAGCTCCTGGTAGGTCTGGTACTCGTAGCGCATGCAGCACTTGAGGCGCCCGCACTGGCCCGCCAGCTTGGACGGGTTCAGCGACAGGCCCTGCGCCTTCACCATCTTGACGGACACCGGCTGGAACTCGCGCAGCCACGACGAGCAGCAGAGCTCGCGCCCGCAGACGCCGACGCCGCCGGCCGACTTCGCCTCGTCGCGCGCGCCGATCTGCTTCATCTCGACGCGGGTGTGGAGCGCCTGCGCGAGGTCGCGGACGAGATCGCGGAAGTCGACGCGCTCCTCCGCGGAGAAGAACAGCGTGACGCGGCTGCCGTCCATGGCGACGTCGGCCGACACCAGCTTGAAGTCCAGCCCGCGCTCCTTGATGAGCACCAGCGCCGTGTGGCGCAGATCGCGCTCGCGCTGGAGGTTCTTGTCCTCGCGCGCGAGATCACGGGCGTCGGCCTTCTTCACCACGCGGTGCAGCTGGCGCGTCACCGGCCGCCGCTGCGGCGGGCGGGCCACGGTGCCGAGCGCCGGACCGCGCTCCGTCTCGACCAGCACGCGGTCTTCGCGCGCAAGCTGGAGCGGACCCGGGTCGAAGTCATAGATCTGGCCGGCCGGCCGGAAGCGGATACCCACCACCAGGGGGTGGGCCTGGGTCACGATGTGGTCGTCCATGCTGCGTCTCTGACGGGGCTCCGCTCGAGCCGTCGCAGGTCGAGCAGCATCGTCTCGAGGGCGAGGACCCGGTTCGCGTTGCGTCCGATGGTGTCGACCGTATCACACACGACTTCGAGTTGGCGAAGCACGGTCGGGGTGGTGGTGCGGGCGGCGGCGCTCTCGAGCGCGGCGCGGGCGTCCGGATTGCGGAGCGGCGTTCCATCGTCGCCGACCGTGAGGCCGAGGAGGTCGCGGTACCATGCGACGACGGCGTCGACCGCGGCGTCGCCCGCCTCGCCCTTGCCGAGCTTCTGCGCCAAGGCCGAGATGTCCGCCGCCGTCAGCTCCGGCAGGCGCGCCAGCCGCTCGAGCAGCAGGGTGCGGACCGCCGCGTCCGGGTCGTCGACCAGCGACAGCGCGCGTCCGGGCGAACCGCCCGCGCGCGCCGCGAGGACCGCGACCCGCTCCGCCGGGATGCCGCGGTCGAGCAGCAGGCGTTCGATCGCGCTCGACGGCAACGGATCGAGCCGTACCTGCTGGCAGCGCGACCGCACGGTCGGCAGAAGCAGCGACACCCGCGTCGCCACGAGCAGCAGGACGGCCGCGCCCGGGGGCTCCTCGAGGGTCTTCAGCAGCGCGTTCTGGCCGTGCTCGTTCAGGCATTCCGCACCGTCGATGATGGCCACCTTGCGGGACGCCATCAGCGGACGCAGCCCGAGCCAGCGCGTCAGCTCGCGCGCCTGCTCGGTGCGGATGTCGCGACGATCGTCGTCGCGGACGACCACGCGCACGTCGGGATGCGTGCCGGCGGCGAGGCGGACGCACTGCGCGCAGGCGCCGCAGGCGTCGTCGCCGGTGGGATCGGTGCAGAGGAGCCGCGCGGTGAACGCGTCGGCGAGCATCCGCTTGCCGACGCCGGCAGGTCCCGTGAGCAGATACGCCGCCGCGGGCCGGTCGTCGGCGGCGACGCGGGCGAGACGGGTGACGGCGGCATCGTGGCCGACGACGTCCGCGAGCTTCATGCGAGCCGGCGCTCCATCTCCGCGACGATGCGCTCGCGGACGCGGTCCGGCGGCGCCGTGGCGTCGACGACGTGGAAGCGCTCGGGCTCCGCGGCCGCCAGCACGCGGAACCCCTCGCGGATGCGCTCGTGGAAGGCCACCGGCGCGTCCTCGAAGCGGTCGCCGCCGGCGCGGCGTTCCCGCGCGCGACGCAACCCCTCCTCGACCGGACAGTCGAGCAGGAGCGTGAGCGCGGGCTGCAGGCCGTCGCGCGCGAAGCGGTCCAGCTCGCACACCGTGTCCATGTCGAGCCCGCGGCCGTAGCCCTGGTAGGCGATCGTCGAGTCGGAGAACCGATCGCACAGGACGATCCGTCCGGCGGCCAGGGCCGGACGGATCACCGTCGCGACGTGCTGCGCGCGGTCGGCGCAGTAGAGGTGCAGCTCGGCGAGCGGCTCCAGCGGAATGGCCTCGGGACCGAGGAGCAGGCGCCGCAGCGCCAGGCCCGCAGGCGTTCCACCCGGCTCGCGCGTCTCGACCACGTCGTGGCCGCTCGCGCGCAGGTGGGCCGCCAGATACCCGAGCTGCGTCGACTTCCCCGAGCCCTCGATGCCCTCGAAGGTGACGAAGAACGACACGAGTGCCGCAGGGTCTAGCCCCCGCGACCGGCGCGGCGCAAGCGCGCCGCCCGACGTTCAGTCCGGGAACTCTTTACCGAGGACGAGCCCGATCGCGTACAGCAGCTGGCGCGCCGTGAACGGCTTCGTGAGGTAATAGTCGGCGCCGAACTTGTACCCCTCGAGGACGTCCTCGTCGCCCGAGCGGGCCGTCACCAGGATCACCGGGATGCTCGTGTGCTGCGGGTTGGCCCGCACGCGGTCGAGCACCTCCATGCCGCTCATCGCCGGCATCATGACGTCGAGCAGGATGACGTCCGGCCGCTTGTGCTCGAGCGCCTTCAGCGCGCTCGGGCCGTCGTACGCGGTCTCGGTGGCGAAACCACGCGCGGTCAGCAGCGACTGCATGATGCGGACGTTGTCGTCGCTGTCGTCGACGATGAGGACTTGCGGAGTCATGGGCGAAACCGTGGCGCCGCCGCGGCACCACTCTCGCTATATCGACCGGGACCGGGCTGGACTTGAGGGCCATGGTCACCCGGGGTCGGATACCCCGACCACCCGTGCGCGGCGCGGCAGAGGCAGCAGGGCGTCGGCCATGGCGAGCGCGTCGGCGCTGGCAGCGACGGTGACGTCGCCCTCGACGTCCAGGACCGGTGCCGCAGGATCGACGGGACCGACCCACAGCGCGCCTCGTATCGAGAGGCTCGCTCCATCGGCCACCCGCACTCCCCCCGCTGCGACAACCACTCCAGTAAACTCGAACGTCGAATGGATGTCCAGGCGATCGTGTACCACGAGCACCCCGGCGCCGCGCAGCGGGGCGCCGATGACGAGGTCGGCCGGGAACCGAGTGAGCGTCGGCGTCGGCAGGCCGCTCGCGACGAACGTGCCGCCGGCCGCGGCTCCGGCGGCGACGGCTCGGGCGTCGATCTCGTCGAGCGGCGGTGCGGGCACCCAGCGTGGCGCCGCGTCGGGCACGGTGAGTACCACATGGGTACCCTGTGCGACGATCCATGCGTCGAGCGTCTCCGGGGCCCCCGGACCGGCGATGGCCGCGACGGGGGGCGCCGTCGGATGATCGGCGTCGATGCCGTCGAGGACGAGCGTGCCGGTGACGTCGTCGGGCGGCGTTTCGCGCCCGAGCCAGAGCAGCGCCTCGGGCCCGGGCCCCGCGGTGCGCGCGACGACGGCGTCGAGGCGACGGCGTCCGGGCGCGCCGCTCTCGACGTCGAGCAGCATGCGGCTCGCGTCGGGCGCAGGCCGCCCCTCGGCGACGCAGCCCACGGGGATGGGGATCGTGCCGGCGTCGAAGGCCGCGAGCACGTCGGCGAAGCCCCAGCCGACGGGCAGACGTGCGACGACCGTGGCGAGGCAGCCGTCGGCCGCGGCCAGCGCCGTGGCGGCGTTCCGTCGCATGCGCGAGAGCACGGTCTGCGTGTGCGCCACCTCGAGCAGCGCGGCGCCGAGCGTCGTCGAGACGGCGAGAAGGATCAGCGCCGACGGGAGCCCCGCGGCGCCGCGCGTGCGCGACGTCACGGGACGCTCCGGAGCGCGACCGTGGTCGAGCGCGTGGCGGGCGCGGCGATCGCCGCCGGCCGGACGCCGAGATCGAGCGTCACCCGGCGGACGGCGACGCGCTGGCTCGCCGACAGGCCGCCCGGGCCCGGCAGGAGCGGCGTCCCGTCGGCGTCGGCATAGCGCAGCGCGCACGACGAGACGTCGCCGGCGACCGGCATCGACTGCGCGCCGATGATGCGCGACAGCCGCGGCGGCCCGCCGCTGCAGACGTACGACGTCACTTCTTCCGAGCCCGGGTCGACGACGCCGTCGCCGTCGAGATCGGCGTGCAGCGTCAGCCGATCCGCCCGCGCGACGACCAGCGGCTCGACCGCGACACCGGCCGGGTCCCAGCCCGCGCGGCGGACGTCGAACTGGAACGACTCGGCCGCGATCACGACGGCGTCGGTCGCTTCGACGCGCGCGCCCGAGACGACGAGGAGCCGCGCGCCCGCCGCGAACGCGCCCGCGAGGACGCCGAGCGCGACCAGGCCGAGCGCCAGCCCGACGAGGAGCTCGACCAGCGTGTATCCGCGGCTCACGGCGACACCTCCGACGACAGGCGCACGACGCGCGTGCCCCACGCGACCTCGACGTCGACCAGGTCCGCCTCGCCGCGGCCGTCGTCGGCCCACCAGCGGCGCACGAACGGCCCCACGACGTCGGTGCCGTCGGACCGCGGGCCTGCGCGCAGCGTTTCGAGGCGCGAGCCGGCGAGCCCCACCGCGACGTCGCGCGCGCGCGCCAGGCGCAGCTGCTGGACGGCGCCGGCGGCGGTGCCGGCGAGTCCGGCCATGGCGATGCCGGCCAGCGCGAGCGCGACGAGCGCCTCGACGACGGAGCTGCCCCGCTGCGCGCTCATTGTACCCGCACCCGGCCGCGCTGGTTGACGACGACGCGTCGGGATCCCGATCCCGCGGCGAGCGTGATCGTCGCGTTGTCGGCGGTGCCGATGGTGGAGAAGCGCACGCGGTCGCCGGCAGGGAGTCCCGCGAACGTGACGCCGTCGGGCAGCGCCTGCGACTCGAGCGCCAGGCCGCCGAACTCGCGGACGTCCCAGGCGCGTCGAGCGGCGTCGAAGCGGATCTCGATGCGCAGGTTGCGCTCGAGCGCGCGGCCGCGTGCCTGCCGCAGCCCGGCCGCGAGCCGATGCGCCGCCCCCGACAATCGCACGCTCGCGATGAGCGGCGACAGCTGCGCCACGCTCCCGCCGACGACGATGGCGAACAACGCCATGCATGCCGCCAGCTCCACTGCCGTGAAGCCCGTGGACCGGACCAGCCCCATGCGTCCCTCCGTCGAGGCACGCCGCCGGGGCGGGACGGTGCGCGCGACGGCGGAACGCTAGCCGCTGCGGCGAGCCGCGCCAATCGCTGGCGCAGGACTACGCCGGCTCAACTCGCGGGGAGCAGGCCCTCGGCGAAGGGCAGGGGCTCGGCCCGCAGGTACCTGTCCAGGTCGTCGAGCGCGCGCGCCGCGAGCGGGTGGCCGTGCGCCTCGTAGCAGTGCGCGCGCTGCAGCAGCACGTCGTGCGACCACGGCGGATTCGGCTCGGACGCCGCGAACACGTCGACGCACGCGGGGCCGATCCCGGCCAGGCGGCGCGCGACGTGCAGCCGCGTCGCATCCAGCATCGACACGGCGAACGGCGTCGCCAGCACGCCCTGGAACCGCGCGCGGTCGCCGACGTCGGGCACGAGGTCGAGCCCGCGCCGCATCACCGCCGTGATCGGCCACGGATCGGTCTGGTAGCGTGTCAGCGCACGCTCCAGCGCGGCCGCCGCCTCCGGTTGGCGCTGCTGGCGGACGCGGAGCAACGCGGTCACGACGTCGGCTTCGGCCGGATGCAGCGTCGCGAGATGGGCGAGCGCGGCCTCGTCGCCGCCGTCGGCGAGCCCGCCGGCGACGATCAGCGTCTCGACCGGGCTCGTCGGCTCCTTCGGCTGGGTGCGCCACTGCCCCAGGGCAGCCGCCCAGCGGCCCTGCAGGAACGCTCCCTGGGCCGCGGCGCGCACTCGTCGCTCGCGCGGCATGTCGTCCGCGCTCGTGGGGGTGGCGCCCTCGGCCGTCAGCTGCGCGATGCGCTGGTCCTCGACGTCGTCCCAGTCGACCGCGCCGTTCGTGAGCGCGGGACGCGTGTCGCCGAGCCGGCGTGCGACGTCGCGGATGTCGTCGATGCCGAACAGGTTCTTGCGGCCGACCGAGCGCGCGAAGCCGAACTCGATCAGCGTGCGATCGTCGGTGTTGAGGCGCGTGCCCTCCGCCGCGGCGACCGTCCGCGCGACGTCCGGGCCGGCGACGTACTGGGCGAGCAGGCCCTCCAGGCTGGTCGCACGCCACGCCGCCGACAGCGCGCTGCGATACGGCTCCTGCGAGAGACGCTCGCGCAGCGCGGGCACGTCCCACGGGATGGGCGTCGCCGACGCGGCGAGCACCAGGTCGCCGCTGCGCGTGGTCCACGTCTCGACGTGCGGGAACACCGCAGCGAGTGTCGCGTACACCGTGCGAACGGTCTCGGCGTCGACCTCGTACGCCTGCAGCCACTGGAGGAAGATGCCGCCGGTCGCGAGCCGGTCGGCCGCGGCGCGGTACGCCTCGACCGTGAAGAGGCTCGCCACGCCGGCGCGGTAGGGGTTCGACGGCTCGGACGAGATGAGGTCGTAGCGCTCGCGCGACGTCAGCAGGACCTCGCGCGCGTCGCCGAGCACCACGTGCACGCGCGCGTTCGCGAGGACGTCGTGGTTCACCGCGGCCGACGCGCGCGCCGCCTCGAGCACCGCGGCCTCCAGCTCGACGACGTCGACGCGCTCGATGCCGGGAACGCGACCGAGCCATCCGGCCGTCGTGCCCGTCCCGAGCCCGATCACGAGGGCCTTCGCCGGCGCCGGATGCAGGATCGCGCCGATCATGCCGACCATCACGGTGGTGCCCGCGTCCTCGCGGGCGCTGCTGTCGCTCTTGCCGTTGGCCAGGACCGCGACGCCGCCGTCGGTGCGGTCGATCGCGATGCTGCTCTCGACCCCGTCGGCCGACCACGCGATCGCGCCGCGCCGGCCGTTCGCCCACGCATGAACGGCGTTCGGGTCGAGGTGTGACAGCTGCACGCGGCCTGCGCCGATGGGGCTATGTCGCCACGCCGCCGTCGGCCCCGTGCTGGCGACGAGGAGCACGACGGTCGCCGCCGCGGCGCCGAGCATCGCCGGCCGCGCGGCGTCGCGTGCGACGAGCATCGCCGCGATGCCGAGGATCACGAGGAGGAGCGCCACCGCCTGCCACGTGCCGGTCGCGGACAGTAGCGGCAGCAGGCCGAAGCCGCCCGCGAGCGCTCCGGTGATGGCGCCGAGCGTGTTCCAGGCATACGCGCGGCCGACGTCGTCGCCCACGCGATGCGCGCCGCCGCCGAGCAGGCCGATCAGCAACGGGAACTGGAGGCCCGCGATGAACGCCGCCGGGAAGACCACGATCGCCGTCACGATCGTCCAACCGGTCACCAGGCCGGCGAAGCCGAAGCTCGCCAGCGAGCGCAACGCGATGGCGAGGATCGCGAGGTCGTCGCCGAGGGCGTACGGGATCGTGAGGCAGAGCGCTTCGAGCGCGCACGTGAGCGCGAAGCCGGCGAGGGTCGGCCGCCGCCGCTCGCCGAGCAGGGCGTACGCCGCGCCACCGAGCCCGATCCCGGACAGCGCCACGGCGAGGATCAGCCCGAACGTGAACGACGAGCCGCCGAGCAGCGGGCCGAGCATGCGGTACCAGACGAGCTCCATGCTCAGGAACGCGAAGCCGACGATCGCCGCCGCCGTGAGCACGAACCACGCGGGCGCCTGCGCGACGGCCGCGTCCGTAGCCGCCGGCGCCGGCGCGTCGCCGTCGCGTAGCGTCTGCTCGCGCGCGCGCTTTCGCGCGACGATCCCCACGAGCGCGTTCACCAGGCACGCGGCCCACAGCGTGCGATGGGTGCCGAAGATCTCGAGGAGGAGGAAGGTCGCGAGCAGCGCGCCCGTCACCGCGCCGAGCGTGTTCGCGCCGTAGAGCAGGCCGAGGCGTCGCCGGCGCGGATCGTCGTCGCTCTCGACGGCGCGCGCGGCGGCAGGAAGCGTGCCCCCCATCAGCACGGTCGGCAGGCAGAGGACGAGCGCCGTCAGCAGCAGGCGGACGACGGTCGCGCCGCCGACGCCGAGCGTGACCGAGCCGCCGACGCCGATGTAGGCCTGACGGACGATCCACACGAGGCTCGGCGTCGCCGCGGCGGCGAGCGCGATCAGCAGCTCGAGCTGCGCGTAGAGGACGAGCGGGCGCGGATGGCGGTCGACGCGACGGCCGATGAGCAATCCGCCGACGCCGAGCCCCCCCATGAAGATGGCGAGGACGGCGGCGGATGCCGCGGTGCTGGCGCCGAACACGAGCCGCATCTCGCGCAGCCAGGCGATCTGGTAGACGAGCGCGCAGGTCCCGGAGGCGAACAGCAGGGCCGCCATCGTGGCGACCGGCACGGGACCGTCGCGGCGTGCCTCGGGCAACGGACGACCGGGCTCGCGCTCCGGGCTCGGGGCCGTCGATCTCGCTGATTGCGTCACCGAGGCGGATCTCGGGCGATATCCGCCCGGACATGAGCGTCAGGGCAGGAACGTCCAGGGCAGCGTGATCTCGGGCACGTACAGCGCGACCACCGCGCCGAGGGCCAGGAACGGGCCGAACGGGATGGCCGTCGTGCGGGCGGCGCGCCGGAGATGCGTTGCCAGCGCACGCAGGCCGAGCTGCCGGACGACCCGGCGGGCGGTCGCCCGCCCGCGCGCGGTGAAGATGGCGAGAATCCCGGCCAGCGATCCGGACAGGGACGCCACCACGAGGATCGCCGGGATCGACTGCCAGCCGAGGAACGCGCCGATCATCGCGAGCAGCTTCACGTCGCCGAAGCCCATGCCCTCGGTGCCCGTCGTGCGCTCGTACGTCCACGCGACCGCCCAGAGGATGCCGCCGCCAAGCACGACGCCGCCCACCGCGTTGGCGATCCCGATGCCGCCGGGCAGCATCGACAGCGCCAGCCCGATCAGGATGCCGGGCAGGCTGACCTCGTCCGGGATGAACAGGTGATCGAGGTCGACGAACGTGATCAGCAGGAGCGCCGCCGTGAACGCGAAGGCGATCAGCGCCATCGGCGTCGGGCCGAAGTGGACGAGCGCCAGCACGGCGAGGGCGCCCGTGAGGGCTTCCACGAGCGGGTAGCGTGCGGCGATCGACGTTCCGCACGTCCGGCAGCGGGCGCGCAGCAGCATCCACGAGAGGATCGGGACGTTGTCGTACCAGGCGATCGTCGTACCGCAGCCCGGACACCGCGAGCGCGGCGTGACGACGGACTCGTCCTCGGGGATGCGGTAGATGCAGACGTTGAGGAAGCTGCCCACGCACGCCCCCACGAAGAACGCGAAGGCCAGGGACAGTGTCAGCATGCTCGACAGGATGGCTTGCACGGGTATCGACACTCCATCGGCCGGTCAAACGCGGCGCATGAACGCAAAGCGGGGGATGGACCTGGGTCCATCCCCCGCCGTTGCGATCAGATCATCACGCCTGGATCAGGACGTGACGCAGGTCAGGTTCGGCGTGCCGGCGCTGTCCCAGGTGCACTCGTAGCCGGGCGCCTTCGCCGAGCTGGCGTCGCAGGTGAACGACGTGTCCGTGCCCGTGCAGCTGAGCGTCACGTCATCCGACAGCGTGAAGCCCGGAAGCGCGGTCACGCACGCCGAGTCGGCGCAGGTCGCGTAGGTGTTCGTGTCGACGAACGCCGCCTCCTGAGCAGTCGCCGCGCTCCGCACGTCCGACGACACCCGGGCGCGGAAGCCACGCTCGCGGTACGCCGCAAACTGCGGGATCGCGATCGCGGCGAGGATGCCGATGATGGCGACCACGACCAGGAGCTCGATCAGCGTGAAACCCTTCGACTTCTTCCGCTTCACCTTGTTCCCCTTACGCATTTCTCTGTCCTCCGTTCGATTGTTGTTCTGTCCCGATCTGTCGTTCGGAACCGCCGTCCCGGCGCTGTTGAACTCGAAGCAAGCGAGGTGCCACCAGCGACCCCGGAAGAGAGTGCTCGCGACCCTTTGCGCACCAACGGTTTCCGCGAGCGTGCCGCGCACCCGCCGTGCGGGGCGACGTGCATCGCTCGGCAGGAAAATGACGGCCGTCGGCATTGTGTTGCTCGACCGGCTCATCCGACCGCCGCACCCAGCTTGAAGATGGGCAGGTACATCGACACGACGAGGCCGCCGATGACCACGCCGAGGAACATGATGACGGCGGGCTCGAGCAGCGACATGAGGTTCGCCACCGTGTTGTCGACCTCGTCGTCGTAGAAGTCGGCGATCTTGTTCAGCATGGCGTCGAGCGCGCCCGTGGTCTCACCGACGGCGATCATCTGACAGACCATCGGCGGGAAGACCTTGCTCTCCGTGAGCGGCTCCGCGATCGTGCGGCCGCTCGCGATGCTGGAGCGCGCTTCCACGAGCGCCTTCTCGAGCACCTTGTTGCCTGCCGTGCGGGCCGTGATGCTGAGCGCATCGAGGATCGGCACGCCGGACGAGACCAGCGTCGACAGCGTGCGCGTGAAGCGCGCGACGGCCGACTTGCGGATCAGGTCGCCGAAGACAGGAATCGTCAGCGAGGCGCGGTCGATCTGGAAGCGGCCCTTCTCCGTCTTGGCGGTGAACTTGAACGCGGCGATGGCGAGGATGGGGACCATGGCGAGGTACCAGGCCCACGCGATCACCGCGTTCGAGAGGTTGATCACGAACTGTGTCGGTCCGGGCAGCTCGGCGCCGAAGCTCTCGAACACCTCGGCGAACACCGGGATGACCCAGATCAGCAGCACCATCGTGACGAGCACCGCCGCGGCCACGATGCAGGCCGGGTAGATCATCGCGCCCTTGATCTTGCTCTTCAGCTGCGCGGCCTTCTCGAGGTAGGTCGCGAGGCGCACGAGGATCGTGTCGAGAATACCGCCGATCTCACCGGCCTGGACGAGGCTCGTGTACAGCTCGGTGAAGACCGTCGGATGCTTGCGCGTGGCGTCGGCGAGCGTGCTGCCGCTCTCGACGTCGTCTTTCATGTCGTTGATGACCTTCCGGAAGGTCTTGTTCTCGCTCTGCGAGCCGAGAATCTGCAGGCACTGCATGATCGGCAGACCCGCGTTGATCATCGTTGCGAACTGACGCGTGAAGACGACGATGTCGCGTCCCTTCACCGCCGCGCCGAAGCTCGGGATCCTGATCTCGTACTCGAGACCCTTCCCCTTCTCCTTGATCTGCGCCGGGATCGGCTGGATGCGCTGCGTGCGCAGGCGGATGATGACGGCCTCGCGGCTCGTCGCCTCCATCTCGCCCTTCAGGGTCTCACCCTTGGGGGAGACACCGGCCCACTTGTAGACCGCCATGAACCGTCCTTTCAGCGGGCGCTGGTGCCGGTGGCGCGGAGCGCCGGCGGCTGCCCGAGCATGTTGCGTACCTCGTCGGGCTCGGTCGCACGCGAGATCGCGTCTTCCGTCGAGATGAGGTTGCGCTGCACCAGGGCCACCAGCGCCTGGCTCATCGTCTGCATGCCGAACTTCGACTGACCGACCTGCATCTGCGAGTAGATCTGGTGGACCTTCTCCTCGCGGATGAGGTTTCGGATGGCGGGATTCGGGATCATCACCTCGGCGGCCAGCGAGCGGCCCTTGCCGTCGCGGCGCACGAGGAGCTGCTGCGAGATCACGCCCTGCAGCACCAGCGACAGCTGCGCGCGTACCTGCGCCTGCTGGTGGGGCGGGAAGACGTCGATGATACGGTTGATGGTCTGCACCGCGGAGTTCGTGTGCAGCGTCGAGAAGACCAAGTGACCGGTCTCGGCGACGACCAGCGCCGACTCGATGGTCTCGAGGTCGCGCATTTCGCCGACGAGCACGATGTCGGGGTCCTGGCGCAGCACGTGTTTCAGCGCTTGCGCGAAGCTCGACGTGTCGGAGAAGACCTCGCGTTGGTTCACGAGACAGCTCTTGTGCTCGTGGACGAACTCGATGGGGTCCTCGACCGAGACGATGTGGTCGTGGCGCTCGCGGTTCACCTTGTCGACCATCGCAGCGAGCGTGGTGCTCTTACCGGAGCCGGTCGGTCCTGTGACCAGGACGAGGCCGCGCGGCAGCTTCGTGAGCTCCGCCACGGCAGGTGGCAAGCCGAGCTGATGCAGCTGTGGGGTCTCGTGGGGAATCGTACGGAAGGCGCCGCCGATGGCGCCCTTCTGCTGATAGAGGTTGCCGCGGAAGCGGCTCACCCCCTTGATGCCGAACGAGAAGTCGAGCTCGTTCTCTTCCTCGAACTTCTTCTTCTGGGCCTCGGTGAGGAGGCTGTAGCAGAGGTTCTTGGTGTCCGTGCCGCTGAGCGGCGGATGCGCGAGCCCGGTGAGGTGCCCGTGCAGCCGGATCATCGGCGGACTACTCGTGGTGAGATGGAGGTCGGATCCGCCGCGCTCAACCATCTCCCGCAGGAATGCTTCGATCGTCGGCATCGCAGCGCCGAAAGCAGCCCGCGTGCCACGCCCATAAGCGCGTGCTACCGCGCCATCTGCGCGCCCGACGCGTCACCAAACGGACGACCGCATCGCAAGTGAAACGCTCCGCCGAACATTTCGGTCCGCGCGTTGCATCGCAGGGCGCACAGCGTTCGTCGCCGCGTGGTGGGTGATCGCGGCGCCGGGGCGGCGGGGTATCTATCACCCGGCTGCGCGTGGACCTCGCACGGCACCCAAGCCCCCCACACCCTCCTCCCGCGTGCTACCAAGTAGCTGCGGTTAACTCACCTCCTGCAATTGGA
>CAYSOF010000007.1:0-268496 GCA_964432595.1 uncultured Binatia bacterium (SeqCode) | reverse complement strand
AGAGAACGGGCACATGCGCTTAAGTGAGTGGCATTGCGGCGAAGCCGGCGCGGCATGGCGGCTTCGGGTGACGTCGGTGCGCGCTTTGGCGCGGGGCGGGCCGCGGTGAGGTTCTGGCAGGCGGCGCGGCTTCGGTCGGACCGGGGACGGTGCGTGAGCACCGTCCCCGATGGCTCTACTTGTTGGGCTGCGGGGTCATGCGCAGGTAGGGCTTGATCGCCTTCCAGCCTTTCGGGAACTTCTTCTTCATCTCGTCCTGGTCCTGGAGCGCGGGGACGATCACGCAGTCCTCGCCGTCCTTCCAGTCCGCCGGCGTCGCCACCTGGTGCGAGTCCGTGAGCTGCAGCGAATCGAGGACGCGCAGGATCTCCTGGAAGTTGCGGCCCGTGCTGGCGGGGTAGGTGATCATCGCCCGCACCTTCTTCTTCGGGTCGATGAAGAAGACCGAGCGGACCGTCAACGTGTCGTTGGCCTGCGGATGGATCATCCCGTAGAGGTCCGACACCTTGCGATCCGGGTCGGCGAGGATCGGGAAGTTCATCTTCGTCTTCTGGGTCTCTTCGATGTCGCCGACCCATCCCTTGTGCGAGGGGACGTCGTCGACGCTCAGCGCGACGACCTTGCAGTTGCGCTTCTCGAACTCCGGCTTGAGCTTCGCGACCGTGCCGAGCTCCGTCGTGCAGACGGGCGTGAAGTCCTTCGGGTGCGAGAAGAGGACCGCCCACTTGTCGCCGATCCAGTCGTGAAACTTGATCGGCCCCTCCGTGGACTCCTGCGTGAAGTCGGGCGCGATGCCACCGATCTGTACTGCCATCGGACGCTCCTTTCCCAAGTGCTCCTGAGTGCGTTTTGGTGCGGAAAAGGGGACGGCTAGCGCGGTCCCCGGATCCCGTCAATGGGCTCGGACGGCGGCGGACGTCCCCGATTCTGGGGACCCGGGCGTCAACCCTTGCCCTTGTCGGGCACGCGGATCGTCAGGACGGGAGTGGTCGCATGGCGGACGACCTTCTCGGCCACGCTGCCGATCAGCAGGTGGGCGAGGCCGCTGCGCCCGTGCGTCGCCATGATGATGACGTCGGCACCGCGCGAGGCCTCGATGATGGCCGTCGACGGCTCGCCGACCTCGACGCGGACCGTGTACTTCACCCCGGACGTCCCGACCGCTTTCTTGACGAGCGTCTCGAGTCGCTTCGTCATCTCCGGGATGAACGAGGTCGGGTTCGGGATGGTGTCGCCGGCGAGGCCGAACGGCAGCTCCGTCGGCATGTAGAACGGCACGATGACGTGCTGGACGATCAGCTTGCCCTGATGCGTGGCGGCAAGGCCGACGGCTTCCTTCAACGCGCGTCCAGCGGCGCCGGAGAAGTCGTGGGGGACGAGGATGCGGCGGAACAGCTTGGATGACGGCATGCGGCTTCCTTACCATGTACGCTCGCGCTCGCCACACATCGTGCTTGCGTTCCGCGCGGCTCTTCCGTTAAGGTCCACCGCAATGTCGTTCCTCGCGAAGCGCCTCACCGCCACGGTCATCGTATCGACCGTACGCTTCGTCGCGCCGTAGCGGGGATTCCATCACACGTTTCGAAACCCCTGCCGGCGCGAGCCGGCGGGGGTTTCGCGTTTCTGGTCCCCACCGACCCGTGCCCGCAGGGAAGCCGTCCGAGAAAGGAGCGCTTCCATGCAGACCACCGGTGCCGCCCTCACGATGCGGCTCCTCGAACGCCAGGGGATCGGCGTCATCGCCGGCATTCCCGGCGGCGCGAGCCTGCCCCTGTACGACGCCCTGCGCGCGAGCGGCATCCGCCACGTGCTCGCGCGGCACGAGCAGGGGGCGGGATTCATCGCGCAGGGCATGGCGCGTGCGACGGGTCAGGCGGCCGTCTGCTTCGGCACGTCCGGCCCCGGCGCGACGAACCTCCTCACCGCGATCGCCGACGCCAAGCTCGACTCGATCCCGCTGATCGCCGTCACGGGCCAGGTGCCGCGGGCCATGATCGGCACCGACGCCTTCCAGGAGATCGACACCTACGGGCTCACCGTGCCGATCACGAAGCACAACTTCCTGGTGCGGTCGGTCGAGGAGCTGCTGGAGGTCGTCCCCGACGCGTTCCGCATCGCGACGTCGGGACGGCCGGGCCCGGTCTTGATCGACATCCCGAAGGACGTCCAGCTCGCGACGATCGACCTGGACGCGCTGCCGGAGCCCGGGATGCCCGACGCGCCGCCGCGCTTCGACCACGACGACATCGGCCGCGCGGCCGCGATGATCGACGCTGCACGGAAGCCGGTGCTGCTGATCGGCGCCGGCATCATCGGCGCCGACGCCGCACCGACGCTGCGCCGGCTGGCGGAGAAGGCGTCGATCCCCGTGGCGTCGACGCTGCTCGGGCTCGGCGCCATGCCGCACGACCACCCGCTGTTCCTCGGCATGGTCGGCATGCACGCGGCCCGCTTCACCAACCTGGTGCTCGAGGAGTGCGATCTCCTGATCGGCCTCGGCATCCGCTTCGACGACCGCGCCACGGGCAAGGTCGCCGAGTTCTGCCCGCACGCGCAGGTGCTCCACGTCGACATCGACCCGAGCGAGCTCGGCAAGATCCGGCGGCCGTCGCTCGGCCTCGTGGCCGACGTCGGCGAGGCGCTGCGCGCGCTCGCGCCGCGCGTCGCGGCGACGCCGCGGACCGCATGGCGCGCCGAGGTGACGGCGCTCCGCACGGCGCACCCGCTCGCGACGCCCGGCGCGCACGATCCGCTGCAGCCGTACGGCATCGTGCGCCAGACGGCGGCGCTGCTCCCCGAGGACGCCATCGTCACGACGGACGTCGGCCAGCATCAGATGTGGGCGGCGCAGGCGTATCCGTTCACATACCCGCGCCAGTGGCTCACGTCCGGTGGGCTCGGGACGATGGGCTTCGGACTGCCGGCGGCCATCGGTGCGGCGCTGGCACATCCCGCACGGCGCGTCGTCTGCTTCAGCGGCGACGGCAGCCTGCTGATGAACCTCCAGGAGCTGGCGACGGCGGCGGAGGAGGGCGTCGACGTGAAGATCGTCCTCCTGAACAACCAGCACCTGGGCCTCGTGCGCCAGCAGCAGCAGCTCTTCTACGGGTCGCGCTTCCACGCGTCCCGCTTCCATGCCGAGCCCGACTTCGCCGCGATCGCCCGCGGCTTCGGCATCGCCGCCGCCGATCTCGGCGCGTCCATGTCCCCGCGCGACACGCTCTCCCGCATGCTGTCGGAGCCCGGGCCGTGCCTCATCAACGTGCCGATCGCGGCGGACTCGAACGTCTACCCGATGGTGCCGCCGGGCGGCGCCAACCGCGACATGATCGATGGAGGATGCCATGCCGACTGCTGACACCGCGGTGCTTCGTCTCCGCGTCCGCAATCACCCCGGGGTCATGTCGCACGTCTGCGGCCTGTTCGCCCGCCGCGCGTTCAACGTGGAGGGCATCGTCTGCCTGCCGGTGGGCGACGGGACCACCAGCGCGATCCTCCTGCTCGTGCCGGAGGACGCCCGCCTCGAGCAGGTGGTGCAGCAGCTCCGCAAGCTGGAGGACGTCCTGTCGATCGAGCGGGCGCCGCAGGCGTCGGGCGCGTTCGATGCCGTGGCGATACACCTCTAGCGCGACGGGCGGCGCATCGTCTCGAACCACTGGCGGTAGCGTTCCATGCGGGCGCGCTGCTCGGCGGGCGCGTGCCGCCGGCAGGGGGCGCGCTCGGGGCCGTGCTCGGGCGCGCCCCAGCGCACCTCGACGCAGTCGTTCGGGTTGTACGCCATGGTGAACGCGGCGCGGCGGGCGAGGGCGTCGCGGACGGTGAGCGTCCACGGGCTGCCGTCGCTGCGCGTGTACTCGATGCTGCGCTCGCCGGTGCGCCGCTCGTGCAGCGCGCGCAGGGCGTTCTTCACGTCGGCGGGCGCCTGACCCTGCAGGACGAAGAGCTCGGGATACGCGACCACCTTCGACGGCAGCGACTCGAGCACGTGCATCGCGATCAGGAGCCGCATGTCGCGCGACGGCGTCGCGTAGTCTTCCCAGGGCCCCGTCGTCTCGAAGATGGCGGGGCCGCTCGGCATCGCGATCGTCGTACCCGGATGCTCGCGCTTCCAGTCCTCGCCGTTCTGCACCGAGCCGACGCGGGTCTCGAGCTGCTCGACGAGCGCGTCGAGCGTCGCCTCGTAGGCGCGGCCCGGCGGCAACCCGTCCGGATCGATGAGCGTGCTCATGCGCGCATAGAAGTCGTCGGCGTCGAGCGACGCCTGCTCGGCGGAGAACGGAGCGAAGCCGCTCTGCGCGTCGAGCTCGTCGTTGGAGAGCGGACGCACGCCGTTCGGCGTGCGCACGAGCGGACGGAAGGCCTTCCAGCCGGGGCCGGCGCCCGGCTCGTCGGCGAAGAGGAACGTGCCCTCCCAGAAGCGCTTGTACCCCATCGAGTTGTCGGGCTGCGCGTCGACGGCGAGGATCAGGCCGGCGCGATCTGGGGTCTGCGGCACCCAGCGGACGAGCAGCAGCGTGTGGCCGTACGGATCCGCGAACATCGTGCCCGGCACGAGCGCCTCGCGGGTGAGCGCGACCGGGTAGAAGTCGGTGGCGTCGTCGCGCAGCGCGGTGCGGCCGCTGCCCGACTGCGCGGTGTCGGCGACGGCGCGGAGGAATCCGTCGAACGCCGACAGCGGATCGCCGCCGGCGCGGCGCGCGTTCGTCAACGAGGGCGCGCCGCACGTCGGCGGCGTGCTGCCGCCGCCGCGCCCGCACTGGCGCACGGCGAACGGGAGCTCGAGCTTCCACGCGAAGTACGCGCGCAGGAAGTAGGAGAGGTCGGCGCAGTCCGGCGTGAGCGCCAGCGCGCGCGGGCCGTCGTCCTCGCCGAGCCGGAGGTGCTCGTGGAGGAAGTTCCGCTGCGGATCGCGGAGGACGTCGGCGAGACGGCTGAGCTTCGTCGGCTGCCCCTCGGCGGCGCCGAAGAGGTGCTCGATCCATGCCGCGTACAGGGCCGTCGTCCCGGCGCCCCAGTCGCGACGCGTCGCCCACACGCCCGCCTCGCGGGCCGCGGGTGGCGCGGTCGCGGGCAGCTCGATCGTCCGGCAGGCGACGACCGCCCCGTCGCGCCGGACCTCCACGCGGTAGGTGCCGGCGTCCGGCGACTCGATCGACGCGACGACGCTCCAGGGCGGGCCGCCGTGCGTGACGACCTCCGGGTCGAGCGTGCGGCCGTCGGGCGCCTGGACGGCGACGCCGCCCGGCGGACCGTCGTCGGCCACGGCGACGAGGCGGAGCGGCGCGTCGGCGGCCGGCTCGCGCGGCGAGACGAAGAGGTGGACGTCGTCTCCCGGCGGACAGTCGGCCCATGCGGCGGCCGTGCCGACGGCCAGGAGGAGGCAGCAGACGAGGAGGCGGAAGCGCATCGGTCTCCCGCCGACGATGGAGGGCGAACGCCGGACCGTCAATCCGTCCGGCGTTCCCGCATGCGCAGGGCGCGACGGGCACCGCGTTCAGCGACGGCGGCCCGTCACCGTCGGCCCGCGACCGCCGGCCGGTCAACGTGGTCGTCCGGCGGGTCGTCGTGCTATCCGGGCCGCCATGACGGCGTCCCTCGACCCGATCGACACCCGCGTCAGCCGCATGCTCGGCGTGCGCTTTCCCATCGTGCAGGCGCCGATGGGATGGATCGCGCGCGCGCGGCTCGCGTCGGCAGTCTCGAACGCCGGCGGCCTCGGCGTCATCGAGACGTCGTCGGGCGAGCTCGACGTGGTGCGCGACGAGATCCGGAAGATGCGCGATCTGACGGACCGGCCGTTCGCGGTCAACATCGCGCAGCTGTTCGTGCGCGACCCGGCGATCGTCGACTTCGTGGTGGCACAGGGCGTCCGCGCGGTGACGACGTCGGCCGGCGATCCGCGCCGCTACACGAAGCAGCTGAAGGACGCCGGTCTCACGGTCTTCCACGTGGTGCCGTCGCTCGATGCGGCGCTGAAGGCGGTCGACGCGGGCGTCGACGGCCTGGTGGTCGAGGGCGGCGAGGGCGGCGGCTTCAAGAACCCGCGCGACGTCGCGACGATGGTCCTGCTGCCGCTGGTGGTGAGCCGCGTCGAGGTGCCGGTGATCGCGGCGGGCGGCATCTGCGACGGGCCCAGCATGGCCGCGGCGTTCGCGCTCGGCGCCGAAGGCGTGCAGATGGGCTCGCGCATGGTGTCGGCCGCGGAGTCGCCGGTCCACGACAACTGGAAGCAGGCGATTCTGGCCGCCAAGGAGACCGACACGGTCTTCCTGAACCGCTTCTCGCGGCCGGGGCTCCGCGCGCTGCGGACGGCGACCTCGGAACGGCTCGAGCGCGAGGACCACGTCGGCATGGACCTCTTCGGCCGCGCGATGGACCTCTACTTCGGCGGCGACATGGAGGCGTCCATCGCGCTCGGCGGCCAGGTCGTCGGACGCATCGACGCCGTGAAGCCCGTCGCGCAGATCATCGACGAGACGGTCGCGGGGTTCCGCGAGACGGCGTCACGCCTCGCGGCGCACCGACACTAGGGACAGAGCGGGCCGCGGATCGCCGTCGTCTCGACGCCGTTCCGGCGGGTGACGCGGATGCGGGCGCCGCGATCGCAGGTCGTGCGCACGAGGCGGACGCGGCGCTGCGCGGTGAGATCGAGCTCGCCGTTGCCGGTCAGCGTCGAGTCGGCGATCGTCGTGCGCGCGCGGCCGCTGCCGATCGCCAGCCCGGTGCGGCCGTTGCCGGTCGCCGCGAGACGCCGGATGCGGACGCGCCCGAACGCCACGACGCCGTCACGGCCGTTGTCCATGGTGGCGACGTCCTCGGCGACGAGGCTCTGCGCCCAGATGCCTTCCTCGGCATTGTCGCGCGCGGTGACGCGGGACGCGACGAGGCGCTCGAGGAGCGGGCTCAGGATGCCGACGGTGTTGCCTTCGACGACGACGTCGCTGACCGTGGTCGTGAGGCGGCCGGCCGCATTGATGCCCGCGTAGAAGGCGCGCAGGGTGCCGGGGCCGATCACCGCGCAGGGGCGGCGGCTGGCCGCCAGGCTCTGCGGAAAGCAGCCGACGCCGACGCCCGAGCCGTCGCCGGTGATCGTGAACCCGTTCAGGTCGAGGGTGGCGCCGCCGTCGAGGATCACGCCCGTCGGGGAGAACGGCCAGGTCGGCGGGGCGGTGCAGGTCAGGTCCTGCATGAGCACGCCGGTCTCGCCGCTCGGAACGAGCTGCTCGCACGCGGTGATCGGTACGGCGCTCGCCGTACCGGCCAGGGCCAGGACGCCGAGCAGCATGCCGGCTCGCATGCGTCGCGCGTACCACGATCCGGCGATGGTCGCCAAGGGACTCGCTGGCGTCGGACGCCTCGGCCTGCTACCGCCGGGGGCCATGTTCGACCCGACGCTGACGACCGAGCAGGACGCATTGATCGAAACCGCCCGCCGCTTCGCGGCCCAGCGCCTCGTCCCGAACGCCACCGAGTGGGACAGCAAGGAGGAGTTCCCGACCGCCGTCTTCAAGGAAGCGTGGGAGCTCGGCCTGATGAACGTCGAGCTGCCCGAGGCGTACGGCGGCGTCGGACTGCACACGTTCGACGGGTGTCTCGTCTCCGAGGAGCTCGCCTTCGGCTGCGCGGCCATCGCGACCAGCATCATGTGCAATCACCTGGGCGCGCTGCCGCTGCTCATCGCCGGCACCGACGCCCAGAAGGCGGAGTGGCTCGGTCGCCTCGGCAAGGAGTTCAGCTTCGTCAGCTACGCATGCAGCGAGCCCGACGCCGGGTCGGACGTCGCGGGCATGAAGTCGAAGATCGTCCGCGACGGCGACGGCTGGCGGCTCACGGGCCAGAAGCGCTGGATCACCAATGCGGGGCACGCGAGCTTCTTCACCGGCTTCGCCACGATGGATCCGGCGCAGCGGCACAAGGGCATCACCGCGTTCGTCGTCCCGGCGGACGCGCCGGGCGTGTCGACGGGCCGCAAGGAGGACAAGCTCGGCCAGCGCGCCTCCGATACGCGCGACGTGATCTTCGACGACGTCCGCCTGACGAACGACCAGATCCTCGGCAAGCCCGGCGACGGCTTCTCGATCGCGATGGAGACGTTCGACCGCTCGCGTCCGATGATCGCGGCGCTCGCCGCCGGCATCATCCGCCGCTGCGCGGAAGAGTCGAAGAGCTACGCGCTCGAGCGCAAGGCGTTCGGCGCCCCCATCGCGCAGCACCAGGGCGTGCAGTTCATGATCGCCGAGATGGTGATGGCCTACGAGGCGGTCCGGCTGCTCTGGCAGAAGGCGGCGTGGGAGGTCGACAACGGCGTGAAGCGCACGAGCACGTCGGCGATCGCCAAGGCGTGGGGCGCGGATCTCGCGATGAAGTGCGCCGTCGACGCCGTCCAGGTGTTCGGCGGCTACGGTTACACCAAGGAATACCCGGTGGAGAAGCTCATGCGCGACGCCAAGCTGCTGCAGATCTACGAGGGCACCTCGCAGATCCAGCGGGTGGTGATCTCGCGGAATTTCCTCTTCCGGTCCTGACGTCCGGCCTGGTACCGTTCGTCCCTGGATGCCGACCGGTCGGACCGGCGCGTCGCCGGACGGCGGCGCACCGTTGCGCTCCCGTCCAGCGGCCGGAATTCCTCTCGTCATGCCTCTCGCCCCCCGTCCCGCGGAATAGCGATCGTGCCGCGATCTCGTTTCGTCCTACCGCCGGCGGCACTCGTCGGTCTCGCGCTCGTCCTCTCGTGCGGCGCGCCGCCGCGGGAGCCGCCCGCGCCGCGCGCGCCGAGCGGGTTCGTGCAGCACGCTCGTCTCGCCGACGGCATCCCGCGCGGCTCCAGCGACCTCGCGTGGGGCGCATCCGTCTCGGTGGGGGGCGAGATGCGCACGGCCGTGACGTCGGGCCGGCGCCTGCACGTGATGGGGACGTGGGCGCCGGACGGCCGGCCGTTCGCCGAGGGCGCGCTCCCCGCCGACACGGAGAAGACGACGCCCTTGTTCGCGACGGTGCTCGGCATGGGCGGAGGCGACTACCAGCTGACACCGACGCCGATCCGGGTCGAGCGCGATCCGCAAAGCGGCCGGGTGCAGCTCGGCCCGTTCGATGCGGCCGCGCGCGACGCGCACAAGACGGTGCTCGGCGACCTGACGATGGCGCCCGACGTGGCGTCGCGCGACCTGGTGAGCGCGCCGGTCACCATCCCGGCGGGCGCGGTGCTCGAGACGGCGTTCGCGGTCGAGTCGCCGGCATGGTCGCCCGGCTCGCCGGCCGTGGAGTTCGCGGTCGTCGCGGACGACGGCACGCCGCGGACGCTGCTCCAGTCGACGATCGATCCGGTGCGCGTCGAGGGCGATCGTCGATGGGTGCCGGTGCGCATCCCGCTCGACGCGCTCGGGGGACGCGAGGTGCGCTTCCGCCTGACGGCGCGTCCCGTGGCGAACACGGGCGACGCGGTCACGCTGCCGGTGTGGTCGAACCCGGTCGTCCTGGCGCGGCCGACGGCGCAGATGCCGATCGGCATCGTCCTCGTCTCGCTCGACACCCTGCGCGCCAAGAGCACGTCGAGCGGCGGCGCGTGGCGCGACACCACGCCGGTGCTCGAGCGCGAGGTGATGGGCGAGGGCGTCACGTTCGACAACGCCATCACGACGGCGCCCCACACCCTGCCGTCGC
Source organism: uncultured Binatia bacterium (SeqCode) (assembly GCA_964432595.1). Lineage (GTDB taxonomy): Bacteria > Desulfobacterota > Binatia > DP-6 > DP-6 > DASYLJ01. Next base: position 258,836 of record CAYSOF010000007.1, on the reverse strand, counting down.
ACGTCAGCATGTTCACGGGGCGCTACCTGCGCTCGCATGGCATACGATCGCCGCTGTCCAGGATCCCCGACGACGAGCAGACGTTGACCGAGCGGCTCGCGGCTGCCGGGTGGTCGACGGCGGCGTTCACGGAAGACGGGTTCGTCGTGCCCGAGGTCGGCCTGTCACGCGGGTTCGGACTCTACCGGGAGAACAAGAGCGCGGATCTGCACAAGCCGCTCGGGTTCGCCGACGCCATCTTCGCGTCGGGCCTCGACTGGCTGGCCGCGAACGGCGACCGCCCGTTCTTCCTCTTTCTCCACACGTACCAGGTGCATCATCCCTACGTGCCGCCGCCCCCGTACGACGAGGAGTTCGAACCGGCGCTGTGGTTCAAGGATCAGAAGCAGCTCGACCTGCTGCGCTACGAGCAGGAGGCGCGGTACCTCGACGACCAGCTCGCGATCTTCCTGGCGGGCCTCCAGGCGCTCGGCCTCCGCGAGCGCACGCTCCTGGTCGTCACGGCGGACCACGGCGAGGAGTTCGGCGAGCACGGACAGACGTTGCACGGCTACCAGCTCTTCGACGAGGTCGCCCGCGTGCCCCTCGTCATGCGCCTCCCCGGTGCGCTGCCCGAGGGGCGCCGTGTGCGGACCGCGGTGTCGCTCGTCGACATCGCGCCCACCATCCTCGATCTGGTGGGGCTGCCGCCGATCGACGGGGCGGACGGCACGAGCCTGGTGCCGTTGCTCATGGACGGCGCCGGGCCGTTCCCGCGCGAGGCGGTCTTCGGCGAGGCGGTCTCGTCGCTGCTCGCGCCCGCGGTCGACGTGATCGCGTACCGGCGCGGCGACCTCTCGTGCGTCTTCCATCTCTCGAGGGGACGCCACGAGTGCTTCGACCGCGGCCTCGACCCCGCCGAGCGGTCGCCGATCCGCTTCGAGGCCGGCGACGCGCGCGAGGACTGGGCGCGCGCACAGGTCGCCGCGTTCCTCGCGGCGGGCCAGGCGGCGGAAGGGGGCACGCCGGCCAAGGGCGTCGCCGACCCCGACCGATTCGAGAAGCTGAAGGCCCTCGGGTACGTGGGCGAGTAGCACGGCAGAGCCCGTCGCGTCGGCCATGCGACGTGGCGTGGGGCCCGTTTCGTCGTTGACCCCCGGAGCGAAACATGGGCAGTCTCGGCATGTCGTGAAATGCACCCTGATCCGCTGCCCGCAGACGATGGCGAAGTACGTCTCGGCTTCGTCCGCCATCCCGCCGATCGGCCTCGCGTACGTGGCCGCCAGCCTGCGCGAGGCGGGGCACGAGGTGCACATCATCGATACGACCGGGGAGGCGCTCGATCGCTACACCCCGATCGACGCCGAGGGCATGCTGCTGCGGCGTGGCATCTCGGACGACGACATCCTGCAGCGGCTGGAGCCGTCCGACGTCATCGGCTTCGGCCTCATGTTCTCGCAGGACTGGCTGCCGGCGCGGGAGCTCATCGCCCGCGTGCGTGCGCACCAGCCGAAGGCGATCCTGATCGGCGGCGGCGAGCACTTCACGGCGGAGCCGCTCGGCGCGATGGACGATTCCAGCCTCGACTTCATCCTCGAGGGCGAGGGCGATCGGGCCGTCTGCGAGCTGTTCGAGCACATCGCGGGGAAGCGGGCGATCGAGGACGTCCCGGGCTGCTGGTATCGCGACGCCGACGGCACCGTGCGGCGGACGGCGGCGAAGGTTCGCGTGCGCGACGTCGACAGCTTGCCGTGGCCGGCATGGGACATCGTCCCGGTCGAGAACTATCTGAGCGGACACTTCGGCGCCGGCGTCGATCGCGGCCGCAGCATGCCGATGAACGCCACGCGCGGCTGCCCCTACCAGTGCACCTTCTGCTCGAGCCCGACCATGTGGACGACGCGCTACGCGTCGCGCACGCCCGCCGACGTCGTCGCCGAGATCAAGCACTACATGGCGACGTACCAGGCCACGAACTTCGACTTCCAGGACCTGACGGCGATCGTGAAGAAGGAGTGGGTGCTCGACTTCGCGACGCGCCTCCTCGACGAGAAGCTGAACATCACGTGGCAGATTCCGAGCGGCACGCGCTCCGAGGCGCTCGACGAGGATGTGCTGCCGCTGCTGGTGAAGTCGGGCTGCACGAACCTCACGTACGCCCCCGAGAGCGGCGACGAGGAGACGCTCCAGCTGATCAAGAAGAAGATCAAGCCGGAGCGGATGCTGCACTCGATGCGCGCGGCGGTGAAGGCCGGCTGCAACGTGAAGGCGAACTTCATCTTCGGCTTTCCGACCGACACGACGGCGTCGATCCTCCGCACCTTCAATTTCCTCGCGAAGATGGCGGTCCTCGGCGTGCACGACGTCTCGATCGCGCCGCTGCGGCCGTATCCGGGGTCGGAGATCTTCCGCGCGCTGCAGGAGAAGGGCACGCTGCCGAAGAAGCTCGACGACGAGTACTACATGAGCCTCGCGCTCGGTACGGAGAACCTGCCGGGGACGATGGCGCCGGTGCTGAGCTACACGGACCACGTCTCGCCGGCGCGCCTCGAGCGGCTCCGCGTCGCCGCGCTCGCGTGGTTCTTCCTGCTGTCGTGGGCGGTGCGGCCCGTCCGCGTGCTGCGCCTGCTGCGCGCGCTCGTCACCGATCGGCAGGAGTCGCGCCTCGACAAGTCGCTCGTCGAGATGAAACGGCGCGTGATCCGCAGCTGGCGGGGCGAGACCACGCCCGCGCTCGGCGAGATCAACCCGTACTGACGCGGCGACCGCGCGTCGTCCGGCGACGAGCAGGCGCGCCGTCGCGCCCCACCCGTCGCCGGACCGGCGGTCACTTCGTGGGCGCCTTCTCGACCGAGATGGCGAGCGCCTGCGTGTAGGTGATTTCGACGAGATCGCCGACCTTCACCTTGTCGAGCCGGCTGGGGTCCTTCACGGCGACGACCGCGGTGTTCCCCTCCGGGCCCTTCAGCGTGACGCGCTGGTTCTTCTTGTCGATCTTGATGATCTTGGTGGTGACGGTGACCGAGTCGGCCGCGCCGGCGCCGGGCTGACCGCCGACGGGCGCGCGCTCGGCGGCCTCGGCGGTGGTCACGCCGACCTCGGCCTCGCCGGGCTTCTTGAGCTTCAGTGCGATCGACTCCTGGTAGCCCACGACGACGAGGTCGCCGCGCTTCACCTGGTCGAGGTTGCGCACCTCGGGACCGGCGTTGATGGTGAGCGAGTCGCCCTCCGGGCCAAGCAGCGTGACGAGGCGCTTCTTGTAGTCGATCGCCTGCACCGTCGCGGTGACGGTCACGACGCTCGTCTGCTGGATCTTCCCGTCACCTTCCGTGGTGGTGGTCGCCACGGTCGGCGCCGGCGGCGGCTCGACCTTCTTCGCGCACGCGGCGAGCGCGACGACGGACATGGCTCCCAGGACGATTCCCCGTACGGCGGTCATTGGTGGCTCCTTCTTCCGGGTGAATTTCCGGAGGCGCCTCCCAATCACATCGCCGCCGCGTTGCCAACCAGCTGACTTGCTGTCGGACCGGGATGGAACGCGAGCGTCAGTGCCAGGAGGAGCAGCCAGAACGCGATCTCCGCTGTCTCCGTCCAGGGCTGGATGCCGCGCAGCGCGCCCCACACGTGCACGACGCTCATCAGCACGGCGGCGCCGGCGAGGAGGTCGAACGTGACGGCGAGGCCGACGCCCGTGAGCGCCGCGCGCGTCGCGATCGCGGCGACCACCAGCATGACGGCACCGAGGCAGCGCCCGAAGTAGACGGCGAGATCGGTCTCGGCGGGGATGGTGAAGCGCATGACGCGTCCCCAGCGCAGGGGTGTCAGGAACAGCGGGACGGCGAAGGCGCCCGTGGTCAGGGCGACGATCGCCAGGAGAAACGCGGGCGCGTGCGCGCCCCAGGGCCCCGCGACGTCAGGCCACACTTTGCCGGATGCCGTACAGCTCGTCGTTCGAGTCGCGCTCGAGGAGCCGGCGCACCGCTTCGCCGAGCGGACGGGACCGATGCAGGACGTGGTAGACCTCGCAGGTGATCGGCATCTCGATGCGGAGCTTCCGCGAGAGCTCGTATGCCGCGGCGGCGGTGAAGAACCCCTCGGCCACGGAGCGTCGCGCCGCGAGGTACGCCTGCGGATCGGCGCCGCCCGCCACCTGCATACCGAGGGTGCGGTTGCGCGACAGGTCGCCGGTGCAGGTGAGGACGAGGTCGCCGACGCCGGCCATGCCGAGGAACGTGAGCGGATCGGCGCCGAGAGCGACGCCCAGACGCGTCATCTCGGCGAGCCCGCGCGTGATCAGCGCGGCGCGTGCGTTGTGGCCGAAGCCGAGGCCGTCGCACGCGCCGGTCGCGACGGCGAGCACGTTCTTGACCGCGCCGCCCACCTGCACGCCGATCGGATCGGCGCTGGCGTAGACGCGGAAGTGGGGCGCGTGCAGCAGCCGCTGGACCGTCCGCGCGGCGCCCATGTCGCGACTCGCGACCGCGACGTCGGTCGGCTTGCCGGCGGCCACCTCCTTCGCGAAGCTCGGGCCGGAGAGGAAGGCCAGACGGTCGGGACCCGCGGCCGGCAGGACCTCCGCGAGGACCTCGGAGAGCAGCTTCAACGAGCCCTCCTCGATGCCCTTCGTGGCGACCACCGCCAGCGCGCCGGACGGGAACGACGGCGCGAGCCGCTCCGCGACCGAGCGCAGGAACTGCGACGGCGGCACGAGCACGACGAGCTCCGCGCCGCGCACCACCTCGGCGAGATCGCTCGACGCGGTCATCGTGTCCGGCAGCGCGACCTCGGGCAGGAACAGCGCGTTGCGATGGTTGCGGTTGACGTCGTCGACGACCTCGGCCTCGAGCGCCCACAGCCGCACCGCGTGACCGAGCCGCGCCGCATGACTCGCGAGCGCCGTTCCCCATGCGCCCGCCCCGATGACTCCGACCGTCGCCATGATGCACCTCGTGTCCGCCTGACGTTCGCGGTCGCCGTAGCGCGGGGTGCCGGCGGGGTCAACCTGACGGGGCGGTGGCGCGAACGGCGGGACGCGCGCCGAGCCGGTCGATCCACGCCCGCGTCGCGGGCCGGTCGTCGAGCAGGTCGGCGAGGCCGACGAGCGGGAAGGTCGTGACGAACGGCGCGTAGCAGACGTCGGCCAGCGAGTAGTCGCCGGCGAGCCACCCGCTCCGCGCGAGCCGCGCCTCGAGCACGTCGAGATGCGCGGCGACGTCGAGCCGGCCGCGCGCCACCGACGGATCGCCGGGTGCGACGTCGGCGCCGAAGCGGGGTGCGACCCACGCCTTCCACGCTGGGGCCAGATAGTCCCCGCTCCACAGCATCAGCTGGCGCGTCTCGGCGCGTCGCACCGGGTCGCGCGGCAGCAGCGGCGGATCGGGATGCCGCTCGTCCAGGTACTCGAGGATCGCGATCGACTCGGAGAGGACGAGATCGCCGTCCTCGAGCACCGGAAGCTGGCCGAACGGATTTCGCCCGCGAAACTCCGCCGTACGATGCGCGCCGCCGGGCAGGTCGACCTCGACCTCCTCGAACGGCAGCCGCTTTTCGCGGAGCGCGATCCGGACCCGACGCGGGAAGACCGAGAACGGGTGCCAGTAGAGCTTCATCGGCTCGGGCTAGCACGGTGGCACGTGTGCCGCGAGTGCGGTAGAGCCCTCGCCCGTGCGACGACCGCTCCTCCGGTGGGCGACGACCGTGGTGCCGGTCGTGCTGGCGCTCGTGCCGCCGATCCTGCTCGTGCGCGCGGTGGTGCGCGACGCGACCGACGTGCCGTGGATGGATCAGTGGACGTTCGCGCGCGAGGTCGTACGCACGCACGACGGCACCTTCCGCCTCGCGCGTCTGTGGGACCTGCACAACGAGCACCGCGTGCCGGTGCCGAAGATCGTCATGCACGTCCTCGCGGCGCTGAGCGACTGGGACGTGCGCTGGGAGGTGGCGGCGACGGTCGGCGTCGGCCTGGGCTCGCTGCTCGTCGTCGGATGGCTGCTCGCGCGCACCGTGCCACCGGCGGCCGCGGGCGTCCTCTTCCTCGTGGCGTCGGGGCTCCAGTGCTCGCTGGTGCAGTGGCAGAACTGGACGTGGGGCTGGCAGCTCGGGCTGCTCCTGGCGCAGGCGTGCGCCGTCGGCGTCGGCGCGGCGCTGCTCCGGGTGGCGGACGCGCCACTGCGATGGGCTGCGACGGCGATGGCGGTGGCCGTCGTCGGCGCGCTGTCGAGCGGCCAGGGCCTGACGCTGCTCGCCATCGCGCCGCTTGGCCTCGTCCTGTGTCGCTGGGCGGGGGCGCGCGTGCCGGTCGCGGCGATGCTGGCCGCCGTCGCGGTGTCCACGGTCACGGTCGCGGCCTACGCATACGGCTGGGCGCCGCCGGTGGGCCAGCCGCCGCCGAGGCCGATCGCGGGCCGCGAGTCGCAGCTGATCGAATATGCGCTGACGTCGCTCGGTGCCCCGATCGCATCCCAGGACCGCGTGCTGGCATGGCGGTGGGGCGTCGCCGTGTGCGCCGTCGCCGCGGTGGCGACGCCGATCGTCTGGTTCGGCGCGCCACGCCGTCGACGGACGGCGATCCCGTGGATTGCTCTCGCGGCGTTCTCCGTCGGCACCGCGCTGCTCACCGCGAGCGGCCGGGCGGCGGCCGGTGCCCACACGGCGCTCCTGTCGCGGTACACGACGTTCGCCATCCCGCTGTGGATCGCGGCCGGCCCGCTGATTGCCCTCGCGGTGACGGTGTTGCCGGGTCGTGTGCTCCGGGGCGTCGTCGTCGCGGCGTTCGTGCCCGTGGTCGCGTTGGCGGGCCGAGACGGGCTGCGGAGCTGGCAGTACGGCGACGTGCGCATGGCTGGCCGTGCCCTCACGGAGCGCCGGGCGGCGGCGGTGTGCCTCGCCGACGTGGAGGCGGCGCCCGACAGCTGCTGGCTGGGCATCTGCTGGGACGCCCGCCACGCGCGCGAGCGGGCGCTCGAGCTGCGCCAGTACCGTCTCGGCCCCTGGCGGCAGTAACGCCTGGCTGACGCTGGTAACGCGGTGTTACGGGCGGAGGGCGTTTTCGCCCGTGTTCTCGTGGCGGCGGCGTGGCATCGGCCTTGCGCAGGACGGTCCGCGGAGGTGCCACCATGCGATCGTATCCCGCCCGAGTCGCCGCCTTGACGCTGCTGCTGATGACGTGCGCCGCACACGCCACCGACGTTCCCCTCGACGGTAAGAAGCTCAGCCTGCGGCGGAGCGGCACCGGCAGCGAGAAGCTCGTCCTCGTGATCACCGATCCCGACGTCGTCCTGCCCCTCGCGGGCGGTCTGGCCGACCCGCTGGCGGCGAGCAGCGGCGCCGCCGTCCTCGACGTGGTGAGCGCGAATGCCTCGCCGGTCGGTGCCTTCGTGGTGCCGTGGGGCGCCGCGGCGGTGGGCGAGCCCGGCTGGACGCTCGGCGGCGGCGCGCAACCGACCCTCAAATATCGCAACCCGGACGCGCCGGACGGCGAGTCGGTGGTGACGTCGCTGGTGCTGAAGGAGGGGAAGCGGCTCAAGATCGTCGCCAAGGGCGTCGGCGTCGGCCTGGCTGCGACCGAGGGGACGGTGGGCGTGCGCCTCACGTTCGGCAAGGGAACGGCCGACGAGCTGCGCCTCTGCGCGCAGTTCGGCGGAACGATCGCGCGGGACGAGCCCGACCGGTTCCAGGCGAGCAACGCGCCGCAGGCGCTGGCCGACTGCTCCGACGCCGCGCTCGCGACGTTCCCGGCGTTGCCCGACGCCATCCCGCTCACGGTGCCGTCCTGCGGGCCGGGCTTCGACGGCGTGGGCTCGTCGACGGCGCCGGGCACCGACCTGCGGCGCGTGACGCTCCACGGCGCGCTCGAGCTGTGCAACGACGGCTCGCCGGCGGTCTTCTACATCCGTCCCGCCACGCCGGGTGGCGGGCACGAGGACGACTGGCTCATCTGGCTCGAGGGCGGCGGCGGCTGTCGCAACGCCGTCGACTGCGCCGAGCGGTGGTGCGGCGTGCGCGGACAGCGCGGCTACGGCGCGCACAAGATGAGCAGCCTCTACACCTACCTCGCCATCCGTGGGAACGGCATCTTCCGGCAGACGGCGGCCAACCGGTTCAAGGACTGGAACATGGTCGTCACCTACTACTGCAGCTCGGACAACTACGTCGGCACGCATACGCTCGACGTCGAGCCCGGAACGCATCCCGGCTACAAGCTCGCGTTCAACGGGCAGGCGATCCTGATGGGCATGCTCGACCGCCTGCGCGACGGCGTCACGTCCGACGACGGGCTGTCGTCCCTCCCTGCGATCTCGACGACCGCGCGGGTGCTGTTCACCGGGACGTCGGGCGGCGGCGAGGGCGCGATCATGAACACCGATCGCGTCGCGGCCTGGGCGGCGGCGGTGCCGGTGACGAGGTTCCAGGCGGCGATCGACGCGCGCGTCATTCCCGGCGTCGACGACACGACGGTGTTGACGGCCGACGACAAGGAGTTCGTCCTCGCGACCAGCGACGCCAAGGAACGCTTCCGCCAGGGCATCCAGGACGACTCGTGCGTCGCGTGGCATCAGGGCGACGACCTCCGCATGTGCAGCGAGCCGACGCACGTGCTCCTGCACCACGTTGCCGTGCCGTTCTACATTCATCAGGACCTGGGCGATCCGACCGCGGGTCCGGCGTACTTCGCCGACATGGCCGCGTTCACGACGGGGACGCGCACGCTCCTCGAGACGCAGTTTCTGCTGCGGCCGGCGCTGGTCGAGGAGCCGTCGATCGCGACGGCGCCGGCGCCGTCGGTGTTCGCGCCGCGCTGCGATCACCACGTCGGCTTCGAGTCGGCGGCCTTCTACGACAACGAGCTGCAGGTCGCGCCCGATCCGGCGACCGACATCAACACGACGCTGGCCGACTGGTTCGACGGCCTCCTGCCGCCGTCGCTGATCGACGGCGTCGGCGGCGCCGCGACGAGCGGCTGTCTCTAGAGCGACTGCACCGGCTCCGGCGCCCGGGCCAGCCCGGGCGCCCGGAGCACGAGCACGGAAATCTCCGGCGGGATGCCGACGCGCATCGGGTAGCCGTAGAAGCCGACGCAGCGGGTGACGAAGAGCCGCATGTCGTCGCGCGCGAACACGCCCTGGTCCGGAATGCCGATCATGCCGACGACCGTGAGCGCGTGCGAGCGTCCGAGCTGCAGCCCGACGTGGCCGCCGTGCGTGTGTCCGGAGAGGACGAGGTCGGCGGCGCCGCCGGGCAGGGCGGCGAACCCGCTCGGGTCGTGGTTCAGCAGGAGGCGCGGTCCGACGTCGCGCGGCCCCCAGTGGTCGAAGACGCGCGCGTACGTCGCCTGTCGCGTCGTGCGGCCGAACGCGAACTCGAGCCCGGCCAGCTCGAGCGGCTGCCCGTCGACCGCGATCGCCGTGCGCGCGTTGCGGAGCGTGACGACGCCGGCGTCGGCGAGCTTCCGCACGAAGCCCTCGGGGTCGTCGTAGTCGTGGTTGCCGAGGCATGCCCACTGGCCGAGCGGTGCGCGGACGCGCGACAGCGCCTCGTACAGCGGGCGGTCGAAGTCGCCGCTGGCGTGGATCAGGAAGTCGCCCGTGTGCGCGACGAGGTCGGGGCGCGCGGCGTTCGTCAGCTCGGCGACGCGCAGCAGCCGCTCGCGCGTCATGGCGCCGCCGACGTGGATGTCCGAGAGGTGGACGACGCGCAGCCCGTCCAGCGCGCGCGGCCAATCCGGGAGCACCAACTCGCGCTCCTCGACCCGGAAGTCGTACGACAGCGGCACGCCGGACGCGGCGGCCGCGAAGGGGATCACCGTCGCCGCCGCGGTCGCCTGCTGCAGGAACTTCCGGCGCTCGGGCGACACGGGGGCCGCGTCGGTCGGCTCGAGGAGGCGGGCGGCGAGCCGCCCGACGATGCGGCCGAGCCCGACGACGGCGATGCCGCCGAGCCAGAGCGCGTGCGCGCTGTACTAGACGGGGCCGATCCAGGCGATGCCGTCGCCGTGCACCCAGGGCATCTGATCGGGAGCCCGTGCCGTCAGCAGTTGCGTGAAGAGCACGACGTCGAGCACGACGCCGCCGGCCGTCAGCGCGCGGACGGCGGCCGGGGAGAGCGCCGGGGCCAGAGCGCGATGCAGCGTCCATCGGGCCCAGGTGAAGGGGGCGATGGCGAGCGGGACGAGCGCGGCGAGGAACCAGCCGCGAATGCTCCCTGACAGGCCGAGGCCGACACCGACGAGGAACATGATGGCGTCGATGGCGACGAGCCATCGGGCGAGGAACCGCTGCACGACCGGACAACCCTGACACGCGTCGCGCGATCGCGCCACCGGGCGCCTGCGTTTCTACAAAGGCGCCCGGGCGCGCTCGTCATGCGTCCAGCCCGCGGCACCGTCGGGCGGCATGCGGGCTGCTACGTCGTCGGAAGGAGGTTCCCGATGAACGTACGACTCAAGCCGCTCGACCAGCAGGTGATGGTGATCACCGGCGCGACGAGCGGCATCGGACTCGCGACCGCGCGGATGGCCGCGGGCAAGGGGGTTCGCCTCGTCCTTGCCGCGCGCAACGGCGAGGCGCTCGAGACGCTCGCCGAAGAGATCCGGGCGAAGGGGGGCGCGGCGGTCGCCGTGCCGGCCGACGTCGGCGAGGAAGCGGACGTGCGCCGGATCGCCGAGACGGCGAAGCGCGAGCACGGCGGCTTCGACACGTGGGTGAACAACGCGGGCGGATCGATCTACGGGCGCTGCCTCGAGGTCGACGTCGCGGACATGCGTCGACTCTTCGAGACGAACTTCTGGGGGACCGTCTACGGATCGCGCATCGCGTGCGAGACGCTCCGCACGCGCGGCGGCGCGCTCATCAACGTCGGCAGCGAGGTGTCGGACCGCGCGGTTCCGCTCCAGGGGCCGTACTCGGCGTCGAAGCACGCCGTGAAGGGATGGACCGACGCGTTGCGCATGGAGCTCGCCGACGAGCGCGCCCCCATCAGCGTGACGCTGATCAAACCCGGGCCGATCGACACGCCGTTCACGCGGCACGCGAAGAACTACATGGCCGACGAACCCATGCATGCGCCGCCCGTCTACACGCCGGTGGCGGTGGCGGAAGCGATCCTGCACGCGGCCTGCACGCCGGTCCGCGATCTCTTCGTCGGCGGTGGGGCGAAGCTGGTCTCGACGCTGAGCCACGTCGCGCCGCGCCTCACCGACCTGCTCCTCGAGAAGTTCCTGCTGCCGCGGACGCACAGCGGCAAGCCCGCGCGGCAAGAAGAGGCGCTCCACCGTCCAGGCGGCGAGGAGCTGCAGGAGCGCGGCGGGTATCCGGGGATGGTTCGCAACAGCACCTACACGCGCGCGGCCATGCATCCGGCGCTCACGGGCCTGGCGGTCCTCGGCGTGGGCCTCGCCGCACGGGCCTTGACGCGTGGCCGCGGCCTGCCGGGCCTCGCCCTGCAGGGGCTCGCGAAGCGGTCCGCAGCCGCCGCGTTGGCGAGCCGGCTCGCGCGCCGGAACGCCTGACCCGATTCGCGGGACTTACACGAAACTTTCCGTGGGCGCGGGACGCCGTCCGGGCTACCAGAGACGGGAGACCGTCGCTGTCCGGAGGTGTCCATGCGTCCCGGTGTCGTGGTGCAGCTGGTGCTGGTGTCGGTGTGCGTGTTGGCGTTCGCCGACGTCGCGCCGGCGAAGAAAGCGAAGCCCGTGGCCTGCGATCCCGGCCGCTTCGTGGTCGAGGGCGCGGCGCTCGTCCCCGCCGGCGCATCGCCCGACGTGGTCGTGTACGGCGGCGGCATCGCGATCGACAGCGGCTGCGGCGGCGTCGCCGGCAAGATCAAAGCGACGAAGAAGGGGACCGTCGTCCGCGCGAAGTGGGCCAGCTGCGCAGGCGTCGCCGGGAAGGCGACGCTCGTCGCGAAGATCGCCGCCGACTGCGCGACGATGACGGGCACGTTCCGCGCGAAGAAGGCGAAGGTGAAGCGCAAGTTCACCGCGCAGCGCTCGCGCTGCGGCGACGGCTCGCTCGACGTGGCCGGCGGCGAAGCCTGCGAGGGGGCGGCCGGCTGTGCGAGCGGCAGCTGCACGACGACGTGCACCTGCGAGCCGACGGGTGGGGCGAACGGAGCGCCCGTGGCCGCGTTCGCCGCCGGCGCGACGGTCGCGGCGGGAACGGCGCTCGCGTTCGACGGCAGCGGCTCGACCGACCCCGACGGCGACCCGCTGGCGTTCGGCTGGGACTTCGGCGACGGCGGCCGCGGAGGCGCACCGCAGCTGGCGCACGTCTTCGCGACGGCCGGCAGCTTCGCCGTCACGCTGACGGTCAGCGATGGGCGCGGCGGCACGGCGAGCACGCAGCAGACGATCACCGTCACCGCGGGGCCGTCGCCGGGTCCGACGGTCACGGTCGCCGGGCACGTCGAGGCGCTCGACGGCGGTCCGCTGTCGGGCGTGACCGTCGCGATCGTCGGCGGCGGCGTCGGCGGGACGACCGACACGAGCGGCGACGTCGCGGTGAACGTGCCGACGGGCGTCCCGGTGCTGCTGCGGCTGTCGCGGGCCGGGTACGTCGACCACCTGGAGCCCGTGTCGATCCCGACCGGCGGCGGCGACGCGATCTTCGAAGCGGCGATGATCCCGCAGGGCGCGGTGCAGTCGCTCGCGGACGCCGCGGCCGGCGGCACGGTGACCGGGACCGACGGCGCCGTGCTCCAGGTGCCGGCCGGCGCGCTCGTCGACGACGACGGCACGCCGGTGACCGGTGCGGTGCAGGTCGCGCTGACGCCGGTCGACCCGACGGTGCAGCCGCAGGCGTTTCCCGGCCGCTTCGCCGGCATCCTGCCCGACGGCACGGACGGCCTGCTGGTGAGCGGCGGCACCGTCGAGTTCGATCTCGCGCGGAACGGCGGCGGGGTGAATCTGGCGCCCGGCGCACGTGCCACCGTCGAGCTGCCGATCTACGCGACGCTCAGGCCCGACGGCACGCCGCTCGTCCCGGGCGACACGGTGCCGCTGTGGGCGCTCGACGAGCGGACCGGCACGTGGGTGCAGGAGGGCAGCGGGACGGTCGTGACGTCGGCGGGCTCGCCGACGGGCTTGGCGCTCCGCGGCGAGGTCGGCCACCTCTCGTGGTGGAACGTCGACTACTTCGACGACGCGCCGTACGAGCCGAAGCCGAAGTGCTGCATCGACACGAACCTCGACGGCACGTGCGAGGACCTGAGCCTGACGGGCTACTGCTGGCACTACGGCACGGGGCCCGATCAGCCCGAGCCGTTCGGCCCGTTCGCGGACACGCCGGTGCTGCCCGCGTTCCTCGTCGAGACGAACCTGCCCGCCCAGGGCGGCGTCGCGCTGCCGGTCCCGTCCGGCCGCGACTTCCTGATCTACTCGTCGTACCAGGCGGGGACGTACACCGGGATCACGCTGGTGAACGGGGCGTCCGGCGTGAGCGAGGAGAAGCTCATCGTGCTGCAGCCCGCGGGCGGCGCGGCCACGCCGATCACCGTCCCGCACGACGACACGTACGTGATCGTCCAGGAGGGCGAAGTCGACCGCTACGTCTTCAGCGCCACCGCGGACGATCCGATCTACGTCACGGTCTCGCGCGACGCGTCGGGCCTGAACGCGGAAGTCTTCCTCGACGGTCCGGGCAGCAACGACCTCGGCCCGTTCTCGATGGGCAGCAACCCGGTGACGATGGGCTTCCTCGCACCCGTCACCGGCGACTATCGCATCGCCGTCGAAGGCACCGGCGGCATCTTCGACGAGGACGGCGCGGGCTATCGGCTCGAGGTGAAGCCGACGGGCTCGTTCCCGCTCGTCGTCTCGCGCACGCCGGCGGCGGACGCCACGGGCGTCGCGTCGAGCGCCACGATCAGCGCGACGTTCACGGTGCCGATCGACGCGGCGTCGGTGTCGGCCATGACGTTCCAGGTCGAGAACCCCGGGGGCCCCGTCGACGGCACCTTCATGGTGAGCGGCGCGACCGTCACGTTCACGCCGAGCGACCCGCTCGCCGCCGGCGTGCCGCACACCGTGACCCTGACGGGACTCCTCGCCAGCGGCGGCACCGGCCTGCCGAGCCCGGTGTCGTGGAGCTTCTCCACGGTGGACCAGGTCGGCGTGGGTGCGATCATCGCGAAGGGCACCGAGCCGCGCGTCGCGGTCGACGCGAACGGCAACGCGTTCGCGCTGATGCAGGGCGGCGCGACGTCGCGCGACGTCGCCGTGAGCCGCTACACGCCGGGGGCGGGGTGGACGGCGCCCCAGACGCTGCGTCAGTCCGACAGCCCGTACTCGCTGCGCATCGCCATGACCCCGAGCGGCGACAGCGCGATCGCCGTGTGGAAACACGAGGCGGCGGCCAACGACGGTACGCGCAACGTGTACGCCAGCCGGTGGACCGCGGCGACGGGCTGGTCGACGCCGCCGGCGCAGATCGACGATCTGGCGACGAACCCGGCGTCCGGCGGCACCGGTAACGGCGACAACCGCGGGCTCGAGCTCGCGATGGACACCACGGGGAACGCCATCGCCGTGTGGAACGATCCAAATGGCAACGGCGTCACCCAGGATCGCATCTACTGGAATCGCTACGTGGTCGGCTCCGGGTGGCAGGGCGAGGTCGAGATCGGCAACGTCGGCGTCGGGGGGATCCTGACGCCGCCCGTCATCGCGATGAACGCGTCCGGCGCGGGCGTCGTCGCGTGGGGCGCGAAGGAGACAGGCGAGGACGCGGAGCTGCTGGTGCGGCGCTTCTCGGGCAGCGGCGCGACGCTGCATGCCGCCGAGCCGCTCGTCAGCACGGCCTCGTTCTTCCTGTCGCTGTCGGTGGGGGTCGATCCGACGGGGAACCTGTTCACGCTCTGGCGCATCGGCGGCAACGTCGACGTGCGACGCTGGGACGCCGACATGTCGACGTGGGAGGCGGCGGTTCCATTGCGGACGGCCGACGGCGGGCAGCCGGGGTTCGCGTGCACCGACGACGACGAGATCGGCGTCGCCGCCGACGGGACGGCGCTCGTGACGGGATGCTCGGTGGGCACGACGACGACGTATCGCGTGCAGTACACGCCGGACGCCGGGTCGGGCACGTGGGGCACGCCCGCGACGTCGCTCTACGACGTCTTCATTGCCGACGTCGCGTCCGTCGTCGAAACGAACGGCGATGCATGGGTGACCGTCATGAACGCGCTGTCCGACGCGACGTCCGCACGGCTCTGGCGCTACCGCGCGAGCGGGCCGCAGGCCGGATGGGACACGGATCCGACGCCCATCGCGGCGCTCAAGAACAACGGCGGCGGCATCAGCGGCGCGGGCTCGCGTCCGCGCGTGTACGTCGGCCCGAGCGGACACGCCTTCGCGGCGAACTACTACTTCGAGGGCTTCACCTCGAAGGTCGTCGTGGTGCGGCTGGAATAGCGCTCAGCGCCGGCCGCCGCGCCGCACGGCGATTCGGCTGTCCGCCGACGCCCAGCCCGCGTCGAACGGATGCCCGGCCGCGTCGAGGTCGAGGACCACGGGGGCGTGGTCGGAGGGGATGGGCTTGCCCTTGCGCGCCTCGCGATCGATCTCCGCCCACACGCTGCGCTCGGCGACGGAGCGCGTGACGAGCAGGTGGTCGATGCGCATGCCGAAGTTCTTGTGGAACATCCCGGCGCGGTAGTCCCACCAGCTGTAGCGGTCGGGCTCCGGGTGGTGCCGCCGGTAGCCGTCGACGAGGCCCCACGCTTCGAGCCGCGCGAACGCGGCGCGCTCGGGCGGCGAGACGTGCGTCCCGCCGTGACACGCGCGCGGGTCCCACACGTCGGCGTCGGCGGGTGCGACGTTCATGTCGCCGCCGAGGACCAGCGCGGCGTCGGGCGAGGCGGCGTCGCCGAGCCACCGCGCGAGCCGGTCGTACCACGCGAGCTTCGCCTGGTAGAACGGCGAGCCGACGCTGCGGCCGTTGGGCGCATACACCGAGACGACGCGCACGCCGTCGCAGGTGGCGGCGATCATGCGTGCCTCGGCCAGCGGCTCGTCGTCGCCGGTCTCGGACGTCTCCGCCGGGCGGAGCGGCTCGCCGAAGTTGGTGACGACGTCCGCGATGCCGACGCGGCTCGCGATGGCGACGCCGTTCCAGCGGCCCTCGCCGTGGTGCGCGAGCTCGTAGCCGAGGTCGCGGAAGGCGTCGATGGGCGCGTCGTGGTCGGCCAGCTTGGTCTCCTGGACGAGCAGGACGTCGGGCCGCGCGCGTGCCAGCCACCACGCCACCTTCTCGAGACGGGCCTTCAGCGAGTTGACGTTCCAGGTGGCGATGCGCACGCCCGGCACTCTACAGGCATCGGCCGGGCGAGGTACATCTACTGCACGGCGGGCAAGTCGGCGAGCAACGCCGTCGCGGCGTCGCGTAGCTCGGTGCGGACGGCGCCGGCGACCGTGCGGCCGGGAGCGCCGCCGAGCTTCCGGTCGAACTTGCGGACGAGCCGCGTCGCCTTGCGGAGCGCGCGCCGGCCGCCGGGCGACGACACGCCGACGGTGCCGGCACGCGCCACGCTGGCGTCGGCCTTCCGCAGCAGGGCGCCGAGCTTCGCCGCGGGCGGCGGCACGTCCGCGGCCACGCGGGCGATCATGGCGGCGAGCCGGCAGCGCACGGAGTCGACGGTGGACGCGCGGATGCAGGCGCCGGCGCCGGGGAGCGTCGACGTGGTCGTCGTGCTGGACGCGCTCGGCGTCGTCGTCGTCGTCGTGGTCGACGTCGTCGTGCTCGAGCTGCTGGTCGTCGTCGTGGTCTCGCAGGTCAGGGCATCGAAGGAGAGGGACCAGCGGTCGAGGGAGCCGCCGTCGGGCATGAGGTCGTCCGAGATGGTGAGCGTCCACGTTCCGTTCGGGTCCTCGCCCGTGAAGGCGCCGAAGGACTCCTCGGGCGTCAGCGGCGTGGCCACGACGCCGGCGGCGTAGACGTGGTCGGTGACCATGCCCTGGTTCGAGGCATACGGCAGCACGCCGTCGAAATCGGCCAGCGCGTTCCACCCCGTGCCGTTGAACACGTCGGCATTGCCGCCACCGTTGTCCGTGGTGATCGTCACGACGGTGCCTTCCGGCGACGTGAGCGTGACGTCGAGGTCTGCCGGAAAGGGATGCGTGATGAAGGTGTCGAGCCCGACCAGGGACACGTAGGGCGGAACGCCGGCGACGTCGATCGTCGACATCACGACGCCGGGGCCCACCGGAATGGCGACGGGCGAGGTGTTCTCCCGCTGGTTGACGACGCGGTGCGGGGTGCTGGTGAGCGTGGTGACGTCGAGGGTCCAGGCGTTCAGGGTTCCCGTCTCGACCGCCACGTCGTCGGCGACGGTGAGCGTCCACGTGCCGTTCGGGTCTTCGCCGAGAAACGCGACCAACCCTTCCTCCGGGACGAGGTACGGAACGGTGACGCCGTTGGCGAAGGTGCCGTAGTCCGTCACGAGCCCCGTGTTGGAGAAGTACGGGACCTGGCCGCCGGGGTTCGCGTCGTCGTCCCAGACGGTGCCGTCGAAGCAGTGATCGTTGCTGCCGCCGTTGTCGGTGGTGAGCGTGACGACCGTGCCCTGTGGCGAGGTGAGTGTGACGTCGAGGTCGGCGGAGAACGTGTGGCCGATGCTGGTCTTGACGTTGACGTCGAGGATGTAGCTCGGCAGCCCGCTCAGTGTGATCGTCGACGTGACCTCGCCGGGATCGAGCAGCGGGAGCGCCGTCGGGTTCTCCACCGTGAAGTGATCGAGCGTGCACATCGGCGGTGCCGCCGGCAGCTCGAGGTCGCCGTGGACGCTCATGATCCACATGACGTCGGCGAAGCCGAGGAGCGCCAGGTTCGTGATCTCGTGCACCGCGCACGCGGACGTGCGGAGATAGCTCGGGCCGGACTGACCCGCGCTGTTCGCGCCGGGCAGGAAGCGGTGCCCCGCGCCGGTGCCGTCCGGAGTGTGGAGCTCGACGACGAGCAGCGTCCCCGGCGACACGACGACGTCGAACGGGACGCTGACGGTGCCGAACGTCTGATCCGGGACGCTCACGCTCTCGCTCGCGATCAGCGTGAGGCCCGCGACCACCGGCGGCAGCGCGGTGGCGGTGTAGAGGCGTACCTCGACCAGCTGGCCGGCGCCGGGGGTGCCGCCGACGGCTTCCTCGACGGCGAACTCGACGACGCTGATCCGCAGGGACGTCGGCGCCGGCATCAGCGCCGCCAGGTCGAACGCCCGGTAGTAGCTGTTCTCCTCGTGATGGGGGCCCGTGAGACACATGCCGACGCCGGACGCCACCGGCGTCGACGACGTCGAGTGGGTCAGGTGTATGGCGGGCGGAGGCGCCGCCAGGGCGGCCAGGGGGATCGCGGCGAGGAGCAGGGACACGAGGGGCGTCGGGCGCCGGAGGGTCCGCATGAGCGGATATCGGTCCGCACCGCGCCGGCCTTGAGGGACGGTCAGCTGCTGGTCGCGCCCACGATCAGCGGATGCGTCGCGACGCCGAGCGCGTCGAGCAGGTCGGGCTCGAGCAGGCCCGCGTGGCGCGCGCTCTTCAGGAGATGCGGCACCTTCGCGCCCGAGGCCGCCGCCTCGACGTCGGCGCGGTTCAGCTCCTGCTGCTCGTGTAGCATCCGCGTCCCGAGCCGCTCGGCGTCGGCGACTCCCGCCTCCTGCAGCCGCCGGATCACGCGCGCCAGCATGATCGGGCCGGGCCGGTCGAGCACGGCGCCGAGGATCTGGCCGAGCCACGTGCGCGTGAAGGCGAGGCGCCGCTCGAACGGCTGCGCGCGCATCCACTCGGCCAGGTAGAGGATGCCGAAACCCATGTGGCGGCTCTCGTCGCGCGTGATCAGCTCGATGATGCGGCGGAGGAGGGGATGCGTGGCGTGATCGCGCATCGACTCGAAGATCCCCATCGCGAAGCTCTCGAGGTAGAACTGCTCGGTGGCGACGAGCTGCAGCGGGTCGTCCATGCCGAGGAGCGCGTCGAACATCATCTCGGTCGCGCCGTCGATGGGCTCGAGCTCCTCGCCCATCTTGTCGATGAAGCGCCGGTACGCGAGGTGGTGTCGCGCCTCGTCCATGGCCTGGGCGGCGGCGTGATTGCGGTAGTCCTCTTCGGCGAGCTCGAGGATCAGTCGCGCGCAGACGTTCTGCGCGACGCTCTCGCCCACCTGCAGGATGTTGAGCATGCGACCCAGCGCGCGCCGCGTGGCGTGCACCTTCGCGGCCTCCGGCAGGGACTGGAAGGTCGGCGTCTGTCCGTAGGCGGCCCACTCGTGCCGCACCAGCGGATCGTCGGGCGCGACCGAGAGCGTCCAGTCGACGTCGTGCTCGATGTCCCAGTCGGCCGAGTGCGCCTTGGCGAACAGCGCGTTGACGGCGGGGTTGCCCGTGTTGCGGAGGGTCAGCAGGTCGCGGGTGCGCATGCCGCGAAGGTGCCCCGTCCGCCGCGCCGTCGCCAGAGGGTCAGGTGGTCCGTGGACGCCCGGAGGCGACCGCCGGCCGGAACGGCAGCGCGAGCAGGCCGGAGGTCGTCTGCAGGTCGGGCCGGTCCGTTCCGTCGAGCCCGTAGACGATCGTCGTGCCGCGCCACGACGGCGTGAACGTCCCGAACAGGCGGTCCCAGAGCGAGAAGACGTTGCCGTAGTTCGAGTTCGTGAGCCCGATCGTGCGCGAGTGATGCACCTTGTGCATGTGCGGCCACGTCGTGACGAGCGACAGGAGCCGGTCGATCCACTGCGGTGCGCGGACGTTGGCGTGCTCGAGCAGGCCGATCACCGCGGACGCCAATCGATAGACGGCGAAGGCCGTGACGGACGGCCCGACGAGCAGCACCGTCGCGCCCATGGCGGCGTAGCGCAGCACGCCCTCGACGGGATGCTGGCGGATCGTCGTCGTGACGTCGACGACGGGATCGGCATGGTGCACGGCGTGGAATCGCCAGAGCGACGGAAACGCGTGCCAGGAGACGTGCGCGGCGTAGAACGCGAGGTCGAGCGCCATCACCGCGACGGTGCCGGCGGCGAGCGGCGGCAGCTGGATCTGGCGGAGCAGGCCCATGCCCGCCCGATCCACGGCGACGATGAGCCCGAGCAGCGCGGCGTTCATCAGCAGGTTCGTGCCGAACGCCAGCGCGGTCAGCGCGAGGTTCGGGCCGAGATGCGCCCGATGCCACCGCCCGCGCGGCTGCAGCGGCGCGGCGGCCTCGAGGAGGGCCACGAGGGCCATGGCGGCGACGATCACGACGATGGTGGCGGGGCCGGAGAGGAGTTCGTTCATGGTGTCAGGAGAACGAACGTCGCCGCCCGTTCGTTACATCACGGCCGTCAGCTTCGCCGGCGCCATCACGGCGTCGATCTCGCGCACCCGCCCGTCCGCGGCCAGCTGGAGCGTCAGGACGACGACCGGTGCCTGGCGGCGGACGGGGCGCGCCAGCCGCAGCACGGCCGCAGGCATCCCGTTCAGGGGGACGATCTGCGTCTCGACGCCCGCGGCGGCGCGCTGTTGCGCGGCGCGCAGGAAGAAGCGTGCCACACGGGCCCGCCCCTGGAGCGGCGCTCGCAGCGCGGTGAAGCGGCCACCGCCGTCGGTGCGAGTCCGAACGTCCTCGACGAGCAGCGCCTCGAGCGCGCGCGCATCCTGGGCCGCCAGCGCGGCGAGGAATCGCTCGAGGACGGCCCGGTGGCGCGCACGGAGCTCGGCCGAGGGCAGCGTCCGTGCGCGGTCGTACTCCGCGAGGGCGCGCCGGGCACGAAGATGCATCACCCGCACGCCGCCCTCCGTCGCGCCGACGATCGCGGCGGTCTCGGCGGCGGAATAGCCGAGCACGTCGCGCAG
Organism: uncultured Binatia bacterium (SeqCode); assembly: GCA_964432595.1. Lineage (GTDB taxonomy): Bacteria > Desulfobacterota > Binatia > DP-6 > DP-6 > DASYLJ01. Next base: position 238,046 of record CAYSOF010000007.1, on the reverse strand, counting down.
CAGCAGCACGGCGCGCGGGCGCGGGGAGAGCGCCTCCAGTGCGATCAGGAACGCGACGCTCGCGCTCTCGGCGAGGCCGTAGCGCGACGCGGGATCGTCGGTCGCCTCGTCGGCGACCGGTGAGGGCAGCCATGGCCCGACGTAGCCGCGCCGGCGACGGGCGCGGAGCACGTCGATCCCGATGCGCGTCGCGACGCGGACGAGCCATGCGTCGGGTGCGGGTGACTCCGGACTGCGCTCGAGCCAGCGGGCGAACGTCTCCTGGACGACGTCGTCCGCATCCGCCGCGCATCCGGTGAGGCGATACGCGAGGCCCCAGAGGCGCCGGCGTTGCTCCGTGGCGGCCACCGGCTGGGCCTAGCGCGGGCGATCGCGTGATGCAACGAGCGTTGCACGCGTGATGCAGTTGTTATAGCTGCCATGGCCGCGTGGCCGACCCGACCGGAGCCCTGTGGCTGGTGCTCATTCATCAGCTGCCGCCGAAGCCCCCCTACCTGCGCGTGAAGGTGTGGCGGCGGCTGCAGGCGCTGGGCGCGGTGCCGATCAAGAACTCGGTGTACGTGTTGCCCAGCACCGACGACGCGCGCGAGGACTTCGAGTGGCTCCTGCGGGAGATCCACGCCGACGGCGGCGACGCGTCGCTGTGCGAGGCGCGGCTGGTCGACGGACTCACCGATGCCGAAGTCCGCGGGCTCTTCGTGACGGCCCGCGAGGCCGACTACCGCACCCTCGCCACGGAGGTCCGGACCTTCGCGAAGGACACGCTGCCGGCGCGCGGCCGCGCGCCGTCGGACGAGCGGCGGGCGCAGATCGAGGCCGGCATCGCCCGCTTCCGCAAGCGGCTCGGCGAGATCGCGGAGGTCGACTTCTTCACGGCGCCGGGGCGGGAGGCCGTCGAGGGCCTGGTCGCGGGGCTCGCGGAGCGTCTCGCCCCGTCGCCCGCGTCCGCGGCGGTGCGGTCGCGCGGTCGCCGCACGATCGGCGACGTCCAGGGTCGGACCTGGGTGACGCGCACCGGTGTCCACATCGACCGCATCGGATGCGCGTGGCTCATCGGCCGGTTCGTCGATCGGGCGGCGCGGTTCAAGTTCGTTCCGGCGCGCGGCTACGTGCCGTCGGCGGGAGAGCTGCGGTTCGACATGTTCGACGCCGAGTTCACGCACGACGGGGACCTCTGCTCGTTCGAGGTCCTGCTGCGGGAGCTCGCGCTCGACGACCCGGCGCTCCGCGCGGTCGCGGAGGTGATTCACGACGTCGACCTGAAGGACGGGAAGTACGGTCGCGAGGAGACGCGCGGGATCGAGCATCTCGTGGCCGGCATCGCATGGTCGCATCCGGACGATGCCGCACGGGTGGCGCACGGCGGGGCGGTCTTCGACGCGCTGTACGCCTGGTTCGCCCGGCGGAGGAAGGCATGATGGAGCGCGGGCTCGCGCCGTACTCGTTGCGCGATCTGGTCGGGTACTTCCTGCACCTGGGCACCACCGGGTTCGGCGGCCCGATCGCCCTGGTGGGCTACATGCAGCGCGACCTGGTCGAGCGGCGCGGCTGGTTCACGCTCGCGGACTACAAGGAAGGGCTGGCCCTCGCGCAGCTGGCGCCGGGACCGCTGGCCGCGCAGCTCGCGATCTACCTCGGCTGGCTGCATTACGGCGTGCTCGGCGCGACGCTCGTCGCGATCGCGTTCGTCCTGCCGTCGTTCGTCATGGTCCTGATCCTGTCGGCGCTGTACCTCGCGTACGGCGGCCTTGCCTGGATGGAGGGCGCCTTCTACGGGATCGGCGCCGCGGTGATCGCCATCATCGCCCGCAGCGCGTGGAAGCTCGCGAAGAGCACCCTCGGGAGCGATCGGCTGCTCTGGGCGGTCTTCGTGACGAGCGGCGTGGTCACCGCGTGGACGGAGTCGGAGCTCATCTGGCTCTTCGTGCTGTGCGGCGTCGTGACGTTGATCGCGCGGCGGCCGGCGACGGCCCTGGTCGTGGCTCCGTGGCCCTGGCTCATGACCGGTGTCCACGGCGAGGCGCCTGCCGGCGCGTTGTGGCAGATCGCCTGGTGCTTCGCGGAGGCGGGCGCGTTCGTGTTCGGCAGCGGTCTCGCCATCGTGCCGTTCCTCCATGGCGCGGTCGTGACGGACCTGCAGTGGCTCGACGACCGACAGTTCCTCGACGCGGTCGCGGTGGCGATGATCACGCCGGGGCCGGTGGTGATCACGGTGGCGTTCATCGGGTACCTGGTCGCCGGACCGCTCGGTGCGGTCGTGGCGGCGGTGGCGGTGTTCCTGCCGTGCTACCTGCTCGTCGTCATCCCGGCGCGCTACTTCCGCCGTTCGGTGCACGACCCACGGGTGAAGGCGTTCGTCGAGGGGGTGACCGCGGCCGCGGCGGGGGCGATCGCGGGTGCGGCGTTCGTGCTCGGACGCCGGGCGGTGTTCGACGTCCCGACGGCGCTGATCGCGATCGGGACGCTCGTCGTGCTGACGCGGGTGAAGGGCGTGTCGGAGCCGCTGCTCATCGTGGCGGCGGGTGTCCTGGGCATCGCGCTCGGCGGGCTGGGGTAGCCGCCGCAAATCCCTGGACCGACGGAATCGCAGTGGAGTAGCCTGCTGTCCATCCATGCGAGTCGACCATGGTATGTCGCGACGATCGGCCGTCACCGCTCTCTCCGCCGCCATGACGCTGCTGGCGTCCACGGCGACGGCTTTCGTGACGATCGATCGCAGCGCGAACCTCGCCGAGGCGCCGCGCTGGTCGGCGACGGAGATCGCCGGGCGCGGGCTGGCGGACGGCACGCTGTCGGTGTCGATCGCGCCCGGGTTCGCGACCGACGTGACCCTCGCTGTCACCGGCGGCACCGCCCCCGAGGACGTCGCCGCCGTGGAGCAGGCGGTGCGCGCGGCGTTCGCGCAATGGGAGAGCGCGGCCCTGCCGTTCACGCTGGCGTTCGGCGGCGCGGCCGTGCGCGGCCCGACCGCCGGCGCCGAGATCGACGTGTTCGCCGTCCAGTCGACCGATCCCGACTTTGCGGCCAGCGGGGCCGCGTTCGGCGTCGCGTTCCTGGCGTGGACGTCGCGCCCCGATCGGCTGCTGACCAACGGCGCCACGCTCGCGGGCAAGGTCATCCACGGCGCGGACATCCTGATCGCCACCGACCGTCTCGCGGCGGCGGCGCCCGCGTTCACCCGCGAGCTGGGGTTGCGCCTCCTGCAACGCCTCCTGATGCACGAGCTCGGGCATGCGGTGGGGCTCGGCCATCCGCACGACGGCCCGAACGTGAACTTCGACACCGACACGGACCCGAACAACGCCATGCTCGTCGATGCCGCCGATCCGTTGGCCACGGTCGCCATTTCGCCGAACCTCGACACGCTGGCGGTCCTGAACCAGGCGCCCAGCGATTTCGACGCGCTCTTCAACCTCTCGCTGCGGAACGACGACCGGGGCGGGCGCGACGTCCTGTATCCGGCGCCGGGCGTCGTCCAGGCGGTGTGCCAGCCGATGGTGGAGCCGATCTGTCGTACGTCGTTGCACGCGGGGCTCGAGGTGCGCGACGGTCCCGGCAGCGACAAGGACACGCTGGTGTGGAAATTTGCGAAAGGCGACGCGACGGCGCTCGCGGATTTCGGCGATCCGACCGTAGCGACGCGTTACTCGCTCTGTCTCTACCGTGGTGAGCCGCCGGTGCTGGTCGGCGAGCTCGCGCTGCCGCCCGGCACGAACTGGAAGTCTCGCGGCGCCAAAGGCTTCGCATACGAAGACGCGGCACGCGCGCCGCACGGCGTGAAGAGGGCGGTCCTGACGGCGGGCGTCGCCGGCAAGGCGAAGGTCGTGCTGAAGGCAAAGGGCGCGAACCTGCCGGACGGCGTGCTGCCGCTCCGCTCGGCGCCCGTGGTCGCGCAGCTCGTCCGCGCCGACACGATGCAGTGCTTCGCGAGCGCGTTCGACGGTACGCACGTCGTCAAGGACGACGGCGTCGTGTTCCGCGCGAAGCGATAGCGCGCTCGGGGCCGCCGGCGGGCGCGACCGTGCGCGCGCGTCCTCGTGCGCGTGGCCGCCGAGCCCGTACGCACGATGCCCCCCGGAGGTCGTGGCGTCCGGGGGGCATCGGCGTGCTGCACGGTCGATTCGATGCGCTCATTCGAGCAGGTCGACACCTCCGGTCAGGAAGGCGCGGCTCGGCGAGCCGTAGATCGTGGTCGTCGTGGTCGACGACGTGGTGGTGGTGGTGGTAGTGACCGTCGGCGCCGTCGTGGACGTCGTCGGTGCGGTGGTGGTGGTGGTGGACACCGTCGTGCTCGTCGTCGACGGCGTGGTCGTGGACGTCGAGACCGGTGGCGCGGTCGTCGTGGTCGTCCCCGGGCAGATGAACGCGCCGTCCGGCGAGCCGGCGCCGCAGGAGTCACAGCAGCTGGTGCCGCTGCCCACGCATGCCTGGCCGCCCTTGGGCGCCTTGCACCTGGCCGCGCTCGACTTGATCGAGCACTTCACCTTGCCGCGTTTGTCGACGCGACAGCAGGTGACGGATCCGGGCTTCCCGCAGATGGACTTCGCCGCGCAGCTCGTCACCTCGCCTCTGCATTCTTTCGGCAGGTCGCCCGACGCGACCAGCTCCTTCACCACGCGACTGACACAGCGTTGATATTCGCCGTGACTGCTCGCGGTGGCGCAGTCGCACTCCGCGTCGGCGGCTGCGCGAGCGGCGGCGACGGCAGCATCGTCTTCGCATCGCTTCGCCGCAGCCATGTCGGCGCTCGCCACGACGAGGCCGACACTCAGCACACCATGGAGCAACAACGATCTCATGGAGCACCCCCTCTTCGATGATGCGCCCTCGCTAGCACACGGCAGTGCGCGCACCAGTGGGTGCGGCGAGAAAATTCACGTCGAGCGCAGATTTCCGACGATCGTCTTACGACCATCGGAGTAGGCGCGGGGCGAGACGCCCCACGCATCACGCGTGAGCGAATGGCGCGTGCGTGGGGTATCGCGAGGCGTCCGCCGTGTGGCTGGTACGCTAGCTGCGTCGCGAGCGACCGACGACGAGCTTCACCTTCGCGCCGAGATCGAGCGTCGTGCCGGCCTTCGGCCGCTGCGCGAGCACGACGTCCGCCTTCTCCGGCTTCGCGCGACGACGCTTCACCTTGCCTGCGGTGCAGCCGCTCGCTGCGAGCGTCGCGATCGCGGTGCTCTGCGTCTGTCCCACGACGTTGGGGATCACGCACGCGGTGGGTGGCGTCGGCGGTGCGACGACGTGGTGGGGCGCGCTCGTTTGCGCGGTGACACCCGCCAGGTTCGACGCCGTCACGGTGCAATGATACGCGCCGGCGATCGTGGCCGTGTAGGTGCTCGCCGTCCCGCCGGCGACGTCGGAGCCGTCGCGCGCCCACTGGTACGTGATGCGGGTGGGCACGCGGTAGAGGAACGCGCCGACGTCGTCGGGCGCCCAGGCGTCGCCGGCACAGGTGAGCACCGCGCCGGGTTCGGCGGCGCCGGTGACGGCAGGCGCGGCCGTCGCCGCCGGGCGGCGCACCAGGACGGGAAAGCTCGGCGACGTCGGGATCGTCGCGCCGGTCAGATCGAGGTCGCCGCCGCCGGTGCCGTCGAGACGCGCCCAGGAGACCTGGCTTCCGACGTAGTTGCCCCAGTAGACGAGGCCGGCGTCGGCGTCGATCGCGAGGCCGACGGGCCCGGACAGCTGGGCGCCGGTGGTGACGAGCTCGCCGCCGCTTCCGCCGTCGAGGGCGGCGAACCCGATCGTGCTGTTGCCGTAGTTCGTCCAGTAGACGCGCCCGCCGGCGGCGTCGATGGCGACGCCGCTGGGATCGCTCACCGGGGCACCCGTCGTGTCGAGCGTCTCGCCGCCCGAGCCGTCGACGTTTGCCCACGCGATCGAGTTGGCGGGGGCACCGTTCGCCCAGTAGAGCCGGCCGCTGGCCGGGTCGAACGCGACGCCGGAGGGCGCCGCCACCGTCGCGCCCGTCGTGACGACGTCGGCGGCGGAGCCATCGGCACCCGAGTAGGAGCCGATCGCAGTGGCGGCGCGGTTCGCCCAGTAAAGGTTGCCGGTGGCGGGGTCGACGGCCACGCCGGTCGGATCGTTCACGGTGGCGCCGGTGAAGTGGAGGTCGCCGCCGCCCGAGCCGTCGAGACTGGCGAACGAGACCGTCGAGGCGCCGGCGCAGCCGGTCCAGTAGAGGCGGTTCGCCGGGAGATCGATGGCGGTGCCCCACGGGCAGGACATCGTCGCGCCCGGCGTGGCGACGTCGCTGCCGTCACCGCTGCCGTCGAGATTGGCGAAGGAAATGACGTCCTCCGACGAGTCGCCCCAGTAGATGCGGTCCGCGGCGTGCACGGCGCCGGCCATTGCCAGGGCGATGAGGAGCGCGGCGCGCGATGTGCGTCTCGACGTGATGGCCATCTCGGAGGGTCCTCCTGCGGAAGAAGACGCGGTGAACGGCGTCACTCATTGCGGTCGGGCTTGTCGATGGCGTCCGTCCAGACGGCGGTCGCGGAGCGGCCTTCGGCCTGGGCCTGTTCTTCGAGGGCGTCGCGCACGTGCAGGATGAGGTCACCGATGTGGTCGCGCGTGGCGTTCAAGGGCACGAGCAGGCTCGCGAGCGACTCCTGCCCGCCGAGCTCGCCGGCGGCGTACGCGTCCAGCGCGTCGGTCTTGAGTGTCAGCACCGCGCGCTGCAGCTCGACGAGCGGCTCGAGCTCGAGCGTCGCCGCCAGCTCGAGCGTCGTCATGCGCCGCTCGACGTCCGCCATGCGCAGGAGGTAGCTGCCGAATTTCTCGTCGCGGACGGCTTGCCGGCGTTGCCGCCACCACTGCCAGAGGAAGAGCAGCCCGCCGGCGAGCGCGCCGATGACGCTGAACGAGCTGCTCAGCGTGTCGACGGTGTCCTCCGTGATGTACGGCTGGCCGCGGCGGAGGAACTCGAGCGTGCCTTCGTGGCGGGCCAAGTGCGGCGGCAGCGCGAGCATCGAGCGATCGATGGGCGGATGCGCGACGTGCGCGACGCGCGCGCCGAAGACCGCGTCGAGGACCTGCTGCACGCTGTCGACCGGGACGCGTTCGTTCGCGATCAGGAGGAGGCGGGTGCCGACGGTGTGCAGGGGCGCCGAGGGGACGGGCGGCTCGGCCTTGTAGGTGAACGCGGGAATCACCACGTCGACCACCACCTTGCGCTCGACCCCCTCGCGCATCTCCGTCGGATGGTTCGCGGAGATGAGCGCGTTCAGCCGGAAGGCGTCGGCGAACGGCAGCGGCACGAGCGCGTAGTCGCGGTCGCGGATGAGATGGACGGCGATCTCGGAGGGCAGGGTGGCGAGGTGCATCACGGCGTCCGGGAGCGCGGTGCGATCGGGCGCGGCGATCAGACGCTCGAGCGTGGGGACGTCGATGTCGCTCTCGCTGAAGCCGTCGGGCCCGGGGTGGACGCCGGCAAAGGCGAGGACGGCCGTCGCGAGGCCTGCGTTCGCCGACGTGGGCGGCCCGATGTCCACCGTGCGCCCCTTGAGCGCGCCGAGCCCCTGGTTCACGGCGTCGGCCAATTCGGGTTTTACGAGGAGGTGCAGGGCCTCGATGTAGAGCGGCGTCACCTCGCGGACGTGCGAACGATGGCCGCCGGGGAACGCCTCGGGAACGAGGGCGAAGTCGATGGTGCCGGTGTCGACCCGGTCGATGGCGTCGGACCCGTCCGCGGTCGCGACGACCTCGGCCTGTCCGCCGTTCGCCGTCAGCGCTTCGGCGAGCGCGTGTGCGACGAGCGATCGCGTCGTGCCGTCCGGCCCGGCCGTGATGGTGAGGCGCCGCGTGGATCGGGGCTGGTTCGGGAGGTAGGTGCTCGCGGCGAGCGCCATCGCCCCGAGCCCCAACAGCAGCAGCACCCAGCTCCACCAACGCCGCCTCATCCTGCCCTCCGTCCGAGGGCAGCGGTTATCTCATTGTGGGGCGGGGTGCCACGGCCGGCCGAGCAGACGTGGTCGAGGGCGGCGCGCGCTAGAAGGGCGGCTGCGGTGATCCGTTCGCGGTGAAGGTGCCGGGCTCATTGCGCACGACCCCGTTCAGGCCGACGTACGTCCGGACGCACCGTTCGCCGATCACCTGGAGCTGGAGGAGCAGCGGCGTGGCCAGCGGCGGCGTCGGCAATCCGGCGCCGGAGAGCGGTGTGCCTTGCGCCTTCACCGTCACCTGCGCTTTGCCGATCGTGCTCGCTTTGAGGACGATGCCGCTGATGCCGGTGCCGGCGCCGCCGGGGTTCTTGTATTTGAAGCCGCTCGAGGTCGCCTTCCAGCACGGGCGCGTCCCGCACGCGCTCGCCGCCGGGGCGCGCAGCTCGAAGATGAGGGGATCACCGGGCGCAGAAGCGTCGTAGAGGCACACGACGACGTCGTTGGTGGTGACGGGATTCCCGAACCCCAGGATGTTGAAAGACGCGCGTCCCGCCCACTTCCACGCGAAGCGATCCTTCGCGTCCAGCGCGCGATTCTGAATGTCGACGCGCGCCTTTTCCTCGTCGACGGGTTGGCGGCAGTCGTTGCGCGGCGCGCTCGTGCAGCCTTGAGCATGAGCGACGGATGTGGATCCGACGAGCGTCGCGGCTGCGACGAGCGCCATGAGGAGGGTCCGGCAGCTTCGCATGATCAGTCCCCCGTTCGGGGGAGGTCGTACGATCTCGGCGGAGATGATGTCAACGAAAATAATAGATGATCAGCGGGGGGAGGACGCGTCCGTGCCGCGCACGGGAAAGGATGGGCGCGGCCGTGATCGACGTGCCGATGGTCGTTTGCGGAGCATCAAGGCACGAAGAGTCGCCGGTCGCCGGGAGACTTCCCGCAACGGGTGGCTGCCGGCCGGAGGCATCGACGCGGCGACGCCAGGTTACGAAGTGCGAAAGGGGGGACTTGAACCCCCACGGGTGTTTAGCCCACAGGATCCTGAATCCTGCGCGTCTGCCAATTCCGCCACTTTCGCGCGTGCGGACGGCCTAGCTAACAGCGGCCTGTGGGGCTGTCAACGCTGAGGGACGGCGACGGCGCAGCGTCACGACGGTGATCTCGCGCGGGACGCCGACGCGGAGCCGCTGGCCGCTCACGCCGAGACCGCGGTTCACGTGCAGCAGCGCGCCGTCGCGCTCGAACGTCCCCGCGTCGAATCGCGTCATCAGCAGGCGCGCCGGGTTGAGCTTCGGCACGCCCGGCACCGCCACCTGACCGCCGTGCGTGTGGCCCGCCAGCGTCAGCGGAATGCCCGACGACGACGTCTTCTTGAACGCGCCCGGCTGGTGCACCATCAAGATGCACGGCGCGCCTTTCGGGACCGTCGCCAACAACCCCGGCAGCGCGACGTGCGCCTCGCGCACGTGACGATCGTCCAGTCCGATCAGATAGAGCCGCGCGCCGTCGACCGCGACCGTGCCCACGCGATCGCGCAGCAGCTCCCACGACGTGTGACGCGCGATCATCGCCTCCACCGCGTCGGCACCCGCGTGACGATCGTGGTTGCCGAGGATCGCGAACACCCCGTACGGCGCCGTCAGCCGCGACAGCTCCGGGCCCCAGTGATCCAGGTCCGAGCGCGACGAGTCGACCAGGTCGCCCGTGAGGCACACGATGTCGGGCTCGAGCGTCCGCACGCGGTCGAACGCCGCCCGCAGCGCGCCGCGGTGCGCGAACGGACCCAGGTGCAGGTCGCTCACGTGGACGATGCGGAAGCCGTCGAGGGCCGACGGCAGGTCGTCGATCGGGACGTCGAGCCGCGTGACGCGCAACCGCCCGTGTCCGACGAGATAGCCGTACGCGATGGTACCCGCCGCCGCCCAGACGACGATCGGCGCGATCAACGCGAAACCCGGCCCGAGCCGCGCGCCCACCGGTCCCGCCACCGCACCCGCCTCGGCGGGAAAGGCGATCAGCATGTCGGCCAGCAGCCAGGCGCCCGCGGCGAGCCCGAGCGTCACCGCGCCCGCCGCCGCCATGAACCCGGCGCCGAGCACGACGGCCGCCGCCGGGCTGGCAAGCGGGGCGCGATAGGTCTCCTGCTCGAAGATCTCCGCCGCGATGCGGTTCACCGTGGTCAGTCCCAGCACCACCGCGACGTGCACCCAGCGCGCCTGCGGCGGGCCCGTGAACCAGCACCAGAGCACCCACTCGCCCAGGGCTCCGCCGAAGGCGAGGGTGGTCCAGAAGCTGCGGAAGATGACGGTTCCGACCCGGGTCACGCGGTCCCCGGCCGTGGCGGTATGTGCAGGGCGTTCATCGTCGGCGGTCCTTCGAGCTATACCCGAGGCCGTCCGACCGTGCGACCCGTTTTTCAGGGCCCGTTCAGGGCGTCCACGACGTAGAAGACGTCGCCGATGTCGTGGAAATCGACCGTCACGAAGTTCGGCAGGCGGTTTCGCTCCTCCTGACACTGCAGCGCCCGGTCGATGAACAGCGGGTTGAAGTTGACCTGCCGCGCCAGCGCGGCGCCGCCCACCACCTGCGTCAGGAAGTGGTTCAGGATGAAGAGGCTGTGGTTCGGGTTGCCCCGGTTCGGCGCGCAGCTGAACTGGGCCGGGTTCTCGAACGAGTAGTGCGTCTCGGACGCGTAATCCCAGACGTAGTGGTGCCACGGCTCCTCGCCGCGCTCGTCGGTGAAGACGACGAGCCGCCGCCCGCTGTCGACCAGCTCGCGCAGCGTGGGCCACGGCTGGCCGACCGGCTGCTCGTGCAGGTAGTCGAGCAGCTCGGCCTCGTCGAACGCCAGGTCGACGTCCTCCTCGTCGACGTACGCCTCGAAGATGATCGTGACGACGTCGTTCGGACGCCGATCGAGGAAGCGCTTGATCTTCGCGAGCCCGTCGACCAGCGGCTCTTTCCCGAGCTCGCAGTACGCGTGACAGAGGTAGGGCTCGTCCTCGAAGTAGTGCGTGTCGAGCATCAGCGCGCGGATGCCGTCGTCGAGCTGACGGCTGATGCCGTGCTGCTGGTTCGGGAACGTCCAGCCCTCGTCCGCGTTCGTCATCGCATTGTGCGTCGTCGCGTACGACACCTGGTCGTAGCGCCGCGAGCAGAACGCGGTCGAGCCGTTGCAGCGCTCGTCGTCGACGATCGACGGCAGGCAGAGCATGTCCTCGCGCACCGGGTCGACGATCTGCGGGCCGAAGCCGTCGCGCAGATTCAGGCGGCGCCCCGGCTCGGGCCGGCGCGACGTGCGCGCGCGCCGGACGCGATAGCACATTAGGCCTTCGGTAGGATGCTTGATGCCCTGCTCGGCGACCTCGGTGGGCACGCACAGCTGGCGGACGCGACGAACGTCGTAGGTGCGCGGCTCGTCGTCGCTGAACTGGTCCGCGACGGTGACCGTCAGGTCGCGTGGCAGCGGCGGCGTCCCGCGGGTGCGACGAATGTCGTAGCAGGTGTAGCCGTCGAGGTCGTGCTCGTCGGCCTCGGGCGCCTCGGGATCGACGTCGGGATCGAGGTTCGCCGGCGTCAGCAGGCTCTGCACGCGGAGCGTGTCGACCGTCAGCGTGCCGAGCTGGTTCGTGACGTGCAGCCGCGTCTGGGGGACGTGCTTCGCGATACCTTCGGGCGTGCGGTGCTGGTACCCCGTCAGCTGCGTCGAATCGTCGAGCGTGCCGTTGTCGTCGACGTCGGCCGGCGTGCAGAGACTACGACTCTTGGGCAGGTCGGCGGCGGCGGTCTGGAAGCGATCGCCGAGCACGACGCCGCCGACACCGGGAAACCGCACCGTGCCGCGCGACGGCTTCGCGCGGTAGCACATGAACGGGTCGATGGAGGGATCGAGCTGGGCGGCGGCGGTGGCGACCGTCATGCCCAGGGCGAGCGCGGACAGCAGAGCGACGCGCATGACCGAGCCGTCGTACTGCGGGGGCGCGGAGGGAGCAAGGAAAATTTTCTGCTACGGTGCGCCGCGATGGAGCGACTGCTGTTCGTGCTGGGAGCGGTGTCGGCGGCGCTGGCGGTGGCGATGGGGGCCTTCGGCGCCCACGGGCTGCGCGCGCGGGTGACACCGGACATGCTGGCGGTGTTCGAGACCGGGGCGCGCTACCACATGTACCACGCGCTCGGCATCCTCGTGGCGGCGCGCGCCGGGAGCCCGGGTGCCGCGTGGCTCTTCCTCGCGGGGACGGTGCTCTTCTCGGGCAGCCTCTACGCGCTGGTGCTGACCGACACGCGCTGGCTCGGGGCGATCACGCCGCTCGGCGGCGTGTGCTTCATCGTCGGCTGGCTCGTGCTCGCCTGGAGCGCCTGGCGCGGCTAGGCGAACACGTCGAGCAGGTGCCGCGTCTGCTCCTGCGATTCGCCGATCAGCAGCGTGCCGCTCGCGAAGAGGAGCCGCGCCGTCACGACGTCGGTGACCGCGCCGGCGAGATCGCCCTCGGGCGACGTCAACGTGCGTGCGCTCCGCTCGAGCAACGCGCCCGCGTCGCGGATCAGAGACACGCCGGTGGCGATCGCCGTCATCGTGGATGGAATATCGGCGAGCGCGCGCGTCGACGTGAACGCGCAGCACTCGCCGTGCGCATCCTCACGGCGGTACGAGACGCACGCCGGGCGGCGTCCATCCGGCCGGCGCGACGTCGAGGTAGAGCGCGTTCGTGAACGCCAGCGCCGGCTCGCCGCCTTCGCCGAGGTTGCCGTCGACGAGATCGGCGAGCGTCGTGTTGGTCGCCGGGTCGATCCCGAACGGCTGCACCGGGAACAGCGGCCGCGACGTGCCGGGCGTGCCCTTGACGAGCGCCAGCACCCACGTGTCCTCCGTCACGTCGGCGAGCGTGAACGTCGCCGTGGCCTGGAGCCGGCCGCCGTCGGCGGTCACCGTGAAATCGGCGCCGGCCTGCTGCACCTGCTGCGGTGTCACGCGGTAGCGCGGGCGCGTCGCGGGATTGGCGTCGTGGTCCCAGCGCTCGGTGGGGCTGTTCACGTACAGCTCGATGCGGTCGAACTCCGCCCAGTGCGGGCTCGTCACCGCGACGGTCACGGTCGCGGTGCCGCCGGTGACGGGAATCACCGTCGGACGATCGAGCGACAGCCCGGCGACGGCGTCGCCCGACGTCGCCTCGATGCGGACGAACGGTGCGTTCGTCCCGATCGCACGGCCGGCGACGACGTTCGCGGCGAGGTTGTCGGCCTCGCTCCACAGCGCGGCGGGATCGGTGACGGCCGACGCGACGTAGCTGCGGACGCTGCCGCCGTTCGTGCGCCGCTCGTGCGAGTCGGAGTTGGCGACCGCGGTGCGCAGGATCCCCTGGTTCAGCATGTTGATCCAGTCGCCCATGTTCTGGCCGAGGAACGCGCTCTGGCTGCCGTTCCACACCTCGAGCGACTCGAAGCGGTCGTCGAAGTAGTTGGCGACGGCCGGATCGAGCCGGCGCGCTCCGCCCGGCGTGTGCGACTGCGGCGGTCCGATGTCGTTCTCGGCGGTGTCGATGTCGAGCCCGCTCGTGTTGAAGAAGCTGTCGATGTGGTTGATCTGCACCAGGTTCGGCCGCGGATCGGCGTGTGCGGCCTCGAAGATCTCGCCCGGCGTCAGGCTGAAGCTGCCGAGCGACGGGAAGTCCTGGCCCGGCGCGATCCCGGCGCGGCCCCAGTCGACCGAGCCGCCGTTGATCTGGCTCGGGTCGACGGTCACCGGCCAGCTGTTGAAGTGGCCGTAGTCGAACGTCGTGATCTCGGCGCTGGGCGCCGTGGCGATCAGGTCACGCCAGCCGAAGGAGTCCACGTACGGCGCGTAGTCGACGCGGATGTCGTGTTCCGACGGGGTGAAGAAGTCGATGCCCTCGGCGAGCTGCGTCGCGACACGATCCCGGAACGAGACCTCCGAGTCGGGGCTCGGCAGCGAGTGGATGTGGAACTCCGTCGTGACGAAGCCGGGCGTGTCGACGACGCGCGCGATGGTCGCCTCGACGTCGGTCACGGCATCTTCGGTGATGGTGACGGGTGCGCTGTACGCCGAGTACCGGGAGCCGCGGGCCACCACGACCTGGTAGTCGCCGGGCTCGAGGTCGATGGACGCCCACCCGCCGGGGACCGCGACGGCGGCTGCCGCGATGCCGAACGGCAAGCCGTCCTCGCGCAGCTCGCCGAAGACGCCGGTCAGGTTGTCGATGACGCCGGCGATGTTCTGGGCGCTGCCGGGATCGGGGCTCGGGTCGAACCCGACGACCCAGACCCGTGCCGGCCCGAGCTCACCGCCGTCGTCGCGCACGAATACCCTCAAGTAGCCAGGCTTCGGCAGCGTGAAGTCCTGCGTGGTCGTGGCACCGGCAGTGATCGTCACCGGGGCGCCGTCGGGCGTCGCGACGCGGCTGCCGTCGCGGTTCGCGCGCACGGTGTAATCGCCCGGCGGCAGCGTCACGGAGTACCGCCCGTCGATGTCGGCGAAGAGGTTCGTCACCACGTTCGCCGTCGTCCCGCCCGGAATCGGCGGACCGATCACGCTGATCTCCGCGCCGGTGAGTGGTTCGCCGCCCGACGTGACCGTGCCGCTCAGCGTGCCGGTGACGACGCCCTGGAGGCGGTTCCGCGCCTCGGTGACGACCTCGACGCCGCCGTGGCCGACGACGAACCAGCTCGTGACCGTGACCGCGTCGCCCGGCGCGCCCGCGGGTGCGAGCTGGAAGTTCGGCTGTGCGATGCCGATCAGCACGAACAGCACCTGGTTGCCGAAGAGCTGGATCGTGACGCCGCTGACGCTGAAGCTCGTGCTCCCGTTCTGTCCGTGCACGTGCCCGTAGGCGAGATTCCCCGCGGCGCCTTCGCCGGGGTAGGCGATCAGGTTGCACGGATCGCACTGGCCGCCGGCGCACGGCACCCACGTCGAGGCGGGACAGACCGTCGTGACGAGCGGCTGGCCGAAGCCGTAGCCGGGCTGGAAGACGGACACCTCGCCCGAGCCGTTCAGCGTCTCGCCGAGGAAGATCGCGAGCGGCGCCGGGTCGAGGTTCGTCACCGTCGTGTCGATGCGGATGGCGTTCTCCCCGGGCGCCAGCGTGTAGTCGGTCTGCACCTCGACCGGCAGGTCGCGGTCGTCCGCGCTCGCCGGGAACGTGAAGCCGGCGCCGGCGACGACCGAGCTGGCGTTGATGAAGTCGAGCAGATCGTCGGGCCCCGTCGCGCGCACGACGGCGGGATTGCCGTCGGTGCCGTCGTTCAGGATCTGCACGTTCGTGAAGTTCGCCGTGTTCTCGATGTTGATGGCCGGGGCGAGCTCCTCGAAGTGGTCGCGCTCGTCGCCGAAGTTCCGCTGGGCGTCCGCGTCGATGATGGTCCCGCCGTACGTCCCGATGCCGAACATGGAGCGCCCGGGCTGCTGGATGATCGCCTGCAGCTTGTCGTTCACGAGCAGGATGTCGCCGAGGCGACCGCGCGCCATGGGGCCGTCGATGAGCTGCGCGGGGTTCTGCACCACGTGCGCTCGAGCGTAGCCGATCGTCGGGCGACGCCACGTGGGCGACGGGTCGCAGACGAAGCGGATGCCGTCGACGTCGCGACGTCCCGATGGCGTCAGGGCGACTGAGCGGAGCCGACGGGTCACGCGGCGGAACTTCTTGCGGGGCTCGAGCCGGATGTAGAGCGGCACGGGCTCGGTGCACTGCTGACCGTCGCCGAGGTCGCGCACCGCCTGACCGAGCAGCGACAGCTGCAAGTTTGCGGTCGGGTCCTTCCGCAGCTCGCGAATGCGGAAGTCGGTGAGGCTGGTCGGGTTGCAGCGGGGAAGGCCGGGATCGGTGACGTTCGTGCAGGCCGTCACCAGGAAGCGGCACGAGCCGTTCACGACTCCGTCGGTGTCGCAGCCGGGGTCGCCGTCGGTGCACCGCACGCGCTGCCCGCTGCCGACGGGGCCGTCGAACTCGACGTAGCAGTCGGTCGCAGGCGACTTGCCCCCGGGCAGGGAGCAGCCTCCCGGCGGACACGCGGCGGCGGGCGCCGCCAGGAGGACGAGCAGGGCGAGCAGGGCGATGGGCGACATGCTCCGTGGTACCCGTCCCGGACGGCGGACGGCAAGTCGGAATCGTATCGCCGCAAGCAGCGCGTTGGCACGCCAGCGGGCCGCATGTCAGATCGCCACCGTGATCGCCGCGCGCACGGCCTGTTGGTGTACCGAGGCCCGGGACGTTTCCCCTACCTGCGGTCGCGCCGCGTTCGCTGCCGGCTGATTCATCAGCGGCTCCGACGTCGAGGTCCGAAGGCCTGGGAGATCACGCTTCCGAGCCTTTTTCATTCCCACCCCACCCTCGACGTCCCGGAAGACCCTACGATGAACCCGTTCCGTACGATCGCTCGCATGGGCGCGCTCGGCGCCGCCCTCCTCATTCTTTCCGCGCTCACCGCCGCTGCGTTGGTCACGCCGGCGAAGCCCATCCACGCCGCCACCTCCCCACCGCCGGGGCGGCTCGCGTACTTCCCGAACCTGACACACGCTGCCGCGATCGTCGGCGTCGAGCGCCAGACGTTCGCCCGCGCGCTCGGCACGATGCGATCCTTGCCGTGAAGACGTTCGCCGGCGGTCCGGCGCTGATCGAGGCGCTCTTCGCCTGCGAGGTCGACATCGGCTTTGTCGGCTCGAGCTCGGCCATCAATGGCTTTGTCAAGAGTAAGGGCGACGCGCTCCGCGTGATCGCCGGGTGCGTCGAGCGGCGGGGCGATGTTCATCGTCCGGCCCGAAGCGACATCACCACGCCCGCCGATCTCGCGGGCAGGACCTTCGCACGCCGCAGCTCAGTGGCACGCAGGACGTCGCGCTCCGCTACTATCTCCAGAAGAACGGCCTGGCGCCCGCGGACAACGGGCGGCACGGTGCAGATCCTGCCGACGCAGCCGGCCAACATCTTCGCGCTGTTCCGCGAGGGGACGATCGATGGCGCCTAGATGGCCGAGCCCTGGGTGTCGCGGCTCCTGGCGGAGGGCAACGGCAGGTCTTCCTCGAGGAGCGCGATCAGTGGCCCGATCGCCGCTTCTCGACGACGGTGGTCGTCGCCCGGCGCGCGTTTCTCGAGGCGCAGCCCGAGTTCGTCAAGGCGATCCTCCAGGCCCATGTCGACGCGGCGGTGCAGTTCAACGCCGAGCAGCCCGACACGGCGAAGAAGATCGTCAACGCCGAGATCGAGCGCATCACGTCGAAGGACCTGCCGCCCGGGGTCGTCGACAGCGCGTTCCGAAACACCCACATCACCACCGATCCGCTTCCCGCGACGATCCAGGCGTAGGCGGACTACGCCTTCGCCCTCGGCATCCTCGGCACGACGAAGCCCGACCTCCGTCGGCTCTACGCGCTCGTGCCGCTGCGGCAGGTGTTGGCGGCTGCACGCGCGGAGAAGGTGGCCGCACGATGACGTTCGTCGATCCGGAATGGGAGATCGCGGCGGTGGCGCCGAGCGCGGCGAGCCCTCCGCCGCCTCCCGTCACGCCGGCGGTCCAGGTCACCGGCGTGTCGAAGACATGGACCGCGGCGACCGGGAACGTGGAGGCGCTGCGCGTTCGATCTCGACGTCGCCCCCGGCGAGTTCGTCTGCCTCCTCGGCCCGAGCGGCTGCGGCAAGTCGACGCTCCTGTCGCTGATCGCCGGCCTCGAGGAGCCTACGCACGGCACCGTGCGAACCGGCGGGCGGCGCGTCCGAGGCGCCGGCAGCGACCGCGTCCTGCTCTTCCAGGACGCGGCGCTGTTTCCAGGGCTCGACGTGCAGCGCAACCTCGAGTTCGGCCTGCGGATGGGTCTCGGGCGGCAGGATCGCGAGATTGTCGCCGCGCGCATGATCGCCCTCGTCGGCCTGGAGGGCTTCGAGCGCAGCTCGGTACACCAGCTCTCCGGCGGCATGCGACAGCGGGTGGCGCTCGCGCGCGCGCTCGCTCGCGGTCGACCCGGCCATCCTGCTCATGGACGAGCCGTTCGGTGCGCTCGACGCCATCACGCGCGATCGCCTGCGCGCCGAGCTGCAGTCGATCTGGGCCGAGACCCACACGACGATCCTCTTCGTGACGCACAACGCGCGAGGTGGTCGCCCTCGGCGACCGCGTGTTCGTGCTCTCGCCGCGCCCCGGCCGGTGATCGGGACTTCGCGATCGACCGGCAATCTGACCCCGGTCTACCTGAACGCGGCGCGCAACCTCGGCGCACACGGGCTGGCGGTCTACACGCAGGTGATCGTGCCGGCCGCGCAGCCGGCGATCATCGCCGGGCTGAAGCAGGGCTGGTCGTCGCCTGGCGGTCGCTGATGGCAGGCGAGCTGCTTCTACTACACGCTGAGCCTCGGCAACGTGCTGCAGGCAGGACGCGACCTGAACGACGCGGCGCAGGTTGGCGGTGATGCTGGTGATCATCGCCGTTGGCGTCTCGATCGACTGGGCGGTGTTCATGCCGATAGAGCGCTACACGCGCGAGCGCTGGGGCCTGGCGACGTAGCGGGCTTCCGCGGCGTCCATCTAAGGCCATTGAAGCGTGCTTCTTCGACTCGGAGGACCCCTCATGACTGGAGGCGAATCCGTCCAAGGTTCGCGGCGTGTCATATTCGCTTGAAGGGGAGGTCCCGGTGCCGTGCCGTGCTGATGGTGCGCCCGAATCCGACGGATCGTCGTCGTCTCTTGCGTGTGGTGAGGCGCAGCCACCGTTCGGGCTGGAGTGCAGTCCGACGGAAGCGGCTAGCTCTGACGGACGTCCCGGCGATTCGCATGTTCTGCATTGAACGGCATGTGCGGGCATGCGCGGAAAGCCGTCGGCCGTCGCGATTGACCACCGATGGCGAAGCTAGGCGATGGACGCACCCCAACTTCAGCAGAACGCAAGCGGACTTGACGGACATCCAGGGCAGAAGGTAAGTGCCCTACCACCTCATGACCTTCTATGCAGCTAGCTCCGCAGCGCACGGCGCGGCAGGTTGAGTTGCGTCCATGGCGACGCAGCCGGCACGGCCGAAAGGACAAGTTGCTCGATCAAACGTCCGCATTCAGCTCGCGATCCAAGGTGGGGGCGCGAGGCTGGCTGCGCTGCTGCCTGCGATCGAGGTGATTCAGGACTACGAGCGTCGCGGCGTAATAGAGATAACGAGGGTCGCAGGATCGTCGGCAGGAGCGATCGCTGCGGCCATAATCGCGGGTGGGGTGAGTGCGGCAGACCTAAAGGAGCGTTTCGAGCAGCAACCTCCGGCATACTGGGAAGGGATTTTCCCGCCGCCGAGCCTTTGGAGGGCGACCTGGCGGGTACTCCGACACAAGGCCGTCTTCGAACTCGACGCCTTACGTGAGCTCTTGAGAAAGAAGATATTTGATCCGGCCGACGACCGTACGATCGAGAGCCCCAGGCCCGAATCCGCACGACCAGCACCGCAGTTGTTCGTGGTCGTCGCGAATCTGAACTCCGGACGGATGGAGGCGCGATCGTCAGGCGGCCTTATCGACGCGTTGCTGGACTCGTGCGCCGTGCCTTTCGTTTTCCGCGGAGTGTCCAGCGGCTCGGCCTACATCGACGGTGGTCTACTGGCCAACCTCCCATCGGAAGTTCTCTCCGAGGGGAACTCGATGGAGTACGGACCGATCCTTGGGCTGGCATTTAAGGATCGACCCTTCGAGCCCCCGCGCGCGCTGTTCCCATACATATACCGATTGCTCGAAGCGCCGCTCTTTCATTCGGTGGCGCGGGCGAAGAAGCAGCTCGGAGCGGCCCTACACGAGATCAAGACTGACCTGCGGATGCTCGATTTCGGTGCGATCCCAAAATCACTTCGGAGAGAATACGAAGCGACGAAGGTGCAGACGGAGCATTGGCTTGCTGGACTCATCCCCAGGCTTCAGGCCGGCCAGCGGGTCGATCTGTGGGCCGGAGCAGCACCGAGTCTTCTGCAAGAGCTCTCACAACTGTGTGACAAGTTGGACGCGGGCGCACAGGTTCGATTGATGAAGAGGTCCGTCGTGATCGAGGCTCACTCACTCCGAATCGGTGCGGCGAGGGGCGGCGAGCCAGATCGCGTCATTGACGTGAAGACGTTTATGACGGGCGATCGGCCGTACCAGTGCGACAAGGTCGCGATCAGTGCGCCAACCGAGTCGAAGCTAGATCCTCGTTGCGTGTGTGCGGTCTCAGACTCCGATGGCAAATCGGTTCCGTTCTCCCTCCTTCCCGCGGCTGGGCCGGTCGATAGAGACGAGATCCGACGGGAAGTGCTCGTGTTCTTTACACCGGCGCTTCCGCCGGAGAGCGGCCCGTACACTATCCGACTGGAAGACCGCGCGTTCGACGCGATGAGGCCCCTTCGGGAGAGCGGGCGCGACGCAAGCTCGATCTTGTCGCGCAAGTCTGCAACACCGTACCAAGCTGAGCTCATCATGGTGGTGCCGGAGAGCTTTGGTTGCATTCGTCAGGAACCGGAGAAGGATGATCCGCGCGGGCGAGTGGTCGAGGGGCATGAGATGGAACCAGACGACATTCGCGCGGCGTTCCGAAGGATGGGCTATTCGGAGCCGACCGGTTGGAGCTCCTACGGATGGACCGCACAAATGAGCGCCGAGGACGACTGTCTGGCGGTGCGGTACCTTCGCGAATGAGTGTCGACCTCCAAAGTTTGACCTCGGTATCGCCAGCAGCTACGCTTGCAGAGAAAGATATGGCCTTAGCACTTGCGTAAGGGGTGGGGAGGTTGATATGGGCGATGGCCTCAAGAAGTGACCGCCCGACGCGGCGTTGCGGGTGTCGCATAGGGCAGTCCTGTCCTATGGCGTAAGTTTTGGGTTTTTCGCCTTGACGGAGTGAGGTCGGTTGGCACCTTATTGCGCTATGACGAGCGGACTGAAGAAGTAATCGCGACAGATCGCGTTCGTGGTGCGCCTGATTTCGTGGGCATCGCAGGCGGACCGGCTCGGAGCGGATGCCCACTCGTCTGCGACCTTTTGGGGCAGAACCTGAGCCGTTTCGAGACTACGGGTCCCTTGCCGTTTCGTGATGCATTGCCCGGCTGTCCGGTGGCAGGGATCACGAATCGGCTCGGAGTGGTCGCTGGTCTTCCCCCGCCGATGCCGTATTCGGACTAGCCCGCGTCCGTCCGTCTGTGTGAGCCCCTCGGTCGTCCCGCGTGCTAACACGCGGCGCATGCATTGGAGCGCCCGCGTGCTGGCCGCCGCCCTGCTGACGACGGGATGCGGCCTGCTGCCCGAGAAGTACGCCGTCAACGCGCCGATCGCGAACCTCATCTGGGGCGGGGGCATCGCGGCGGCGACGCCGAGCGAGATCGAGGCCCGACTGCGCGCGCCCGCGGGCTACGCCGTGACGCTGTGGGCGAGCGAGCTGCCGAACGCCCGCTTCCTGCGCTTCACCGATGCCGGCGACCTGCTCGTGAGCCAGCCGCGTCACGGCAAGATCACGCTGGTGCGGCGCGACGCGGACGGCGACGGCCGTTCCGATGGCGCGCAGACCGTCGTCGAGCGGCTCAACCGTCCGCACGGCCTCGACCTGCACGACGGCTGGCTGTGGATCGGCGAGGTGGACGCGGTCGGTCGCATCCGCTTCGACGCGACGGCGCGGACGACGAGCGGGACGTACGAGCGCATCGTCACCGGCCTCCCGTCGGGCGGCAACCACTGGACCCGCACGGTGCGCATCGGTCCGGACGAGCGGCTCTACGTGACGGTCGGCTCGAGCTGCAACGTGTGCATCGAGGACGACCCGCGGCGCGCGGCGATGCTGCGCTTCGCGCTCGACGGGACGCAGCAGGAGCTGTTCGCGACGGGGCTCCGCAACGCCGTCGGCTTCGACTGGCAGCCCGGAACCAACGACCTCTACGCGACGGACAACGGCCGCGACCTCCTCGGCGACGACTTTCCGCCGTGCGAGCTCGACCGCGTCGTCGCCGGCGGCTTCTACGGCTGGCCCTTCGCCAACGGCGACCGCGTGCCCGATCCCGACTTCGGCCCGGGACACGCGGCCGAGATCGCGAGGTCCATTCCCCCGGCGCACGGCTTCCGCGCGCACAACGCGCCGCTCGGCATGACGTTCGTCCGCGGCGACGGCCCGTACCGTGGCGCCGCGCTCGTCGCGCTGCACGGGTCGTGGAACCGCACGACGAAGGACGGCTACGAGGTCGTATCGCTGCACTGGCGGCCGGACGGCTCGATCGAGGAGCGCGACTTCCTGACCGGGTTCCTGCGCGACGAAGGCGTCATCGGCCGTCCGGTCGACGTCGCCGAGGGACCCGACGGCGCCTTCTACGTGTCGGACGACTACGGCGGCGCGATCTATCGCGTGGGCCAGGAAACTGCGACGGGAGCGGCCGCGCCGCCGGTGGCGGCCCCGGCGCGCGATCCCCTCGCGGGCCTGGATGCCACCGAGCGGACGCAGAGCGCGGCGCGTGGCGCGACGCTGTGGAACGACCTCGGCTGTGCGTCGTGCCACGATCCGGCGGCGGCGCCGCCGGGCATGGTGACGAAGCGGCTCGCGGATCTCGGCCGCCGGTATACGGTGGACGCGTTGACCGCGTTCCTCGCCGCACCGACGCCGCCGATGCCCGCCGTCGAGCGGCCGGAGGCCGAGCGTCGCGACCTCGCGGTCTACCTCCTCCGCGCGCATCCGTGAATGCGACGCCCGCTGGCGCTGCTGCTGCTCGGGTGCGCAGCCGCCGTCGGCGCGGAGATGGTGCCCCTCGACGAGGTCGTCGTCACGGCCGACCGGGTGCCGCAGCCGGCGTCGGAAGTGCCGGCGAGCGTCACCGTGCTGACGCGGCCCGAGATCGAACGCACCGCCGCGCTCACCACCGACGATCTCCTGCGCCGCATCCCCGGCTTCAATCTCTTCCGCCGGGCGAGCAGCCTCGTCGCGAATCCCACGGCGCAGGGCGTGTCGCTCCGCGGGCTCGGCGGCAGCGGCGCCAGCCGCACGTTGGTGCTCGTCGACGGCGTGCCGCTGAACGATCCGTTCGGCGGCTGGGTGCCGTGGAGCCGCGTGCCCCTCGAGTCGATCGCGCGCGTCGAGGTCGTGCGCGGGCCGTCGGCGACGGTCTGGGGCAACTACGCGATGGGCGGCGTCATCAACCTCATCACCGCGAAGCCCGAACGCCGCGGCGGCGTGGCGTCGGCCGAAGGCGGCAACCAGGACACGGTGCGTGCCGACGCGCGCGTCACCGACGTGCAGGGGCCGATCGCGGTGGCGCTCTCGGGCAGCTGGCTCTCGACGGGCGGCTATCCCACCGTCCGCGCCGATCAGCGCGGACGCATCGACGTGCCCGCCGACTCCGCCCACGGCGTCGGCGACCTCCGCGTCGAATATGCGCCCGATGCCGACGCGCGCGGGCATCTGCACCTGAACGGCTTCACCGAGACGCGCGGCAACGGCACGCCGCTCACCGACAACGGCACCGACCTCGGCGACGTCGACACCG
This sequence comes from uncultured Binatia bacterium (SeqCode), assembly GCA_964432595.1. GTDB lineage: Bacteria > Desulfobacterota > Binatia > DP-6 > DP-6 > DASYLJ01. The sequence goes on along the minus strand of CAYSOF010000007.1, from coordinate 214,684 downwards.
GTCTGCGCTGGCGCACCAGCGACGGCAGCGAGTGGTCGGTGCTCGGCTACGGGCGCGTGCAGCGGTTCCGCGCGCGCTTCTCGACGCAGGCCGAGGACCGGGACAGCGAGCGTCCCGCGCTCGACCAGTTCGAGGTGCCGGCGACGGCGGCCGGCGTGTCGGCGCAGTGGGTGCGGCGGTTCGGCGAGCGGCACCGGCTGAGCGCGGGCGTCGACGGCAGCTGGATCACCGGCGAGACCGACGAGGACGCGCGCTTCCAGGAGGGCCGGTTCCGGCTGCGGCGCGAGATCGGCTCGGAGCAGCAGTTCGCGGGTGCGTGGGCGCAGTGGCTGGTGCGTCCGCTCGACCGGCTGGAGGCGACGATCGGCGGGCGCGTCGACGGCTGGCGGAGCTTCGGCGGATTCCGCGACGAGCGCGACCTGCCCGCGGGCGCGACCGAGCACCAGCGGCTGCCCGCGCGCGACGACGTCGTCTTCAACCCGACCGCGGCCGTCCGCTGGGAGGCCACCGACGCGCTCGACGTGCGCGCCGCGGGCTATCGTGGCTGGCGCGCGCCGACGATCAACGAGCTGGTGCGGCCGTTCCGCGTGCGCAACGACATCACCGAGGCCAATGCGAACCTGCGGCCCGAGCGCCTCGGCGGCGGCGAGGTCGGCGCCGACTGGCTCGGCGAGCGCGTCGACGGCCATCTCACCGCCTTCTGGACGGTCGTCGACGATCCGATCGCCAACGTGACGGTCGGCAACGGGCCGGGCGACGTACCGCCGTGCGGCTTCGTGCCCGCGGGCGGGCGCTGCCGGCAGCGGAAGAACCTCGGGGCGAACCGCGTCCGCGGCATCGAGAGCGAGCTGGTCGTGCGGCCGTGGGCGGCGTGGACTGCGAGCGCGGGCTACCTGCTGAGCGACGCCGAGGTGGTGGATGCGCCGGAGGCGCCGGGGCTCGACGGCAAGCGCGTCGCGCAGGTGCCGCGCCACCAGGCGGTGTTTCGTGCGTCGTACGCTCCGGCGACCGGACCCGTCGCATCGGCCCAGGTGCGCTACGTCGGGCAGCAGTTCGAGGACGACAAGAACACCCTGTCGCTCGGCGGCTACGCCGTCGTCGACGTGTTCCTCGGCTGGCGGTTCTCGCCCCGGCTCGAGGTCTTCACCGGCATCGAGAACGCCTTCGACCGCGTCTATCCCGTCGGTCGCAGCGGCGACGGGCTCAGTACGATCGGCGCGCCGCTGCTCGTCCACGGCGGCGTTCGCGGCCGCTTCTGACGCCATGGAGGCCGCGGGATCGTTCCGTGCGCGGGACGCGCGCGATGTCCGGAGCCATGGTCAGCGCAGATAGCCGAGCGCGCGCAGGTGCTCGCGGGTTTCGGCGTCGATGGGAGCCCGCCCCGAAGCGCCGGTGCCGTTTGGCGCGCGGGCGAGCAATCGGGTCGCCGCGCGGTCGAGCCGGGCGACGACGTCCGGGCGCCGGGTGGCCAGGTCGGTCCGCTCTTCGGGGTCGTCACGGCGATGGAAGAGGACGCGCCGATCCGTGCGGCGGTCGACGATGTAGCGCCACGGACCGCTCGTGATCGCGAGGAGATCGTTGCCGGGGGCTACGTCGTTGAGGCCGACCTGACTCACGGCCGTGCGCCGCGGCGACTGATCTCCGGGCGCCGGCAGCGGCACGCCCTCGAACGACGTTGGGATCGTCACACCCGCGAGCGCGAGCAGCGTCGGGGCGACGTCGAGCAGGCGAACGCGGCCGGAAACGCGACCCGGCGGGCCGACCGTGGGTCCGTGCAGGAGGAGCGGCACGCGGACGACCTCGTCGAACAGGGTGCCGCCGTGAAAGCGGCCGCCGTGCTCGCCGAACTCCTCGCCGTGGTCGGAGCAGACGACGATCACCGCGTGCTCGAGCAGCCCGAGCGCCGAGAACGCGTCGAAGAGGCGGCGGAGCTGGTCGTCGATGTAGCGGATCTCGCCACGGTATGCCGCCGCGTCGCCGTCGCCGAAGCTCCGATACGCCGGCGGCGGTGCGTAGGGGTGGTGCACGTCCATGTAGTGCACGTAGAGGAACGTCGGGCCGGCCGGGCGGCGGCGTAGGACCTCGAGAGCGGTGTCGGAGACGCGATCGGCCGCCGGCCACCCGTCGAGCCCACGGTACTCCATGAATCCTTCGGTCAGGCGGAAGCGCGGATGGATCCACGGATTGCTCTGTACCTGCGCCGTGAAGTAGCCGGCATTCCGGAGCGCGGCGGCGAGCGTCGTGGTCGTCGTCCGCATCACGTCTTCGCTGCCACGGATACCGTTGGTCTCGGGCAGCGTCGAGGTGAGCAGCGAGGCCATCGACGTCTTCGTCCACGAGCTCTGCGCCACGGCGTCGTCGAAGACGACGGAACGCCGTGCGAGGTCGTCGAGGAACGGCGACGTCGGCTGTGACGCGCCGTAGAGTCCGAGCTGATCGGCGCGCAGCGTATCGACGACGATGAGCACGACGTCGGGCCGATCCCGCGATGCGCGGGCCGCGGGCTCGACGACGGGGTTCGCCAGCGCGACGAGCGGAGCGTCGCCGGGGCCCAAGGGCTCGCTGCGCACGACGAGGCGCGCGTCGGCGTTCCCGAGCCGAGCCGACGACAGCGGCGCCGTGCGCGCATGCCAGCCGGCCCGTGCGGCGGCGCCGTCCAGCACCTCGTCGACGAGGAGCAGCACGCGATCGCCGGCCTCGGCGGTGATCGTCAACCGGGCGGAGCCGGATGGCGGCTGCATCGGCGGTACGACGCCGATCTCGGTACGCAGGAGCATGTCGCCGTCGACGCGGACGGGTACGGTGATCGTCGTCGCGGGTGGGACGACGAGGCTCGTGCGATGGTCGCCCCGCAGCGCGACGGTGCGGACCAGCAGGCCGTCGCGCGTACGCGTACGCGGTAGGGTGAGTCCCGTGCGGTCCACGAGCAGCGGCGCGATCGAGGCGGGCAGGGCCGGTGGCGAGATCGCCACCGCAAGATCGCCGCCGGCCGCGCTTGTCACCGTGACGGCGCGGAAGCGCACGCCCTCGCCACGCTCGACGAACAGACCGGCGTCGCGGGCGCCGTCGGGGACGTGCTCGGCGGTCTCGAGCACGACGACGTCGTCGACGAGCACTTGCGCCCCCGCGGTCGTGTTGCGGACCTGGAGGCGATAGGGGCGCCCGCGCGCGATGGGATGCGCCGCGGTGACGCGCGTCGTGACGCGCCCGTCCTGCAGCGCGATCCATCGCACCCCGGCGCCCTCGTCGAGGGCGACGCCGGCACCCTCGTCGGGCCCCGTCATCCACGCGAGCACGCCGGCGCTCGCGAGCCCGCGTCCGGACGACGCCAGCTCGACCGTGGCCGACACGCCGCCGGCGAGCCGCGGCGGGGCGAGGACCAACCGATACGGCTCCTGTCCGCCAGCGGCGTAGGCGCGTTGCACCACGGCGTCGCCGTCCACGACCCACGCGCCGCCGGTCGCCACGACCGGCGGCCGGTCAGCGACCGCGCGCACGGCCGCGTCGAGCGCGGGCGAGAGGGTGGCGTCGGCGAGCCGGTCGAGGAGGGAGCCTCGCGGATGCGCGATCGACGACGAGGCGATGGCGGACGCCAGCACGCTCACGGCGCATGCCATGCGACGGCGTCGGCGAGGGTGGACGGGTGAGGGGAGCACGCGCGGGGAGGAAGCCTAGTCCAGCAGCCGCCACGATGGCAACTCGAAAGAGTGCAAACCTGTGGACAAATGAAGCGAGCGTGCGGCATACCTACGAGACATGTGGCACTGTCTCGGGCCGCCCGCACGGACGCTGGCGCTCGTCGGCGCCGCGGGGGTGCTCGTCGTCGCGTGCACCGGAGTGCCGGACGACGAACCACCGCCGCCCCCGACGGCGGGGGCGCCGGCTGCAACGGCGCACGAGGGAACGTCGGCCTGGGGCACGTACCGTGTCCGCTGGACCGCAGAGCCCGCCCCGATTCCCGTGGGCAAGCTGGTCACGCTGCGCGTGGGCGTTGAGCGCGTCGACGGTGCGGTGCCGGGCGACCTGCGTGTCGAGGTCGACGCCACGATGCCGGACCACGGCCACGGGATGACGCTGCGTCCGACGGTCCGGCGCGCGGACGACGGAGGCTTCGTCGCCGACGGGATGCTGTTCCACATGCCGGGCCGTTGGGAGGTCGCGGTGGACGTCGTGCGCGGCGACGACGTCGAGCGCGCGACGTTCCCCGTGGACCTGCAGTGATCGGCGGTGGAGCGAGGGCCGCGCTGGCGGCGCTCCTCGCCCTGGTCGCGTGCGGCGCCGATCGGGGCGCCGTCGACATTCCGGCGGACGTCCGGCGCGCGGTGCTGAGACACTCGCCGCTGGGGGCGCCGCCGCCCGATCCAACGAACGCGGTCGCGGACGACCCGCGGGCGGCGCGGCTCGGCCAATGGCTGTATTTCGATCACCGCCTGTCCGCGGACGGGACCATCGCGTGTGTGACGTGCCACGATCCGGCCAAGGGCTGGGGCGACGGCCTGGCGCTCGGTCGCGGCCTCGGGGACCTCCGGCGCCACACCCCGAGCCTCTGGAACGTCGCCTGGAACCGCTGGTTCTTCTGGGATGGGCGGGCCGACTCGGCGTGGGCGCAGGCGCTCAAGCCGCTGGAGCATCCGCGCGAGCACGGGGGGAGCCGCGTCGCGTTCGTGCGCCTGCTCGCGGACGACGCATCGTTGCGCGCGGCGTACGAAGCGCTGTTCGAACGCGTGCCGAGCCCGGACGACGGGCCGGGGATCGATCGCGCTTTCGCGAACGTCGGCAAGGTGATCGCGGCCTTCGAGCGGCGGATCGTCAGCGGGGCGGCCCCCTTCGACGAGTTCGTCGAGGGCCTCCGGCGGAACGACCCTGCGCGGCTCGCGGTGCTCTCGCCGGACGCGCGCCGGGGCCTGGTGCTGTTCTTCGGCCGCGGCCGCTGCGCGTCCTGCCACGTCGGGCCGACGTTCAGCGACGGCGAGTTCCACGACACGGGCTTGGGGGACGCGCCGGGCGCGCCCCGGGACGGCGGTCGCGCCGAAGGCGTACGCGCGCTGCTGGCCGATCCATTCAATGCGCTCGGGCGCTACAGCGACGCGCCCGCCGGCGCGCCGCTGCCCGTGCGCTATCTGACGGTGCAGCCGGAGCAGGACGGCCAGTTCAAGACGCCGAGCCTTCGCAACGTGGCCGAAACGGCGCCCTACATGCACGACGGGCGCTTCGCGACGCTGGAGCAGGTCGTGGGTTTCTACTCGACGCTCGACGGCGCGCGGTTCCGCGGCCATCATCGCGAGCGGCTCCTGCGGCCGTTGCAGCTGACCCGCGCCGAGGTGGGCGACATGGTTGCGTTCCTCCGGGCCCTCACCGGCGCCCCGATCGACCCCGCCCTCGGCGTCCCGCCGCCGTCGCCGATGTGATGCGTCGCGCCGGCCGCCGTCTCCGCTTCCGCTCCGTCACGGCGCTCTGCATCGCGCTGGCGCACGCGGCGTGGGCGGCGCCCACGCAGCAGCGACACGGGGGCCGCGTCGCGATCGCGGGCGACCGCATGGCGGTCACCCAGCCCCCGTCGCATGCCGTCCTACTGTACGACCTGGCGGCCTCGGAGCCCCGCCTGCTCGCGTCGCTGATCGGCGAAGGGACACGGCCCGGGCAGTTCCAGCTGCCGGGCGGTGTCGCGCTCGACGCGGCCGGCCGCCGACTCTACGTCGCCGACGCGCAGGCCAACCGGATCCAGGTGTTCGACGTCGACGGAGCGACGGTACGCTTCGCGCGCGCGGTCGGCCGTCATGGCGCCGGTCCGGGCGAGCTCGACACGCCGGGCGGCATGGTCGTCGCGCCGGACGGCCGGCTCTACGTCGCCGACGCAGGTAATCACCGCGTCCAGGTGTTCGATGCAGGGCTCGCGCCGGCCGGCATCATCGGCGTCGGCGTGCTCGTGGCGCCGATCGACGTGGCGTTCGACGGCTCCCGACTGCTCGTGCTCGACGCCGAGCGCCTGCGTGTGGAGGCGTTCGACGTGGCGGGGCGTGCGACCGGCGGCTGGGGCTCGACGGTGACCGACGCGGCGGCCGGCGCCGAGGTGGTGGGGTTCCGTGGCCCGTTCGCCGTCGGCGTGGCCGCGGACGGCTCCGTGCTCGTGTCGGACCTCGCCCGGCACCTCGTCCAGCGTTTTGCGGTCGACGGACGCCGCGTCGGGGTCTGGGGCGGCACGCGTGTCCTGTTCGTGCCGATGGGGCTCGCGATCGACCGGCGCGGTCGGGTCATCGTGCTGGATCGTCGGTCGTCACGCCTGCAGGTGTTCGACATCGACGGTACGCTCGCGGCGAGCGTGGTCGTCGACCCGGCGGCCCTGCCGGCGCCGGCCGAGCCCTGATGCACGACGGGCTCCGGATGGCATGCCATCCGAAGCCCGTCGCGTGCTCAGGGGGCGGCCCTCGGCGGGCCTCGCCCTACTGTGGAGGCAGGACGTTCGCGGCGAGCGACCAGCCGCTACCCGTGCGCTTCCACGGCGCCCGGATGGCGAACTGCTTCCCGCCGGCTTCGATGGTGAGCTTCATCTCTGCGACCGTCGCCGCGGAGAGGTCGCCGTAGACCTGAAGCGTGAAGGTCGCGAAGTTGCCCTTCTGGCGGACCTTCAGCATGGCGATGCCTTCGCTCGCCGTGCCGGTGGCCTTCGCGCGCTTGTCGGTGAAGCGGAAGGAGCGGCCGACCTTGCGCAGTGATCCCGCGCCCATCGAGCCGTAGTAGATCACGCCGTTGGCGTTCTCGAGCTTGATGGCCACGTAGCCGGTGGAGGGGTCGAAACCCTCGGGCGTCGGCTCGAGCTTGCCGTGGGCCTTCAAGACGTCCGGCCCGTTGGCGACGAAGCGGATCTTCGCCGGGTCCTTGCAGATGAGCGCCTGACACGTGCTGCTGCAGGTGTCCGGCGACGGGTTCAAGAGCGTGCCGCAGTAGCCGGGTGCGGTGCCGCCGTCGTCACAGGTCTCGCCCGGATCGATCACGCCGTTGCCGCAGAGCGCCTCCGTCTGGCAGGTCGCGCTGCAGCCGTCTCCCGCGACGACGTTGCCGTCGTCACAGGTCTCGCCCGGATCCACGACGCCGTCGCCGCACCGCGGCTCGGACTGACAGGTCGCGTCGCAGCCGTCGGCTGGGACGACGTTCCCGTCGTCGCATTCCTCGCCACTGTTCTGGCACACGATCCCGTCGCCGCAGGCGTCGGGCTCGCAGGCGGCCGAGCAGCCGTCGCAGTTGTTGGTGTTGCCGTCGTCGCAGCCCTCGGGGAAGGCCGCGCCGGCGCTGTCGCAGAGCACGCCGTCGCCGCAGGCATCGGCCTGGCAATCGGTGCAGCCGTCGCAGTCGTCGGTGTTGCCGTCGTCGCAGGCTTCGCCGGCGTCGACGACGCCGTCACCGCAGGCCGCCTCGCTCTGGCACGTGGCGCTGCAGCCGTCGCCCGGGGTGGTATTGCCGTCGTCACACTCCTCGGGGAAGGCCTGCGCGCTGCTGTCGCAGAGCACGCCGTCGCCGCACGCGTCGAAGTGGCAGTTGGAGCACCCGTCGCAGTCCGTCGCGTTGCCGTCCTCGCAGTCCTCACCGGCGTTCGCGTCGACGATGCCGTCGCCGCACTGGGTCACGCGGAGGGAGAAGCTGCAGGTGCCCTGCAGATTGCCCGGGTCGGTGTACACGATCGTCACTGCGTGGGCAGAGCCGGCGTCGGAGAGCTGTGGCGTCCAGTTGAAGGACGAGTTGAAGGGCTGCGCCTGGGTGCTGCCCGACGGCGGCGTCAGGGTGGCGCCCGGCGGCAAGCCGAGGTGCGAGACCGTCAGGTTCCCGCCGTCGGCGTCCGTGCCCGTGAAGTTGCCGGCGAACGGCTGACCGACGTTGAGCACGACGAGGCCGGATGTACCGGCGCAGACCGGGGCCGCGCCCTGGGTGGGATCGGTGATCTCGACGATGAAGTCGAGAGCTACGCGACTCACCACGCCGGCGTGAACCTCCTCGATGACCACCTGGGCGGCATACTTCTGGCCGACCGCCGTGCCCGTCGTGTTCCAGCTGAGCACGCAGCCCGACGAGATGCTCAACGGGAACCCGCCCGCATTCGCGACGCTGGGAATCTGCGATTCGCCGCTCGTGGCCATGCGGCAGGTGAACGTGTCGCCGTCCGGGTCGGCGACGGGCAGGACGACCGTGCGGAGCCCACCCTGGGCCATTTGCACGATCACCGGGATCGAGCTCACGGGCGAGCCCTGGTTGCCGTTGCGCAGGTCGACGACCGTCTCGATGCGCTCGGAGGCGCCGCTGGCGTTCAGGAGGCTGTAGATACGACAGCAGCTTTCGGAGAACGCGGTGAAGGGCCCCTCGGACGCGTACGTGTGCTGCACCTTGTACTGAATGATCGTGTACTGCTCACCGCTGATGTCGGCGAACGTGCCGATCGTGTTCACGGGGCCGACGCCGGAGAAACCGTCGCCGAAGTCGATGGGCAGCGTGGCAACGGCGTCGAAGCGCCATGCCTGCGTCGACGTGAACTCGACCGTATTGCCGCTGACGCGTCTCCAGGTGGTGTGTGCGAAGCGGAAGTGGCTGGCCTCTGCCGTAGCCGCGCCGAATAGCAGTAGCGCGAAGGGAAGCCAGATGTATCGTCGAAGCGTCGTCAATGTCGTCATGAAGGTGATCTCCTGTGGTGATGGACGATGCCGGCGGGCCTCGTGCAGCATGGCCCTCGCGGGCGGACCACGACCCATGATGCAAGCGTGCTGCGTGCCTAGAGAACAACAGATGGAAGCGTTCTAGCACGGTGACACATGAGCGTGTCAAGTAAGATCCGACTAAAAACGTACGGACTGCATGCGGGCCTGGTGGGCGCCTTGGGAGTGTGGGAGATCGGTCTAGTGGTGGGTGCGGTGCTGGGGCTTCGGGGCGGCGCGATGGCGGCGGTCGCTGGCGCGGCTGCGTGAGGGTGGCGCCGTTTCCGGGCGAGGACCTGGCACGCTCCCCGGATCCTGAGAGCGGCCGTCTCGGCGCGGATCGCTCCCGAGGGCGGCCCTGGGATCGTCGGCCGGCGAAGCGCCGGCCCGCGGCGACGGGCTCGGCACGATCGGCGCGCGACTGCTGGTGCACGGCGGCCGCTTCGGGCAGACGTTTCGCCGGCTGGACGGCTCTGCTATGCCCCAGCGGTCATGCCCACCGTCCGCGCCATCGACCCGAATACGCTACCGAAACACTTCGATGCCCCCGAGGCCGAGGCACGCTGGCACGAGGTATGGGACCGGCTGCGGGTGTACGCCTGGGACGCGGGCCGCGGGCGCGACGAGACGTTCGTCGTCGACACGCCGCCGCCCACCGTGTCCGGCTCGCTGCACATGGGCCACGTGTTCAGCTACACGCAGACCGACGTCATCGCGCGCTACCAGCGCATGCGCGGGCGGAACGTCTACTATCCGATCGGCTGGGACGACAACGGCCTCCCGACCGAGCGCCGCGTGCAGAACCACTTCCACGTCCGCTGCGATCCGAAGACGCCGAGCGTGCCCGGCGGCATCCGCCTCGAGCCGGCGGCCGACACGAAGGGCCCGCCGCGGCTCGTGTCGCGTCCCGACTTCATCGAGCTGTGCCTGCAGCTGACACGTCAGGACGAAGAGGCGTTCAAGGCGCTCTGGCGGCGCGTCGGGCTCTCCGTCGACTGGTCGCTCGAGTACTCGACCATCGACGCGCGTTGCCGGCACCTCGCGCAGCTGAGCTTCCGCGACCTCTGGGAGCAGGGGCAGGTCTACAGCGTCGAGGCGCCGACGATGTGGGACGTCGACTTCCAGACGGCCGTGGCGCAGGCGGAGGTCGAAGATCGGCCGACGCGTGGCGCCTTCCACGACGTCGCGTTCGGCGTGGAAGGGCAGGCGGACGGCTTCGTCATCGCGACGACGCGTCCCGAGCTGCTGCCGGCGTGCGTCGGCGTCACCGCGCATCCGGACGACGCGCGGTACAAGGGGCTCTTCGGAAAGCGCGCGATCACGCCGGTGTTCCGCGTGCCGGTGCCGATCTTCCCGAGCGAGCTCGCCGATCCCGAGAAGGGCACGGGCATCCTCATGGTGTGCACCTTCGGCGACGCGACGGACGTCGGCTGGTGGCGCGAGCAGAAGCTCGCGCTGCGCCAGGTGATCGGCCGCAACGGCCGTTTCGTCCCGGTCGAGTTCGGGAGCGACGGCTGGGAGAGCCGCGACGCGGCGGCGGCGAACGCCGCGTACGCGAACGTCGCCGGGAAGACGGTGCACAGCGCGCGCGTCGCCGTCGTGGAGGCGCTGCGCGATCCGGCGAGCAGCGCGTCGGGCGACGGCACGGCGCCGCTCCGGGGCGAGCCGAAGCCGATCGAGCACGCGGTCAAGTACTACGAGAAGGGCGACCGCCCGCTCGAGTTCGTCACGAGCCGGCAGTGGTTCGTCCGGCTGCTCGACAAGAAGGACGGGCTGCTCGCGAAGGGCGAACAGGTCCGCTGGCACCCCGACTTCATGCGGCTGCGCTACCGCAACTGGACCGAGAACCTGAACAGCGACTGGTGCATCAGCCGCCAGCGCTACTTCGGGCCGGCCTTCCCGGTGTGGTACCCGCTCGACGCGGCGGGCGCACCCGACTACGCGCATCCGATCGTCGCCGAGCGCGAGCGGCTGCCGGTCGATCCGACGGTCGACGCACCGACGGGCTTCACCGACGCGCAGCGCGACCAGCCCGGCGGCTTCACCGCCGAGACGGACGTCTACGACACGTGGTTCACCAGCTCGCTGACGCCGCAGATCAGCTCCGGCTGGGAGCTCGATCCGGCGCGACACGCCCAGCTCTTTCCGGCGGACATCCGTCCGCAGAGCCACGAGATCATCCGGACGTGGGCGTTCTACACGATCGCGAAGGCGCTGCTGCACGAGGACACGATCCCGTGGAAGCACGTCGTCGTCTCGGGCTGGATCCTGGATCCCGACCGCAAGAAGATGTCGAAGAGCAAGGGCAACGTCGTGACGCCCGTGCATCTGCTCGACCAGTACACGGCCGACGGCGTGCGCTACTGGGCGGCCAGCGCGCGGCTCGGCACCGACACGGCGTTCGACGAGAAGGTGCTCGCGGTCGGCAAGCGCCTCGTCACGAAGCTCTTCAACGCGGGCAAGTTCGTCCTCGGCCAGGCGGGCGAGGTGTCGTCGATCGACGCCGAGCTCGATCGCGCGTTCGTGCAGCGGCTCGCGCGGCTGGTCGATCAGGTGACGCGCTCCTACGAGGCGTTCGAGTACGCGCACGCGCTCGCCGAGACCGAGTCGTTCTTCTGGCACGACTTCACCGACACCTACCTCGAGCTGGTGAAGGTGCGGGCGCGCGACGGCGGCGGCGGGTCGGCGCTGATGTCGCTGCGCCTCGGGCTGTCGGCGCTGCTGCGGCTCTTCGCGCCGGTGCTGCCGTACATCACCGACGAGGTGTGGTCGTGGGCGTTCGCCGACGAGACGCGGACCCCGAGCATCCACCGCGCCGACTGGCCGGGCCCCGGCGACTTCCGCGACGTCGCGGCGCCCGCGGATCCCCAGAGCTTCGATCTCGCGGTGGCGGCGCTGGCGGCGATCAACAAGAGCAAGTCGGAGGCGAAGGTGTCGCCGAGCCGCGGCGTCGCGAGCGTCACGGTCCGTGCGAACGCGGCGACGCTGGCGCGCCTGCCCGCCGTCTGGTCGGACGTGCGCGACTCGACGCGCGTCGAGCAGCAGGAGTTCGCCACCGACGACGCGCTCGCCGACGGCGTCGTCGAGGTGTCGGACGTCGTGTTCCTGCCGGCGCCGCCGAAGAACGACTGATGGACGACGTCTTCGATCACCCGCACGTCACGGCGCTGCTCGACCTGGCGCTGGTCGAGGACCTCGGCGCGGGCGATCGGACGTCGGAGGCGACGGTCCCGCCGAGCGCGCGCGCGCGTGGCCGGCTGCTCGTGAAGGAGCCGCTCGTCGTCTGCGGGCTGCCGCTGCTCGAGCGCGTGTTCGCGCGGACCGGCGGCGCCCTGTGCGAGATCGTCGGCGCGGAGGGGCAGCGCGCGCGGCCCGGCGACGTCGTCGCGACGGTGGAGGGCACGGCGCGGGCGCTGCTGGCCGGCGAGCGGCTCGCGCTCAACCTGGTGCAGCATTGCTGCGGCATCGCGACGCTAACGCGCGCGTGCGTCGAGCGGGTGGCCGGCACGGGCCTCGTCATTCGCGACACGCGGAAGACGGTGCCCGGGATGCGCATCCTCGCGAAGTACGCGGTGCGGATGGGCGGCGGGACGAACCACCGCATGGGCCTCGACGACGCGATCCTGGTGAAGGACAACCACCTCGCGCTCGGCGGCGGCGACTTCTCGGCAGCGGTGGCGGCGTCGCGGCGGCAGTTCCCCGCGCTGCCGCTCGAGGTCGAGGCGCGGACGCTGGCCGAGGTGGAGCGCGCGCTCGCCGCGTCGCCTGACCTGATCCTGCTGGACAACATGTCGCTCGACGACGTGCGCGCCGCCGTGCGGATGGCGGGGGGGCGGGTGCCGTTGGAGGCGTCGGGCGGGATCACGCTCGACGACCTGCCGGCGGTGGCGGCAACCGGCGTGCGCTACGTCGCGATGGGGCAGCTGACGCACTCGGCGCCCGCGGCGGACCTCAGCCTGAAGCTGGAGCCGCTGCGCGTGTGACGAAGGCGACGGAACGTCGCTGACTCCCGCAAGGTGGGCGGAGAACCGTAACGGCCTCCGTGCGTCGTTGACGTGTGACGGCGGTGCGACGTCCGCGCTGCGACCCAGGCAGGTGCGCAAGCTCGCGCGCCTGGTGCGGCGCCTCGGGTCGGCGAACGCGACGGCGGCCGCGCGCGCGGGCGCATCGTGAGCGCCGGGCAGGGCGCGAGCCCTGCCGCGGCACCCTGACGACCGTCGGTCACTTCGCGCACTTCCCGCCCGGCAGATCCTTGCACTCCCGCAGCCGCCGTCCTGCGCGCAGCTGCGGCTTCGCTCGATGCAGCGTCGCCTGCTCGTAGTCGTACGCGTACCCGATGATCTCCGCCTCGCCGTAGAAGCTGCCGAGGAACTGCAGCGTCGCCGGCACGCCGTTCGAGTAGAAGCCCATCGGCACCGTGATGGCCGGGAGGCCGAGCGTGTTGCTCTCGAAGCGCGCGTTCAGCGTGTCGCCGTAGATGGCGATCCCCGGATCGACGAGCTGCTTGAAGGCCGGGTGCTTCGTCGTCGGCGCGACGAGCCCGTCGAGGCCCATCTCCTCCATCCAGGCGTCGAGGTATTCCTCGCGGAGCAGCTTCACCGCGGCCAGGTACTGCTGGATGACGGGCGCGGTCATCGGCACCCAGAGCCCGAGATCCTTGCTCGCGACGAGCGCGTCGTAGAACCACGTGAAGTCCGGGCTCGTGGGCATCAGCGGTGCCACCTCGAGGAGGCCCGTGTACGGCGCCACGCCGAACTGCTGCAGGAAGAGATCGTAGTAGTACGCCGCGTTGCCGACCGCCGGGTCGTCGGCGGCGAACGTCTCGAGGAATCCGGGCGGGAAGCCGAGCGCCATCCACTCGGGCGTCTCGGCCAGCCGGTCGACGAAGTACAGCGTGTGCGCGGGCGGCGTGACCTCGACCAGCGTCGCGCCCTGCGCCTCCAGGTCCGCGCGCGCCTCGTCGAACAGCGCTTCCGTCTCGGGATCGATCGGGTTGTTCACGCCGAGCTCGGCCGTGCCCTTGCCGATGTAGGGCGTCAGGACGCCCAGCGTCTTCCCTTCGAGCGCGCCGTCGTCGAGGTACGCGGTGTAGGTCTCCGGACGTCGCGCGGGCTGCTCCGGCGTCGGCTCCCAGAGGTACTCGGGGTAGAACGGGTCGGTCGGGTCCGACTGCGCGAGCGCGTCCATCGCGTAGGCGACGTCGGTCACCGTCTTGGCGATCGGCCCGATGACGTCGAGGACGGGAACCAGCGGGACGCAGCCGCCCGCCGGGATGAGCCCGAGGGTGGGCTTGAGGCCCACGAGGCCGTTGAAGTCGGACGGCACGCGGATCGAGCCGCCGGTCTCGCCGCCCATGCCGACCATCGCGAGGTTCGCGCCGATGGCGGCGCCGGTCCCCGAGCTCGATCCACCCGGCGTCCGGTTCGCGTTGTACGGGTTCTTCACGACGCCCCACGCTTCGCTGATGCCGTCGTACGAGAACGCGAACGTCGACATGTTGGTCTTGCCGAGGATGATCGCGCCCGCCTCGCGCAGGTACTTGACGTTCGCGGAGTCGTCCGGCGCGACGATGACCTTCCACCCGTCGAAGCCGTTGGTCGTCGGCATGCCCTTCACCGCGAACGAGTCCTTCACCAGGAAGGGTATGCCATGGAGCGGCCCCAGGACGATGCCCGCGGCGCGCAGGCGATCGGACTCCGCCGCCTCTTCGAGCGCCTTCGGGTTGACGATGACGGAGTTGAGCTTCGCGCCGCGTGCGTCCTGCTTGTGGATGCGCGACAGGTAGGCCTTCACGACCGATACCGCCGTCACCTTGCGTTTCTGGTACGCCGCCTGCAGCTCGTCGATGCTGGCTTCGACGGAGTTGAACGGTGCCGCGACGGCGATGCCGCGGATGGTGAGCGTCAGCGTGATCGCTGCGACGTACCGAGCTGCCGAGGATCGACCGGACATGGATGCACTCTCCCTCTCCCCCCGCAGCGACGACCGGTCGCAAGGGCCATGCCACGGGCGGGTGCACGCCGGCGGAGTGCGTCGTCGGCGACCACGCGCGCGCTGCAGGCGCCGCGGGCAGCGTCCTGCGCGCACGATGGGCACCGCGTGGACCCGTACGCCGACGTGACTACGGCGCATCGCGCGCGATTCCGCTTTCGGCCCGTGCTTGCTATCCGACCCCCATGGCGACGGCCGGCGAGCGGATCCTCGGATGGTTGCAGGAGGCCGGCGCGCCGTTGTCCGGCGAGGAGCTGGCGCGCCGCCTCGGCTGCTCGCGGACCGCGGTGTGGAAGCACGTCACCGCGCTGCGCGACGCGGGCTACGAGATCGGCGGCCAGCGCAGCTCGGGCTACACGCTCGCCGCCGTGCCCGATCGCGTGAGCCCGACGGAGCTCGCGCCCCACTGGACCGGAACCTGGCGCACCGTCGTCTGGCACGCCGAGATCGACTCGACCCAGCGCATCGCGCGCGAGCTCGCCCGCGACGGCGCCGCCGAGGGCACGGCCGTGATCGCCGAGGCGCAGACGGGCGGACGCGGCCGTCTCGGCCGCACGTGGCACTCGCCGCCCGGCGTCAACCTCTACGCCTCGATCGTCCTCCGTCCGTCGCTGCCGCCGCCCGCCGTGCCGCAGATCGCGCTGGTGGCCGGGCTCGCCGTCGCCGACGCCGTCGTCGCCGCGACCGGGCTGGCGCCGCGGCTCAAGTGGCCCAACGACGTGCTGCTCGACGGCCGCAAGGTCGCCGGGATCCTCACCGAGATGGAGGCGGAGATGGAGCGCGTCCATCATGTGATCGCCGGCATCGGCGTCAACGTGAACGTCGAGGCGTTCCCGGAGGAGCTCGGGGCGAAGGCGACGTCGCTGCGGCTCGCGACGGGGCGTCGCGTCGACCGCGCCGCGTTCGCCGCCGGGTTGCTCGCCGCGTTGGAGGCGCGTTATGGTCGCTTCCTCGCTGACGGATTCGCCGCCATGCGGGGCGAGTGGGAGGCATGCTCATCGCTGACCGGGAAGGAGGTGCGGGTGGCCGCATCCGATGGTGAGGTGGTGGGCCGGGTGCTCGGCCTGGACGACGACGGCGCGCTGCGCCTCGAAGGGCCGCCCGGCCACGTCCGGCGCATCGTCGCGGGCGAGGTGACGCTCCCCGGCGGATACGAGGCCTGACGCGATGCTGCTCGCGCTCAACGTCAACAACACCCACCTCCTGGTCGGACTGTACGAGGGCGAGCGGCTGGCGGTGCACTGGCGGCTGCGCACCGATCCCGCGCGCACGGTCGACGAGTACGGCGTCATCCTGCGCGGGCTGTTCACCGAATGGGGGAACCCGCGGCCCGACGTGACCGGCGTCGCCGTCTCCAGCGTCGTCCCGCCGATGAACGACCGCGTCGAGGAGATCGCGCAGCGCTTCTTCGGGCACGCGCCCTTGATCGTCGGCCCGGGCGTGCGGACCGGCGTGCCGATCCTCTACGACAATCCCAAGGAGGTCGGCGCCGACCGGATCTGCAACGCGGTGGCCGCCTTCGAGCGGCTGCGCGGACCGGCCATCGTGGTCGACCTCGGCACCGCGACGACGTTCGACGTCGTCACGGCGAAGGGCGAGTACGCCGGCGGCGTCATCGTGCCGGGCATCGGCATCTCGCTCGACGCGCTGATCGGCCGTACGGCCAAGCTGCCGCGCGTCGAGCTGGCGTGGCCGCCGCGCGTCGTCGGCAAGACGACGGTCCACGCCATCCAGTCCGGCGTCACCTACGGCTATACCGCGCTCATCGACGGGCTCGTCGCGAAGATCCGCGCCGAGAACGACCCCAACGCCCGCGTGCTCGGCACCGGCGGGCTCGCCAAGCTGATCGCTTCGCAGTCGACCACCATCGAGGCCGTCGACGAGTTCCTCACCCTCGACGGCCTGCGCCTGATCTACGCCAGGAACGGAGGACGCGATGCCATCTGACGAGGTTGCCAGGCTACGCAACGTCGCCGTCGTCGGGCAGGGCGGCACCGGCAAGACGACGGTCGCGGACGCGCTGCTCTTCGCCGCGGGCGTCGCCACCCGGCTCGGCCGCACCGACGACAACACGTCGGCCTTCGACACCGAGGCCGAGGAGCAGCGACGCAAGAGCAGCATCACCGCCGCCGTGCACCACGTCGGCTGGAAGAAGCACGAGATCAACCTCATCGACACTCCCGGCTACACGGCGTTCCTGCACGACACGCGGAACGCGCTGGTCGCCGCGACGGGCGCCGTCCTCGTGCTCGGCCCGACGGGCGGCGAGATCAAGGTCGAGGCCGAAAAGGTCTGGGCGTGGTGCCAGGAGCTCGGCCTGCCGCTGATCGCGTTCGTCACGCGGCTCGACCGCGAGCGCGCCAGCGTCGACCACGCGCTGGACGACTTGAAGCTGCTCGGCGCGAAGCCCGCTGTTCTGCAAATCGCGATCGGCGAGGAAGCGAAGGTGCGCGGCGTCGTCGACGTGCTGTCCGGCAAGGCGTTCGTCTACGACGGCGACACCGGCAAGATGAAGGAGGAGGCGGTACCGGCCGACCTCGCCGACGAGGTGGGCGCCGCCCGCGAGATTCTCGTCGAGACGATCGCCGAGGCGAACGACGCGCTGCTCGAGAAGTATCTCGAAGGCATCGAGCTGACGCCGGCGGAGCTGGCGCAGGGGCTGCGCGAGGGTACGCGCGCCGGCAAGTTCCTGCCCGTCCTGTGCGGCGCGGCCGGGAAGGCCATCGGCCTGCAGCCGCTGCTCGACGCCATCGTCGACCTCCTGCCGTCGCCGCAGGATCTGCCGGCCTGGGTCGGCGACGACCCGCGCCGCGGCGAGCCCGTCGAGCGGGCCGCCGACCCGTCCGCGCCGTTCTCGGCGTTCGTCTGGAAGACCGTCGCCGATCCGTTCGCCGGCACGCTGACCGTGCTGCGCATCGTGTCGGGCAAGGCGTCGGGCGACATGAACGTCGTCAACACCTACCGCGAAGGCAAGGAGCGGCTCGGGCACCTCTTGAAGCTCGAGGGGAAGAAGCAGACGCAGGTCACGAGCGCGGTCGCCGGCGACATCGTCGCGCTCGCGAAGCTCAAGGACACGCACGTCGGCGACACGCTCTCCGACGAGAAGCAGCAGGTCCTGTTTCCGCCGCTGCCGGACACGCCCGCGGTCATCTCGTTCGCCCTGCAGCCGAAGAGCAAGGCCGACGACGAGAAGGTCATGCAGGGCCTGCACCGGCTGATGGAAGAGGACACGGCGCTCCGCGTGCATCGCGACGAGCAGACGCACGAGTTCGTGATCTCCGGCACGGGGCAGCTGCACATCGAGGTCGCCGTCGAGCGCCTGAAGCGCAAGTTCGGCGTCGAGGTGGATCTGAAAGCGCCGAAGGTCCCGTACCGCGAGACCATCAAAGGCACGGCGAAGGCGCAGGGGAAGCACAAGCGGCAGACGGGCGGCCACGGCCAGTACGGCGACTGCCACCTCGAGCTGTCGCCGCTGCCGCGCGGCACCGGTTTCGAGTTCGAGGACGCGATCGTCGGCGGCGTGATCCCGCGCCAGTTCATCCCCGCCGTGGAGAAGGGGGTGCGCGAGCTGCTGCCCGGCGGGCTGCTCGCCGGCTACCCGATCGTCGACGTCAAGGTGAAGCTGTACTTCGGCTCGTACCACGACGTCGACTCGTCGGAGATGGCGTTCAAGATCGCGGCGCACCTCGGCTTCAAGAAGGCGTTCGAGGACTCGAAGCCCGTGCTCCTCGAGCCCATCATGACGATCACCGTGACCGTGCCCGACGACCACATGGGCGACATCATCGGCGACCTGAACAGCCGGCGCGGCAAGGTGCTCGGCGCAGAGCCGAAGGGCGTCGGCCAGCAGGTGATCCGCGCGCACGTGCCGATGTCGGAGGTGCTGCGTTACGCACCCGATCTGCGCTCGATGACGCAGGGGCGCGGCGACTTCTCGCTGGAGCTGGCGCACTACGAGGAGGTGCCGCCGCACCTCGCCGAGCGCATCGTGAAGGAAGCCCAGGCGGCGCGCGCGGAGCGGCATGGCTGAGAAGGACCTCGACGACGCCGAGTACGAGCGGATCGCGCGCAAGGTGGAGGCGGAGGAGGACGACATTCTCGTGCCCTTCGAGCTGATCGGCGACTACGAGCGCCCGCCGGGCGCCGCCGCGCAGGGCAGCCTCTACACGCAGATCCTCACCATGACCGTCTCGGAGAAGGTGAAGCTCGCGCTGCGCGGCAACAAGGACGCGCGCACCATCCTGATCCGTGACGCCAGCAAGATGATCCGCCGCTTCGTGCTGCAGAACCCGCGCATCGGCGACGGCGAGGTCGTGGCCATCTGCCGGAACCGCAGCGCCGACGACGAGTTGCTGCGGACCATCGCCGAGAAGCGCGAGTGGATGCGCAACTATCAGGTGCGGCTCGCGCTCGCGACGAATCCGAAGACGCCGCTACCCATCGCCATTCGCCAGGTCATGACGCTCGGCGAACGCGACCTGCAGCAGCTGGCCAAGTCCCGAAACGTGCCGCAGGCCGTCGCCGTGCAGGCGCGGCGGCTGGTGGTCGAGAAGCAGAAGAAGTAGGAGCGCGTCCGTGTCGCTGTCGTTCCGCGTCCGGTCCGGTCTGCAGCAGGTGCGCTCGACGATCGAGCCGAACGTGCGTCGCGCGCTCTTCGGTGGCCAGCCGAGCTGGCGCCGGCTGCCCAACGTCCTGCCGTGGTTCGACCAGCCCGACGCAGTCGCGCGCGCGGCGCGGTCGGCCGACGCCGCGCTGCTGACGAAGTGGGTGCGCGACGGCTACGTCGTCGTGGACGACGTCGTTCCCGAGGCCGACATCGACGAGATGATCGCGACCCTCGACGGGCTGTGGGACGCGCGCGAGCCGATCCCGTACCTCGAGCTGCTCGGTCTGCGCGACGAGCGCGGCGGCCCGTACCGCAACGTCGGGCACGCGGAGATCCTCACCTGGGACGCGGCACGGCGCCGGCGCGTACGCGCCGCGTCGGACTGGCGCATCCACGGCTTCCACTACCTGAACGCGGCGGCCCGCCGCATCTTCTGGAGCGCGCGGCTGCGGCGCACGGCGAGCCTGCTCTTCGGCCGCCGCGCCCGGCCGATCGCCGCGATCAACTTCATGGCGGGGAGCCAGCAGGACCTGCACCAGGACATGGCGGTGTTCCACATCTGGCCGCAGAACTGGCTCATGGGCGCGTGGATCGCGTGCGAGGACATCCTGCCCGGCAGCGGCCCCCTCCTGTTCTGTCCGGGCTCGCATCGGGCGCCGTTCTTCCCGGGCTTCACGGAGTACCCGCAGACCAACCTGCGCACGACGGACGAAGCGACGGCGGCGGCGTATCAGCGCTGGGTCGACGAGCAGGGCGCGCGCTTCGAGCGAAAGGAGTTCCTCGGCCGCAAGGGGCAGGTGCTCTTCTGGCACGGCATGCTGATCCACGGAGGCGCCGGCATCACGGCGCCCGGCACGACGCGCAAGTCGATGGTGATCCACTACTCCGTCCGCGGCGCCGACCGCGCGCGCGAGATCCGCGGCCCGTTCAGATGGTGACAGTGCGAGCCGAGACCATGTCTCGGCTCGGGGCGAGAGTGGGGCGGTTCGCTTCGGGCCACCTGTATGCCGCGGCCGGCGAAGCCGGCGCGGCATGCTGCTTCGGCCGACGTCTCGTCCGGACTATTCGATGTAACCGAGGTCCCGGAGCTTCTCGTCCAGCGCGGGGTCGTGGCCGTCGGCGCGCGGGGGCTCCGGCGCAGTCGCGGCGAGCTGCTCCAGGCGCTCCTGAAGTAGCGGACCTTCCGGCGCCTCGGGGACGCTGGTCGTCTCGCGCGGGTCGGTGTTCAGATTGTAGAGCTCGCGACGGGGGACGCGGGGCGCGTCGATCAGCTTCCAGCCCATGGCGCGGTAGGCGAGGAGGTCCGTCGGCGAGCCGTCCGGGGCGATGGCGCTCGCGGTCTCGGAGAGCACGTCGCGGCGCTCGTACGGCTCGGCGAGGAGGTTGCGGCCCGGCAGCGTTTCGGGGATCGGCAGGCCGAGCACCGTCGCCAGGGTGGGGTAGACGTCGATGCCCTGGACGACCTCGGCGACGCGTCCCTTCGGAACGCCGGGGCCGACCATGACGAACGGGACGCGCAGCAGCTCCTCGTAGAGCTGCGTCGCGTGCGTCAGGCGGCCGTGCTCCTGGAACTCCTCGCCGTGGTCCGACGTGACGACGAGGATCGTGTCGTCGCGCAGCCCGAGGTCGTCGAGACCGTCGAGCAGCTCGGCGAGCGCGCGGTCCCAGACCGTGATCTCGCCGTCGTAGAGCTTCCGGAGATACGCGATCTCCTCGGGCGGGAGCGGCGGCGCCTGACCACGCGCGATCTTCCTCGCCAGGTCGCTCACCCAGCCGGCGGCGACGGCCGGACGGACGCCCGGCGGCACCGGCGGCCGCAGGTCGTCGGGCGGCGTGTAGGGGTCGTGCGGCTCCATGTAGTGCAGGTACGCGACGAAGCGATGCGCGCGGTTGTCGCGCGCCCACGCGAGGAACCGGGCGTTCACCGCCGTCGCAGGCGCCCAGTTCTTCTCCTCGGGACTCCAGTCCAGCTGCGTGAACGTCTCGAACCCCTGCGCGAGGTTGGTGCCGCGAGACACCAGCGCATTCGTCGAGACGCCCACCGTCGTGATGCCCGCGCGCGCCGCGGTCTCGGCCCACGTCGTGACGCGATCGGAGAGGAAGCCCCAGCGGGCGCCGTGATCGCCGGCGGCGCTGCCGAGCGCGCCGTGGCTGCGCGGATGCAACCCGGTGAAGATCGTCGCGACCGACGGCAGCGTCCACGACGACTGCGCCACCATCTGCTCGAAGACGAGCCCATCCTTCGCGAGCGCGTCCAGCGTGGGCGACGGGCTCGGACGCCTGCCCGCGAGGCCGAGCCGGTCCGCGCGCAGCGTGTCGACGAGCAGGACGACGACGTTCGGCGCGCCCGCGCGCAGCGCCTGCCGAGGTCGGGTCGTCGTGCGGACCAGACGCACGTGTCCCCAGCCCGGCGTGCCGGCCAGCGGACGGGACGGATCGGCCGCGTCGGTCGCGAGGACGACCTCCACCGCGGCGCCGGCGGGCAGGGGCACGCGCTCCGCGAACCAGCGTCGATCGTGGCGCGTGTCGGCGGGGTTCACGGTGCGGGTCCACGTCTCGCGGCCGTTCACCGCGAGCGCGAAGCGCACGGCGCTTCGCGGCTCGTCACCGGGCACGCGCTCGACGCCGACGTCGAACCGCAGCGCCGCGTCGGGCGGGACGTCGAGACGGAAGGCGATGCGCGCGGGCGGCGGCGCGACGAGGCTCGGGCGATGGCCGCCACCCTCGCGCAGGCGGTCGCCGGGCTCGAGCAGTCCGTCGCGGACGGGGGCCTCCGGGTTCTGCGCGCGTACCGTGTCGGGCGCGAGCCCGTCGGAGAGATGCGCGACGGTCTCCTCCGCCGCGATCGTCGGCGGCAGCGGCTCGCCGGCCGGTCGCCACCAGAGCAAAGCCGCGGCCATCAGCGCGAGCGCGGCGACGAGCAGCGTTCTCACTGGACGTACCCGAGCGCGCGCAGCTTGTCGCCGAGCGCCGGCGCATCGTCGGCGGCGATCAGGGGCGGCGGCGCGGCGGACCCGCGCCACGTGCGGAGCGCGGCGACGAGACCGTCGTCCGGCGCGCGCGGGTGGAGGTCGTCGCGCTCGGCGGGGTCGGCGTCGAGCGCATAGAGCTCGAAATGCGCGTGGTCGGGCGCGTGGACGAGCTTTCGCGTCGGGGTGCGCAGCGAGACGAGCTCGGTACGCGTGCCGTCGGGCGCGACCCCGATGCTCGTCTCCGACACGACGGCATCCGCGCGCTCCGCGCCGAGGAGGTCGTGGCCCGCGACGCCGTCGGGCGCGTCCAGGCCGAGCAGGCGCGCCACGGTCGGATACAGGTCGATGCCCTGCGCGGGCTGCGCATCGCGCGCGGGCGCGATCCCCGGCCCGGCGATCACGAGCGGCACGCGCAGGAGCTCGTCGTAGAGATGCGTGCCGTGCGTCAGGCGCCCGTGCTCCTGGAAGCTCTCGCCGTGATCGGACGTGACGACGACGACGGTCGAGTCCCACAGCCCCTCGGCCTCGAGCGCGGCGCGGAGATCGGCGAACGCGTGGTCCCAGTCGGCGACCTCGCCGTCGTAGAGGCGGCGGAGATGTCCGACCTCGACGTCGCCCAGCGGCGGCGCGGCGCCCCAGTTCACCTTGCGGGCGAGGTCGTGGATCTCGCCCGCCGCGACGACGGGCCGCGCGCCCGGCGGTGCCGGCGGCGCGTCGTGCGGCGTGTAGGGGTCGTGCGGCTCCATGTACTGCAGGTAGGCGAAGAAGCGGTGGTCGCGGTTGGCGCGGACCCACGCGAGGAAGCGCGCGTTCAGCTCCGCGGCGGGGATCCAGTTCCGTCGCGGCCGGTCCCAGCCGTACTCGACGAACGTCTCGAAGCCCTGCACGAGGTTCGTCCCGCGGCCGATGAGCGGATTCGCGCTGAGGCCCACGGTGGTCACGCCGGCGAGGGCGGCGTGCTCCGGCAGCGTGCGGAACGCGTCGGCGAGGAACGCGGCCTCGAGCTCGTCGCTGTCCTCGTCGACGAGTCGGCCGAGCACGCCGTGGCTGCGCGGATGGACGCCCGTCAGGATCGACGCGACGGACGGCAGCGTCCACGGCGCCTGCGCGATCGACTGCTCGAAGACGACGCCCTCGGCGGCGACGCGGTCCAACGCGGGCGTCGGGCTCGGCGACGCGCCGTACGCACCGAGCCGATCGGCGCGCAGCGTGTCGACGAGGAGCACGAGGACGTTCGGCCGCTCGGAGGCCGGCCGCTGCCGCTCGCGACGCGCGGTCTGCAGCACGCGCACCGCGTTCCACGCCGCCGTGCCGGCGACGGGCGCGTCGGGGCGCTCGGCCGTCGTCGTCAGCACGACCTCGGCGTCGCGCGCGACGTCGTTGCCGAGCGCGACGCGCTCGTCGAACCAGCGACGGTCGTCGCGCGTCGCGGCGGGATTCACGGTGCGGGCCCAGACCTCGCGGCCGTCGACCGTGACGGCGAAGCGGACGCCGCCCGCCGACGCGTCGCGCTTGCGCGCGCCCGCCACGGCGACGGCGAAGCGGAGCGCGGCGTCGGGCGGCAGGGACACGCGGGCGCGTAGCACGGTGCCGGGCGGCGCCAGGAGCCCGCGCCGCGTGCCGCCGGCCTGATCGGTCTCGGCGTTCGGCCGGACGTCGCTGCGCGGCGGGGCGGGGACCAACAGCGGCCCGAGGTCCGCGCGCACCTCGTCGATCGCGAGCACGGCCGGCAGGCGGTCCGGCGAC
This sequence comes from uncultured Binatia bacterium (SeqCode), assembly GCA_964432595.1. Taxonomy (GTDB): domain Bacteria; phylum Desulfobacterota; class Binatia; order DP-6; family DP-6; genus DASYLJ01. The sequence continues at coordinate 190,691 of CAYSOF010000007.1, read as the reverse complement.
GGCATGCGCCACCACGCGAGCACCGCCGCCGTCACGGCGAGCGGCAGCAGCCAGCGCAGCGCGCGCCTCATTCGACGTAGCCCAGGGCGCGCAGGTCCTCGGCGCGATCGGTCGCCGCCGGGGCGCGCGTGCCGGTGGCGGGATGGTTCGCGATCCAGGTGTCGAGGATCGCCTCGAGCGCGGCGCGGCGCGCGGGATCGGCCGCCGCGAGGTTCTGCTGCTCGCCGGGGTCCGCGGCCAGATCGTAGAGCTCGATCGTTCCCGCCTCGCGTTCGAAGTCGGGCGCGTACGAGACGTCGCGGACGGTGCGGATGAGCTTCCAGTCGCCGTCGCGGACGCTCAGCTGGTCGCCGTGGATGGCCTCGACGACCAACGGCGCCGCGGCCGGCAGGCCGGCGAAGAGGTCGCGGCCGCGCATCGCCTCGCCGCGTGGCAGGCCCGCGAGTGCCAGAACGGTCGGCGCGACGTCGAGGCCGCTGGTCGGATCGGCACGGCGTGCGGGCGTGACGCGGCCCGGCGCCCACACGATCAGCGGCACGTGCACGCTCGGGTCGTGCAGGCCGAGGTGCTCGTACCAGACGCCGTGCTCGCCGAGCAGCTCGCCGTGGTCGGCCGTGACGACGACGATGGTGCGGTCGGCGATGCCGAGGCGGTCGAGCTCGTCGCGGATGGCCCCGACGTGGGTGTCCGTGTACGTCACCTCGCCGGCGTACTGCGCGCGCGGGTAGCGCGCGTCGCGGATGCCCGTCAGCCACTCGGCGAGTCCGGCGCGGAACGGCACGTGCGGGCGCACGGCGTCGGCGACGGCGCGCAGGCGGCCGCGCAGGTCGGTCGTCGCCTCCGGCGTCGGCCCGCGCGCCCCGATCGGGTAGAGCACCAGCTGGCGCACGGCCTGCGTCGGCAGGCCGAGATCGCGCTTCAGGCCGCGGACGGCCGTCGCCTCGCGCGCGAGGTGCCGGCGGAAGTGCTCGAGCTCGTAGTGGAACCAGGGATGGCGGACGCCGACCAGCGAGGTGAAGCGCGCCGCGTACGGATCGTCGTCGTAGTAGGCCGTGTCGAGCGGCGAAGGCGGCGCGTACGGCATGTGCGGGTCCCAGTAGTGGACCCACGCGAAGAACGGCTCGCGGCAGGCGCTCTCGATCCAGTCGAAGAGCTTCTCGTTCGTCTCTTCCGCCGCGTGCGGCTTCGACACGCGGCGCGGCACCGCGAACGTGTCGAGGTGCGGCGCGACCAGCTGGCCGACGGCGCGTCGCGGCCCGAGGTGGGTGGCGCCGACGAAGCCGCCGGTGCGATAGCCGGCGCGCTTGAAGAACGCCGGCAGCACCTCGACCTGGCGCGCCACCGGCGCCAGGTTGTCGCCGACGCCGTGCTCGACGACCGGCAGCGAGCTCATGATCGAGAGGTGCGACGGCACGGTGATGTGCGTCTGCGAGTAGGCGCGCTCGAAGACGACGCCCTCGCGCGCCAGGCGGTCGAGCGACGGCGTCTGCACCGTCTCGTTGCCGTACGCGCCGAGATGATCGGCGCGCAGCGTGTCGATGGTGAGGAGCACGACGTTCGGCCGCGGCGTCCCCGCCGGCGGCGTGCAGTCGGTGCGGCAGCCGGCGAGCAGCGCGCACACCACGACGAGGAGCACGGCGCGCGTCATTCGATGTAGCCCAGCGCGCGGAGCTGGCGCACGGTCTCCGGCTCGGGCGCGACGCCGGCGCCGGACGGACCGTAGCGCGCGTGCAGCGTGGCGCAGGCGGCGCGCCAGGTGGCCAGCGCGTCGCGCATCGTCGCGCCGGTCTCGGGCTGCATGCCCATGACGTCGTGCCGCTCCCCGGGATCGCTGTCGAGGTCGAACAGCGCGTCGGTCGCGCCGATCCGGAGCAGCGTGTGATCGTCCTGCCGGACGCTCGTCGTCACCGGCGCGAGCGCCGGGCCGTGCTCGCTCGGCACGACGTCGGGCAGGGCACCGCCGGTGCCGCGCGCGAGCGGCGCCAGGCTGACGCCCTGGGTCTGCGGCGGCGCCGGCACGTGCACCAGGTCGAGGATCGTCGGCAGCAGGTCGAGCAGCCGGGCGCGGCCGGCCACGCGTCGTCCGACCGGGAGCTCCGCCGGCCAGCGCAGGATCAGCGGGACGTGCAGCGTGCCCGCGTAGAGGTCGTCGTGCAGGAAGTTGCCGTGCTCGCCGAACGCTTCGCCGTGGTCGGACGTGAAGACGACGAGCGTGTCGTTCGCGACGCCGAGCCGGTCGAGCGCGTCGAGCAGCTGCGTCAGCGTGCCGCGATCCATGTTGCGGATGCCGGCGTCGTAGAGCCGCTGGAGGAACGTCACGGTGCGCGGGTCGGTGCGGTCGACGGCGTCCCAGAACAGCTTGTGCGCCTGCTCCCAGCCGCCGACGCCGCTCCGGATGCGGCGGACCGCGTCGAGCAGCGGGCCCTCGTAGTCGCCGTCGAACTGGCGCAGCAGCTTCAGCGGCGGCGTGTACGGGTCGTGCACCTCGTACGTGTGGAAGAAGAGGAAGAAGCGGCCGCTGCCGGCGTTGTCGTCCAGCCATTCGAGCGCGCGCGGCAGCTGCTGGCTGTTGCGGTAGACGTCGAAGCCGCGGTCGAACCCGCGCGACGAGTGCATCGGGCCGCCCGCCGTGAACGCGGCGGTTTTCCAGCCGGCGTTGCGCAGCACCTCGGCGAGCGTGCGGACGCGCGGGTTGAGCACCGCGCCGACGCCGCCCTCGTCCCACATGGTGATGCCGTGCATGCACGGGTAGAGCGACGTGAACATCGTCATGTGCGACGGGGTGGTCTTCGGCGACTGGCTGAGCACCTGCTCGAACGTCACGCCCTGCGCGGCGAGCCGCGCGTCGACGACGGGGCTCGTGGGCTGCGTGTGGCCGTAGGCGCCGAGGCGGTCGGCGCGCAGCGTGTCGATCGAGACGAGGAGGACGTTCGGCCCCGCGGGCGGCGGCGCGATGGCGGTGAGGCGGGCCAGCGCCGCAAGGACGAGCACGCCGATCGCCGCGTGCGACATCGGCCGTCCGCGCCGCAGCAGCGCCGCGAGCAACGCGACGGCGACGACGGCCGGGAGGAGGCGGTCGAACCGGCGGACGACCTCGCGCACGACGAGGCGATGAAGGCCGTCGTCCCACCAGCCGTGCGCGTGGATCGCGGGCCACGCGAGCGCGACGGCGGCGACCAGCGCGACCGGCAGGAGCACGGCCACCGTCGAGACGAAGCGGCCGATCACGCGGGCAGCCGTCCGAGGGTGCGCAGCGCTGGACGCGGCAGGACGAGGGCGGCGACGGTGCCGAGGGCTGGACGGCTCAGCGCGGTCGCCGGGCTCTCGCGCAGCGCCTTCGCAGCCAGCGCGAAGCCGGCGGCGCGGCCCTCGGCCGCGGCGATCGTCGCGTGGTACCAGAGGTGGCGCGCGCGCGCGGCGGCGTGCGGCAGGCCCGCCTCGGCCGCGACCGCGGGGTCGGCGTAGAGGCGGTCGAGCATGGCGAGCCCGCTGCGCAGGATGTGCTGCCAGGCCGTGTTGCCGGTGTGCCGGCGATAGAAGGTCAGCTCCTCGGCGATCGCGACGACCGGGGCGCGGCGCGCGAGCCGCAGCCAGAGGCCCCAGTCCTCGGCACCGAAGACGGGCAGCGTCTCGTCGAAGCCGCCGGCGGCCGCGACCCGCTCGCGGGGTGCCATCACCGAGGCGAGAATGATGCAGTTGCCGCGCACGAGGCGGGGGAAGACGCGCCCGGTCGGCGGGACGTCGGGCTTGCGGTGCGACAGCGGCGCGCCGCTCGCGTCGACGTAGCGGGCGATCGTGTAGCAGAGGGCGGCGTCGGGGGCGGCGTCGAGCGCGGCCACCTGGCGGGCCAGCTTGTCCGGATGCCAGCAGTCGTCGCCGTCGAGGAACGCCACGTACCGTCCTTTCGCAGCGGCGAGCGCGCGGTTACGCGCGGCGGACCGCTCGGCCGTCCGGCCCGGGAGCCAGTGGATGCGGGAATCGTCGATCGCCGCCACCACGGCGGCCGTGTCGTCGGTCGAGCCGTCGTCGGCGACGAGCAGCTCCCAGTCGTCGAACGTCTGGGCACGGACGCTCGCGAGCGTCTCCGGGAGCCACCGCCCCTGGTTGCGCGTGGCGAGGACGACGCTGACGGTGGGCATCAGCGCTTGCCCAGGAGGCCGCGAATCCGGACGGCGGTGCGGATCGCCGGGTTGTCGTAGATGCGCTCGAGCGAGCCGACGACCTTCGCGTACTCCTCGTACAGGCCGGCCATGGCCTCGGGGAGGTGGGCGTCGTAGAGCGCGCGGTGCTTGGTGACGAGGTCCGTGACGAGCCGCCGCCAGACGCCCGGCGCGCGCGCGAGGCGCTCGCGGCTCTGCGGGCTGCGCCGGTAGTAGCAGAGCACCTCGGGAACGCAGCGCGCCCGCCAGCCGCGGCCGACGGCGCCGAGCCACAGGTCCCAGTCCTCGGCGCTCTCGCGGAAGCGCCCGTCGTACCCGCCGACCTGCGCCCACAGCTCGCGGCGGTAGAGCGATGTCACGTGCACGGTGCAGCGCGAGAGCAGATCGGGCAGCGCGAACGGCCCGGTCTTCCACGTGCCGGTATGCGCGCCCTCGAGGCCGACCCAGGTGTGGACGACGCCGACGTCCTGCTCGACGTCGAGGATCGGCACGGTCTTCTCGAGGAACGACGACGCCAGCCAGTCGTCGGCGTCGAGCGGGAGCACGTACGGCGCACGCGCGTGCTCGATGCCGAGGTTGCGCGCGGCGGACGGGCCGCGATTCTCGGTGCGATGCAGGAACACGTTCGGACGCGCGGCGGCATCGTCGAGCAGCTTGATCGTCAGCGGGTCGGTCGAGCCGTCGTCGACGAGGATGTGCTCGTGCTCGCGGAACGTCTGGCCGGCCACGCTGCGCAGCGCCTGCAGCAGGTCGCGTCCGGCGTCGTACACCGGCGTCACGATGGAGACGCGCGGGATCATGCGGTCCTCAGGGAGCGCATGCGCGGGACGGCGCGGGCGAGCCCGACGACGTAGCCGAGCGCCTCGCGCCGCCGGCACTCGCGCGCGAAGCGCTCCGGGTCGATGGGCTCGCGCGGCGCGTACGGGCGCATCGCGAGATCGCGGCGGTACAGCCACCAGATGCGCCACAGCGCGCGCAGCAGCCGGCGGTTCCGCAGGATGAACACCGCCGCCGAGAGGCCGCCCGTCCACGCGCGCTCGAGCATCCACTGCGGCGTCAGCCGCTCGGTGAGCACGCAGTGGTCGACGACGGCGTCCGGCGCGTAGCGGATCTCGCCGCCGGCGTGCTCCAGGCGGTAGCAGAGGTCGGTCTCGTCGTAGACGAGCTGGTGGCGCCCGCGCGGGCCGACCGTCGTCGAGAAGCCGCCGAGGGCGCGGGCGCGCGCGGCGTCGAACGAGATGTTCGCGCCGTACGGGTAGTTGGCCTTCCCGTAGCGCACGATCCGGGGCTCGTCGCCGAGGTCGAACGCGCTCAGCTGCGAGTGGAGCGCGGGGCTGAGCCAGCGCGGCGGCGGTCCGGGGAAGCGCAGCACGATGCGGCCGCCGACGCAGGCGACGGCGGGATCGGCGAACGGGGCGAGCAGCGCATCGAGCCAGCCGGCGTGCGGAATGGCGTCGTCGTCGAGATAGGCCACGACGGCGCCGCGGGCTTCGGCGAGGCCGCGGTTCCGCGCCGCCGAGAGCCCGAGCTCCGGCTCGTGCACGATGCGGAGCGGGCCGCCCGCGCGGTGGGCGAGGGCGGCCAGCACGTCGGGCGTGTCGTCCGTCGACGCGTTGTCGACGACGATGACCTCGCCGCCCGCCGCCTGCGCCTGGGCGAGCGCCGGCACGACCGCGGCGGCGACGACGTCGCCGCGGTCGTGCGTGCAGATGACGACGGAGACGCGCATCAGGCGGCGCGCGCCTTCCGCAGGTGCCACGCGAGCCCGCGCGCCGTGAGCCACGCCGCACCGGCGGCGATGCCGGGCCAGCCGCGGAGCGGCGCATGCGGGAAGGCGACCGCCGCGCGCCCGCCGTGCACGGGCGCGTGCAGGGCCCGCTCGTAGATCATCTCGTGCGCGTCGGCGATGCGGTCCCAGTCGAACCGCGCCGCGACGAACGCGCGGCCGGCGGCGCCGAGGCGCTCGCCGAGCGCGGGCACGTCGAGCAGCCGGCGGCAGTCGGCCGCGAAGCGTCCGGCGTCGTCGGCGACGAGGAGGTGCTCGCCCGCGACGGCGCCGAGCCCCTCGGCGCCGACGCTCGTGGTCACGAGCGGGCGCCCCATGGCCAGCGCCTCGAGCACCTTGCCGCGCATCCCGGTGCCGAAGCGGACCGGCGCGGCGACGATGCGGGCCGCGGCGAGATGCGGGCGGACGTCGTCGACGGCACCGAGCACCTCGACGGTGCCCGGCCGTGCCATCGCCGTGATCGCGGGCGGCACGTCGCGGCCGATCACACGCAGCAGCGCCGGCCGGCCGAGCCGCGGCAGGACGTCGTCGGCGAGGAAGCGAACGGCGTCGACGTTCGGCGCGTGGCCGAAGTTGCCGACGAAGAGCAGGTCGCAGGTGGGCGGCGCGAGCTGTGCAGCGTTCTGGGGGGCGAACCAGCCGCAGTCGACGCCGACGGGGCTCACGGACACCTGGAGGCGGGGGAGGAAGCGGCGGAGCCGCGCCGCGTCCTCGTAGGACATGGTGACGACGTGATCCGCCGCGGCGACCGCGCGCAGCTCGAAGTCGAGCTCGCGGAGGTAGCGATGGAAGAGCACCGGCCCGAGCCGTGGCGAGCGTCCGGCGGCGCGCCAGCGTGGGCCTTCGGCGGCGAAGAACAGCTGGTGCACCGTCAGAATCGTCGGGATCGCCGCGGGCGGCATCAGGTGGCCCATCTCCGTGTACTCGTACTGCACGAGGTCGTACGGCGCGGCGGCGAGGTGCCGGGCGATGGCGTCGCGCAGCGTCGGGTCGGCGAACGCGCCGGCGACCGTCTGCGGCAGGACGGCGAGCGGATCGTCGGGCGCGAAGAAGCGCTTCGGGACGCGATGCACGGCGGCGAGACCGGGCGGCAGCACGTCGTCGGGCGCGTCCGCGTCGGCCGGATCGACGAAGCAGAGCAGCGTGACGTGGTGGCGGCGTGCGAGCCGGGTCAGCAACGCCCACCAGCGCTCGCGCGCAGCGGCGACGCCGCGCCGGGGCAGATGCGGCGTCACCCAGAGGAGGCGCAGATCGCGGGGCATTGCGGCGGCGGGACGATAGCGAAGGGGCGGCGGACGGGCAATCGCGCGGCCGTGGGTTTGCCCCTGTCGTCGTTCGTGGTAGCCAGCCCGGGGGTGGCAGTGAACACGCAACCATCGCCACCGCTCGCACTCGACCGGCTGTACGCGGAGCGATTTCCGGAGGAGGAGCGTGCGGCCAAGGCGGAGCTCTGGCGCGTCCTCTACGACGACTTCTTCGCCGCGTACGTCCCGGCGAACGCGACGGTCGTCGACCTCGGCGCCGGCTACTGCGATCTCATCAATGCGGTACGCGCGGCGCGCCGGTTCGCGGTCGACCTGAATCCCGACACGCCGGGCTTCGCCGCCCCGGGGGTCGACGTCCTCGCGCTGCCGATCGAGCACGTCGCCGACCGCATCGCCGCCGGTTCGGTCGACGTCGTCTTTGCGAGCAACGTCCTCGAGCATCTGCCCGGATCGGACGCGTTGCTCGAGGTGCTGGGCGGCGTGCGGCGCGTGCTGCGGCCCGGCGGGCGGCTCGTCATCGTGCAGCCGAACGTGCGCGTGCTCGGCGGCGCCTTCTGGGACTTCTTCGACCACACGCTGCCGTTGTCGGAGAAGGGGATGTCGGAGGCGCTGCTGCTGGCCGGCTTCCGCATCGTCGAGTGTCGGGCGCGCTTCCTGCCCTACACGACGAAGAGCCGGCTGCCGCAGAGCGCGCTGCTGGTGCGGGCATACCTGCGCGTCCGCCTGGCGCAGTGGCTCTTCGGGAAGCAGATGCTCGTGGTCGCCGAGCCCGCGCGCTGACGCGGTCAGCGTCCGGCGCGCCGGCGATGCGCGGCGCCGGCCAGATGGCCGCCGACGACGCCGGGCACGCGGCGCAGGAGCCGCGCGAAGACGTCGAAGCGGCGGTGGCGCACGGCGCCGGCGAGCGGCCGCAGGTGCTCGCGTACGAACCAGCGCGCCTCGGCGCCGAGCCCCGCGTACGCGTCGGGGTTCCGCGCGAGGAAGAGCAGGCGGTTGCGGTGGATCCAGTAGTCGTACCGCCGGCCCATCGACTGGCTCTCGAGGTGCACGAGCGCCGGCCGCGGCAGGTAGCGCACCGGAAGGCCCTGGCGGCGGAGGCGCAGGCACAGCTCGGTGTCCTCGTAGAAGCCGGGGAAGTAGCCCTCGTGGAAGCGGCCGAGGGCCTCGAAGCGCTCGCGACGGATGGCGAGCGCGGCGCCCGGCACGTAGTCGACGTCGGCCTCCGTGTCGTACTGGCCGACGTCGCGCTCGCCCCAGCCACGATGGCCGGAGTGGCCGTTCGGCCCGAGGATGCCGCCGGCGCATTGGATGCGGCCGTCGGGGAAGCGGAGCTTCGCGCCGAACGCGCCGACCTCCGGTCGATCGCGCGCCGCGCCGCCGAGCAGCGCGACGGCGTTGGGCGGCAGCTCCATGTCGGGGTTCAGGAAGAGCAGGACGTCGCCGGTGGCGCGGGCCGCGCCGAGGTTCACGCCGGCGGCGAACCCGACGTTGGTCGGCGACGCGACCAGCGTCGCGGACGGCAGGTGCCGTGCGACGAGCGCGCGGGACTCGTCGCGGCTGGCGTTGTCGACGACGACGACCTCGACGTCGATGCCCCGCTGCGCCGCGAGGCCGTGCAGGAACGGCGTCAGGAAGCGCGCCGACTCGTACGTGACGACGACGACGGAGACGGCGGGACGCGCCACGCAGCGCTCATCGCGTCACCCTGCGCCCGTGTCAAGTTGTGCGTCCCGCGGGCGCTCGCTAGAAGCGCGCATCGCTCTCCGCGTTCCGCTCGCCGTCTATCTCGTCTTCGCGCTGTGCCTGGCGTTCCTCGTGCCGCCCTACGAGGCACCCGACGAGCCGTCGCACGTGCACTACGCGACGTTCATCGCGACGCGCGGCGAGCTGCCGAACCAGCTCGACCCGACGCGGCGCGTGGAGGGGCAGGGGCATCAGGGGCCGCTCGCATACGTCGTCATGGCGGCGCTGCTCCGCCTGGCGACGCCGGACGGCGACCTGCCGGTACGCATCGCACCGAACCGCGCGCACGCGTGGAACGGCGGCGGCGCGCTCGAGGTGCCGCTGTTCGACCCGGCGCGGCCCGCGTTCGCCTCGGAGCGCGAGCGCGCCGTGTTCTACGGGCTGCGCCTGCTGTCGGTGCTGTACGGGCTGCTGACGCTCGTCGTGCTGGAGCGCACGGTCCGGATGATGGGCGCCGACGCGCCGACCCGGTTCGTGGCCGTCGTCCTGGCGGCGACGCTGCCGCAGTTCGTCTTCGTCTCGGCCTACGTCACCGCCGACGGCCTGCTCATCCTGCTGGCGACGCTCACCGCGCACGAGGTGGTACGGACGGCACGCGCGCCGGACCGTCTCGGTCCGTACGTCGGACTCGGCCTCGCGCTCGGCGCGGCGCTCCTCGTCAAGAAGACCGCGTTGTTCCTGCTGCCCGGGGTGGGGCTGACGCTGCTCGCGCTCGTCGCCACGGGCCGCGCGCGCCTCGGCGACGTCGTCCGCCGGGGCGCGGTGATGGCGTGCGTCGTCCTCGCCGTGTCCGGCGCGCTCTTCGTGCGCAACACGCTCGTCTACGGCGACCCGCTGGGCAGCGCCATGGAGCGCGCGACGCTCGGGACGCTGATGCACCCCCGCTCGCTGTGGGATCCGTACTTCGCCGACTACTTTCCCCGCATCTTGTCCGCGTCGTTCGTCGGGCTGCTCGGCTGGGTGAACGTCTGGCTGCCGGCGCCCGTCTACTGGTGCTACGCGGTGCTCGGGGGACTGGCGGCTATTGGCGTCGTCATGCGACGACGCGATCCGTGGACACGGTTGGCGGCGACTTTCGCGGCGTTGTGCCTCCTCGGCATCGTCGTCTTCAATCTGACGTTCCCGCAGCCGCAGGGGCGATACCTGTTCGCCGCGCTGCCGTTCCTGGCGTTCCTCGCCGCCGTCGGGTTGCGCGCCGTGACCGATCGGCTCAGGCTCCCGCCGTGGCCGACGGCAGTGGGGTTGCTGGCAGCGCTGGTGAGCGTGGACGTGATCACGGTCGGCACGGTGCGGCAGTTCTTCACGCGCTGACGCCGCGACGGCACGGCACCTGCGGTGACAGGAACGTGCCTCGGGAGCGACGACGCGATGACGCTCCGGAAGTGCCGGGCGCGCCGCAACCCCGCCCCCACGGCGCGTCGTGCGGCGACTGCCGTGGCACCGCCGTTGCACCCGATCGCGTGCGAACGATCCGCCGGTCCCTCGCATCCGCCGTGTGTCTCGTCCTGGCGTTCGTCGGCGCCGCGTACGCGGACACCGTCACCGTCCCGGGCTCCTTCCCGACGATCCAGGCCGCGCTCGACGGCGCACCTGCGGGCTCGGTGATCCAGCTCGCTCCGGGCACCTACCACGAGCGCATCGCCCTCGGTCCGCAGCACGCCGTCACGCTGCGCGGCAACCCGGACGATCCGGCGGCCGTCGTGCTCGACGCGGGCGGCGGCGGCGACGCCATCCGCATGGTCGGCGTGACGAGCGCGATGGTCTTCGAGGGCATCACCGTGACCGGCGGCACGGGCAACGACGGCTACGGCGGCGGGCTCTTCATGGCGCAGTCGAACGCGGTGTTCCGTCGCTGCGTGTTCCGCGACAACTACGCCGCGCTCCACGGCGGCGGTGTCTGTCTGCTCGAGTCGGGCGGGCTCTTCCAGGAGTGCGTCTTCCAGGGGAACAGCGCGGGCGAGTACGGCGGCGGCGTCATGCTGAACCTCGGCAGCACGACCGCGTTCGACGCCTGCACCTTCGTCGACAACGTCGCGGGCACGACGCTGAACGCCGCGGGCTCCGGCGGCGGCGTGCACGTGAACGACTCGTCGCCGACGTTCGTCGGCTGCCGCTTCCAGGGCAACCGCGGCAAGTCGGGCGGCGGCATCCTCGTGCTCGGGCACTGGGAGGAGTCCGAGTCGGTGGTGGCGATCGAGAACAGCGTGATCCTCGACAACGTCGCGTACCGCGATCCCGGCGGTCCGTCGGGCGACGGCGGCGGCCTGCACGTCGAGGACAACGCAACGGTGACCCTGCGGCGCTGTCGGGTGGCGGGCAACGTCGCCAACGTCGGCGGCGGGCTCCACACCTACCGGGCACGGCTCGAGGTGCGCGACACGATCGTCGAGGACAACGACGCGATCGACGACGGCGTCGGCGGCTACGGCGGCGGCGTCGCGGGACAGTCGGTGAACGTGGCGGCGCCGCCCCGGCGGCCGGCGTCGGTGCTCGTTTCGCGGACGGTCGTGCGCGACAACGTCGCGCTCGTCGGCGGAGGACTCTTCGTGCAGGGCGACTTCCTGGCCGGGACGCCGAACGGCATCCTCACCGTCGAGGACAGCCTCGTCGACGGCAACCAGGCGTCCACGCAGGGCGGCGGCATCAAGGTCGACCACGGCGACCTCGACCTGCAGCGCTCCCACGTGCTGCGGAACCGCGTGCTGCACGGCGGGCTGACGTTCGGCGGCGGCCTCGTCAGCGCGGCCGGGTCGGCGACGTCGATCAGCCGCACCACGTTCGCGGGCAATCAGTCCGGGCCGGAGGGCATCGGCGGCGGCATCTACGCCGATCAGGGCGGCCGGCTCGACGTCACGCAGTCGCGCTTCGTCGGCAACCTCGGCGGCGCGGGCGGCCTCCTCGGCGGCGGGGCGATCGCCATCGGGCAGTCGCCGGGCCCGGTGCCCGGGCCGATCAGCGGCACCGTGCAGCAGTCGGTGATCGCCGGCAACGGGGACAACAACGAGATCTTCGAGTCGAACTGCGACCTCGCGTACTGGAGCGCGGTCGAGTACCGCGACAACGAGATGCACAGCGACGGCGCCGTCTACTACCGGAACTGCACCGGCAACACGAATTCCGTCGGCGCGTTCAACGCGCTCGGCGGCAAGGCGAGCGGCAACACCGATCGGGTCGCGGACTTCGTCGAGTTCATGGCGACGCCGCAGAGCATCGTCACCGGCACGCCGACGGTCCTCTCGTGGATCGCGCCCGGCGCGACGTCCCTGGCGGTCGATCATGGCGTCGGCAGCGTGGCCGCGCCCTTCGGTACGGCCGACGTGACGCCCGCCGAGACGACGACGTACGCGCTGCTCGCCGGCGGCGACGAGGTCGCCACGGCGTCGGTGGACGTCGTGTGCGCGGGCCTCGGCAGCCCGATTCCGCTGGCACCGGCGAATCGCAATGCCCGCCAGGCGCCGAGCCGCGTGACGCTCGAGTGGTTCGCGACGCTCGGCGCCACGAGCTACGACGTCTATCTCGATACGGGCGCGGAGCCGGCCACGCTCGTCGCGGCCGGCGTCACCGGGACGACCACGGAGGTCGTCGGCCTCGCACCGTCGACGACGTATCGCTGGCGCGTGCTGGCGAACAGCCCGGCCTGCGGCGACCCGGTCGCCGGGCCGATCTTCGAGTTCTCGACGTGCGCCAACGACGAGTGTGCGTTCGTGGACACCTTCGACGACGGTGATGCGTCGGACTGGACGGCGTTCGGCAAGGGCACCCAGCGCGTCGCCGCCGGCCGGCTCGAGCTGAAGGCGCGCAAGCGGTTCGGCATGCTGGCCCCCGTCCTCCCGCTCGCGGTCGGCGCGGCGGAGGTGCACGGCCAGTTCCAGAAGGGCCGCAAGAACATGTCGCTGTACTTCGCGTGGCAGGACGGCGACAACTACGGCGAGCTGGTGATCAGCGCCGGACGGCGCTGGAAGATCCGCGGGCGCGTGCAGGGCAAGCCGGTGCGCGGCGCGAGCGCGCGGCACAAGCTCCCGAGCGGCGTGCCGTTCCTCGTCCGGCTGGAGATGAACGGGCCCGAGGTCAGCGTGTCGCGCGACGGCACGCCGGTGCTCACGGCCACGTTGAACGGCGTGGGCGAGGGCGTGGTCGGCGTCGGGGGCGCGTTCAGCACCGTCGCGATCGACGAGGTGCGGATCGCGGCGACCCCGGGTTCGCTGCGGCGCTGATCAGGCTGCCGGATCAGGCCGGGGGTGCGGGCGCGAGCTCGGCGAAGATGTCGTCGAGCGAGCGCGTGAGGTCCCAGTCCGGGTAGTCGGCGCGTAGTCGGCGCAGGTCGCTGATGTAGCAGATGTGGTCGCCGACGCGGTTCGTGTCGACGTACTCGACGGCCAACTTCTTGCCGATCAGCTCCTCGAAGCGACGGATCGCCTCCATGATCGACACGCTGTTCTCGCGGCCGCCGCCGAGGTTGTAGATCGCCGCGACGCGCGGCTTCTCGTAGAAGGCGAGGAACGCGGTGCAGACGTCGTACGAGTGGATGTTGTCGCGCACCTGCTTCCCGCGATAGCCGTAGATCCGGTACGTGCGGCCCTCGCGCGTGGCGCGCGCGAGGTATGACAGGAAGCCGTGCAGCTCGGCGCCGGAGTGGTTCGGGCCCGTGAGGCAGCCGCCGCGGAAGCAGACGGTGGGAATGTCGAAGTAGCGGCCGTACTCCTGGACCATCACGTCCGCCGCGAGCTTGTTGGCGCCGAACAGGCTGTGCAGGCACGCGTCGACGCGGCAGGCCTCGTCGATGCCGTGGAAGTCCGCGGGGCGTGCGTAGTCCCAGCGCGTCTCCTGCTCGACGAGCGGCAGCTCGTTCGGGGCGTCGCCGTACACCTTGTTGGTGCTCATGAAGATGAAGGGCGACTCGGGACAGCCCTGGCGGACCGCTTCCAGCAGGTTCAGGGTGCCGCCGGCGTTCACGTCGAAGTCGTCGAACGGACGGTCCTTGGCGAGGTCGTGCGACGGCTGCGCGGCGGCGTGGATGACGAGATCGGGGCGGAGCGTGGCGACCAGCTCGCGCATCGCCGCGCGATCGCGGATGTCCTTCGCGTGATGCTCGAAGTGTCGCGTCGCCTTGCGGAGCCGCTCGAGGTTCCACGTGGTGTCGCCGTCGGCGCCGAAGAAGTCGCGCCGCATGTTGTTGTCGACGCCGTGCACCTGCCAGCCGCGCTGGTCGAAGAACGCGACGGCCTCGGAGCCGATGAGACCGCTGCTGCCGGTGATGAGCACGCGCTTCATGACTGCGAGGCTCCCGCGGCGGTCGGCATGGCGCCGCTCAAGAGCCCGCGCGTCGCGAGCTCGTCCTGCGCCTGCCCGAAGCGGTCGTCGGTGGCGGTGCTGCGGCACCAGCCGAGCAGCTCGGCGAGCCCCTCGTTCCATCCGACGCGCGGCGTGAAGCCGATCATCGTACGGGCTCGTGTGGTGTCGGCGGTGCAGTGGCGGACGTCGCCGGAGCGGAACTGACCGGTGACCTTCGGCGCCAGCTCGGGGCGGCCGGCCAGCGGCGCGAGCTCGCGCGCGATGTCGGCGATGGAACGCGCGACGCCGCTGCCGAGGTTCAGCACCTGGCCGTCGGCGCCGTCGGTGGTGAGGCACTGCACCGCGGTCGCCGCGACGTCGTGCACCGAGATGAAGTCGCGGCTCTGGCGACCGTCCTCGTAGACGACGGGCGCTTCGCCGGCGAGGAGCCGGCTCAGGAAGATCGCGAGCACGCCCGTGTAGGGGTTCGTCAGCGCCTGGCGCGGGCCGTAGACGTTGAAGAGGCGCAGGCACACCACCGGGAAGCCGTAGACGCCGCCCAGGCTCAGCGCGAGCTCTTCCTGGTACCGCTTGGTGAGCGCGTAGACGTTGCGCGCGAGCAGCTCCGCCTGCTCCGTCGTCGGCACGGCCTCGAGCGGCTCGTGGGTCGTCGGATCGACCGGCTCCCAGCCGTAGCGGGCGATGTCGTCGGCGGAGCGGATGCCGACCCGCAGCAGCGCGCCGTCGGACGGACGCCGGTAGCAGCCCTCGCCGTAGCCCGTCATCGACGTGAACACGAGCAGCTTGCGCCGCGTGCCCTTGTCGGCCGCGAGGCAGTCGAGGAGGGTGCCGGTGCCGCGCACGTTCACGTCGACGTAGTGCTCGACCCGGTAGAGCGATTGCGCCACCCCGACGGCGGCGGCGGCGTGTACGACGGCGTCGGTGCCGGCCAGGGCGGCTTCGCAGGCGGCGCGATCGCGGACGTCGCCCACGACGAGCTCGGCGTCGGCCGCGAGGTAGCTCGGACGGCCCGTCGGATGGACCTGCGGGTCGAGGTTGTCGAGCACCCGGACGGCATGGCCGGCGGCCAGGAGGCGGTCGACGACGAACGAACCGATGAAGCCCGCACCGCCGGTCACGAGAACTCGCATAGGCCACCGTCGTCTATCGTACTCGAGCGCAGTGGTTCAACGGCCGAGGGGCGCGCCTTGCAATCGTTGCCGCCGTTGTCTACGAGCGCGGAGTGAAGCTGTCAGTCGTCATCCCGGCGCGCAACGAGGCCGGCAACATCGGTCTCACCATCGACGCCATCTGCCAGCGTCTGCGGCGCGAGCAGGTCCCGTACGAGATCGTCGTCGTCGACGACGGCAGCTCGGACGACACGCCCGCCGAGATCCGGCTGCGGGCGCGGGACGACGAGCGCGTGCGGCTCGTGCACAACGACGGACCGCACGGCTTCGGCATGGCGGTGCGTCGCGGGCTCGACGAGTTCACCGGCGACGCGGTGGCGATCATGATGGCCGACGGGTCGGACAGCCCCGACGACCTCGTCAAGTACTACGACGTGCTCCGCAACGGGGCGGAGTGCGCGTTCGGATCGCGATTCGTCCCGGGCGGCGGCGTGTTCGGCTATCCGCGCGGCAAGCTCGTCGTGAACCGGGTCGCCAACTGGTTCGTGCGGATGCTGTTCGGGTTGCGCTTCAACGACGTGACGAACGCGTTCAAGGCGTACCGTGCGCACGTCATCGACGGGTGCCGGCCGCTGCTCTCACCGCATTTCAACCTCACGGTGGAGCTGCCGCTGAAGGCGGTGGTGCGCGGCTACTCGTACGAGACCGTTCCGATCTCGTGGCACCAGCGCAAGATCGGCATGTCGAGCCTCCGACTGCAGGAGCAGGGCAGCCGGTACCTCTTCATCGTCCTGATCGTGCTGCTCGAGAAGCTGCTGACGCGCGGCGACTACCGCCGGCGCGACGCCGCCGCACCGCCGGTGCGGGCGCGGCCCGACGACGGCACGACGCGGATGGTTGCCGGCCCAGAGCCCTTCTGATAGCCGCTCACAGCCGTGGATGCGTCGCTCCTGCGGGCAGGCCGCGAGGTCGTCCAGTACCGCAGCCTCCTGTGGACCCTCGTCGCCCGCGACTTGAAGGTCCGGTACAAGCGCTCCGTCCTGGGCGTCCTCTGGACGATGCTCAACCCGCTCCTGATGATGATCGTGTTCTCGATCGTCTTCGCGTCGGTCTTCCGGTTCAGCATCGAACATTTCACCATCTACTTCCTGTCCGCGTACGTGCTGTGGAACTTCGTGTCGCAGACGACGTCGTGGTCCACGGCCTGCCTCCTGTCCTACGCGCCGCTCATCCGGAAGGTCTACGTCCCGAAAGCCATCTTCATCATGGCCACGGTGCTGTCGGGGCTGGTGAACCTGCTCGTCGCGCTCGTGCCGCTGGCGCTGCTGATGCTCGTCCTGCGCCACCCGTTCCATCCCGCGCTGCTGTTCGTGCCGGTGGCGATCGTCATCGCGACGATGTTCTCGCTCGGCATCTCGTTCCTGCTCGCGGGCGTCTGCATCGAGTTCAACGACGTCGTGCAGATCTACAACGCGCTGCTGCTCGCGTGGATGTACCTGACGCCGATCGTCTATCCGCTCGACGTCGTCCCGGAGCACTTCCGCTGGATCATCCTCGCCAATCCGCTGTACCCGATCGTCGAGACGTTCCGCATGCCGATCTTCCAGGGCAGCCTCCCGGACGCGTCGATCCTGGTGCGGTCGACGATGTGGAGCGTCGGCCTGCTGGTATTCGGGTGGTGGGTCTTCGAACGCCGGGTGGACCGCATTGCCTATCTCGTCTGAGGCATCGAGCACGCTCGCGCTCGACATCCAGAACGTCTCGGTCCGCTACACGGTTCCGCACCAGCGGATCCCGACGTTCAAGGAGTTCGCGATCCGCTGGCTGCGCCGGCAGCTCGAATGGCGCGAGTTCCGTGCGCTGACCGACGTCAGCCTGCAGATCCAGCACGGTGAGGCGGTCGCCATCATCGGACGCAACGGGGCCGGGAAGACGACGCTGCTCAAGGTCATCGCGCGGGTGCTGCGCCCGCGCGAGGGCACCGTGCGGACGGACGGCCGGCTCGTGCCGCTGCTCGAGCTGGGCGCGGGGTTCGATCCCGAGCTCTCCGGCCGCGAGAACGTCTTCCTGAACGGCGCGCTCCTCGGGCAGAGCCGGAAGTACATGGCCAAGCGGTTCGACGACATCGTCGCGTTCGCGGAGCTCGGCGAGTTCATCGACGCGCCGCTGCGCACGTACTCGACCGGCATGGTCGCGCGGCTCGGCTTCGCGATCGCCACCGACGTCGAGCCGGAGGTCCTGCTGCTCGACGAGGTGCTGTCGGTCGGCGACGTCGGCTTCCAGCAGAAGTGCGCGGAGCGCATGAATCGCTTCCGGAAGCAGGGCGTGACGTTCATCCTCGTGTCCCACTCGATGAACGTCGTCCGCGAGCTCTGTCATCGCGCCATCTGGCTCGACGGCGGCACGGTGCGGGCCGATGGGCCGGCGGCCGAGGTGACGGCGGCGTTCGAGGCGTTCGTCAGCGGCGAAAGCGCCGCGGCGCCTGCGCCGGTCGAGGCACGCGCGTGAACGGATGACGCCGCCGACCTGGGCGCCGGCGCGGCAGGTCTGGCAGCTGCTCCGTGCGGCGCGCGGGCTGACGCGGCGGGTGACCGGGTGGCCGGCGGGGCCGGACAAATTCGAAGCGGTGCTCGACGCGGTCGCGCGGCGGGGCGAGCGCTGGATCAGCGAGGAGCGTCCCGTCGCCCGCGTCCTCGCGACGGGCGCGCCGCAGCTGGCGGCGATGGAGGGCGGCGGCATCGTTCCGCTCCACTGGCGGTGGCTCGTGGCCCGGGACCTGGCGGTCGTCGGCGGCGCGCGGCGCGCCGGGGCGCGATTCGGGTGGACCGGCCCCGGCGGACGCCCCGACGGGGTCTCCTGGCGCATCACGGCCGACGGCCGGCCGCGCACGTACGTCGTCGATCTCGCGCGCAGCCGCTGGCGCCGGGCGCCCGCGGTCGATGCGCTGAGCGTCACCGCGAGCGACGGCGCCGCGCTGGCGTCGCTCGGGACGCTGGCGCTCGTCGGCGATCTCGCGCAACTGGAGCGCGCCGACGCGCGCTGGCCGCTCGCGAAGCGATACGTGCGGGGCGTCGGCGTCGAGTGCGGCGCGCTGCAGAACCCGCTGCGGGTGCGCCGCGGCACGCGCGTCGTCTACGTCGACCGACTGGGGACGGCCGAGGCCCGACGGCACTATCCGGAGCTGGCGCGCTACCGGTTGACGCGTCCGGAGGTGATCGGTGACGTGCACCGGCTGCCGATCGCCGACGGCGGTGTCGACTTCTACATCGGCAATCACCTCCTCGAGCATGCCGAGGACGCGATCGCCGGGCTCGAGGAGATGCTGCGCGTCGTGCGGCCGGGCGGGGTGGTCTACGTGTCGGTGCCGGATGCGAGCAACCCGTTGGATCGCGGTCGCCCGGTGACGCCGCTATCGCATCACGTCGACGATCACGACCCGCGGCTCGATCGGACGGCGATGCATCGTGCGCACTACGCCGAGTACGTGGCGAGCGCGCACGCGGCGCTCGCCGGTGACGAGCGCGCGGCGCTCACGGAGCGATGGGTCGCGCAGCGCTACAGCATCCATTTCCACGTCTTCGACGACGCGACGTTCTCCGCGCTGCTGCGGCACGTGTGTGACCGGATGGGCGCCGTGGTCGTCGAGCTGGCGCGCAATCCGGGCAAGGAGTTCGACGAGCACGTCGCGGTGCTGCGTCGGACGTGAACGAAAGCGGCCTTGCGCGGGGGGCGTTTTTTCGGTTTGACCACCCGACATGGCCGAGTACACCGACGTCATCGTTCCGTCCGGCGATCCGATCACGATCGCGGGCGGCAAGCTCCAGGTCCCCCATCGTCCCATCGTGCCCTACATCGAGGGCGACGGGACCGGCCCCGACATCTGGCGGGCGAGCCAGGCGGTGTTCGACGCGGCGGTGGCGAAGGCCTACCACGGCAAGCGCGAGATCGCGTGGATGGAGGTGTTCGCCGGCGAGAAGGCGTTCAACCGCTTCAAGAACTGGCTGCCGGACGACACGGTCGCCGCGTTCAAGGAGTTCCTCGTCGGTATCAAGGGCCCGCTGACGACGCCCATCGGCGGCGGCATCCGCTCGCTGAACGTCACGCTCCGCCAGATGCTCGACCTGTACGTCTGTCTGCGGCCGGTGCGCTGGTTCACGGGCGTGCCGAGCCCGGTGAAGCGCCCCGACCAGGTCGACATGGTGATCTTCCGCGAGAACACCGAGGACATCTACGCCGGCGTCGAGTGGGCGGCGGAGAGCGCCGAGGCGAAGAAGATCATCGCGTTCCTCGAGAAGGAAATGGGCGTCAAGAAGATCCGCTTCCCGCAGACGAGCGGTATCGGCGTGAAGCCGGTTTCGCGCGACGGGACCGAGCGGCTCGTGCGCGCGGCCATCGAGTACGCGCTCCGCCACAAGCGGCGCAGCGTCACGCTGGTGCACAAGGGCAACATCATGAAGTTCACCGAGGGCGCGTTCCGCGAGTGGGGCTACGCGCTGGCGGTGCGCGACTTCCGCGGTCAGGTCGTGACCGAGCGCGAGAGCTGGATCCTCGGCAACCGCGAGGCGAAGGCCGACATCACCGTCGAGCAGAACGCGCGCGAGATCGACCCCGGGTACGACATGATGACGCCCGACCAGCAGGCGTCGGTGAAGAAGGACGTCGAGGCGGCGCTCGCGCTGTGGGACACGCACGGCGGCGGCAAGTGGAAGCAGAAGCTGATGATCCGCGACGCGATCGCCGACATCACGCTGCAGCAGGTGCTGACGCGGCCGAAGGACTTCGACGTCATCGCGACGCTGAACCTGAACGGCGACTACCTGTCCGACGCGCTCGCCGCGCAGGTGGGCGGCATCGGCATCGCCCCGGGCGGCAACATCAACTACGTCACGGGGCACGCCATCTTCGAGGCGACGCACGGCACCGCGCCGAAGTACGCGAACCTCGACAAGGTGAACCCGGGCTCGGTGATCCTCTCGGGCGAGATGATGCTCCGCCACATGGGCTGGGACGAGGCGGCCGATCTCATCATCAAGGGCGTGGAAGGGGCGATCGGGGCGAAGACGGTCACCTACGACTTTCATCGCTTGATGGAGGGTGCGACGCTCGTGTCGTGCTCGGGCTTCGGCGACGCGATCATCGAGCACATGTGACCGCGCTGCGGACGGTGGTGGGCGATGCGTGAGCCCGTGGCGAGCGAAGGGTTCCTCGAGATCGCCGCGGTGAACCCGGCCGACGCCGCGCTCCTCGTGCGTGGGTGGGTCGTGACGTCGAGCGGCGCCGCCGTCGATGCCTTCGAGGTGCAATGCGACGGCACCGCGGTCGGCGCCATGTCGCTCGAGTCGCGTCTGCCGAGTCCCGACGTGCAGGCGGCCCATCCGGGGATACGCGGCGCCGAGCGCGCGCGTTTCCTGATCCGTGCAACGCTGCCCGGCGGACCGGGTGTCGTGCCGCGACGGGTGACGGTGACGCCGCTCTTCGGCGGTCGGCGCGGACAGTCGTTGGAGCACGTCCTGATGGCCACGTCGGCCCCTGAGAGCGCCACCTGGTTCCAGAGCCTCTACCGCGGCGCCGCGGACGACGTGCTCCGCTTCCTCGAGTGGTGCGGCGTCGCAGTCGAGGGGCGCACGGTCGCCGACATCGGTTGCGGCGACGGGATTCTCGACCTGGGCGTGATGCACCGGGCTCGGCCTGCGCGGCTCGTCGGCTTCGACATCAAGCCGCACGACGTGGAGCATCTGGCGGGGCTGGCCCAGCAGCACGGCGTGCCAGCCGTCCCCGAGACGCTCGAGTTCCGCACGTGCGGCGAGCGCGCGCTGCCGGCGACGGACGGCGAGTTCGACGTGGTGTTCTCGTGGTCGGCATTCGAGCACATGCTCGATCCGACGGCGGTGGCGCGGGAGATCCGTCGCGTCCTGCGTCCGGACGGCGCGCTCATGGTGCAGGTCTGGCCCCTGTATCATTCCGCGCACGGCTCGCATCTGTGGGACTGGTTTCCCGAGGGCTTCGTCCATCTGCTCCGCGACGCCGCGTCCGTGGAGGCGGAGGTGCGGAAGCGCACGCCGGCGGGCGCCGCGTTCGGCGAGGCGATGCTCGACGAGTACCGGCGCCTGAACCGGATGACCGTCGACGACCTGCAGCGCGCGCTCACGGCGGCCGGCTTCCGCATCGCGCGCGTGCACCTGCATGCCGAGCCGACGGTCATTCCCGAGGCGCTCGCCCACCTGCCGGTCTCGAGCCTCGGGACGTCGGGCGTGAAGCTGCTCGCCGTTCCGGCGGGCTGACCCACAGAGGCGCGTCCATTTCGTTGACCACCGCGTGGGGGCAGTACGTTGCCACCCGTGAGCCGCGGGGGGCACCGGGCTCGAGACCCAGCTCGTCATCGACGGCAGGCTATGCCTCCAGTCCGACGGAACGCCGGAGGGGGCAGCCGTCGTCGCGACGCTGCGGCCGGGTCAGGAAGGAATCGTCGCCGGCGCCGACCGTGTCTTCCTGGTTCCGCCGGGGAGGTGCAGGCGCTGCTGTTCGACTCTCCGGATTCCTGACCATCCGCGTGCGCCTCCTTGCACCGCCGGGCGATTTCTTGTTTGTGAAGCCTCTTCACGCCCGGCCGGAGCGGGGCCTCTGGCTCCCCCGCCGAAAACACCCTCGGGGAGTTGCACAGCATGGCTCGCAAGAAGATCGCACTCATCGGCGCCGGTATGATCGGCGGCACCCTGGCCCACCTCTGCGCGTTGAAGGGCCTCGGCGACGTCGTCCTGTTCGACGTGGTGGAGGGCCTGCCGCAGGGCAAGGCGCTCGACCTCGCGGCCGCCGGCCCCGTCGAGGGCTTCGACTGCACGCTGAAGGGCACGAACGACTACGCCGACATCGCGGGCGCCGACGTCTGCATCGTCACGGCCGGCGTCGCGCGCAAGCCGGGCATGAGCCGCGACGACCTGATCGGGATCAACGCGAAGATCGTCGAGACCGTCGCCGAGAACATCAAGCAGCACGCGCCGAAAGCGTTCGTCATCGTCGTCTCGAATCCGCTCGACGCGATGGTCACGCTGATGAAGCGCACGACCGGCTTCCCGAAGAACCAGGTCGTCGGCATGGCGGGCGTGCTCGACTCCGGGCGCTACCGGACGTTCCTCGCGTGGGAGCTCGGCGTGTCCGTGAAGAGCGTGTCGGCCATGGTGCTCGGTGGCCACGGCGACGACATGGTGCCGATCCGCAGCCACACGACGGTGAACGGCATCCCGGTCGCGTCGCTCATCAAGGCCGACCGCCTCGACGCCATCGAGAAGCGCGTCCGCGGCGCGGGCGGCGAGGTCGTCGCGCTGCTGAAGACCGGCTCCGCGTTCTACTCGCCGGCGCATTCGGCCATCGAGATGGCCGAGGCGTACCTGAAGGACAAGAAGTCGGTCCTTCCGTGCGCGGCGCTGCTCGAGGGCGAGTACGGGGTGAAGGGCTTCTACGTCGGCGTGCCGGTGCAGATCGGCGCGGGCGGCGTCGAGAAGGTCTTCGAGATCGCGCTCACCGCCGACGAGAAGAAGGCGCTCGACGTCTCCGTCTCGCACGTGCAGGAGCTCGTCGAGGCGACGGACAAGGTGCTGGCCTCGGCATGAACATCCACGAGCACCAGGGCAAGGAGCTGCTGCGCAAGTACGGCGTGGCAGTGCCGAACGGGAAGGCGTGCTTCACCGTCGACGAAGCGGTGGCCGCCGCGCGCGAGCTCGGCTTCCCGTGCGTCGTGAAGGCGCAGATCCACGCCGGCGGGCGTGGCAAGGCGGGCGGCGTCAAGGTGGTGAAAGACGAGGGCGCCGCGCGCGCCGCCGCCACCGAGATCCTCGGGAAGACGCTCGTCACGCATCAGACCGGCCCGCAGGGTCGCGTCGTGCGCCGGCTGCTGGTGGAGCAGGGCTGCAAGATCGCCCGCGAGCTCTACGTCGGCATGGTGGTCGACCGCTCCACCGGCCGCGTGACGCTGATGGCGTCGACCGAAGGCGGCATGGAGATCGAAGAGGTCGCCGCGAAGACGCCGGAGAAGATCCTCAAGGAGACGCTCGATCCGGTCGTCGGCCTGGCCGGCTACCAGGCGCGCCGCGTCGCCTTCGCGCTCGGGCTGACGAAGGAGCAGATGGGCAAGGCCGTCGGCTTCCTGCAGTCGCTCGCGCGGGCGTTCGTCGAGCTCGACTGCTCGCTCGTCGAGATCAACCCGCTCGTCATCACCGAGGACGGCGACGTCATGGCGCTCGACGCCAAGATCGGCTTCGACGACAACGCGCTCTTCCGTCACGCCGACGTGAAGGCGCTGAACGACCAGAACGAGCAGGACCCGCGCGAGATCGAGGCGGCGAAGTACGACCTCTCGTACATCGCGCTCGACGGCAACATCGGCTGCATGGTGAACGGCGCCGGCCTGGCGATGGCCACCATGGACTCGGTGAAGGCCGCGGGGGGCGCGCCCGCCAACTTCCTCGACGTCGGCGGCGGCGCCAACACCGAGAAGGTGAAGGCGGCGTTCAAGATCATCCTGTCCGACACGGCCGTGAAGGCCATCTTCATCAACATCTTCGGCGGCATCCTGCGCTGCGACGTGCTCGCCGAGGGCGTCGTCGCCGCGGCGAAGGAGGTCGGCTTGAAGGTGCCGCTCGTCGTCCGCATGGAAGGGACGAACGTGGAGCAGGGCAAGAAGATCCTGGCCGAGTCCGGCCTCGACATCATCAGCGCGGTCGACATGCTCGACGGCGCCGAGAAGGCCGTCGCGGCGTCGAAGAGGGCGGCCTGACATGAGCGTAGCGAAGAGAGTTCTCCAATGAGCGTCCTCGTCGACAAGAACACGAAGGTCCTCACGCAGGGCATCACGGGTGCCACCGGCCAGCTGCACACGCGCCTCTGCAAGGAGTACGGCACGCAGATGGTCGCGGGCGTCACGCCCGGCCGCGGCGGCACCGACTTCGAGGGCATCCCGATCTTCGACACCGTCGCGCAGGCCGTCGAAAAGACGGGCGCCAACGCCTCGGTCATCTACGTGCCGCCGCCCGGCGCGGCCGACGCCATCCTCGAGGCGGCCGACGCGGGCATTCCGCTCGTCGTCTGCATCACCGAGGGCGTACCCGTCGTCGACATGGTGCGCGTGAAGCGCGCGCTCGAGGGACGGAACACGCGGCTCATCGGGCCGAACTGCCCCGGCGTCATCACGCCCGGCGAGTGCAAAATCGGCATCATGCCCGGCTACATCCACAAGGCCGGCCGCGTCGGCGTCGTCTCGCGCAGCGGCACGCTCACGTACGAGGCGGTGTTCCAGCTCACGCAGCTCGGCATCGGCCAGTCGACGTGCATCGGCATCGGCGGCGACCCGATCATCGGCACCGGCTTCATCGACGCGCTCCGGCTCTTCCAGGACGACGCCGGCACCGACGCCGTCATCATGATCGGCGAGATCGGCGGCAGCGCCGAGGAAGAGGCGGCGGCGTTCATCGAGCAGCACGTGACGAAGCCGGTCGTCAGCTTCATCGCCGGTCAGACGGCGCCGGAAGGGAAGCGCATGGGCCACGCCGGCGCGATCATCGCGGGCGGCAAGGGCACGGCGAAAGAGAAGATGGCGGCACTCGAAGCCGCCGGTGTGACCATGTCCGCCAGCCCCGCGCGGCTCGGCGTCACCATGCAGGAAGCACTACGAAAGGCAGGAAAGCTCCAGTGACCGAACGCACGTTCTTCATCGTCAAGCCCGATGCCATGCGCAAGGGCGTCCTCGGGAAGGTCCTCACCATGATCCAGGAGAACGGGCTCACGCTCGTCGCCGGCCAGGTGCGGACGCTGGCGGCGTCGGAGGCGGAGCGCTTCTACGCCGTCCACAAGGAGCGGAAGTTCTTTCCCGACCTCGTGAAGTTCATGACGTCCGGACCGGTGTTCGTCGGCGTGCTCGAGGCCGACGGCGCCATCAAGCGCTGGCGCGACCTGATGGGCCCGACCGATTCCACCAAGGCTCCCAAGGGCACCGTCCGGGGCGAGTTCGGGACCGACGTGGAGCAGAACGCGTCCCACGGCTCGGATGCGCCGGAGACGGCACGGGTCGAGATCGCGTTCTTCTTCCCGGGTGTGGAGCTCCCGGGCGCGACCGCCGCGCCGTAAGGCCACCTGTCCGCCTTCTTCCTCGCCGCCGTCCTCTTCGGAGCGATGGCGGTGTGCGTCCGCCTGGCCGTGCAGGAGATGCCGGTCTTGCAGGTGACGTGCGTCCGCTTCTTCGGGTCGTTCGTGCTGCTGCTGGTGACGACGCGCGGGCGCGGCCTGTGGCCGCAGCGGAGCAGCGTGTGGAAGCTCATGCAGCGGTCGCTGCTTGGCGCGTTCGCGATCAGCTTCTACTTCGTGGCGATCGACCTGGCGGGCGCCGGGCTCGCGACGCTGCTGCACTCGACGTACCCGGTGTGGACGGCGCTCTTCGCGGCGACCCTGATGGGCGAGCCGTTCACGACGCACGTCGCCGCCGCGCTCGTGCTGAACGTCGTGGGCGCCGCGCTCGCGATTCGCGGCGAGACCGCGATGGTCCCCGGGATCGTCACGGGCGGCGTCTTCGGGCTCCTCGGCGGCGTCCTCGCCGGCGGCGCGGTCGCCACCGCCGGCGCGCTCCGGAGGACGGAGAGCGCGTCGCTCATCACCGTGTGGTTCATGGCGGTCGGCGCGGCGGTGACCGCGCCGTCGATGCTGGCCGGCGTGCCGCCGATGACGCCGCGCCTCGCGCTGGCGCTCGCCGGCGTCGTGCTGACGTCGACCGGCGGCCAGTGGCTGCTGCATCATGGGCTCGGCTACGTCTCGGCGACTGCCGGGAGCCTGGCGGCGGCGACGAGCATCGTGACGGCCGCGGCGCTGGAGGCGCTGCTCGTCGGCGAGGTGGTCGATGCGCAGGTGCTGATCGGCGGTGTGCTGATGCTGATCGCCGTCGGGCTCGCCGCGCGACCGCGCCCGGTCACACCGCCCCCGGTGGCCTCATGAGCGGAGGGCGGGTGTCCGGCACGGGCAGCGTCTCGGGCCGGTAGGGCATCACGACCCACAGCACCAGGTAGATGACGATGCCCATGCCGCCGCCGATGAGCGTGCCGAGCAGGAAGGCGAGCCGCATGACGGTGACGGAGATGCCGAACTCCTCGGCGAGGCCGGCGCAGACGCCGGCGATCTTCCGGTGCTCGCGCGAGCGGAACCACGTGCGCGTCAGGGCGTGACCGGACAGCATGCTGCCGCAGAAGCGGCACTTCACGGCCTCGGCGCGGATCTCCTCCGCGCAGTAAGGACAGCGTTGGGTCGGGACGTCAGGCATGGGGGTCCTCGAAGACGGGCCGGCTCGCGAGCAACGGCACGGCGGCGTAGGTGAGCGTCAGGAGCAGCGCCAGCAGCGCGACGTAGTTGCCGACGAGGAAGAGGCTGACGGCGTCGGGCAGCACGGTGGAGAGGACGTGGCGCATCTGCGTCACGATCCACCAGTCGACGGCCAGGATCAGCGGCAACGGCAGGATCGCGGCGGCGATGGCCGCGGCGACGCGTTGCCAGTCGACCGTGCGACGGCGCGCCGCGAGGAGTGGCGCGGCGGCGAGCAGGACGCGTGCCGACAGGCCCGGCGACGGTGCCGGCACGACGTCGGCGGCCAGCGCGTGCGCGACGCGACGCACGTCGCCGACGGCGGCGGCGCACGCCGCGCACGTCGCGAGATGCGTCTCGACGGGCGGCGGCACGTCGTCGTGCAGCAGCAGCTGAGTCAGCGCGTCGTCGCAGGTCATGCGTCGGAGCCTTTCGCCATCGCGACCAGACGCTTCATCGCGTGGTGGAGACGGCTCTTCACCGTGCCTCGCGGAACGTCGAGGATCGTGGCGACCTCGTCCTCGTCGAGGTCGTGGTAGTAGCGCAGGATGACGGCGCTGCGTTGCGCCTCCGGCAGCGCGGCGAGCAGCCGGCGCGCGTCGACGCCCGCGGACGACGGCGCGGGGCTGGTGAGGGAGACATCGGACGGGTCGACGGGGTCGGGCGGCGGCCGGCGATGCCAGTCGCGGCAGAGGTTGAGCGCGATCTGGAAGAGCCACGTCGAGAAGCGTCGCGTGGGATCGAAGCGTCCCGCCGCGCGGACGACGCGCAGCCACGTCTCCTGATGGAGGTCATCGACGTCGCGGCCTCCGGTGTGACGGTGGAGGAAGCGATGCAGCGGCTGCTCCCACCGGGCGGTGAGGAGCTCCAGCGCTCGCGCGTCGCCTTCTGCCAAGCGGCGCACGAGCGCCTCGTCGGCGGTCGCGTCGTCCATCCGCGCTCGTGCGCAGGTGTAGCACGATCATGCGGCCGGGCCCTGGGAGGGCGTGCCGCCGCCGCGGAAGCGCTCCCATTCGGAGCGGGCCAGGTCGAGACCGCGCTCGAACGGTGGCTCGCCCTGCGGCGACCACGGGATCATGACCCAGAGCGCCAGGTAGAGGGCCGGGCCGAGCAGGTGGAAGAAGGTGAGCAGTACGAAGCCGACGCGCGTCCAGCTGAGGGGGATCGCGAGCGCCCGGCTGACGGCCGTCGCGACGCCGGCGATGCGGCGCTCCGGATGGTCGCGGTGCCAGGACGCGGGATCGATCGCGAGCAGCCGCGAGCGGCAATGCGGGCAGCGGGCCGCCTCGGCGGCGATCTCCTGGGCACAGAACGGACAGGGGCGGCGATCGGTCATGTGTCCTCCTTGGCCCGTAGTACGCGGGTGTGCGCCGCCAGGTTCATTGTGTAAAGATCGCCGGCCGATGCGCGACGTGCAGAACCTGACCCGGGCCGCGATGGAGGCCTGGTGCGCCGAGGTGGGGGAGCCGACCTATCGGGCGGGACAGGTGCTGGCGTGGGTGCACCGGAAGGGTGCCACGTCGTTCGACGAGATGTCGAACCTCTCGCGCGGGTTCCGCGGCCGGCTCAGCGCGGCCTTCACGATCGACCGCCTGACTCCGACGGCGGTCGCGGCGGCCCGCGACGGCACGCAGAAGCTGCTGTTCCACCTGCCGCCCGAGGGCAACGGCGGACGCGTCGCCGCGATCGAGAGCGTGCTGATCCCGCAGGTCGACCGGGCCGGCGGCGCGCGCGACCGGCTCACGCTCTGCATCTCGAGCCAGGCGGGCTGCGGCATGGGCTGCGGGTTCTGTGCGACGGCGCAGCTCGGCCTCATCCGCAACCTGACGCCGGCGGAGATCGTCGGGCAGGTACGCGCGGGGATGACCGTGGCCGCGCCGCGGGCGCTGACGAACGTCGTCCTGATGGGCATGGGGGAGCCGCTCGCGAATTACGACGCCGTGGTCGCGGCGCTCGAAATCCTGACGGCGGAGTGGGGGCTGGCGATCTCGCCGCGGCGGATCACGGTGTCGACGGTCGGGCTCGCGCCGCTGATCGCGCGCTTCATCGCCGAGACGCGGGTGAACCTCGCCGTCTCGCTGCACGCGCCGACCGACGTCCAGCGCGAGCGGCTGGTGCCGATCAATCGTCGCTACCCGCTCGCGGAGCTGCTGCGCGCGTGTCGCGACGTGCCGCTCGCGCGCCGCCAGCGCATCACGTTCGAGTACGTCATGCTGGCGGGCGAGAACGACGCCGACGGCGACGCGCGCGCGCTCGTCAGCGTCCTGCACGGGCTGCGTGTCAAGGTGAACCTGATCCCCTGGAATCCGTTCCCCGGTGCGGCATTCACGCCGAGCCCGCGGGCGCGCGTCGTGCGCTTTCAGTCCATCCTCCGCGAGCACGGGCTCAACGCGACGATCCGTGAGAGCCGCGGCCAGGACATCCAGGCGGCGTGCGGCCAGCTGGCCGCCGCGAGACCCGCCGCGTAGTGCCTGGGATCGGCGTCATCATCAACCCGCACGCCAAGGCCAACAAAAAGTTGGCCGGGGTGCGGGACAAGCGGATGAGCGAGATCCTCGGCCCGTTCGGCTGGGTGCGCACGACGGCCTCGCTCGAAGCGATCGAGGAGGTGGCGCACGAGTTCCACGAGCGCGACGTCGACATCCTCGCGATCTGCGGCGGCGACGGCAGCGACCACTGCACCCTGACCGCGTTCCACAAGGTGTACGGCGACAAGAAGCTGCCCTACCTGCTGCCGCTGCGCGCCGGCACGATCAACTACATCGCCGACGCCACCGGCGGGCGTCGCGGCGGCCCCGAAGCGGTGCTGGCCCGCGTCGTACGCGACTACCGGCGCGGCCACACCCACGTCACCACCGAGCGCGACGTGTTGCGCGTCAACGGCACCGAGGTCGGCTTCCTGCTGAGCTTCGGGACCGCGGTGAACTACCTGCGCGCGTACTACGCGCTCGACAAGCAGGGGCCGTGGCAGGCCGCGCGGCTCCTCGGGCGGCTCATGGGGTCGGCGATGCTCGGCACGCACATCTCGCGCGCCGTGTTCCAGGCCATCGAGGCCGACATCGACTGCGACGAGGAGCCGCTGCCGTTCCGGCTCTTCACGTTCTTCTTCGCGTCGACGATCGAGCAGATGGCGCTCGGCTTCCAGCCGACGTACCTCGCGAACCGCAAGCGCGGCTATTTCCACGTGCTGGGCGGGCCGATCCCGGCGCGACGGCTGATCCGCCGCGTCGCGCGCGTGTACCGCGGGTTCCCGACCGGCGAGCCGCTCCTCTACGACAGCCTCGGCAAGAAGCTGACGATCCGCTTCGCGCGTCCGACCCACATCATGCTCGACGGCGACATCCTCGAGCCGGTGGAGCGCTTGGTCGTCGACGTCCCGCTGCGCGTCGACTTGATCTGCGGCTAGCCCAGGACGGCGCCGAGCTCGCGAGCCGCTTGTCTATGGCGCGGTTCACCGCGACACTGCGAGCGTTGTGCTGTCGGGTGCGGAAAGCATCTGGCTCGTCGAGGTCGTCGGCCGCCATTCTCCTGTCCGTAGCGGCGAGGGTCGAACGTGACGCTGGCATTGTTCGCCATCGCCTGTGTCGTGGGTTGGCTGCTTCTCGAGATCCTCGGCGAATTCGTGCTGCTCACGGTCGGGTGGATCGTCCTGACGCCGGCGCGTCGGCTGTGGCCGCGATGGGAGCCCGGGGACCTCACGCTCGGCGTTGCGGGCGCGGCAACGCTCGCCGCGGTCGTCGGCCTCCTCGCGCTGCTCGGGTACCACTGGTCGGTCTCGCTGGTCTTCGAGTAGGTGCCCGGTCGCCGGCCGGCTCCCTCATGCAGAGACGGCGAGGACGGCGGCGGCGAGCGTGCGTCGAAGGACGCGTGACGCGCGCGCCGCGCCCCACCTGCGATCGACCGCGAGCAATTCCCACGTCTGCACCGACGAGCCGGCCCAGAGGTAGTCTGCGGCGGCGGACGCCATCCACCCCGGTGCGAGCGCGCCGTCGCGTCGCAGCGACCGGGTCAGCACCACGAAGCCGCGGTGGAGCGCCGTCATACGATCGCGCCACGCGGCCGCCGCCTCCGGATCGTCCCGCCGGGCACGCATCAGCGAGCTCGCGACGGGGTGGATCGTCGGCACGAAGTCGAACCAGACGCGCAGGAACGCGTCGAGCCGGCGGCGTGGATCGTCCAGGGCGAGCGCGGCGCGGAAGCGCGCGTGGATGTCGGCCCGGTCGTCGGCGCGACGGACGAGCGCCACGAGCAGACCGCCGCGCGAGCGGAAGTGGACGTAGACCGCTTGCCGGGTGAGCCCGACGGCCTCGGCGATCTGCGCCATCGACACGTGCGTGCCGTGCTCGGCGATCACGCGCCAGGCGACGTCCAGAATGTCGGCGCGGGTGCGGGCTCCGCGCGGGCTGGAAGTTGACACGTGTCAAAACTGCCGGCACGTACGCCGGGAGTCAACGCACGGAGGATTCCCATGACCGAACACGAGATCGAAGCGCAGGTGGACGAGCTCACGCGCCGCTACGGCGCCGGCGGTGGACCGGACGCGGCGCAGTGGCGGCGCGTCGTCGCCGGCCCGCAGGGCACGCCCGTCACCATGATCAACTTCTTCAAGCTGCGCCCCGTCGCCGACTACCCGGGTGTCGCCGAGCCGGTGAGCGGTCTCGAGGCGATGATGCGGTACGCGGCGGTGAGTGGACCGGCGCTGGAACGGGTGGGGGGACGGTTCCTCCTGACGGGCCCGTTCGACGCGACCTTCATCGGCGAGGACGAGGACTGGGACATCGTGGCGATCGGGACGTACCCCGACCGGGCGGCGGTGCTCGCGCTCTTCGCGGACGAGGCCTACCGCGCGGCGTGGGCGGATCGCGCGGCGGCGGTTGCGCGCCAGCGGGTGCTGATCGCCGCGGCCTGAAGGGCGCGGGCGAGGAGGACTCGAAGATGGTCGCGGCGACCGTCTTGACGGTCGCCGCGAAGGGTGCGACGCGGACGGTTCGATCGACACCGCCCCGCGGGGCGAGGAGGAGCGACCCATGATCTCGTCGCGCGTCCTTCGGCTCGTAGTCGTCCTCGGCTCGTTGCTCGGCCCGTCCGTCGCCGCCGCGGCGACGTTGCGGGTCGAGAGCTCGGGCGTCGACGGTCCGACGTGCGGACTGGTCGTGCCTTGCCGAACCATCGCGGTGGCGGTCGTGAACGCGGCCGCCGGCGACGCGATCGTCGTCGGTCCCGGTCAGGACGTGTCCGCGGGCACCATCATGGTGAACAAGGCGCTGCGCATCACGTCGCGGCTGGGCGCCAGTGCGACGCGCATCGGCACGTCGGTGTTCATCACGGCCGGCGACGTGACGTTCGGGCGGCTCAACACCGGCTTCACGATCACCGGCCAGATGCTGGTCGACTCCAGCCTGGACGGCGGCGGCAGCCAGGAGCTCGTGAACGTCCGCATCGGCGGCAACGTGTTCGTCCTTCCGGCGGACGTGACGGCCGCCGGGCTCCTCACCTCGAACACGCGCGGCCGGATCGAGCACAACCGCATGGTGACGCCCGCGGGCGCGTGCTCGATCGGCATGTTCATCTTGAGCTCCGCGGACCTCATCTCGCGCAACTCGGTGATGGGATGCTCCGTCGGATTCGACCTGCGGAACACGCGAGGCGCGCGCGTCACCCGCAACATGGCTGTCGGCAATGCCACCTCGAGCGTGGTGGGCAGCGGCGTGGGTTTCTCGCTGGCAGGGAACGTCGCCGAGTTCTCGCGCAACGTCGCCGTCGGCAACGCGACCGGCGTCACCGTGGACACGACCGTTCCCATCCCGGCGTTCAGCGGCAACGCGTTCGCCGGCAACACGTCGAATTGCGGGGTGCGCAACTTCAGCGGCGCCAGCCTGAACGCCGCGGGAAATTGGTGGGGCAGCCCCACGGGCCCCGGGCCCGATCCGGCGGACGCCGCATGCGACAGCGCCGGCTCGACCACGGTCACGACGCCTTTCGCGACGTCCGATCCGAGCCAGGGGCTGAGCGCGCTGCGCTAGCGGGAGCGCGCGGCGCCGCCGCGGCGATGAGCGCGACGGCGGCGAGGATGATCGCGCCGGCGATCACCATGCGCGGCGTGATCGGCTCGTCGAGAAGCAGCCAGCCGAGCAGCACCGCGACGACGGGGTTCACGTACGCGTACGTCGACACGAGCGACGTCGGCGCGTTGCCGAGCACCCAGATGTAGGCCGTGAACGCGACGAGCGAGCCGAACACCGTCAGGTAGGCGAGGGCGAGCAGCGACGCGAGCGAGAAGCGCGACGGATCGAACGTCTGCAGCTCGCCGGCGAGCGCGCCGACGACGAGGAGCATGACGCCGCCGCAGAGCATCTCCATCGACGTCGTGACGAACGGCCGCTTCGGCAACGGCGCGCGGCGTGACCACAGCGAGCCCGCCGCCCAGGAAAACGACGCGCCCATGCAGGCGAGGGCGCCCAGCGGGTCGACGCCGCCGCCCTCGACCGGGCCGACGAGCAGCGCCAGACCTCCCAGGCCGACGACGAGCCCGACGAGCGTGATGCGGGACAGCGGCTCGCCCCAGATCGTGCGTCCGAGGACCGCCATCCACAGCGGCAGCGTGGCGACGAGCAGCGCGGCGACGCCCGACGCGACCGACTGCTCCGCCCACACGACGCCGCCGTTGCCGCCGAGCAGCAGCGCCGCGCCGACGATCGCGGCCGCTCGCCACTGCGCCGGGCCGGGCCGGTCGCCGCCGACGTCGCCGCGGCGGATGGCCCACGCGTACAGGGCGATGCCGGCGCACAGGTGACGCGTGCCCGCCATCAGGAACGGCGGCAGCGTCTCGATCGCGATGCGGATCGCGAGATACGTCGAGCCCCACACGACGTAGACGATGGAGAGCGCGCCCCAGACGAGGGCAGCGGATGGGGCGGCGGTAGGCATCTGCGAGGCGCCCACGATGCGGTAGCGCGCGCGCCGATACCAGCCGTTCACCTTGCACTCCCCTCCGTTTCGCCGCAGGATGCGCCGGCCGCGGCGGAGGGGGCGGCACGGATGGCGGAACGCACACTCGGTGTCATCGGCGGGAGCGGCCTCTACGAGCTGCCCGGCCTCGAGCGCGTCGAACGGACGCGCGTCCAGACGCCTTTCGGCGACCCCTCCGACGAGTACGTGATCGGGCACCTCGGCGACACGCGGCTCGTCTTCCTGCCGCGCCACGGCCGCGGCCATCGGCTCCTCCCGTCGGAGCTGCCGTTCCGCGCGAACATGTATGGCATGAAGACGCTCGGCGCCGACTGCGTGCTCGCCGTGAGCGCCGTCGGCAGCCTCCGCGAGGACATCGTGCCGGGCCACATGGTCGTGCCCGATCAGTTCATCGACCGCACGCGCGGCCGGCAGACCGAGAGCACGTTCTTCGGCCGCGGCGTCGTCGCGCACCTCCAGTTCGCCGATCCGTTCTGCCCCGTCATGTCGAAGGCGCTGGTCGGCGCCGCGAAGGCGGCGGGCGCGACGGTCCACGAAGGCGGCACGTACGTGTGCATGGAAGGCCCCGCATTCTCGACGCGCGCCGAGTCGCACCTCTACCGCAGCTGGGGCGCGCACGTGATCGGCATGACGAATCTCCAAGAGGCGAAGCTCGCGCGCGAGGCCGAGATCTGTTTCGCCACCCTGGCGCTCGCGACGGACTACGACTGCTGGCACGCGGGGCACGACGACGTGACGATCGACGACATCCTGAAGATCATCGCCGCCAACGTCGACGCCGCCCGGCGCATCGTCGCGGCACTCGCGCCGGCGTTGCCGCCGCGGACGGGCTGTCCGTGTCCGACCGCGCTCGCCAACGCCATCATCACCGATCGGGCCACGATCCCCGCGCAGACGAAGCGTGACCTGGCGCCCATCGCCGGGAGGTATCTGTGAGCGACGCGATCGCGGTCATCGGCTCGGTGGCCTTCGACACGCTGGAGACGCCCGTCGGCCGCGCCGACGACGAGCTCGGCGGCTCCGCGTTGCATTTCGCCGTCGCGGCCAGCCTGTTCACGAAGGTGCATCTCGTCGCGCCGATCGGCCGCGACTTCCCGCGCGAAGCGCGCGAGTACCTCGCCGGCCG
The DNA here is from genome assembly GCA_964432595.1 of uncultured Binatia bacterium (SeqCode). Taxonomy (GTDB): domain Bacteria; phylum Desulfobacterota; class Binatia; order DP-6; family DP-6; genus DASYLJ01. The sequence goes on along the minus strand of CAYSOF010000007.1, from coordinate 155,907 downwards.
CGGGATCGACCTGTCGGGCCTCGAGGAGCGCGACGGCACGACGTTCCGCTGGCACGGCCGCTACCACGAGGACGTCAACCTGCGCGACACGCTCGCGCTCGACCTCGGCGTGTTCGCCGACTTCCAGCCGACGGTGTCCGACGTGATCCGCAAGGCGCCGATCGTCTTCCTCGGCAACATCGACCCGCGCCTGCAGGCGGCGGTGCTCGACCAGTTCGGTACGCCCGGGTTGGTCGGCCTCGACACGATGAACCACTGGATCGACGAGGCGCGTGCGCCGCTCGAGTCGCTGCTCGCGCGCGTCGATCTGCTCGTGGTGAACGACGAGGAGGCGCGGCAGCTGTCCGGGAAGCGCAACGTACCGCAGGCGGCGCGGCGCATCCTCGAGCTTGGCGCGCGCAGCGTGCTGGTGAAGCGCGGCGAGTACGGCGCCATCCTGTTCTCGCCGAGCTCGGTCTTCGCGGTGCCGGCGTATCCGCTCGAGGAGGTCTTCGATCCGACGGGCGCGGGCGACACGTTCGCCGGCGGCATGCTCGGCTACCTGGCGACGACGAACGACCGGTCCGAGAAGGCGCTGCGCAAGGCGATCGTCTACGGCAGCGTCCTGGCGTCGTTCGTGGTCGAAGACTTCGGCGGTCGCCGGCTTCGCACGCTCACGCGCGACGACGTCGAGCGACGCTATCAGCAGTTCGTCGCGCTCACCGTATTTTGATCTCGTCCACGCCCGCGCTCTCGATCGTCCTGCCCGTCTACGACGAGGCCGCGTGCCTCGAGCCGCTGCTGGCGGAGCTCGGCGGCGTGCTCGATGCGATCGGGCGGCCGGCCGAGATCGTCGCGGTGGACGACGGCAGCCGCGACGGCAGCTTCGCGAAGCTCGTCGAGCTGCGGGCCCGCGAGCCGCGGCTGCGCGTCGTGCGGCTCGCGCGCAACTACGGCCAGACCGCGGCGATGGCGGCAGGCATCCAGTTCGCGCGAGCCGACCTGATCATCACGATGGACGCGGACATGCAGAACGATCCGCGCGACATCCCGCGGCTGCTCGACGCGCTCGGCCCCGAGGTCGACGTCGTGAACGGCTGGCGCCATCTGCGGCAGGATCCGTTCTGGTCGCGCCGTCTGCCGTCGATGATCGCGAACCGCTTCATTTCGGTCGTGACCGGAACCCATCTGCACGACTACGGCTGCACGCTGCGTGTGATGCGTGCCGGCTACGCGCACGAGCTGCGGCTGTACGGCGAGCTGCATCGCTTCATCCCCGCGCTCGCGGCGGATCTCGGCGCGCGGGTCGTCGAGCTGCCCGTGAATCATCGCCCGCGCACGCTCGGCCGCTCGAAGTACGGCATCTCGCGGACGCTGCGCGTCCTGCTGGACCTGCTCACCGTCAAATTCCTGTCCGGCTTCGCGACCCGACCGATCCAGCTCTTCGGGCCGATGGGCCTCGCACTTGCAGTGCCCGGGCTCGGGCTGATGGCGTTCCTCGGCTTCGAGCGCGTCGTGCTCGGACATCCGCTCGCCGGGCGTCCGCTGGTGCTGCTGGCGATCGTCCTGGCCGTGCTCGGCGTGCAGCTCGTGTCGATCGGGCTGCTGGGCGAGATGGTCGTGCGCACGTACCACGAGTCCCAAGGAAAGCGCATCTACCGCGTGCGCGAAGTGCACGAATGACAAGGCCCCGTTTGAATTGACTTCCGGGGGACCCGCCGCTAATCCTGAGCGGATATGAAACTCTGCGTGGTGGGGACTGGCTACGTAGGGCTCGTCGCCGGTACCTGCTTCGCGGAAAGCGGCAACGACGTCGTCTGCGTCGACAACGTGGCCTCCAAGGTCGAGGCGCTCCGACGTGGCGAAGTGCCCATCTACGAGCCCGGTCTCGAAGAGCTGATCCGCCGCAGCGTCACCGAGGGGCGGCTCACGTTCACGACCGACCTCGAGGAGGCGGTGCGGAAGAGCCTGGTGTGCTTCATCGCGGTGGGAACGCCGGAGAAGGCCGACGGCTCGGCCGATCTCGGTGCGGTCCTCGCCGTGTCGCGCGCCATCGCCAACGCGATGGACGGCTACCGCGTCGTCGTCACGAAGAGCACGGTGCCCGTCGGGACGCATCAGAAGATCCGTCGCGAGATGGAGCCCATCGCGAAGCACGCGTTCGACGTGGTCTCGAATCCCGAGTTCATGAAGGAAGGCGCCGCGATCGAGGACTTCATGAAGCCCGACCGCGTCGTCATCGGCGCGGCGTCGCCCGAAGCCTTCCGGACGATGCGCGAGCTGTACGATCCGTTCGTGCGCACCGGCGCGCCCATCCTCGAGATGGACAACGCCAGCGCCGAGATGACGAAGTACGCCGCCAACGCGCTGCTTGCGACGCGCATCTCGTTCATGAACGAGGTCGCTAATCTCTGCGAGCGCGTCGGCGCCGACGTCGACTTCGTCCGCCGCGGCGTCGGGCACGACCGCCGCATCGGCCACCACTTCCTCTTCCCGGGCGTGGGCTACGGCGGCTCGTGCTTCCCGAAGGACGTGCAGGCGGCCATCCACACCGCGCGCGAGCACGGCCTCGCCTTCCCGCTGCTGACGGCGGTGGAAGAGGTGAACGACGCCCAGAAGCGCGTGCTCTGCGACAAGGTGGTCGCCGAGTTCGGCGAGAACCTCGGCGGCAAGCGATTCGCGATCTGGGGCCTGGCGTTCAAGCCGAAGACCGACGACATGCGCGAGGCGCCGTCGGTCGAGATCATCGAAGGCCTGCTGAAGCGCGGCGCGCAGGTGGCGGTGCACGATCCCGAGGCGCTCGGTCAGGCCAAGCTCGTCTTCGGCGATCGCGTATCGTATCACCGCGTGAACTACGAGGCGCTCGAGGGTGCCGACGCGCTCGTCATCGTCACCGAGTGGAACGAATTCCGCCGGCCCGACTTCGCGCGCATGAAGCAGCTGCTCAAGTCGCCGCTCATCTTCGACGGACGCAATCTGTACGAGCCCGAGGTCATGCGGCAGCACGGCTTCACCTATCTGCCCATCGGCCGCGCGCCGGTGCGGCCGGGACGCTAGGAGGCCGCCATGGCGCGGGTGTTGATCACGGGTGGCGCGGGCTTCATCGGCTCGCATCTGTGCGAGCGGTTCCTGTCCGAGGGGAACGACGTCATCTGCATGGACAACTTCCTCACGGGGTCGCCGGACAACATCGCGCACCTGTTCTCGGACCGCCGCTTCACGTTCATCCAGCAGGACGTGACGAACTACATCTACGTGCGCGGCCCGCTCGACTACATCCTCCACTTCGCCTCGCCGGCGAGCCCCGTCGACTACCTCGAGCTGCCCATCCAGACGCTCAAGGTCGGGTCGCTCGGCACGCACAAGGCGCTCGGCCTCGCGAAGGAGAAGGGCGCGCGCCTCCTGCTCGCGTCGACGTCGGAGACGTACGGCGATCCGCAGATCCATCCGCAGAACGAGGACTACTGGGGCAACGTGAACCCCATCGGCCCGCGCGGCGTGTACGACGAGGCGAAGCGCTTCGCCGAGGCCATGACCATGGCCTACCAGCGCACGCACGGCGTGGAGACGCGCATCGTCCGCATCTTCAACACGCACGGCCCGCGCATGCGCCTGAACGACGGCCGCGTCGTGCCGAACTTCATCGCGCAGGCGCTCCGCGGCGAGCCCATGACCGTCTACGGCGACGGCTCGCAGACGCGCAGCTTCTGCTTCGTCTCCGACCTCGTCGAGGGCATCCACCGCCTGCTGATGAGCGACTACGGGCTGCCGGTGAACTGCGGCAACCCGCTCGAGGTGACGATCCTCGAGTTCGCGAAGCGCATCAAGGCGCTCACGAACAGCAAGAGCGAGATCGTCTTCCGTGACCTGCCGGTCGACGACCCGAAGGTGCGCCAGCCCGACATCACGCGGGCGCGCACGCTGCTCGGCTGGGAGCCGCGCGTCGGGCTCGAGGAAGGCCTGAAGCACACGATCGACTACTTCCGGGACAAGGTATGAAAGTCCTCGTCACCGGCGGTGCGGGCTTCATCGGCTCGCACGTGACCGACGCGTACATCGCCGCCGGTCACGACGTCATCGTCGTCGACAACCTGTCGGGCGGGAAGCGCGAGAACATCAACCCGAAGGCGCGCTTCCACCACCTCGACATCCTCGACGCCGAAACCGCGAAGCTGATCCACGACGAGCGTCCCGACGTCCTGAATCATCACGCGGCGCAGATGGACGTGCGCAAGTCCGTCGCCGACCCGCTGTTCGACGCGCGCGTCAACATTCTCGGCACCATCGGGCTGCTGCAGGCGTCGAAGGACGCCGGCGTCAAGAAGGTGCTGTTCGTGTCGTCGGGCGGCGCCGCCTACGGCGAGCAGGAGCAGTTCCCCGCGCCCGAGACCCATCCGACGTGGCCGGTGAGCCCGTACGGCGTCTCCAAGCGGTCGGGCGAGCTCTACTGCCACTTCTTCTTCGCCGAGTACAAGATGCCGTTCGTCGCGATGCGCTACGCGAACGTCTACGGCCCGCGGCAGGATCCGCACGGGGAGGCCGGCGTCGTCGCCATCTTCAGCGGCAAGATGCTGCGCGGCGAGCCCGTCACGGTGAACGGCGACGGCAAGCAGACGCGCGACTACGTCTACGTCGGCGACGTCGCCCGCATGAGCCTGCTCGCGGTCGAGAAGGACGCGACGGGGCCGGTGAACGTGGGGACGGGCATCGAGACCGACGTGAACCAGCTGGCGGCCGGCATCCTGGCGGCGGCGGGCAGCACGTCCGAGATCCAGCACGGGCCGATGAAGGGTGGCGAGCAGCGGCGCAGCGTCGTCGACATCCGCCGCGCCGCCGAGGTCTTCGGGTGGAAGCCCGAGGTCCCGCTCCAGGACGGCCTCGCGAAGACCGTCCAGTTCTTCCGCGACAAACTCGCGGCCGGCCGCTGAGCGGCACCGGGTTGCGGAGGCCCGCCGGCGCACCATAGAGTCGCCGGAATCACCACCGTCAGGGGCCCACGCTGGACACTTCCCGCATCCGCAACTTCTCGATCATCGCGCACATCGACCACGGGAAGTCGACGCTCGCCGACCGGCTGCTCGAGCGGACCGGGACCGTTTCGAAGCGCGAGATGTCGTCCCAGTTCCTCGACGACATGGATCTCGAGCGCGAGCGCGGCATCACGATCAAGGCGCGCTCCGTCCGCCTGAACTACAAGGCGCGCGACGGGAAGGACTACGTCCTCAACCTGATCGACACGCCCGGCCACGTCGACTTCACGTACGAGGTGTCTCGCAGCCTGGCGGCGTGCGAGGGCGCCATCCTCGTCGTCGACGCCACGCAGGGCGTGCAGGCGCAGACGATGGCCAACCTGTACCTCGCGCTCGAGCACGATCACGCGATCGTTCCGGTCCTGAACAAGATCGATCTGCCGAGCGCCGAGCCCGATCGCGTGCGGCAGGAGATCGAGGACGCGATCGGGCTCGATGCGTCGGGCGCGATCCTCGCCAGCGCGAAGGAGGGGACGGGCACCGAGGACATCCTCGAGGCGATCGTCCGCGACATCCCGCCGCCGAAAGGCGATCCGGCGGCGCCGCCGCGGGCGTTGATCTTCGATTCGTGGTTCGACCCCTACCACGGCGCCGTGTCGCTGATCCGGGTCGTGGACGGCACGCTGCGAAAGGGCCAGCGCATCCGGCTGATGGCCGTCGGCAAGGAGTTCCTGATCACGCGCCTCGCGGTGCAGGCCCCGCGTGCCGTCGAGGTGCAGGAGCTCGGTCCGGGCGAGGTGGGCATGCTGTCCGCCGCCATCAAGGAGGTCGCCGACACGAAGATCGGCGACACGATCACCGACGCCGACCAGCCGGCCGCGGAGCCGCTGGCCGGCTTCCAGCCGGTGAAGCCCATGGTCTTCGCCGGGCTGTATCCGTCCGACTCCGGCGACTACGACCAGCTGCGCGACGCCGTCGACAAGCTGCGCTTGAACGACTCGGCGTTCTCCTACGAGCCCGAGACGTCGCTGGCACTCGGCTTCGGCTTCCGCTGCGGCTTTCTCGGCCTGCTCCACATGGAGATCATCCAGGAGCGGCTCGAGCGCGAGTTCGGGCTGGCGCTCATCACGACGGCGCCGACGGTCGCGTATCGCGTCGTCCGGACGGACGGCGAGGCGTTCCTGATCGACAGCCCGGCGAAGCTGCCGCCGTCGCTCCAGGTCGACCACATCGAGGAGCCGTACATCCGCGCCACGGTGCACCTGCCGACGGAGTTCCTCGGTGCGGTCATGGGCCTCTGTCAGGAGCGTCGCGGCAGCCAGCAGGAGCTCAAGTTCCTCGGCGAGGCGCGCGCGATGCTCACCTACGAGCTGCCGCTGGCCGAGGTCGTCATGGACTTCTACGACAAGCTCAAGTCCATGACGAAGGGCTACGCGTCGATGGACTACGAGTACCTCGACTTCCGGCCGTCGGACCTCGTGAAGCTCGACCTGCTGATCAACGGCGATCCCGTCGACGCGCTGTCGGTCATCGTCCATCGCGACGGGGCATATCCGCGCGGGCGCGACTACTGCTCGCGCCTGCGCGAGCTGATCCCGCGCCAGATGTTCGAGATCGTCATCCAGGCCGCCATCGGCGCCAAGGTGATCGCCCGCGAGACGGTGAAAGCGTTGCGCAAGAACGTCACGGCGAAGTGCTACGGCGGCGACATCTCGCGGAAGCGGAAGCTGCTCGAGCGCCAGAAGGAAGGCAAGAAACGGATGAAGCAGGTCGGCAGCGTCGAGATACCGCAGGAGGCGTTCCTCGCGGTGTTGAAGGGTGGCGAATGACGACCCCCTCACGTATGCTCCGCCGCCATGGCTGAAACCGACGTGCAGCGGCAGAAGGCGCCCGCCGCGATCGCACCGGTGGTCGTCCGGCGGAAGTCGACGATCCGGGAGTACGCGGAGGCGCTGTTCGTCGCGCTGCTGCTCGCGCTCGTGATCCGCACGTTCGTCGTGCAGGCCTTCAAGATCCCGTCCGGGTCGATGCTGCCTACGCTCGAGATCGGCGATCACATCCTCGTCAACAAGTTCATCTACGGGCCGCGGCTCGAGATACCGCTCACGCAGATGTCGCTCGGCCAGCTGCCGGGTCTCCGCAAGCCGAAGGCGGGCGACGTCGTCGTCTTCATCTGGCCCAAGGATCGCACCAAGGATTTCATCAAGCGCGTGATCGCGGTGGAGGGACAGACCGTCGAGGTCCGCGACCGGCAGGTGCTGATCGACGGCAAGCCCTGGGACGATCCACACGCGGTCTTCAACGAGCGGCGGCCGGGCGTCGCGCCGTCGAACGGCGACAACTTCGGCCCCTTCGAAGTTCCGAAGGACCACGTGTTCGTGATGGGCGACAATCGCGACCAGAGCTACGACTCGCGCTTCTGGGGGCCGGTGCCCATCGAGGACATCAAGGGGCAGGCGTTGGTGATCTACTGGTCGTGGGATGGGCCGGATCGGTGGGTCCGCTGGGATCGTCTCGGGCGTCTCGTTTATTGAGGCTGCGGCCTCCGGCAGGTGCGGGCTTCGTGTTCGGCTCCGGTCCTCGGGGCGTGCGCGCCTCGTAGATCGGGGCAGCACGTCGTAGACATCGTCGCGCGCGCATCGCCCCTGCGGGTCGCCTCACACGAAGCCCGCACCCGCCAGCGGCCTTCGTTTCCAGCCCAACTTGCCCAGCCCATCACCACTTCTTTTGGTGGGGGATGGGGAGTGCTAGCAGGTGTGCTCCATGAGCACACATTCTGTCGCTTCGGGGTGGCGGCGGTGGGAGCCCTTGTTTCAGTCGTTTGCCTGGCCGCTCGCGCTGCGGATGGCGACGGCGGCGGAGATCGGGGCGGGGCAGCGGGTGCTCGACGTCGGGTGCGGGATCGGGGATCCGACGCTGCAGGTCGCCGTGCTCACCGGGCCGCATGGGTTCGTGCTGGGGATCGATCTCGACGCCGGGATGATCGGCGTGGCACGGGAGCGTGCGGCGGCGATCGGGCTGGCGCATGCGGAGTTCGAGACGGGCGACATCGCGACGGTGCCGCTGTCGTCGGACGGGTTCGACGCCGTCATCGCGCGCTGGAGCCTCATCTACGTCGACGACGTGCCCGGCGTGCTCGCGCGGCTGCGCACCGCGCTCGTCCCCGGCGGGCGCATCGCGGTGTCGGCCTGGGCGCCGCCGGAGGCGAATCCGTGGATCACCGTGCCGCTCGACGCGCTCGGACGGCAGCAGGCCGTCGATCCGAAGGCGCCCGGCATCTTCCACCTCTCGCCCGACGGCGCGCTCGCGCGCGCGCTCGTCCAGGCCGGGTTCCAGACCGTCGGCCAGGAGCGGGTCGTGCTGTCGCAGCTCGCGCGCGATGCGTCCGAGTTCTGGGAGATGATGGCCGATCCCGCCGGGCCGCTCGGTCCGCTCGTCGTGCAGCTGACGCCGTTACAGCGCGAAGAGGCCGGCCGCGTCGTCGCCGAGCGCCTCGAACGTTTCCGCTCCGGCGACGTCCTGCGCATCCCCGCGCAGGCGCAGCTGGCCTGGGGCCGCGTCTAGGAGACCGACCCGAGACGAAGTCTTGGGTCGGTTCCTAGAGGTCGTGCGCGCCCGGGCCGAGCGGCCGCGTCGTGCCGCGCCACGTGACGTCGGCATGTACGCCGTCGGGTAGCTCGACGCGCGCGGCGTCCCCCCAGCGGACCACGATCGGCCCGTGCGGCGTCGGCACCTCGCCCTCGGCCCACGCCAGATCGCCGAGCTGCGGCGCGATCGTCGTGCGGGCGTAGCCCGGGCTCGCGGGCTCGACGCCGAGGACGTGCGTCGCGAGCGTCCCGGCGACGGCGCCCGACCAGCCGTGACACAGGCTCACGCCGTAGCGCCGGCCGTATAGCTCGAGCTCGGTGTCGCGCTGCTCGTCGGGGTCGAAGCTCTCCCAGAACGTGCTCGCGCCGCGCGCGAGCATCCCGCCCCAGTACGCGCGGATCACGTCCAGCGCCGCCTGCGCGCGCCCGCCGGAGAAGAGCGCCTCGACGTTCGTCGTCTGGCCGTAGCCGGTCGTCGTGGGCCCGAGGCGGCCGCCCGACGAGCCCAGCACGTCGAGCAACGTCGAGCGCTGCGGCGCCGTCCCCACGCCCGCGAGCACCGCCCACGCGGTCGTGAAGCGGCTCATGTGACGGCTCATCTCGCCGCCGCGCACCCAGTCGACGACGAGGCCGCGCGGCACGTCCTCCCAACAGCGCTCGACGACGTGCTCGCGCAGCAGCGAGGCGCGCTCGCTCCAGGACCGCTCCTCGCGCGCCGCGCCGAGCGACGCGGCCATGCGCGCGCCCGCGTCGAGCGCGCAGGCCGTCAGCAGCGACAGCACGGTGACGTAGCCCTGCTTCTCGACGGGACAGCCGAACGGCTCGCGGCGGTCCCAATCGAGGAACACCCACCAGTCGGTCTCCTCCTCGGGGCCGACGAGGCCTTCCGGTCCCGTGCGCTCACCGAGGAACGCCAGCGCGCGGCGGACGACCGGGAAGAGCAGCCCCGCGGTGTCGACGTCGCCGCTGAGCGCGAGATGCCGCTCCGCCGCGAGGACGAACTGCGGGACGTAGTCGGCGACGACCAGATCGTTCGGATGCGGGCCGACGCCGGGCAGCGCGCCGTTGCGGAGCTGCGTTCCCGCGGCGAGGAGCAGCGAGCGGCGCAGGGGCGTCAGGTCGCCGATCGTCTTGCCGAAGACGGTGGCGACGGCGGCGAGGTCGCCGAGCCACAGGAGACGATCGCGCTTCGGCCCGTCCTCGACGTAGTCGTGCGTGCAGCGGAGCACCGTGCGGCGGCCGGTCTCGTAGACCTGCTCGAGCAGCGGATCCGCACAGCGGAACGTGCCGCGCAGCGCGAGATCGGCCTCGAACGCATCGAGCGTCACGTGCAGGTCGGCGGGCTCCGGCGAGTCGTTGCGCACCAGCACGTAGCGGAGCGCGCTGCGCCGCGGGTCGCGCCAGGTGCCGGGCGTCGACAGCTCGACCGCGCGCAGCGGGTTCTCCGTGCGCTCGTCGAGATCGCGGGCCTCCGCCTCCGACTCGCCTGGAGAGACCGTGAGCTTCACCGGCGCGGGCGTGTGGATGGCCAGGTGGCCGACGAGCTCTTCGCCGAAGTCGACGAAGACGGTGCCGCGCGGCGGGACCGTCCGCCGGGGCTCGGGCTCGCGCCGCTCGTGCCGCACGCGCGGCAGGTCGCGATCCGCCTCGTGCTCGATGCGCCCGGCGCGGCGGGGCAGACGGAGCAGGGGCGACGCCGTCAGCGGATGTACGAACGTGGCCTCCGCCAGCTCCCACTTCGATTCGGGCGTGCGCTTGACGAGCATCTCCCACGTCGACGACGCGATCGATGGCCGCGTCGGCATGATGCGCTGGAGCGTCGATCGCCGTCCCGTCGCGAGGCGCGAGAGCGGCTGCCCGGGCACCTCGATGTCGACCTGGCAGAACACGCCGACCTGGACCGGCAGCGGCATGCCGACGACGGTGGGCGTGTCGCGATACGCTGCCTCGAGCACCAGGTCGTTCATGCCGCCGCGCAGCTCGCTGCCGAGGTCGAGCTCGAACGCCTCGCCGCGTACGAGGAGGCGCTGCGGGATGTCGAGCGCGACGCCGTTCACCGTGACGAGGCAGAGCGGCGGCTGGGATGCCGCGGAGAGGAAGTTGAGCGGATGGCCCGTCCACAGGCCCGTGGCGCAGAGCCACGCGCGCGCCGCGTGCGGCGGGGCGTCGAGCGTGAAGCGGGTGCGCGCGAGTATGGCATGACAGCCGAGCTCGCTGAGCGCCCAGCACGCATCCCAATGATCGGCCTGCCGGGCGTCCGGCTCCGGCGGCTCCCACCCGCGAGGCGCGTCCATTCGCGGCCAGCTTAGCGGCTCGCCGCGCGAGAGCCGAACAGCACGCGAGTCGCCACGAGGAGCCCGCTGGCGCAGGCGAGCGGAGCCAGCACCAGGTCGGTCCGCGCCTGCAGCGCCGCGAGGAGCTGGGGGACGAGCGCCAGGCCCTCGGGCCAGTCGTCCTTCGGCAGCAGGTCGTCGACGACGTACAGGCCGCCCGGCGCCAGCAGGGCCAGCGCCGTGTCGCGGGCCTCGTACTTGCCGGGCATCGCGTCGGCGAAGATCAGATCGTACGGTCCCGTCGCCGCGGTCAGAAATCCGACACCGTCGTCGACGTGGAACGTGACCCGCGGGTCGCCGCCGAGGTGGCGCTGCGCCACGGCCACCGGACCGGGATCCGCGTCGACCGTCGTCAGCCGGGCGGCGTCGTCCATCCCGTCGAGGAGCCAGGCGGTGCCGTGCCCGGTGCCCGTGCCGAGCTCGAGGAGTCGTCCGCCCGGCTTCGATGCGGCGAGCGTGCGCAGGAGCGCGCCCGTCTCGGCGTCGGACGCGAGGGTGAAGCCGAGCGCGGCGGTGTCGCGCAGGATCGCCGCGAGCGCGGCGGGTGGCGCCGGCCGCATCATGACGGATCGAACCGGTTCTCGCCGCCGGCGCAGGTGAGACGACCATCGCGGCCCACGCCCTCGGCGCGCTCGAACGACTCGAGCACGTCGCGCTCCGCGGGGAGCGTCGCAACGAACCGGCGGCCGTCGTCGAGCCGGCCGAGGGCGATCCCGCGTTCGGGCGCGCCGTCGCGGCCGTGTACGACGGTGTAGGCCTCGACGGTGCCGCGGCCGGCGGCTTCCTCGGCGATCACGGGATGCGGTTGCGCGTCGACCCACGCCTGCAGCGCCGCGCCGCCGCTGCGTCGCCAGCCGTCGGGCGGCGGCGTTCCGCCGAAGACCCCGAGCGCATGCTTCGTGCAGCTCCACCCGAGCGCGTGCACGAGCGCATGGCCGGCGCGATCGGTGCGCAGCCGCTCGACGGCGCTCGCGATCGCGTGCGTCGCGTAGTTGTTGCCGGGCCCGCCGAACCAGGGGAGGCCGCCCGTCAACGTGAGCGGACGCGATGTCGCCGGATCGATGTCGAGCATCGACGCGGACAGGCGCGGCGCGACGGGGAAGCAGCTGTAGAGGTCGAGGTATGCGATGGCGTCGACGGACAGCGACTGGTCGGCGAGCAGCGCGGCCGCCGCGCGACGCATGCCCGGCAGATCGCCGAGCGCCTCCCGCTCGGAGAGGAACCATTGCTCGGCGACGTCGACGCCGCCCCACGGCCACACCCAGCGGTGGTCCGGAATGCCGAGACGTCGGGCGGCGTCTTCGCTGGCGACGATCATCGCGGCGCCCTGATTCACGTCCATGATGGCGTTCAGGTACTTCGGGTACGGGAACGCGACCATGCGGTTCGACGGCCCCACGGTGGCCAGCGTGGCGGCGTCGCGCGCCTCGCGGAACCACGCGTACGGGTTCGCGGCGGCGACGGCGGTGCAGCGGGCGGCGAACGCCCCCATCTCGGCCTGCGCGTCCGCGAGCGACAGGCCGCGGGCGGCGCGATACGCGCTCTCGATGAGCGCGAAGGTGACGAACGCCTCGCGGCCGCCGTGCCGCGATTCGAGGTCGCTCGTGCCGTAGCGCATGTCGCCGAACCGCGGCACGCTCGTCTCCGTCGGCGGCGTCCAGGCGGGCGTGATGCCGGCACGGCCGAGCGCGCGCATCGTGCCGCCCGCCTCGCCGCCGGCGACGAGCGCGACGTCGATCCGACCGGCGGCGATCTCGTCGCAGAGATGCGAGAGCAGCGTCAGCGGCGTGTTGCCGCCCCAGGTCGTGACGAGGGCGCGCCTCGGCGCGGCGCCCAGGCGCGCCGCGAGCATCGTCGCGGTGTCGCCGTAGTCGTGGAAGACGTTCGTCACGACGGCGACGGTGTCGGGCGCGGACGCCACGAGGCCCGCGTCGTCGAGCGCGGCGCGCGCCGCGGCCTCCATGAGCGCGAGCGGCTCGAGGCCTCGTCGCGGGTCGTCGGGTCGGTCGGTGATCTGGCCGACGCCCACCAGCACAGGTCGTCTCGTCATGCGGCCGTCGTCCTTGACAGAGGAAAGCAGCGCGGTCGAAAGTCCTTCCCATGCAGCAGGAATCGCCGTCAAACGGCGCCGCGCATCCGGCGCTCCGTACGCCCATCTGCGACCTCTTCGGTATCGAGGTGCCGATCCTGCTCGCCGGCATGGGCGGTGTCTCGATGGCGCCGCTGGTGGCCGCGGTGTCGAACGCCGGCGGCCTCGGGATCATGGGCGCCGCGAACCTCTCGCCGGATGGTCTACGCGAGGAGATTCGTCGCACGCGCGCGCTCACGACGAAGCCGTTCGCGGTCGACCTGCTGGCGCCGATTCCCGAGATGATCGAGCCGTATCTCCCCGTGCTCTACGGCGAAGAGATCCGCATCTTCGTGGCCGGTCTCGCCATTCCCGAGAAGCACGTCGCCGAGATGAAGCGGCGGGGAATCACGATCATGGTGATGTGCGGCAAGGTCGCGCACGCGAGGCGTGCCGAGTCGGCAGGCGCCGACGTCGTCGCCGCGCAGGGCACCGAGGCCGGCGGCCACACCGGCGAGATCGGCACGCTGGCGCTGGTGCCGCAGGTGGTCGACGCGGTGAAGATCCCGGTGGTCGCCGCCGGCGGCATCGTCGACGGGCGCGGCGTCGTCGCCGCGCTGGCGCTCGGCGCGCAGGGCGCGATCATCGGCACCCGCTTCATCGCGACGCCCGAGGCGACGGCGGCGAAGCAATATCGCGAAGCGCTGATCGTCGCCGAGCAGGATGAAACGATCCGCACCCGTTGCTACTCCGGCAAGCCGCTGCGGTCACTGCGAAACCCGTACATCCTCGAGCACGAAGCCGACCCGAAGAAGATGAAGAAGTTCCCCGAGCAGCTGATGATCTCGACGCAGCGTCAGGTGATGGCCTACTGGAATCCGGAGGCGGACCCGGAGAAAACCTGTATGCCGGCGGGGCAGGGCGTCGGATCCTTCAAGCAGATCAAACCCGCGGGAGACGTCCTCCGCGAGATCGTGGGTCAGGCAGAGACGGTTCTCCAGCGCGCCCCGTTCGGTCGCTAGCCGGGATGACGCTCGGAGCCGTGCCGGTCACGCGGTGGGAGGCGTGACGGGCATAGGGGCTTCCGCAGCTTCTAGCGCGCGCAACGCGCTCGGCAGGATGGTTCAGCGCCTGACGGCGCGCTTGAAGCGAGGACGGAGCCCCGTAGCCCGCCACGCCTCCCACCGCTCACCGCCACCGCCCCGCTCACGCCGACAGCTCGTCCCGATCCGACGCCCGCGGGAGGATGATCGGCGCCGGCCCCCCGCCGTAGATCTCCCGGTAGATGTCGACGAAGGAGAGGAGGGCGGCCACGATCACCGGCGCGACGAAGACACCGAGGAAGCCGTACACCTGCAGCCCGCCGAGGATGGCGAACAGCAGCAGGAACGTCGGCATCTTCGCGCGTCCGCCGATCAGCAGCGTGCGGATCACGTTGTCCGAGCCGCTGACGACGATGGCGCCCCAGAGCAGCAGCAGGACGGCACGCGCGGTGTGATCGGTGAACCAGAGGTACGCCGACGCCGGCAGCCACACGAACGCCGATCCCGCCGGCGGAATGAACGACGCGACGCCCGTCAGGAACCCGAGGAAGACGGCGAAGGGCAGGTTGCCGATCACCCAGTAGGCCAGGCCGCCCAGGATGCCCTGCGCGACCGACACGACGATCATGCTCTGGACGACCGCCGAGAGCGTGTCGTACAGGCGTCGGGCGACGCGGTCCTTGTGCGCGCCCTCCATCGGGATGAGCTCGAGGATGCGCCCGGCGATGCGCTCCCCGTCACGGAAGAAGAAGAACAGCGCGAGCACCATCAAGCTGCCGTTCACCAGCGAGACGAGGACGTTCTTCGCGAGGACGCCGCTCTGCGACGCGATCTGCTGCGACACCCACGCCGCGCCGGCGAGGATCAGCTTGGTGGGGTCGAGGTCGAGGCGGTCGGCGAACGGGGCGGTGGCGCGCTGGAAGAGCCGCCCGACCCCTGAGTTCTGCACGCGCTCGAGGAACTGGGTCAGCTCGCCGTTGGCGACCATCTCCTGCACCCGGCCGTAGGCCTGCCCGGCCTCGCGGACGAGCATCGTGCCGAGGAAGATGGAGGGCAGGATGGCGACCGCCGTGACGGCGACGACGAGGACCAGGGCGGCCAGGTCGCGGCTGCCCCGGAAGAGGCGGGTGAGCCACGTCGTCAGCGGGTAGAACGTGAGGGCGAGGATGGCTGCCCACACCAGCGGCGCCGCGAACGGAGCCAGGAACAGGTACAGCTGATGGAGCAGGAACACGTAGCAGGCGAGGAAGAACGCCGCGAACAGGTGTTCCCGCGACACGCGCGGACTCTACAGGCGGGTCCGGTGAGGTACAAGCGAGCCACAGACGGGCCTCGTCGCCTTGACAGGTCGGCGCTCGGTTGGTACCACTTCACGTCTTATCGAGCACTTACGCAGGCACGTAGCTCAGTGGCTAGAGCGCTTCCCTGACACGGAAGAGGTCGGCGGTTCAATCCCGCCCGTGCCTAGTCACCTCGCGTCGTCCTCGTATCGTTGAAGCCTCGTTGAAGCCGATTTTCGTCGTGTAGCGCCGGATGGCAGAGATCACCGTGACCTTCGAGGACGGCGCCGCCGAGCGCCTGCCCTCGGGAACGACTGCCGCCGATGCCCTCCGGGTGCACGCCGAGCGCGTCGGCTCCAGCAAGAAGCAGCTCAAGAACGCCGTCGCCGCGCGCATGGAGAACGGTGCCGGCGCGAAGGTCATCGACCTGAGCCGGGAGCTCACCGAGGACTGCCGCCTCGCCACGGTCGCCCCGGAGACGGCCGACGGGCTCGAGGTGCTGCGTCACTCCTGCGCGCACCTGATGGCGCAGGCGGTGCAGCGGCTGTTCCCGGGCACGGAGATCACCATCGGCCCGGTGATCGAGCACGGCTTCTACTACGACTTCAAACGCCCCGAGGGATTCAGCCCCGAGGATCTGGCGCGCATCGAGGAGACCATGCGCGCCATCGTCGGCGAGAACCTCCCCGTCAGCCGGGAGGAGCTCACCCGCGACCAGGCGGTCGCCCGCTTCCGCGAGATGGGCGAGCACTACAAGTGCGAGATCATCCAGGGCATTCCCGAGCCGACCGTCTCGCTCTACCGGCAGGGCGAGTTCGTCGACCTCTGCCGCGGCCCGCACGTCCCGTCGACCGGGAAGATGGGTGCCTTCAAGCTGACGAGCGTGGCGGGCGCCTACTGGCGGGGCGACGCCAAGAACGAGATGCTCCAGCGCATCTACGGCACGGCGTGGGCGACGCAGAAGGAGCTCGACGCGTACCTGAAGCGGCTCGAGGAGGCGAAGGCCCGCGACCATCGCCGGCTGGGGCAGCAGCTCGACCTGTTCTCGATCCACCCGATCGCCCCGGGTTCGCCGTTCTTCCACCCGAAGGGCGCGGTCGTCTACAACACCCTGGTCCAGTACATCCGTTCCCTCTACGGACGATATGGCTATACCGAGGTGATCACGCCGCTCATCTACAAGACGGACCTCTGGAAGACGTCGGGCCACTACGAGGCCTTCCACGACGACATGTTCCTGATGGCCGTCGGCGACGAGGAGTACGGCGTCAAGCCGATGAACTGCCCGGGGCACTGCTACCTGTTCGCCCAGGGCAAGCACTCGTACCGCGAGCTGCCCATCCGCTACGCCGACTTCAGCCGTCTGCACCGCTTCGAGCCGTCGGGGACGCTCGCCGGTCTCACCCGCGTCCGCTCGCTGGCGCAGGACGACGCGCACATCTACTGCACGCGCGAGCAGATGGAGGAGGAGCTCGACGCGTTCGTCGCGATGACGCGCGAGGTGTACGACGCGTTCGGCTTCGACCGCGTCGAGGTGTCGATCCAGACGCGGCCGGAGACGTACCTCGGCCGCCTCGAGTTGTGGAACGAGGCGGAGGCGGCACTCGCGCGCGCGGCCGAGAAGACCGGCTTCCCGGTGACGACGCTGCCGGGCGAGGGCGCGTTCTACGGCCCGAAGATCGGCTTCGACTTCAAGGACGTCCTCGAGCGCTCGTGGACGCTCGCGACGGTGCAGATCGATTGCGCCATGCCCGAGCGGTTCGAGCTCGAGTACGTCACGCCCGACGGTACCGACGCGACACCCGTGATGATCCACCGCGCGGTGCTCGGCTCCATCGAACGCTTCATCGCGATCCTGCTCGAGCATACGGCCGGCAAGCTGCCGCTCTGGCTGGCACCGGAGCAGGTGCGCGTCGTTCCCGTGAGCGAAAAGGTCGAGGCGTGGGCGCGCACGGTGCGCGACGCGTGCCGACAGGCCGGGCTCCGCGCCGAGACCGACGTCCGCAACGAGAAGCTCGGCTACAAGATCCGTGAAGCGCAGCTCGAGAAGGTGCCGGTGATCGCCGTGGTCGGCGAGCGCGAGGCCGCCGACCAGACGGTCGCGCCGCGCATCGGCGGAGAAAATCGGGAGGCGATGGCGCTCGACGCGTTCGTCGCCCAGGTGCGGGCCGACGCTCGCATGCCCGGAGGTGTCCCATAGCGAAGATCGAAGAGCGAGTCCGCGTCAACCAGCAGATCCGCGCGCGCGAGATCCGCGTCATCGATTCCGACGGCGCGCAGCTCGGCGTGATGACGCCGATGGATGCGCAGCGCATCGCGGATCAAAAGGAGCTGGACCTGGTCGAGGTGGCACCCACGGCGCAGCCGCCGGTGTGCCGCATCATGGACTACGGCAAGTTCCGCTACACGCAGAAGAAGAAGGCGCAGGAATCGCGCAAGAAGGGCTCCGCCAGCCTGCTCAAGGAAGTGAAGCTCGGCTCGCAGACCAGCGGGCACGACGTCGACTTCAAGGTCGGGCACATCCGCGACTTCCTGGGCGACGGTCACCGCGTCAAGGTGACGATCTTCTTCCGCGGCCGGTCGATCACGCATCCGGAGCTGGGCCGCGCCATGCTGGAGCGCATCGCCGGCATGGTGCAGGACGTCGCACAGATCGAGCAGCAGCCCCGCATGGAGGGGCGCAGCATGTCCATGATGTTGGTCGGGAAGTAGAGAAGGAGTCGAACGATGCCCAAGATGAAGACGAACCGCGCGACCGCGAAGCGGTTCAAGGTCACCGGCACGGGGAAGATCAAGCGCGCCCACGCGGGCCTGCGCCACATCAACTCGCACATGACGACGAAGCGGAAGCGCCAGCTCCGCAAGGCCACGCTCGTCGCCAAGGGCGACGAGAAGAACATCAAGCGCCTGCTGCCGTACAGCTGAGCGTTCGAGAAGGAGTAAGCGATGCCTCGCGCAAAGGGCGGCCCGAAGACGCGCCGCCGCCACAAGAAGACGATGAAGCTGGCGAAGGGATACGTCGGCGGACGACGCAAGACCTATCGCCAGGCTCGGGAGACCGTCGAGCGCGGGCTCACGTACGCCTATCGCGACCGCAAGGCGAAGAAGCGCGACTTCCGCAGCCTGTGGATCGTCCGCATCAACGCCGCCGTCCGGCCGCACGGGTTGTCGTACAGCAAGCTCATGGCGGGCCTGAAGGCCGCCGGCATCGCCGTCGATCGCAAGATCCTCGCGGCGCTGGCGCTCGACCAGCCGCAGGCCTTCGGCGAGCTCGTCGGGCTCGCGAAGTCCCACGTCCCGGCGACCGCGTAGTTGAAAGCGGAGCTCGCACAGCTCCGCGAGGCGGCCACGGCGGAGATCGCCGCGGCCGCCAGCGAGGAGGCCCTCGAGGCCATCCGCGTCCAGTACCTCGGCAAGAAGGGCTCGCTGAGCACGATCCTGCGCGGGCTCGGCCAGCTCGACGCCTCGGAGCGTCCCGCCATGGGCGCGCTCGCCAACGAGGTGAAGGAGGCGATCACCGGCGCGCTCGACGCCAGGGGCGGCCTCCTCGGCGAGGAGCGGCTGTCGCGCGCGCTCTCCGACGAGCGTCTCGACCCGACGCTGCCCGGCAAGCGCCGGCCGCGAGGTCACGTCCACCCGCTGCGGCAGACCGAGGACGACATCGTCGACATCTTCGTCGCGATGGGTTTCCGTGTCGCCGAGGGGCCGGAGATCGAGGACGATTTCCACAATTTCGGCGCGCTGAACTTCCCGCCGGACCATCCCGCGCGGGATGCGCAGGACACGCTCTTCGTCGACGCCGGGCCGGGGCTTCTGCTGCGCACGCACACGTCGCCCGTGCAGATCCGCGTCATGCAGTCGTCGCAGCCGCCGCTGCGGATCGTCGCGCCCGGCACGGTCTACCGCCGCGACGAGCTCGATCCCACGCACTCGCCGATGTTCCAGCAGATCGAGGTCTTCATGGTCGACGAGCGCGTGACGTTCGCCGACCTGAAGGGCGTGCTGCGCGAGTTCGCGCGCCGCCTCTTCGGCGATCGCACCGCCGTGCGCTTCCGCTCGAGCTTCTTCCCGTTCACCGAGCCGAGCGCCGAGGTCGACGTCTCGTGCGTACGCTGCCCGCCGGCGCCCGCGACGCCCGATCCGTCGTGCCGCGTCTGCAAGGGCTCCGGCTGGCTCGAGATCCTCGGCGCGGGGATGATCCACCCGAACGTGCTGC
Source organism: uncultured Binatia bacterium (SeqCode) (assembly GCA_964432595.1). Lineage (GTDB taxonomy): Bacteria > Desulfobacterota > Binatia > DP-6 > DP-6 > DASYLJ01. The sequence goes on along the minus strand of CAYSOF010000007.1, from coordinate 136,431 downwards.
GCGCGGGCGGCTTCGATCCGGAGGTCGTGCGCGGCTTCGCGTTCGGGCTCGGCATCGAGCGCGTCGCGCAGCTGCGCTACGGGCTCGAGGACCTGCGCCTCTTCTACGACAACGACCTCCGCTTCCTGGAGCAGTTCTGATGCGGGTGCCGCTCAGCTGGCTCGCGGAGCTCGTCACCTGGGAGGGCTCGACCACCGATCTCGTCGAGCAGATGACGATGGTCGGCCTCAAGGTCGAGAGCGTCGAGCCCGTCGGCGACGTCGACCCGGCGGTGCGCGTCGGGCTCATCGCCGCGGTCGAGGCGCATCCGCAGGCCGACCGGCTGCGCATCGTGCGCATCGACGTCGGTGAGCCCGAGGCGCGGACCATCGTCTCCGCGGCGCCGCATCTCGCCGCAGGGCAGCGCGTCGCGGTCGCGTTGCCGGGCGCCGTCCTGCCCGGCGGTCGCCGTGTCGACGCGGTCGAGCTGCGCGGCGTCGCGTCCGCGGGGGTGCTGTGCTCGGAAGCGGAGCTCGGGCTGGGCGACGACGACTCGCGCGTGCTGACGTTCGCCGAGGCGGTCGCCCCGGGCAAGGCGATCGCCGATCTGCCCGGCGTCCGCGACACCGTCGTCGACATCGAGGTGACGGCGAACCGCGGCGACTGGCTGTCGGTGCTCGGCGTCGCGCGCGAGATCGCGGCCGTGCGCGGCGCGAAGGTGAAGATGCCGCAGGCGAAGGTGCGCGAGGCAGGCACGCCGGCGGCGGAGCAGGTGACGGTGCGCATCGACGCGGCCGACCTGTGCCCGCGCTACTGCGCGCGCGTCGTGCGCGGCGTACGCATCGGCCCGTCGCCGCTGTGGCTCGCGCTGCGTCTACGTCGCGCCGGGATGCGGCCGATCAACGCGATCGTCGATGCCACGAACTACGTGATGCTCGAGCAGGGGCAGCCGCTGCACGCCTTCGATCTGGCGAAGATCGGCGGCGGCGCGATCGTCGTCCGGCGCGCCCGCGAGGGCGAGCGGCTGACGACGCTCGACGGCGTCGAGCGTGCGCTCGTCGCCGACGACCTCGTGATCGCGGACGGGCGCGTGCCCGTCGCGCTGGCGGGTGTGATGGGCGGCGCCGACAGCGAGGTCACCGACGCCACCCAGGACCTGCTGCTCGAGAGCGCGTTCTTCCTGCCGGCGGCGGTGCGGCGGACCAGCCGGCGGCTCGGGCTGCCGTCGCAGGCGGCGTACCGGTTCGAGCGGCGCGTGGACCCGGCGCGCGTGCCGGCCGCCCTCGACGCGGTGGCCGCGCTGATCGCGCGCATGACGACGGGCCACGTCGCGCCCGGCGCGGTCGACACGTTTCCCGATCCGTCGGCCGTGGCGCCCGTCGCCTTCACGTTCCGTCCGGAGCGCGCCGCGTCGCTGCTCGGCATGCCGCTCGCCGCCACCGAGATCCGGCGTCGCATGCGCGCGCTCGGCATGACGTGGACGGCGGAGGGCCGCGCGCTGCGCGTGACGCCGCCGTCGTATCGCAGTGACCTCGCGATCGAGCAGGACGTCGCCGAGGAGCTGGCGCGCATCGGCGGCTACGACGCGGTGCCGTCGACCCTGCCCGACGCGCCGCTGCTGCCCGGCGAGGACGGCGCCGCCCGGGCGGCGTCGCGACGCATCCGTCGCCTGCTCGTCGCGGAGGGGCTCACCGAGATGGTGACGCTGACGTTCGTCGACGCGGAGTCGAACCGGCGTCTGCCGGGCTTCGTCGGCGGCGGGCTCGCGCCGATCGCCGTGCTGAACCCGATGTCCAGCGAGATGGGCGAGCTGCGGCGTTCGCCGCTGAACGGCCTGATCCGTGCGGCGCGGCTCAACGTGTCCCACGGTGCGGCATTCGTCGGCGCGTTCGAGATCGGGAAGGGGTACGGCCGGGATGCCGCGGGGAACCGGCGTGAGCCGCGTGCGGTCGCCATCCTCCTGTACGGCAGCTGGCCGGCCCGGGGTGTCGAGCGCATCGGCCCCCCGCTCGAGTTCTTCGACCTGAAGGGCGTCGTCCAGAACCTGCTCGACGGGCTCGGCATCGATGGCGTCGGCTGGCGTCCGCAGCCGGGCGGCGACCTGCTGCATCCGGGCAAGTCCGCCGCCGTGACGGTCGATGGGCGGGTCGTCGGGGTCGCCGGGGCGTTGCATCCACGACTGGCGCAGGTGGTCGATCTTTCAGGGGAAGTTTGGCTCTGCGAGCTTGACTTCGAGGAGGTCGCAAACTATCGTCCGCGCCGCGTCGGGTTGCGGCTTCCGCCTCGGTTCCCCGCCGTCTCCCGCGACATCGCTGTAGTCGTCGACGAAGTCTTCCTGGCCGACACCATCCTCCAGGAGATCCGGGTTTTGGACGATCCGCTGATCGAGACCGCGAGCCTGTTCGACTGCTATCGGGGGGCACCCATCGAGCCCGGCCGGAAGAGCCTCGCGTACACCATCGCCTATCGCGCGCCGGATCGGACCCTCACCGACGACGAGGTGAACGCCGCCCACCAGCGGGTCCGCGACCACCTCGCCGCCACGTTCCCCATCGAGCTGCGGAGCTGAGCACCGTCATGACGATGACCAAGGCCGACATCGTCGAGCGAATCTACGAGAAGGTGGGCTTCTCGAAGAAGGAAGCCACCGAGATCGTCGAGTCGATCTTCGAGATCGTGAAGCGCCGCCTCGAGCAGGGTGAGAAGGTGAAGGTGTCGGGGTTCGGCAACTTCGTGGTCAACGAGAAGCGTCCCCGCAAGGGACGCAACCCGCAGACCGGCGAGGAGATCGTCATCTCGGGACGTCGCGTGCTCACCTTCAAGGCGAGCCAGGTTCTCAAGAAGACGATGAACGACGGCACCCCGCCGAGCTCCGCCGCGCACGAGGGCGAATGAGCTCCGTGCCGGAGCTCCCCGACAAGCTCTACTTCAAGATCGGGGAGGTCGCGCGGCTGGTGGGCGTGAAGCCCTACGTGCTGCGCTACTGGGAGACCGAGTTCCGCGTCCTGCGCCCCGAGAAGTCCCAGACGCGCCACCGCCTCTACCGTCGCCGCGACGTCGAGACCCTGCTCCAGATCCGCCGCCTGCTGCACGACGAGCGCTACACGATCGAAGGCGCGAAGCGGAGGCTGCGCCAGGGCTCCGACGTCGAAACGCCGACCGAGCCCGCCGACGTCGTGGCCCGCGTCCGCATCGAGGTCATGGACCTCTGCCGCCTGCTCGAACGCGACCCGACCGCCGAGCAGCCGCCGCTGGTCATCGGCGATCCGTCGAAGTAGCGAAAGCGATCGGAGCAGTATCCCGCGCCGGCTTTGCCGGCCGCGGGACGAAGGTGGGCCGAAGCGCCGAGCTACACACTCGCCCTCAGGCGAGACATGGTCTCGCCTGACTATCTCACGCCGGACGTGCGCTTCGTCCGGAGGTGCAGCCGGTAGACCTTCTTGTCGGTCGGCGTCGGCTTGCCGTTCTCTTCCGCCGTGGAGAGGCGCTTGGCCTTCCAGCTCAGCAAGGAGGAGCGCAAGGCGTCCGGATCGATGCCCAGCGTCTCGCAGACGTTGTTGAACGAGAAGGGCCACTCGTAGTCGACGGCCTTGATCCACGCCTCGGACTGCTGGGAGAGCAGGCGCGGGTTCGAGCGCGGGTTGGTGAGATGCTCCTGGAAGCACCGGATGCCGTCCTCGAGCACCGCCAGCATCAGCGCCTTCTCGCCGGAGATGTAGCTGTCACGGCGGAAGCCCTGGCTCACCTGCTCGGGGAGGATGATCTCGGGAGCGAACAGCTCGGCGAGGATCTCCGGATCGCGGCGACCGGGGCCCGGGTCGCGTGCGGGGTCATGTGCCTGGTTGATCGCCTGAGCCGTTTCCGTCGCCATCTTCGCCATGTGTCCCTCCGACGTGCCATGGCGATTGCAACCCGCGCGCCAATGTGGTGCGCACGAGTTTGCTCGCGTCGGACGCCATGAGGGTGTCGAAGGCCCAGCGTACCGCCGCCAAATTGACACTCCCGGGGGCGCGTGCGGCTGTCAGCTTTCTGTCGCTTGACCCTCGCAGGCGGACCCCCTAAGACACGCCGTCACGGGGCGTGGCGCAGCCAGGTAGCGCACTCGCTTGGGGTGCGAGTGGTCGGCCGTTCAAATCGGCTCGCCCCGACTCTCGGTGCACCCGAGGCGGCGGCGTTTGAGCTTGCAGCGTCGCCGCCTTGGTGGCACTTTGCCCGGGCCTCATGGATCCCGCGCCGCTCATCCTCGTCTGCAACGATGACGGCATCCTCTCCGAAGGGCTCACGGCGCTGGCCGAGGCCGTCAGTGCACACGGACGGGTGGTCGTCGTCGCGCCCGATCGCGAGCAGAGTGCGGTCAGCCATGCGCTCACGCTGCATAGACCGCTACGCATCGACGAGGTCGGGACCGATCGCTACACCGTCGACGGCACGCCGACCGACTGCGTGAACCTCGCGATCAACGCCATCCTGAAGGCGCGGCCCGCGCTCGTGGTCTCCGGCATCAACAAGGGCGCGAACCTCGGCGACGACGTGACGTACTCGGGCACCGTCAGCGCGGCGATGGAGGGCACGCTCCTCGGCGTCCCATCGATCGCCGTGTCCCAGATCGGCCGCGGGCCCTGGGACTTCGCGATCGCGGCGGAGTTCGCGTCGCGGCTCGTCGGCCGCGTGCTGGCCGAGCCGTTGCCGCCCGACACGCTGCTCAACGTCAACGTCCCGCGCTTCGCCGACGGCGAGTCGCCGACGGGCGTCGCGCTCACGCGGATGGGCAAGCGCCGCTACGGCGACGCCATCGTCGAGAAGGTCGATCCGCGCGGGCGAAAATACTACTGGATCGGCGGCGAGGAGCTGGCATTCGTGGAAGAGGAGGGCACCGACTTCCACGCCTGCAGCCGCGGGCAGATCTCGGTCACCCCGATTCACCTCGACTTGACCAACTACGCCTCGTTCGCCGCCCTCCAGCGGCTCGAGCAGGAACTCTGAGCGGCCGGCAGATGTCCAGCGACTTCGAACTCGCGCGCAGACGGATGGTGAGCGAGCAGCTCGTCAAGCGGGGGCTCTCCGATCTCCGCGTGCTGGCCGCGATGCGGCTCGTGCCGCGCGAGCTGTTCGTGCCGCCCGAGCTGCACGAGCGCGCCTACGACGACGAGCCGCTGCCGATCGGCGATCATCAGACCATCTCCCAGCCCTACATGGTCGGCCTGATGAGCGAAGCGCTCACGTTGAAGGGCGAGGGCCAGCGCGTGCTCGAGGTCGGAACGGGCTCGGGCTACCAGGCCGCGGTGCTCGCGGCGATGGGTGCCGACGTCGTCACCATCGAGCGCCTGCCGGCGCTGGCCGCCCGCGCGCAGTCGGCGCTGGAGTCCGCCGGGCTCGCGGAGCGCGTGACGATCGAGGTCGGCGACGGGACGCTCGGCTGGGTCGACGGCGCGCCCTACGACGCGATCGTCGTCACCGCCGGCGCGCCGCAGATCCCGCGGCCGCTCCTGACGCAGCTCGCGCCCGAAGGCTGCCTCGTCCTGCCGATGGGCGAGGAGGAGCTGCAGACGCTGGTGCGGCTGCGCCGCGGCCCGGAGGGGTTCGCGGAGGAGTATCTCGGCGAGTGTCGCTTCGTGAAGCTGCACGGAACGTACGGCTGGGAGGAACAGTAGCAGCGGAGGAGACTCCGCCGGCCTGGGAGGTCGGGCGTGCGGTGGGCTGGGTGGTTGGTGGGTGCATTGGTGGCGGCGGGCTGCGGCACGTCCGCGCTCCAGCACACGGTCAAGCCGGGTGAGAACCTGTATCGGATCGGACAGGCATACGGCGTGAACCACCGCGAGCTCGCGCGCCTGAACGGCATCGCGAATCCCGACCGCATCGAGATCGGGCAGGTCATCCGTGTCCCCGCGGCCACGCGCCAGCTCCCCGTCGACGTGATCACGCCGACGCAGGCGCGCAGCGAGCGGCCGTCGGCGCGCGAGCTGCCGTCCGGGCCGTCGCCGTTCGTGTGGCCGGTGAGCGCCGGCACCGTCTCGTCGACGTTCGGGCCGCGGCGCGCGAGTCATCACGACGGCATCGACGTGAGTGCGCCGGAGGGCACACCGGTGCGTGCGGCGCGGGGCGGCCGCATTCTCTACGCCGACGAGCTCCGCGGCTACGGCAACATCGTCATCATCGAGCACGACGGCGGCTACGCCAGCGTCTACGCGCACAACAAGGAGAACCAGACGCGGGCGGGCGACGTCGTGCGCCAGGGCGACGTGATCGCGCTGGTCGGCGAGACGGGCAAGACCACGGGACCAAACCTCCACTTCGAGATCCGCAAGGACAACATCGCGCGCAATCCGCTCTACTTCCTGCCGCCCATCGCGGGCAGCACGGCGAGCAGCGGGACGCGGGCAGGAAAGCGAGACTCATGATCGACATCGCCAAGCACATCCGCGACGTGCCCGACTTCCCGAAGCCCGGCATCGTCTTCAAGGACATCACGCCGCTCCTGGCGGACGGCCCCGCGTTCAAGGAGACCGTCGACGCGCTCGTCGCGCCGTTCCGCGGGAAGTGCGACGTCGTGCTCGGGGTCGAGTCGCGCGGGTTCATCGTCGGCGCCGCGGCCGCCTATGCGCTGGGCGCGGGCCTCGCCGTCGTGCGCAAGCCCGGCAAGCTGCCGTACCGCACGCACCAGGCGAGCTACGAGCTCGAGTACGGCACCGACACGCTCGAGATCCACCACGACGGTCTCGGCCGGCACAAGCGCGTCCTCCTGATCGACGATCTCCTGGCGACGGGCGGGACCGCCGGCGCGGCGATCGAGCTGGTGAAGCAGTGCGGCGGCGAGGTCGTCGGCGCCGCGTTCCTGGTCGAGCTCGGATTCCTTCCGGGACGGCAGAAGCTGGCCGGCTGCCAGGTGCACACGCTTCTCACCGTGTGATCCGGCATGGGCGCGGGGCACGACCACGCGCACGGGCACGGCCATGCGCACGGCCATTCCCACGATCGCGACCACGCCGGCGAGCGCGGCGCGGTGCGCACCGGGCTCGTCGTCAGCTCGGTGCTGTGCGTGGCCGAGCTCGTCGGCGGCTGGTGGACCAACAGCCTGGCGCTGCTCAGCGACGCGGCGCACATGCTCACCGACGTCGGCGCGCTCGCGCTGACGCTGTTCGCGCTCTGGATCGGCAGCCGCCCTGCGAGCGAGCGCAAGACCTTCGGATACTACCGCGCGGAGATCCTCGCGGCGCTCGTGAACGGCGTCGTGCTGTGGATCGTCGTCTTCTTCATCACGCTGGAAGCGTGGGACCGCCTGCACGAGCCCGAGCCGGTCGCGGCGGGCGGCATGCTGTGGCTCGCGGTGCTGGGTCTCGTGGTGAACGTCGTGGTCGCGTGGCGGCTGCACGCGCATCAGGAGAGCAGCCTGAACCTCCGCGGCGCGTACCTGCACGTGATGTCCGACCTGCTCGGCTCGGTGGGCGCCATCGTCGCTGCGATCGTGATGCTGCTGACGGGCTGGTATCCGATCGACGCGCTGGTGAGCGTGCTGATCGCGCTGCTCATCCTGTTCAGCTCGTGGTCGCTGGTGCGCGACGCGGTGGACGTGCTGATGGAGGCGTGCCCCGCGCACGTCGACGTCGATGCGCTGCAGCGCGCGCTCGAAGACGTGCCGGGCGTCGAGGCGGTGCACGACCTGCACGTGTGGACGCTCACGACGGGTCGCTACGCGCTTTCGGCACATGCGCTCGTCACCGAGGTCGTGTCCGACGATCGCATGATCGACGCGATGGAAGCGGTCTGCGGCGAGCGGTTCCACATCGAGCACGTGACGATCCAGCTCGAGCACGATCGCGCGCGGCAGGCGAAGGAGCCCGGGCATTAATCGCCGACCCGAGCTGCGCTCGGGTCGGGGCGAGTGTGGGGCGGGCGTTTCCGCGCGGGCGGGGTGACGCGGCCGGCGAAGCCGGCGCGTCATACGTGGTACGCATGGGTTGCGAGCCATGACCACCCATCCCGATGCCGTGCCGCACGTCCGTGAGATCGCGCATACGGCGGATGCCGGGTTCACCGTCGTCGCGCCGACCTTGGCGGCGCTCTTCGAGCGGGCGGCGCTCGGGTTGATGGGGATCGTCGTCGACCCGGGCGGCGCGGTGGTGCGCAGCGAGCGCTCCGTCGTTGTGCGCGCCGACGGTCTGGCGGACCTGCTGCATCGCTTCCTCTCCGACGTCCTCGTCTTGATCCTCGCGCACGGATGCGTCGTATGGGCCGTCGACGTCGCGCACGTCGATGCGACGTCACTGGACGCTCGGCTCGCCGTCGACGATGCGCCCGACGCGCTTTCGAGCCGCCCATATCAGGAGGTGAAGGCCGTGACGTGGCACGAGCTCGCCGTCGAGGAGCGCGATGACGGCTGGTGGGCGCGCGTCATCGTGGATATCTGATCGGCATGGAGCTCCGTCGAGTCGGCGACGTCGAGTGGGAGATTCCCCGCCGCGACGCCATGCACGTGCCCGGGCGCATCTGGGCGAGCGAGGCGATGATGCGCGCGCTGCGCGACGACCCGGCGCTGGCGCAGGTGCGCAACGTCGCGCACCTGCCGGGCATCGTGCGCGCGTCGATGGCCATGCCCGACGTCCACTGGGGCTACGGCTTCCCGATCGGCGGCGTCGCGGCAGTCGACGCGGACGACGGCGTCGTCTCGCCCGGCGGCATCGGCTTCGACATCAACTGCGGCGTGCGGCTCCTGCGGACGCGGCTCGACGTCCACGCGGTGCGCGACGACGTCCCGCGCATCGCCGATCGGCTGTACGCGGCCATTCCCGCCGGCGTCGGCAACACGGGCGGGCTGCGCCTCTCGCCGGCCGACCAGCGGCGCGTGCTGGCGCGCGGGGCGGCGTGGGCGGTCGACCAGGGCTTCGGGCGGGCCAGCGACCTCGAGCGGATGGAAGAGGGCGGATGCATGCGCACCGCCGATCCGGCCGCCGTCTCCGAGATCGCGCTGACGCGCGGGCGGCCGCAGCTGGGCACGCTCGGCTCCGGCAACCACTTCCTCGAGCTGCAGGTCGTCGACGCGGTGCTCGACGCGGACGGCGCGGAGGCGCTCGGCCTGGCGCTCGACCAGGTGACGTTGATGATCCACTCCGGCTCGCGCGGGCTCGGCCATCAGGTGTGCGACGAGGCGGTGCGCGCGATGGGGCCGGCGATGGCGCGGCATGGGATCACGGTGCCCGATCGCCAGCTCGCGTGCGTCCCGATCCGGTCCGGCGAGGGCCGCGCGTATCTCGCCGCGATGGCGGCCGCGGCGAACTTCGCGTGGGCCAACCGTCAGGTGATGACGGGGCTGGCCGAGCGCGCGCTGAGCGACGCGCTCGGCATCGGCGCCGACGCGCTCGGCAGCGCGCTCGTCTGGGACGTCTGCCACAACGTCGCGTCGTTCGAGGAGCACGACGTCGACGGTCGCCCGCGCCGGCTGTGCATCCATCGCAAGGGCGCGACGCGGGCGCTGCCCGCGGGGCATGCGCGCCTGCCGGCCACGCTGCGCGCGGTCGGGCAGCCGGTCGTGCTGCCCGGCGACATGGGGCGCCACTCCTATCTGCTGCTCGGCGCCGCCGGGAGCGCGGACACGTTCCACACCGCATGCCACGGGGCCGGACGGCTGATGAGCCGCAGCCAGGCGAAGCAGCACGGCCGCGGCATCGACCTGGTCGCGAACCTGCGCGAGCGCGGCGTCACGGTCCGGGCACGTTCGCTCGCGGGCATCGCCGAGGAGATGCCGTGGGCCTACAAGGACGTCACCGACGTGGTCGACGTGATCGCCCGGGCGGGCCTGGCCCGGCCCGTCGTCCGCCTCCGGCCCCTGGCCGTCGTGAAGGGCTGAAGGCCGCGCCAGTCCTTGCCTTGCCGGGGAGGGGTGATAGGGAACCGCGACCATGGCGGACACCCGGATCGAGCGCGACAGCATGGGGGAGATGGTCGTCCCCGCGAACGCCTACTACGGCGCGCAAACCGCGCGCGCCCTCGAGAACTTCCCGATCTCCGGCCTGCGCTTCGGCCGCAGCTTCATCCGGGCGCTCGGCCTGATCAAAGCCGCGTGCGCGCGCGTGAACGCCGAGCTCGGGCTGCTCGATCCGAAGGTCGCCGACGCCATCGTCCGCGCCGCCACCGAAGTGTCCGAGGGCGCGCTCGACGGAGAGTTCGTCCTCGACGTCTTCCAGACCGGCTCGGGGACCTCGACGAACATGAACACGAACGAGGTCATCGCGAACCGCGCGATCGAGCTGAACGGCGGCACGCGCGGCGACAAGTCGGTCCATCCGAACGACCACGTGAACATGGGGCAGAGCACGAACGACGTCTTCCCCACGGCGATCCACGTGGCGGCGTACAGCGACGTGCAGCACCAGCTGCTGCCCGCGCTCGAGGAGCTCGCCGACGCGTTCGAGGACCGCGCCGAGAAGTTCGCCGACGTCGTGAAGGCGGCGCGCACGCATCTGCAGGACGCGGTGCCGATCACGCTCGGGCAGGAGTTCTCCGGCTACGCGAGCGTCGTGCGCCACGGCATCGAGCGCGTGCAGGCGACGCTGAAGCACCTCGGCGAGCTGCCGATCGGCGGCACCGCGGCGGGCACCGGCATCAACGCGCCGCCCGGATTCGGCGAGAAGGTCGCCGCCGATCTCGCGCGCGTCACCGGGCTGCCGTTCCGCCAGGCGCCGAACCTCTTCGAGGCGATGCAGAACCGCGACGCCGCCGTCGAGACGTCGGGCGCGCTGCGCACCGTCGCCGTCGGGCTCATGAAGATCTCGAACGACCTGCGGCTGCTCACGTCGGGCAACCGGACCGGTCTCAACGAGATCGAGCTGCCGGCGACGCAGCCGGGGTCGAGCATCATGCCGGGCAAGGTGAACCCGGTGATGCCCGAGGCGATGGCGCAGGTGTGCGCCATGGTGATCGGCCACGACCAGACGATCGCCGTGTCGGGCATGAGCGGCAACCTCGATCTCAACGTGATGATGCCGATCATCGGTCACGCGTTGCTCGAGGCCATCGCGGCGCTGGCGGGCGCCTGCCGCGTGCTGGCGCGCCGCTGCGTCGTCGGCATCACGGCGAACGTCGAGCAGTGCCGCCGCTATGGCGAGCTCACGGGACAGCTGGTGACGGCCATCGCGCCGGTCGTCGGCTACGACCGCGCGGCGGAGCTCTTCAAGCTGGCGATGAAGCGCGACGTCGGCATCCGCCAGGTGCTGCTCGACGAGAAGGTCATGCCGCCGGAGCAGGTCGATCAGATCCTCGACCTGAAGAAGCTCTCGCACGGCGGTCGCGCCGGCGGGAAGGCGTGAGGCGCGTCGGCCACCTGGCGCTCCTGCTCGTCGCGCTCACGACGGCGACGGGGTGCGTGTTCGTCGTCGGCAGCCCGTTCGGGCTCTTCGGCGGCGAGCGCCGTCCGCTCGAGGAAGTGCGCGTCGAGGGCGAGGGGCGGGCGAAGATCGCGCTCATCGACGTCACGGGCACCATCACCGACGAGCCGTCGTCGCGCGCGTTCGGGCTCGTCCAGGAGGAGAGCACCGTCGCGCGCGTCGAGGCCGAGCTGACCGCGGCGGCCGAGGATCCGCGCGTCAAGGCGGTCGTCCTGCGCGTCAACAGCCCGGGCGGCGGCGTCACCGCGAGCGACGACATCCACGGGCAGCTGCTGCGGTTCAAGCGCGACACGCGCCTGCCGGTGATTGCGGCGCTGGCCGACACGGCGGCGTCGGGCGGCTACTACGTCGCCTGCGCGGCCGACCGCATCGTCGCGCACCCGACGACGGTGACGGGATCGATCGGCGTCATCCTGCTGAGCCTCGACCTCGAGGGGCTGCTCGCGAAGATCGGCGTGCGCAACGAGACGTACAAGGCAGGCGCGCACAAGGACCTGCTGTCGCCGCTGCGGGCGCCGACGCCGGAGGAGCGGCGCATCGTGCAGGGCGTGCTCGACCACATGCACGCCCGCTTCGTGGACGTCGTGCGGACGGGACGTCCCGGGCTCGACACCGGCAGGCTCGCCGAGATCACCGACGGCCGGATCTTCGACGCGCCGACCGCGCAGCGGCTCGGGCTCGTCGACGACATCGGCTCGGTCCACGACGCGCTCGAGCTGGCGAAGCGCACTGCCGGCCTCACGGAGGCGACGGTGGTCCGCTATCGCCGCCGCGGCGAGGCGACGGAGACGGTGGCGGCACGGTCCTCCGGTGCGCCACAGGTGAACCTGCTCGCCGTCGACTTCGGGGCCCTGACGCCGGCGAGCCCGCGCTTCATGTACCTCTGGGCCCCGGGCCTCACGCCGCAGTAGCGGGTTGACGCGCACGGTAGACATGGTGTCTACCGTCGCGGCATGACGGCCGCCACCCTCGAACGTCTGCTCACGGGGCGCACGGTGCTCATCACCGGCGCCGCCCGCGGAATCGGCGCCGCCCTCGCCGTCCGGCTGCACCAACGCGGTGCCCGTGTCGGGCTGATCGGGCTGGAGCCCGCGCTGCTCGCAGAGGTGGCACGAGCCGCGGGCGACGCGCCGTGGGCGCCGTGCAACGTGGCGTCGCGCGACGAGGTCGACCGCGCCGTGGCCGGCATCGTGGGGAAGCTCGGGCGGCTCGACGTCGTCGTCGCCAACGCGGGCGTCGCGGCGCAGCTGCCGCTCCTCGGCGGCGACGCGGACATCTTCGAGCGGACCATGGGCGTCAACGTGCTCGGCGCCTACTACACGGTCCGTGCGGCGGGGCCGCACGTCGCGCACCCGAATGGGTATGCGCTCGTGGTGTCGTCGCTCGCCGCCGCGGTGCACCTGCCGCTCATGGGCGCATACTGCGCGTCGAAGGCGGCGGTGGAGGCGCTGGGCGACTGCCTGCGGATCGAGATGCGGCACACGGGCGCCCGCGTCGGCGTGGCGTACTTCGCGGAGATCGCGACCGAGATGACGACGCGCGGGTTCGGAACGAGGGCCGCGAAGCTCTTTCCGCAGCTGGGGCACGGGGCGCGCGTCGCGCCGCTCGAACGGGCCATCAGCGCGCTCGAGCACGGCATCGCGCGGCGGGCGCGGATCGTCGGCGCGCCCGGCTTCGTGCGTCCGTTGCTGCCGATCCGCATGATCGCGCAGCGGGTCGTCGAGCTCGGCGTGGGGCGCAACGTCGCCACGGCGCTCGAGATCGCGCGCGAGGAGCACGCGGGCCTCACCACCCCGCAGCCGGGCTGAGCGATGACGCCGCGAATCGCGCCGGGCGGCGTCGCGGCCCTCGGCCCCATCAACTGGCTCGTCTGCCGGGTCGTCTCGCGGGCCGCCGGTACGCCGGACGCGCACCTCTTCAGCACCCTCGGGCGCCACCGCCGGCTGTTCCGCGCATGGCTCCGCTTCGCCGCGCGGCTGATGCCGGGGGGGAAGCTTCCGCGCTACGAGACCGAGCTGGTGATTCTGCGTGTCGCCCATCTGCGACGGTGTGGCTACGAGATGGACCACCACGTGCGGCTCGGACGCCGCGCCGGCATCGACGCGGCGCAGCTCGCGCAGGTCCTGGAAGGGCCGTCGCACGCCGGATGGAGCGATCGCCATCGATCCCTGTTGGCGGCCGTCGATGCGCTCGTGGCGCACGGCGACCTCGACGACGACACGTGGCGCGCGCTCGGGGACCACTACCGCGAGACGGAGCTGATCGAGCTCTGCCTCCTGGTCGGCCACTACCAGATGCTGGCGACGGTCATCGCGGCGCTGCGGATCCAGCCCGACCATCCGGCCGCGTGAGCCGGCGCGGCCGCGTCTCCTCGGCGGCCATCGTCGCGGTGGCGAGCCGCAACATCACCCGGCGCGCGCGATCGCAGGCGGCCGGCGTGACGCGACGGCCTTCCTGTGCCTCCTCGAGCATGAGGCGGACGACGCCGTCGAGCGCGAGGACGAGCGCACGGTAGAGCAGGGGATCGGCGTCGGGGATGGTCTCGCGGAACATGTCGGCCACCGCGGCGAACACCTCCATGCGGCGCGCGTGCAACGACGACTCGTGGTGCTGCGCCTCGCCGCCGAGTACCCAGACGAGCCGGCCGAGGTCGCGCGCGTTGCGCAGGTGGACGTCGATGCAGCGGGCGACGCGCCGCACCGGGTCCGTCTCTTCGCGAACCGCCGCACGGCAGCCGTCGAGCAGGACCTCGGTACCCGCGACGTAGAGCGCGTGCATCACGTGCTCCTTGCTCGGATAGAAGCGGTAGAAGGTTCGTCGCGAGACGCCGGCGGCGGCGAGGATGTGCGCGACCGACGCCGTACGAACGCCGTGCTCCGCGAACACGAGCCCGGCGGCGCGCAGGATGATGGCGCGGGCGCTCGCTTCACCGAGCTGTACGCCGGTGGCGCGCTTGCGGGACGACGGTCGACGCGGCACGCGGCGAGTATGCCCGTCCGCGCGCGGAACGTCACGGACGATGCGCATGGAATTCTCCTTGACAGCAGGTAGACGCGCTGTCTACCGTGCCGGGCGTGCGCCACCTCCTCTGGTCGATCGCCGTAGTGCTCGCCGTGCTGACGGGTGTCGCCGACGCCCAATGCCCGATCGGCACCACGTGCACCGAGTACCTCGGTCCCGCCCGCAAGGGCTCGTGGTTCCGGATGCTGGTGCCGGCGAACTGGGACGGCGACGTCGTGCTGGTGAACCACGGGCTCGAGCTCGACCCGCTGACGCTGGCGCCGCACAACGCGTGCCGCGGCGATCACGCGATCAGCTGCACCACCGACGCGCAGTGCGCCGGCGCGGGTGGCGGCGTCTGCAACAAGATCGGCTTCATCGGCATCGACCAGATCGTCGTGCCGATGGGGAAGGCGGTGGCGGCGTCGACGTTCACGCAGACCAGCTGGGCCCCGTTCGAGAGCCGCTTCGATCTCAAGTTCCTCGTGAAGTACCTGACGAAGAAGGGGCCGGGCCGCCCGAAGCGCATCATCGTCACGGGAATCTCCGGCGGCGGCGCCGTCACGGTCGACGCGACGCTGCGCCTCAAGGCGGGGAAGATGATCCACGGCGCCATCCCGCTGTGCTCGGCGTCGGGCGGCGGGCTGCCGACCGTCGACGCCGCGACCGACGTGCGTCTCGTCTACGACTACCTCTGCAAGGACGTCCCCGGCGCCACGTTCCCGAGCCCGCCCGACGTCGGCAACCCGGAGCTGTCGCAGATCGAGTTCGCGGTGCGGATGAATACCTGCATGGGCCTGCTCGGGCCGAGCCCCGATCCCGTGGTGGCGGCGGCGCAGAAGGCGCGACGCGACGCGATGTTCGCGATGACGAAGATCCCGGGGCCGAACTTCAACCTGATCCACGTGAACGGCTTCTCGGTGCTCGCGATGGGGCAGTTCGTCATGGACCCGGAGCGTCTGAACGGCCGCCGGCCGGGGTGGAATGTCGGCCTCGACTACGCCGCGCTCGGCGACGCGGCGTTCGACGCCGCGGTGCCGCGCTTCGCCGCGGGGCCCGGGCGCAAGAAGATGGCGCAGAATCCCGACGTCGACTTCACGCGCGGCGTCGCCAAGCGCGTGAACTATCCGATCCTCTCGTTCGCGGGCCGCACCGACCACATCTGCACGCCGGGGTTCCAGAAGCTGTACGACGACGCCGCGACGCTCGGCGGCAAGGACCACGCGCTCATCTGGGGCAGCACGGGCGGGCACTGTGTGTTCACCGGCCACGAGATGCGCGCCGTCGTCGAGGCCTATTTCGACTGGCTCGACGGCTATCGTTCGGTGCCGAAGCCGACGACGGCCGACGTGCTCGCGCGCTGCCTGGCGCTGCCCGGCGCGTCGCCGTCGCAGTGCAACTTCGATCCGGCGTTCGTGCCCTGGGCGCTCACGACGCAGGTGCCGGCGCGTCCCGACTGGCCCGAGGCGGGCCGGAACCCGCTACCCTAGGCAGCTCGCACCTGGAAGCCGATGCGGGGGAAGTGGACGACGACGTCGCCCACCGCCGGATCGCTGCGGCGCACGGCGACCTCGTGGACGGTGGCGGTGACGAGCTCGCCGGCGACCGGGTCGAACCCGTAGTCGTCGGGCGTGACGGTCACACGCGCGCCGGCCGTGAGGCCGTTGGGCTCGTGCGGCGCGACGCCCGCGCCCGGTGCCGGCGTCGCCTCGCGCGCGACGGCCACGGCCTCCGCCGGCGTCATGTCGCTGCGATCGCCGGCGCCCATCGCGTCCACGCGCTCCATCCATCTCTGCACGGCTGCGAACTCCGCGGTGACCGCCGAGGCGCTCGGGGCGGCGCGCAGGAACCAGACCGGGTGCCAGCAGGCGGCGTCGGCCAGCGAGAATGCGTCGCCGAGGAGCCACGGTCGCCCGTCGGCGAGCTGCGCCTCCATCTGCGCGATCAGCGACCGCATCTGCTCGCGCGCATGCGGCGCCTGCTTGGGAACGTCGTTGAAGTCGCGCCCGGGCATCATCTTCGAGCGGTCGTCCATGAACGCCTTCGGGACGAACTGGCCGATCTCGGCGAAGATCACGGGGACGGACATCAGGAACAGCAGCCGGTCGGCCCAGAGGTTCCACGCATGGCACGTGCCCTCGCTGGCGCCGGGATAGATCGTCGGATCGGGGTGGCGCGCCTCGAGGACGCGCGCGATCAGCTGCGTGTCGCAGTAGACGTCGGCGCCGATCTGCAGCACCGGGATGCGCCGATAGCCGCCCGTCAGCGGGATCAGGTCGGGCTTCGGCATGATCGTGGGTTGCTCGACCGCCTTCCACGGGAGCCGCTTGTGCGCGAGGAGCTTCCGCACCTTCTCGGAGAACGGCGACGTGTCATAGTGGTGCAGGATGAGGTCGGCCATGGCGACGTGCGTAGCGCAGAAATCGCGCGCGCGTCCATCCATCTGCGTCGACCAGGTTGACACGCTGGGGGTCGACGCGTAGACACACACAGCTTCGTCCCGTCCGGCACCTTTTAACTTGACCCTGCGAGGTCAGGAAGGGTTCCTCGATGCACACGTCCACCCACGTCTACGATCCCATCGCCTCCCGGCGTCGCCGTGGAGGCTTTTTTTTCGTCCGCCCCCGCGAGGTGCCGTCGTGAGCAGCAACGGCACGCGCCAGGTGATGGACGCCCAGGCCATCCAGCGTGCGCTCGTGCGTGTCGGGCACGAGATCCTCGAGCGCAGCAAGGGCGGCCAGGGGCTTGCGCTCGTCGGCATCCGCTCGCGCGGCATCCACATCGCGCAGCGGCTCCGGCGCACGCTGCAGGAGATCGAGGGCGGTCCGCTGGTGCCGTGCGGCGTCGTCGACATCACGCTCTACCGCGACGACCTCGATCGCGGCCTGCAGAATCCCGTCGTGCAGGGCACGGACATCGGCTTCCCGGTGGAGGGTCGCCGCATCCTCCTCGTCGACGACGTCCTCTTCACGGGCCGGACCATCCGTGCTGCCATGGACGCGCTGATGGACTTCGGGCGGCCGAAGTCCATCCAGCTGGCCGTGCTCGTCGACCGCGGCCACCGCGAGCTGCCCATCCGCGCCGACTACGTCGGCAAGAACCTGCCCACGTCGTTCAACGAGCGCGTCTCGGTGCGTCTGGCCGAGGCGGACGGTGTGGACGAAGTCGTGATCGAGAGCTGAGGGAGGGGTCATGGCGTTCACACAGCGTCACCTGCTCGGGCTCGAGGGCGTGTCGGGCGAGGAGATCGCGGCGATCCTCGACACGGCCGCATCCTTCAAGGAAATCTCCGAACGCGACATCAAGAAGGTGCCGACCCTGCGCGGGAAGACGGTGATCAACCTCTTCTACGAGAACAGCACGCGCACGCGGACCTCGTTCGAGATCGCGGCGAAGCGGCTTTCCGCCGACACGATCAACGTCAGCGCGTCGACCTCGAGCGCCAGCAAAGGGGAGACGCTCGCCGACACCGCGCGGAACCTCGAGGCGATGCGGCCGGACGCGATCATCCTCCGGCATCCCTCGTCGGGCGCATGCAACTTCCTGGCGCGGCACGTCACGTGTCCCATCATCAACGCGGGTGATGGCTGCCACGAGCATCCCACGCAGGCGCTGCTCGACTGCCTGACGATCCGCGAGCGCCACGGCGAGATCGCCGGCCTCACCGTCGCGATCGTCGGCGACCTGCTGCACAGCCGGGTGGGGCGCTCGAACGTGCACGCGCTCCGCGCCCTCGGCGCGCGCGTGCGGCTCGTCGGCCCGCCGACGTTGCTGCCGCGCGAGTTCGAGCGCTTCGGCGTCGAGTTGCACACGCGGCTGGCCGACGGGGTGCGCGACGCCGACGTCGTCATGATGCTGCGCATCCAGCGCGAACGGCAGGGCAGCCACTTCTTTCCGTCGGTCGACGAGTACGCGCAGTACTTCTGCCTGACCGAGGACGCCGTCCGGCTCGCGAAGCCGGGCGTCATCATCCTGCACCCCGGCCCGCTGAACCGCGGCCTCGAGATCTCGAGCGCGGTCGCCGACGGGCCGTACTCCGTCATCATGAACCAGGTGACGAACGGGCTCGCGGTGCGGATGGCGCTCCTCTACATGCTCGTCGCGCGGCACAAGGCGGAGGACGCGGCGGCCGACCTCGAGTCGAGCGAGCCGATGCGCGGCCGCAGCGGAGCGCGGGCATGAGCGTGCGGACGCGGATCGTGGGCGGCACGGTCGTCGACCCGGTGGCGCGCACGGCGGCGCCGGGCGACGTGTTGATCGACGGCGATCGGATCGAAGCGGTCGGCCCACCCGGATCGATCGACGGCGAGGCGCAGGTGATCGACGCGACCGGGCTCCTCGTCATGCCGGGCCTGGTCGACATCCACGTGCACCTGCGAGAGCCGGGGCAGGAGTACAAGGAGACGGTGGCGACGGGCGTCGCTGCGGCGCTGGCCGGCGGCTTCACGTCGGTCGCGTGCATGGCGAACACCAACCCCGTCAACGACAGCGGGGCGGTCACGCAGTTCATCCTCGATCGCGCCAAGGTGGCGAACGGCGCGCGCGTCTACCCGATCGGCGCGCTGTCGGTCGGCCTCGCCGGCGAGCGGCTCGCCGAGATCGGTGAGATGCACCGCGCCGGCATCGTGGCGGTGTCGGACGACGGCCGTCCGGTGATGGACGCGGCGCTGATGCGCCGCGCGCTCGAGTACACCCGGATGTTCGGCCTCCCCGTGATCGCGCACGAGGAGGACGACGACCTCTGCTGCGGCGGCGTCATGAACGAGGGCGCGATGGCGCTCCGTCTCGGCCTGCGCGGCCGGCCCGCCGCCGCCGAGGACGTGATGGTCGCGCGCGACATCGCGCTCGCCGAGCTGACCGGCGGCCGCGTCCACGTGGCGCACGTCAGCACGGCGGGCGCCGTCGAGCTGATCCGCGCGGCGCGGGCGCGCGGGGTCGCGATCAGCGCGGAGGTGACGCCGCATCATCTCTTCCTGACGGACGAGGCGGTCGGCGAGTACGACACCAACGCCAAGATGGCGCCGCCGCTGCGCTCGGCGGCCGACGTCGCCGCGGTGCGCGCCGGCCTCGCCGACGGGACGATCGAGGCGATCGCCACGGATCACGCCCCGCACCACGCGGACGAGAAGGACGTCGAGTTCGATCACGCGGCGTTCGGCGTCGTCGGGCTGGAGACCGCGCTCGGCCTCGGGCTCCGGCTGGTTGCCGAGGGGCTGCTCGACCTGCCGACGCTGATCGCGCGCATGAGCGTGGGGCCGGCGCGGCTGCTGGGATTGCCGGCGGGGACGCTCGCCCCGGGCGCGCTGGCCGACGTGACGCTGGTCGACGCCGAGCGGCGCTGGAAAGTGTCGGCGCGCGCGTTCCGCTCGAAGAGCCGCAACACGCCGTACGAAGGATGGGACATGACAGGTCGCGTGACGACAGTGCTGGTGGGTGGACGGATCGTCCACGAGGACAAGGGAACGCCGACGCTGCGGGTGGCGTCCTGATGGCGAAGAAGGACGCCATCCTCGCCCTGGCCGACGGCACGGTCTTCCGCGGCTGCGCCTTCGGCGCGATCGGGGAGGCCACCGGCGAGCTCGTCTTCAACACGAGCATGACGGGCTACCAGGAGATCCTCACCGACCCGTCGTACGAGGGTCAGCTGGTCGCGATGACGTATCCGGAGATCGGCAACACGGGCGTCAACCGCGAGGACGTCGAGGCGCGGAAGCCGTTCGTGCGCGGGTTCATCGTGCGCGAGTACCGCGAGGTGCCGTCGAGCTGGCGCGCCGAGCAGAGCCTCGGCGCCTACCTGGCGGAGCACGGCATCCCCGGCATCGAGGGCATCGACACGCGCGCGCTCGTGCGCCACCTGCGCGACCACGGCTCGCAGGAAGCGGTGCTGTCGAGCGTCGACCTCGACGCCGAGCGGCTCGTCAAGAAGGCCAAGGACGCGCCGAGCATGGTCGGCCAGGACCTGGTCAGCGTCGTCACGACGAAGGAGCCGTACGGCTGGGATCAGGGGCCGTGGAAGCCGGGCGGCTATCTCATGGGCGAGGAGATCGCCGCGAAGCTCGGCCGTCCCGCGCACAAGGTCGTCGCGTACGACTACGGGATCAAGTGGAACATCCTGCGGAACCTCGTCGGCGTCGGCTGCGCGGTGCGCGTCGTGCCGGCATCGACGCCGGCGGCGGACGTGCTGAAGCTGAATCCCGACGGCGTCTTCCTGTCGAACGGGCCCGGCGACCCCGACGCCGTCGCCGGCGCGCGCGAGAACGTCGCCGCGCTGCTCGGGAAGGTGCCGGTGTTCGGCATCTGCCTGGGCCACCAGATCCTCGGCCTGGCGCTCGGCGGCGACACCTACAAGCTCAAGTTCGGCCACCACGGCGGCAACCAACCGGTGCAGGACCTGACGACGGGCAAGGTCGAGATCACGTCGCAAAACCACGGCTTCGCGGTCGACATGGACTCGCTGAAGGACCGCGCCGACGTGACGCATCTCAACCTGAACGACCGCACGGTCGAGGGACTCTCGGTGCGCGGCCAGCCGACCTTCTCGGTGCAGTACCATCCGGAGGCGTCGCCGGGACCGCACGACGCGCGCTATCTGTTCCGCCGCTTCACCGACATGATCGAGAGGCACAAGGGCTGATGCCGAAGCGCACCGACCTCCGCACCATCCTTCTGATCGGCTCCGGGCCCATCGTCATCGGCCAGGCATGCGAGTTCGACTACTCCGGCACGCAGGCGTGCAAGGCGCTCAAGGAGGAGGGCTACCGCGTCGTCCTGGTGAACTCGAACCCGGCGACGATCATGACCGACCCCGAGTTCGCCGACCGCACCTACGTCGAGCCGCTGACCGTCGAGGTCCTCGAGCGCATCATCGCCACGGAGCGGCCCGACGCGCTCCTGCCGACGATCGGCGGGCAGACGGGGCTCAACCTGTCGCTCGACCTCGCCGAGGCCGGCGTGCTGGAGAAGTACGGCGTCGAGCTGATCGGCGCCAAGGTCGACGCCATCAAGCGCGCCGAGGACCGCGACCAGTTCAAGGACGTCATCCGCAGCATCGGCCTCGACCTGCCGCGCAGCGGCATCGCGCACACGATGGAGGAGGCGCTGAAGGTCAAGGCGGAGATCGGACTCCCCGTCATCCTGCGCCCGTCGCGCACGCTCGGCGGCACGGGCGGCGGCTTCGCGTCGACCGACGAGGAGTTCGAGACCAACGTCCGCTGGGGCCTCGAGGCGTCGCCGATCAGCGAGATCCTCATCGAGGAGTCGATCGCCGGCTGGAAGGAGTTCGAGCTGGAGGTGATGCGCGACGGCAAGGACAACGTCGTCATCGTCTGCTCCATCGAGAACCTCGACCCGATGGGCGCGCACACCGGCGACTCGATCACCGTGGCGCCCGCGCAGACGCTCACCGACAAGGAGTATCAGGTGATGCGCGACAGCTCCGTCGCCATCATCCGCGCCATCGGCGTCGACACGGGCGGCTCGAACATCCAGTTCGCGGTCGATCCGAAGACGGGACGGCAGACCGTCATCGAGATGAACCCGCGCGTGTCGCGCAGCTCGGCGCTCGCGTCGAAGGCCACCGGCTTTCCGATCGCGAAGATCGCCGCGAAGCTCGCCGTCGGCTACACGCTCGACGAGCTGCGGAACGACATCACGCGGGAGACGCCGGCGTGCTTCGAGCCGACGATCGACTACGTCGTCACGAAGATTCCGCGCTTCACGTTCGAGAAGTTCCCGCAGGCGAGCGACGTCCTCGGGCCGCAGATGAAGTCCGTGGGCGAGGCCATGGCCATCGGCCGGACGATGAAGGAGTCGCTGCAGAAGGCGCTGCGCTCCCTCGAGATCGGCAGCTTCGGGTTCGAGCCGCGGGCCGGCGCGACGACGGAGGAGATCGAGGGCCGTATCCGCGTGCCGAATGCGGAGCGCCTCTGGTTCGTCGGCGAGGCCTTCCGTCGCGGCATGAGCGTCGAGCGGGTGGCGGAAATCTCGATGATCGATCCCTGGTTCCTGCGCCACATCGAGGAGATCGTCGCGGAGGAGAAGGCGCTCGACGGCGTGCCGCTGGCGGCGATCTCGCCGCAGCGGCTGCGCGCGCTGAAGCAGATGGGCTTCGCCGACGCCCGGCTGGCCGCGCTGCTCGGCACCACCGAAGCCGCCGTTCGCGAGAAGCGCGAGGCGGCGGGCGTCACGCCGGTCTACAAGACCGTCGACACCTGCGGCGCCGAGTTCGAGGCGTTCACGCCGTACCTGTACTCGACCTACGAGCCGGGCGGTGACGAGGGGCGGTCGTCGGGCAAAAAGAAGATCGTCATCCTCGGCGGCGGGCCGAATCGGATCGGACAGGGCATCGAGTTCGACTACTGCTGCGTCCACTCGGTGCTGGCGCTCCGCGAGGACGGGTTCGAGACCATCATGGTCAACTGCAACCCGGAAACCGTCAGCACGGACTACGACACGTCCGACAAGCTCTTCTTCGAGCCGTTGACGTTCGAGGACGCGCTGGCGCTCATCAAGCGCGAGCAGCCGATGGGCGTCATCGTCCAGTTCGGCGGGCAGACGCCGCTCCGCCTCGCCGTCGCGCTCGAGAAGGCGGGCGTGCCGATCATCGGCACGTCGCCCGATTCGATCGACCGCGCCGAGGATCGGGAGCGGTTCGAGCAGGTCCTCACGACGCTCGATCTGAAGCGGCCGCCGAACGGCGTCGCGCGCTCGGCCGAGGAGGCGGTGCGGGTGGCCGAGTCCATCGGCTACCCGGTGCTGGTGCGGCCGTCGTACGTGCTCGGCGGCCGCGCGATGGAGATCGTCTACGACCGCGACAGCCTCGGCCGCTACATGCGGAACGCGGTGCGCGCCTCGCCCGAGCATCCGGTGCTGATCGACCAATTCCTCGAGGACGCCATCGAGGTCGACGTCGACGCCGTCAGCGACGGCACGGACGTCGTCATCGGCGGGATCATGGAGCACATCGAGCGCGCCGGCGTGCATTCCGGCGACAGCGCATGCTCGCTGCCGCCGTACTCGATCGACGCCGACGTCCAGGCCGACATCCGCCGGCAGACGGTGGCGCTGGCGCGCGAGCTGCGCGTCGTCGGCCTGATGAACGTGCAGTTCGCCGTGAAGGACCGCGTCGTCTACGTGCTCGAGGTGAACCCGCGCGCGAGCCGCACCGTGCCGTTCGTCTCGAAAGCCATCGGCGCGCCGCTCGCGAAGATCGCCGCGCGCTGCATGGCGGGGACGTCCTTGCAGGCGCAGGGCTTCACCCAGGAGATCGTCCCGCAACACGTGAACGTGAAGGAGGCCGTCTTCCCGTTCATCAAGTTCCCGGGCGTCGATACGGTGCTCGGCCCGGAGATGAAGTCGACGGGCGAGGTGATGGGCATCGACACCAGCTTCGGTGCGGCGTTCGCGAAGGCGCAGATCGCCGCGGGGACGGTGCTGCCCACCGAGGGGTGCGTGTTCATCTCCGTCCCGCAGGAGGCCTACGACGCGGTCGTGCCCATCGCGCGCCGGCTCGCGGGGGTCGGCTTCCGGCTGAGCGCCACGCACGGCACGGCGGCGCACCTGCGCACCTTCGGACTGACGGTCGAGGCGGTCAACAAGGTGAAGCAGGGCAGCCCGCACGTCGTCGACGCGCTCAAGGCGGGGCAGGTGGCGCTCGTCATCAACACGCCGTCCGGGCTCGAGTCGTTCCGCGACTCCTTCCCGATCCGGCGGACGGCGCTCGAGACGCGCGTGCCGTACTTCACGACGATCGCGGCGGCCGCGGCCGCCGCCGCGGGCATGGAGCTCATGCGCCGCGGGCCGTTCACGGTGCTGCCGCTGCAGGACCACTACGTGAGGACGCAGCAGGGCTGATGGCGGCGGCCGGAACGCCGCTCGCGGAGCTCCTGCAGGCGCTGGCGCCGCCGCTCGACTACCTGGCCGCCGACGACTTCCGCCGGCTCGATCAGACGCGCCTGCCGCTGCGCGCCCTCGGCGAGCGGCTGGCGCGGGCGCGCGCGTCGGCGGCGCCGGACGTCCGCGCGACGCTCGACGCGCTCGACCTGATCCTGACGGCGCTCGGCGAGGGGTCGGGGGAGCACGAGAGCCTGGTGCGCCGCGCGCACGCGCTCCTGCCGTCGTTGCGGGCCGCGTCGGCGACGGCGCCCGTCGCGCAATGGGCCGAGTACCAGGCCGGCGCCGGTTCCGTGGAGCTCGCGCTGGCGGCGCTCGGCCAGCCGGTGTCGACGGTGCGGTCGGTGGGACCGAAGCGCGCCACCGAGCTGCAGCGCTTCGGCCTCAAGACGGTGGAGGACCTGCTGTACCACCTGCCGTTCCGCTACGAGGACTGGCGGGTGCGGACGCCGCTCGCCGGGTTGCGGCCGGGCGACGACGCGACCGCCGTCGGCGCGGTGCTGAGCGTGCGCCAGGGCGCCGTCGGCAAGCAGGGCCGCCGCGTGCTGGAGGTGGTGATCCGCGACGACGGCGCCACGCTGATGCTCGTCTGGTTCAACCAGGTGCCGTACTTCGCGAGCCGCTTCGCGGCGGGGCAGCGGCTGCTGGTACACGGACGCGTCGAGCCGCCGATGCGGACGGGACCGAATCGCATGGTGCATCCCGACGTCACGCCGCTCGACGACGACGGGCCGGAGCGGACGCTGCCGCCGGTGGTGCCGGTGTACGAGAAGCCGACGGCGATGCCCGTCGGCGCGCTCCGGCGCGTCATTCAGACGGCGGTGGAGACGTACGCCGATCGTGTGCCCGCCGGGCTGCCGCCCGCCGTGGCGGCGCGCCAGCGGCTCCTCGACCCGGCGCGCGCGCTGCGGCAGGTGCACACGCCGCCCGCGACCGCGGACCTCGTCGCGCTGACCGACATGCGCTCGCTCGCGCACCGCTCGCTGGTGTTCGACGAGCTCTTCTTCCTGCAGCTGGGGCTTGCGCTGCGCCGCCAGGCGGCGGGCCAGGAGGCGGGCACCGCGTTCGCGCCGCCGCGCCGCCTCGCGAATGCGCTGCGGGCGGCGCTCCCGTTCCGTCCGACCGGCGCGCAGGAGCGCGCGGTGGCGGAGATCGACGCCGACCTGGCGCAGCCGCATCCGATGCGCCGCCTGCTGCAGGGCGACGTCGGCAGCGGGAAGACGTTGGTGGCGCTGCTCGCGGCGCTCACCGTGATCGAGTCGGGCTGGCAGGTGGCGCTGATGGCGCCGACGGAGCTCCTCGCCGAGCAGCACTGCGAGACCATCCGCCCGCTGCTGGCGCCGCTCGGCCTGGCGCCGGTGCTCCTGACCGGGGCGGTGAAGGGCGCGGCGCGCCGGACCGCGCTCGCCGGCATCGCCGACGGCAGCACGCCCCTCGCCATCGGCACGCACGCGCTCATCCAGGAGTCCGTCGACTTCGCGCGGCTCGGCTTGGCGATCGTCGACGAGCAGCACCGCTTCGGCGTCATGCAGCGCGCCGCGCTGCAGCGGCAGGCGGCCGACGCGCGCGCCATCGACGTGCTCGTGATGAGCGCGACGCCGATCCCGCGCACGCTGGCGCTCACGCTCTACGGCGACCTCGCGGTGTCGACGCTCGACGAGCTGCCGCCCGGCCGCACGCCGATCGCGACGCGGCTCTGCAAGGAGTCGCGGCGCGCCGAGATGGCGGCGTGCATCCGCGAGCAGGTGGCGGCGGGGCATCAGGCGTATGTCGTCTACCCGCTGGTCGAGGAGTCGGAGAAGACGTCGCTGCGCGCCGCGACGACCATGGTGCACGAGCTGGCGGCGGGTCCGCTCGCCGGCCTGCGCCTCGACCTGGTGCACGGCCGCATGAAGGCCGAGGAGAAGGACGCCGTCATGCGGCGGTTCAAGGCGCGCGAGTTCGACGTCCTGGTGTCGACGACCGTGATCGAGGTCGGCATCGACGTCCCGAACGCGACGGCGATCGTCATCGAGCACGCCGAGCGCTTCGGTCTGGCCCAGCTGCACCAGCTGCGTGGGCGCGTCGGGCGGGGCACGGCGCCCGGCCACTGCTTCCTGATGGTGCCGGATTGGATGCCGGGCGAGACGTACCAGCGGATGCTGGTGCTGGAGCGCTCGACGGACGGCTTCCGGATCGCCGAGGCCGATCTCGCGTTGCGTGGTCCCGGCGATTTCCTCGGGACGCGCCAGGCCGGCCTGCCGCCGTTCCGCGTGGCCAACCTCGTCCGCGACACCGAGCTGCTGCGGGCGGCACGGGACGAGGCGGCGCAAGTGCTGGCGGACGATCCCGACCTGTCGCGTCCGGAGTCGGCCGTCGTGCGGGCGGTGCTGCGGCACCGCTGGCAGGGTCGTCTGGAGCTGGCGCGCGTCGGATGAGGCCGTTGGCTGGACCTCGACCGGCCGGCCCAGTAGACACGACCGCATGACACTTTCCCGCAGTCTCGTGCTCCTGTCCCTGGTGGCGGCGTGTGGCGCGCCCGAAGGCGAGAAGACGGCCACGCCCGCTCCGGCGCCGGCACCCGCGGCGCCCGCCGCGCAGGCAGCGGCCCCGGCGGCGACGCTCCCCGCGAACGCGCGCACGCTCACGCCGGAGCAGCGCACGGGGATGATCGACATCCTGAAGCTCGAGGCCGGCCCCGAGAAGAAGGTGTGGTTCACGATCACGCCCGGCAATCCCGAGACGGCGGCGCTCAAGTCGCAGCTCGAGGCGGTGTTCAAGGAGGCGGGTTGGGAGGCGCAGACGCAGACGGTCACCGGCATGATGCTCAAGCCGGGCGTGATGATGCTGATCGGCGAGGAGCAGGGGCCGCCGTACGCCGACACTGCGCAGAAGGCGCTCGAGGCGAGCGGCCTCGACGTCAAGGTCGCGAGCGGCTACCGCCCGTACTTCGAGGAGAAGAAGAAGGAGAACGCCGCATGGGTCGGCGTCCCGATGTCTCCCGACCAGGCCTACACCGTCGTGATCGGCCCGGTGCCGCCGCCGGCGTAGCCACACGAGACCATGACGCCACCCGAGACCAGGTCTCGGGTGGGGACGGACGCGAGCGTGTAGCGGCTCGCTCCAAGTCTCCGGCATCCCGCGGCCGGCACAGCCGGCGCGGGACAGTGCTCCGGCTGGGTTGCGGGACGCATGCGTGCGTGCCCGTGTGCCGCGCCGGCTTCGCCGCGGCTTCGCTGGCCGCGGCATATCGGTCGGGCGGAAACGACCCGCTACACGCTCGCGCCCGCCCAAGACATGGTCTTGGGCGGCTAGGCTGGCTCCTGCTGCGTCATGCAGTGGAGCGTGCCGAGGCCGAGCACGAGGTCGACGGCGTGGATGCCGACGACGCGGCGGTTCGGGAACAGGTCGGCGACGATCTGCAGCGCGCGTCGGTCGTTCGGGTCGTTGAACGTCGGCACCAGCACGGCCGCGTTCGCGATGTAGAAGTTGGCGTAGCTGGCGGGGAGCCGCTGGCCGTCGAACGAGAGCGGCGCCGGCATCGGCAGCTCGACGACGCGCAGCCGCTCGCCGTCGGCGTCCGTCATCGTGCGCAGGCGGTCGCGGTTCTCGCGCAGCCGCTCGTAGTTCTCGTCGCTCGTGTCGCGGGTCGTCGCGATGACGACCGTCCGGGCGTCGGCGAAGCGCGCGAGGTCGTCGACGTGTCCGTGCGTGTCGTCGCCGGCGATGCCGTCGGCGAGCCAGAGCACCTTGCGGATGCCGAGGTGCGCGCCGAGGACGCGCTCGTAGTCGACGCGGCCCATGCCCGGGTTACGCTCCTGCACCTTGCTCAGCAGGCACTCCTCGGTCGTGAGGAGGAGGCCGCGGCCGTTCACGTCGATCGAGCCGCCCTCCAGCACGACGCGCTTCATCCGGCCGGCCATCTCGGCCTCGGGGGTCCACGGCGTGTGCTTCAGGCGGCGCGCGATGCGGCCCGGGACGGCGGCATCGAGCTTGTGGTTCGGGTACTTCGCCCAGCCCGTGAAGCGCCAGTGGACGGGACGGACGTCGCCGTCGTCGCGGCGGACGAAGATCGGGCAGAAGTCGCGCGTCCACGAGCGGTCGGTCGGGATGCGGAGGAATTCTACGGCGCCGTCGGGCACGCCGCCGCGCGCGAGGAGCGCCCGCGCGAGACGCTCCTGCTTCTCGTCGGGGACCAACAGGCGGACGCGCTCGCCCGCGACGACGTGGCGGATGAACTCGACGTAGACCCAGCGCACGGCCTCGAGCTTGCCGGGACCGGGCCAGTCGGAGCGCTCGTGCGGCCAGGCGAGCCAGGTGGCGGCGTGCGGCTCCCACTCGGCCGGCATCCGGTAGCCCAACGCGGTGGGCGTGCCGTCGCTCATCGATCGCGGAAGCGCTGCGTGATGTCGCCGTACGCGTCGATGCGCCGGTCGCGGAGGAAGGGCCAGTTGCGGCGGACGTCCTCCTGCGCCTTCCGGTCGACGTCGGCGACGAGGACCGTCTCCTCGCTGGTGTCGGCCTCGGCCAGGACGACGCCGAACGGGTCCGACACGAACGACGAGCCCCAGAACTCGAGGCCGGCGTCCGGCGCCCCCTCGTGCCCGACGCGGTTCACGGCCGCGACGTACACGCCGTTCGCGATGGCATGCGCCCGCTGCATGACCTGCCACGCCGTGCGCTGGGCGGCGCCGTACTGGGCCTTCTCCGCCGGATGCCAGCCGATGGCCGTCGGGTAGAAGAGGACGTCGGCGCCCGCGAGGGCCGTGAGCCGCGCGCCCTCCGGATACCACTGGTCCCAGCAGACGAGGGTGCCGATGCGGCCGACGTGCGTGTCGACGGCGACGAAGCCGAGGTCGCCCGGGGTGAAGTAGAACTTCTCGTAGTAGAGCGGATCGTCCGGGATGTGCATCTTCCGGTAGCGGCCCGCTTCCTTCCCGTCGGCGCCGAGGACCACGGCGGTGTTGTGATAGACGCCGGCCGCGCGGCGCTCGAAGATCGACGCGATGACGGCGACGCCGGTGTCGCGCGCGACCGCCGACAGCGCCTCGGTGGTCGGACCGGGGATGGGCTCCGCGAGGTCGAAGAGCGCGGCGTCCTCGCGCTGGCAGAAGTACGGCGTGCGGAAGAGCTCGGGCAGACAGACGATCTGCGCACCTTGCTTCGCCGCCTCGCGCACGCGCGCCACCGCCGTCGCGACGTTCGCGTCGGCGTCGTCCACGCAGCGCATCTGCACGAGGCCGATGCGGAACCGATCGGGAGCAGCCATGTGCGCGCGAGCGTGCCGGTGCCATGGAGCGCTGTCAATCCACGCGGGGCATCGCACCGGGCGTGGAGGCGGTGAGGACCAGGGCCGCGACGTACGCGACGATCACGACGATCGGTCCGATCTCGATCCGTCGGCCGCTGCGCTCCGAGCGGTCGAGGACGCCGAGCATCGCGAGCGCCATGAGCACGATGCCCGACGCGGCGGGGACGACGAGCTCTCCTCCGGCGTCCGCCAGCAGCGAGCCGCCACCGTCGGCCACCTCCAGCATCGCGAGCGCGGCCATGTTGAAGCAGTTGCTGCCGAGCAGGTTGCCGACGGCGAGGTCGTAGGCGCCGGTCCGCACGCTCGCCGTCGTGACGACGGCCTCCGGCAGCGACGTGATGACGGCCAGGAGGAGCACACCGGCGAAGCCATGCGAGATCCCAAGGAGCGCCGCGATGGCAACGGTCGACGACGCGAGCAGCGGCGCGGCGAGCACGATCACGACGGCGGCGACGACGAAGCCGACCGCGGCACGCCGGACCTGTGATGCGGAGTGTCCCGCCGCGGGGCCATCGCCGGCCGGGCCGAACGGCGGCTCGGGACGGTTTCGGTACAGGAAGCGCATCCCGGCGAGATAGGCCGCACCCGTCGCCGCCGGCGCCCAGCCGATTCCGGCGACCGCGGGCGCCGGAACGACGAGACCGACCGTCGCCAGCGCCGTCAGGCATATGGCGAGCGTTCCGACGGCGAGCTGGTTCAGCGCGACCCGGGTGAGGATGCGGGTGTGTCGCGTCAGGAGATCCGCGAGCGCGAGGATCAGCATGTTCGCCATGCTCGAGCCGAACAGATCGCCGGCGGCGATCCCCGGCGCCCCTTGACGAACGGCGCTGACGTCGGTGACGAGCTCGGGCAGGGAGGTCGCACCGGCGACGAGGATCGCTCCGACCCAGACACCGCCCAAGCGGGTCTCCGTGGCGATGACGTCGCCGGAGCGGGCGACGCGGATCCCGGCGGCGACGATCAGGCCGGCGGAGAGGAGAAACAGGACCACGTCCACCGCGTGCGTCATCCATGAACGCGCGGCAGATGTCCACGTGCCCGGTGCCGCGGGCGGGAAGCCGTCCGCGGCACCGGGCGTCGCGCTACTCTGTCAGCTCCACCACGTCCTCCGCCGTGAGCGCGAGGGGAGTCGACGCCACGCGGCGGGCGGCCGGCGACACCAGCGGGTTGGCCGGACGCTCGAGATGGAAGCCGGTGACGGCCTGATACGCCGCCACCAGCGAGAGCAGCCGGTCCTCGGCGAACGGCAGCCCGCCGAGGATCGCGCCGATCGGCACCGGCAGGCCGGCGCCGTTGGGGCTGAAGCCGACGTTGAACGCGATCTCGGGCAGGCCGAGGATGTCGAAGGGGACGGGGCTCGTCTGTACGACCACGTCGCACTGCTCGAAGAGGTCGAGCAGCACCTGCTGCATCAGCACGAACTTCGCGCGCTGTCCCTTCAAATAGTCTTCGCCGCCGAGGAACAGGCCCTGCATCCAGCTGTTCAGCGAGACGCCGAAGAGGCGCACGTCCTGCTTCAGGTACTCGAGGAAGGGCTCGGAGCGTTCCGGGAGCCGCACGTTGTTGAACGAGCCGCCCGTCAGCAGGTCCCAGTCGGCGGGCAGCGTGACGTCGACGACGGTGGCGCCGAGTGACGCGAACGTGTTCAGCATCGCGGTGCGCGCGGCGGCGGCGTTCCCGGTCAAGTATCCCGGGATGACGCCGATGGTGGTCGGCCAGCGAAGCCCATAGCCGCTGCCCTTGCGGACCGGCGTCGCTGCCTTGACGAGATCGGGCACGGGCGGCAGGCCGAGCGTGCGCGGGTCGTTCAGGTCTGGCCCCGCCATCACCTGCATCATGATCGCGGCGTCTTTCGCGTCGCGCGCGAGCGGGCCCGGATGATCCCGCGTGTACGTCAGCGGGACGATCCCGTAGAGCGACGCCCGGCCGACCGTCGGCTTGAGGCCGGTGAGCGCCTGTGCGTTCGACGGCGCCGTGATCGAGCCGCCGGTCTGTGTGCCGATCGACGACGTCGCGAGGCGGCCGGCGACGGCCGTGGCCGAGCCGCTCGACGATCCACCGGGATTGGTCTGGGGATCGTTCGGCGTCCAGGCGTTGCGCGTCGTCACGACGCCGAGAGGAGTCGTCGCACGGGTGGTCGCGAGCGGGCCCATCTGCATCTTGCCGAGGACGATGCCGCCGGCCGCCTTCAGTCGCGCGACGCAGCTCGAGTCGAAGTCGGGGACGAAATCCTCGAAGATGAACGAGTTCGCCGTGGTGAGCGTGCCGGCCGTGAAGTAGTTGTCCTTGATCGCGAGCGGGATGCCGTGCAGCGGGCCGACGGTGCGCGCGGCCGCGGCGGCGGCCGCTTCCGCGAGCGCCGCGTTCGCGCGGACGGTGTTGAAGGCCTGGTAGTACTCCGCGTCATAGAGCGCGATGCGGTCGAGGTAGGCCTGCACGAGCTCGACGGGTGACAGCTGCTTCTTCTTGATGAGCGTCGCCGCCTCGGAGATCGTCAGCTCGGTCGGGTCGGCGAGCGCCTCGGGGCGGATGGTCTGCGCGTAGGCGTCGTTGCCGAGGCCCACGGCCGCGATCGCCTCGCGGAGGCCGATCGGCGGCAGCACCGTCGCGGCGCCCGCTGCGGCCGACAGCGCGCTCATGCGGGTCAGGAACGAGCGCCGGTCGATCAGACGATCTTGCGGCTGGTCGGATGTGCGATCTTCATCGTCGGTCACGGAGTCTCCTTCGTTCGGATGCGGATGGCTCAGCCGAAGCCGAGCTCCTTGCGACGCTCGCGCAGGCTCTTGCGGCCGCCGTCTTCGCTCGCCCATTCGGTGAACGGCGCGGGGTAGAGGACGGGCGGGTTCTCCTGCACGTCGGGCAGGTAGTCGCTGATCGTCGGTACGGTGCCCGTCAGTATCTGCCGGCACGCGCTCAGGACGCGCGTCTGGTCGGCGGGCGCGTTCGAGTCGGACTCCGGCAGGACGGAGATGTCGATGCCGATCAGCGCGAGGCGCGCGCGGATGTACGTGTTGAGCTCGTCGGTCGTCGGTGGAGTGATGGCCACGTGAGGCTCCTATGCGCTCGGGTCCGTGCGATGCGGACGTCTGGTGACCGACAGCAAGGACGATGCCGGCGGGCATGCGGCGCGGCACGGGCGCGCCGCGCCGCATGCACGTGCTTCCTGCCGTCCGGGCAGGCGCACGATCGCCCACGCCGTGAGCATGCGGGACTGGCGTTGAGGCGACGGCTCGATTTATGGTGCCGCTCCGGAGGTCACGCCGATGGACATGTCGTACACGCCCGAAGAGGACGCCTTCCGCGCCCGCGTGCGCACCTGGCTCGAGGCCAACGTGCCGCCGCCGGGATCGCTGGCCGACGACCTCGAGGCGATGCGCGCCTGGCAGCGGAAGCTGCATGCCGCGGGGTTCCTCGCCGTCGCGTGGCCCACGGAGTACGGCGGCGCCGGCCTCTCGCCGATGGAGCAGGCCATCCTCAACGAAGAGCTGGCGCGCGTGCGCGCCCCGGGCGTCGTCAACGCGATGGCGATCTGGTGGGTCGGCCCGGCGCTCATGCGCTACGGCACCGAGGAGCAGAAGCGCCGCTTCATCCCGAAGATCCTCACGGCGGACGAGATCTGGGCGACGGGCTACTCCGAGCCGGCGTCGGGCTCCGACATGGCCGCCGCGGCGACCAAGGCCGAGCGCGTCGGCGATCACTACGTCGTCAACGGCCAGAAGATCTGGACGACGCTGGCGCACATCTCCGACTGGTACTTCGTGCTCGTCCGCACCTCGAACGAGTCGAAGTGGGGCGGCCTGTCGCTGCTGCTGATGGACCTCCGCAGCCCCGGCGTCGAGATCCGGCCGATCAAGCAGATCGACGGCGGCGTCGAGTTCAACGAGGTCTTCATGACCGACGTGAAGGTCCCGGTGGCGAATCTGCTCGGCAAGGAGGGGCAGGGCTGGGAGGTCGTTTCCAGCGCGCTCGTCAACGAGCGCTCGGGCATCGCGGGCAGCGTCCGCTCAGATCAGGCGCTCGACTGGCTCATCACCACGACGCGCGGCCAGAA
The DNA here is from genome assembly GCA_964432595.1 of uncultured Binatia bacterium (SeqCode). Taxonomy (GTDB): domain Bacteria; phylum Desulfobacterota; class Binatia; order DP-6; family DP-6; genus DASYLJ01. The sequence goes on along the minus strand of CAYSOF010000007.1, from coordinate 102,842 downwards.
GAAGGAGCGTGACCCGCGCGTCCGCCAGCGCCTCGCCGACCTGGCGATCAAGGGCGCGATCATGCGGTACGCCGGCATGCGCTCGCTGACCGATTCGCTCCGCGATCGCATGAACCCGCACCTGTCCGCCGCGATGAAGCTCATGGGCACGAGCCTCGTGCAGGAGTTCTCGGAGACGGCGATGGAGATACTCGGTCCGTACGCGACCCTCATGCACGACGAGCGCGCGCCGTTCGGCGGGCGCTGGGCGCGCCAGTACCTCTATGACCGCTCGATGACGATCGCCGGCGGCACCAGCGAGGTGCAGCGGAACATCGTCGCGCAGCGGGTGCTGGGCATGCCGCGCCGTTAGGCGCCGAGCCCGAGGACCAGATTCACGACGAGGCCGAGCACGAAGAGGCCGCCCGCCAGCTTGTTGTGGTGGAAGGCGAGGGCCACGTACCAGAGCGGCCAGATGCGGAAGCCCGGCGGCGGCGCGTCGGGCTTCGGCTGGTTGTAGGCCTTCAGCACCGTGACCAGACGAGGCAGCGCGAAGACGACCAGAAGCACGCCCCACCCGAGGCTGCCGGTGAACACGAGCGCCGCGACGATCGGGTAGAACGCGATCATCATCGCCTGGTTCAGGCGGAGCGATGCGTGCTTGCCGAGGATGACGGGGAGGGTGTTGATGCCGCGCGCCTTGTCCTGCTCGTACTTGTCGACGTGCTTGCCGATCAGCACGGTCGTGACGCTGATCGCGTAGGGCAGGGTCGCGATCCACAGCCACGACGGCACGAAGCCCGCCGTCACGTAGAAGACGCCGCCGATCATCAGCGGTCCCCAGACGATGAACACGCCCGGCTCGCCGAGACCGTGGTGCTTCAGCTTGAGCGGCGGCGCCACGTAGAAGACGCTGATGAAGAGGCCCGCGAGGGCGAACGCGACGACGCCCCAGCCGCGTGCGTCGAAGAGCGCGAAGAGGATCAGCAGGTCGATCAGGTTGACGACCGCGATGCTGGCGATGAGCCCGCTCTCGCTGATCAGGCCGGAGAACAGCGGATGCGGCGCGTAGAGGACGCGCGTGTACTCCTGCGTGTCGACGCCGCCCTGGGTGTCGAAGAAGTCGTTGATCATGTTGTTGGCGGCGTGGGCGAGGACGAGGCCCGCGGTCGCCAGGAAGAACAGGCCCCAGTCGGGGGCCGGCGCGGTCGCTGCGGCGAGCAGACCGCCGATCAGCGCCGACGTGATCGTCATCGAGAACACGCACGCGCGCGTGATGAGGAGCCAGCGCGACACGCCGTCGATGGCCCGCCCCTTCGGCAGGTTGCCCTGCGCCAGGATGTGCCGCCAGTTGTCGATCAGACCAGTCAGGCCCGGTGCGGCGACCTCGGTCTCGGAGCCGACGGCATCCACGCGTTCTGCCATGTGGCTCGTTTAGGCGGTCGATCCTCATGGGTCAACCGAGCGGGTGGGGTATGCAGCGACCCGGCCGGTGGTACGCTCGCCGCATGATACGTCGTCGCTTCGGTCGTGACGGCCCGCAGGTCGCGACGATCGGACAGGGTACGTGGCAGATCGACGTGGGGCATCGTCCGACCGCGATCGCGGCGCTGCAGCGCGGGCTCGACATGGGCATGGACCACATCGACACCGCCGAGATGTACGGCGACGCCGAAGCGGTCGTCGCCGATGCGGTCACCGGCCGCCGCGACGACGTGTTCCTGGTGTCCAAGGTGCTGCCCGAGCACGCGTCGCGCCGCAGCACGGTGACCGCGTGCGAGCGCTCGCTGCGGCGGCTGCGCACCGATCGGCTCGACTGCTACCTGCTGCACTGGCGCGGCGTCGTCCCGCTCGAGGAGACGGTCGCCGCGTTCACGCAGCTGGAGCGCGCCGGCAAGATCCGCTCGTGGGGCGTCAGCAACTTCGACGTCGACGACCTCGAGGAGGTGTGGCGCCTCGGCGACTCGCGCCCCGCCTGCAATCAGGTCCTGTACCACCTCGGCGAGCGCGCGATCGAGCACGCCGTGGTGCCGTGGTGCGCGGCGCACGGCGTCGCCGTCGTCGGCTACAGCCCGTTCGGACATCGCAGCGGGTTTCCGGGTGCACGCAGCCGCGGCGGCAAGGTCCTCGCGGAGATCGCGGCGGCGTACGACGCGACGCCGCGCCAGGTGGCGTTGCGCTTCCTCACGCGGCAGGCCGGGACGTTCACCATCCCGAAGGCGGGCAGCCCCGAGCATGCGGACGACAACGCGCGTGCCGGCGGAGTGCGCCTGAGCGACGACGATATCGCGCGAATCGAGGCGGCATTCCCGCGCGGTCCGCTGCGGCACGCGCTGCCCACGCTGTGACCGGCGCGCGGCGTGCAGGGAACGGCTTGTGATCATGCGATGCCGCGTGCTAGCTGCGGCGCTCCAACGCACGCCAGAATGGCGTGCGTGCTACCGACGGAGACGAGATGCACATCGACCGCCGCAGCACCCAGCTGCTCCTCGCCATCACCGCAGTCTTCGCGTCGACCCTCGCCGGCGCGCAGTCGGGGCCATCGCCGACGCCTCCGCGCACGGGTCTCGAATACGTCGTCTCGTTCCAGGGGGCGGTGGCGGACGCCACTGCGGCGATTGCCGTCGCGGGCGGCAGCGTCGTCGTGCTGAACCCGGCGCTCGGCGTGGCGCTCGTCTCGGCGCCGGACGACGGCTTTCTCGACGCGGTCCGGCGGCACGGCGTCGTGACGGGCGCGGCGCGCAACGTCTCGATCGGTACCGTGTCCCCGGGCATGCCCCGGCGCTACGCCGAGGAGCGGCCCGAGGTCGTCGGGCCGCCGATCGCGCGGGCGGCGAACGGCGCGCGGTCGGCGGTGCAGGCGGCCGGCGCCAAGCCGGAGGAGCCGCTGTACGCTCTGCAATGGGACATGCAGATGATCGGCGCGAACGCGAACGGCGCGCACCGTCGGGCGACCGGGCGGACGGTGCAGGTCGGTATCATCGACACCGGCGTCGACGGGAGCCATCCCGACATCGCGCCGAATTTCGACCGCCGGCGGTCCCGCAACTTCACGACGGACATCCCATCCCTCGACGGGCCCTGCGAGGTGCCGACGTGCGTCGATCCCGCCGACGTCGACGACGGCGGGCACGGCACGCACGTGGCCGGCGTCGTCGCCGCGAAGAAGAACGGCTTCGGCATGGCCGGCGTCGCACCCCGGGCACGGATCGTCAACGTGCGCGCGGGGCAGGACTCCGGCTACTTCTTCCTCTACGAGACCGTCGCCGCGTTGACGTATGCGGCCGACATCGGACTCGACGTGGTGAACATGAGCTTCTTCGTCGATCCGTGGCTGTTCAACTGCGATTCGGCCGACGACTATCTCGACGGCGCGGTGACGCCGGAGCAGCTCGGCGAGCAGGCCCTCACGAGGCAGCTCGTCACGGCGGCGTTGCAGTACGCGCACGATCGCGGCGTCACGCTCGTCGCCTCGGCGGGCAACGAGCACGTGCACCTCGCGGCGCCGACGCGCACGGATTTCGGCAGCCCCAATCCCGGGACGGCCGCGGGCCGGACCCTGACGAGCGATTGCCAAATCCTGCCCGGCGAGGGCCCGAACGTCATCCAGGTCGCGTCGGTCGGTCCGTCGAAGACCAAGGCGGACTACTCGAACTTCGGCTATCCCAACATCGAGATATCGGCTCCCGGTGGTTGGTTCCGCGATTTCGTCGGCACGCCGCCGTTCCAAACGAGCCCGAACCTCGTCCTGTCGACCTACCCGCTGCACGTCGCCATCGCCAAAGGCCTGGCCGACGCGGACGGCAACCCCACGGACGATTCGTCGGTGAAGGCCTGCAACCGGCAGGGGAAGCGCTGTGCCTTCTACACGTATCTCCAGGGGACCTCGATGGCGGCGCCGCACGTCACGGGCGTCGTCGCGCTGATCATCGAGCGGCACGGCCAGTATGCGAAGGGCGGCAAGCAGCTCGCTCCCGACACGGTCGCGCAGATACTCCTGTCGACGGCCGCCGATCAGCCCTGCCCGGATGGCGGCGTCGAGATCTACGTCGACGAAGGTCGCCCGGAGTCGTGGAACGCCGTGTGCGACGGCACGACGGAACGCAACGGCCTCTATGGCGAGGGCATCGTCGACGCCCTCGCGGCGGTGCAGTAGCAGCCGACCGACTACCGATCGAAGCGCGTGGCCGCGTGCTCGGCGTAGAACGTCGGGCCGTGCACGTCCTTCCCGGAGAAGAGCATCGGGTCCGTCGCGGTGGCGAGCATCGCGCAGACGCGGCCCGGATTGTCGACGGGGAGACCGCGCGACGCATCGAAGCCGAAGTCGCGCAGCTCGAGCGCCATCCGCTCGGTCGCGACGAAGCCCGGCATGAGGCCGATCACCGCGACGTGGTGCGCGCGCAGCTCCTTCGCCAGGCCGGGGATCATGCGGCCGAAGGCGGCCTTCGTGATCGAGTAGCCGAGACCCCAGCCGCCCTGGCCGATCGGCGCCGGCGTCTCGACCTGGCCCGCGCTCGACGTGACGTTGACGACGATGCCGCCGCCGAGGCGCTTCCACGTCGGCAGGCAGAGCTTGATCAGCGCCAGCGGCGCATGGACGTTGCAGAGGAACATCCGCTCGATCAGCTCGAGTGGCGTATCCTCGAACGCGTCCATGTGGCCGGGACCGACGTAGCGGCCGTTGTTGACGAGGACGTCGATGCGTCCGAACCGATCGAGGGCGGCGTCGACGGCCGCCGGCCAGTCGGTCCGCTCTGCGAGGTCGAGCTTCACCACCGCCGCGCGGACGCCGAGCGCCTCCACCTCGCGCGCCGTCGCCTCGAGGCTGCCGGGCAGGGGCTCCGTGGACGAGCGCCGGACCGTCGCCGAATGCTCGAGCCGTTCCGTGCCCGTCACCGTACGGGCGGTGAGGACGAGGTCGAAGCCGCGACGCGCCAGCTCGATCGCGCACCCGCGGCCGATGCCGCGGCTCGCGCCGGTGACGAAGGCGACGCGACGCTCAGCCATGGCGCCGCCAGAGCGTCGTGACCGCGCGGCGCGCGATGCGCCAGCCGTCCGCCGCGCGAACGAGGTCGTCGTGGTAACGGACGGCGACGGTGAGCTGCCCGCCGTCGGCGAGCACGTGCTCCGCCAGGCAGTCGGCCTCGCTGCGGGCGCGGTCGCCGTCCACGGCCACCGTCTGGCTGGCGATCCGATGCACCGTCGCGGCATAGCGGCGCATGGCGCCGTCCAGCGCGGCGAGCGCCTCGTCGATCGTCCCGTGTCCGAGCGCGCCGTGGTAGGCGGCGTCGGGCGTGAAGCAGGCGGCGACACGCGGCAGGTCCTTCGCGTCGACGCCGCGGGCGTATTGCAGCAAGACGTCCCGCACGTCCTCGCGGTCGCGCAGCGCGGCCGCGGTCATCGTCCGGTGAAGCGCGCAGGCCGCTTCTCCATGAAGGCGCCCATCCCTTCCTGGAAGTCCTGCGATCGGAAGAGGAGCATCAGCTGCATCAGGACGTGGTGCGAGTGCGCCTCGAAGTCTTCGCCGAGCCCGTGGCGATAGAGCCGCTTCATCGCACGGACGCCGAGCGGCGCGTTGGCGGCGATCTTGTCGGCCCAGCGCCGCGTCTCCGCCATGAGATCGGCGGCGGGCACGACCGCGTTGACGAGCCCGAGCGACATCGCCCGCTCGGGGCCGATGTCGTCACCGATGAAGCCGATCTCGCAGGCTTTCGCCCAGCCGACGAGCCGCGGCAGATACCAGGTGCCGCCGCTCTCCGGGATGATGCCGCGCTTCGCGAAGCCGGGGATGAGCTTCGCACCGTCACTCATGAGGCGCATGTCGCAGCCGAGCGCCAGGTCGAGGCCGTAGCCAGCGGCGGCGCCGTTCAGCGCGCAGAGGACGGGCGTGTCGATCTGATGCAGGATGACGGTCGGCAGCTCGCGGGTGCCCATGTGCGATGCGCCGCCGCCGGACAGCGCCCCGCCGATGCCCTTGCCGGCGGCCGCGTCCTTCAGGTCGAGTCCGCTGCAGAAGCCGCGACCCGCGCCGGTCAGGATGATCGCGCGGACGGCGTCGTCCGCGTCCGCCTCGAGCAGCCGCTGCCCGAGCGACTCGAGCATCGGGAAGCTGATCGCGTTCAGGCGATCCGGACGGTGGAGCGTGATGGTCGCGACGCCGTCGCGCACCTCGTAGAGCAGGTCCGACATGCCGGCGTCCTCGCACGGGGCTCCCCGCGCTGGCAACCCCGTTGGCAACCGTGCGGCCGGTGCGCTACGGCAACGGCCCGTGCCGATTCCCCGTCGCCAGGACCTCGACGCGATCTTCCTCGACGCCGGCAACACGCTCATCGGGATGGACTCGGCGCTGGTCAGCCGGATTCTCACGAGCGAGGGCCTTGCCGTCGACGCGGCCGCGTTCGAGCGGGCGGAGGCGGCGTCGCGACCCGCGCTGTCGGCATGGATCCAGAACGGCGTGACGACCGAGTCGCGCAGTACGTTCGTGTTCTACGTCCGCACGATCCTCGCGCGGCTCGGCGCGACGGGCGACCTCGACGCGCTCGCGCATCGGCTGGTCGTCACCGTGAAGACGACCGTGCCGACGCAACGTCTCTGGTCGCGCGTGCTGCCCGGCGTACCGGAGGCGCTGGCGGCGCTGCGTGTTGCGGGCCTGCGGCTCGTCGTCGTGAGCAACTCCGACGGGACGGTGGAGCAGGGGCTCGCCGACGTCGGGCTGCGCCCGCTGCTCGACGCCGTCGTCGACTCGGCGATCGTCGGCGTGGAGAAGCCCGCGCCGGGCATCTTCGAGGCGGCGCTGCGCATCGTCGACGTGGCGCCGTCGCGGGTGCTGCACGTCGGCGATCTGTTGGCCGCGGACGTCGTCGGCGCACGCGCGGTCGGCCTGCACGCCGTGCTGCTGGATCCGTTCGACGACTGGGGCGACGTCGAGTGTCCGCGCGTCGCCGACGTGCCGGCGCTCGCCCGCACGCTGGTGGACGGAGCGCCGTGACCGGCGCCGCCCGGTGGCGGGGCCAGCCGGGGTTCTTCGAGATCTGGTTCCTGGTCGTCGTCGAGCCGTCGCGGCGACGCGCGTGGTGGTTGCGGTACACGACGTGGGCGCCGGTGACGGGCGCGGCGCGTGCGACCCTCTGGGCGGCGGCGTTCGACGGCGAGGCAGCACCGGTCGTGCGGAAGTCGATCCATCCGATCGCCGCGTACGCGGCGCTGCCGGGCGGCGGCGCACGCATCGGCGCCGCCGTCGTCGGCCCGGGATTCGCGCGCGGCAGCCTCGGCGAGTTGGCCTGGGACCTCGGCTTCGACGGGGCGATGCCGTCGCAGGGGCCGGCGTGGCTCCATCGCCTGCCCGCGCCGACGCGGGTGGAGCATCTCGCCGACGGGGCGAGTGCGCGCGGCTGGGTGTCGCGCGGCGGCGTCCGGCACGAGCCGCAGGGCGCGCAGGTCGTGGCGAAGCACCTCTGGGGAACCCGTCGAGTCGAACAGCTCCACTGGGTGTGGTGTCCCGAGCTCGAAGCGACGTCGGTGCGGCTGCGCACCGACCGCGGGCCGGCGGTGACGACGGTGCGATGCGAGGGACGTGCGCAGGTGTTCCGGAGCCGGGTGGTGCCCGACGGTGCCGGTGTGCTGCGCGTCGCGGCGACGTCGGCGACCCGGCGCGTGCGCGCGGTCGCGCGCTGCGATCCGCGGACGCTCGCGGCGTGGGTCTATCGCGATCCCGCCGGATGGGACGCCTACGTCGCGCAGAGCGACGTCGCGACGTGCGACGTCGACGTCTGGACGCGGGCCCATCCGTTGCGCGCCTGGGGAGCGCCGCGCCGGGTGCACGCGGCGCAGGCGGCGCTCGAGCACCACGCGCGCACCCCGTTGCCCGGGGTGCACTATCTCGCCTGGGACGAGGAGGGACGACCATGACGACCGACGTCACGTGGACGCGCGACGGCGACACGTTGAAGGGGTACGCGGCGGCGCCGCCGCAGGGCGGACCACATCCCGGCCTCGTGTTGATCCCGGACGTGCGCGGGCTCGCCGAGCACTATCGGGACGTCGCGCGGCGGTTCGCGGCCGAGGGCTTCTTCACGCTCGCCATCGACGTCTATAGCCGCGAAGGAGCGCCCGACCTGCCCGACATGGCGGCGGTGACGCGGGTCCTCCGCGCCCTGCCGGACCGGCGCGTCCTCGACGACCTGGCCTCGGCGGTTCGGCTCGTCGCCGCGCGGCCCGAAGTCCGGGGGCGGCCCGTCGGCGTGACCGGCTTCTGCATGGGTGGCCAGTACGCGCTGATGGCGGCATGCACCGTGCCGGACCTCTCGGCCTGCGTGTCGTGGTACGGCATGCTGCGTTATGCCGCGACCGATGCGACGAAGCCGGCGAGCCCGCTCGACCTCGCGCCGCGTCTCGGCTGCCCGTACCTGGGGATGTTCGGAGCCGACGACGCGTTGATCCCGACCAACGATGTCGAGGAGTTGCGAACCATCCTCGCCGGTACCGGGCGGCCGGTCGAGATCGTCATCTATCCCGACGCCGGACACGCCTTCTTCAACGATACGCGGCCCGACGCGTACCGTCCGTCGGCCGCGGCCGACGGCTGGCGACGCGCGATCGCGTTCCTGCGACGCCACCTCGGGTGACACCGACGTCAGCCATTCGTGAACAATGAGCGCCGCGTCACGAATAGTCGCCGAATGGACGGAATGGCTGGATGGAGCGTATGGGCCACTGCTGATTTTTCTCCCTACGCTAGTTGATCAATTTAGCCTCCGAATATCTTGACAACGGCGTTGATCCGGGATTAATCGCAATCGCGACCATAAGACGTTCGGGCAACCGTAGGATCCGTCGACGAAGGAGGACGCGATGAAGAAGCCGCTCAGGTTCATAGCAGCCGTCAGCAGTGCCGTCGTGCTCGTTGGCGGAATCGCCTACACCGCCGACCAGACGATCCTCGGCAAGGTGCTGACGCTCCGCGACCGGCCGGACCATCCGAATCAGCGCCGGTTCCTCGGCAGCGCCAAGGAGAAGAACAGCCCGAATACGATCGTCGGCAACCCGACGACCGGTGGCGCGACGCTCAGCGTGTTCGCGAACGGCGGCACCCCCAGCTCCCAGGTATTCACCCTCCCTGCGGCGGGATGGTCGGCCTCGGGGACGACCGGGTTCAAGTACAAGGACTCGAGCGGTGCGTTCAGCGCCGTGAAGCGGGCGCAGATCAAGCGGTCCCCGGGTGGAACCTTCACGATCAAGGCGATCGCGAACGGGAACAACGGTCCCGTGACGATCTTCCCGCCGAATCCGGGCACGGATGGTTGCGTCGCGCTGTCGATCGGCGGCGGAGACACCTACCACGTGCTGTTCGCGCCGGGGTCGTCCGTGCGGAACAAGGGGCCGAACTTCTTCCAGGCGAAGAAGCCGCCGTCACAGGGCGTGTGCCCGGTCCCGACGACCACGACGTCGACGGTCGCCACGACGACGACTTCGACCTCCAGCACGACCACCACGACGATCTACGGCTCGCCGAGCCGGGCGTTCCTGGTGTCGCCGTCGAGCCTGCTCGACTGATCGCGCGTAACGACGGCCTGAGCGAACGAACCCCCGGGAGGCGAGGCGCCTCCCGGGGGTTCCTCGTTTCAGGGCATGCTGCGGATGTCCGGATCCGTGGGGTCCATGGCCTTGCAGCCGCTCCGTGCCGCTGCGATCCTGGCGGCATGTGGTCACGCGATGCCCGCCCCCGACGGATCGCTCTGGTCGCCTATCCGGACGTGCAGATCCTCGACGTCGTCGGACCGCTGGAGGTGTTCGCCTGCGCGTCGCGGTTCCTGCCGGCGGCGGCGCGCGGCTACGTGATCGAGGTGCTCGCGGCCCGTCGCGGTCCGATCCGGGTGAGCTCGGGGCTGACCCTCGGCGCCAACCGGTCGTGGGCGCAGGTGCGCGGCGGCGTCGACACGCTGCTCGTCGCCGGCGGTCCGGGGACGGTGCCCGCGATGGCCGACCAGGCGCTGCTCGCGTGGCTCCGTCGGATGGCGCCGCGCGTCCGGCGCTTCGGCTCCGTGTGCAGCGGCACCTTCATCCTCGCCGAGGCGGGCCTGCTCGACGGCCGTCGGGCGACGACGCACTGGAACAACTGCGGCGACCTCGCGCAGCGGTATCCGAAGGTGCGAGTCGAGCCGGATCCGATCTTCGTCCGCGACGGCTCGATCTACACGTCCGCGGGCGTCACCGCCGGAATGGACCTCGCGCTGGCGCTCGTCGAAGAGGACCACGGCCGCGAGCTGGCGCTGCGGGTGGCGCGCCAGCTGGTGCTGTTCCTGCGCCGGCCGGGCGGGCAGTCGCAGTTCAGCGCACAGCTCGCGGTGCAGGCGGCCGAGCGGGAGCCGCTGCGGGACCTGCAGGCGTGGATGACCGAGCACCCGGACGCGGACCTCTCGGTGCCGGCGCTGGCGCGCCGCGTGGCGATGAGCCCGCGCAACTTCGCGCGCGTGTTCCGTCGCGAGGTCGGGATGACGCCGGCCCGCTTCGCGGAGCGCATCCGCGTCGAGGCGGCGCGGCGCCGCCTCGAGGAGACGACGGACGGCGTCGAAGGCGTGGCGGCCGGGTGCGGGTTCGGGACGGCGGAATCGATGCGGCGCGCGTTCCTGCGCACCGTGCGCGTGTCGCCGACCGCGTATCGCCACCGCTTCCGCATGCGGCAGGCGAGCTGAGGAGGCGCATGACGCGCGCGCTGGTCGGTCTGCTGGTGTTCCCGGACGTCGAGGTGCTCGACGTGTGCGGCCCCTTCGAGGTGTTCTCCGTGACGCGGCTCGAGGAGGCACGCCGGCGCGAGGAGCCGTCGCCGTTCGACGTGCGGCTGATCGCGCTCGATCCTGGAAACGTCCTCGCGACCGGAGGGCTCGAGCTGGTCCCGCATCATACGATCGCGGACTGCCCGCCGCTCGACATCCTGGTGGTGCCAGGTGGCTGGGGTACGCGCCGGCTCTTCGGCGACGAGCGGCTGCGCCGATGGCTCGCCGAGCGGGCACCGGCCGTGCGCACGTTGGCCTCGGTCTGTACGGGATCGATGCTCCTCGGCGCCGCGGGACTGCTCGACGGTCGTCGCGCCACGACGCACTGGCGATCGCTCGACTGGATGCGCTCGGCGCTCCCGTCGGTGCGGGTGCAGGACCACCTGCGGGTCGTCGAGGACGGCGGCGTGTACACGTCGGCCGGCATCTCCGCCGGGATCGACATGGCGCTGGCGCTCGTCGCCCGCTGGCACGGGCAGGCGGTCGCCGAGGCGACGGCGCGGCACATGGAGTACGCAATGCCGGCCGACGACCTGCGGTCACGCGTGTAGCTAGTGTCCCGAGCCGGAAGTTCGTCACCAAATCTCGGGCGGTCTCACGGCGCCCGGCTGCGTTGCTCCTCCTCGGCATAGGCTCCACTATGACTCGTCGTCGCGCCTTGCCGGGCACCGCGATCCCACCCGATCTTTGGCAACGAACTTCCGGCTCGGGACACTAGGCGGCGGGACGAGACGACTGGGCGGCGTCCGCCGCCCCGCGGGAGCGAAGCGCGTGGCGTGCGACGCGCGCCACGATGCCCGGGCTGAAGAGTGCGCTCGCCGGCCGCAGCATGTGGATGACCTCCGCGAGCGTCTTCCGCAGGACGTCGTCGTCGGTCAGTGCGCGCATGAACGCGTCGAGGTAACGGGTCGTCAGTCCGGTCAGGGGCGGGCGCTGTCCGCTCGTGCCGGGGACGCGGAAGTCGGCTCCCGTGGCGAGCATCCACGGGTCGCGCAGGAAGCGCGCCTGCGCCCGGAAGAAGGCCCGCGGCAGCTCCGGCGACGCGAGGCCGACGCGCGCGATCGTCGCATGCAGGATGCCGGCGCACACGACGGCGCTCGTCATGCCCTGGCCGTGGATCGGGTTGAACTTGCACGCGGCGTCGCCGAGCGCGACGAAGCCGTCGACGCGCGCGCGCCAGCGATCGTAGTGCCGGAAGCGGTTCGCCATCTCACGGTTGCCGTAGACGGGCGAAATCGGCGTCGCCCGCGCGACGACCTCGGCGATCAGCGGCGAGCGCAGCTCGCGCAGGGCGGCGGCGAAGCCGCCCTCGTCGCTGGGTGGATGGTTGCCGCCGAGCCCGCCGAGGGCGACGATCCACCGGTCGCCTTCGACCGGCATCAGGACGCCGGCCCGCTCCTGGGGCAGGTCCTTCGGATCGATCCAGATGCCCTTCCACCACCAGTCGGCGGGCCGCACGGCCGGCGCCTGATACCAACGCGTGCTGTACGCCGCGCGCGCGTCGACGATGGTCTCGTCCGGCGGCGTGACGCCCAGGGCGCGCAGCCACTCCGGCGTTCGGGCCGAGCGCCCCGACGCATCGACGACGAGGTCCGCGGCCAACGATTCGGGGGCGCCGCCGTCACGCGACGCCACGCGGACACCGGTGACGCGCGGGACGCCGCCACGCGGATCGGCGACGAGCCCCAGCGCGTCGGTGCGCTCGCGCAATACGATACGGGGATTCGCGCGCAGCAGATCGCGCACGACGGACTCGACCAGCGCGCGGCTCGCGAACAGCGTTCGGACGCCGGAGTCCATCGGTGGCCACCAGCCGTCGGCGCGGTAGGAAGCGAAGTCGCGCAGGAAGTCGAGCTCGAGCGCGCCGCCCGCGAGCATTCGTGCGTCGAACCCGGGAAACCAGCGCTCGAGCTCGCGCCGGCCACGGACGAGGAGGGCGTGCGGATGTCGGCTCTGCGGCACGCCGGAGCGGTCGGCGCAGCCGTCGGGGAGCGCGTCGCGTTCGACGACGATCACCCGGTCGGCATGATCGGCGAGTGCACGGGCGGCGCACAGGCCGGCCATGCTTCCCCCCAGGACGACGACGGTACGCGTGGACACGATCAACCTCCTCGGCTGGGGCGCGGCCGCGAGCGGACGAGGCCGCGCAGGACGATGTCGAGCGATTGGTCGACGGACGCGCGCAGGTCGAGCGCGTCCGGCCGGCGCATCCACTCGCCGACGATCGCGAAGTAGGCGCTCACGACGACGGCCGCGGCGAGCTGTGGATCGAGGCCGCGACGGAGCTGGCCGGCGCGCTGGCCGCGGCGGACCACCGCCGCCAGCATGGTGGTGAGATCGCGCCCCTGCTCGGCGTGCGCCGCGAGCGACGCCGGGCGCGTGAGCAGCGCGTGCAGGATCGGCTGCATCAGCGCGGCATGCTCGAGTGCCCGATCGCAGAGGAAGCCGAGCGCCTGCCGGAGCGTCGCGGTCGCGGGCGCGTCGTCGTCGAGGATGGCTGCGAGGTCGTTCGTCACCTGGCGGCCGTACTCCGCGAGCACGGCGTCCTTCGTCGCGAAATGCAGGAAGAAGGTGGCGCGGGCGACGTCGGCCTCGGCGCAGATGGCGTCGATCGTGACGCGCTCGACCCCGTCGCGGAGGAACAGTCGGACGGCGGCGGCGTAGAGGTCGCGGCGCGTGCGCTGCTTCTTGCGGTCGCGACGGGAGGGGGCGGCTGCGGTGGACTCCGGCATGTAAGTAGACTGGAGCCTATTAACGGGCTCCAGTCGACCGAGTCAACGTGTGGGGGCGTAGGAAACGACGGGTTCGGCCTTGCCCGTCACCCGCGCCGGCGCCGCCGCCTCGAAGCGGAACGCGTCCCCGACGAGACGGCGCGTGTCCTCCGAGACGAGGATCGGCGTGCCGTGGATCTTCGTGAGCGCCTCGAGCCGCGAGCAGACGTTCACCGCGTCGCCGATCGCCGTGTACTCACGTCGATGTGGCGACCCCACGTCGCCCACCACGACGGTGCCGGTGTGTACGCCGATGCCCATGCGGAGCGGCGGTGCGCCGCGCGCGGTGCGGGTCTGGTTCAGGTCGGCCATCGCCGCCTGCATCGCGATCGCGCAGCGGACGGCGCGCTCGGCGTGGTCGGCCTGCGGCAGCGGCGCGCCGAAGTACGCCATGATGCCGTCGCCGATGTACTTGTCGAGCGTCCCGCCGTGCGCGAAGACCACGTCGACCATGCGCCCGTGGCACTCGTTCAGGAGGGCCACCACTTCGCGCGCGTCGAGTCCGGCCGACATGGCGGTGAAGTCGCGGAGGTCGCTGAAGAGGAGCGTGACGGTGCAGTGCTGCCCGGTGGCGCCGCCGGCGGGCATCGCCTCCACGGCGGCGGCGACCTGGGGCGAGAAGTAGCGGCCGAGCCGCTCGCGCCGCTGCTGCTCGCTCGACACGCGCGCGACGAGCGCCACGGCGCGCTGGTTGCCGTAGATCACGGCCGCGGCCATCAGACCGAGGAGCAGGACCGTCGCCGTCATCGCGCCGGCGTCGACGCCGCTCAGGGCCTGGAGCCGGGTGCCCAGCACGGTCGCGACCGACGCGGTGAGGACGACCTGCCAGCGCTCGAGCGTGAGCCCGGACAGGTGGACCAGCAGCACGTACACCGCGATCGTGAACCCGGCCACGCCCGTGTCGGACGGGTCGTTCAGGTACGCGCGCTGCACCAGGTACAGCATCGGGACGTCGACGAACGGGATCGCGTAGCTGGTGAGGTGCGCGGCCCGATCGAGGTTGCGCCCGAGGACGAAGGCGGCCCCGGCGGCGGCCCAGTAGACGAAGACGACGGGCAGGTTGCCCTGCCATCCCGGCAGCCCGAGCGCGACGTCGAGGAACACGAGCAGCGGACCGAACCCGCACATGCCGAGGAAGCGGATCGCGTTCAGGCGCCGTGCGTTGCGGAGACGTTCGTCCGCGAGGGCACGGCGGAACGCGTCGTCGTCGACGCCGATACGGGTCGCGTCCAGCATGCGAAAGGACCGCCGCGGGAGTAGCGCAGCCGCGCATGCGCTGACAACCCGTGAGGTTTGACGGTCCGGGATCGATCCCCTAGAACCGGCGGCATCCTCGAATTTCCCCGCATCAAACGGCTCCCGCCCTACGTCTTCAACGTCATCGGCGATCTCAAGCAGGCGGCGCGACGTGCGGGGGAGGACGTGGTCGATCTGTCGATGGGCAACCCCGACGGACCGACGCCGCCGCACATCGTGCAGAGCCTGGTCGAGTCGGCCCAGAAGCCGCAGAACCATCGCTACTCGGTGTCGCGGGGCATCTACAAGCTGCGCGTCGCGATCTGCGACTGGTACAAGCGGCGCTACGACGTCGACCTCGATCCCGACCGCGAGGCCATCGTGACGATCGGCTCGAAGGAGGGCATCGGGCATCTGGCGCTCGCGATGTTGGCGCCGGGCGACGTCGTCCTGTGCCCGAGCCCGACGTATCCGATCCATCAGTACTCGGTCGTGATCGCGGGCGGCGACCTGCGCTCCGTCCCGCTCGTGCCGGGGGGCGACTTCTTCGCGGCGCTGCAGGAGGCCGTCCGCACCGCGTGGCCGAAGCCGAAGCTGCTCATCTTGAACTTCCCGGCCAATCCCACGACGGAGGTCGTCGACCTCGACTTCTTCCGGCGCATCGTCGAGTTCGCGCGCGAGCACGAGTGCCTCGTCGTCCACGACCTCGCCTACGCCGATCTCTGCTTCGACGGCTATCAGGCGCCGTCGTTCATGCAGGTCCCGGGCGCGCGCGAGGTGGGCGTCGAGTTCTTCACGCTGTCGAAGAGCTACAACATGCCGGGCTGGCGCATCGGCTTCGCCGTCGGCCATCCGGAGATCATCGCGGCGCTGGCGCGCATCAAGAGCTATCTGGACTACGGCACGTTCCAGCCGCTCCAGATCGCCGCGACGCACGCCCTCAACGGCCCGCAGCACTACGTCGACGAGATCAAGCAGGTCTACCTGGAGCGACGGAACGTGCTCTGCGAAGGCCTCCAGCGCATCGGGTGGAACGTGCCGAAGCCGAAGGCGACGATGTTCGTCTGGGCGCAGATACCGGACGAGTTCAAGCAGCTCGGCTCGCTCGAGTTCGCCAAGCTGCTGCTGCGCGAGGCGAAGGTGGCGGTGTCGCCGGGCATCGGCTTCGGCGAGTACGGCGACCAGTTCGTGCGCATGGCGCTCATCGAGAACGAGCACCGTACGCGACAGGCCGTCCGCGGCATCAAGCGGGCGCTCAGCGGACCCCTGGCCGGCGCGCCGAGCGCCCACGCGAGCTGACCCGTGGCGCAGACCGTCAAGGTCGGGCTGATCGGCTTCGGGACGATCGGCGCCGGCGTGGTGAAGCTGCTCCGGGCGCATCGCGCGGAGATCACGCGCCGGACCGGACGGACGATCGAGATCACGACGATCGCCGATCTCGACACGACGACCGATCGCGGTGTCGCGGTGAAGCCGGCGCGGCTCACGAACGACGCCGCCGCGCTCCTCGGCGATCCCAGCATCGCCATCGTCATCGAGCTGATCGGCGGCTACGAGCCGGCGCGGCGGTTCGTGCTCGAGGCGATCCGGCAGGGCAAGGACGTCGTCACCGCGAACAAGGCGCTGCTCGCGGTCCACGGCGAGGAGATCGTCGCGGCGGCGGAGAAGCAGGGCGTGCGGCTCGGCTTCGAGGCGAGCGTCGGCGGCGGCATCCCGATCCTGCGCACGCTGAAGGAGGGCCTGGCCGGCGACAAGACGGTCGCGGTGCACGGCATCGTCAACGGGACGTGCAACCACATCCTCACCACGATGACGCGCGAGGGGCGGCCGTTCGACGACGTGCTCGCCGAGGCGCAGAAGCTCGGGCTCGCGGAGGCGAACCCGTCCACCGACATCGACGGCATCGACTCCGCGCACAAGCTGGCGCTGCTGACGACGCTGGCGTTCGGCGTCCGGCCGCGGTTCGCCGACATCGCGACGGAAGGCATTCGGCATGTCGACGCGATCGACATCGCGTTCGCGCGCGAGCTGGGATACACGATCAAGCTGCTCGCGATCGCGAAGGACCACGGCACCGCGCTCGAGGCGCGGGTGCACCCGACGATGATCCCGAACGGGCATCTGCTGGCCGACGTCGGCGGCAACTTCAACGCGCTGTTCGTGCGCGGCGCGGCGCTCGGCCCGACGATGTACTACGGCCAGGGCGCGGGCTCGCTGCCCACGGCCACCGCCGTGATCGCCGACCTGATCGCCGCGGTCCGCGACCGCGCCGTCGGTGACGCCGTGCGCGTCGCCCCGTGGGGCGTGCCGCAGGCGACGCTGCGCAAGGTGAAGATGCAGCCGATGGCGGACCTCGAGAGCGAGTACTATCTGCGTTGCATGGCGCTCGACCGCCCCGGCGTGCTCGCGCGCATTGCTGGTATCCTGGGCCGCTTCGATATTAGTATCGCTGCCGTGATCCAACGTGACCGGCGCGCGGGAACCACGGTGCCGATCGTCATCCGGACGCACCGGGCCCGCGAGCGGAACGTCGCGCGTGCGCTGCGCGCCATCGACGGTCTGGACACGGTGCGCGGGCGGCCGGTGTCGATCCGCATCGAGGAGCAGCTGGGATGAAGACGCATGCCGGCTGGAACGGCCTCATCGCGCACTACCGCGCGCGACTGCCGATCGGCCCCGACGACCGCGTCGTCTCGCTGAGCGAGGGCAACACGCCGCTCGTGCGGGCCGACCGTCTCGCGGCCGCGATCGCGCCGGGCGTCGAGGTGTACCTCAAGTGCGAGGGTCAGAACCCGACCGGCTCGTTCAAGGACCGCGGGATGACGGTCGCCGTCACGCGCGCGCTGGCGGGCGGCGCCGAGGCCATCATCTGCGCGTCCACGGGCAACACGTCGGCGTCGGCCGCGGCGTTCGCGGCGCGCGGCGGCATCCGTGCCTACGTCGTCGTCCCGCAGGGGAAGATCGCGCTCGGCAAGCTGTCGCAGGCCGTCATGCACGGCGCGAAGGTGATCCAGATCGAGGGCAACTTCGACCACGCGCTGACGATGGTGCGCGACGTGAAGGAGCGCTACCCGACGCAGCTGTCGCTCGTGAATTCCGTCAACCCCGATCGCATCCAGGGGCAGAAGACGGCGGCGTTCGAGATCTGCGACGCGCTCGGTCGCGCGCCGGATTACCATCTGCTGCCCGTCGGCAACGCCGGCAACATCACCGCGTACTGGCGCGGCTACTGTGAATACGCGGCCGACGGCGTCACGACGTCGCGTCCCGTCATGATGGGATTCGAGGCCGCCGGCGCGGCGCCGCTCGTGCACGGGAAGGTCGTCACCGAGCCGCGCACGATCGCCACGGCGATCCGCATCGGCAATCCCGCCAGTTGGGACGGGGCCATCGCGGCGCGCGACGAGTCGGGCGGCGCGATCGAGGCCGTCGAGGACGAGGACATCCTGGCGGCGTATCGCCTGGTGGCGCGGACCGAAGGCGTCTTCTGCGAGCCGGCGTCCGCGATCAGCGTCGCGGGCGCGCTGCGCATGGGCGCGCGGGGCCAGCTCCGTGCGGGCGACGTCCTCGTGCTGACCCTGACCGGCCACGGCCTGAAGGATCCGGACACCGCGATCGCGAACTCCGAGCCGACCATCACGATCCCGGCGGATCTCGCGCGGCTGGCAGCTGTGCTGGAGCTGGGCTAGGCTCTTTGTTTCGATGAAGTGTGTGGTGTTGCAGGGGGACGGGATGGGCGACGAGCCCGTCGCCGAGCTCGGGGGGAAGACGCCGCTCGAAGCGGCACGGACGCCGAACCTGGACCGCATGGCCAGCCGCGGCATCCTGGGCCTGACGCGGACGATACCCCAGGGAGTCGCCCCGGCCAGCGAGGCCGGCAGCCTGTCGCTCCTGGGATACGATCCCGCGCGCTATCGCACCGGCTGTGCGCCCATCGAGGCGGTCAGCCTCGGGGTCTCGCTGGCGCCGGCGGACGTCGCGTTCCGCTGCAATCTGGTGACGCGCGAGGTGCTCGACGACGGCAGCGAGATCATGCGCGACTTCACCGGGGGCCATCCGCCGAACGCGGAGGCGCACGTCCTGATCGCGGACCTCGCGCAGGCCATAGGCGGCGACGGCATCGAGCTCTATCCGGGCGTCGGCTATCGGCATCTGCTCGTCTGGCGGAACGGCGAGCACCGCATGAAGACGACGCCGCCGCACACGATCGCCGAGAAGGCGATCGCACCGGCGTTGCCGGAGGGTCCGGGCGCCGATCGGTTGCTGTCGCTGATGTCGCGCGCGAGCGGCGTCCTGGCGGCGCACCCGATCTGCGAGGCGCGCCGCGCCCGGGGCGAGCGCGCGCCCACGTCGATCTGGCTGTGGGGGCAGGGGACTCGCCCCACGCTGCCGTCGCTGCGCGAGAAGTTCGGTGTCGAGGGCAGCGTCGTCGCCGCACTCGATCACGTGCGCGGGCTCGGCATGCTGGCGGGCCTCCGGGTGCTCGACGTCCCCGGGGCGACGGGCGACCTCGACACGAACTTCCGCGGCAAGGCCGAGCACGGCCTGAGTGCGCTGGACGACCGCGACTTCGTGCTGATCCACGTGAACGCGCCGGCGGAGGGCGGTCACATGGGCGATCCGCACAAGAAGGTCGCCGCCATCGAGCACTTCGACGAGCAGGTCGTCGGGCCGGTGCTCGAGGGCCTGCGCCAGCGCGGCGGCGAGTGGCGCGTGATGGTGGCGCCCGACCATCCGACGTCGTGCGCGACACGCGGCTACACGGGCGAGCCGGTGCCGTTCGTCGTCTACGTGTCGAAGGACGAGGAGAGGGCGCGCGGGCAGAAGCGCGCGTACCACGAGCGCGACGCGCGCGAGCAGGGCATCTTCATCGCCGAGGGGCACACGCTCCTCGAACGTCTCCTGCGGGTGTAGGGAGTCCGGCATGGAGCGCAACCTCGCGATGGACCTCGTCCGGGTCACCGAGGCCGCGGCGCTCGCGTCGGCGCGGCTCATGGGCCGCGGCGACGACGTCGCGGCGGACACCGCCGCGGTCGAGGCCATGCGCAAGGCGTTCGACGCGATCGCCATCGACGGCACGATCGTCATCGGCGAGGGGCCGGAGGACGCGATCCCCATGCTCTTCGTCGGCGAGCGGGTCGGCACGGGGCAGGGCCCGCAGGTCGACGTCGCGCTCGACGCCATCGAGGGCGCCACGATCTGCGCGACGGGCTCCTACAACGCGCTCTCGGCGATCGCCATCGCCGATCCCGCGAGCCTGCTCCGCGTGCCCGACACCTACATGGAGAAGATCGCCTGCGGCCCCGAAGGCCGCGGCGTCGTCGACCTGGACCGGACGCCGACGCAGAACCTCCACGCGCTCGCCGAGGCGAAAGGCGTCTACGTCGAGGATCTCACCGTCGTCATCCTCGATCGGCCGCGGCACGAGAAGCTGATCGAAGAGGTGCGCCGCGCGGGCGCACGCATCAAGCTGATCAGCGACGGCGACGTCTCGGCGGCGCTCGCGACGACGAAGCCCGAGGCGGGCGTCGACATGATGATCGGCGTCGGCCGCGCGCCGCAGGGGATCATCGCGGCGGCGGCGCTCACCTGCCTCGGCGGCGAGATGCAGGCGCGGCTCAAGCCGCGCAACGAGTTCGAAGCGGGGCAGTGCCGCGCGCTCGGCATCTTCGACATGCAGAAGAAGTACTCGCTCGACCAGCTGGCGTCGGGCGCGGTCATGTTCGCCGCGACCGGCGTCACCCCAGGCGACTACCTGGCCGGCGTTCGCTACGTGAAGGGCGGCGCGGTCACGACGTCGGTCGTGATGCGGTCGTCCACGAGCACCATGCGCTTCATCCAGGCGCACCACCGGTTCGACCGCGTCCCCCTGTACTGAAAGCCGTGGCAATGGCGGGGGCGATCGCGGTATGACGCCCCGTCACATGGATGATTTCGCGAACCTGGTCCTGGAGCGGGCGGACGCGGTCGCCACGATCCGGCTGAACCGTCCGAAGGCACTGAACGCGCTCGACGGCGCCACCCTGAAGGAGCTGGCCAGGGCCGTCCGCGAGATCCGGCGCGACGACGCGATCCGAGCCGTCGTGGTGACCGGCGCCGGGGAGAAGGCGTTCTGCGCCGGGGCCGACATCGCGGCCATGAAAGCCATGTCGGGCGAGGAGGGGCACGCCTACTCGCGGCTCGGGCACGAGGTGCTCGGCCGGCTCGAAGAGCTCGAGATCCCCGTCGTGGCGGCGGTCAACGGCGTGGCGCTCGGCGGCGGCTGCGAGCTGGCGCTCGCCTGCGATCTGATCGTCGCCGGTCAGAAGGCGCGCTTCGGGCTGCCCGAGATCACGCTCGGGCTGATCCCCGGCTTCGGTGGCACCCAGCGGCTGATCGCGCGGACCGGGCTCGCACGTGCGCGAGAGCTCGTATACCTCGGAAGCATGATCCCCGCGGACGAGGCGCTGCGCATCGGCCTGGTCAACCGCGTGGTCCCCGATGCCGAGCTCGCGGCGGAAGCAGCGAAGCTCGCCGGCGAGCTGGCGGCACGCGCGCCGGTGGCGCTGCGGCAGGCGAAGCGCGCGACGCGCGCGGCCGTCGAGCCGACGCTCGCGCCCGGCCTGCGCTACGAGGTCGAGGCGTTCGGCGTGACGTTCGCCACCGACGATCGGGTCGAAGGGTTGACGGCGTTCCTCGAGAAGCGCCCGCCCGCCTGGAAGGGACGCTGAGCGATGACGAAACGCGATTGGCTCGAACGCCGTTACGCAAAGACGCCGGAGCGTCCGGTGCGCTTCTCGACCATCTCCGACATGCAGGTCGAGCCGCTCTACACGGCCGACGACGTTCCCGCCGGCGACGATCGCATCGGACTGCCCGGCGAGTATCCGTTCACGCGCGGCGTCCATCCCGGCATGTATCGCGCGCGGCTCTGGACGATGCGCCAGTTCGCCGGCTTCGGCACCGCCGAGGACACGAACGCGCGCTTCCACTTCCTCCTGAAGCAGGGCCAGACCGGCCTCTCGACCGCTTTCGACATGCCCACCCTCATGGGGTACGACGCCGACCATCCGCGCGCCCGCGGCGAGGTCGGCCGCGAGGGCGTCGCCGTCTCGACGCTCGACGACGCGCGCCTCCTGTTCGACGGCATCGACCTGTCGCAGGTGACGACGTCGATGACCGTCAACTGCACCGCCAGCGTGCTGCTCGCGATGTACTTCGCCGTCGCCGAGGAGCACGGCGTGCCGTGGACGAAGCTCGGCGGCACGATCCAGAACGACATGCTGAAGGAGTTCATCGCGCAGAAGGAGTGGATCAGCCCGCCCGAGCCGTCGATGCGGATCGTGGTCGACATGATCGACTTCTGCGCGAAGAACGCGCCGCGCTGGCACCCCGTTTCGATCAGCGGCTACCACATCCGCGAAGCGGGCTCGACGGCGGTGCAGGAGCTCGCGTTCACGCTGGCCGACGGGCTCGCCTACGTGCAGGCGTCGATCGACCGCGGCCTCGCCGTCGACGACTTCGCGCCGCGGCTGTCGTTCTTCTTCAACCTGCACAACGACTTCCTCGAGGAGATCGCGAAGCTCCGCGCCGCCCGCCGCCTGTGGGCGACGTACATGCGCGACCGCTTTGGCGCGAAGGACGCGCGCTCGATGACGCTGCGCACGCACGCGCAGACGGCGGGCGCGTCGCTCACGGCGCAGCAGCCGCTCAACAACGTCGTGCGCGTGGCCGTCCAGGCGCTGGCGGGCGTGCTCGGCGGCGTGCAGTCGCTGCACACGAACTCGCTCGACGAGACGCTCGCGCTGCCGTCGGAGACGGCGGTCATGGTGGCGCTCCGCACGCAGCAGATCATCGCCGAGGAAAGCGGCGTTACGAACGTCGTCGATCCGCTCGGCGGCAGCTGGGCCGTCGAAGCGCTCACCGACCGCATGGAGAGCGAGGCGCGGGCCTACATCGACCGCATCGACGAGCTGGGCGGCATGATCCGAGCGATCGAGCTCGGCTATCCGCAGAAGGAGATCGCCGAGGCGGCCTGGGTGTACCAGCAGCAGCTCGACCGCGGCGAGAAGGTCGTCGTCGGCATGAACCGCTACCAGATGCCGGCGGAGGAGCGTCCCATCGACCTGCTCCGCGTGCCGCTCGAGGTGGAGGCGCGCCAGTCCGACCGGGTGCGGCGCGCGAAGCGCGAGCGCAACGCGACGAAGGCGCGCGAGGCCCTCGCGCGCGTCCGCGAGGCGGCGTCGTCCGGCGAGAACCTCATGCCGCCGCTCATCGCCGCCGTGAAGGCCACGGTGACGGTCGGCGAGATTTCCGACGTGTACCGGGAGGTCTTCGGACAGTACCGGGATCCCGCCTGGCTATGAGTACCCGCCCGCTGCGCATCCTCGTGGCGAAGCCCGGGCTCGACGGCCACGACCGTGGCGCCAAGATCATCGCGCGGGCGCTGCGCGACGCGGGCTTCGAGGTGATCTACACGGGGCTCCACCAGACGCCCGAGATGATCGCCGAAGCCGCCATCCAGGAGGACGTCGACGCCGTCGGGCTGTCGATCCTCTCGGGGGCGCACATGACGCTCTTCCCCGCCGTACTCGACGAGCTGCGCACGCGCGGCGGCGGCGACATCCCGGTGTTCGGCGGCGGCATCATCCCCGACGAAGACCGCCCGGCGCTGCTCGAAGCGGGGGTCGCGCAGATCTTCACGCCGGGAGCGACCACGCCCGACATCATCGACTGGGTGCGCGGCACGCTGAAGCCGCGCACGGTCTGACGATGGGACGGCTCGCGGGCAAGCTGGCGCTCGTCACCGGCGGCGCGCGCGGCCTGGGCGCGGCGATCGCACGCCGCTTCCGCGAGGAGGGCGCCGAGGTCCTCGTCAACGACCTGCGCCCGGGGCCCGACGTCCTCGTGGCCGACGTCGCGGACGCCACGGCGGTGCGCGGCATGTTCGACGCGATCCGGGCGCGCCACGGGCGTCTCGACATCCTCGTGAACAACGCGGGCATCTCCGGCGTCGAGGATGCGCCCGAGACGATCGCGGCACTCGGCCAGACGTTCGAGCGGCAGCTCGCCGAGCGCGCGGCCGGCGGGCCGATCCGCTCGCACGTCGACATCACGGTGAACCTGTCCGACGACGTGTGGCATCGCGTGCTGGCCGTCCATCTCGACGGCACGTTCTTCTGCACGCGCGAGGCACTGCGGCTCATGGCGGAGCGCGACACGGCGGGCTGCATCATCAACATGGGCTCGATCATGGGGACGGCCGGCGGGCTCGGTGCGCCGGCCTACTGCGCGGCGAAGGCCGGCATCCTCGGGCTCACGCGCGCGCTGGCGCGCGAGGTGGTGACGCGCGGCATTCGCGTGAACGCGATCGCGCCCGGCTACATCGAGAGCGACATGACGTCGGGGCTCGGCGCCATCCGGCCGTTCCTGGAGGCGCAGACGCCGATGGGACGGTTCGGCGAGCCCGACGACGTCGCGTGGGCCGCGGTCTACCTGGCGAGCGACGAGTCGCGGTTCGTCACCGGGCAGGTGCTGTCGCCGAACGGCGGCTGGCACATGAGTCAGTAGCTCAGCGCGCGCGCACGACGCCGACGCGGTGGCAGAGCGTCGACACCGGACAGACCGAGCACCGGGGCGACGTCGGGTGGCAGAGGTTCTGCCCGAAGGCCACGAGGAGATCGTTGAGCCCGATCCAATGCCGGCGCGGCAGGCGGCGGCGCAGCACCTGCTCCGTTTCGTCGGGCGTCCTCGTGACGACGAACCCGAACCGGTTGCTGATGCGATGGACGTGCGTGTCGACGCAGATGCCCGGCAGGCCGAACCCGAACGTCACGACGAGATTCGCGGTCTTCCGTCCGACCCCATGCAGCGTCAGCAGGTCGTCGAGCGCCGACGGCACCCGACCGTCGAAACGCTCCAGCAGCTCGCGGCAGACGCGCTGCAGCCCGGCGGCCTTCGTCCGGTAGAAGCCGACGGGATAGATCGCGCGCTCGATCGCGCGCCGGGGGAGCGCCGCGATGCCGGCCGGAGTGTCGGCGAGCGCGAAGAGCCGTGCCGCGGCCGGTCCGGTCGTCTCGTCCTTCGTGCGCAGCGAGAGCAGACAGCCGATCAGGATGCGAAACGGGTCGCGTCCGGTCTGCTCCGCGATCAGGGTGAGCGCGGTGGTGTCCCAGCCCGGCGCGCATGCCTGCAGCTGGCGGATCACGCGGCTGAGCGTGCGGGCGTCCATGCGCGGCACGGCGGTCATGCGTCAGGGACGTTCTGCACCGCGCGGATCGCCGCCGCCACCAGCACGAGGCCGCCGCCGAGGATACCCGCAAGCCCGGGCGCCTCGCCGTGGAGGAGCCACACCCAGACGGGATTGAGCACCGGTTCGAGCAGCATCAGGAGCGAGGCCGGCAACGCGCGCACGCGACGCATGCCGCGCGCCAAGAGCAGGTACGCGACGGGGATCTGGATCGTGCCGAGGTAGAGGAGCGCCGCGGCGTCCGCAGCAGCGATCGGACCGACGGGGACGGCCATCGGTGCGGTCACGGCGAAGGCGAGCAGATTGCCGGCGATCAGCGTGGCCGCCGGCGGACCCGGCTCGTCGCGCGCGAGCCCGCGCAGCGTGAGGATGGTGAAGGCCCACGCCACGCCGCTCGCGAGCGCGAGGACGTCGCCGAGCGTCCGTGCCGGCACGGTGACGTCGGCGCGGTCGCCGTCCAGCGTGACGAGCGCGACGCCGAGGAGCATCACGACGAGGAAACCGACGTCGCGCCGGCGGACGGGTTCATGCAGGAGCCACGGACCGAGGAGCAGGAGGTAGAGCGGCGCCGTCGACTGGAGGACGATGGCGTTCGCCGCGGTGGTGAACCGCGTCGCGACGACGAAGAGCACCATCGTGGCGCCGTAGGGAAGCGCCGCGACGAGCGCGGGGCGCGTCCATCCGCGCCGCGTGCCCGGGAGGATCAGGACGAGCGTGCACGCGGCGATCGCGGCGCGTCCTGCGGCGATCTGCCATGCGGTCAGGCCACTCAACTTGATCGCGAGACCGGCGGTGGAGAAGATCACGGCGGCGGCGAGGAGGCACAGCGTCGGCACGAGCCGCCGTGGTTATCGCGGCAGCGGCGTCCGTGCCAAGGCGATTCGAGTTGACCCTCTCCGGGCGGCGGACTTAGAAACGGCTCGACGCGACCGCGTCGATGCACGTGCCGGTATCACCCCACAGCAACGCGCCACTCGGCACCGTCGACGGCCACTTCGTCGGCCGCGACGACGAGCTGCGGACGCTGCGCGCCTGCCTGGACGAGGCGATCGCCGGCAACGGACGTCTCGTCACGCTGGTCGGCGACGCCGGGATCGGCAAGACGCGGACGACCGAGGAGCTGATCGCGCGCGCCGGCCTGCCGCCCGACCGTGTGCTGTGGGGACGCTGTCCGGAGCAGGAGGGCGCACCGGCGTACTGGCCGTGGGCCCAGGCGGTACGGACGCATGTCTACGCGTGCGACGCCGCGACGCTGCGCGCCGACCTCGGCGCCGGCGCGGCCGACGTGGCGCAGGTGGTGCCGGCCGTGCGCGAGCGGCTTCCGGATCTGGAAGGCGTCCAGGCGCTCGATCCGACGGAGAATCGGTTCCGCGTGTTCGAGAGCGTCGGCACGTTCCTCCGCCGCGTCGCTGCGCGCACGCCGCTCGTGCTCGTGCTCGACGACCTGCACTGGGCCGATCCGGCGTCGCTCCGGCTGCTCCAGGCGCTGGCGCCGGAGCTGCGCGGGGTGAAGATGCTCGTCATCGGCACGTACCGCGAGCAGGAGATGGGCCGCGTGCCGGGCGCGCTGGCCGAGCTGGCGCGCGTCAGCCGGCGGATCACGCTGCGCGGCCTGCAGGCCGGCGACGTCTCACGGTTCGTGCGCGACGCCGCGGGCGTCGCACCGGCGGCCACGCTGGTCGACGACCTCTTTCGCACGACGGAGGGAAATCCGTTCTTCCTGGTGGAGCTGGTCCGCATGCTGAGCGCCGAGGGGGGGCTCGACGCCGAGGGGCTGGGACCGGCGATCCGCCTGCCGGAGGAGGTCCGCACGGCCATCCGCCGGCACCTGGCGCCGCTGTCGGCGGAGGATCGGCGACTGCTCACGGTCGCCGCGGTGATGGGCCGGGAGTTCGAGCTCGCCGCGCTGCAGATCGCGTGCGAGCGGCCCGCCGCGTGGGTGCTCGAGCGGCTGGCGATCGCCGGCGAGGCACGCATCGTCGCCGAGATCCGCGGCACGCTGGGCCGCTACCGCTTCACGCACGCGCTGATCCGCGAGACGCTCTACGGCGACCTCGCGCCCGCGATGCGCGCGCAGATGCACCGGCAGGTCGGTCTGGCGCTGGAAGCGCGCGGCGTCGGGGATGCGGGAACGTCACTCGGCGAGCTCGCGCACCACTTCTTCCATGCGGCGCAGCTCGGCGAGGCGGCGAAGGCGGGCGAGTACGCGCGGCGGGCGGCGACGCACGCGACCCAGTCGCTCGCCTACGAGGACGCGATCGCGCAGCTCGAGCGGGCGATCCAGTGCTATGCGCTCGAGCCGCCCGACGACCGCCGCGATCTCATGCTGCGCATGGAGCTCGGCACCGCGCAGCACGCCGCCGGCGCGCGCCTGCGTGCGCGCGAGACGTTCGCCGACGTCGCCGCGCGCGCGCGCGCGCTGGACGACGTCGGGGCGCTGGCCGGCGCCGCGCTGGGCTATGGCTTCGCCACGACCGAGCTGGGCACCGTCGACGCCACGCTGGTCGGCCTGCTCGAGCAGTCGCTCCAGGCGCTGCCGCCCGAGCTGGTAGCCGTCCGCGCGACGCTGGAAGGGCGTCTCGCGATCGCGCTGTACTTCTCGAACGAGGTGGCCCGCCGGGATGCGTTGAGCCGCTCCGCGCTCGAGCGGGCGCGGTCGACCGCCGATCCGCTGTCGCTCTGCATGGCGCTCATCGTGCGGCACATGATGCAGTGGGGGCCGGACACCCCGCCCGCCGAGCGCGCGAAGCATCTCGACGAGGCCGCGACGCTGCCCGCGCATCCCGAGCTCGTGCTCGAGTCTCGGGTCTGGCGCGTCACGTGTGCGCTCGAGGCCGGCGATCTGGCGACGGCGGACCGCGAGCACGAGCGCATCGTACGCGGCGCCGAGGCGCTGCGTGCGCGCACGTACCAGTGGCATGCCAAGCTGATCCGCGCGGCGCGCGCGTTCCTCGCCGGACGCTTCGACGAGGGCGGACGCGCGGCGATGGAGGCGGGGGCCCTTCGGTCGGAAGGGTCGCTCGGCGTTCCGGCGCAGTTCTACACGATCCAGATGTTCCAACGCCTGCGCGAGCTCGGCGGCCTCGAGGCGCTCGAGGAGCCGCTGCGCCTGTTCGCGCAGTCCTTCCCGGCGGTGCCCATCTGGCGCTGCGGCCTCGCCCTGCTGCTGGTCGAGTGTGGGCGCGAGGCCGACGCGCGCGCCGAGCTCGCGCACCTCGCGGCGCACCGGTTCGCCGATCTGCCGCGCGACGGCAACTGGATCCCCGCGCTCTGCCATCTCGCCGACGTGACGGCGGCGCTCGACGACCGCGAACGCGCGGCGTGGCTCTATCCGATGCTGGCGCCCTATGCCGATCGGTGCGCCGTGATCGCCATGTCGGCCGCATCGCTGGGCTCGGCCGCGCACGCCGTCGGCCTGCTCGCCGCGACGCTGGGACAGCTGCCCGACGCCGTCGCGTATCTCGAGCGCGCGCTCGCCGCCAACACCGCGCTCGGCGCGCGGCCGTTCGTCGCGCGGACGCAGCTGGCGCTGGCGTCGATCCTGCGGCGGCGCGGGGACGACGGTGATGCGGCACGAGCGACGGCGCTCGAGCGCGAGGCGCGGACCACCATCGCGGAGCTCGGCATGCGGGTCCTCGCGGGACGGCTCGCGGCGGCGCCCGTGGCCTCGCCGGCGGCGGCCGCGTCCGAGCCGGCCACGCGGGTGACGATCGCATCGCCGCCCGCGTCGATCGGCACGGGCGCATCGCTGCGACGCGACGGCGACGGATGGAGCGTCACCCACGACGGGCGCGCCGTCCGCCTGCGCGACGCACGCGGGCTCGGCTACCTGGCGACGCTGCTGGCGCATCCCAATCGGGAGTTCCGGGCCCTCGATCTGGAAGGCGGCGCCGAGGGCGGTACGGCGGGCGGTCTCCTCGAGGGCGTCGAGCGCGACGCCTTCGCGCGCCAGCTCGCCGACCTGCGCGAGGAGCTGGAGGAAGCGCATCGCTTCAACGATCCGGGGCGAGCCGAGCGTGCGGAGGTGCGGATCGAAGCGTTGTCCGCCGAGCTGTCGCGTCGCGTGCAGGGCGGTGGGGCGGCGCCGCGCTCGGGGCCGGCGGCGGAGCGCGCGCGTGTGAACGTCACGCGGGCGCTCGCGCGCGCCGTCGAGCGCATCGCGGCAGTGCATCCCGCGCTCGGCCAGCATCTGACGGCGACGTTGCGCACGGGCGCGCTCTGCAGCTACGCGCCGGACCCGCGGCTGCCCTTGCGCTGGGAGCTGTGAGCCGCCACGTTTGCGCGGTCCGACGCGCCGTGCGATGCGCGAGCCCATGGAGATCAACGGGATCGCCCACGTGATGCTCACCGTGAGCGACTTCGACGCGTGTCTGCCGTTCTACGAGCGGCTGCTGCCGTTCCTCGGTCTCACGCCGGTCCTGCGCACCGACGAGATGCTGTACTGCGTCGGGGGACGGACCGCGGTCGGCATCGTGCGCGCCGATGCGGCGCATCGCGACGAGCGCTTCGTCCAGCGGCGCGTCGGCCTGCATCATGTCTGCTTCCGCGCGCGGGCGCGGGACGACGTCGACGCCCTGCACGCGTTCCTCGTCGAGCTGGGCGCGACGATCGTGCATGCGCCGGAGGACGGGATGTGGGCGCCGGGCTACTACTCGGTGCTGTTCGAGGATCCCGACGGGATCCGCCTCGAGATGAACCACGTGCCGGGCAAGGGGCTGCTGGCGAGCAGCTGAGGGACGGAGCGGTTGGTGGAGCGGCGGGAGGTCATCATCGTGGGCGCGGGGCCGGCGGGCGCCGCGACGGCATTGCGTCTCGCGCAGCGCGCCCCCGCGCTCGCCGCGGGCACCGTGCTCCTCGACAAGACGCGCCACCCGCGTGACAAGACGTGCGCCGGCGGGCTGATCCCGAAGGCGACGGCGCTGCTGGCGGAGCTCGACGTCGACCTGAGGATTCCGAACGTGCCGGTGGACGCTGCATCGATCGCGGTGCCCGGGGCGGCGCTCGCGATCGCGGGGCGCGACCTGTGTCGGGTCGTTCGCCGGCGCGAGCTCGATGCCGCCCTGGCATGGACGGCGCGCGACCGCGGCGTCGAGCTGCGGACGGACGCGCGGGTCGTCGCCGTCGTCAGGGACGGTGACGGCGCGCGCGTGGAGACGACGTCGGGCGCGTGGTGGGCGCCCGTCGTCGTGGGGGCCGACGGGACGGGAAGCCTCGTGCGTCGTGCGCTGGTGCCGGGCGACGGCGGGATCGTCGCCCGTGCGGTGATGACCGACGTCCCGGTCGGCGACGCCGCCTGGGACGGCTACGCCGCCCGGCGGTACGACTTCGACTTCCAGGCGTGCGCGCGCGGCCTGCGTGGCTACGCGTGGGCGTTTCCGTGCGCGATCGACGGCGCGCCGCACGTGAACGTCGGAGCGTATGCCCTGCCGCCGGTCGAGGGTCCGCGCTTGCAGGCGGAGCTCGCCGACGAGCTTGCGCGCGTCGGTGCGCGACCGACCGGCTGGAAGGCGTTCCCCATCCGGACGTACACGCCGGCGGCGCGGCTCGCGGCGCCGCACGCGGTGCTCGTCGGCGACGCGGCCGGCGTCGATCCGCTGATGGGCGAGGGCATCTCGTTCGCGCTGGAGTACGGCATCTTGGCGGCGGATCACGTCCTCGACGCGCACGCGCGCGGGACCTTCGACTTCGCCGCCTACGAGCGCGCGGTCCACGGCGGGCCCATCGGGCACAAGCTCGGGCGGCTCGTCCAGGGTGCGGCGCGCTTCTATGGACCGCGCGGCGCGCTGTGGTTCCGGCTGGCGCGGCTCAGTCCCCGGGCGCAGCGGATCGGTCTGGCGTGGTACAACGGCGTCGACGGTTGGGATCGACGCAATCGATGGGACGCGCTGCGCGCGCTCGCGTGGCCGCGACGGGAAGCGGGGTGGGCATGAAGAGGGGACGACGACGAGGACCGATGACGGCGGCGCCGCACCTCGAGCGCCTGCTGTGGCGGGTCGGCATCCGGCACGTGGCCGGCGTCGACGAGGTGGGCATGGGGCCGCTCGCCGGCCCGGTCGTCGCCGCGGCGGTCGTGCTGCATCCGGACATGCCGGTCGACGGGGTGGCCGACTCGAAGGTGCTGACGGCGGCGCAGCGCGAGCACCTGGCGGCGATCGTCCGGCAGCGCGCGCGGGCGGTGGCGATCGCGGTCGTCGAGCCGGACGTGATCGATCGGATCAACATCTATCAGGCCGGGCTGCTCGCGTTGCGGCGCGCGATCGAGCTGCTCGGCCCCATCGTGCCCGGCTTCGTCCTGGTCGACGGCCGCGAGATCCCTGGGCTTGGGATGCCCCAGAGCGCGTACCCGAAAGGCGACGGCTTCGTCAGCTCGATCGCCGCGGCGTCGATCGTCGCGAAGGTGCATCGCGACGCGCTGATGCGGGAGCTGCACGAGGCCTATCCGGCGTACGGGTTCGGCCGTCACATGGGTTACGCGACGGCGTCGCACCTGCGTGCGCTGCGGGAGCATGGGCCGTCTCCGATCCACCGCCGCTCGTTCGCGCCGGTGGCCGCCGCGAGCGGCGTGGCGCCGGCGTCGATGTTCGCGTGACGCGAAGCGGCGGCTTTTCCTCGGTGGTCGTTCTCCTATAATCCGAGCATACGACATGGACGCCACGCTGCTCCTGGACCTCTATCGGCAGATGGCCCTGTGTCGTCGCTTCGAAGAAGCGGCGGCGCGCGCGTACTCGCAGGGCAAGATCCGCGGCTTTCTCCACCTGTACATCGGCCAGGAGGCCGTCGCGGTCGGTGCCATCTCGGCGGCCGCGCCGACGGACTACATCGTCGCCACCTATCGCGAGCACGCGCACTACCTGGCGCGGACGGGTGACGCGCGTGGCGCGATGGCGGAGCTCTTCGGCAAGGCCACGGGATGCGTCGGCGGCCGCGGCGGGTCGATGCACCTGTTCGACGCACGCCAGCGCTTCATGGGCGGCTGGGCGATCGTCGGCGGGCACGTGCCCATCGCCGCGGGAATGGCCTTCGCGTCGAAGTACCGCGGCGAAAGCGACCTGACGCTCTGCTTCTTCGGCGACGGGTCGGCGAACATGGGCGCGTTCCACGAAGGGCTGGCGCTCGCCGCGCAGTGGAAGCTCCCGGTGCTCTTCATCTGCGAGAACAACCAGTACGCGATGGGGACGCCGCTCTACCGGACGCTCGCCGTCGACGATGTCGCCGTGCGCGCGCGCGGTTACCCGATCGAGTCGGAGATCGTCAACGGCGACGACGTCCTCGAGATGCGCGAAGCGGTGCGCCATGCGGTCGAGCGCATGCGGAAGGAGCCGGCGCCGTTCTTTCTCGAGGCGAAGACCTATCGCTTCCGCGGCCACTCGATGGCCGATCCGGCGAAGTACCGCACGAAGGAGGAGGTGCAGCGTTGGATGGAGCGCGATCCCATCCACATCCTCGGCGCGCGCATGCAGACGCTCGGCATCGCCAGTGAAGAGACGCTCAAGCAGGTCGACGAGGAGGTGCGGGTGCAGGTGAAGGACGCCGTCGACTTCGCGGAGGCCTCGCCCGAGCCCGACCCGTCGACGGCCGCGGAGTACGTCTATGCCTGAGCCGCGGATACTCTCGTTTCGCGAAGCGCTGCGCGAGGCCATGGCCGAGGAGATGGAGCGCGACGACGCGATCTTCCTGATGGGCGAGGAGGTGGGGCACTACAACGGGGCCTACAAGGTGTCGGAAGGCCTCCTCGAGCGCTTCGGCGAGCGCCGCGTCGTCGACACGCCGATCGCGGAGACCGGGTTCGCGGGCGTCGGCATCGGCGCCGCGATGGTCGGCCTCCGTCCCATCATCGAGTTCATGACGTGGAACTTCGCGCTCACGGCGTACGACCAGGTCGTGAACAACGCCGCGAAGATCCGCTACATGAGCAACGGCCAGTTCCTGATGCCGATCGTCTTCCGCGGACCCGGCGGCGCGGCCCATGCGCTCGGCGCGCAGCACTCGCAGGCGCTCGAGTCGATCTTCGCGCACGTTCCCGGCCTGAAGGTCGTCGTGCCCGCGACGCCGGCCGACGCGAAGGGGCTGCTCAAGGCGGCGATCCGCGATGACGACCCCGTGTGCTTCATGGAGAGCGAGACGATGTACTCGCTGAAGGGCGAGGTGCCGTCCGGCGAGCACGTGATCCCGCTCGGCGTCGCCGACGTGAAGCGCGCAGGTCGCGACGTCACGCTGGTCACCTGGGGCAAGATGGTGCACGCGTCGCTGAAGGCCGCGACGGCGCTCGCCGAAGAGGGCATCGACGTCGAGGTCGTCGACCTGCGTACGATCCGTCCGATGGACGAGGCCGCGGTCGTCGAATCGGTGCGTCGGACCCACCGCTGCGTCGTGGTGCAGGAGGGATGGCCGTTCGCGGGTGTCGCCGCCGAGATCATCACCCTGGTGACGCGTGACTGCTTCGACCATCTCGACGCGCCGCCCGAGCGCGTCACCAACCTGGACGTGCCGATGCCGTACGCGACGAACGTCGAGGCCACGGTGCTGCCGTCGCCCGAGCGCATCGCGGCGGCGGTGCGCCGCGTCCTCGGGCGCCAGGAGGCGCCGCCCACCGCCAACGCGGCCGCACGTTGAGGACCGTGAGCCCATGCCGATCGACGTCCTGATGCCGAAGCTCTCCGACACGATGGAGGAGGGCAAGATCATCAAGTGGTTCAAGCAGGCCGGCGAGGCCGTGAAGATCGGCGACATCCTGGCCGAGGTCGAGACCGACAAGGCCAACATGGAGCTCGAGGCCTACGACGAGGGCGTGCTGGAGGAGGTCCGTACCGGCGAGGGTGAGAGCGCCGCGGTCGGTGCCGTCATCGCGGTGTTGTCCGCGGGCGGTGAGGCGAGGGCGCCGGAGAAGAAGGCCGCGGCCAAGCCCAAGGCCCCGGCGTCTGCCGCGCAGAAGGCGCCGCCCGAGCCCGAGGAGGCTGCGGAGGACGAGCCCGCGGACGAAGCGCCTCCCGCGGAGGCGGTCGCGAAGCCCGCACCGAAGGCGGCGGCGAAGCCGGCGCCGGAGCGTCCGCGCATCGCCGCGGTGAAGCCGGTGCAGGCGCCGTCGCGTCCCGAGACCGGCGAGGAGCGCGTGCGTGCCTCGCCGCTGGCCCGCCGGATCGCGTCCGAACGGGGCATCGACCTGAGCGGGATCAAGGGCACGGGGCCGGGCGGCCGCATCGTGGAGCAGGACGTGACGGCGGCCCAGCCGGCGAAGCCGCCTGCGGCGGCGGCCGCGCCGACGGAGGCGCGTCCCCGAGCGACCGCGGCGAGCGGGGCGCCTCGCGTCGAGCTGTCGAAGATCCGGCGCACCACCGCGAAGCGGATGGCGCAGGCGAAGCGCGACGTGCCGCACTTCTACGCCAGCGCCGACATCGCGATGGACGAGAGCGTGCGCCTCAAGGAGGCGCTGGTCGCGCTCGAGGGCGAGTACGCCGATCTCACGTTCACCCACCTGATCGTGAAGGCCGTCGGCGTGGCGCTGCGCCGCGTGCCGGAGCTCAACTCGTCGTACGAGGACGACGTGATGATCCTGCACGACGAGGTCAACGTCGGCGTCGCGACGTCGGTCGACGACGGGCTCCTCGTGCCGGTCCTCCGCCACTGCGACAGCGCGCCGCTCGCCATGATCGTGCAGCAGGCGCGCGGATTGTTGGAGCGCGCGCGCACCGGCAAGTTCGCGGGCGACGATCTGTCGGGCGGGACGTTCACGGTGTCGAACCTCGGCATGCTGCCCGTGTCGGAGTTCGCGGCGGTCGTGAATCCGCCGCAGGCGGCCATCCTCGCGGTCGGCACGGTGCGGGCGGTGCCGGTCGTCCGCGACGGCCAGGTCGTACCCGGGCGTGTGATGACGGTCACGCTGTCGTGCGACCATCGTGTCGTCGACGGGATGCTCGCCGGACGGTTCCTGCGCGAGCTGAAAGCGCTCCTCGAGAATCCGCTGGCGCTGGTCGCCTGATGGGCGACTACGACCTGGTCGTCGTCGGCGCGGGCCCGGGCGGCTACGTGGCCGCGATCCGTGCCGCGCAGCTCGGGTTGCGTACGGTGGTGGTCGAGCGCGAGCGCGCCGGCGGCGTCTGCGGCAACTGGGGGTGTATCCCCTCGAAGGCGCTGCTCGCCGACGCGACCCTCTACCGGGCGATGCGCGAGGGCGCCGCGCGCGGCCTGGTGGCCGAGGGGCTGCGCGTCGACTTCGAGAAGGTGATGGCGCGGAGCCGTGGCGTCGCGGCGCAGCAGGCGAAGGGCGTCGAGTTCCTCTTCAAGAAGAGCGGCGTCGACTACGTGCTCGGCACCGCGCGGCTCGCGACCGGCGGCGTGGCCGTCACCGGGACCGACGGCGCCGCGCGGACGATCGCCGCGAAGCATGTGCTGCTGGCGACGGGCAGCGGCGAGCGCCTGCTGCCGGGGCTCGAGGTCGACGGCGAGGTCGTGATGACGAGCCGCGAGGCGCTGGCGTCGCCGCAGCTGCCGGCCTCGGTGGTCGTCATCGGCGGCGGCGCCGTGGGCGTCGAGTTCGCCTACATGTACGCGAGCTTCGGCGCGGCGGTCACCGTCGTAGAGCTGGCGGACGGCCTGCTCCCCGGCATGGACGCCGACCTCGGCAAGGAGCTGGCGCGGGCGTTCACGCGGCAGAAGATCGACGTGCTGGTCGGGCACCGATTCGAGCAGCTGACGCGGAACGGGACGGGGGCGTCCGTGGCGGTCCGCGGCCCGAAGGACATGCGCGCGCTCACCGCCGAGCGCGTGCTGGTCGCCGTCGGTCGCGCGCCGCTCAGCGGCGACCTCGGCCTCGAGGAGGCCGGGGTGCGTACCGAGCGCGGCTTCGTCGTCGTCGACGCCGCGCTCCGCACGAGCGTGCCGTCGGTGTGGGCGATCGGCGACCTCGTCGGACCGGTGATGCTGGCACACGCGGCGTCCGAGCAGGGGGTCCACGTCGTCGAGGTCATCGCCGGGCTGCGCACCGAGGCGCAGCTCGCGCCGGCGACGATTCCCATGTGCGTCTATTGCGAGCCGGAGGTGGCCTCGATTGGTCTCACCGAGGCGGAGGCGCGTGAGCGCGGCGAGGTCGGCGTCGGCCGGTTCCCGTTCAAGGCGCTCGGCAAGGCGATGGCGACGGGTCACACGGAGGGCTTCGTGAAGGTCGTGTGCGGCAAGCCGCACGACGAGATTCTCGGAGTCCACATGGTCGGGCACGGGGTGACGGATCTGATCGCCGAGGCCGGGCTGGCGCGGACGCTCGAGGCCACGGTCGACGAGATCGCGGAGACCGTTCACGCGCATCCGACGCTCGCCGAGGCGCTGCGCGAGGCCGCACTTGCGGCGGCGGGGCGTGCGTTGAACATATGAGTCCCATGGATCTCGAGGTTTCCGTCGCCGGACGGGTCCCGTACGCGGCGGCGCTGGCCTGGCAGGAGACGCTCGTCGCGCGGCGTCTGGCCGGCGGGCGCGACGTCCTGCTGCTGCTCGAGCATCCGCCCGTCTACACGTTGGGACGGGGCGGCGATCCGCGTCACCTCGGGGCGGCGGCCGCGGGCGACGTCGAGATCGTTCGCGTCGGCCGCGGCGGGCAGGTCACGTGGCACGGCCCGGGGCAGCTCGTCGGCTACCCGATCCTCGGTCTGCGGTCGCTCAAGCCGGACGTGCACTGGTACGTGCGCGGCCTGGAGCAGATACTGATCGACACCCTCGCCGGGTTCGGGATCGCGGCCGAGCGCCGCGACGGCCTCACCGGCGTCTGGGTCGGGGGCCGCAAGATCGCCTCGATCGGCGTCGGCATCCGGCGCTGGGTCACGTGGCATGGGTTCGCGCTGAACGTCGGACCCGACCTGTCCGGGTTCCAGGCGATCACGCCGTGCGGGATTGACGGCGTGCAAATGACGTCCGTGGCGCTCGAGGGTGGACCCGACGACGTGGCGGCCGTCGCGCCGGTGGTCGCGGAGCGCGTGCGCGCGCACTTCGGCTACGATCGCATCGTCCCGCTCGCGTCGGACGATGCGCGGCCGGCAGAGGCGGTGGGATGAGCGAGACGTCGACCGTGGTGCGCCGCTTGCCGCCATGGCTCAAGGTGCGCGCGCCCGGCGGACCCGGGTGGGTCGAGACGCGCGCCACCGTGAAGCAGCTCGGCCTGCACACGGTCTGCGAAGAGGCGCGCTGCCCGAACATCGGCGAGTGCTGGGGGCACAAGACGGCGACGTTCATGCTGCTCGGCGACACTTGCACCCGCAACTGCTCGTTCTGCGCGGTCTCGCACGGCCGCCCGCTGGTGGTCGATCCCGAGGAGCCGCGACGAGTCGCCGAGGCGGTGGCGCGGCTGGGCCTGCGTCACGTCGTCATCACCTCGGTGAACCGCGACGACCTGCCGGACGGCGGCGCGGCGCACTTCGCGGCGACCGCGACGGCGGTGAAGGCCGCGTCGGCGGAGTGTCGTGTCGAGGTGCTCGTCCCGGACTTCCAGGGCGACGCCGCCGCCGTCGCGACCGTCATGGCGTCGCCGATCGACATTCTGAACCACAACGTCGAGACCGTGCCGCGGCTCTACAAGCGCGTGCGCCCGGGGGCGCGCTACGAGCGATCACTCGGCGTGCTCGGTCGCGCGAAGGCCGCCGGCGGCGCGCTCACGAAGGCGGGTCTCATGCTCGGGCTCGGCGAAACCGAGTCGGAGTTGACTGTCGTTTTCGAAGATCTACGCGCGATCGGGTGCGACATCCTGACTCTCGGTCAGTACCTGCGGCCGTCGCCGGAGCAGTTGCCAGTCGAGCGCTACGTTCCGCCGGAGGAATTCGACGCGCTTCGTAGGACCGCGACGGCGTTGGGTTTCCGTCACGTCGAGTCGGGCCCGCTGGTGCGCAGCTCGTACCACGCGTGGTCGCACGTTCCATAAAAAAATAGGCAAAAATGCCGACTTTTTAGGTCGCGAACATTGCACAGGCGCGTGTTTTGGAATAGCGTCCACCCGTTTTGAGGAGGACGTGCCCATGCTGAAGCTTCACGACTATCCCGACTGCCCGTTCTGCCAGAAGGTGCGGGTGGTCCTCGCAGAGAAGGACCTCGAGTTCGAGAAGGTGTTCGTCGATCTGCGCAAGCAGGATCAGAAGACGCCCGACTTCCTCCGCAAGAACCCGTTCGGCAAGGTCCCGGTCCTCGAGGACGAGGACGAGGTGATCTACGACTCGACGGTGATCAACGAGTACCTCGAGGAGGAGTACCCGCTTCCCCGCCTGATGCCCGAAGACTCGCAGGGACGCGCCCAGGTCCGGCTCCTCGAAGACTATTGCGACAACGCGTTCATCCCGCCCACGACCATGTTGCTCGCCCAGCTCCGCAAGCCCGAGGGCGAGCGTGACAACGCCCGCGTCGAGCAGGCGCGCGAAGAGCTCCGCCGCTGCTTGTACCACCTGCGCGACAAGCTCGACGGCAACGACTTCCTCGTGGGGAAGGAGTTCTCGCTCGCCGATGCCGCCTTCGCGCCGCGTATGATGGTGCTCGGGCGACTCGGATTCGAGTTCGAGCCGGCCCTCGCGCCGGTACAGGCGTGGATCGATCGCATCCGTTCGCGTCCCAGCGTCAAGAGTCTCGGCCTCTAGGCCGCGTGTCGCAGCGAGCGCCGGCGGTTTGCGTTGACAGCCCCGGCGAGCGCTGCCAATAGAAGTCTTCCTGCGGGGCCGCCCTGGTCTGGAAGCAGCGGCGCAACTGGCGGGAGGAGCCGTGAGCCTGCCCGACGTCATTCCGCTGTTTCCTCTACCCAACGTCGTCCTCTTTCCGGGCATCCCGCTCCCGCTGCACATCTTCGAGCCGCGCTATCGCGCCATGGTGCGCGACGCCGTGCGCGGCTCCCGCCTGATCGGCATGGTCCTCCTGCGGGGCGAGTGGCAGGAGCAGTACCTCGGCAATCCGGAGATCTTCGGCGTGGGCACCGTCGGCGAGATCGGACGGGTCGAGGAGCTGCCCGACGGACGCTTCAACCTCGTGCTCCGCGGGCTGCGCGAGTTCGTGATCCATCGCGAGCTCTCGCGTCAGGAGTACCGCGAAGCCGTCGTGAGCTGGCGTCCGCTGACGCAGGCCAGCCTGCCGGCCGGTGCGCGCCGCCAAATCGCGTCGCTCGTCGTCCGCTACCTCGAGCGCATCGGGCGGGCGCCGGCGGACCGCGAGCTGGTCGAGAGCGGCGTCGAGGACGAGGTCTTCGTGAACTTCCTCGCGCAGCATCTCGACATCGACCCGCTGGAGAAGCAGGCGCTGCTCGAGGCCGCGACGCTGGCCGAGCGCGGACGGCGCCTGATGGACGTACTCGAGTTCCGTCTCGAGGAGCTGCGGAGCCACCCCGGCGGCGCGCCGGGTCGCGCCCACTGACGTCGCGGACGTCCTCGTTGGCAGTGGTCCGGAGCGGGTGCTAGGGTCGCCCGCGCATGGAACAGAAGCCTCCGCGTCTCTCGCTGGCCGAACGCACGTACCTGCCCGAGGTCGTGCGCGGCGTGACCGTCACCGCCGGTCACTTCGCGCGCAACATGGCCCTGCACATCCTGCACGTCTTCGGTATCGCGAAGGACAAGAAGGCGTCGGTCACCACGCAGTATCCGGAGGAGCGGAAGGTCTATCCGGACGGCTACCGCGGCTCCCATCGCCTGACGCTCAAGCCCGACGGTGCCGTCCGCTGCACGTCGTGCTTCCTCTGCGCCACCGCCTGCCCGGCGAAGTGCATCCACATCGAGGCGGGCGAGCATCCCGATCCGCAGGTCGAGAAGTTCCCGGTCCGCTACGAGATAGACACCCTCCAGTGCATCTACTGCGGGATGTGCGTCGAGGCGTGCCCCTGCGACGCGATCCGCATGGATACGTACGTCCATCCGCGCATCTGGGGATACGACCGCGTCGACTTCATCGAGACGAAGCAGATCCTGATGGAGCGGTCGAAGGTCCTGCAAGAGCGCGGCCGCGATGCGCTCATGACCGACATGCAGAAGGCGTACGGCGAAGCGGAGGACGCCGCCGCGGAGGGTCGGTGATCCTCCTGGCGCTCTGGCGCCGGGGGTTGCTGCGACGGGCCGACGGCGAGAAGCTGCGGTACTTCCTGGGGCTGGTCCCCGATCGTCTCTGGCTCTCGCGTCGGTATCCGCTCTGGCGCATGCTCCACCCGGTCCGGCTCGTGTTCTCGCCGCGCTACGCCGCGGCCGTCGCGGGCTGGCTCGAATACCGGATGAACCTGTTCGACGGCATCGAAGGGTAACGACATGGCAAGGACCTACCAGCAGATCATGGACGAGGCGCGGAAGACCGTGCCCGAGGTGTCGCCCGACGAGGTGAAGTCCCGCATCGACGGGTCGCAGAAGCCCGTCGTGCTGGACGTGCGCGAGAAGGAGGAGTACCGGCAGGGCTTCCTGCCCGGCGCGGTCTCCGTTCCGCGCGGCTTCCTCGAGATGCGCATCGAGGACACCGTCCCCGATCACGCGACCCCGATCGTCGCGTATTGCGCGGGCGGCACGCGGTCGCTGCTGGCGGGGCGTATCCTGCGCGAGCTCGGCTACGAGAACGTCGTGTCGATGCGCGGCGGCTACCAGGCCTGGAAGAACCAGGGCCTGCCCATCGTCGAGGAGCGGCAGTTCAGCGGCGAGCAGCAGATACGCTACAGCCGCCACTTCCTGCTGCCCGAGGTCGGCGAGGCGGGCCAGGCCAAGCTGCTCGACGCGAAGGTGCTCTGCATCGGCGCCGGCGGCCTCGGATCGCCCGCCGCGTTCTATCTCGCCGCCGCGGGCGTCGGGACGCTCGGCCTCGTCGACATGGACACCGTCGACCTGTCGAACCTCCAGCGCCAGATCCTGCACACGAACGACCGCATCGGCATGTTCAAGACGGAGTCGGCGAAGATCACGCTGAACGCGCTCAATCCCGACGTGAAGGTGCTGGAGTTCCGCGAGCGGCTGTCGTCGGAGAATGCCTTCCGCCTCTTCGAGCAGTTCGACGTCGTCGTGAACGGCTGCGACAACTTCCCGACACGGTACCTCGCGAATGACGCCTGCGTCATGCTCGGCAAGCCGCTGGTCGACGGCGCGATCTGGCAGTTCGAGGGCCAGGCGACCGTCTTCCATCCGCCGGAAGGTCCCTGCTACCGCTGCATGTTCCCGGAGCCGCCGCCGCCGGGATCGACGCCGTCCTGCGCAGAGGCCGGTGTGCTCGGCGTTCTTCCCGGTCTGGTCGGCTGCGTCCAGGCGCTCGAGGCGATCAAGATCATCCTCGGCAAGGGACGGCCATTGCTCGGACGGATGATGCATTTCGATACGCTGACCGGCGACATCCGTATCCTGAAGCTGCGACGAGATCCGAAGTGCGTCGTCTGCGGCGACCATCCGACGGTGACGAAGCTGATCGACTACGAGGTGTTTTGCGGCCTCGGCGATCCGGGCGCGCACTGAACAGAGGA
Organism: uncultured Binatia bacterium (SeqCode); assembly: GCA_964432595.1. Classification (GTDB taxonomy): domain Bacteria; phylum Desulfobacterota; class Binatia; order DP-6; family DP-6; genus DASYLJ01. The sequence goes on along the minus strand of CAYSOF010000007.1, from coordinate 61,427 downwards.
CGGGGCCGATCGTCCGAAGGGATGACGATCGTGCAGCGTTGCGGGATGCCGCACGAACGCTCCGACGTTCGGCTGAATCAACGTAGGTGGATTTGGCATCTGGCTTGCTGACATGACGGGTAGGGCTCCGGTGCCCGCCCGTCCCGTCCTCGTCCCACCCGCACGTAGCACCACCCGCACGCAGCAAGAGCCACAACGCCGCAATTCCCGGGTGCCGGAGCCCGGCGCGCCCTCTCTCAGGGGCGCGCGACGCGAAACGTGGCCGACCACGTTCCGGCCGCACCGTACGATCGCTCGAAGCGTGTGACCGGCCGCTCCGGGGCCGGCTCCTCGACGCGCTCCAGCCCGCCCCCCTCGATGGCCCTCGTCATCGTACGGAACAGCCATTCGAGATCGGTTGCGACGTGGAGGCGGCCACCCGGAGCGAGCGTGCGCGCGATCTCGGCGGCGACGCCGCGGCGATGGAACAGGCGTCGCTCGCGGTGACGCGTCTTCGGCCACGGGTCCGGGAAATAGATGTGGTAGGCGGCCACCGACCCCGCCGGCAGGAGGTTGGCCACGACGCAGCGGGCGTCCCCGGCGATGACCCGGACGTTGGCGACGTCCTCCACGCGGGCGCGTTCGGCCAGTGCGGCGGCGGCGCCGCTCGCGTGCTCGACCGCGAAGAAATTGGTCTCGGGCCGCTGCGCGGCGAAGGCGAACAGGACGTCGCCGCGGCCCGGGCCGATCTCGATCTCGACCGGGCGGTCGTTGCCGAACACGGGCTGCCAGAAGGCCGTCGTCACCGAGCGCCTTCTATCCGCGCGGTCGAGCGGGCGCGAGGCGCGGCAGATACTGCCGGCGGGCGGGTTCTGCCGGGGCAGGGGCGGTCCCGACGCCGGATCGGCGGGCCGCCGGCCTGGCAGCGCGCTTGCACGGCGGCTCCGCATGATCCCGACCGTACGCGACGCGATCGGTGCTCCGGTTCCCGGGGTGTCGGGCGTGCGTCCGAGCCCGGTGCCCGTCCCGTTTCGTGACGTGCTCCGGCAGCTGCGGCTGCGTCCCGGCGCCTCCGGCGTCCAGCCGAGGGGCGCGGTTCCCACGATCCGTCGCGGCACCGGCGTCCGCCGTCCGGTGGCGCCGTCGCGAATCGACGCCCCCGTCCGCCTGAATCGGCCGATGCTCCCGTCGCCCCTGACGCAGCGGCCGACCACCGTCGCGGAGGCGACGACCGTACGCCCGCAGCGCGACGGTGCAAAGCAGCGGCTGGTCGACGCCATCCACGTGGCGTCGGAGCACGCCGGGCTCGAGCCGGCGCTTTCGGTCGCCATCGCCCGCGCGGAGTCGAGCCTCAATCCGAAAGCGCGCAGCGCGGACGGGCTGAGCGTCGGCACGTTCCAGGTGACGCATTACACCGAGGCGGAGATGCGGCGGAAGATCGCGCGCGGGACGGTCGACCGCCCGCCGGGCTCGGACGACGTCGCGCTGGGCGTCGGCTATCTGCGCTACCTGCACGACCTGTTCGGCCGCGAGGCGAAGCTCGGCCGCGGTCTGTCGACCGTGCCGATCGACGATGGGGACGAGCGGCGCATGTTCGCCGTCGCCGCGTTCAACGCCGGCGAGGGACGGGTCGCGCAGGCGCAGCAGCGCGCGGAGAAGGCCGGGCTCGATCCGACGCGCTTCGCGCACGTGAAGCCGTTCCTGCCGCGCATCACGCAGGGCTACGTCGACCGTGTCAGCGGGTACGCCCGCGAAGAAGCGACGATCCAGACGGCCTGACGGTCACGCCGGCTGCGCGGTCGCGGTCGGAACGAGGTCGGCGAGGAACTCGAGCAGGTACTGGTTCACCAGCGCCGCCTGCTCCTGATGCACCCAGTGCCCGGAGTCGGCGACGTATCGGATGTCGAACGGCCCGGTGAAGAGCGGCTCCATGCCGTAGGTGAGCTCCTTCCGCAGCGCGACGTCCTGCTCGCCCCAGATCAGCAGCGTCGGCGCGCTGATCTTGGGCCAATCCTCCAGCGTCTGGCGCGGTGGGGGAAACGGGCGATCGCCGTGCAGGAACCGACGGAGCCAGTTCGGCAGGTTTCCCTGGACGTCCGGCGCACGGAACGCCGCGCGGTAGTAGTTGATCGCACTACGCAGCGCGCCGGAGTGGCTGGCGGCATCGCGCAGTCGCTGGACGTCGTCGTCGGACAGCGTCTCGCGACGGATCGTCGACTGGCGAACGGCGTTGCCGACGGCCCACGCGTTGCCGGCGCCGAGCAGCAGCTCGGGGATCCATGGCAGCTGGAAGAAGAACATGTACCAGCTCTTCAGCAGCTGGCGCGGATCGTTCTGCAGCTCGCGCTGGAAGATCGCGAGGTGCGGACAGTTCATCACGACGAGCTTCCGCGTCGCCTCCGGATGCTCCATCGCGAACGACCACGCCACGCCGCCGCCCCAGTCGTGGCCGATGATCACCGCCTGCTGCTCGCCGAACGCATGGATCAGGCCGAGCACGTCGCCAACCAGCTCGGGCATCGCGTACGCGTCGACGCCGGCGGGCTTGTCGCTCTCGTTGTAGCCGCGGAGGTCGGGCGCGACGACGCGGAAGTGCGGCGAGAGCGCCGCGATCTGGTGGCGCCACGTGTACCAGAAGTCGGGAAAGCCGTGCAGCAGGACGACGAGCGGCCCGCTGCCTTCGACCACGCAGTGCAGGCGTACCCCGTTCGTCGACACGATCCGATGCTCCAGCCCCATGCGCGTCGAGTATGGAGGCGGCGGGCGCCTGTCAAACCCGGAACGCCTGCGCTAGAGGGGCGCATGACCTACGAGTTCATCCGCTACGAGAAGCGCGAGCACGTCGCCGTCGTCACCATCGCACGGCCGGAGGTGATGAACTCGCTCCATCCCGGCGCGAACGAGGAGATGGCGCACGCATGGGACGACTTCGCGGCCGATCCGAATCTCTGGGTCGGCATCGTCACCGGCGCGGGCGAGAAGGCGTTCTCCGCCGGCAACGATCTCAAGTGGACGGCCACGCACGGCACGCCGCGCGTGCCGGCGACGGGCTTCGGCGGGCTGACGTCGCGCTTCGACTGCTGGAAGCCGATCATCGCCGCGGTGAACGGGCTGGCGCTCGGCGGCGGCCTCGAGATTGCGCTCGCCTGCGACGTCATCGTCGCCGCGGAGCATGCGACGCTCGGCCTGCCCGAGCCCCGCGTCGGGCTCATGGCCGCGGCGGGCGGCGTCCATCGGCTGCCGCGTCACATCCCGCTCAAGATCGCGATGGGCATGATGCTGACGGGCAAGCCGATCAGCGCCGCGGAGGCGCATCGGCTCGGCCTCGTCAACGAGGTCGTGCCGTCGGCAGCGCTCATGCCCACCGCCGAGCGCTGGGCGGCGGCGATCGCCGAATGCTCGCCGTTGTCGGTGCAGGCGACGAAGCAGTCGGCGCTCGAAGGGCTCGGGCGTCCGCTCGCGGAGGCGGTGACGGCGAAGTACGACCTCGTCGGCGCGCTCTGGAAGAGCGAGGACTGTCGCGAGGGCCCGCGCGCGTTCGCCGAGAAGCGCAAGCCCGTGTGGAAGGGACGCTGACGCGAACGCGTGCGGCTGCTCTTCATCAATCTGAATCAGAGCCCGGCGTACGGCGGGATCGAGCGCTGGATGCTCGATACGGCGCAGGGCCTCGCGGCGCGCGGGCACCAGAGCGTGCTGCTCGGTCGGCCGAAGGCGCCATGGATGGACGTGGCGACGCGGATGGGGCTGCGTGTCCGCGACGACCACCACGGCACGTGGGCCGCGCGCGCGCTGCGGGTGCGGGCGGCAATGCGCGAGGAGCGGCCCGACGTCGTCATCGCGAAGGCCAAGAAGGCCGCGCGCATGGCCGCCTGGGGCCGGGCGCTCGGCGGCGGTGGCCGCGTCGCGCTGATCTTCGGGTTGACGCACGAGCTGCGCGGCGACCGCTGGATCGACCGCTACACCTGGCGACGCGTCGACGCCGGCATCGTCCTCGCCCACGGGGCGGCGCGCTGGTACGCCGACGAGGGCTTCGGCCCGCTGGCGAAGCTGCCGGTGCTGTGGAAGGGCGTCGATCTGGCGCGCTTCGACGCCGCGCACGCGCGGCGCGAGGCCGTCCGCACGGAGCTCGGCCTCGCGCCGGACGAGCTGGCGATCGGCACGGTCGGGCGTCTCGCGTGGCAGAAGGGGCTCGACGATTTGATGGGCGCGCTGGCACTCGCGCGCGATCGCCTGCCGCGCGCGCGTGTGTTCATCGCCGGCGGCGGACGGGATGCGCCCCTCGTCGAGGCGGCCGCCGCCCAGCTCGGCGGGCTCGTGACGCTCCTCGGTCAGCGCGACGACGTGCCGGCGTTGCTCGCGGCGCTCGATCTCGTGGTGCTGCCGTCGCGGCGCGAGGTGATGTCGCAGGCGACGCTCGAGTCGATGGCGGCCGGCCGCGCCGTGCTGTCGACGCGGACGGTCGGCGCCGACGAAGCGATCGAAGAGGGGACGAGTGGCGTTCTGGTCCCGGTCGGGGATCGCGCGGCGATCGCGGACGGTCTGGTCGCCCTGGCGCGCGATCCCGAGCGCCGGGCGGCGCTCGGCGCGGCGGCTCGCGACCGCATCGCCGCGCATTTCACCGTCGAGCACACGCTCGACCGGTGCGAGCGGATTTTCCGCTCGATCGCCGGCGCTCAGCCCTTGGTGGCGCGCCCGACGTAGGCGCCGGTCTCGGTGTCGACGCTGATCACGTCGTTCTCGCTGATGAAGTTCGGCACCTGGACGACGAGCCCGGTCTCGGTCGTGGCGGGCTTGAGGGCGTTCGTCACCGTCGCCGTCTTGAGACCGGGCGCCGTCTCCGTCACGCGGAGGTCGACGTTCTTCGGCAGCTCCACGCCCATCGGGCTGTTCTCGTAGAACTCGACCTGGATGCGCAGGTTCGGCGTCAGGTAGCCGGCGGCGTCGCCCAGCATCTCGCCGTCGAGCGCGATCTGGTCGTACGTTTCGGTGTTCATGAAGTGGTAGTGCCCGTCGCTCTCGTACAGGTACTCCATCTCGTGCTGCTCGAAGCTGACGCGCTCGACCTTGTCTTCCGAGCGGAAGCGATGCTCGGTCTGCGAGCCGGCCTTCAGATTGCGCAGCTTCGTCTGCACCATGCCGCGCCAGTTCCCGGGCGTCACGTGGACGACGTTCATGACGCGCCAGAGCTGGTTCTCGTAGTTGATGATGTGGCCCGCGCGGAGGTGGGTGGCGGGGATCAACGGCATGGCATTCCTCCTGGGACGGCGAAGTGAACCGTCGTCCCTACCATCGGGCCGGGCGCCGATTCAATCGAGGCTCAGTGGAGCGGGCCGCTCGGGCGGCCGGGTTCCTCGTAGATGGGCGAGCCGTGGTGATGCACGAGCCACCACCGGCCGTCGACCCGCTCGAACAGGTTCGTCGCCTGGACGCGGCCGCTGCCGTCCCCGTCGGGGTGCCGGCTCGCGATCTGCTCGACGAGGACCACCCAGCCGAGATCGCCGGTCACCGTGACGTGGACGTTCTCCGGCGTGAAGCGCATCTCGAGCGCGCCCGCGAAGATGCGCTCCCAGCTCTCCATGACGGCGTCCCATCCGGCGAGCACGCCCCAGCCCGGATGCACGCAACGGATGTGCGGCGCGCGTAGCCAGACCGATTCCATCTGCGCGAGGTCGAGGCTCTCGAACGCGCGATAGAACGCCTCGTTCGCCCGCAGCACGGCGTCGCGATCGGTCACGACGGCTTCGGCGCCATCATGACGAGCAGCACGAGCCGCCCGGGCCCGGGATTGCGTACGCCGTGCCCTTCGCCGGCCGGCGCGCAGACGAGGTCCCCGGGACCGACGTCGCGCGCGTCGTCGCCGACGGTGATCCGGCCACTGCCTTCGAGCACGTAGTAGAGCTTGTCGCCAACCGCGTGGACGTGCCCCTTCTGCTCCTGCCCCGGCTCGAAGCAATACGCATCACAGAACAGGCTCGCCGTATCGACGAGCCCGACCTTCCGCATCTTCTCGCCGGAAAAGGCGACACGGTCGCCAACACGGATGAACCGGTCCATCAGGCTCCCTCCTCGCAAAGCGATGTGGGACGCGCAAGAGCCACACTAGCGGCCAAGACCTATCCCCACCCACGTCGTCCACACTGCGAGGATGACCCCGAGCCAGCCGGCCATCCGCATGCGACGCACCATGCTGCGCTGCAGCTCCGGCTCGACGGGCAGCTGCCCCAGCTCGGCGCGGACGAGCCGATGCGCGATGCCGAACGACAGCCACGTGCCGACCATCGTCACGGCGAACGTCAGGCTCAGCTTGCCGACGAGCGGCCAGAGGTAGCGGGCGTACTCCGCACCGAGGCTCACCTTCATGTCGGTGAGCGACGTCGCCCCCGACATGATGAGCACACCGAGCGCGCCGACGGTCAGGATGTTGTACGGCTTGAGTCCCTTCGCGAGGACACGTCGCTGGAGCGCGGGGTCGTCGATGCTCTCGGCCGCCGGCAGGAACACCAGCACGAGCGCCACGGTGGCGCCGAGGTACGTGGCCAGCCCGAGCACGTGGATCAGACGGGTCACCGCATCCATGGGCGGCCCCGCTAACGCCTGTACCGGCACATTGCAAATCCGCACGCGGCGACCAGCGTCCGTCTTTGACACGCACGCCCTCGGGGGCTACACGGAAAGACCGCATGCCGAAGCCGATTTCCGCGCCGCTGCCGCGCATCGCGACCTCGGGTGAGGAGTCGCTGATCGCCGAAGCGGTGGTCGTCACGCGCCTCGATCGCGCCATCGGGTGGGCGCGCAAGTACTCGATCTTCCCGTATCCGTTCGCCACCGCGTGCTGCGCGATGGAGTACATGGCGCTCTCGATGTCGCCGTACGACATCGATCGCTTCGGCGCGCTGTTGCCGCGCTTCACCCCGCGCCAGGCCGACCTGCTCATGGTCATCGGCACCGTCACGATGCGGCAAGCGCCGATCCTTCGTCGGGTGTACGAGCAGATGGGCGACCCCAAATGGGTGATGGCCTTCGGTGCGTGCGCCTCCACCGGCGGCTTCTACGACAACTACGCCACGCTGCCCGGCATCGATCGCATCGTCCCCGTCGACGTCTACGTCCCCGGGTGCCCGCCGCGACCCGAGGCCGTGCTCGACGGGCTCATGGCGCTGCAGCGCAAGATCCAGCGCGAGAAGCAGCCGCTCGGCGCGGTCGAAGCCCGCTAGCCCTTCACACGATGGCCGAACGACTGTTGCTCCGCTGCCGGGACATTCCCGGCCTCCGTCAGATCGACACCTATCTCCAGCACGGCGGCTACGACGCCGTCCGGAAGGCGCTGACGAGCCACACGCCCGAGCAGCTCATCGAGATGGTGAAGGCGTCGAACCTGCGCGGCCGCGGCGGCGCCGGCTTCCCCACCGGGATGAAGTGGAGCTTCCTCCCGAAGCAGAACACGAAGCCGGTCTACCTCTGCGTCAACGCCGACGAGAGCGAGCCCGGCACCTTCAAAGATCGCGAGATCATGGAGGACGACCCCCACCAGCTGCTCGAGGGGGTGATCATCTCGTCCTTCGCGATCAACTGTCACACCGCCTACATCTACATCCGTGGCGAGATGGAGACGGGCTACGAGCGGCTGTGGGTCGCCGTCCGCGAGGCGTACGCGAAGGGCTTCCTCGGGAAGAACATCCTCGGCACGGGCTTCGATCTCGACGTCGTCGTCCACCGCGGCGCCGGCGCCTACATCTGCGGCGAAGAGACCGGTCTCATCGAGTCGCTCGAGGGCAAGCGCGCGTACCCCCGTATCAAGCCGCCGTTTCCCGCGGTGCAGGGCCTCTTCCAGTGCCCGACCATCGTGAACAACGTCGAGACGCTCGCGTGCGTGCCGCACATCGTGCTGCGCGGCGCCGACTGGTTCCGCGGCGTCGGTCCGGAGAAGAGCCCGGGCCCGAAGCTGTTCTGCGTGTCGGGGCACGTCGTGAAGCCGGGCGTCTACGAGCTGCCCATGGGCACGCCGCTACGCGAGATCATCTACGACCACGCCGGCGGGATCCCGAACGGCCGCAAGCTGAAGGGCGTCATCCCGGGCGGCGCATCGATGCCCATCTTCACCGCCGACGAGATCGACGTCGCGATGGACATGGATTCCGTCCAGAAGGCCGGCTCGTTCCTCGGCTCGGCCGGCATCATCGTCATGGACGACAGCGTCTGCATGGTCGGCGCGATGCTGCTGCTGGCGCAATTCTTCCACCACGAGTCGTGCGGCCAGTGTACGCCCTGCCGCGAGGGGACGGGCTGGCTGCACCAGATCCTCACGCGCCTCGAGTACGGCGGTGCGTCGGCCGCCGACGGCGACCTGCTGCTCAACATCGCGGGCAACATGATGGGCAACACCATCTGCGCGCTCGCCGACGCGGCGGCCATGCCGGTCCGCGCGTTCGTCACCAAGTACCGCGCCGAGTTCGAGCAGCACGCGGCGCTCGGCCGGTGTCCGATGCGTCCGGCGACGCAGGAGCCTCGCGCGCATGCCCACGGTTGAAATCGACGGCCGCAAGATCGAGGTCGAGGACGGCAAGACCGTCATCCAGGCCGCCGAGCAGCTCGGGATCGAGATCCCGCACTACTGCTGGCATCCGGGCCTGTCGATCTCCGGCAACTGCCGGATGTGCCTCGTCGAGATCGAGAAGTCGCCGAAGCTGCAGATCGCCTGCAACACGCGCTGCACCGACGGCATGGTGGTGCACACGAAGAGCGAGAAGACGCAGACCGCGCAGAAGGCGGTCCTCGAGTTCCTGCTCATCAACCACCCGATCGACTGCCCCGTCTGCGACCAGGCCGGCGAGTGCAAGCTGCAAGAGTACTACATGGACTACGACCGCCAGCGGAGCCGCATGCCGCTGGAGGCGAAGGTCAAAAAGAAGAAGGCCATCCCGATCGGGCCGTACGTCATGCTCGATCAGGAGCGCTGCGTGCTGTGCGCGCGCTGCACCCGCTTCCTCGACGAGGTCACGCACACGAGCGAGCTCGGCATCTATCAGCGCGGCAATCATTCGGAGATCGCGCTCGCGCCGAACAAGACGCTCGACAATCCGTACTCGGCGAACGTCGTCGACATCTGCCCGGTCGGTGCCCTCACCAACCGCGAGTTCCGCTTCCGCGCGCGCGTCTGGTACCTCGAGCGGACCGAGTCGGTCTGCGGGGCGTGTGCCAACGGCTGCAACATCGAGATCTATCACCGCGAGGGGCGCATCTTCCGCTTCCAGCCGCGCGCCAACCTCGAGGTGAACGACTACTGGATGTGCGACGCCGGCCGGCACAGCGGGCTGACGCTCCAGGGCGAGGGACGGCTGCTGCAGCCGCTCGTGCGCGGCGCCGACCGCTTCACGCCCGGTGAATGGCCCGCCACGATCGCCGCGGTCGCGAAGGCGCTGCGCGCGGCGGGCTCGGTGGGGATCGTCGTCTCGGCGCGGGCGACGAACGAGGAGATGTTCCTCGCCCGACGCCTGGGCGCGTCGCTGGGCGCGACGGTCGCGGGCATCTCGTGGTCGCCGCCGGGATCGACGGGCGACGATTTCCTGATCAAGGCCGACAAGAATCCGAACACGCAGGGGCTCCGACTCCAGGGCGTGGCGCTCGACGGTGTCGAGGCGCTGCTGGCGGCGGCGCAGTCCGGCTCGCTGCAGGCGCTCGTCCTGCTGCGGACCGATCTCACCGCGTGGTGCGACGAGGCGGCCGCGCGCGCGGCGCTCGAGCGCATCCCGTATCTCGTCGTGATCGACGCCGAGCAGCACGAGGCGGCGCAATTCGCGAACGTCATCCTCCCGATCGCCGCGTACACCGAGACCGACGGCTCGTTCACGAACCACGCGGGGCGGGTGCAGCGGCTGCGGGAGGCCGTGGCGCCGCCGGGCGAGGCGCAGGCGGGCTGGCGCGTGCTGGGCGACCTCGCGTCCGCGTGCGGCGGCACGCCGGTCGACGGCGCGTCGTCGGTGTTCGATGCGCTGGCGGCGGAGAGCGCCGGGTTCCGAGGTCTCAGCTACGACGTCATCGGCGCGCAGGGACGCGCCGCCGCGGCGACGTAGTCGCGCGTCGCAGTCGATCCTGCTCCGGCAGTGGGCACGCGAGCCAGAGGGCGCACCAGAGCGCCAGGCTCCGCCACGGCGACCAGGCCGCCAGGCGACGCGCCGAGCGACGGTCGACGAGCGCTCCGTCGACGTGCCCGAGCAGCAGCGCCAGCCAGCCGGCCGCCGGTGCGCCGATCCCGGGGAGCGCGCGGAGCGTGCGCGACAGTCCCGGCAGCGGTCGCGAGGCGGCGTGCCGCTCGAGCCCGACGAGATCGAGACGTCCGGCGGCGACGTCACGTGCGAGCCGCACGACGGGTCCGGCCGCCGTGCCCATCCCGAGCAGACGCAGGCCGCGGACGCCGACCTCCGCGAGGCGCTCCGGCGTCGGAAAGGCGCGGAGGCGTCGCTCGACGGGACAGCGCGGGCCGAGCAGCGCGAGCCGTGTCATGGCCTCGACGGTCGCCTCGGGGCGGCCCTGCTGCCGGACGATCGCCGTGACGACGTCCTCGAAGAGCGTGGTCGCGCGCAGGATGCGGCCGAGCCGCAGGTGCGCGGCGGGACGCAGCCGTGGCTCCGAGCGGCACCAGCGGTGGAACGGGCGCAGGTCGACGTCGAGCTGCAGTGCCGTGCGCACGCGCGCGGCGAGCGGCGCCAGGACCTCGGGCTCGGCTGCGTCCCGGCCGGTCACCCGGAGGACCACGCCGTCGGGCGCAGGGCGGATCGCCAGCAGGCGGACGGCCCCGTCGGCGAGCGCTTCCGCCCGCCGCAACGTGGGGCGTGCGCCGTCGCACCACTGCCAGGGCGGCAGCTGCCATCCCGCATGCGACAGCACGGTGGCCCGCAGATCGAACGGGCCCCGTGCGGGCAGGATGATGTCGGCGCTTGGCGGCGGCATGTGAGCCGGGACGGCGTTGACTTCCCGAAACTGCCACGTCCATACTGACGATGTCGATGCGACCCACCGAAGCGCAGCACCGAGAGGGGATCGCCGCACACGCAGGCCGGCTCCAGCGGTACCTCCGTGGCGAGATTCCCGCCGATTCCTGGCGGCCCATTCGCCTGTCCTACGGGCTCTACTACCAGCTGGATCACACCAGCCACATGCAGCGGATCAAGGTGCCCGGAGGCATCCTGACCGCGGCGCAGATGGAAGTCCTGGCCGACGTGACCGACCGCTACGGGCGCGGCATCAGCCACGTCACGACGCGGCAGGACGTGCAGATCCACTGGGTCCCCGTCGAGCAGATCATCGACATGTACGACAAGCTGCTCGCGGTCGACATCACGACGCGGGGCGCCTGTGCCGACACCGTCCGCAACGTCACCGGTTGTCCCTACGCCGGCGTCTCGCCGGACGAGCCGTTCGACGTCACGCCGTACTACATGGCGGTCCACGAGTACTTCCTCTTCAACCCGCTGAACCTGACGCTGCCGCGCAAGTTCAAGATCGCGGTCGAGGGATGCCCGGAAGACTGCGCGCAGTGCCCCGTCAACGACATCGGCCTGTACGCGCATCTGCGCGACGGCAAGCCGGGCTTCTCCGTGTACGCGGGCGGCGGGCTCGGCGCGCAGCCGTTCCTGGCGAAGCCCCTCGCCGACTTCATCCCGGCCGACGACATGCTCATCTGGTGCGAGGCGATCGTCCGCATCCAGCATCGCTACGGCGAGCGGAAGAACCGTAGCCGCGCGCGCATGAAGTACGTCGTCAAGAAGATGGGCCTCGACAAGTTCCGCGCTACGGTCGAGGCCGAGGTGGCGCGCGTGACGGCCGAGCGGGGCGAGGCGCTTCGCGCCGAGGTGCGTGAGGCGGTCGGCGAGTATCGGCTGGCGCCGGTGGCGAACCCGAAACCGACGCGGGCGACGCCCGTCGAGGGGTTCGATCACTGGATGCGGACGAACACCCGTCCCGAGCGCGAGGCGGGATACCGTTCGGCGGTGATCCAGCTGCCGCTCGGCGACATCACGAGCGGCGAGATGCGCGCCGTCGCGCAAATGACGCGCGACTACGGCAACGGCACGCTGCGCACGACCAACGATCAGAACCTCGTCTTGCCGCGCATTCCCGAGGCGGCGCTGCCGGCGCTGCACGCGGCGCTCGTGAAGATCGATCTCGCCAACCCCGACGCCGGCACCGTGAACGACGTCGTGTCGTGCCCGGGCATGGACTATTGCTCGCTGGCGATCACACGGTCGATGGGTATGGCGGAGCGCATCCGCGCGCACATGCTGGACGACGAAGAAACCGACGAGCACGGCTTCGCCGCACGGCTCGGTCGCTTCGGCATCAAGATCAGCGGGTGCCCGAACTCGTGTGGGCAGCACCACATCGGCGACATCGGCCTCACCGGACACTCGGTGACGGAGGCCGACGGCGTGCAGCGTCCGTACTACTCCATCCTGGTCGGCGGCTCCGTGGGCGAGGGCAAGGGGCGGGTCGGCGCGCGCCTCGGACGCTATCCCGAAGAGGACGCACCGGCCGCCGTCGCCGCGCTGGCGAAGCTCTATGCGCGCGAGCGGCAGCAAGGCGAGACGTTCCCGGCGTGGGTCGATCGCAAGGGCGCGCGTGAGCTCGCAGGCATCGCGGCGGCCGCGGCGAAGGAAGCCGGGGCCGTGGCGGCCAAGGAAGCCGGGGCGGCGTGACGTCCGGCGACGAGGGCGGCGACGACGTCGCTGTCGCGCCGGCCGAAGGCGAGCACCACTACTATCGCGGCGTCATCACGCGCGTGTACTACGGCTCCGAGAGCGGTACGCTGCGGAGCGAAGACAGCGGCCGCGAGTATCGCTTCAAGCGGCCCCACGTCGACATCGTCGGGCCCATTCCGCGTATCGACGGCCTGCGCGAGGGGATGAGCGTCGGCTTCGACCTCGGCCGCACCTCGCTCGGCGTCTGCGTGACGCTGATCCGCGTCTTCGACTGAGCTCCGCGGCTACAGCGGCAGCGACGTCCGGAACAGGATCAGGCGTCCCAGCACCTCGCCGATCATCACGGCGAGGATCGCCACGTAGAACAGCCCCGTCGCCGCCATCGTCTGGGGAATCTGGAGCGTGCGGTGGATCAGGTAGCCGATCGTCAGCGCCGCGCCGGGACCGAGCGCGAGGCGGGTCACCAAGAGCGCGCGATGCTCGTGCCACAGTGTTGCGATCGCCGCCGCGCCATCCGGTGACGTCACCGCGAGCGTGACGATGGTGAGGGCGCCCACCACCAGCTGGAGCACCACCGCGAACATGAACCAGCGGAAGAGGCGCTGCAGCGGGTCGATCGAGAGCCCGAGGTCGATCAGATACCAGTGCCCGAGGAGCATGCCGGTGGCCACGGCGCCGAGCGCCAGCGCGGCACTGACGAACGCCAGCGGATACAGCAGCGTTCCCGGCGCGAGCAGCGGACCGAGGCGATAGCTCGCGGCGCTCACGACCAGGGCGCAGAGCCCGGTGACGAGCCCGGCGAGAAACGCCCGTGCCCGCAGCGCGTTCGAGTCGCGCCAGAGCGAGAAGAGATAGATGCCGAGCGCGATCGTGAAGCTCGTCCAGCACGTGAGCTCGACGACGTCGCCCGCTGTCAGCGTACCCGCACGGACCACGAGGGCGACCTTGCCGGCCAGGAAGAGCAGGGCGAAGCCGAGGAAGATGCCGGCGCTCGAGCGGTAGAACCCGCGATCGAGCACGGTGAACGGCGGGATCGCGAGGCCGATCAGACCGCCCACCGCCAGCTGCCCGAAGAGCAGCAGGAAACACTCGCTGAACCGCGACACCGGGCGTGCTCAGTAGCCGACGGGACGCGGAGCGGCAAGCAGACACGGCGGCGGACTCGCGTCTGCCGCCGTGTCTGTCGCGTTGGCGTTCTCAGCCGCCGCGGCGCGGCTCGATCTTCTGCGGCGCGGGCGGAGGCGGCGGAGGCGGCGGGGGCGGAGGCGGCGCCGGCGGCTCCTTCTCGGGATCGCAGATCACGTGTCCGAGAAGACCGCCGATCAGCGCGCCACCGATGGTGCTTCCGATGATGACACCCGCGCGTTCGCCGTCCGAAGGATCACCAGAGTTGTTGAGCGCAGCGCCCGACGTCACGCCACCGACGGCACCACCGACGATCGCGCCGGCGATCGCGCAGCTCCCCCACTCGCGGTCCTGGATGTTGGCGCATCCGCCAACCATCACCAGCATCGCCAGACCACCGGCCACTACACGCAGACGCCTCATCGTCTCCTCCTCGCAGGACTGGTTGGGAGCATGAACGCTGGCTGCGCGTAACTGAAAGGGTTCTGGTAGTCAAGGCGAAGACGGTCGCGCCGTCGCGTGCGAAGCCGCCTTGACACCTACGCGAGCGACTCCTTAAATCCGTCATCCATCGGCAACGGGAGGTGTGACGGAATGGGTAGAGCCACTGTGGTCGCCCCGCTGATCGGACTCGTCGCGCTCGCAGGCTGCGGCGGCAATCCGGCAGACATCGAAGAGCTCAAGAAGGGTCAGAAGGAGATCCTCGCGAAGCTCGAGGCGCTCGACAAGACGGTGCAGACCGTCAAGGCGGCGGCACCCGCCGCGCCCGGACGACCGCAAATCGATCCGACGAAGGTGTACAACATCCCGGTCGATGGCTCGGCGATGAAGGGTCCGAAGGACGCGAAGGTCACCATCGTCAAGTTCTCCGACTATCAGTGTCCGTTCTGTGCGCAGTCCGCGCCGCTCGTCGACCAGATGCTCGCGGCGTATCCGAAAGACGTGAACTTCGTCTACAAGCAGTTCCCGCTCACCTCGATCCATCCGCAGGCCATGGGCGCTTCCAAGGCGGCGGTCGCGGCGGGAAAGCAGGGCAAGTTCTGGGAGATGCATGCTTTGATCTTCGAGAACATGCGGTCGCTGAGCCCGGACAAGTTCAAGGAGCTCGCCCAGAAGCTCAATCTGGACATGGCGCAGTTCGAGAAGGACATGAACTCGCCCGAGGTGGCGGCGCAGGTCGACGCCGAGATGAAGCAGGCGCGTGCGGCCGACGTCACCGGCACGCCGACGTTCTTCGTGAACGGCAAGCGCTTGATGAACCGCTCCCCGGAGGGGTTCAAGCAGATGATCGACGACGCACTGAAGGCCAAGAGCTGACCGGCGCCTCATGACGGTGCGGACATGCGTGGCGCTCGTCGTCGTCGCTCTGGCGACGGCGTGCGCCAAGGTGCCGTACACGAACCGCTCGCAGCTGATCCTCGTCTCGCAGGAGCAGGAGGTGCAGCTCGGCACGCAGGCTTTCCAGGACGTCGTGAAGGAGAGCCGCGTGGTGACGAGCGCGTCGGTCGTGTCGCCGGTCGATACCATCGGGCGGCGGCTCGCGACGGTTGCGAACCGGCCGGATTTCCAATGGCAGTTCGTCGTGCTCGACGATCCGAAGCAGGTGAACGCGTTCTGCCTGCCCGGCGGAAAGGTCGCCGTCTACACGGGCATCCTGCCGATCGCGCGCGACGCGAACGGGCTCGCGGTCGTCATGGGACACGAGATCGCGCACGCGATCGCGCGTCACGGCGCCGAGCGCATGAGTCAGGCGGCCGTCGCGGAAGCGGGCGGCGCCGTGATCGGTGCGGCGACGCAATCGCCGGCGGTGATGGCGGCGTACGGACTCGGTGCGCAGTATGGTATCCTCTTGCCGTACGGTCGCTCGCAGGAATCCGAAGCCGATCGCATCGGCTTGATGCTGATGGCGCAGGCCGGGTACGACCCACGCGCTGCGATCGGATTCTGGCAACGCATGGCGGAAGCAACCGGTGGCAACGCACCTGAATTCCTCTCGACGCATCCGGGGCACGGTACGCGCGCGCAGCAACTGCAGGAATGGATGCCGGAAGCCGTCGCCGCGTACGAGCGATCGAACAAAGCGACGAACGCGATGCTTCCTGTCGCGTCGAGGTGACGCCGAAATTGCAATGACGTGCGCGATCTTACACGTCGAGCATTTTTTTCCTTGCAATCGGATGTCACACCGTCTACAAACGTCACCTCCGCGCAACATATAGCTTTCTGGATCAGGGTGCAGGTGAAGGGTTGGACGCGGTCGGCTCGCCGGTGATGGCGGGTCGGCGGTGGTGGGGCGGGGTTGAGGTAGCGACCGCAGCCATACTGTTCAGCTTGTCCGACGGGGAGATGCGTCCGTTCTCCCAAGGTGTGGATAACGACAGATGGTGGGATCTCCGGTGGCTCGACAGGACGTCGGGTCGACGAGGGGACGGTGGATGGTCGATGCCGTGTGGGTGGAAGTTCGTCGGCAGCTTCGCGCTAGCCTTCGTGCCAAGGATTTCGAGACGTGGATCCTGCCCCTTCGGGCAACCGCGTTCGACGACGGGGAGCTCACCATCGAGGCTCCCAGCGATTTCGTCCTCGACTGGGTGAAGGACAATCACCTCGGGGTGCTGCAGGACGCCGTCGATACGGCGGCCGAGATGCCGACGCGCATCCGCCTCGTGGTGAATCGCATCCTGGCGGAGGAAACGGCTCCCCGTCGTCGACATGGTACGATTCGCGTCGACGAGCGTCCGGCGGCGGTCGGTACGACCACACGGTGCACGTTCCAGACGTTCGTCGTCGGCCGTAGCAACCAGGTGGCGTACGAGGCGGCGCGCGCGGTGGTCGAGCGTCCTGGGGCACGATTCAACCCGCTGTTCTTCTACGGCGGCGTGGGGCTCGGGAAGACGCATCTGCTGACCGCCATCGCGCACGCGCTCGGCGAGCGGAACGGTCCGCATACCGTCGCGTGCGTCTCGGCCGAGACGTTCGTCAACGAGATGATCACGGCGCTGCGACGGCATCAGATGGATCGCTTCCGCCTGCGCTTTCGCAAGATCGGCACCTTGATCGTCGACGACATCCAGTTCCTCGCCGACAAGGTGCGCTCGCAAGAGGAGTTCACCCACACGTTCAATGCGTTGCACGACGGACGGCGGCAGATCGTGATCGCGTCTGACCGCGCGCCGGACGACATCCCCGGCATCGAGTCGGCGCTGCGCAGCCGCTTCAATTCCGGGCTGCTCGCGGACGTCCAGCCGCTCGACGCCGAGCTTCGCGTTGCGTTGGTGCGGCGGAAGGCGCTCGACAACGGCCTCGAGCTCGACGACGAGGTCGTGACGCATCTCGCGGACAACTGGTGCCCGAACGGGCGCGCGCTCGAAGGCGTGCTGATGCGCATCGAGGCGTTCGCGTCGCTCAAGAATCGTGCCGCGACGTTGCCGCTGGTGCAGGAAGCGCTGAAGGCGTACGGCCGGCCGGCGGTGTCCGGACGGAAGACGCTCGGACGGATCGTCGCCGAGGTGTGCCGTCACTACCAGTTGACGCAGGCGGAGATCACGTCGGCGCGACGAACGAACCGGATCGCGGTGCCGCGACAGCTGGCGATGTACCTCTGTCGCCGGCACACCGACGAACCGCTGAAGGCGATCGGCGCGGAGCTGGGTCGGGATCACTCCACGGTAGTGCATGCGCTCGGCGCCATCGAGGAGCGCCTCAAGACCGACGCGGCGCTGCGTGAGACCGTGTCGAGGCTCGAGCAGAGCCTCGGCAGCTAGGGCGGGGGACCAGGGACGGGCGGCGCCAGGGAAGGTGCCGCGGGCGCCTGCGGCTCCAGGGACGGGGTCGCAGGCGTCTACCCGCCCGCCACGGCGATGCCCGCGTCGGCGAGCGCGGCGATCAGCTCGGCGCGATAGCGCGGATGGTCTAGCGAGACCTCCCCGAGCTCGTCGTCGTCGAGTTGCGCCGGCAGCACGACGGCGAACGGCGCGGTGAGTCGCGGGACGTGCACGAGGATCGCATCGGTCGCGTCGAGCCGGAAGACGGCGGGCGGCACGTCGCCCTGCGACCATCGCAGCAGGACGGGATCGGCCAGCGGCGGCGTGGTGTCGAGCGGTACGGCCGGGAGCGACGGATCGATGCCGGGCGCCATGGGATCGCCGTCGGCTTCCAGTCCCGTCGCTGCGATCCGGGCGACGGCGGCGACCATCTCGCCGGCGGTCCGCGGCCGGTTGCGACGGAGCCACGCCGGCGCGTGCCAGAGGAACGACGGTGCCGGTACGGGCGTCAGGCCGGCGAAGACGAGCGGCAGCAGGCGGGTCAGCGCGGGCAGATCGCCGGCCGCGTGTGCCGCCACCGCCTCGCGATACGCGTCGGATGCACGAACGTCGTCGAGCGCGCGCTGCACGCGCGCGTGCAGGGAGGCCGCTTCGGCGCCGAGCGCCGCATCGGCGGTCGCGTCGAGCGCCTGTACGCGCAGATGGCGGCGCGCTCGGTCGCCGAGCGCCAGGGCATCCGCGAGCAGCCCCGGGTGCAGCGGAGCCCCGGCACGAAACTTGTCGAGCTGGACGAGCAGGGCGCCGATGTCGGCGATCGTGGCCTCGAGCGCCATCCTTCCGCTTCTTAACAACCCGCGTGGGGGTTTGCTAAGAAGGCTCCGATGTCGGCACGGTCCCGCAAAGCCCGGCGTGTCACCGTCCGGGAGGTGCTCGACACGGCCATCGATCTCGAGAAGAAGACGATGGCCCTGTACGTCGCGTTCGTGCAGGCGTTCCCACGCCCGGAAGAGGTACGCAACTTCTGGTTTTCGATGGCGCGGCACGAAGCGGCGCACTGCGGTGGCCTGGCGCTGGTCGAGAGCATCATCGAGTCGGATCCCGAGCGGGCGCGCACGACGCGCGTCTGGTTCGACGAGGCCACGGTGCTGCGGCTGCGCTCGCTGCTCACCGCCTATCTGCGCGAGACGCGCGCGGGGATCAGCATCGAGCGTGCGTTCGAGATGGCGATCGACGTCGAGAGCTCCGAGCTCGAAGACCTGGTGATGGACCTGCTGAGCGTCGTCCGCAGCCCGCGCTGGCGCGAGCGCGCCGTACAGTTCCTGCTGCACGACCTCGGTGACCTCTCGTTCATGGTCGAGAAGTACACGAAGGACGAAGCCCTGCTGGCGCGCGCCGACGCGTTGATCGAGCGGCACGTCGGTGGGCTCAAGAAGCGCCGGAACGTCGCGGCGAAGCGGACGCGATCGGCGAAGGTCGGGTGACGCAAGCGCGCGACCAGGCGAGCGCGATCGTGACCGTGCCGGCGTATCTCGCGGCGGTCCGTCGCCTGCACGGCCTGGGCGCGGGTGAAATGGCGCGCGCGCTGCGTGTCAGCCCGTCGGTGCTCCGACGATGGACGCGCGGCACGCTGGTGCCGTCGTGGCGGCGGATGCGCAGCATGACCACGTTGTGGGGCGGTGACGCGGAGCTGCTCGCGCTCGGCGCCGCGCTCCAGCGCTACGCCCGGACGACCGGCGTCTCGATCGACGACGCCGTGCGCATGGTGCGCAGCGGACGGCGCAACGCGCCGGTCCGACCGACGGCGGTCCGGATCCGCGACCGCCGGCAGCTCTCGTTCCCGCTCGGGCGCTGAGCGCGCCTTGCGTCGGGGCGAGGGCGCGGACTATCGTCCGCGCCGCACGATGTCGACCGAACGCCCGCACGGACTGCCCCCGACCTGCCTCCTCGAGACGGCCGAGGGGCCGGTGGCGATGGCCGAGACCCCGAACAAGGGGTTCGCGCTCATGACGCGCCTGCCGTCCGGTGCGCTCGGGTTCCGCCAGCTGATCAAGGTGACGACGTCGGGCCCGGTGCCGCTCGTGCGTGTCGTGCTCGACAACGGGCACTCGGTCGTGACGGCTGCCGGGCATCCGTTCTTCCGCCGCGGCATGGAAGCGGTCGCGGCCGAGGACCTGCGTCCCGGCGATCTCCTCGAGACCGCCTTCCAGTATCCCGAGGGCTACACGCCGCCCGACCTGCCCGACGCGCCCCCGGCCACGGCGATCGCCGTCCGCCGCGTCGAGCCGGCCGGCGAGGGCGAGGTGATGAGTGGCACCGTCCGGGACACGCACGCGTTCTTCCTCACCGCCGGCGTCCTCTGCGCCGAGTGACGCGCTGGCGGCCATCGGCCGCCGCATCGCCCGCTGCCGTCTCTGCCCGCGTCTCGTCGCGCATCGCGAGCGGGTCGCGCGTGAGAAGGTCGCACGCTTCCGGGAGTGGACGTACTGGGGACGCCCGGTTCCTGGCTTCGGCGATCCCGCGGCGCGACTGCTCGTCGTCGGGCTCGCGCCGGCGGCGCACGGGGGCAACCGGACGGGGCGCGTCTTCACCGGCGACGAGAGCGGCAACTGGCTCTATGCCGCATTGCACCGAGCGGGGTTCGCGAACCAGGCCACGTCGACCGATCGTGACGACGGCCTCGTCCTGCACGACGCGTGGGTGACGGCGGCGGCGCGCTGCGCGCCGCCGGACAACAAGCCGACGAACGTCGAGCTCGAGACCTGCCGCCGCTGGCTCCTGGCGGAGCTGGCGCTCCTGACGCGCATCCGTGTCGTCGTCGCGCTGGGACGGATCGGGCACGACCGGTTCCTCGCCGCCGAGGCGGCGCGCGGCCACGTGGTGCCGCGCCCGCGACCTGCGTTCGGGCACGGAACGGAGCACCGGCTCCCATCGGGCCTGACGCTCATCTGCTCGTATCATCCGAGCCAGCAGAACACGTTCACGGGACGGCTCACCCGGCCCATGCTGGACGCGGTGTTCGCGCGTGCTGCCGCGGTTTGCGGCGAGCGGCGGGGATGCTAACCAGGGGCCCCAACGCATGAAGGGCATCATTCTCGCCGGCGGATCGGGGACGCGGCTGTACCCGCTGACGCTGGGGGTCAGCAAGCAGCTGCTCCCCATCTACGACAAGCCGATGATCTACTACCCGCTGTCGGCGCTCATGCTCGCCGGCATCCGGGACGTGCTGCTGATCACCACCCCGCACGACCAGCCGGCGTTCCGGCGCCTCCTCGGCGACGGCGCCCCGCTCGGGCTGCGCATCGACTATGCCACGCAGGAGCGTCCCGACGGCATCGCCCAGGCGTTCGTGATCGGCCGGGATTTCCTCGGCGGCGGCGCGGGTGCCCTCGCGCTGGGCGACAACATCTTCTACGGGCAGGGGTTCACCGAGAGCCTGCGGCGCGCGTCGGCGCGCGGGCAGGGGGCGACGGTATTCGCGTATCACGTGCGCGATCCGGAGCGGTACGGCGTCGTCGAGTTCGACGCCGAGGGCCGCGCAATCTCGCTCGAGGAGAAGCCGGCGAAGCCGCGCTCGTCGTTCGCGGTGACCGGCCTCTACTTCTACGACGAGCGGATCACGGACATCGCGAGCGGGCTGAAGCCGTCGGCACGCGGTGAGCTCGAGATCACCGACGTCAACCGGCGCTATCTGGAGCTCGGCTCGCTCCACGTCGAGCGCCTCGGACGTGGCGTCGCGTGGCTCGACACCGGTACGCACGAGGCGCTCGCGCAGGCGTCGAACTTCATCCAGGCCATCGAGGAGCGACAGGGCCTCAAGGTGGCGTGCCTCGAGGAGATCGCGCTGCGGATGGGCTACATCGGCACCGACGACGTGCGCCGGCTCGCCGAGCCGATGCGCAAGACCGGCTACGGCGAGTACCTGCTGCGCCTGATCGAGCACTGGCCCTGACGATGCGCGTCACCCCGACGATCGTTCCCGACGTCCTGCTCGTCGAGCCGCGCGTTCACGCCGACGCCCGTGGCTTCTTCCTCGAGTCGTACCATGCCGAGCGCTACCGCGAGCACGGGATCGGCGACACGTTCGTCCAGGACAATCATTCGCGCTCGGTGGCGCGGACGCTGCGCGGGCTGCACGCGCAGCGGCGGCAGCCGCAGGCCAAGCTCGTGCGCGTGGTGCAGGGCGCGATCTTCGACGTCGCCGTCGACGTGCGCCGCGGGTCGCCGACGTTCCTCCGCTGGGTCGGCATGGAGCTCAGCGCCGACAACCGGCACCAGCTCTACGTCCCCGAAGGCTTCGTGCACGGGTTCTGCGTGCTGACGGAGACCGCCGAGGTCGAGTACAAGTGCTCGACGCTCTACGCGGCCGGCGACGAGTTCGGCATCGCGTGGGACGACCCGGAGATCGGCATCGACTGGCCGATCGCGTCGCCGTTGTTGTCGGAGAAGGACGCGAAGCTGCCGCGGGTCGCTGCGGTGGCCGACCTGCTACCGACCTACCGCCCGGCGATCCCGAGCCCCACGTAGACGTCGCACGGCACGCGCTCCGTGCCGACCTCGACGACGACCGGGCGGCGTGCGTAGAGCCGGCCTTCGTCCTCGTAGGCATCGAGCCGCGCCATGGCGGCGTCGTCGAGCTCCTCGAGCAGCAGTCCGTCGACGACGCCGTCGGGCGACTCGACGACGTACGGATACGCCGCCTCGCGCCGCGCATGCCCGCGGAGGCGTGCGGGCCGCGACGGCACGCGGCGTCCGATCACCTGCTCCAGCCGGGCCGGGTCGCGGAGTGTGCCGTAGACGAAGAGCCGCACGCCTCAGGCGGCGTTCGGACGGCGCCCGGGGTTGCTCGTGCCGTTCACCAGCACCTCGACGCCATGCTGCACGAGCCACGCGAACTGGCCGCGGACACGCTCGACCGCTCCGTCGTCGCCGGCTCCGGTGACGGTGACCTCGAGCCGCGCGCCTGGTCCGGTCCGGAGGACGTCGTCGGCCAGCGTCTCCGCGGTGTACGGCGTGAGCGGCCCGCCGCGCTCGAGCATCGGTGTTTCGCCGGCGGGACGGAAGACGCGTGCCCAGATCGTGGCGGGGGTCATCGCGCGCCGGATCTCGGCATCGACGTGTGCCTGCACGACGCCGAGGATCGTTTCGACGAGGTCGCCGTACGTGCGCACCTCGCTGAGGAGCGCTTCGGGCACGTGGATGCCGAGATCGTCCTCGATGGCGAGGCCCAGCTCGGCGAGGTCGAGCGAGTCGGCGGCGAGGTCTTCCACCAACGAGAGCTCAGCGAGCAGCTCGTCCTCCTCCACACCCAGATGGTCGGCTGCGAGCCGCCGTACTCGCGGCTCCACGAGACTCCGCATGCCACACCTCCCTGGAATCGAATGTTGCTCGGACATGCCTCGTGCGGACCGAGGTCCGTGTAGCACAGAGTCAACAACGGTTCAGCAGGGAGGTCGAAAAATATTTCTGCGTGCGCGGGTGTTCCATGCCGCAACGCGGCGTCGGTCGTGCGGCTACTGGTCCTGCTTCCGCGTGATCGACGTCTTCCGCGCCGCGAAGGGATCGCCGCCGAAGCCGCCGACGGCGCACTCCGCTTTGATCGTGTAGTCGGTGACTTCCCCGGCGGCAATGTAGCTCATGCCGTTCACCGCAACGAACGCCCGAATCCCCGCTGGGCTGCCGGGGCGCGCGATGCACGTCGTCGTCGCCAGGTCCCAGGCGCCGGCGCGTCGGACGAAGGTCTGGCCGACGATGTTGTTCGGTGCGGTCGCGATCGCGGTCATCTGCATGCCGACGAAGATCGCCGGATCCAGCTCGAGCGTGACGCAGAGGTAGCTCGACGACTGCGTGCACTTGACCTCGTAGGTGTCGACGGCGTTCTCGGGAGCGTTCAGGTGGCCGGTCATCTGGACCTCGTACGGTCCGGCGAGGGCGGGAGCTGCGGCTGCGAGCAGCGCCAGCGAGGCAGTCGCGATGCGGGTGCGGAACGTCATGGTGTCCTCCGGTCCGCCCGTGTGGGCGGGAAAGTGTGGTTCGACACCGGGGCGTACGATTGGAGCGTACATTGTGCCGTCGCGCCGCGCCGTCCCCACACGGGCATTTCTTGACAGTCCAGCGGACTGCGCCTAAGGCCGACTCGCTAGATCACCCATCGGAGGGCAGGATGGCGCTTGGCCCCGGTCCGAGAAGCTCGAGTCGTGGCACACGAGTCTTCGGCGACGCAGAATGGTGGCGCGGCCTGGCCCAGCGCGCCGTGCTGGGGCGGCGTCTCGGCGACGAGGAGCTCGGCCGGCGGCGCGATGCCGAGCATCGGCAGTTGCCCGACATCCGCGACTTCGCCGGGACGCAGCACCTGCGTGCGGCGGTGATGCGGCGGCGCCAGCCGTGGGGGCGACGAGACGTCGTGCCGTCCACCGTCCCGGGGATGCTGACGGCCGAAGAGCGTCGCTACTACGAGTGGATCGCCGGCTTCTACTCGGGGGTCGGCGCCGCGGTCGAGATCGGTCCGTGGCTCGGGCACTCGACGCACCACATCGTGCGCGGGTTGCTGGCGAACCCGCGGTTCGCCGGCCGCCTGCACGTGATCGACGACTTCGTCTGGCAGTCCTACATGGACGCCTACCTGCCGGCGCCGTCGGCGCTCCGCGAGGGGGACTCCTTCCTGCCGTCGTTCCGCCGGCACACGGCGTCGATCGCGCGCCACCTGGAGGTGTCGGCGCGGCAGGTCATGCCGAAGGCGGGCAACGAGCAGCTCGAGCGCCTGTCATGGAGCGCCGGCCCCATCGAGATGTGCTGGATCGACTGCGGCAAGACGTTCGAGGTGAACGAGGCATGGTTCCGTGCGTTGAGCCCGTCCTTCGTCGCCGATCGCACGCTCGTGATCATGCAGGACTGGCAGGCGCACAAGGACGCCGCCGACGCCGCCACCTGGGGGATACGCGCCTTCACCGACGCGCAACCGCGGCTGCAACTGGTGCACGAGCTGCTCGCGGGCGGGACGGCGACGTTCCTCTATCGCTGAACGCGCGCGCGCAGGGTCGGGTCGTTCGCGATGACCGCCAGGATCGCATCCGCGATCAGCGCGTAGCCCTCGGCTTCCGGGTGCGCGACGTCGGAACGCAGGATGCGGTGTCCGAACTGCGCCACGGGGGTGTAGGCGGTGACGCCGAGCTCGCGCACCGCGAAGCTACGCGAGCGGTAGCTCTCGAGGCCGCGCCATTCTCCCGGCGTGTCGCCGTTCGTGTAGATGTACTGGAGCTTGCCGGTCCTCTCGACGTCGACCGCGCGCGACCACACGCCGTCGGCCGCGACCTGATCACCGTGCGTGGCATCGTCGTACAGCTCGAGTTGGTTCGGCGTGTAGGTGGCGAGGGCCGGTCCGCTGCCCATGATGCTCGGCCGTCGGCCGGCGGGCGCCGTCGACATGTCGACGCGGAACACGATGGTGGCGGTGGTGGGCGGCGGTCGCCGCTCGGCCGGTGGCGTGACGAGGCCGCGGGCCGCTTCGATGCCTGCCTGGATCTCCGCGCCCCGCGCGGCGAGCAGGGCCGACGTGTCGACGAGCGGGAGGGCGCGCGCCTTCGCGATGTGCTGGAGCGCCGTCAGCGTGCAGTTCGAGGGGTACTCGGGGACGTTGTTGTAGACGAGCACGACCGCGGTGCCGTGCGCGAGGAGTGCCTGCACGATGCCGTCGATCCGCTTCCGGTAGCGACCGCGGTCGGCGCCGCCCCCGGGACAGAGCCGGCGCGGCTCGTTCTCGGCGGGCCCGGGCGCGCGCATCGCGCTCTCTTTGATGAGGTTCTGGATCTGCCCGGTCCGGCGCGTCTGCAGGTGGCGGTGGAGCTTGTAGAGCTCGGAGGCGGCGAGGATGCGCGCTCCGAGCGGCTGGCTCGTCGCGGATGGCTGGGCGGGGTCGGGTGCGCCGTCGCGCACGGCGACCTCGTCGTTCTGGGCATACGCCAGGACGACGAGGTCCGGATCCAGCGCAAGGATGCGCGGGACCAGGCGCTGGCCCGTGTAGGACGTCGCGCCGATCGCGCCGTAGTTGATCACCTCGATGGCCCGGCCGGGGAACGTGCGGCGCAGCCCTTCCTCGAGCCGTCGCGGATACGTTTCGGTCTCGTCGACGTTGACGCCCACGGTCCACGAGTCCCCGAGCACCACGACGCGGAGCGTATCGGCGGGCTTCTCGACGGCGATCTCGGGATTGCGCACGCCAAGCGCGTTCGACCGGAAGTGCCACGTGCCGCGCGCGCGCATCCATGGCGGGATGTCCGGCACGAGCTGCGTGAAGGCCGTCTCGACGTCGTCGAGGCTCTCGATCGGGCCGAAGAGGTTGACGTACGTGCGCTCGACGTGCGGTTGCGTCCAGAGGCCGACCTCGGGATCGGCGGCGAGGATGGACGAGAACCCGATCCAGGGCGGGACCGGCCAGAAGACGGTCTCGAAGACGAGCGGGAACTCGTCGCGCTGGCTGAGGGTCCACGCGTAGACGCCCCGCACGGCGAGCTCGGCGACGAGCAGCAGCGAGAGCAGCATCGCCGGGGCGATCAACAGCAGCCACGCGACGAGACGTACGAGGCGCCTCGGCCGGTGGGCGTGATGGTGTTCGTCCGACACCGCGGCGCCTCTTACCGCGACGGGCCGGCTGGGCGCGACCCCTCGTGCCATGTCGACGTGCGCGGGCGGCTCGCATCGCGGTTCTCGGGACGGGCGTTCGTGCCTGTCAGGGAGCGGAGCGCGTGACGGCGCGCGGGCCCAGCGGCTCGGGCTGGTGCTGGACCTCGCCGGCGTAGCGGCGCGTGCACGAGCTGGGGACCGGCCGGTAGACGGTCACCTCGACGAGCAGCGTGGCGGAAGGACGAGGTGACTTCGGGTGACGCGGCGGTGGGCCGCCGACGGTGAGCGTGCCGTAGCCGCACCAGTCGCTCGTGCCGTCGTGGAAGATGCAGGCCCCGTCGCCGATCGTCCAGGGGATGGTCGTGCCGGTCCCGTAGGCCTCGATCGTGTCGCTCGCGTAGATCGTCACGTCGAGCGAGTCGCGGAACCGATCCCGGACCAGGAACCCCATCGAAACGGGCTCCGCCGGATACCCGGGCGGCAGCGTGGTGCACGTCGTGTCGAGCAGCGCGCCGTCGAACGTGTAGCCGCCACGATAGTGCGGGGCGCGCAGGCACTCGATGACACCGTCGCGCACGCAGCGGGGCAGCAGCTCCTTCTTGCAGATGCGCTTCGCGGCGCGCGGCGCGAGCGTCGTATGTGCTGCCGCGCACGCCGCGATGCCGTCGCGACAGGTGCGACGGCAGGTCGCCCGCGTCTCCGCGTGCAGCGAGGTGGGTGGGATCAGAATCCAGACGGTGACGGCGAGTGCCACCAGCAGGAGAAGGGTGTTCCGGAGCACGGGAGCCCGATACGTCACGGCCAGGGGGACGGCAACGGGCGCGGGCGAGAGCGATCCCGACATGCCCCCGGCAGGAATCGAACCTGCGACCCCCTGCTTAGGAGGCAGGTGCTCTGTCCACTGAGCTACGAGGGCGGGGACGTGGCGCACGTATCGTAAGGCGCCCGGGCGAGCAACCCCGCGGCTGGACGGCGACCGCGGAGACGCGTCACGAGACGCGCGGGAGGCACGCATGCACGAGCCCGCGTGACCGCTGGACCGCCACCTGGCGCGCATCGCCCACATCGCGCCCGACGCGGGCGGAAGCGGGCTCACCGTTCCCGAGTCGCTGCGCGTCGTCGAAGCCGTGGCGCGTCTGGACGCCTCGACGGGCTGGAACATGTCGACCGGCGCCGGCGGACCGCTCTTCGCGCACTACCTCCCGCGCGAGAGCTACGACGCCGTCTTCGCCGATCCGCGCGCCCTGATCGCCGGGTCGCTGAACCCGCTCGGCACGCGCGCCGAGCGGCGCGAGGGAGGATGGCTCTTCAACGGCCGCGCCTCCTACGTGAGCTGCTCCGCCGACGCGACGTGGATCAACGTCGCGGGGCTCGAGATGCAGGACGGCGGGCGGCCGCGTGATGCTCGGGCTCCCGGCCGGATTCCCGATCATCTGACCGCTACTGCAGGATCCCCGGGACCTGCAGCGCGAAGCGCGGGATCTGCGCGCGGAACACGCGGCCGCCCGCCTCGTGCATCTCGTACGTACCCTCCATCGTGCCGACGGGCGTCGAGAGCACTGCGCCGCTCGTGTAGCGATGCACCTCGCCCTGCCCGAGGATGGGCTGCTGGCCGACGACGCCCGGGCCCTCGACTTCCTCGACGTTGCCGTTGCCGTCGGTGATGATCCAGTGACGCCGGCGCAACTGCACGCGGGTGCTGCCCTGGTTCTCGATCGTCACCATGTACGCGAAGGCGAAGTTGTTCTCGTCGGGATTCGAGCGGTCGTCGAGATAGACGGACTCGACGGTCACCCGGATTCCTTCGGTATCGGCGCTCGGCATCGGGCGCTTTCCTACCAGCCGGCCCGCGCAGGTCAACCGCGCCTGGAGGACCACGGCCGCCAGCTGCTAGAGACGCCGCATGCGAGATCACGACCTGCGCCTCCGTCGCCTCGAACGCGGCGCCGTCGCCGCCCTGACGATCGTCGGTGCGCTGCTGCTGATGGGCCAGGTGCTGCCCAAGTCGCGCGCGCTCGAAGCGGAGTCGTTCGTCCTGCGCGACGGCCAGGGCACCGTGCGCGCCGTGCTCGGTCTCCAGGACGGCAACGCCGTCGCACTGACGCTCAAGAGCGCCGGCGGCGACGATCGGGTCGCGGTCATCGTGCGGGGCGACGGCAGCAGCCTGGTGCGCGCGCTCGACAAGAGCGGCAAGGCCGGCGTCGAGCTGGGCGCACGCACCGACGGAACGGGCGTCACCGTGCTCGACCGCGGCGGTCGTACCCGTGCGGCCATGGCCGTCGCTGCAGACGGACGCGCGGCCGTGACGCTGGGCGAGTCGTCGACGAAGGAGCGCGTGCGCCTCTCGCTCGCGCCGTCCGGCGCGGCCGGGCTGCGGTTCCTCGGCGCCGGCGGCGGCGAGCAGATGGCGCTCGTCGCGGACGGGCAGGGCGCACCCGGCCTCGTCCTGAGCGACCTCGCCGGGCGGCCGCGTGCGACGCTCGACGTCACGGTCGATGGGGCGTCGAAGCTCGACCTGACGGATCCGAGCGGGCGGCCGCGCGTCGCCGTCGCCGTCAGCGGCGGCGGAGCGCCCAGCATCGTCGTCAGCGACGACGGCGGCCAGCCGGTGTTCCAGGCGCCGCCGGGCCGCTAGTCGACGCCGCCGAAGCGCTGCACCGCGCGGGCGTAGGCGTCGGGCTGCTCGAGGCCGACGAGGTGACCCGCATCGGCGATCGTCTCCACGCATGCATCGGGAATGCGCGCGCGGAAGAGCTCCGCGTAGGAGGGCGCGATGAAGCGGTCGCCGGTGCCCCAGACGATGAGCGTCGGCGCGGTGATCCGCCAGAGGCGCTTCTCGAGTCCGCGCTCGGGGATCGGGAAGAGGAACTTCGCCGCCGTCCTGAATCCACGCACCATCGCGATCAGCGTCTCGACCTGCTCGTCGGTGCGGTCGTCCTTGTCGTTGATGAGCGTCGTCACCCGGAGCATGTCCTGGGCCGGCGCACAGCTCGGGTCGTGGAACAGGAACGGCACCACCTCGTGTGTCATCAGGCCGAACATGTCGACGACCGGCGCCTCGTCGCGCCAGAGTCCGACGGGCGCGGCGAGCGCGAGGCGCCCGATCTCGCGCGGTCGCAGCGCGGCCATCTCGGCCGCGAGCCAGCCGCCCATCGAGTCGCCGACGACGTACGGGCGTTCCAGTCCGAGGGCATCCAGCACGTCGAAGCCGTGAAGGAAGAGGTCCCACTGGTCGTCGAGGACGTCGAGCCGGGTGGACTTGCCGAAGCCGGGCAGCAACGGCGCATGCACGTGGTACGAGCGCGCGAGGAGGGGCAACGGTCCGCCCCACTCGGGAATGCCGGCGGCGCCGTGGAGGTACAGCAGATCGGGGCCGTCGCCCGCCGAGAGGACCTCGACCTGCGGGCGGCCCGGGCCGAGGTCGAGCATGCGCGAAGACGGGGCCTGCATCACGCGACCCTGCGTTCGGCGTGCGCCTTCGCCGCGGCGTTGTGTTGGCCGGCGGGCGTGCGCTCGGCCGCCGGAAGGGCCTTCGGCCACGACACGTCCTCCCAGTCGGCGAAGAGCGGCCGCAGATGCGGAAGGACGTGCTGGGCGAAGAGGTACGTGCTGCGGTTCGTCAGCTCGATGGGCGCCGTACCGATGTGGAGGCCGACCGCAAGATGGCCGACGCGTAGCGACGTCGCGAGCTCGTCGAGCTGCTGGCGCACCGTCTCGGGCGAGCCGGCGACGATGTACCGCTGCTCGACGAGCTCCTTCCAGCTCTTGTCCTTCCCCATGTTGCCGCTGGTGTTGCCGATCTGTGCGACGACGCCCGCGCGCAGGGACGCTTCGGTGCGATAGCCGGGCGCCTCGGCCATGCCGGGGTAGAGGTGCAGGCACTTGTTGAAGAAGTAGTCGACGTGCGGCCACCACTCCCGCTCGCAGGCGGCGTCGGTGTCGCTGATGCACACCTGCTGGAAGAACGCGCCGCTGTACGGGTTCTCGGGCTTGCCGCGCTTCGCGACGTGCTCCCAGTAGCCCGCCATCATCTTCTGCGCGCGCTTGTAGCCGCTGAACGACAGGTACGAGTAGTTGTAGCCGTGGTCGATGCACCAGTCCCACGTTTCGATCGACCCGAGCCCCGGCACCCAGATGGGCGGATGCGGCTTCTGGATCGGCTGCGGCCACAGGTTCACGTAGCGCAGCTTCGTGTACTTCCCGTTCCACGCGAACGGCTCGCGCTCGGCCCAGGCCTTCAGGATGAGGTCGTTTGCCTCACGGTACTTCTCGCGCAGCGTGGCCGGGTTCTCGCCATAGCAGTAGTTCGTGTCCATCGACGTGCCGACGGGGAAGCCGGCGATCAGCCGGCCGCCGGAGATCACGTCGAGCATCGCGAACTCTTCGGCGACGCGGATCGGCGGATTGTAGAGCGCGATGGAGTTGCCGAGGACCATGAGCATCGCGTTCGTGGTGCGGCGCGCGAGCGCCGCGGCCATGATGTTCGGAGACGGCATGATGCCGTACGCGTTCTGATGGTGCTCGTTGACGCCGACCGCGTCGAAGCCGACCTGGTCGGCGTACTCGAGCATGTCGAGGTACTCGTTGTAGAGCTGGTGGCCGCGCGCGGGATCGTAGAGGCGGTTCGGCAGGTCGACCCAGACGCCGTGGTACTTCTCGCGGAAGTCCGACGGGAGCCAGCGGTAGGGCATGAGATGGAACCAGCTGACCTTCATGGCCACCTCCTCGTGCGGTCACGGCTGTCACGCACGTTGTCGAAAGGCAAGGCTCCGCGCTAAAGAACGCGGCCATGGCCGATCTCGTGATTCGTCGGGCGCGCATCTGCGACGGCAGCGGCCGCGACGCGGTACAGGGTGACGTCAGCGTGACCGGCGGCCGCATCGACGCGATCGGCACCGTCGCGGCGCGCGGCGCGCAGGAGATCGACGGCGACGGCCTCGTGCTGGCGCCCGGCTTCGTCGACCTGCACACGCACTACGACTGCCAGCTCTTCTGGGATGCCCAGGCCTCGCCGTCGCCATGGCACGGCGTCACGTCCGTGGTGATGGGCAACTGCGGGTTCACCGTCGCGCCGTGCCGTCCCCACGACCGTGAGACGCTGATGCGGCTGCTCTCGTTCGTCGAAGGCATGCCCATCGATACGCTGCGCGCGGCGCTGCCGTGGAGCTGGGAGACGTATCCCGAGTACCTGGACGCGATCGACGCGCGCGGGCTCGGCGTCAACGTCGCGTCGTTCATCGGCCACTCGGCGATCCGCGTGCGGGTGATGGGCGCCGATGCGCTGGAGCGCGTCGCCACGGCCGACGAGTGCGCGCGGATGGCGGCGCTCGTCCGCGACGGCGTCGAGGCGGGGGCCATCGGCTGGTCGACGTCGTTGTCGCCGACGCACTTCTTCGCCGACGACGGCAAGCCTGCGCCGAGCCGCGTCGCCGCGCGCGACGAGCTGCTGGCGCTGGCCGAGGCGCTGCGAGGTTTCGATCGCGGCGTCATCGAAGTGGCGCCGGGCACGATCATCGCCCCCGTCGAGGACAAGCTCGCCGAGCAGGATTTCTTCGCCGAGCTGGCGAAGGCCAGCGGCAAGACCGTCAGCTGGGCGCCGCTGCTGCAGAGCCCGTTCGCGCCGGAGCTGGAGACCCACTGCCTCGAGGCGGCGGCCGCCTACCAGCGCGACGGCGTGCAGGTCGTCCCGCAGATCGGCTGCCGGCCGCTCGAGCTGCGCTGGGACTTTGCGGCTCCGGCGTTCGGGCTCGACAACAATCCGTTCTGGCGGTCCTTCATGGCGAAGCCGCGCGACGAGCGCGGGCGGCTCTTCGCGTCGAGGGAGTTCCGCGACGAGCTGCGCTCCATGTCGCAGGGCTCGTTCGTGATGGCGCTCGCGCACGGCTTCGACCGGCTCTTCCTCCGGATGCCGGGGTCGGAGCGCACCGCGCGGTGGCAGGACCGCAGCGTCACGCAGATCGCGGCCGAGCGCGGCGTGGATCCGGTCGATGCTTTCTGCGACACGATCCTCGACGACGAGCTCGAAGGCCAGTGGGGCGCGCCGCTGCTCAACTTCGACGAGCCGCTCGTCGCTGCGATGCTGCGGAACCCGGCGGCCGTGGTGGCGCTGTCCGACGCGGGTGCGCACATGGACACGCTCTGCGACCAGGGCTTCACGACGTACCTGCTCGGCCACTGGGTGCGGGAGCGCGGCATGCTGAGCCTCGAAGAGGCGGTACGACTCGTGAGCGCGGTGCCCGCCGAGCGCTACGGGCTGCGCGGCCGTGGTCGGATCGAGCCGGGGTTCGCCGCCGACCTCGTGCTGTTCGATCCGAAGACGGTCGGCGTGCGGCCGACGGAGATGGTCTACGACCTGCCGCAGAAGCAGCGCCGGCTGCTCCAGACGGCCGACGGCATCGAGCACGTGTTCGTCAACGGCACGGCGGTGGTGCAGCACGGCGTGCCGACGGGACGGGCGGCGGGACGCGTGCTGCGGGGAGGGGTCTGAGATGCGGACCGATGCGGAGGCGCGGCAGCAGATCGTCGACATCGCGCACGACCTCTTCGCGATGGGGCAGCTGACTCCCACGGGCGGGAACATCAGCGCGCGCGGCGCCGACGACGCCCACATCTGGATCACGCCGAGCCAGATGTACAAGGGCAGCCTGACCGTCGACAGCCTGCTGTGCGTCACCGAGGATGGCAGCTGCGTCGCGGGCGAGGGCAAGCCGTCGATCGAATTCCAGATGCACTGGGCGTCCTACGCGGCGCGCCCGGACGCGACGGCGGCGGTGCACACGCACGCGCCCTACGTCACCGCCTTCGGGATCACGAACCAGTCGTTCCCGCCGATCAACACCGACGCGATCTTCCTCGCCGACACGAAGATCGTGCCGTGGTTCATGCCGGGCTCGCGCGAGCTTGCCGACGCCGTCGCCGAGGCGCTCACGGTCAGCCGCGGAGCCATCTTGCAGTGCCACGGCCTCATGGCCGTGGGGAAGACGATGCGCGACGCGGCGACGCGGGCGATGATGCTCGAGGAGACCGCGAAGCTCGTCCTCTACTGCAAGCAGTACGGCGGGGAGATGGCGCTGATCCCCGACGAGTGGGTGCAGAACCTCGCCTCGATCGCCAACTTCCTTTAGCGCGAGCGGAGGAACAGCCCGAGCGCCATCGCGACGCCGACCGCCACGACGAAGCTGCGGACGACGCTCGGGGGCAGGCGTCGCGCCAGGACGGCGCTGCCCCACGAGCCGAGGATCTGGCCGGCGGTCAGGACGACGGCGTCGCCCGGGATGACGGCGCCGCTCGCGATGAAGTAGACGGCGGCGATGCCGTTGATCCAGATGGCGTAGACGTTGCGCAGCGCGATCATCCGGTGGATGCCGGTGAAGCCCATCAGCGAGAGCCCGGCCAGCATCATGATGCCGATGCCCGCGCCGAAGTAACCGCCGTAGACGGAGACGAAGAACTGGTAGGCGAGCGCCGACACCCAGTGCGCGTGGAGCGGGACGCCGTCGGCGCCGCTCGGCGGCACGCGGGTGCGCAGCGCCGCGGTGATGGGGCCGGAGAAGGCGAACAGCGCCGTCGCGAAGGCGATGAGCCACGGGACGAGCCAGTCGAACACGCGCTCCGGCGTGCGCAGGAGCAGCCACGCGCCGGCGAGGCCGCCGAGGATCGACGGGACGCTCAGCCAGACGATCCACCGTTGCATCCCGTCGAGCTCGCGCCGGAAGCCCCAGAGCGCGGCGATCGAGCCGGGCGAGAGCGAGACCGTGTTCGTGGCGTTCGCGATGATGGCCGGACGCCCGAGCCACACCAGCACGGGGAACGTGATCAGCGATCCACCGCCGGCGACGGCGTTGACCGCGCCCGCCACCGTGGCGGCGGCGAACATGACGATGGCGTCGAAGGAGGTCAGAACGGCTCAGTAGACGCCGGCGCCGAGCTTCGAATGGTCCCAGCTGGAGACGTGCTCGGGATGCACGCGCACGATGAGCCGCTTGCTCGCCTGGCCGCGCATCAGCTCGCGCATGCCTTCGCCCGGACCCTGGTTGTACTTGACGTTCACGCGCTCGAGCAGGTCGAGCACTTTCTCGGTGTCGGGCTCGAGCGTTGCCTTGCCGCGAATCAGCAGCCCCTTCAGCTCGGGATAGGTGCGGCCGCTCTCGATCAGCAGCGCGCAGCGCGGATCGCGCTTGAGGTTCAGGGCCTTCTGCGACTTCTGGAACGTCGTCATGACGATCGTCCCGTCAGGGTCGACCATGAACCACATGGCCACCGGGTGCGGGTACCCGCGGCGATCGAGGCTCGTCAGGATGATCGTGTGCGACTCCTCGAGGTACGCCTTCTGCTCCGCCGGGGTGAGCTCGATCGCCTTCCGTCGATTCATGCCGGCCACTTAGTACGGCCGGCGCGCCTGCGGCAAACCGGCGAAAGTGGTGTATGCGCAGTGCATGCGTCGCACGATCTACGACGGTCGCATCGTGAAGCTCGGGATGGAGGACGTCCGGCTGCCGAACGGGGCGGAGGTGAGCCTGGAGGTCATCCGCCATCAGGGCGCATCGGCGGTCGCCGCGGTCGACGACGAGGGGCGGGTGGCGCTGATCCGCCAGTATCGGCACGCGGGCGGCGGCTACCTCTGGGAGCTGCCGGCGGGTGTCCTGGACGCGCCGGACGAGCCGCCGGAGACGTGCGCCGCGCGCGAGCTCCAGGAGGAGACGGGGCTCACGGCGCGCGAGATCACGCGGCTCGGCAGCGTGCTCGTTTCGCCGGGCTACACGGACGAGCGCATCCACCTGTTCCTCGCGCGGGGGCTGAGCGAAGGCGCCATGGCGCGTGGGCACGACGAGGACATCGCGGAGCTGCGTCGCGTTCCGCTGCGCGAGGCCGTCGCCATGATCGGCCGCGGCGAGATCGTCGACGGCAAGACGATCGCCGGCTTGCACCTGGCCGCGGTGGCCCTCGGGGTGCTGCGGTGAAGGTCGGCCTGGCCGGCTTCCCGGGGGCGGGCAAGAGCACGGTGTTCGCCGCGCTGACGGGCCTGCGTCCCGATCCGTCGGACCGGCGCGCACAGATCGGCACGATCAAGGTGCCGGACGCGCGCGTCGACTTCCTCGCGCAGGTGTACTCGCCGAAGAAGGTGACCCTCGCCGAGGTAAGCTTCATCGACTTCCCGCCCGCGCGCGATCCCTCGAAGCGCGCGGTGCTGGACGCGGAAGCGGTGGCGGCGTTGCGCGACGCCGACGCGCTGGTGGAAGTCGTGCGCGGCTTCCCCGACGTCGCGGGCGCCGCGGCACGGCCGGCAGAGGACGTGGAGGCCTTCGACGCCGAGCTGGTCCTGGCCGACCTGGGGCAGGTCGAGAAGCGCGCCGAGCGCTGCAAGAAGGAGAAGGGGCACGAGCGGGAGCTGGCGCTCCTCACGCGGCTCCGCGACGCGCTCGAGAACGGGCGGCCGCTTCGCACGCTCGAGTTGAACGCCGAGGAGCGGAACGAGCTGGCGGGCTTCGCGTTCCTGTCGCTGCGCCCGCTGCTCGTCGTCGTGAACGTGCCGGAGGCGGACGTCGCGACGCCGTTGCCGGCCGACGTCGCGGCGAAGGCGACCGCCGCCGGCGCGCAAGTGCTCACGCTGTCGGCGCAGGTCGAGGGCGAGGTGGCCGAGCTCGAGCCGGACGACCGGGCGGCGTTCCTCGCGGACCTCGGCCTGACGGAGACGGCGCGGGACCGATTCATCCGCGCGAGCTACGCGCTGCTCGACCTGATCAGCTTCCTCACCGCCGGCGAGGATGAGTGCCGCGCGTGGCCGATCCGGCGCGGCATCAGCGCGCGCAAGGCCGCCGGCCGCATCCACAGCGACATCGAGCGCGGCTTCATCCGCGCCGAGGTCATCGCCTACGACGACTTCGTCCGGCACCGCAGCGAGGCGAAGTGCCGCGAGGCCGGCAAGCTGCGGCTCGAAGGCAAGGACTACGTCGTCCAGGACGGTGACATCGTCCACTACCGCTTCGCCGTCTGATTGACTGGCCGGGGCGGCGCTGCGTACTGTCGCCCCCCGATGGCCCACGTCACCTTCAAGCAGATGTTTAACGCTTCCGCGTGGAGGACGGGGCACGCGGAAACGTGGCCATCTATCGTTGGTGACGGGGCGGGCGACCGGCGGTGTCGCCGTCGCGACGCGGTGGTACCCGCGTAGTGTAGCGCCCACCAGCCCGCACTGGTCCGGGGTCGCGCTCCGGGCCTGATGGCGGGCGATGCAGTCGCGTGCCGAATTCGCCGCGGGCGACCCGGTCAATCTGATTCGCGGACCCCGGGTCGCGAAGGCGGAACCACGATCCGTAGAGGTCGACCGTGGTCTGGATGGAGGCGTGCCCCATCTGATCTTTCACGTGCGCGACGCTCACGCCGGTGGCGATCAGCCAGCTGGCGAACGTGTGGCGCAGCGTGTGCGGCGTGCAGTAACCGAGCTGTGCGTAGTGGCGGCAGCGGGAAAACGCCTGCTGCACCGTGCGGGCGTGGTACGGGTTGTCTCCCTCGCCGGGGAAGAGCCAGCCGCCGGGCGTGTCGCGCAGCGTCTGGTGAATCTCCGTGAGCACGTCGGCGGCGTCGTCGCTCACGTCGACGTAGCGGAAGCCGGCGGACGTCTTCGGATCGCCGGTGTCACCGGCGCCGTGGTACGTGCCCTCGACGTAGACCCAGCGCTCGCGCAGGTCGAAGTGCTGCGCGCGGAGCGCCAGGGCTTCGCCGATTCGCAGGCCCGTGCGCGAGAGCAGCAGGAAGAGCAGCACGAACTGCGGGCAGAGCACCTTCGCGGCCGCGATGAGCTTGTCGAGCTCGGGCGGGGCGAAGGCGCGGGGCGGACGTTTCGCGCGCCGGGCCAGCCAGGGGACGGTGCGCGTGTCGCGGGTGGGATCCTCCTCGACGTGGTGATCCCGTTTCGCCCATTTGAAGAGGGCGCGGAGCGCGCAGATGATCATCTTCGCCATCTGCGTGCTGTAGCGATCGCTGAGCTGGTCGAGCACGGGCCGGATCTCGACATGGCTCAAGGTGGCGAGCTGGTGCTCACCGAGGGGCGGCGCGATGTGTTTCTCCAGGACACACGCGTAGCCGCGGATGGTGCCGGGGCGGGCGCCCGCCCGTGCGAGGCGCCCATAGAACGTCGGCAGATACTCGTTGAGGGTCATCGTCGGCTTCCCTCCAGGTGGATGCTGAAGCTACCTATGACTGCAAGCGGTATCACCAATGCGCTAGCGCATGACAGCGCAAACGCTGCGGCGTGTGCGTTCGCGCCGATGAAAAGCGCAGGCCGCGGTGGCGTACGGCACTTGCGCCGGGCCTGTCGGGCGGCCCGTGACCGGGCTGGAAGCGGGTTGGACGTGAGCATCGACACCTCGTTGGCTCGGCGTCCGTGCCGGCGTTCGCGTCCCTGCGGCGCTGATCGCTATGCCGTAAGGCTGGCATTGTCAAGTTGTAGATTGTGAATGCAATAAGACGAGGAAGCATTCTCTAAGGCACAGTAAACGCCAGGCGGCACGGCCGAGTGCGATGCGGAGAGTCGGGAGCGTCCCGATTGCCCGGAGCGCGCGCGGTGCGTGGGAAGCGGCGGCGCGGGGAGGGTTGGTCGGACGGTGCGGAGTCGAAGTCGTCACGGGGCAGGGGGTCGTAGCGCGCGCGCTCCACTCCCGATCACGGAAGATCGTGCGAGCGCACGGCGCGACGCCGTGGCGTCCGCGGAGTCTCCCCGCGGAGCGGACATCGCCACGACGTCGTCCCGTGCAGCGCGACGACAGGTGATCGGCCCTGACGTCTTTCTCGAGGTGGAGCTGCGTGTGGTGCTGCTGCGCAAGCCCGGGAAGCTGACGCGCATCCCGGAGCCGATGCAGGCGCGGCATCTGCAGCGCGACGCGACGAAGACGTGCTGCGGTCTGTCGCTCGGCGATGCGATCCAGGCGGGGTCGACGGTGTTGCGCGTCGAGCGCGACCACTTCTTCCCCTGGCGCTGGCTCGTGGAGGTCGAGTGGCTCTGCTACCGCTGCCGCGCCGGCGCGGGACGACGGGCCGAGCAGGCGCTCCGCACGCGGGATCGGGCGTCGGCATGACGACGACGGCGCTTCTCTGGTGGCTCGTGGTCGGGCACGCCGCCGGCGACTTCTGGCTGCAGTCCGACACCGTGGCGAAGTGCAAGAACCAGCGCACGAACCCGATGCCGGCGGTGCCTTGGTACTACTGGCTCGGCGCGCACGCGCTGATGCACGGCGGAATCGTTGCGCTCGTCACCGGGTCGATCACCCTGGGCGTCCTCGAGACGATCACGCACGCCGGGCTCGACTGGATGAAGTGCGAGGGCCGCACGACGATCCATGAGGATCAGGCGTGGCACCTCGTGTGCAAGGGCGTCTGGGCGATGGCGCCGGTGCTGCCGTGAGCGTGCGCGTCTCGAATGGAGAGCGGTGGCGGCGGTCTGGGCTCCGCCGCCACCGGGCCGGGGGACCTGAGGGGTGGGTACCGACCAGAGCCGACGATGCCATGCGCGCGCGGTGCGTGAAGGCGACATTCGGATGTGGTTCACGCGCGTTGCGCGATCAGCTGCCTTCGGACGTGGCGCGAGCAGCGTGCGTCCGAGGCCCGAGCCGCGTCGCAGCGGTGCTGCAGCTGATCGCGGAGCGCGCGTCAGCGGTCGTTCCTCCTTCCGAGCCCGACGCGGCGGCCATCCGGCTGCAACCGGTCGGCCGCGAGCTCCATGCCCACGTAGCTCAGGTGGAAGAGCATCCGGTTTGTAACCGGCAGGTCCGTGGTTCGATTCCACGCGTGGGCTCTACGCAGGAACCCAACAGGTCGCTCGAAGTCCGGAAAGGCGTGACGTCGCCGTGTGTTCTTCCGCACGAGGCCGGCGAGAGAAGCGCAGCGAGGTCCCTGCCATCGCTGCGTGGATCAGTCTGCGTGCGGTCCGGGAGCGGCCGCCATCATGGAGCAGTGGTGTCGACGGCAATGCAGGGCTCTGCCGTCGGTACCAATCGCGCGTTGCGTGCTGGTGCCGAGAGTGGACGGGGCGGGGTGGGACTCGAGCCATCGGACGCGTCACGGGGCGGCCCTCGGCACCAGCACGGAGCGCACGCTTCGTCGCTCCAACGTGAACGAGATCGGCGACGCGTACGGGCACGCCGGCGGGAGTGGCCCGTCGGAGGCCTCGCGATGCGCGTCGCTACGATTTCGCGCGGTCGTGCAGTGTCTGCGCGCTGCACGGCCGCGCGGATCCTTCGGAGGTGGTGATGTTGGTTCCCGCGAACTTCACGGACGGCGCGCCGACGTGGGTGAACCTCGCCGCGGTCAATTTCCTGCGCGAGCAGGCCGACGCGACGTTCATCGAGTACGGCGGCGTGTCCAAGCCGCACTCGGCGGAGGGGCACGATCGTGTCGTGCAGACCCCGGCGAGCCTGCTGGCGGCCGCAGGGCTCCGCTGGCCCGCGTTCCCCAGCGCGCGCCATGGGTCGATCTGGATCAATCCCGAGCGCGTGCTCCGGATGGGCGTCGGGCGCCACGGCGACACCTTCGTCAACTTCGGTGGCACGTTCGAGATCGTCGTGATGCCGCTCGAGCTCGTCGCCGCCGCGCTCAACGAGAGCGGCTGGGGCCGGCCGAAGGCGGTCGCATGAGCATCGGTCGTGGTGGTCGCGTCGTCGCCAGGAAGACGACACACACGCGGTTTCAGACCGAGCAGGCGGCCCATGCGCCGGACATCATCACGATCGAGAACGCCAGCGACGGAGGCGTCCCGGAGAGCCCGGAGCGCGCGCTGATGGTGGCCGTGCTCGAGGACGCCTGCCTCACGTGGCTCGGGGCCATTCGATCCCAAGGGGCGAACTCGCTGCGCCGGCGCGCGACGGAGCGTCGGTGGATCGTGTCGAATGACCGCTCCTGGCCGTTCAGCTTCGTCAACCTGTGCGAGACGCTCGACATCGACGTCGGTAAGCTGCGCGGTCGTCTCCTTTCGCTGGAGCCGCGCGACGGCGAGCGGGTCCCGCAGGCGCGGCGACACATCGTGCGCTCGATGTCGGATCGTATCGGCGCGCCGCCCCGCCGCACTGGTCGACGGCCCGGCCGCGAGCGCCAGACGCGCCTCGCCGTGCAGGGGTTTGGGGGCGCCGGCGACGCATGAGTCTGAGCGTGTTGCGGCTCGTCTGGGAGCTCCCGTGGCCGACGGAGGCGAAGATTCTCGCCGCGTGGATGGCGTACATCGTCAACGACCAGGGTCTCCGCGTCTTCGCGACGGTCGAGACGCTCGCCGGGAAGGCCAGCCTCAGCGAGCGGTCCGTGCAGCGCTGTCTCGCGGTCTTCCGCCGCGTCGGGCTGCTGATCGAGATTCAGAAGGCGACGCGTCGCACGCCGACGCACTACCAGGTCGACGTCGCGCGGCTACGCGGCTGGCTCGAGCATCCCGAGACGTGTCCGGCCTGGCCCAGCAGCCCGCGCGATCGATCGCGTCAGGGGCGACCCGCGGTCACCTCTGACGCGGCTGTCGACACCATGCAGGGGTGTCCATCAGACACCCCTGCAGACGCTCAGGGGCGACCCGGTGACACCTCACGGGGGTGTCAGGCGGACACCTCTGCGGAGGACGTGGGGTGTCAGGCGGTCCCGGGAGGGGTGCCTCCGGCGACATCGGAGGGGTGTCAGGCGGACACCCAGATCCGTGAACTACGTACGCGTGAACAGATCCGGAAGAAGGATCCTGAGAAAACCCTTCAACCGTGTCCGGGGTCCGACTCTGCGGCAGATCTTCCGGACACCGGACACGAGCTCAACGCTCAGGGCCCGGAGGAGGACAGCCCGGATCGGGACCTTTCGGAGCCCGTCTCAGCGGCGGAGCTCCAGCAGCGCTTCATCGACCACCGCACGCCCGACGGCCGCTCGCTGCGTGACCCGGAAGGCGAGTGGCGCCGGTGTCGCGCGTACTGGCTGAAGCGCGCCGGCGCCGGCGTGAACTGGCACATCCTCGTCGACGGCTGGTTGCGGAATATCGACGACGGGTACGCGCAGGCTGGCGAGGACCGTCGCGGGCCGCACCGCGCCGATCGCCCCGTGACCGAGCTCACGAGCGTCGGGGACATCCTCGCTGCGGCCCTCTCGCGTGCGCAGGCTGGGGGTGGCGGTTGAGAATCCGTCGACAGCATCACACGCTGCGCCGGCGTCCGCGATCGCGCGGTGCGGGCGGCGTGCGCGCGGGCGTCGGTGCCTTGCTCGCGAGCGCGTTCCGCGTCACCGAGCACGACGTCCAGGCGGCCGTCGTCACGTGGGCGCGATGGCGCGGGGCGACCGACGTGCCGGCGTTCTCACGGCTCTTCGCGGTGCCGAACGGCGGGCTGCGCAAGAAGGCGACCGCAGGGAAGCTCAAGGCCGAGGGCGTCCGCGAAGGCGTCGCGGACCTGGTGCTGCCGTACCCGAGCCGCGGGTATCACGGGCTGTTCCTCGAGACGAAAACGCTCGGCGGCGTGCTCGAGGACGCGCAGCGCGACTGGCTGCGGTACCTGGCGAGCGTCGGCTACTGCGCCGGCGCGGGGTGGGGAGTGGACGCGATGCAGTTCGCGCTGAGCTGGTACGTCGAGGTCGACGTGTCGCCGATCGGCGTGCCGATCGTGGTCCGGCCCGTCGACGGGTACTTCGAGTGGCGTCCTGGGAAAGCGGCATGAGCGCGGCCGCGGCTTCCCAGGATCAGACCTCGACGCCGACGTCGTGGGTCGAGATCATCCGCACGACGCGCGCGCAGCTGAAACTCTCGCGTGAGGCGTTTGCCCATCGGCTCGGGGCGAACGTGGCGTCGGTCGACAACTGGGAAGACGGGCACTTCAAGCCGAGCAAGCGGTTCCAGGGTCGGATTCTGGAGCTCGCGCGCGCGGCCGAGGTGTCGGTCGATGCACCCCCCGTGGCGGCGCTGCCGCGGCGGCCGCTCGCCGGTGGGTTGCGGCTGTTCTCGGTCTTCCTGCCGGTCCAGCGCCTCGGGCGTCAGGTGCGGCGGCGCGTCGCGGAGGGCGTCGAGTTCGCGAACGGTTGGTGCGTGCTGTCGTGGAATCGCGACGACGGCGACCCGGAGGTCGGCGTGCGCGTCTACCCGTCGCTCGCCGACGTCGCGCGCATTCACAGCGTCGCGCCGTCCGACCTGGTGATGCGGGAGCTGTGAATGCCGCAGGAGTCGGGACGATGTCGCGCCGTCGGCTGCGTGGTGCAGATTCCGCCGCGCGATTGGATGTGCGCACGCCATTGGGCGCTGGTTCCGGAGGCGATTCGGGCGGCCCACGACGAGCTCGCGGCCTGTCGGCTCCACGTCCCGAACCCGGGGCAGACGCTCGTGTGCACGCAGGCCGCGGCGATCTGGGCGGTGGCGCAGCAGGAAGGCACCGACCCGATGCTGAGCCCGATGGTGCACTTCGCGCGGCGGCTCCGGATGGCCCGCGGCGAATCGACGGACGGTGGGGAGATGGCGGCATGAAGGAACGGGGCCTGTTCGTCACGGTCGAGGGCATCGACGGCTCGGGGAAGTCGACGGTCGTCGCCGCAGTGCGCGAGGCGCTCGAGCGCGACGGCGTGCCGATCTGCACCACGCGCGAGCCGGGCGGCACCGAGATCGGGCGCGCGATCCGCTCGATGCTGCTCGACCACTGGGTGCAGCCGCCGACGCCGATGGCCGAGCTGCTCCTGTACTTCGCCGACCGCGCGCAGCACGTCGCGACG
This sequence comes from uncultured Binatia bacterium (SeqCode), assembly GCA_964432595.1. Taxonomy (GTDB): domain Bacteria; phylum Desulfobacterota; class Binatia; order DP-6; family DP-6; genus DASYLJ01. The sequence goes on along the minus strand of CAYSOF010000007.1, from coordinate 18,550 downwards.
GTGATCACGCCGGCGCTGGCGCGCGGCGAGCTCGTGGTCGCCGACCGGTACATGGACTCGACGATCGCCTACCAGGGCTACGGGCGCGCGGTGGCGTCGCCGGCGGAGATCGCGGCCTGGGAAAGCCACCTGGCGAGCGGCGGCGTCCGGCCGAATTTGACGCTGCTGCTCGACCTGCCGGCATTCCAGGCGGCGTCGCGACTGCGGGCGCGTGGCACGGACCGCCTCGAGCGCTCCGGCGTCGAGTACTTCACGCGCGTCCGGAACGGGTTCCGACAGCTGGCTCTGGCCGAGCCCGATCGCTTCGTCGTCATCGATGCGAGTCGCTCGGCGGGCTTCGTCCTGGACACGGCGCTCGAGGCGATCCGCGCGCGGCTTCGACCGCGAGGCGCGGCATGAGCGATCGCCTCCTCGAGTCGCTGCGGGCGACGGTGTGCTTCACGCTGGACGACGCGCAGCGTGCGGGCGACACCTGGGGCGCGAACTGCGGGCCGGGCGCGCTCGCCGCAGTGATGGCGCTCACGCTGGACGAGGTCCGGACGCACCTCGGCGACTTCGAGCAGAAGGGCTACACGAACCCGACCCTGATGTACGAGTCGCTGCGGCGGCTCGGCGTCACGTGGCGGAAGGCCGACGGCGAGTGGCCGGTCCTCGGGCTCGTGCGCATCCAATGGGAAGGCCCGTGGACGGCGCCGGGCGTCCCGATGCGCGTCCGGTACCGCCACACGCACTGGATCGCCTCGAGCACATCGGCGAACGGCGTCGTCAACGTCTTTGACATCAACGCGATCTGCGTCGGCGGCTGGATCAGCCTCGAGGAGTGGCGCGACAGGCTCGTGCCCTGGCTGCTCAAGGAGTGCGAGCCGAAGGCGGACGGCCGCTGGCATGCGACGCACCGGCTCGAGCTCAAGGACGGCCTGCCGTGAGACACGCCGTGGAAGCGCGGGCGACCGCGATCGTCGCCGCCGCGCTTGGCCTGCTGCTGGCGCTCGTGGCGCCGGCGTTCGCCTGGTCGCCGCCGCCGGAGGCAACGCTCGTGGGGGGGGGGGCGCACGTCGTGATCTGGTGCACGCGCGAGGTGCTCACCAGCGCTGACCTCGTCGACGTGGTGTTTCATGGCGCTCCGACGCCTGAAGGGGCGCGGCTCACGTTCTCCGACGGCGTGATGCAGGTCATCTGCCCGCCGGCGGATCGGGTATGCCGATGAGCGGTCGCAGCGGAACGCTGCCGCTCCGCGAGACGATCTCCGTCGCGCACACGCCGGAGACGGCGCGCGCGGCCGCCGACCGGCTCCTCGTCGAGCTCTCGTCGACGCGCTTCCGCTACGCGAGCGAGGACGACCTGCAGGTGGGGCTCGGGCAGCTGCTCGAGCGCGCTGGCCGTCGGTACGAGCGCGAGGTGCGGCGCAGCGAAGGCGATCGCGGAGTCGATCCTGCTGGCGCTGCTTGCGGGCAAGCTCGGCACGTGGACGCTCGGCAGCACCGGAATTTGGGTCGACCGCAACGGGCGCTCGGAACACGAGTGGAGGACCGAGGTGTGACCGGCCTGACGTCACCTGAGGCGCGCGCCATCCAGGCGCTGCTCGAGCATCCGGACGGGGTGCACATCCCGCGTGGGATGCACCCGTCTGGCGCGGGCTCGAAGACGTGGCGCCGGCTGATCGACCGCGGCCTGGTCCTTCGCGTGGTCGATCCCGCCGGCGCCGGCCGTGGCTCGACGTGGTCGGTGACGCCGCGTGGTCGTGAGGTCTACGCCGCGGTCATCGACGCGATCGCCGAGGACTTCGCCGACGCGCTGCGCGCCGAGCCCGGCGACTGGGTCGAGCTCCGCCCGAACGTCTTCGCCGATCGTCTCGAGTACGAGGACGTTCCGCGGTGGGAGAACGAGGGCGGGGCGCTGATGGACTACCGTCGGTGGGACGACTCGGATGGCCCGGCGGATTCGCACGACGTCGACGCGGTCGTGAACGCAGCCCTGCGAGGTCTCGCGTCGTGAGCGCGTACCAGGTGCTGACCGGCCTCGAGAACGGCCGCCACGATCGCGGCTACCCTCGCCATTCTCTCTGGGTGCCGCTGGTGTGGTCAGACGAGCAGCTCGAACACTTTCGCGAGCAGTGGAACGCGCTCGCGGGAGGGGCGGACAAGCGCTGGAACCTGCCGATTCTCTCGTCGCCGACGTCGGTCGAGGTGATTCAGCCGGGAGCTGCCAGATGACGCTGCAGGCCCGCCACGCTGGCCGGCACGGCGAGTTCCCGATCGAGCTGCTCGACGAAGAGACGGGTCACGTCTTCGGGCACGCGACGGATGAGGAGGCGCTGCGGGCGCTCGTGCGCCTGGTGCGCTCCGACGAGCTCATCCGCGGGGAGCGCCGATGAGCGGCTCCCCTTCTTCGACCACGCGCGTGGTCGCGAAACAGGAACCGCGCGGACGGCGTTGCACCGGCGCATGCTGCCGCGCGTTCAACCTGCAGTACTCGCCGGCCCAAGTGAAGGCGTGGGAGGGCGACGGCGAAGATCGCGGCACCATCGCGCGCATGGTGCGGTTCGTCCGTGTGGTGGAGCCCGGGCAGTTCCTGCCGATGGGCAAGCGGCTGCCGCACGGGTGCCAGCCGCAATACGAGTACTCGTGTTCGAACCTGCTGGCGAACGGCGACTGCGCGATCTACGCGACGCGACCCGAGATGTGTCGCACGTTTCCGAACGGTCGGCCGTGTCCCTATCCCGACTGCGAGTGGAGCGATGGCCGCGCCGGCGCGCACGGGCACCGGACGGCGAATCGATTCGGTCCCGACGAGCTCCGCGACTACGAGCTCGGCGTGCTGGACTTCATCGAGATCGATGCGCCGGCGATCGCCGGCTGTGAGCGGGTGCCAGGTGCACTGCGCGAAGGCGAGAAGGGCGTCGAGCAGCTCGTCGACGCCATCAAGCAGGCCGCTCCGAGTGGAGCCAAGGAGGAAGCGGATGAGAATCGGATGGATGATCTGCCTGTGCGCGCTGCTTCTGCTGACGCTGGCCGTGCTGGCGCCGGCGGAGGAGGAGCCGTCGTCGCCGCCGTCGACCGGCGGGTCGGCGACCACGACGACGTCGACGCCAACCACGACGCTGCCGATGGGCCCCGTCCTGGATTAGGTCTCGCATGGCTGCCGGTCGACCTGCGAACGCCATCGGCGTGCGTCGCGGCGATCTGGCGCATCTTCGAGCATTTCGGGTGGCCGGGTATGCGACAGCCCGCCGCAACCCCCGTACGGCCCACGGACCAAGGTGAGGCCAGTGCACCCTCATGAACCAGTCGCGTGGCCGGGGCGGCAGGAAGAAGGCGACGCCGCCAGGCTGGAAGGCGACGATGCGCACGCCCTACGGCGAGGCGCCGCGGTGTCAGTCGCCGAAGAAGGGCAGCCAGCCGCCCAAGCAGTGCGAGAAGCCGGCGCGGAAGGGCTTCCCGGTCTGCTCGAGCCACGGGGCCGGGACGGCGAAGCGCGAGCGCGAGGGCACGCGGAAGAACCCGAAGACGGCGCCGATCACGAGCGGGCAGTACGCGCAGCCCGAGACGCTCGAGCTCATGCAGAAGATGCACCCGGAGTTCCGGGCGCTGCGCGAGCACTACCTGAGCGCCGAGGGGGAGGCGAAGGCGCGCGACCTGAAGCAGCTGCTGGCGTCGCTGTGGGCGATGCACGACATCGTGGTGCGCCAGCTGCCGGAGCCGATCCTCGGCGACTACGGGGAGGCGCCGCCGGCGCTGCTGCCGGTGATGAACGGCATCGCGTCCGCGCTCGAGCGGGTGGCGCGGATCGAGGGAAGAATCGCGGCCACGGGCGGCGTGAACATCACGATCCAGGTGGCGCAGGTCTGGGTGCGCCAGGTGATCGACCTGCTGCACGAGTTCGTGCCGGCGGAGCGGGTCGATCGAGCGCTCGCGCGCCTCGAGGGGCTCGCGCTGAGCGGGGGAGGTGACGATGGGGCAGGAAACGACGGAGAGCACGGACAAGCGGCGGCCGGTGGTCGTTGAGCCTGTCGGGCTGAGCCGCGTGGGCGTGTACGTCGTGCGGGGCCACTACTCGGAGCAGGAGGCGCGCGCGATCTTCGCGCAGCTGCGCGATCGCCTTGGCCACGGGGACGTCGTCCTCGTGTTGGAGCCGGATCAGTCTCTTGCGCCGCTGAGCGACGAGGAGGCCATCACGCTGCATCGACATCTCGGGGAGCGGCTGGCGTGCATCACGCCGGCGACGTCGCGCGAGGGGTGATGTTCGAACGCCGGCTCTGCGAGGAGGTCTGCGCCGTGGGCGAGTGCCTGAAGCGCTGCGTCCGGGACGCGCGGCCGTCCCGCTACGAATGACGCGTCCAATCCGGTGTCGGTCCGAGCGGGCGGAAGGTCAGGTACCGCCCCATCTTGGCCAATGGATCCTGGTCGACCACCCACGTCTCGCAGAAGTGCGTGTAGCGAGGCTTGTCGGGCTCCAGCCCGTCGCGGTACTCGACCGTCCCCCAGAAGACGACGCAGTACTCGCCGGACATCAGCCGCTCGCCCCACAATGGAGGGACCAGCAGTTCAGAGCGGTGACCATGAGGCCGGTCCCTGGTGATGAGCCGCCCGTGGAACGGCTCCATCTGCACGATCTGCGGCGGCTGTGGGGGCAGCGGCCATGGGACGATCTCGAACGTCGCGGCGAAGTATTCGATCCACGCCGGAGTCTGGCCGAAGTTCGTCATCTCCCAGTTCAGGAAGAGGATCCGTGGCCACGTGACGAACATATCGGACGGCTTCGGCCAGCCCTCGAGGGCCGGCCGTTCCTTCCCGTCCGCTGCTTTCACGGTCGTCGAGCGCACGATGACCCACGGGCGCTGACCAGCGGCGGCATAGTCGGCGCTCTTCTTCGCGGCGTCGGCGGACTCCTGGGTGGCCCGCAGCGTGCTGTCGATGATGTCGGTTTGCCGGTCCATCAGCGCGATCTGCTTTCGCGCCACCCAGACGGCTGCGATCAGCAAGCCCGCGGTGAGGACCGCGGTGACGAACGTCGACCAAGAGCTCAAGGCTTCGTAGCACACGTTCTGTTTCTCCCGGGGCATGACCGCGGCGACAGCCCGGCACGCCGGATGGTTCGCGATCGTCAGGTCGACCGCGTGCATGACGAACAAGAAGGCGACGGTGCGGCGAATGACCGCGGCCACCGACGGGACCGGGATGGCCATGATCAGCCTGACGAGCTCGCCGAGAGGTGTGGCGCACAGGAACGCCAGAACCGCGCTGGACATCTAGCGGCGCTATCTGCCGCGCTCCCGGCCGCAGCGTCAAACGGTGCCTGGTGAACGCTCCGCTGCGTCAGGATGCCGACCCGCTCGCGCTCCTCGGTCGCCTCGTGCGCACCGAGCGGAGCAGACGTTCGAAGCGGCTCGGCCCGGCCGACGACGCGAAGCGCTTGTCGTTCTTCGATTGGGCGCGTACAGGCGGCTTCATCGCCGACCGTGAGCCGGTCGACTTCTCCGTCTGGCGCTACCTCGAGAAGCTGTACCGCGTCGTCCCGCCGAACCCGAAGGGCCTCGACGTCACGATCAAGAAGCCCGCCCAGGCGGGCGCCAGCGTGTGGGCGATGCTCCTCGTGCTCAACCTCGCGCTCCGCTCGCGGCTGCAGCTCGCCTACTACCTGCCGAGCGCCGAGTACGCGTTCGAGTACTCGCAGAACCGCTTCATCCGGCTGGTGCGTGAGAACAAGGGCATCCACGGCCTGATGGGTGATCCCGACACCCCGCATCTCCGTCGGGTCGTCGATGAAGGCAGCGCGTCGGTGCGGCGACTACTCTGGTCGATCATCTACTACACCTACGTCGGCGGCGACATCACGACGGAAGGGAAGCCGCTCGACGGGCTCATGTTCGACGAAGTCCAGGCCATGGTGCCGAAGGACATCCAGAAGACGCAGGAGCGCATCGCGGCGTCGCAGCTGAAGCTGATCGCGCGCCTGTCGACGCCGAACTTCGAAGACGGGGACATCGACTACTTCTACAAGCGGAGCGACCAGCGGGAGTTCCACACGCGATGTGCGTGCGCGGAGGGCGTCAGCCTGACGGAGTGGTTCGATCCCGAAGAGGGGCCGCTCTGCATCGATCGCGGGAGCGGTGCGAACAAGAGCGTGCCGACAGAGCCGTTCTACTTCTGTCCGCGCTGCAAGACGAACCTCGGGCCCGGCGGTGGGCCCGATCGCGAGGATGGCCTCGACGGCATGCGCGTGCAGGAGGGCGACTTCCTCGCGCACAACCCCGGTGCGCTCGGCGTGTACGGCGGGCCGGCGATCGGCCTGCACTGGGGCCAGATGCTCTCCCCGCGCATCAGCGCGCGCGACATCCTCGCGAAGTGGGACACGCGCTCCGACACGAAGGACTACTTCAACCGCGTCGTTGGCCGCTGCTACACCGACCCGAAGACGCAGCCGGTCACGGAGGCGCACTGCGTGGCCGCGCAGCGCGAGTACCTCCGCTGGGGGCCGCGGCCGCAGAAAGACGTCGACGGCACCTTCCTGGGCATCGACCAGATGGGCCATGACAACCGCGCCGTGATCGCGTCGAAGGTCGGCGGCCGCATGCAGTACCTCTGGATGGAGGTGATCCTCGGCGGCAACCCGTGGAAGCGCTGCGCGCAGCTCATGCGCGAGTACCGGATCACCCAGTGCGCGGTCGAGGCGCTGCCGAACTTCAACGAGGCGCATCGGTTCTCGAAGGAGTTCCCGGGCCGCGTGTTCCTGGTGAACTACACGGACCTCACGGAGGAGCTCGTCGTCTGGAGCGATCGCATCAAGGATGCCGACAACGTCGTGCGCACCGACGACGAGGCCCGCACGCCGTGGTGGTGCCGCGTCGACCAGTTCCGGATGATGTCCTGGGCGCTCGCGCGCTGGTCGCACGGCGAAGTCGAGATGCCCGACGTGCGCACGCTGCGCCAGGAGGTCGTCACCGAGAAGGGCCGCGAGACGGTCGAGATCGGGCGCATGTTCTGGAAGCACCAGCAGCGCGTTGCGCTCGTGACCGACCAGGCCAAGGGCCGAGAGCGGGAGCGGAAGCTCCGCCGACGCGTCGAGAAGATCGGCATCGATCCGCACTTCGCCTACGCGAACATGCTGATGTGCGTGGCGTGGGTCCGGCAGTTCGGGTGGGACCGCATCTTCACCGGCACGGAGGACGCCATGGAGAAGCCCGCGCGCTCCGGATCGGAAGAGGAGCAGCTGCGCGAAGCGCTCCGCGACACCGTCCAGGTCCCGAAGACGGCGCTCACGTGCGCCGACTGCACGCAGCTGAACGGCCGCAAGTGCGAGCTCCGGGGCTTCAGTGTGTCGCCGACCATGCAGGCCTGCGAGCACGTGGTGCCGCAGGCGGACGAGGAGCCGTATCCGTGACGGAGGCCGCTGAGATGGAGCGTGATCGCCACCTGCTGCGCGCCGCCGGCGTCGTCGGCGGCCGGTGGATGACGTCGCACCTGGCGTGCTCGGACGATGGCGAGGGGAAGTTCCGCATCCAGAAACGGCCGCTGCGCGTGCGCTGCGTCTGCGGCGATGTCTTTCAGGTGGAAGGGGAGGCGTAGGATGGTGGACTTCTTCGAGTGCCCGTCGTGTGGTCTCGGGTGCGGGATCGACGAGCGTGTCTGCGACTACTGCGGGTCGCGAATCCAGCCGCAGCCGCGACCGATCGCGCTCGTTGGCGTGGTGCTCGCGGTGGTGCTCGCCATGGTGCTGGCATCGCGCGCGTGGGCGGCCGACGGCGAGCTCATGGTCCCCTGCGTCATCGGCTCGACCTACGAACTCGGCGAGTACTGCGTCCTGCGGGATGTCAGCACGTCGCCGGCGCTCCTGGGCCCGAGCCCGCGGTTCACATGCGCGAGACGGCTCCGGGGCACGCCGGGTACAATGGAGTGCTGGCCCGACTGGCCGTCGATGGCTCTGGGGGCAACTGTCGGCGAGCTTCAGTCGCTCCGGCTGGCTCCGGGCTACGCCATGACGTGCAACGCCCGCGGGTGTACCGTGCTCAACGCGGCGAACGCGGACCGTCGGCTGTCAGTGTGGCCACCGTCGTGCACGCCGGTGCACGACGGTGATGAGCTCCGCTGCCTCCAGCCGGCGCCGATGCCGTCGAACACCAACGAGGGGCTGTCGGCCGAGTGCGCGCCCGTCGTGAAGCGTGCGCTCGAGGCGGCGCAGAAGCTGGTGCGCGATCCGGACGACCCGCCGTCGTTCGTCACGACCACCGAGTACCGTCCGCCGTGCATGGCGACGTGCCAGCTCGAGGAGCGGCGCCAGGCGATCGCGGACCAGAAGGAGGCGGCGCGGCTGCTCGCAGATGCGCTAGGGTGCATGCGATGAAATACGCGAACGGTCGCTGGGGACTCGACTCGACGGGACGGGCCCTCTTCGGCGGGGCCAACGCGTCGATCGGTGTCGCGGAGGAGCACGGCGAGCTGATCGCCTACGTTGGCTACGACGGCCATCTCGGGCCGCAGCCCGACTTCCCCGAGGACGACGACTATCGCAAAGAGGCGTTCACCGAGGCGGAGCGCGCGGAGATCGCCGACCACATGATCGCGTTGTGGCAGCGCTGGAAGGTGTCGGGCCGGTGAGCGGGCGACTCCTGATCGCGCTGTTGCTCCTGGGATCGTCGGCGCGCGCCGACATCGTCGTCGACCGGAGCGCTTTTAGCTGTCGCCCGGTCGGCCCGAAGGCCCAGCTCCTCACGTCGCCTTGCGGGCAGACCGAGCCGACGAGGGTCGTTGCGAACGGCGGAGTGATCCACACGGGCGAGTGCATCCGCGTGAAGGTGACCAGCCCGTCGACACAATCCCGGCGCTCGCGGTGCAAGGGCAAGCTGAGGAGAAGGTCGTGACGCCGCGCGAGCTCGCCGACCGGCTCGAGGCCTGGATCGTCGACAACCTCGGCGCCGACGAGGCGCGGTGCACGATCGTCATCGCCGACGGCAAGGCGCACCTCGAGCACTTTGAGAAGAAGTCGATCGAGCTGGCGATGCCGCCGGCGATCGCGCTCCCGACGGGCGATGTCTGATGGTCCACTGGCTGTTCGAGCTCTGCGACGGCGTCGTCATGGTGCGCCTGTTCGTGCGGCAGGTGGACGTCTGGCTCGCGTGCGGGTGCGCCATTGTCCAGGAGGGCGATCGTCCCGCGCGCATCATGATGCACGCCGGCTGCGTCCAGCACGCGCATCTGCATCCGCCGCCGAGGCGGTTCCGTCCGCTTCGGCCCGCCGAGGTGTCGGCGCTGTTTCGCCGCCTCGGGGTCGCGGTGCGCAACTGATGGCGACGACGTCAGTCACGATCGGCACGCGCACGATCGCGGTGACGGGCCGCGCGGCCGCACTCCTCGAGCTGCTTGTCGAGAACCAGGCCGAGATCAACCGCGCGCCGGCCGGCGCGCTCGAGCTGCACTTCGGCAGCCCGGGCGCGCAGGTGACGGCTCGGCTGGTAACGACGCTGCGCCGATCCCTGCCCGTGAGCTAGTTTAGTTTCGCTGGGAGAGAGGACGTTTGAGAAGCAGGCCCTGATTTAGGGTCTTGCCGGTGAGCGGATGCGCCGTCGTGTTGAGAGGCTTCGTCGCTCCCCCGCGCGGCTGCTTCAGCTGCTGTGCGTATGACTCCTTCGACGAATTTTTTGACTTTGTTCTGGGCGTCATCGTCGGCCTCCTGCTGCTTTGCCCGCATCGTCCGGTGAATGTCGCTGAGCGTTGCGAGTACGTGATCGCCAATCGGCAGGTAAGAGCCGGCCGCTGGGCCGATCATGAACATATCCGTCGCTTCTCCAACTCCCGGCGCTACTTCGGCGCGCTTCTTGGCCGCATACGTTGCCAGGAGGGAGTCCGAGAAGACCCGATGACGCGTGTGCCCCGCCACCATGAGGTACGAGTCAGAGTGCCAATAGCCGGCACCGATAGCGGCGAACCCCACCGCGTCTCGGCACATGATCGCAGCTCCGTTCAACGCGTACAGGTGCGGGCCAGTCGCATCGACTCCCGCAATTATCGTCTGCACGAGCGGGCAGTCGAAGTTCAATAGCTCGCGCGACAGCTGGCTCACGAGGCGCGGTGCCAACTCTTTCTGGCGGCTGAGGAACGTGTCGCTATCCAAACCTAGAGGCGCGAGTATGGCGGCGCTCGCGAGCTTGGAACGTGCTTGCGTATGCAGCCGCGCGTACTCTTCGGCGACGTCCACGACAGGGAGCAGCGCGTCTTCGTCGTCCGCCAACAGTTCACTCACGATGGGCTGGAGGCGCTGAACGATATCCGCTTGGAGCCCTGAATCACCGGCCATCATGATCGCGATCGATGGTGTTACCCTCAAGATTTTAGTCTGTTGCGGCTCGAACTGAACGTCGCCCGCGGTCAACATGCGGTCGGACGCTCCGATCACGCAGCTGTTCTCGGCTATCGCAGCCACACATACGGTCACGTCGCCCTCCGAGTCTGATTGTGGAGGGCGCTGGCTATACACCATTGCGGGGCAGGTCGGAATGGCCCCTCGGACGCCGAACCCGAACTTTGCGCGCGCGGTGACAACGCTCTAACGTCCGGCCCGCACAGAACGAGCGCCTATCCCTGAACGGACGGCGCGGTCTCTCCGGAGCATCGGAGGGGCCGCGCCGTTTTGCGTTTCGAGGGGCGGAGGCGGGGGAGCGGACGGCGGGTGAGCTATTGGGAGCAGCTGCTGACGACGCAGGGTCGTCCGGATGTGCCGGGCGACGAGCGCCGTGACGTCAACCAGCAGCTCCTGAAGGCCCTCTGGTCGGGTCTCCACTTCGTCGACCCGCAGCAGATTCGCGCGGGCATCGACTACGTCAACGCCCAGGACGCGGCCGTCACGAAGGCCGTCATCCTGAACCCGGCGCGCTACCAGTACGCGCACCCGTACCCGGAGCGTCGCGAGGGCCACAAGGCGGTCCTCCAGGTCAACGACCTCGCCATCATGGGGCCGACCGGTGGCCAGGGCTGGGCCGAGAAGCCGACGATGCAGAGCGGCTTCGAGTTCCTCCGCTACTTCGTCGAGTCGGTCGACCTGCTGCAGGCGATCATCCTCACGCTGCTGCGGAAGGCCATGCGGCACTTCCATCGCTTCGACGACAACGACGGCAACCCGCACGGCTACGCGTGGGTCCGTCGCGACGGCGAGAAGCTCACCAAGGCGGACAAGAAGGAGATCGAGTACCTCGACCAGGTCCTGCAGAACAGCGGGACCGAGTTCGATCCGGCGCGCCGGCGATGGACGTACCACCGCCGCACGTACCCCGAGTTCATGCAGGCGCTGGTCTACGACTCGCTGTGCGCCGACGCGTGCCCGGCGGAGATCGAGCCGAAGGCCGCCCGCAGCGCGGGCATCGCCGGTTGGTACAACCTGCCGTTCGACACCGTCCGGCTCGCCTACGAGGACGGCTACCAGGGCAACGACGCCATCGTCGCCGTCCAGGTCAACCTCGACGAGCAGGCGGCGCTCGTCGGCTTCGAGGCGCACGAGATTCTCTACGAGGTCCGGAACCCGCGCAGCAGCGCGCTGCTCTGCGGGTACGGCCAGTCCGAGAACGAATGCCTCGTCAAGGCGATCACGTCGTACCTGAATACCTGCACGTTCAACGCGGCGGCGCTCGACCGGAACAGCATCCCCCGCGGCTTCCTGACGCTCTTCGGCGAGTACCAGCAGGCCGAGCTCGAGGCGTTCAAGGCGAACTGGAACGCGATGGTGCGCGGCGCGGCGCGCCGCTTCGCGCTGCCCGTGCTCGTCTCGAAGCAGAAGGGCACTGGCGGCGCGCAGTACACGCCCGTCGACGCCGCCGGCACCGAAATGTTCATGACGAAGTGGCTCAGCTTCCTCGGGAGCATGGGCTGCGCGGCCCACGGCCTGTCGCCGGACGAGATCAACCTCGAGTCGTTCTCGTCGAAGACGTCGAGCCTGTCCGGTGACGGCACGGGCGAGCGGCTCGCGGCGAGCCACGACCGGAGCCTCATCCCGATCCTGGCGTTCTGCAAGCGCGTTACGAACGCCCTCGTCGCTCGGTTCACCGAGAAGTACGTCATCACCTACGTCGGCCTGTACCCGGAGGACGAGCAGCGGAAGCTCGAGCGCCAGACGCTTGGTCTCACCGTCAACGAGATGCGGGCGCTCGACGCCGCCGATCCGCATCCGGACGAGACGATCGGCGAGGCGCCCGTCAACCCGACTCTGATGGGCCTTTACATGGCGTCGAAGGGCATCGCGCAGCCCGGCGCCGAGGGCGACGACGAGCAAGGCGGTGGCGCCGACGACGAGGACGATCCGTTCAGCAATGCGCTGCCCGACAGCGAGGCGCCGCTCCGGTACGCGCGCCCCGGCGCGCAGCGGCCAGGCAGCGGCGATGGCAGTCGCCGACCCGGTGGGCCGTCCTCGCGTCCCGCGTTCGCCAAGGGCGGGCCGGAGGCGCCGCGGCTCATCGTCGAGATCCGCGAGCTCCCGGAGGAGCACGGTGATCACTGACGTCGCCGAAGAGGCGCACGGCCGCCTCGTCCTCCCGCTGACGCGGCTCGACGGCACGGCGCTCCCGTGGGCCGACGTGACGGAGGTCCGCATCCGGCTGCGCGATCATCACACGCGCACGATCCTGAACGGGCGCGACGGCAGCGCGGCGAACGCGCCGAACGTCGCCGGCGAGGGCGCGGCGACGGTGTGGACGCTGCAGCCCGCCGACAACGTTGTCGTCAGGGCCGCGTCGGACTACGAGCTGCACGACTACGACGTCGCGTACGTCTACGGCACTGTCCTGCAGCGGCTCACGGGCCTGATCCGCGTCGAGAACCGCGGCATCGCGGGACTCACCCCGGCGCCGGAGCCCGACCCGGAGGCGCCGACGTGGTCCTTCGACGTGCCGCTGACGGGCGCGCGGCCGGGGAACACCTTCACGGTGCCGACGGCGCCGCAGGGCATCCAGGTCTACTACCAGGGCTACGCCCTCACGAAGAAGGCGACGCCGGGCATCGGCGAATTCTTCCTCTCGGGCAACGTCATCACGACCGGCTTCGACGTCCAGGAAGGAGATGCGCTGTGGGCGCACGTCTTCGCGTAGCCGCGGCGCTCCTCGCGCTCGGCACCGCGATCGCCGGCGCCGACGTCATCCCGAGCCGCGGCGTGCTCGCGGCCGCGACGTGCACACCGGTGAAGGGCGACGTGACGCCCGTCTTCTTCGGCCCGTCGACGTGCGCCGACGTCCTCGAGCGCTCCGTCGAGATGGCGTTCGATACGCCGGGCACGCTGGCGAACCTGGAGTGCCGCGGCTCGACGCCGTTCGTCGGCACGCTCGTTGTCACCGGCCGGACCGGGGTGTGCGGCGCGCTCGCCGATACGGCGTTCGCCTGCACGCTCAGCGGCGCCGGCTCGAGCATCCCGGCGTGCGACTCGTCGACGAACAAGCTGCAGCTCGGCGGCGTCAACCACTGCTGGTCGCTGCGCCTGAGCTTCCCGAGTGGCCCGTTGAGCCTGCCCACGCAGGTGAAGTGCACCCTGGTGAAGGCGCTGTGACGCGCGGCGTGGCCCTCGTCCTGGTGCTGCTCGCCGCGTCCGGCGCCGGCGCCGAGCGCATCGGCATCGACCTCGAGTGCGGCACACGCGTGATGGAACGCGCGGCGGCTGCGGCCATGCCGGGCGTGGTGCCGCACGTTCGCGTGCCGGGGAAGTGCACGCGGATCGGTCTGCCGAGCTGGCTGCAGGCACGAACGCGCCCCGGAAAGCCCACGAAAGAGGTCGAGGTCTACCTCGGGCGGAAGCTCGTCGCGGTGCTGGTGCTCATGGGGCACCGCCTCGGCGCGCCCGAGCGCGAGGTCATCGAGACGCAGCCGAAACGCCGTTGGGTCACGCGGCGATGGAGCGAACCGACACCGGGGCAGCGCGCGCGCCACCGGATGCAGGTCGAGTCGGTCGAGGAGTGGTCGCGCGAGTGAGGACGGGAGGACGAACGATGGAGCTGAAGAACGCGCGGCGCTGCGCCGCATTCGTGATGGCACTGCTGGCGGTGTGGATGGCGATCCCAGCGCGCACGCTCGCGCTCACGGGTGGTACCAACATCACGATCCAGGACGGCACGGTCTCCGTCAGCGGGACGATCGCCGTCCCCCTCGGCGGTACGGGCGGCGGCTCGTTCACGGCGAACGGCGTCCTGATGGGGAACGGCACGTCGGGCTTCCAGGTCTCCGCCGCCGGGACGGCTGGGCAGCCGTTCCTGTCGGCCGGGTCGGGCTCGCCAGGCGGCTATGGCGCACTGGACATCAGCACGGCGGCCGTCACTGGCACGCTGCCCGTCGCGCGAGGCGGCACCAACCTCGGGTCCGCTGCGGATGACAACGTGATGGTCGGCAACGGGACGACCTGGCAGTCGAAAGCCATCGGCGACTGCGACGGCGCTCAGAACGCGCTGACGTACGACGTGACGACCAACGCGTACGGCTGCAACACCATCAGCGGTGGGACAACGGTCAACGGGTTCACCGGCTTCGGCTCGGGCATGAACCTGAGCCCGGGTTCGCTGACGTACTACTTCGGGTTGGGCACGGGGATCGACCAGACCGAGCCGGTGGTCGAGGTCCCGCTGCCCGCGATGACGCTGGCGAACCTGCGGTGCCGGAGCTCGGCAGCGCCGGGCGGATCCGGCATCACGGTCACGGCGCGCATCGGCACGTGCGGGGCGCTGTCGGACAACACGACGCTGCAGGTCGCGCTGACCGCGGCCGGCACCGTCGTCGCCGACACGACGGGCACGATCAACGTGACCGCTGGGCAGTGCGCGACCTTCTCCGCGGTCGCCTCATCGACGACAACTGCCACCCGCATCGGCTGTTCCGTCGAGCGCACGGCGTAACGCGTGAGCCGTCCGCGCACGTTCGTCGCCTGGCTGCTGGCCGGCGTAGCACTAGCTGCTGCGCCGGCGGCGGCCATCACCGGCGGCGGGGGCATCACCGTCAGCGACGGTCGACCCGAGCTGTCGGCCGTGCGCCTCGACAAGCAGAAGTACGGGACGGCCTGCACGAGCGGCAGCGCCAACACGGCGCTGGCGACCGCGCTGACTGACGCCGTGCGCACCGTCGTTCTGCCGGCCGGGTGTACCCCACGGATCACGACGCCCGGGGCCGGCAACGCCGCGGTCACCATCCCGAGCGGCAAGCGCATCGTCTGCGAGGACAAGAGCGCCGGGTTCATCTTCGACACCGGTTTCGCTCCCACCGGCGGGTCCGTTTACAAGGGCATCGTCGCGGCGAGCAGCTCCGACAGCGTCGAGCTGATCGGGTGTAGCCTGTGGGCCAACGGCGTCGATGACGAGTACACGTGTGCCAACGGCTCGAATCCCGGCACGGCGTGCCTCAACACGTGCACGACCGACACCGCGCTGCGCTGCACGCTGAACGCGCAGTGCCCGTCCTCCGGGACTTGCACGATGTCCTCGGCGTGCACCGGTGGCGGGACGTGCACCGGGCCGCCGGCGACGCCGACCGGCGCCGGGAAGATCACGGCGGTGGACTTCTCCGCGTCCACCCGGGCCGTGATCGTCGGTAACGACCTCTGGGACTTGCGCCGCGGTGATGCGGGATTCGTGGGCGGCATCCGGAGCCTCGTCCGCGACAACGAGCTGATCCGTGAGACGTATCGGTACGCCGTGACGCCCCTCGAACTCGTGTCGTCGGGCATCTCGATCGATGACGAGTCGGCCGTAGAGTCGAACCGCGTCTACGTGCCCGTCGGGAACGGCATCGAGCCGCTCGGCGGGCTTGGGGGCGGTCTGCATTGTCGGATCCTCGGCAACCACCTGCGCGGAGCCTGGCCAGCGACGTCCCATCGCGGCATCGGGTGGTTCGGGTTCTCCACCGTCCAGGGCAATACGCTGATGCTCTTCGACAAGGGCATCTGGCCGTCGGGCGATTCGTCGATGACCGGGAACGCGATCTACATCGCGAACGAGGGGTTCTCGGGCTGCTCGAACGGCGCGACGATCAACGGGAATCTGCTGCTCGCCTCGCTCATGAAGTTCGGGACGACGGACTCCATTCCGTGCGGCGGGTTCACGCACTGTGTCGTGACGGACAACTTCATCGCGTCGTTCGGCAGTGGCCCGTGCATCGTCGGCGTCGGCAGCGGCAAGCGATGCGCCAACACCGTGCCTGCCGGCTCGACCGCGCTCATGCCGTGCACGACGTCCGCCAACTGCAACGGCGAGACGTGCGTGGCGCCGTTCGGTGTCGACACGTCGAAGTTCAGCGGCAACCAGTGCCTGACCGGCGGCATGGAGTTCAACACGCTGAGCACGACCACCGGCACTCTCAGCGCCAACATGTTCACCGACAACTATCTGGGCGACAACGGGGGGTCCGGCGGCGGGTTGCGCTTTCCGACCGGGGCCGGCGATGCGGCGAACAACAAGGTAGCGCTCAACACGACCTGGGACGTGCATGGCCTGATCCCGGAGTGGACCAACGCCATGGGCGAACTTGGCGACAACTTCGGCGTGCTTCCGAGCGAGGAGCAGCACAGCGGCCGCCTCCGCCTAACGAACAAGGACGGTGCCGCGATGGTCGCGGGCGAGGCCGTCGCCGTGTACTCCGCGACCGGCGTCGACCACGCGGTCCGTCGCGCGACGAGCACGCGGGAGGTCATCGGCGTGGTCCTGACGACCGAGGCCGACGGCAGCACGGTGCAGGTCTTGCGCGAGGGACAGACGACCTGCGTCACCACGGACGTCGCGACCACTCGCGGCGACTGGCTGCGGGTGTCGGGAACCGCGGGTCGCGGCGAGAAGGCGACAGCGGCCGACGATGCATATGCGGTCGCGTCCGCCGCATCGGTCGACCAGGGCGCGTATCACACGGTGAAGTGCGTTGTGCGGCAGACTCGGCCAGCTGCACGCGCGGCGCGCGTACCCGGCGGCACCGAGGCGGCCGGTGACTTCACGTATGCCGGCGAGGTGACGTCGCCGACCGACTGCTCGACGTTCGACTCGACCGGCGCGCGCACCGTCTGTCGATGGGGAACCTGCACCGGATCGAATGGCAGCGGGACGTGCACGATCAGCGAAAACGCGGCGTTCGGCAAAGGCGCCGAGGTCCTGACGACCGCGTATCAGCCCGCGTCGGTCCTGAACGTGCGCAACTTCGTCCACAACGGCGGCACCGTCACGATCACCACGGCATCCGGGTTCGCGGGCGCGCACGGCGCGACGCAGTTTCGTCCGCTCATCATCCGGGTGCGCGACAACGCGGACCTGACGTCGGGGACGCTGTCGGTCAAGGGCAAGGGGGCGCCTGGCGCGGCCGGCGGCGCGGTCTCTGGTGCCGTGGCCGGCAAGGCGTCGGGCGTGCTCCAGGGCATGATCGGTGGCGCGGCCGGCGGCGCGTCGGGATCCGCGTCGAGCGGGACGGCGGGGCATGCGTACCTGACCGACACGTTGGCGCTCCTGATGGCACCCAACGGGATGGTGTTCGGGGGTGGGACCGGGGGCGGCAGCGCGATCGGGGCGGCGCCCTACCTCGAGCTTCCGACGATCGGGCTGCGCGTCGGCGCGGTCGGCGGCGGTGGCGGCGGGTGCGGCGCGGGCGCGACCGGCACGGCGGGGGCGGGTGGCACCGGCGGTGCGATGATCCACCTCGAGGTCGGCGGCACGACGACCGTCGGCTCGGGCTACGTCATCGACGCCATGGGCAACGATGCCGGCGGCGTGACGGGCGGTGGTGGCGGCGGCGGCTTCGTCCACATCCTGTCGTCGGTCCTGGCCGGCAGCACGTTCAACCTCGACACCGGCACGTGCTCGGCGTCGACGCCGCGCTGCTGCACGGGGGGCGGCGCAGGCGGCGCGAGCGGCTTGACGAACTGCGGGGCTGGCGGGGCCGGCGCGGACAATCAGTGCCTGATCGAGACCATCCCGAAGTGAGAGAGGGGGGACGCCATGCCACACTTGCTCGCTGTACTTCTGCTGATGGTCGCCGGGCTCGCGATAGCCGGAGACGGTTCGGTGCGGTTCGAGTTCACCAGCACCGGCGAAGGCCCGCACGGCTTGGGGCCGATGGTCGTGATCCCGTGCAGCGACGAGCGGTTCGTTCTGGATTCGAAGGCGATGCTCGATCCGGACACGCCGCTGCGGCGCTACTGGAACGTGAAGGTATGTCGCGGTGGCCCCCACCGGGCGCGACCGTGCTCTACGAACGCGGACTGTCCATCGGGGCCGTGCGAGCTGAAGCCGACGCCGGGGGGCGCGATCATTTGGTCGACGTGGCCGGCGATGGACTTCGAGGCGCGGTGCCCGAAAGCGGAAGCCAAGGCGGCGAAGCGCCGGCCCGCCATCCCAACCAAGGAGAATCGACGATGACGCGCACAGCAACACCCGTTCTGACCATGGTGCTCCTGAGCTGCCTGACCATCGCTCACGCGGAGACCGCGCCGCCGCCGGAGACGATTCCGCTCGAGGACGTAGCCTATCTGCGGGTTGCGAACCCGCTGCTCGAGAAGCAGCTCCTCGTCGAGCGCTTCCAGCGTGCGCAGGAGGTCACGGTCGCCGAGGTCGAGAAGCGCGATG
>CAYSOF010000006.1:34794-329335 GCA_964432595.1 uncultured Binatia bacterium (SeqCode) | reverse complement strand
CCCGCCGCCGGCGAGCCGTTAAGTGAGTGGCATTGGGCTTCGCCGGCCGCGGCATGCCGGTAGCGCGCAGCCGTGGGGCTCCACGCTCGCGTCCTTCCCGACCCAAGACATGGTCTTGGGTCGCGCAAGCACACCGGTCGGTCCCGGCACGCACGTGCCGGGACCGACCGTCCCCCGGGGATCGCGCGGGGACTACTTGCAGCGGAGGGTCGCGCCGCTCGGGATGAGCGCGCACCGCTCCGGATTGCCCGACGGCACGTTGGCGAAGAACTCCTCGCCGCACTGACCCGTCATCGCGATGGGACTGTCGATGACGAGGGTCGCGGTGAGCGGCAGGTTCGCCGGGATCACCGCGTAGTTGCTCTTCTTGCCGCCGATGCTGAACTTGATGAGGCTCGGCACCGACGGCTTCAGCTTGAGCGTCGCCTTCGTGATGCCGTCGATCGCCGGAATCGTCTTGCTCGTGTGCTTGTACTTGAACGCCGTGCCGGCGCCGTTGGCGGTCCACCCGGTGCGGGTGGCCGACGAGTAGGCGCCGCCGGGCAGGGTCGCGTCGATGATCTCGGTGCCCGTCGCGTCGACCACGAGCAGGCGGATGCCCTTCGTCACCGGCGCGATCGCCGGCGTCGTCGGGACCGTCACCGAGCCCGACAGCTTGAAGGTGTCGTCGCCGGGCGGGGTGCTCAGCTTGGCGATCGTCATCTTCGTCTTCACGGGATTCGCGCCGCCCGTGCACGGGTCGCACGCGTCACCCGTGCCGTCGCCGTCGCCGTCGGTCTGCGTGCCGTTGTCGTCGTCGGGACAGTTGTCGTCCTCGCCGCAGACCTCGTCGCCGTCCGGGTCCTCCTCGACGATGTCGGCGGGGCAGGTGGCCACGCTGCCGTCGCAGGTCTCGGCCGGATCGCAGGCGCCGGTCGTCGCCCGGCACACGGTGCCGGCCGTGGCCAGCGCGTCCGTCGGGCAGCTGCTGCTGCTGCCCGTGCAGGTCTCCGCCGCGTCGCACAGGTCGGTGGCGGCGCGGCACACCGTCGTCGCCGGCTCGAGCGCGTCGGCGGGGCAGTCGTTGCCGGCCCCATCGCACGACTCGGCCGCGTCACAGCTGCCGGCCGCGGGCCGGCACGTCGCCGTGCTCTTCGCATCGGCCGGGCACGACGCGCCGGAGCCCGTACAGGTCTCCGCCACGTCGCAGACGCCCGCGGCGCCGCGACACTCGGTCGTCGACGGCGCGAAGGTGTCGGTGGGGCAGGTGTTCGCCGAGCCGTCACAGGTCTCGGCCACGTCGCAATCGCCGGCCGCCGCACGGCAGCTGGTGCCCGCCGTCGCGACGACGTCGGTCGGACAGTCGTCCGTCACGCCGTCGCAGCTCTCCGCGACGTCGCAGCCCCCGGGCACGGCCGCCCGGCATTCGGCCACGCTCTTCGCGTCCGCCGGACACGCCGCGCCGACGCCGTCGCACGTCTCGGCGACGTCGCAGGCGCCTGCCGCCGCGCGGCAGCTCTCGCCCGCGGCGACGAGCACGTCGGCCGGGCACGCGACGCCGACGGCGCCGGTGCAGCTCTCGGCGACGTCGCAGCCGCCCGCGGCGGCGCGACACACGGTGCTCGCCGGCTCGACGACGTCGGCCGGGCACGCCTCGCCGGCCGTCCCCGTGCAAGCTTCGTCGGGATCGCAGAGATCGCCCGAGCCGGGACGGCAGACCGTTCCGCCCGCGGTGATCGCGTCGCTCGGACACGCCTCGTCGGCGTTGCCCGTGCACAGCTCGTCCGGATCGCAGGCATCGCCGGAGCCCGGACGGCAGACCACGAAGGCGCCGCTCACGCTGTCGGCGGGGCAGGGCTCCCCGGCAGTGCCCGAGCACAGCTCGTCGGGATCGCAGGCATCGCCCGAGCCGGCGTTGCAGACCGTGGTCGCCGGCTCGACGACGTCCGCCGGACAATCGACGTCGCTCCCGGTGCAGGTTTCGTCGGGATCGCAGAGGTCGCCCGAGCCCGGACGGCAGACCTGCGTCGCCGGCGCGAGCACGTCGCCCGGACACGCGGCGCCGGAGCCCGTGCAGCTCTCCGCGACGTCGCAGTCGCCCGCCGCCGCGCGGCATTCGGTGCTGCTCGGCTCGAACGCGTCGGCCGGGCAGGCGGCGTCGACGCCGTCGCAGGCCTCGGCGACGTCGCAGATGCCGGCGGATGCGCGGCATTCGGTACCCGCGCCGACGAGCACGTCGGCCGGACACGCGGCGCCGCTGCCGGTGCAGGATTCGGCGACGTCGCAGTCGCCGGCCGTCGCACGGCACTCCGTGCTGCTCGGCTCGAACGCATCGGCCGGGCAGGCGACGTCGACGCCGTCGCACGCCTCCTCGACGTCACAGATGCCGGCGGATGCGCGGCACTGGGTGCCCCCGGCCACCAGCACGTCGGCGGGACACGCCGCGCCGCTGCCGGTGCAGGATTCGGCGACGTCGCAGTCGCCCGCCGCCGCGCGGCATTCGGTGCTGCTCGGCTCGAAGGCGTCCGCCGGGCAGCCGGCCGTCACGCCGTCGCAGGCCTCGGCGACGTCGCAGATGCCGGCGGATGCGCGGCATTCGGTGCCGCCGGCCACCAGCACGTCGGCGGGACACGCCGCGCCGCTGCCGGTGCAGGATTCGGCGACGTCGCAGTCGCCCGCCGCCGCGCGACACTCGGTGCCGCCCGCGACGAAGCCGTTCGCCGGGCACGCCGCGCCGCTGCCGTCGCACGATTCGGCGACGTCACAGATGCCGGCCGCGGCGCGGCACTCGACGCCCGCGCCGACCACCGCGTCGGCCGGGCAGCTCGCGCCCGACCCGGTGCAGGTCTCGGCGACGTCGCAGTCGCCGGCCGCCGCGCGACACTCGGTGCCGCCGGCGACGAAGCCGTCGGCCGGACACGCGGTGCTGCTGCCGTCGCAGGTCTCCGCGACGTCGCAGACGTCCGCGGCGCCACGGCACGTGAAGCCGTTCGGCCGGATCACGTCGGCCGGACAGGCGGCGCCCGAGCCGGTGCAATTTTCCGTCACGTCGCACAGCCCGGCGGCCGTGCGGCACGGCGTTGCGCTCGACGCGAAGCCGTCGCCCGGGCACGTCGCGCTCGAGCCGGTGCACGTCTCGGCGACGTCGCAGACGCCCGCCGTCGCGCGGCAGGTGCTGCCGCCCGCGCGGAATCCGCACGTGCTCGTGCAACACGAGGTGCCCGCGCCGTTCGCGCCGGCCAGGTCGCAATGCTCGCGCGGCTCGACGATGCCGTTGCCGCAGATCTGCAGCGGCGCGACCGACCAGCCGACGTCGGAGATGTTGTCGTCCAGCATGCGCGCGTTGCAGCCGATCGGGTTCGTCGCGGCCGCGCCGCCGCCCGCCGCCTGATAGCCGATCGTCGCGGTCTGGCCGCTCGCGAGATGCTGGTTCGGCGGGTACTTCACGCTGATCACGTTCGACGTCTCGTGGATCTGCACCTGCACGAGCACGTCGTCGGCGCCGTCGTCGGCGCTGGTCTTCGTGTCGAGGAAGTAGTCGACGAGGAACGTGCGGTTCGGCGCCGTGCCCACCGTGCCGTACTCGACGGAGCTCGACCCGGCAGTGCGCATGTCGTCCCAGAACGCGGCGATGAAGGGCCGCGTGTGCGCCGACGTCGGCAGGCAATCGTTGGTCGGATCGCTGTCGCCGGCGGTGTTGCCGCCGATCTCGATCCAGCCGTTCGTCGAGATCGACAGGTTGTTGTACGTCACGCCGTCGAGCACGACGTTGAAGGGCAGGCTGACGTTCTGCACGACGTCGTCGCCCGAGAACGTGCCGAGCCCGGCGATGCCGCCGACGTCGTCGATGCTGTACGCGTTGATCGCGTGGAGCGACACGGCGCCGTTCGTCTTCGGGTGGACGGAGAATCCTTCGTGCGCGGGGTCGTTGTCGTCGAGGATCTTGCCGTTGCACACGAGCGGGTACGCCGTCGACGCGCCGCCGCCGGCGCCCTGGAAGCCGATCGTCGCGGCCTGGCCGTTCGCGTTCGCCTGCGTGTCGCGGTAGCGCACCGTGATCAGGCTCGAGCGCTCGTGGATGCGCACCTGCATGAACAGGTCGTCGGCGCCCTCGCCGCTCGTGACGTCGAGCTGGTAGTCCGCGACGAACATGCGGTTCGGCGCGGTGCCGACGATGCCGTAGCGGATGGCGCCACCCCAGGCGTTCACGTCGTCCCAGTACGCCGCGAGCAGCGGGTTCGTGTGCGCGCTCGACGGCAGGCAGTCGTTCGTCGGGTCGCTGTCGCCCGCCGTGTTGCCGCCGAACTCGATCCAGCCGTTCGTCGAGATCGCGAGCGAGGTGTAGCTCGTCCCCTCGATCGTGACGTTGAAGGGCAGCGCGACGTTGTTGACCGCGTTGTCGCCGCTGAGCGTCGTGAAGCCGCCGATGTCGTCAGGGCTGTAGGCGAGCACGCCGGCCATCGTGACGAAGCCGGCGCGGCCGACGTCGGCCGACCAGCCCTCGTTCGGGCGGTTGTCGTCGAGCGTCTTCACGTTGCAGCTGATCGGCTGCACGGTCGTGGCCGACGCGCCGCCGGCGCCCTGGAAGCCCAGCGTGGCGGCCTGGCCGTTCGCGTTGCTCTGCGTCTGACGATAGCGGACGGTGATCAGGTTCGAGCCCTCGTGGAGCTGGACCTGCATGCGCATGTCGTCGCTGCCCTCGCTGCCGGAGACGAGGTCGAGCTCGTAGTCGGCGATGAAGACGCGGTTCGGCGCGCTGCCGACGGTGCCGTAGCGGATGTTCGTGCCGAAGGGGGCGGTGTCGTCCCAGTACGGCGCGAGGAAGGGATTCGTGTGCGCGCCGGTGGGGAGGCAGTCGTTCGTCGGATCGCTGTCGCCGGCCGTGTTGGCGCCGAACTCGATCCAGCCGTTCGTCGACAGCGCGATCGTCGTGTAGCTGACGCCCTCGACGACGAACGTGAAGCCCAGGTTGACGTTGTTGACGACGTTGTCGCCGGTCAGCGTGGTGAAGCCGGTGATGTCGTCCGGGCTGTGCTGCAGGATGCCGGCGGTCGTCATGGCGGCGCGCACGGTCTGCGCGGGCAGCATGAAGCAGGCGACCAACGCCACCAGGCCGAATCGAAAGCTGTGCATCGACTGAATCCCCCTCGAGTTCGTCACTTCTTACCGGTGAAACCCTTGACGTCGTTGCGCCGGCTGTCGCCGACGGCGAACGTCGCTTCGAAGCAGGTGCCGTCGCCGGCATGGAGCTGCGCGGTGACGGGCAGGGTGAACGGAACGGTCGGACCCGGGATCTCCGCGCCGCGCGCGCCGAGCTTGAGCTGCGCCTTCGGCAGCGAGCTGGCCTTCAGCGACATCGAGCGGACGCCGGAGAACTGGCTGCTCGAGCTCTTGAACTTCCAGCCCTTGGGCGCGGTGACCGGGCCGATCGCCTGCCAGCCCGAGCCCGCCGGGACGCCGAGCGCCATGCGCACGCCGCCGTCGTCGTAGATGCAGAGCTCGTAGCGCGTCGTCGCACGCGGATCACCGAGATCGGCGAGCAACGCGGGGCCGCCCTTCCAGCCGAACTTGAGGAGATCCGCCGCGTCGACGGCGTTGTCCTTGATGAGCAGCGACGCCTTCGTCGCCGGGCGACACGTCGTCGCCGGCGTGCCGGTGCTGACGCAGCCGGCGAGCGGATCGCAGCTGTCCTGTGTGCAGAGGTTGCCGTCCTCGCAGTCGAGGGTGCCGCCCGCGGTGCACGCGCCGCTGCCGTCGCAGACGTCCTCGGTGCACAGGTTGCCGTCGAGGTCGCAGGGATTACCGGCGACCACGCCGGTGTCGGCGGGACACGCCTGGCCCGCCGTGCCGCCGCAGGTCTCCGCGACGTCGCACGTGCCGCTCGACGCGCGGCACACCGTGCCTTCGGGCTCGACCGTATCCGCCGGACACGGTGCGCCGGGGATCGCGGTGCAGCGCTCGTCGGGATCGCACGCGTCGCCCGAGCCGGCGCGGCACACGACGGTCGGGTTGGCGACGACGTTCGGCGGGCAGCCCTGGCCGGCGACGCCCGAGCAGCGCTCGGCGGGATCACAGAGGTCGCCCGAGCCGGGACGGCAGATCACGTTGATCTTCGCCGGCGCGTCGTTCGGCGGACATGTCGCGCCCGGCACACCGGAGCAGCTTTCCGGCTCGTCGCAGAAGGCGCCGGCCACCGACGACGGACGGCAGACGATGCTGGTGTTGCCCGGCGCGTCGTCGGGCGGGCACGTCGCACCCGGGACGCCGGTGCACGCTTCGTTCTGGTCGCACTGGTCGCCGGAGCCGCCGCGGCAGATCATGCCCGCCTTGAGCGGCGCATCGTCGGACGGACATTGCGCGCCCGGCAGCCCGGGACACGTCTCGATCGCGTCGCAGCCGTCGCCCGAGCCCGGACGGCAGACCACCGACGACGGCGCGAACGTGTTCGGCGGGCAGGGCTCGCCGGCGACGCCGGTGCACGCCTCCGCCAGATCGCACTGATCGCCGGAGCCGGCGCGGCACTGCGTGCCCGCGCTCAGCCGGACGTCGGTCGGACAGCCCTGGCCGGCGACGCCGGTGCAGAGCTCGTCGGGATCGCAGGCGTCGCCGGAGCCGAGACGGCAGGTGATGCCGGCATTCCCCGACGCATCGTCGAGCGGACACACGCCGCTGGCGCCGGTGCAGGTCTCGCTCACGTCGCAGGGCGCGCCGGCGCCGGCGCGGCACGTCTCGCCCGCGCCCCGGAACTGGCACGTCGACGTGCAGCAGCTCGTCGCCGAGCCGTTGCTGGCGCCGCCGTCGCACTGCTCGCCGCCGCGCGGCTCGCTGATGCCGTTGCCGCAGACCGGCAGCGGCGCCACCGACCAGCCGGTGTCGGCGACGTTGTCGTCGAGGACGCGCGCGTTGCAACCGATCGGGTACGCCGTCGCGGCGCTGCCGCCCGCGCTCTGGTAACCGATCGTCGCCGTCTGCCCGTTCGCGAGCAGCTCGCTCGGCGGGTACTTCACGCTGATGACGTTCGAGCCTTCGTGGATCTGCACCTGCACGCGGGCGTCGTCGTTGCCGTCGTCGCCGCTGGTGACCGTGTCGAGGAAGAAGTCGGCGATGAACGTGCGGTTCGGCGACTGGCCGACCGTGCCGAACTCGATCGCGCTCGATCCCGCCGTCCGCATGTCGTCCCAGAATGCGGCGATGAACGGCCGCGTATGCACCGACGTCGGCAGGCAGTCGTTCGTCGGGTCGCTGTCGGCGGCGCTGTTGCCGCCGATCTCGATCCAGCCGTTCGTCGAGACGGTGAGGGTCGAGTAGGACACGCCGTCGAGGGTGATCGTGAACGGCAGCGTGACGTTCTGCGTCGCGTTGTCGCCGCTGAGCGTCTGCAGGCCCGGGATGGTCGTGCCGTCGATGTCGTCGGGGCTGAACGCGGTGATGGCGTGCAGCGAGTACGCGCCGTTCGCCTTCGGATGGACCGAGAAGCCCTCGTGCGCGGGGTCGTTGTCGTCGAGGATCTTGCCGTTGCACGTGAGCGGGTGGCTCGCCCCCGCCGAGCCGCCGGCGCCCTGGAAGCCGATCGTCGCGGTCTGGCCGTTCGCGTTCACCTGCTTGTCGCGGTAGCGCACCGTGATCAGGCTCGAGCGCTCGTGGATGCGCACCTGCATGAACAGGTCGTCGCTGCCCTCGCCGATGGAATTGTCGAGCTGGTAGTCGGCGACGAACATGCGGTTCGGCGCGGTGCCGACCGTGGCGTAGCGGATCGCCGTGCCCCACGGGTTGAGATCATCCCAGTAGGCGGCGAGGAACGGGTTCGTGTGCGCGTTCGTCGGCAGGCAGTCGTTCGACGGATCGCTGTCGCCGCCGGTGTTGCCGCCGAACTCGATCCAGCCGTTCGTCGAGATCGCGAGCGAGTTGTAGTTGGCGCCGCCGAGCGTGACGTCGAAGGGCAGCGACACGTTGTTCACCGCGTTGTCGCCCGTGAGCGTCGTGAAGCCGCTGATGTCGTCGGGGCTGAAGTTCAGGATGCCCGCCATCGTGACGAGGCCGGCGCGGCCGACGTCGGCCGACCAGCCCTCGTTCGGGCGGTTGTCGTCGAGCGTCTTCACGTTGCAGCTGATGGGCTGCACGGTCGTGGCGGCGGCACCGCCCGCGCCCTGGAAGCCGATGGTCGCGGCCTGTCCATTGGCGTTGCTCTGCGTCTCGCGGTAGCGGACCGTGATCAGGTTCGAGCCCTCGTGCAGCTGCACCTGGAAGCGCAGGTCGTCGCTGCCCTCGTTGCCCGCCGTCAGATCCATCTCGTAGTCGGCGATGAACACGCGGTTCGGCGCGCTGCCGACCGTGCCGTAGCGGATGTTGGTGCCCCACGTGTTCATGTCGTCCCAGTAGGGCGCCAGGAACGGCCGCGTGTGCGCCGCCGTCGGCAGGCAGTCGTTCGTCGGATCGCTGTCGGCGGCGGAGTTGCCGCCGAACTCGAGCCAGCCGTTCGTCGACAGCGCGACGAAGGTGTAGCCGACCCCCTCGACGGTGAACGTGAACGGCAGCGTCGCGTTCACGACGGCGCTGTCGCCGGTGAGCACGTTGAAGCCGGTGATGTCGTCCGGGCTGTGCTGGAGGATGCCGGCGGTCGACATCGTCGCGTGCGCACGGGGCGCGGCGACGAGGGTGGCGAGCAGCACGAAGGCGATGGCGCGCATGACGATGGTCCTCATCACGGAGCGGGAGTCAGGTTGGCGTAGAGCGAGCCGAAGGCGCCGTTCAGCGACACCTCGACGCCGCTCAGCTGGAGCCCGAAGAAGCTGGGCACCGGGAAGGCCGAGAGGGCGCCGGCGAGGCTCGGGATCATCGGCCGGATGATCGTCGGCAGCAGCGTCTCGAGCGCCGCCTCGTCGGTGCCGAGCGGGTTCACGACGATCGCCATCGTCGTGTCCTCGATGCGCGGCTCGCCGAGGGTGACGCCCAGGCCGGAGCCGTCGGGCAGGAAGGCGAGGCTCATGCCGAGCCGCGCGTCGAACGCGCCGCGCAGCCACAGCGTCTCGGTGCCGGGCTGCACGAAGTCGATGCGCACGTGGGCGATGCGCAGCTCGGTGAGCTCGCCGTTCGGTCCGGCGGTGCCGGTGACGACGGGCGCCAGCGTCGGCGCGACGTCGATGCGGAGCGGCGTGTTCGGCGGCAGCTGCGCGAACTCCGGCGCGATCAGTGCGAGCAGGCTCGAGTCGAGCGGCAGCGGCGCGGTGCCGCCGGGGCCGTCGAGGTCGATCGTCGTGATCGACGTGCGCATGAGCCCGCACTCGGTCTGTCCGCGCAGCAGCTGGTTGAAGCCGGCCGGCGAGATGCCGATGCCGACGCCATAGGGCACGTTGCCGACCGGCGTGGTGGGGCCGAACGGCGGGAAGGCGACGGACGGTGCGTACGATCCCGCGAGGTCCGGTGCGCCGGGCGGCGGCTGGCACTGCCCCGGCCCGTTACCGACGCTGACGCCGAAGCGCGCGTCGGCGCCGAGCGTCAGGCCGGTCTCGTCCTCGACGACCTGGAAGAGCGGCGCGTCGAAGTCGAGGTTCAGGCCCGAGCCGATCTGGCTCGCGAGCGCCACGCCGGAGAGCGTCGCCTCGACGGCGTCGGCGATCGGGCTGTCGTTCACGCCCGGGCCGTCGGGATCGCCGAGGAAGCCCCTGATGCCGCCCGTCGCGAACTCCTCGATGTCGGGCAGCAGCGACTGGATGATGTCGCCGATGATCGGCGCGCGGCAGAGCCCGTAGGTGAACTCGTGGTGGAAGCCGACGAAGCCCACGTCGGTCGGACCGACCTGGTTCACGTCGATGTAGTTCGGATCCTCGGGGTTCGGCTCGAGCGCGAAGTCGCCCGCGAGCGGCATCGACTGCGCGGTGATGCGGATGCCGCAGTCGGGGACGAGGCCGCTGCCGTCGATGTCGACGTCGACGCGGAGCCCGCTGATGGTGATGTCGGCGCCGACGACACCGGTCTTGGCGTCGAGCGCCAGGGCGAGATCCGTGTACGTCGGCGACGGCTTGCCGATCTTCACCTTCGCCCGGCCCCAGCAGCCGATCACCTGCAGGAAGCACTGGTCGGCGAGCACGGTGCCCGGCGGCAGCAACGTGCCGAGGTTCAGCTGGCTCGACGCGAGCACGCCGACGACCGGCTCGAGCGTGTCGAGCGCGGTGTCGTTGAGCCGCATCGCGACGCTGTCGAGCGAGAAGCCGCCGTCCGGCGTCGACTCGCCGGCGACGATCACGCGCCGCTCGTGGACGTCGTCGCCGTTCGCCAGGTTCGTCAACGTCGCGCGCACGGGATTGAAGATGGCCGCCTGGTCGAGCGGCAGCGTGTGCGAGAACGTGCGCGTGAACGGGTTCACCGAGCCCGCCGCCACGCCGTTGATCGTGACCGACGCCTGGCCCGGCGGCAGCGCGGTGTAGTGGCCGGTGACGAGCACCGAGCCGGCCGTGGTGAACGCGCCGTGCGCCGGCCCGTCGATGAAGACCTGGAAGCGCGCGCAGGGCAGGCCGGGGTTCGCGCACAGCCAGCCCGACTCGTTGCGGCAGCTGGCGCTACAGCCGTCGCCGGCGACCGCGTTGCCGTCGTCGCACGTTTCGGCGCCCTGCACGGCGCCGTTGCCGCACGACAGGATGCAGCTGCTCGGCTGGCCGCCGCACGCGAAGCCGGTCTCGGCGCGGCACGTGGCGCTGCAGCCGTCGCCGCTCGCCTGGTCGCCGTCGTCGCACTCCTCGAGCAGGTCGAGGAGGCCGTTGCCGCACGTGAGCCCGCAGGCACTCGGCTGCCCGACGCAGGCGAAGCCCGGCTCGAGCAGACAGAACGGCGCGGAGCAGCCGTCGGCGGCGGCGGTGTTGCCGTCGTCGCAAGTCTCGGCGCCGCGCACGAAGCCGTCGCCGCAGACCGCGATGCAGTTGCTCGGCTCGCTGCCGCAGGTGAAGCCGGCCTCGGCGTTGCAGAAGAACGAGCAGCCGTCGCCGCCGACCGCGTTGCCGTCGTCGCAGGTCTCGCCACCGCGGACGAGCCCGTCGCCGCAGGTCGGCGCGCACACGCTCGGCTGGCCGACGCAGAGCCAACCCGGCTCGATGCGGCACGTGCCGGAGCAGCCGTCGCCGGCGCTCGCGTCGCCGTCGTCGCAGGTCTCGCCCGCCTCGAACGTGCCGTTGCCGCAGACGAAGGTGCAGACGCTCGGCTGACCGGTGCAGCGCCAGCCCTCCTCGACGTGGCACGTGGCGGAGCAGCCGTCGCCCGCCGCGCCGTCGCCGTCGTCGCAGGACTCGCCGAGCGACGCCTGGATCGCGCCGTTGCCGCACGACGGCGTGCAGACGCTCGGATCGCCGGTGCAGCCGAAGCCGGCCTCGATGGTGCACGTCGCGGAGCAGCCGTCGCCGCTCGTCGTGTCGCCGTCGTCGCACGACTCCTCGCCGTCGAGCGTGCCGTTTCCGCAGTTCGGGCTGCACGTGCTCGGCGAGCCGCTGCACGACCAGCCCTGCTCGACGGTGCAGTCGGCGGCGCAGCCGTCGCCGGCCGCGGTGCCGCCGTCGTCGCACGCCTCTTCCTTCTGAAGGACGCCGTCGGCGCACTCGGGGCCGCACGTGCCGTTGGCCGGGTTGGCGTCGTCGAAGGCGTCGCAGTCGCGCGAGAGGCCGTCGACCTCGTTCAGGAGCAGGCACGCCTGGCAGGCGGCCTGCGCGTCGAGACAGGCGGCGAGCGCGCCGGCGTCGCCGGTCGCGCATGCGGGGAACGCCTCCTCGAGATCGACGGTGCGGCAGCGGCCGGCGATCACCTGCGGAATGCGGCCGGCGCACGAGCGCGCGATCTTGTGGTTGGCGTCGGGCTGGCTGGCGGCGCCGGTGCCGAGGCACGTCGCCTCGAGCGACGCGGCGTTCGTCACCTGGCCGGACGCGAGGCCCGCCTTCACGCACTTCGAGAAGGCCAGCCGGCGCGCGTCGACGCAGCGGAGGAGGGCGTCGGTGACGTTGGCCTGGCACGAGGCCGGCACCGCCTCCGGGATCAGCTCGCCGTCGATGTCGGGGCCGATCGTCGCGTGCACCAGCCCGACCTCGCCGAGTGCCGCGCGCGCCATCGACGGCGCCGGCGCCGTCATGCCGAACGTCGGCGCTGCACCGGCGCAGGCGGCGTCGAGCTTCTTCTGCAGCGCCGCGGTCGCCTTGGCGACGCGTCCGCCGGCGTCGGCCAGCACGCATGACTCCGGCGTGACGACCAGCGCGCCCTTGGCGAACGACTTGAGGCACGACGAGACGACCTTGCCCTGGGCGCGGGCGACGTCGCGCATCCCCTTGTTGAAGGTGGCGATGCACGTCCGGTCCCGTGACGTGACCTGGGCGTGGGCCGAAGAAGTGGCGGATGCGGTCAGGACGACGGCGAGTGCGAGGAACCACCGACGAGCGCCGCGGGTCGAGCCTCTCGAACCATCCTGGTTCATGCCCGGCGGGGTGTACCGTGCGGCCGTGTGGCCGTGCGCGCCAAACTGCTAGACCCTAGGCGCCAACGCGCGAGCCGAGACCATGTCTCGGCTCGAGGATTGGTGGAGCACGGCGCTCCGAGAAGCCTGCATGCCGCGGCCGGCGAAGCCTCGGCGAAGCCGGCGCGGCATACTGCTGCGGCTGGGGTCAGGCCGAAGGTTGCGGGATTGCCGCAGCGCGGTATGCCGTTGGCGTTGCCCCTGTCCAGCGGCGGAACGCCCTCAGGAACGCACGGCCGTCGGAGAAGCCCAGGCGGCGGCCGAGGTCGCTCAGGACGACGTTGCCGGTGACCAGCTCGAGGGCGATCTTGCGGCGGGCGTCGTCGGCGATGCCGTCGAAGGACGTGTGCTCGGTGTGCAGCCGGCGCTGCAGCGTCCGCACGCTCAGGTGCAGGGTGGCGGCCACCGACGCGACGTCGCAGCCGCCGTTGCCGAGGCGCGCCGAGACGACCGCGCGGACCTGGCTCGTCAGCGTGTGCTCGTCGAGGCGACGCATCGCCTGCTCGGAGTCGGCTTCGAGCACGCGCAGCAGCTCGGCGCTGTGGTGCGCGCAGGGTTGGCGCATGACGTCGCGCGGGATGACGAAGCCGTTCTCGCGTTGCGAGAAGCGCGCGCGGCACTGGAAGATGCGCTCGTACTCGGCACGGTCGGCGGTGAGCGCGTGCGCGAAGTGGACCTCGCGGCGCCACCGATCGGACTGCAGCGCGAAGTCGATGAAGCGCGCCACGACCACCATCGTGAACTCGACCTCGTGCCGGCTCGTCTCGCCGGGCGCGCCCTGCAGATCGGGCAGCACCAGCACGATGCTCTCGCCGTCGCGACGGATGCGGAAGATGTCGCGGCCGTGCGCCATCAGCGACTGGAAGCGCACGGCGCGGCGCAGGCCGTCCTCGAGGTCGCGGCTCATCAGGATGATGTACATGAGCGCGTTGTTGAGGGGCGCGCCGGCCAGCTCGCCGGTGTGCAGGCCGAGGTAGGGATCGTCGGAGTGCCGCGCCGCCTCGCGCCACACCCGGCGCAGCACCATCTCGGGCACCCGGGCATCCGGGTCGGTCAGGAGGGCGTGCGAGGTGGCGGCGGCCAGGGAGACGGCGCGGGTGTCGATGCCCACGCGCTGCAGGCCGTGGACCATCATCCGCGTCCACGAGCCGGAGATCGTGACGTTGGCCGCCGCAGGCGCCGGCCGGGACGGCCGGCGGGCCTGGCGGACGGGCGTCAGAAGGCGGGTGCCGGCGCGAGCCACGACGGCGGGGTCTTACCAAAAGTCGGGCACATCTGCCCAGCCGGGACGTGGAGTCGGCGGACGGAGCGGTATCGCAGCCGCCATGTCGATGCTGGGGTCGATACGGCTTCTGATCAGCGCGAGCCGGCGCCCCGGGCGGCGATGGGCGTCCCGACCATGAGCGCGGCGGCGGCGACGAGCAGGATGGTGAGCATCGGCGAAGGCCTCCTCCGGTGACCCTACGCGCGACCCCGCGCACCGGATGACGGTCGTCGCCGGACCCGGCGGCCGATATACCCGGGACATGCGCCCGCCGCCGCTGCCCGTCTCGATGGCCGACCGGTATCACGCGACGTGGTTCGACTACGTCGACGCCCGCGGCCGGCGCTTCGAGGCGTGTCCGGTCGGCGCGCAGGCGCCGTGCGCGGCGTGGGACCTGCCCGAGGCGTTCGCCGTCGTCACGGCGTGGAATCCCGACTCGACGCCGCGGTCACGCGCGGAGAACGACGCCGCGAACGTCCGGCTGCACGACGATCTCCGCGCGCGCGGCGCGTCGGTGCGCCCGATCGTCGGCCGGTCCGAGGACCGGACGTGGGAGGAGCACAGCTTCGCCGTCTGGGGCCTGACGCGCGACGAGGTCTCGCAGGTCGCGGTCACGTACGGCCAGCACGCCATCTTCGTCGTGACGCGCGGCCGGCGTACGCTCGGCGACGGCAATCGCCGCGCGGACGACGTCCGCGGCGTCTGGTTGCACGTGACGAAGGTCGCCTAGTGTCCCGAGCCGGAAGTTCGTCACCAAATCTCGGGCGGTCTCACGGCGCCCGGCTGCGTTGCTCCTCCTCGGCATAGGCTCCACTATGACTCGTCGTCGCGCCTTGCCGGGCACCGCGATCCCACCCGATCTTTGGCAACGAACTTCCGGCTCGGGACACTAGCTGCCGAGCATGTACGAGCCGCCGCGCTCGATCCCGCGCTTGAAGGCCGGGCGCGCGTGCATGCGGTCGAGGTAGGCGCTGAGGTTCGGGCGGTTCTGCAGCCGGCCGAACATGCGCGCCACCTCGACGACGAACGTCATCTGCACGTCGGCGCCCGTCAGGTCGTCGCCGACCAGGAACTGGCGGCCTTCCAGGGACCGCTCGACGTAGCCGAGGTGGTTGTTCTCCTCGCTCTCGACGCGCGGCATGAGCGGCGCGCCCGCGTCGCCGATGCGCATCAGATAGAGATGCAGCATCAGCGGCAGCATCGCCGAGCCCTCGGCGTAGTGCATCCAGTGCACGTAGCGATCGTAGTCTTTGGACGATGGATCGGGCTGGAAGCGGCCCGTGCCGTAGTGACGGATCAGGTAGTCGACGATCGCGCCCGACTCGGCCATCGTCACGTCGCCGTCGGTGATCACCGGCGACTTGCCGAGGGGATGCACCGCGAGCAGCTCGGGCGGCGCCAGGCTCGTCGTCGCATCGCGGGTGTAGGGGCGGATCTCGTACGGGACGCCCAGCTCCTCGAGGAGCCAGAGGATCCGCTGCGAGCGCGACTCGTTCAGGTGGTGGACGACGATCATCGTCGAGCACGTACTGCCCTCGGTGCGGAAGCGTCAAGGCTCCCCCATCCATGCGATGGTCGCCCGCCTGCCATCGTGCGACGACGGCGCATGTCGCGCATCGCTCTCCTGGCGCTCGCCGTGCTGCTCGCGGCGCCGGCGGCCGAGGCCCACTGGTTCGGCTTCGCCACGAACGCGTACACCGCCGCGCAGTCGCGCATCCGCTGGCGCCCGCAGGTGAACGGCAGCAGCGTCGGCGGCGCGCTCCGCTGCCGCCGGCCGGGCAACGGCGCGTGCGTGGCGCGGGTCGGCCAGATCCGCGGCACGCTGTCGCAGGCGAGCCCCGGCATCGAGACGATGACGGGCACGCTGTCGTATCCGGGCCGCAACGTCGTCTGCCAGCTGCAATGCGACGTCTACGTCCAGGGGCCGCCGACGCCGCGCCCGCCCGGCCCGCGCTCGTTCTGGTACTGCATCTACGACGGCTGCACCGGCGGCGCGGTCGCCGTCGGCACGTTCACCACGCAGCGATACTAAAGTCGAGCCGAGACTGCGTCTCGCCTCGAGAGCGGACCACGAACGCTACACGCTCGCGTTCCCATCCGACCCGAGACGAAGTCTTGGGTCGGCGTTTTAGCCGCCGAGCATGCTGCGCCAGATGCCCGAGCGGATGGCGCGCGGCCAGCACGACGGCCGCGTCAGCAGCGCCGCGAGGATCGGCAGCGAGTCGAAGTAGCTGACCCGCTCCGTCGCGAGCGGTCCCGGCAGATGGAAGCGATCGATCGCGGGCCACTCGAGGCGCCGTCCGCCGAGCGTGCCGATCAGCCGGAACTCGATGTAGACGACGTCGCCGGCCGCGGACCACCCGTCGACCTCGGCGTGCAGGTCGGGGATCAGCGCGAAGATGCGCGCGAACTGCCGCTTCGCGTGCGCGAGGCCGCGCGCCGGCCGCGACAGCGGCTGGATGAGCACGACGTCGGGATGCAGGATGCCGTCGAGCATCTCGAGCTTCGGCGCCGCCCAGTAGCGCTGGAACGCCTGCACGAACGCGGCCGGAGTGCCCATGCGCCCCCATCCTACGCGAGGCGGGGCCACGCCAGAGGGCCATTGCGCACCCGGTGACGGAACCAAACGCGCTCAGCCGTCGGCCGGGAAGAACGTCTCGATGAACAGCTCGTCGAGCGTCACGTCCTGCGGCATGCCGAGCGTGATCACGGTGCCGAAGTAGCGCGACACCACGCCGTCGAGCTCCATCGCGAAGTCCCATGGTGACTCCCGGCGGCGGCGCCAGGTCCGGCTCGCGCCACCGCGCCGGCACGCCCGGGTACGCCAGCAGCGCGTCGAGCAACGACTGCAGCCCGGCGTCCCGCGTCCGCACGAGCGCGCGGTGCATGTCGACGAGCAGCGAAATTACCTCCGAGGTACCGGCGGTCAGGCGACGGCCGACACCGACGTCGCCGGTCCGAGCGCCCGCTCGAGCGCCTCGCGCAGGAGCGCCACCGACACCGGCTTCGAGACGTAGTCGTCCATGCCGGCGTCGAGGCAGCGTTCGCGATCGCCCTGCATGGCGTTCGCCGTCATCGCGATGATCGGCAGGCGTCGTCCCGTGCCCGCTTCGCGCGCGCGGATGGCACGCGCGGCCTCGAAGCCGTCCATCTCCGGCATCTGACAGTCCATCAGCACGGCGTCGTACGCGATGCTCGCGACCGCGACGACGGCCTCGCGGCCGTTGCCCACCACGTCGACTTCGTAGCCGAGCTTCTTGAGCTGATGGCGCGCGAGTGTCTGGTTGACCGGGTTGTCCTCGGCGACGAGCAGCCGCGAGCGCGTCGGCTGCGGCGCCGCCGCGGCGACGGGCATGCCCGGCGCCGCGTCCGTCGGGCCCGCGAGGATGCGCAGCAGCGCGGACGGCCGCACGGGCTTCGTGAGGCACGTCTCGATGCCGGCGGCGCGCGCCGATGCGGCCTGCTCGCGCAGGCCGAGCGACGTGAACATCGCGATGCGCATGCGTCCGAACCGCCGATCGGCGCGGATCCGCCGCGCCAGCTCGAGGCCGTCGATCTCCGGCATGGCCATGTCGAGGATGGCGAGGTCGAACGGCCGGTTGGCGACGTACGCCTCGTCGAGCACCCGCAGCGCATCGTGCCCGTCCGCCGCGACGTCCACGGCGACCGTCCAGCACTCGAGCTGCCGCTGGAGCACGCGGCGGTTCGTCGGGTCGTCGTCGACGCAGAGCACGCGCAGCGCGGGGACCGCGCTGGCGTCGACGCGGCCCGCACCGGGACGCTCCTCGACGCGTACCGTCGCGCGGAACGTACTGCCCTCGCCGACGGCGCTCTCGAACTCGATCGTGCCGCCCATGAGCTCGGTGAGCCGGCGGCTGATGATGAGGCCGAGCCCGGTGCCGCCGAACCGCCGCGTCATCGAGTTGTCCGCCTGCGAGAACGACTGGAACAGGCGCTCGCGCGCCTCCTCGGGAATGCCGACGCCGGTGTCGCGCACCTCGAAGCGTACGGTCACCATCCCGTCCTGCTCGTCCAGGCGCTCGACCATCAGCGCGACAGAGCCGGACGGCGTGAACTTGATCGCGTTGCCGATCAGGTTGGTGAGCACCTGGCGCAGGCGGCCGAGGTCGCCGCGGACGATCGCGGGCACGTCGTGCGCGACGTAGCAGCTCAGCTCGAGGCCCTTGCCGAGCGCCGGCGCCGCGAGCAGCTCGACGACCTCCTCGACGCCGGCGGGCAGGTCGAAGTCCATGGCCTCGAGCTCGAGCTTCCCTGCCTCGATCTTCGAGAAGTCGAGGATGTCGTTGATGATGGTGAGCAGCGCCTCGCCGCTCGCGCGCACCGTCGAGGCATACTCGCGCTGCTCCGCCGTCAGCTCGGTGTCGAGGAGGAGCCCCGTCATGCCGATCACGCCGTTCATCGGCGTGCGGATCTCGTGGCTCATGTTGGCGAGGAACTGGCTCTTCGCCAGGCTCGCCGCGAGCGCGTCCTCGCGCGCCTGCACCAGCTCCAGCTCGACGCACTTCCGCTCGGTGATGTCCTCGAGCGTGCCGACGAAGCCGATCGGCGTGCCGTCCTCGCTGTGCACCGGCCGCGTCCGCGAGTACACCCAGCGCTCGCCGTTCGGGCCGGTGTGGAGCCGGTGCTCGTGCGCGGTGTCGCCGGTGTGCCAGGTGCTGCGCCACCAGGCGATGGCGTCGGCGCGCTCGTCCGGGGCGAGCGCCGCGAGCCAGCCGTCGCCGAGCCCCGTGCCCGGGTCGACGCCCGCGATCTCCTCCCAGCGCCGGTTGGTGTACGTCCAGCGGCCGGTCGCGTCGCCTTCGAAGATGCCGATCGGCGACGCCTCGGCGAGCGCGCGGTAGCGGCGCTCGCTGGCGGCGAGCTCGGCCGTCCGGCGGCGGACCGTGTCCTCGATCGCCTCGTTCGTCGTTTCGAGCTCGGCCTGACGGCGCGCGATCGCACGCATGCTGCGCACGCCGCGCACGCACGACACGGCCAGCACCGTCACCTCGAACACGACCCAGCCGGCGTGCTCGACCGCGCGCCACGGCGTCGTCGTGGCGACGCCGTAGACGGACTGCGGCCACAGCCAGCCGCGCACGAGGTGGTCCACCGCGACGACGGTCGCCGCCGACACCAGCACGCGCCAGTCCTGGTATACCGCCAGGAACGCGAGCGAGCCGAAGACGTGGAAGTGCGTCTCGAGGCGGCCGCCCGTCAGATGGATCAGCAGCGCCGAGGTGAGCGCCTGTGCGACGGCGATCACATGACGGCTGAGCACCGTGCCGGGGCACCACCACGCGAGCACGATGGGCGGGACCGAGATCAGGCCGCCGAAGACGACCGCCGCCCACACGTGGGGGTGCGTCGCCATGGCCGTGCCGGACCACGCGTACGGCGAGACCCATTGCGCGGCGGCGATGCCGGCGGCCCACTGGACGACGAACAGCACGGCGAACGTGCGGTCGGCCGCGACGAACAGCGAGCGCTGCGCGGTGTCGAAGAGGAACGCTTCGCGCGACGAGGCCGTCGTCATGCCGATGCCTCGCCGCGCCAGCGGCGCTGCAGCGTGCGGAGCGCGCTGCGCCAGGCGTCGAGCAGCCCGGACGGGGGCGTGGTCCCGCCGAGCGCACAGCCGAAGACGTGGCGGTCGACCACCTCGGGTACGGCAGTCAGCGCGGCGACGACGGCGTCGCGTCCCGCACGATCGCCGCGATGGCCGCGCGCCGGCGTGATGCCGCCGCTGAACCGCATCGTGCCGGCGGCGTCGAAGACGTAGGTCTGACCCGAGGTGACCGCGCCGAAGCGTGCCGCCTCGACGCCGCCCGCGTCGATCGTCGCCTCGACGCCGGGCAGGGACGCGACGCGGTCGGCGAGATCGCCGTCGGACCAGCCCGGTGCGGTGCCCGCGGGTGCCACGACCAGCACGTGGACGCGGGCGCGGCCGGCCACCGCCGGCAGCATCTCCGCGAGCTCCTCGACGCTGGCCCGCGAGCAGGGGCAGTGCGGGTGCAGCACGAGCAGCAGCGTCGCGCGGCCGTCGTCGTGCGCGAGCCGGCTGTCGGCGGGCCACGTGCGCGGCGCGGTGGCGGCGATGCCGGGGGCGGTGTCGTAGGCGGTGAGCGCCAGCAAGCTGCCGGCGACCGAAAGCAACCAGGCAATGACGCCGGCGACGGCGATGCGCGAGTGAATCGGGCGCGGGGGGCGCGGATCGGACTGCGTCATGCGATGCCGGGCGCCGCAGCAAGGCACGTGCCGCGATGGCGTACGCGCCGCGACGGCCGGGACGAGAGTGTCATCCGCGTGCCCGCGACGCCCGATTTACGTGCGACTGCCGATGGCGCCGGTTATCGAGCGCGCGACGCGGGATCCATGACGGCCGCGCACAAGTTTGCGCGCTCCCTGCTAGCCGACGGGCACGACGGCGCGCAGCGCCGCGACCGCCGCCTCGACGGCCGCGAGCGACACGGTCAGCGTGCCCCGCCGGTCGGCCGCGCGGCTCGATGCGAGGAGCCGATCGAGCTTCGCCGTCACGCGTGACCAGCGCCGCTCGCCGCCCCGCGCCTCGGCGCGGTCGATCGCCCGGGCCACGCCCTCGAGGCGCGCCTCGAGGCGGCGCGCGGTGCGCTTCGTCGGACGCGACGTCGTGCCGTCTGGCGTGGGCAGCACGCTCGACAGGGCGGCGAGGCACGAGGCGGTCGTCGCGCACGTCGCGCTCTGCAGCGCGAAATCGAACGCCGCCGCGTAGCCGCCGGCGCCGTCGGGTGCCGCCGCCAGCGTGAGCGACGGGCCGCCCCCGGCGAAGATGCCGTCGCCGGTGTTGCGCGTGGAGCGCGGGCCGCGCGCGGCATACGGCGCGGCGGCGAAGACCGCGTCGGTGACCGCGTCGTCGAAGTACAGCTGCGACGTGTACTCGACACCGGCCGAGGGCACGCGCACCTTCACGTGGACGTGCACGGCGCGGCCCGGATACCACCCGGGATAGATCGTCGTGAAGCGCACGCGCCCGTCGCCGTCGGTCGTCTGCACGCCGCGCAGGAACGCGCGGCCGGCGAGCGCGCCGACGCCCGAGTAGTCGCCGGCCGCGTCGCAGTGCCAGACGTCGACGAGGACGCCGGCGTACGGCGTGCAGCCGGCGCCCGCGAGCCGTGAGACGGACAGCGTCAGCGACAACGGCGTCCCGGGACGCACCGAGCCGTCGCTGGGATCGGTACGGATGTCGGCGCGGGCGAGGACGCCGTCGACGAAGAACGGGCCTTCCGTCTGCTCCGGACGGAGCACGCAGGTCGTGCCCGCGGCCGCCGGCCGCCAGCGCCCCAGCGCCAACGCGCCGGCGAGCAGCGCCAGGAGCTCGCGACGGCGGAAGAGGGTGGCGCGCATGGCGGGCTCAGCGCG
Organism: uncultured Binatia bacterium (SeqCode); assembly: GCA_964432595.1. GTDB lineage: Bacteria > Desulfobacterota > Binatia > DP-6 > DP-6 > DASYLJ01. Next base: position 308,213 of record CAYSOF010000006.1, on the reverse strand, counting down.
CGGGGCAGAGGTCGACCGTCAGGACGAACAGGTCGGTCGCCCCCGCGCGGCGTTCGGCGAGGATCGTGACGAGTTGATCCGCGCGCGCCGACGTGAAGCGCTGCAGGAGATCGCGCGCTCCTTGCAGCACGACGCGCGCCCCGACCGGCGCGACGTCGCGCGCCGACTCGCCGAAGCCGAAGGTGCGGACGTCGGCGGCGGCGAACGGGTGGTCCACGCCGAGGGCGGCCACGGTCATCGTCGTGACCCCGGCGCCCGCCGGCCCGTCGGCGCGATGGCCCTGGAGCCGCACCAGCTCCCGCGCCGCCGGCGCGCTCGGATGGGCGGCCGCGGAGCCGGCGAGCGCGAACGCCATGACCACGAGGCCGAGGGCGAGCCGCACCGTCATTCGTGCGCGTGCGGGTTCTGCAACCCGTGGTGGAGCAGCTCGCGAACGCCCGGATCGGGATGCGTCTCGCGGATGCGGACCACGAGCGGGTCGTTCGGATCGATGCCGGTCAGCATGAGGAGCGTCACCGCGTACTTCTTGGCGTCGTGCTCCGCGAAGGCCAATCGCGCAAGCGCCTCCTGGGCCGATCGCCCGCCGATCGCGTGGAGCGCGCGTCCCGCCGCCTGGCGGAGCGGCCAGTCGCCGGTCATGAAGATGCTCTCGAGCGTCGGCAGCGCCTCGGGCAAGCGCGGATTGCCGAGCGCCTCGGTCGCGGCGATGCGCACCTGCTCGTCCGGATCGGTCTGCACGAGCCGGCCGAGGCGGGCCGCCGCGCCGGGCGCGTCGCTCGCGCCGAGCGCGCGGGCCGCCGCGATGCGCGCCGACGGCTCGCCCCCGACGAGGTACTGCTCGAGGTCGTCGGCCGACGGCGGGGCGCCGAGGCGGCGAAGCGCCGTCCACGCGGCGTCGAGGATCGCGCCGTCGGGCTTCGGGATGGTGCGCAGCGCGGACGCCAGCGTCGTGAGCTTCGCCGCGGCGATCGCGTCGATCACTGCCACCCGTACCCACGACGGCAGGTCCGTGCGGCCGAGCGCCGCGACGATGCGCGCCCGCTCGTCGCTCGTGAGCGACGGATCGAGACCCGGCAGCACGGCGAGCCCGGCCGCGCCGTCGGCGACGACGCGCGGATGGCGCGCGGCCAGCTCGTCGAACACCAGCGCGCGCTGTGCCGCCGCCCGCGCGGTGGCGTCGGGCTCCGGGGTGGCGCTGGCGTCGGCCAGCCGCTGCACGATCGCCGTCGCCTGGCCGACGTCCTGCGGCGAGCCGACGACGACGCCGGCGCGGCCGGCGACGGGCTCGAAATGGCGGCCCGGCGGCAGTACCGCCGCGGCCGACGACGTCCGCGTCGCCGGCACCGCGAAGGCGAGCACCGTGTCGCCCGGCTTCACCAGGTCGGGCACCGACGACAGGTCGCGCCGCTCGACGAGCGTGACCGGCCCGTCGGCCGTGCCCTTTACGACGCGCGCCGGCGATATCCGGATGAGAGCGATGCGGCCTTCGTCGAAGGAGTCGACGGCGACGACGCCGCCTTCGACGACCACGCGAGCGCGGGCGAGCAGCTGCGCCAGGGCCGGCAGCCGCTCCGCCGCCGCATGGGCGACGGAGCCGACCGCCAGCAGAGAAACCAGAAGGAAGCGGATCAACTAGGGATTGATCTGCAGGCCCGGCGCCGTCCAGCCGCCGCCGTCGACGTCGACGAACAGCGGGTTCGTGAACGCGAGCGTCGTCATGCCGGCCTCGCCGAGGTTGCCGTCGATGAGATCCGCGAGAGTGGTGTTGCCGGATTGCTGGAGGCTGTTCGGCGAGACGGGGAAGAGCGGCCGCGAGACGCCGTCGGTGCCCTTCACCATCGCGACGATCCACGCGTCCTGCGTGAGGCCCGTCAGGTTGAAGACCGCCGTCGCCTCGAGCCGCTTGGCGCCCGGGATCGACGGGAACACGTCGACCTCGGTGGGCACGACCGGCTGCGAGTAGTCGGGCGTGATCGAGTAGCGCTTCACCGACACGAGGCCGTTGCCGGTCTCCTCGTTCGTCGACGTCCGCGTGGTCGTCGAGTTCACGTAGAGCTCGATCGTGTCGAACTCGCCCCAGAGCGGGCTCTGCACCTCGACGGTGACGTCGACGTTGCCGTCGACGGTGGAGATGAGCGTCGGCAGGCCGAGCGCGAGACCGCCCGTCTGCCCCGTGGACGCCGCGTCGGCGGTGATGCGCACGAACGGCGCGTTGGAGCCGACCGACCGGCCGTCGTTGACGTTCGCCGAGAGCGTCTCGGCGAGACCGCTGAGATCGGCCGGGTCGTCGCTGGGCGACGCCACGAAGTTCCGCGGCGAGCCCACCTGCACGATCACCTTGCCGTGCGTGTCGGAGTCGGAGACGCCGGTGCGGAGGATGCCCTGGTTCAGCAGGTTGAACCAGTCACCGGCGTTCTGGCCGAGGAAGTACTCGTAGATGTGGCCGCGGTCGTCGCCGATCCACACCTCGAGCGCGTCGTAGCCGGCGTCGAAGTAGTTCGGCACCGACGGATCGAGACGGCGCGCCGGGCCGATGATGGCCGAGGACGGCGACTGCGGCGGCACCACGCCGGTGTCGATGGCGAGACCGGAGTTGCCGTCGATGCCGAAGTGGCTGTGGATGTGGTTCAGCTGCACCGTGTTCTGGCCCGGATCGGCCTGCGCCGCGGCGATGATCTGCGCCGGCGTCAGGTTGTAGTTGCCGAACGACGGGAAGTCCTGGCCCGCCGGCGCCGCGCCGCCGTGGTCGACGCTGCCGCCGTTCACCTGGCCCGGGTCGATCGTCATCGGCCACGCGTTGAAGTGGCCGTAGTCGAAGCTCGTGATCTCGGCGCTGGTCGCCGTGCCGACGAGGGCCGCGGCGCCCATCGCGTTGATCGTGGGCTGGAAGTCCGTGCGGATGTCGTGGTCCGAGGGCGTGAAGAAGTCGAGGCCCTCGGCGAGTACGGTGGTCACGCGGTCGGTGCGCGACACTTCCGCGTCCGGGCTGTCCACCGAGTGCACGTGGAAGTCGGCCGTGGCGAAGCCGGTCGAGTCGATGACGCGCGCGACCTGCGCGTCGACCGTGGTCGTGTTGCCGGCGGTCAGCGTGACGTCGTGCGTGGACACCGAGAACTCGTGGCCGCGCGAGACGACGATGCGGTAGCTGCCGGGCTCGAACGGCGCGGGGCCGAAGGTGCCGGACTGGTCGACGAAGAAGACGCGCGAGAGGCCGAAGGGCACGGCGTCCGGTCCGAGGTCCTTGAAGAGCCCCGTGTTGATGTTGATGAGGCCGAGGATGGTCTGCAGGTTGCGCGGCGTCGGGCTCGGGTCGAAGCCGACGATCGTGATCTTCGCCGGCGACGGCGCGTTCGCCTCGTCGTCGATGTTCACCACCAGCGATGCGGTCGTCGGGATCGCCATGTTCTGCGTGGCGGTGCCGTAGGCGGTCACGCTGACGGCGTGCTCGGGCGGAACGCCGGCGCCCGTCTCGAAGGGCGAGCCCTCGACGTTGGCTGCCACCGTGTAGTTGCCCGGCGCGACCGTGGCCGCGTAGTTGCCGGCCGCGTCGGTCGTCGCCTGGGTGACGACGTTGCGAGAGAGCCCAACCGGGGCGCCGGCGGCGGTGCCGAGCACCGTGACCTGCACGCCCGCCGCCGGCGAGCCGCCGACGGTGACGTTGCCCTGGATGCGGCCGGACGGCAGCAGCAGCGCCTTGTTGCGGGCGTCGATGATCGACGACACGGAGCCGTCGCCGACGATGAGGTAGCGCACGAACGTGAGCGCGTCGCCGGGGTTGCCGTTCGGCTGCATCGTCCACGGCGGCGGCGCGGCGCCGACGAGCGCGAACACGACCTCGGTGCCGATCAGCGGCACCGACACGCCCGAGGTGGTGAACGCGGACGACTGCGGCACGGTGTTCGTGTAGCCGTACGAGATGCCTTCACCCTCGTCCGTGCCGGCGTAGATGAGCGTGTTGCAGGGGTTCGCCACCCCGACCGGGCAGCGCGACGTGACGAGCGGCGAGCCGAAGCCGTACGCGCTCTGGAACTGGCGCGTGAAGCCGGAGCCGTTCAGGTACTCGCCGAAGTAGATGCTGAGCGGCGTGCCGCCCTGGTTGTGCACGGTGGTCTCGACGCGCACCCAGTTGCGACCCGGCTCGAGGATGTAGTCGGTGACGATGTCGATCGGGAGATCGTTGTCGTTGGCCGCCGCGGGGAACGGGAAGCCGAACGACGCCACGACGGTGCTCGGATTGATGAAGTCGAGCAGGTCGTCGACGCCCGTGGCACGCAGCACCGCGGCCTGGCCGTCGCTGCCGTCGTTGACGATCTGGAGGTTCGTGTAGTGGGCGGTGTTCTCGATGTTGATCGCCGTGGCCCACTCCTCGAAGTTGTCGCGATCGGGGTCGAGGCCGGTGCGAACGAGATCGGCGTCGATGATCTGACCGCCGAACTGGCCGACGCCGAAGAGGTTGCGCTGCAGGCTCTGCACGACGATGCGGACGCGGTCGTTGGCGAGGAGATAGTCCCCGACGCGGCAGCGGCTCAGCGGGCCCTTCACGCACTCGGTGGCGGCGTTCGTCACCGCCTTCAGCGACGCGGTGGTCCCGGCGGGGCCGGCGCCGTACTCGACGGTGATGAGCGCGTCGTCGCGCTCGCCGTGCACGCCGAGCGCGCAGGCGGCCAGGGCGGCGCCGGTGGTGACGCCCGTGCAGGGCGCGCCGAACGCGAGGCCGGCGACGGTGGCGTCGGAGCAGCTCTTCGTGATCTTGCCGGCGCCCTTCAGCGCGGCGGCGTCGACCTTGGCCGCGGTCGTCACCGCGCAGTCGGTGTTCGCCGGCAGCTTGCCGGACGCGACCTTGTCCTTGCAGCTCGCGATCAGCTTGTGGCGCTTGCCGAGGAGCTTCTGCCCTTCCTTCGACACCGTCGACTGGCACTTCTGCGGCACCGCGGCGAGCGCGCCGGTGGTGGCGTAGACGGTGTCGGCCAGCGCGAAGGCCTGCGCCTCGTGCGTGTCGATGAGGCAGGTCGACAGCTCGGCCGACGTCGAGACGCCGTAGCAGTCGCCGCCGAAGATCAGCGCCGCCACGACGGCGTTCGGGCACGTGCTCCCGATCTTGCTCGTGAGCTTCGCCTCGGCCTTGGTGATGCGCGCGGCCGTGCTCGGCTCGAGCGTGCAGTCGGTCATCGCCGGCAGGATCCCCTTCGAGATCTTGTCCTGGCAGGTGCCGATCGCCTTCTGGACGTTCTTCATCAGCACCCGGCCCTCGGTGCCGACCCGCTGGCGACACTTCGCCTCGGTGGGGGTCAGGGCGCCGGACGCCTGGGACGCCGTCAGGGCGGCGGCGAATGTCGCGAGTGCGAGGACGGATACACGGGGACCGAAGGGCAATGAGCTCCGCATCCGTGAAAATTCACAGACCGGTGACGGTCGTGTCAACAGAAAAACATCGCAAATGCGGGGTTTGAGGCCGATCGGGCCCCGCCGCCGCCGCTACGGCAGGGCCAGCTCGGCGAACGGGCGCAGCGGACCGAGGGTCGCGTCGCGTCCGGATGCGCCGACGGCCGGGACCTCGACGATCGTCGTCTCCGCCAAGGCCGAGCCGGAGAGCGCCCCGACGGTCTGCTCGTCGCCCGGGTGCCCGCTGGGTAGCGGCAGCGACGGATGGTCGAAGGGGGCGCGCTCCCAGCGGACGCGCTCGTCGGTCAGCGCGCGCAGGAAGGCGATCACGTCGGCCCGCGTGGCCTCGGAAATGCCGACCCCGAAGAGGAACTGCGTGTCTTTCCCGTGCGAGGCGAAGTTGCCGCCGCGGCCGTAGAACGCGAGGACCTGCTCGAGCGTCGCCATGCCGCCGTTGTGCATGTAGGGACCGGTCAGCTCGACGTTGCGCAGCGACGGGGCCTTGAACGCGGCGGCGGTGCCGGTGGTGAGCCGGCCCTGGTCGGCTTTCATCAGCTCGTTCGCGGTCACACCCGATGTCGGGACCATCGCCCAGCGGGGCGCGTCGCACTCGGCGTCCCCGGCCGGATCCGCGACCAGCTCGCCGGGCGGGAACGCCGGCGAGCCGAACGACGCGGTCGCGAACGGCGACGTCATCACGCAGCTCCGCACCGTCATCGCGTCGGCGAAGGGGTCGGCGTCGCCGCGCAGCAGGCCGAGCCACTGCGCGGTGAACGACAGCGGGCGTCCGAAGACGTCGACGCCGCCGACGCCGGCGTCGTCCTCGGGCGCCGCGACGCCGGTGTTGTCGAAGCCGGTGTCGACGAGGCCGAGGGTCTGCGCGCCCGAGGCCGAGCGGATCGGCTTGCGGTTGACGTCGGTCGTGCTCGCCGCGCCGCCGGACAGCGTCGGGCCGGCGTGGCAGCCGTCGCAATGCAGGTCGCTGAACGCGACGAAGCCGCGCCGCTGCTGCTCGTCGAGGGCCGCCGGCATGTTCTGTGCGTCGCGGGCGCTGTCGAACGGCGTCTGATCGGAGACGAGCGTCGACTGGTAGAGCTGCAGCGCCAGGCCGAAGAACAGCGCGAAGTTCGCCTCCATCTGGGTGTACGACCCGCCGGCGCGCTTCGATGTCGGCGCGCCCCAGTAGCGGCGATCGAAGGCGCCGCGCACCAGGCGCGCGTACGTCGGGCGCAGGCCCTGGCGCTTGCGATCGCGCAGGCGCGACAGGACGCTGTCGTCGGGGTGGACCGTCTGGAACTGCAGCGGCCGGCGCCGGAGCAGCTTGCGGCCGATGTCCGCGAACGTGCGTCCGCCGCACGACATCTCGTCGGTGTCGAGCGGCGGCATGACCGCTTGCGACGCCAGCGACGCGTTCGCCAGCGCGAGCCGCTTGGCGCGCAGCCGTCCGCCGCGCCACATCCAGACGCGCGCGTCGGGATCGCGCGGGCCGAGATCGTTGACGCCGTTGAAGACGTTGTTCGCGCGGCCGTCCCAGAAGTTGCGGCGGTTGAAGACGGCGTTGATGACGGATTGCGCGTTGCGCGACGTCACCCGGCGCGTCCGTACGCCGTGCACCGCGAAGCGCGCATCCGCCTCCGGGGCGCAGGTGTCGAACGGCGAGGCGTCGTCGCCGGCGCCGACGAAGGTCCCGCCGAACGTGCCCGCGGAGCCCGCGACGTCGTTGGTGGTGAAGTCCACGGGCGACGAGAAGCTGTCGGGGTCGCTCAGCCGATGGAACGGAAAGTCGGCCAGGCGCAGCGTGTAGTTCGGTCCGCCGGCGCCGCCCGATGCCGTCGGTGCGAACGCCGCGCCCGCGTTCCGTCCGGGCGAGAGTTGGTTCTTCACGCGCACGTCGGTGCCGGCGTGGAAGTGGCAGCTGGCGCACGCCATGCCGTCGCTGCCGACCTGGATGTCCCAGAAGAGCGCCTTGCCGAGCGCGATCGCCTTCGCGCGATTGCGGACGACCGGCGCGTGGCCGCTCAGCAGGCCGGGCACCTTCGGCACCTCGACGTCCTGCAGCGAGCCGGGCGGCGGACCGTGGGCCACGACGGTCGCGGCGGCGAGGATCGTCGCCAGCGCCGCGAGGGCGACGAGCGTATGGGTCGAACGACGCACGCCCGACGAGGCTGCCATGGGCGACGTCCGGCGTCGACGGGAAAACCGGGGCAGATCGTCGCATGCGACATCGTGCCGCATTGTCGGTCCTGCCCGCCGCCCGATATCCGAGAGATATGCACAAGTTGGCGACTCTCGCCCTGTCGATCGCGGCGTCGCTGCTGCTCGCGTCGTCGCATGCGCATGCGCACGCCACCTACAACATCTCCGGCTACGGCTCCGGCCTCGGCGGCAGCACGAACGGCGCCGACGGCGATCCCGCCGACGCGTCGGCGAGCTGGACGAACGGACCCGCCGAAGGCTACGCCGGTACGCTGCCGGTGCAGTGGTACTGCGGGCTCCATTCGCCGACCCAGGTGCGGACGATCCAGACCGGGTCCGCCGTGAACCCGCCCGCCGGCAGCCTCGCCGCGCAGGTCGCGAGCTACAACGCCGACACCGACCCGGACCTGCCGACCGACCGCGTGATCGGCGTCGGCGGGCTGTCGTGGACGGATCCGTCGAACGGCGACCAGGGATGGGGCCACGGCCTCGACTACGGACTCGTGCACGTGTCGCCGCTCGACGAGCTCACGGCCGACGGCCCGCTCAAGCTCACCATCACGCTCGCGGACGACCCGTCCGACGGTGTCGCCGTCCAGCTCGCCTACGCGATCTACGGCGGCTGGGACACGAGCGCGACGTCGACGCGCCACCAGACCTTCACGACGAACCCGTCGCCGGTCGACGATCCGCTCGGCTCGACGGGTCTGACGCTGATCGACTTCGCCGTGGCCTCGGGCGCGGGTGCGACGATCAGCCGCTCCTACGACCTGGATCCCGCCTTCGAAGGCCACTACACGATCTTCGTCGGCGCGCTCGGCGGCGTTGCCGGTCAGTACCAGCTCACGGCGGGTCTCTTCCCGACGGGCGACGACGCGAACGAGCAGCTCGCGCAGTGCCAGACGGATCTCGGCACCGCCAACGCGACGATCGCCTCGATGACGGCCGACGCCGACGGCGACGGCGTGCCGGACGCGCGTGATCGCTGCACGAGCACGCCGGCAGGTCAGTTCGTCGACGACGGCGGCTGCTCGCAGGCCGAGTTCTGCGCCGCCTTTGCGATCGCCAAGAAGTCCGACCGCAAGACCTGCAAGAAGCTCGACTGGAAGAACGACGAGCCGGCGATGAAGGGCAAGCAAGCGGACTGCGCGTTCTCGAAGTCGGCGAACGCGTGCAACGCGACGGCGGCCCCCTGAACGTCGGTGACGGCGGCCGCCGCGTCGCGGCCGCCGTCACGCTGCTCCTCGCCGTCGCCCTCGCGCGCGGCGCCGTCGCCGCGTCGTGTCCCGACAGCGTGACGGCCGTGGTCGAGCGATCGTGTCCGTGTGTCGGAACGCGCGCTTCCTACCGTCGCTGCGTCCGTCGGGCCCTCGTCACCGCCGTAGACGACCGCCGGCTGCGGCGCGCATGCAGAGCGTCGTTGCGACGGTCGACGTGCGGCCGGCCGGGGGCCGTGGCCTGCTGCGAGCAGCGCGTCGCGACCGGCGCGCAAACGTGTCGGATACGGCGACCGCGCGGCTGCGTCGCCGACACGGGCACGCGGCGCGCGATCGACGCGGCGACGAGCTGCGCGGTCGCGTGCGCCGTCGCGCCGACCACCACGACGACGACCTCGACGACCTTCCCGCCGTCCTGGGCGGCGATCCATGCGGAGGCGATCGGGCCGCGTTGCGGCACGTGCCATGCCGGCACGGACGGCGAGGGCGGGCTCGACGGCCTCCATCGGTGCGGAACGGCGTACGCGAGCCTGGTCGGTGTGGCGAGCGCGCAGCTGCCCGGCCGGCTCCTGGTCGCGCCCGGCGCGCCGGAGCTGAGCTGGCTCGTGCAAAAGGTGGAGGGGACGCAGGCGGCATTCGACGAGCAGTGTCTCGATGCCTCCTGCGGCGGGGCGATGCCGCTCGGTGAGACCCCGCTCCCTGCCGGCGTCGTGGCGGCGCTACGACGATGGATCGCGGACGGCGCGGTCGACGACTGTCCGTGAGCGGTGCGACGATTCGTCGCGCGACGACGCGTCGCATCGGCAGTCGACCGCGCGGCCGCTAGTGTGGGGCCATGCTCGTCCCGCGCGCGCGCCTCGTCGTCAGTGCCGTGATGCTCTGCTTCGTTGCGGCGGAAGCCCGCGGCGCGCGCAGCCTCCGCGACGTCGCGCCGGACGAGGTGGCGCTCGCGTTCGTCGATCCGACGGCATGGCGGTGTGCCGGACACGAGGGCTGCGTCGACTGCACCAATGTCAGCGGCGCCGCAGCCATGGTCCGCCTCCTCGGCGGCGAGACGACGCCCGGCGAGATGGCCGTGCGGTCGGGTGCGACGCTGCACGTCTGCCCGCGATGATCCCGCGTTCGCGCGCGGTGCGACATCGTGCCGCATTCTATGAATCGCCCCATCACGCTAGGTGTGTTGGCCACTCGGGCGACAGTCCTCAGAACGCTCGACATCACTCGGAGGAAGACGATGAAGCGGATCGCAGAAACGACGATGGCCGTCGCCAGTGTCCTGGCGCTGTTGGGCGCGCCGGCGACGGGACATGCCCACAGCAGCTACAACATCGCCGGCTACGGTGCGGGCATGGGCGGCAGCGTCGGCAACGACGGGCTGCCCGCCAACCCGGGCACGTGGACGAACGGCAACCCGATCAGCGGCGAGTATGGCGGCGGGCTTCCGGTGCAGTGGTACGCGGGTGTCCACAACACGACGGCCAACGCCACCATCCAGACCGGCGCTCCGCTCGCGTTCCCTCCGAACAACAGCCTGCTGCAGCAGACCAACACGTACAACGCGGCGAACGACCCCGACTACCCGACCGATCGCGTCATCGGCGTCGGCGGCCTGTCCTGGGCCGATCCGGGGAATGGCGACCAGGGCTGGGGCCACGGCCTCGACTTCGGCCTGATCCATACCTCGCCGATCGATACGTTGATCGCGAACGGGCCCATCAAGATGACCATCACGGTCACCGACGATCCGTCCGACGGCGTGGCGCCGCGGCTCGCCTTCGCGCTCTATGGCGGCTGGGACACCAATCCCGGCTCCAGCCGTCATCAGACGTTCATCACGAGCCCGACGCCGGTCGACAACCCGCTGGGCTCGACTGGCCTCACCCTCCTGGACTACTCGGTCGCGACCGGCGCAGGCCGGACGCTCAGCCGCACCTACATCGTCGACGGCACCTATGCCGGCGAGTACACGCTGGTCGTCGGCGCGCTGGGCGGCACGCCGGGCCAGTACCAGGTGACGGTAACCCTCTCGCCGAAAACGGACGCCAATTCCCAGTGCGAGGCCGACCTGGCCGTGTGCGAGGCCGACCTCGCCGCCGCCACGGCCGACACGGACGGCGACGGCGTGGGTGACGCGACGGACGACTGCTCGGCGACGCCCGCCGCGACCCCGGTCGACGCGCTCGGCTGCTCGCGCGCCGAGTTCTGCGGCACCTTCGACGTCTCGACCAAGATCGGCCTCAAGAGCTGCAAGAAGGCCGACTGGGAGAACGACGAGCCGCTCATCGGCAAGGAGACGGCCGACTGCGTGCTGAACAAGGCGGCGCGCATCTGCGACGCCACCACCATCCCGTAACGCATCGAACCAGCGGGGGGCGCGCGCTTCCGCGCGCCCCCCGCTGCGACATCGTGCCGCATGCTGGGTCGCGAAGGGCCCGGGCTAGGAATGTCACGAGGCCGAAGCCGTTGAGCCGTACGATGCAAAGAATCCCGAGAATGCTGGTCGCGGTCCTGACGCTCGCGACGGCATCGCTCGCCACCGCCGCCGACGATCCGCCCCGCCCGCCGTCGCTGAAAACGGTCGCCGTCCCCGGGCCTGGGAACCTCGACGAGGTCGTGCGCGATCGCGACGCGCTCCTCGTCCTAGGAAAGGCGCTCTTCTGGGACATGCAGGTCGGCAGTGACGGCCGCACCGCCTGCGCGACCTGCCACTTCCACGCCGGCGCCGACAGCCGCTCGCGCAACCAGCTCGATCCCGGCACGCGCGGCGTCGTGCCCGACACGACGTTCGCCGGCCACCTCGGCCCGAACCACCAGCTGACGCCCGACGACTTCCCGCTGTCGGCGGGGACGAACGACGTCGTCGGCTCCCAGGGCGTCGGCCGCTTCGGGTTCGACGGGTGGAGCGGCCGCGCGCGCGAGCGGCTGACGGCGATCCCCGATCCGAACGGCTTCCGCACGGGCGGCCTCAACGTGCGGCAGGTCGTCGGGCGCAATGCGCCGACGGTGATCAACGCGGTCTTCAACCATCGCCAGTTCTGGGATGGGCGCGCGCAGAACGTCTTCAACGGCGTCAACGGCCTCGGCGACGACGATCCGACGGCGTTCGTCTACCGCGCCGGTGCGGACGGCGTGCCGTCGCCGGTGCGCGTGCGCTTCGAGGACTCGAGCCTCGCGTCGCAGGCGGTGATGCCGGTCGGCAGCGCCGTCGAGATGGCGGCCGAGGGTCGCGACACGCGGCACGTGTCGGGCAAGTTCCTGCGCGGGCGGCAGGAGCTTGGCCGCCGCGTCCGCCGGCTCCGGCCGCTGGCGCTGCAGCAGGTGCACCCGGACGACGGCGTGCTCGGATCGCTGTCGCGCTTCCCGGCGCCCGGCATCCGTCTCACGCGCTACGACACGCTCGTGCAGCGCGCGTTCCGTCCGGAGTGGTGGCGCGCTCGGGGCCGTCTGCGCGTTCATCCCGACGGCGTGGTCGACGTCGTCGATCGGCTCGACGGCGATCCCGACACGCGCGAGTACACGCTGATGCAGCACAACTTCGCGCTCTTCTTCGGCCTCGCGGTGCAGGCATACGAGCGCACGCTCGTTGCGGACGACTCGCCGTACGACCGCTTCATGGACGGCGACCCCGACGCGATCTCGGCGGCGGCGATCCACGGCGTCGACCTCTTCCGCAGCCAGACGCGCGGCCGCTGCATCAACTGCCACGAGGGCGCCGAGCTGACGGGTGCGTCGGTCCGCCGCGTGCGGGAGAGCCCGACGCGCATCCGCGAAGGGCAGGCGCTCGACCGCGGCTTCAACAACATCGCGATCGTGCCGACGACCGACGACCCGGGCGTCGGCGGCACGAGCGAGCTCGGGCTGCCGCTGTCGACGGTGCGTCGCCTCGCGTCGCCGCCGCCCGAGCCGATCGCGAACGACGGCGCCATGAAGGTGCCCGGCCTGCGCAACGTCGCGCTGACGGCGCCGTACTTCCACACCGGCGGCTTCCTGCGTCTCGCCGACGTGCTCCGCTTCTACTCGCGCGGCGGCGACGTCCGCCCGCAGCACTCGCTCGACGGCACGCTCGAGATCGCCGGCTTGAACGTCCTCGAGAACACCGACGAGGAGCTGGCGGCGTTCGAGGCGTTCCTGGTCGCGCTCACCGACGAGCGCGTCCGCGACCGTCGTGCGCCGTTCGACCACCCGCAGCTCTTCGTGCCCGACGGCCACGAGACGCCGCTCGCCGACGACGGCACGGGTACGGCGACGGACCGCATGCGCGAGGTCGCGGCGGTGGGACGCGACGGCGCGCCGCCGCTGCCGGGATTCCTCGAGTAGGGTCGATCAGCCGGCCAGCTCTGCCGGCGCGCAGTGGACGATCGGCATCTCGTCGGGCGCGTCGACCGCGACGGAGCAGACCTGGTGCAGGGGGCTCTCCGGATGCGCGGCCGTTGCGCTGTAGCTGAAGTCGCTCCCGGCCTGCGAGCAGGAGACGCCCTTCGGCAACGTCACCTCCGGCAGCTCGTCGCATCGACCCGTGAAGTACCGGCCATGGGCGGCGCGGAATACCGCTTGTCCGGCCGCGACGTGCTCCAGCGTGCAGCGCGCGAGCATGTCGGGGTCGTCGCCCTGGCAGCGTGGCGGCGTCGGAACGATCGCATCGGGCCCGAACACCGGCATCGGCGGCTCCTCGGGCGCGACGGGGGCGTCGCATCGCGCCGGCAGCAACGCCGCCGACGACAGTCGCATGTCGCCTAGGCGGACCGCGTCCAGCGCGACGTCGTCGTCGGCGGTCGTCTCGTGGACACGGAGATACTCGCCGGTGGTCGGGTCGGGCGACGACCGGCGGAACAGCATCACCGGTCGCTCGGCCTGCGGGTCGACGTCGATGACCCAGTAGTCCGGTACGCCGAGCCGCGCGAGCTCGGCAGCGCGTGGCTGCAGCGCGGACGGATCGTCGGTCACGTCGACCGCGAGCACCGGCATCGCGTCGCGTGACGGACGCACCGCGATCGCGACCGTGGCGTCGCCGATCGCGACGTCGCGCTGCACGACCGCCTCGGCGTCGACGGCGATGCCGAGCGCCGCCGCGGCGGTGTCGATCGTCCGCTCGCGCGGCGTGAACCGCTGGGCGACGTCCGCGGCGACGCAGCGGGCGCCGGGGAACGTGTAGCCGTCGACGTCGCCCCAGTCGGGCGCGCGCATCTTCGCCGTCTCGCAGATGGCCCGGCGCGGATACAGCGCCCGGCCGCACCAGTCGTCGAGCGCGGCGTCACGCGTGCCGGCGGGCGGCAGCAGCAGCCAGGTCGGCACGGGCCGGAGCCGATCGGCGAGCAGGGCGCCGGTCATCGGGATCGCGAGCAGCAGCGTGACGGATGCTGCGACCAGGAATGCGGGATCGCAGAGCGTGAATCCGCCGCGTGTAGCGAGCCGCGCGGCGAGCCAGCAGAGCCATGGCGGGCCCATCGTCAGCAGCAGGAGCGCGACGATCACGCCGCCACCCGACGCTTCCGTCATCGTGGTGAACTGCGCGTTCGACATCCGGTCCGGGGTGCGTACTGCGGGATCGCGCCACCCGCCCGTCACGACGAGCCACCCGACCATCCCACCCATGGTGCCGACGACGATCGCCGACTCGACGGCGATGTTCGGCCAGCGCCACCCCGTCCGCTCGATCGGTGCCCATGGGCCGATCGGCTCGGGCAGCTCCGGGGCGAGCGTCAGTATCCACGCGACCGCGAGGATCGCGGCGATCCAGCGAGCCTTCGCCGGCGCACGCGTGGGCATCGGGGGGACCATCGTCGTGAATCGGTTCCGACTTTAGCCCGTTGGTCGGAGTCGGTCGCGCGGCCGTGCAACGCTGCGCCGTTCGTCGGTCCGCGCCGGCGGAATTTCCTTGTCGCCTCGGAAGCGAAGTGTCTAGATGCGCTCCATGCTGCGAGTCGTCGCCGGACCGTTTCTCGTCGCGCTGCTCGCGTGCAGTGTGGCCAATGCGGCGCCACTCGACGGCGTGCGCGCCGTCGTCGTCGCCGCCGACGGCGGTCACGTGTACGCGGCGAGCGAGTTCGCCGACGCCGTGGTCGTGTTCACGCGCTCGAGCACGACGGGCGAGCTCGCGGCGCTGCAGACGATCGCGTCGTCGCCCGACGGGCCGCGACTCGACGCCGTGAACGCGGTGGCGCTCAGTCCCGACGGCCGTCACCTGTACGCGGCCGCGTTCGGCGCGAGCGCGGTGAACGTCTTCGCGGTCGATCCGATCTCGGGGCTGCTGTCGTTCGTGGACGCTCGGGTCGACGGCGAGGACGGCGTCGACGGGCTCCGCAGCGCGCACGGCACCGTGGTCAGTCCGGATGGGAGCCACGTGTACGTCGCTGGCTTCGAGGACGGCGCCATCGCCGTCTTCGCGCGCGATGCGGACAGCGGTGCGCTGTCGTTCGTCGAGGTGCAGCGTGACGGGGAGAACGACGTCGACGGCCTCGCCGGCGTGTTGCAGCTGGCCGTCAGCCCGGACGGTGCCCACCTCTATGCCGCGGCCGCAGGCGACGATGCCGTCGCCGTCTTCGCGCGCGACGCGGGCAGCGGCGCCCTGACGTTCCGCCAGGTGCTGCGCAACGGCGACGGTGCGACGGCGGGGCTTCGCGGCGCCCGCACGACGCGCGTCAGTCCCGACGGCCGGCACGTCTACGTCGGGAGCGGCGGGCTGCCCGGCTCGGTGGCCGATCACGCGATCGCGGCGTTCGCGCGCGACTCGGAGACCGGCCTGCTCGGGTTCGCAGGCGCGTGGTTCGACGACGTGGACGGTGTCGCGGGGTTGGCCGGCGTCTACGACCTCGCGTTCGCGGCCGGCGGAGCGTCGCTGTATGCGGCGAGCTTCGGCGACAACGCCGTGTCGGTGTTCGACCGCGAGGCGGACGACGGACTGCTCGCGTTCCGGCAGGTGCTACACGACGGCGCCGCACGGCTCGGTGCGGCGCACGCACTGGCCGTCAGCGACGACGATCGGCACGTCTACGTGGCGGCGTTCGCGGCCGGCGTGCAGACGCTCGTCCGCGACGCCACCGGCAACGTCGCGCGCGGACCGTTCGCGGCGAGCGGCGCCGACGGCTGCCCGACCGAACCGCCGCCGGCATGCCGTCAGGCGGAGCGCGCGACGCTCGTCGTGCGCCGCGGCGCCGCGCGCCCGGGACTGCGATTCGCCTGGCGGCACGGCGCCGCGACGACGCGCGCGGAGCTCGGCGACCCCGTGGCCGGCGCCACGCGATACGCCCTGTGCGCGTGGGACGGTCCGGTCCTCGTGGTCGCCGGCATTCCGTCGACGGACGCCGTCCCGCGTCCGGGCTGGCGCGCCGTACGGGAGGGGTTCCGCTGGAACGACCCGCTGAGCGGCGACGACGAGCTCCGGACGCTGGCGGTACGCCCCGGAGCCGATCGCAAGGCCGGACTGCGCGCGACGATGGCCGGCGCGCTGACGACGCAGCCGCTCGACGGCGTCCTCACCGTCGTCGTGCAGCACGACGGCGGCGTGTGCTGGAGCGCGACGTTGCGCGGGACGCGGTAGGGGCGGCGATTACTTCTTCGCGTTCTCGGCCGCGATCCGCTCGCGGTTCTTCTTGATCATCTCGTCCTGCTCGTTGCGCGGGAGCGGGGCGTACTTCGCGAACTCCATCGTGAAGGTGCCCTTCCCCTGCGTGCCCGAACGGAGGTCGGTGGCGAAGCCGAACATGTTGTTCAGCGGCACCTCGGCCGTGACGGTGAAGTCGCCGCCGTCGGTGACCGTGTCGACGATCATGCCGCGGCGCTGGTTCACCTGCCCGACGACCGAGCCCTGGAACTCCGACGGCGCTTCGATCTCGACCTTCATCACCGGCTCGAGGATGACCGGCTTGGCGCGGTCGAAGCCTTCGCGGAAGCCCATCAGCGCGGCGGTCTTGAACGCCATTTCCGACGAGTCGACCGCGTGCGCCGCGCCGTCGTTGATCGTCACGCGGACGCCGACGACGGGGAAGCCGATGAGCGAGCCCTTCTTGACGGCCTCGCGGAAGCCCTTGTCGCAGGCGGGGATGAACTCGCGCGGGATCGAGCCGCCGACGATCTCGTCGACGAACTCGTAGGCCTCGACGGAGTCGCTCGGCAGCGGCTCGAGGAAGCCGCCGATCTTCGCGTACTGGCCGGAGCCGCCCGTCTGCTTCTTGTGCGTGTACATGAACTCGCCACGCTGCGTGACGGCCTCGCGATACGCCACCTGCGGCTTGCCGGCGACGACCTCGCAATTGTACTCGCGGCGCATGCGCTCCATGTAGATGTCGAGGTGGAGCTCGCCCATCCCGCTGATGATGGTCTCGCCCGACTCCTCGTCCTGGTGCACGCGGAACGTGGGGTCTTCCTTCGTGAAGCGGTTCAGCGCCTTCGAGAAGTTCTGCTCGCCCGAGCGATCCTTCGGGCGCACCGCCAGCGAGATGACGGCGGCCGGCACGTGCATCGAGGTGAGCGTGACGTTGAGCTGGCCGTCGGTGAACGTCTCGCCCGACGAGCACTCGACGCCGTAGAACGCGATGATGTCGCCGGGGCCGGCGGACGTCACTTCCTCGCGCTCGTCGGAGTGCATGCGGAACATGCGCGGGACGCGCACCTTCCGTAGCTGGTTCGACGTGTTCACGATGGTGTCGCCGGTCTTCACCGTGCCCTGGTAGATGCGGAAGTAGGTCAGCTGGCCGTACTTGTCCTGGGTGAGCTTGAACGCCAGCCCGACCATCGCGCGCTCCGGATCGGGCGCGAGGTGGATCTTGTTCTCGTTGTCCTGCTGGTCGAACGCCTCGTGCTCGGTCTCCGCCGGGTTCGGCAGGTACATGCAGACGGCGTCGAGCAGCAGCTGTACGCCCTTGTTGCGGAACGCCGAGCCGCACATGACGGGCGTGATCTTGAGGCCGAGCGTCGCGCGGCGGATAGCGGAGCGCAGCTCCTCGTTGCTGATCTCCTCGCCGCCGAGGTACTTCTCGGCGAGCTCGTCGTCGACCTCGGAGACGCCCTCGATGATCTCTTCGCGCGCCTTCTTCGTCTGCTCGACGAACGCCGCGGGAACGTCTTCCTTGCGGATGTTCTCGCCGTTGTCGCCGTCGAAGTAGTACGCCTTGCCGGTGACGGCGTCGATGATGCCCTCGAACTTGTCCTCGGCGCCGATCGGGATCTGCAGCTTGATGGGGTGATGCTGGAGCTTCTCCTTCAGCATCTCCGCGACGCGCTCGTAGTTCGCGCCGGGGTTGTCCATCTTGTTGACGAAGGCGATGCGCGGCACGCGGTACCGCTTCATCTGCCGGTCGACGGTGATCGACTGCGACTGCACGCCCTTGCCCGAATCGAGCACGAGGATCGCGCCGTCGAGCACGCGCAGCGCGCGCTCCACCTCGATGGTGAAGTCGACGTGGCCGGGCGTGTCGATGATGTTGACGTTGTGCTCGGCCATGTGGTCGCGCGAGCCCCGCCACAGGCAGTACGTCGCCGCGGACTGGATGGTGATGCCCTTCTCGCGCTCGAGATCCATCGAGTCCATCTTGGCGCCCACGCCATCCTTGCCACGCACCTCGTGGATCGCGTGGATGCGACCCGTGTAGTAGAGGATGCGCTCCGTCAGCGTCGTCTTGCCCGAGTCGATGTGGGCAGAGATGCCGATGTTGCGGATGTTCTCCATGGAGGGGGCGCTTGGCATAAGAACTGGCCAGGCTACACGATCGTCGGCATAAAGGCAGCCCCTCTTGAGTAAAATTTTGACGCCCGGGGGGCGTCGGGTCGTTCGCGTGAGGTACCCGGCGTCAGCGATCCGCGGCGGCGGTGTGCGCCGTGATCGCATCGACGAGGCGGGGCCAGAGCGCCTCGGGCAGGTCGTGCCCCATCCCGTCGACCACGAGGAGCTCGGAGCCGCGCACGGCCTTCGCAGTGTCCTCGCCGCAGGGCAGGGGGACCAGGGGATCGGCGCGGCCGTGGATCACCAGGGTCGGGGCGCAGACGCCCTCCAGGCGCTCGCGCCGGCTGCCCGAGCCGAGAATCGCGGCCAGCTGGCGGCCGACGCCGAGCGGGTGGAAGCCGCGGTCGTAGGCCCGGGCGGCCATCGCGCGCATCGCCGCCTCGTCGGTCGGGAAGTCGGGGCTGCCGATCACGCGGAATGCCGCGACGCCGGCGGCGATCGCGCCGTCGCGGTCGGGCGGGGGCGGCGTCATCAGCACCATCGTGGCCTCGGCGGTCGGCCCCGGCAGGCCTGGCCCCCCGGTCGACGACATGATCGACGTGAGCGATCGCACCCGGGCGGGATGCTCGATGGCCAGCGTCTGTCCGATCATGCCGCCCATCGACACGCCGGCGACGTGGGCCGACGACCAGCCGACGGCGTCGAGCAAATTGGCGGTGTCGCGAGCCATGTCGGATAGGGTGTACGGCGGGTCGGCGCGTCCGCCGGACATCAGCGTGGGCAGGTCGGGCAGGTCGAGGTGATCGAGCCAGGTCGAGCGGCCGATGTCGCGGTTGTCGAAGCGCAGCACGCGATGGCCGCCGTCGGCCAGCGCGGCGACGAGGCGGTCGTCCCAGTGGACGAGCTGCATCCCGAGGCCGTGGATCAGGAGCAGCGGCCGTCCGTCGGCGGGGCCGCTCAGCTCGTACTCGATGTCGATGCCGTCGGCGTGCGCGCTGGGCATGGATCCGCCATAGCGCGCGCGGCCGGGAAGTTGCGAGCGGTCAGCGGACGGCCGGCGGCGGCCCGCACTCGACCGTGACGGGCCGCCCGTCTGCGGGGTGGGGGAAGGCCAGACGGATGGCGTGCAGCGCGTAGCCGCCCTCGCCGGGCAGTGCGCGCGACCGCGGCACGCCGCCCGGGCCGTACAGCGGATCGCCGGCGAGCGGATGACCGGCGACGGCCAGGTGGATGCGGATCTGGTGCGGACGCCCGGTCGCGATGCGGATCTCGACGACCGCTCCACCGAGCGGCCGGACGTGCGTGCGCGCCGCGCGGCCGTGCGGGGTCGCGGCGTGCACCGAGCCGAGGACGGGATGCGGGACGCGTCCGATCGGCGCGTCCACGGTGAAGGGTGCGGCCGGCCCGGGACCGTCGACGCGCGCCCGGTAGACGCGCTCGACCCGGCCGTCGCGCCAGGCGGCGGCCAGCGCGCGTCGGGCACGATCGGTGCGCGCGAACAGCACGATGCCCGACGTCCCGCGGCCGAGGCGGTGGACCGGCGTCGCGCCGCGATACCGGTCGCGCACGCACCAGAGCAGCGTGTGCGCGAGGTAGCCGCCGGCGGGCGCGGTCGGCAGCCCCGCGGGCTTGGCGACCGCGAGCAGGTCGTCGTCGGCGGCCAGCACTGCGAAGCCGAGCGGGACTGCCGGCTCGTCCCAGGGCGGCCGGTGCCAGACCAGGCGCTGGCCGGCGCGGAGTCGCGTCGTCGCCAGCGCCGCCACACCGTCGACGTGGACCTGCCCGGCGTCGATCCGCTCGGCCCACGTGCGGGCCGTGGAGTGCCGGTAGCTGCTTGCCAGATGATGGAGCACCGTCGCCCCCGCGGCGCGCGGCCCGATCGTCTCGGCGTAGGCGAATCCCCGGTTCACGCGCGCATCCTACGCGCGATCGCGGTGGATTCCATTCGTCCGCCTGTGCGAGAGGTGGCCCATGGGGCTCCGGCTGCCGCTCGGCCTCCTGGTCCTCGCGACGACCGCGGGCGCCGCCGCGCCGCCGGCCGATCCGTTCTGTGGTCTCGGGTCCGAGGAGTGCGCCACGCCGTACGTCCTCGTCATGGCCGCGTTCCCCGCGGAGACGAGCGCGGTGTTACGACGCACGACCGTCGGCGACACGGTGGTCGTGGGCCCGCACACCTTCTACGTCGGTCGACTCGGCGGCGCGCCCGTCGTCGTCATGCGCACGGGCATCGGCATGTTGAACGCGGCGGCGGCCACCGAGGCGGCGCTCGCGCGCTTCGCCGTCGGCAGCGTCCTCTTCTCCGGCGTCGCCGGCAGCGACGAGAACATCGCCGACGTGGTCATCCCCGACGACTGGTCGGACGGGCAGGGCGTGTATCCGGTCGACCCCGAGCTGCTCGCGGCGAGCCGCACGATCGCGCTGCCGCTCGAGGAGTGTGCGGGCGTGCCGCCCGAGGCGCCGGCGCAGCAGGTCTGCATGACGCACGAGCCGCGCATCGTGGTCGGCGGCCACGGCGAGAGCTCCGATCCGTTCGGGCCGAACCCGCTCCGATGCACGCCCGGCGGCGGGGCGGTGTTCGGCTGTGACGAGGGCATCCAGCCGGCGGTCGTTGCGCAGGGCGGCGCGGCGTTCCCCGACGCCGTCGATCAGGAGACCGCCGCGGTCGCGCGAATCGCGCTGCGCGCCGGCATCCCGTTCCTCGGCGTGCGGGGCGTCTCGGACGGCGGCGGCGATCCGCTCGGCCTGCCCGGGTTCCCGGCGCAGTTCTTCGCGTACTACGCCATCTCGGCCGAGAACGCGGCGCGCGTCGTCGAGGCGTTGCTCGCCGCGGTGACGCCCGACGATCTGCCGGACGGCGTGGCACCCGGTGCCGCCTGCAACTGGGCGCGGGCGGCGACGCCGGCGTGCGACGGCGTGACGATGCCGCCGGGAATCACCCGCCGCGTCGACACCGCGTGCGGCCTCCTCACGCAGCCGCTCGTGTCGCGGACGGCGGCGCGGCTGCGTTCGACGTGGCGGCGTGCGGCGCGCACCGTCGCCCGCACGAAGAAGCTGCCACGCGACTGCCGGACGACGCTGGCCGGCGCGCTCCGCGCGCGCGGCGGCGTCAGCGCGGCGCCATAGCGTCGACCAGCGCCCAGACGCCGAGGGCGACGAAGATCGCCGCGGCGCCGATGCGCACCCAACGCAGCGGCACGACGCGGGTCGCCGCCTCGCCGAGGTACACGGCCGGCACGTTCGCGAGCAGCATGCCGAGCGTCGTGCCGATCGTGACGACGGCGATCTCCTGGAAGCGCGCGGCGAGGGCCGCGGTGGCGATCTGCGTCTTGTCGCCGATCTCGACGAGGAAGAACGCGATCAGCGTCGTCATGAACACGCCGCCGCTCCGGCGATCGTCGGCCGACGTCTCGAGCGTGTCCGGCACCAGCGCCCACAGGCCCATCGCGATGAACGAGATCGCGATCGCGTAGCGGAGCCACGGCCCCGACAGCAGATCGGAGACCAGCGCGCCGGCCGTCGCGGCGAGCGCGTGGTTCGCGACGGTGGCGGCGAAGATGCCGGCGATGATCGGCAGCGGGCGCCTGAAGCGCGTCGCCAGCACGATCGCGAGCAGCTGCGTCTTGTCACCGATCTCGGCGATCGCGACGACGAGCGTCGAAACGAGAAGCGCGTGCATCGGGGCCTTCCCGGCTATCGGCAGTCGGGACGTGCGTCAACGTGGTGATTGACACCCGGCCGATCGCCCCCAGAACGTGGACGCATGTCGCGTCGCTGGCTCGTGCTCGCCCTGCCGCTGCTGCTCGCGTCGCCCGCCGCCGCGGTGACCAAGTGCAAGGCCGTCCCGGCCCGCGACGGCACCATCGCGGTGACCGCGACGAACGTCGTCGGCACGCCGCGCTGGGGCACGCGCTTCGGCGAGGCGACGAACGCGTTTCCGGACGCGGCCTCGTGCGTCGCGAAGGGCAAGGTGCGCAAGTGCGCGCTCGCGCCGATCGGCGATCCCGCGCGCACGTCGCCGCCCGCCGGCTGCACGCTCTACCTCGAGGACGACGGGCCGTCGCGTTGCAGCGTCTGGGTGAAGCGCTGCTTCCCGTCGTCGGAGGCGCTGCCCTGTCCGCTCTTCCCCGCCGACAACGTCTGGAACCGCGACGTCTCCGCGCTGCCCGTCCACCCGATGTCCGACACGTGGGTGGCGAGCATCGGCGCCGACGCGACGGTGCATCCCGACTTCGGCGCGGGACCGTACCAGGGCCGCATGATCGGCATTCCCTACGTCGTGATCGGCGCCACGCAGCCCGACGTGCCCATCACGTTCGAGTACGCCGACGAGAGCGAGCCCGGCCCGTATCCGATGCCGCCGCAGGTCCCGGTCGAGGGGGGCGGTCCGAAGCCGAGCGTCGGCCTCGGCGACGCGCATGTGCTGCTCGTGCAGGCGGGGACGTGCCGGCTGTGGGAGGTGTTCGCCGCGAAGGCGCGCCGGCGTGGCGCGTCGTGGACCGCCGGCAGCGGTGCGATCTTCGATCTCGGCTCGAACGCGCTGCGTCCCGACGGCTGGACGTCGGCCGACGCGGCGGGCCTGTCGATCCTGGCGGGCCTGCTGCGCTACGACGAGGTCGTCGCCGGCGAGGTGACGCACGCGCTCCGCTTCACGGCGAGCGCCACGCAGCGCGCCTACGTCTGGCCGGCGCGACACTACGCGAGCAGCTCGACCGACCCCGCCCTGCCGCCGATGGGCATCCGCGTGCGGCTGAAGGCCTCGTTCGACGTGTCGGGCTTCTCGCCCGCGAACCAGGTCATCCTCGCCGGCCTGAAGCGCTACGGGATGATCCTCGCCGACAACGGCTCGCCGTGGTTCATCAGCGGCGCCCCCGACCGGCGCTGGGACGACGACGACCTGCGCGCGCTGAAGACCGTGCGCGGCAGCGACTTCGAGGTCGTCGACGTGTCGTCGCTGATCGTCGATCCGGACTCCGCCCAGGCCGCTCCCTAGACGCTCCGAAGACGCTCCGAGGTGCGCACCGATCCCGACGTCGTCCCGCTGCTGCCAGCGCACGCCGACGCCGCGGCGCCGTTGCTCGTCGCCCGTCACCGGCGCGAACGGCGGTACGAGCCGCTGCTGCCCGCCCTGGACGTCGCCGCCGCCCGCGCGCTCGTCGACGGCGCGCGCGCGATGCCGGGGGCCATCGGCCATGCGGCGATCGCCGGCGACGGCGTGGTGTGCGGCATCCTGCTCGGCGCGCCGCTCCGGTCCCGCGCGGCGATCGTCCCGGCGGCTGGCTGGGTGGTGGACGACGTCGCGCTCCTGTCGCCGCTGCTGGCCGCGCTCGATCGCGGGTTGCCGCGCTCGGAGCTGCACGTGCAGGTGGGCGCGCACGACGTCGCCGCGCAGTCGGCATTCGCGGCGCTCGGCTTCCGCGACCTGCTGACGATCGCGCTGGCGGCGCTGCCCGTGTCCGCCGGAACGCCGGGTGCGGCGGCGATCCGCCAGGCCGGTCTCGACGATCTCGACGCGATGGTCGCGCTGGCGCGGCTGCAGCAGGCGCACCATGCGGCGCCGCCGATGTCGCTGCCGCCGCCCGAGGGCGACGACGACGCGGAGCGCGCGCGCCAGCAGCGGCTGCTCGACGATCCACGCACGGGCGTCTGGCTCGCGCGCGACGGCCGGCGCGTCGTCGGCATGCTCGTCCTGCAGCCGCCGGGCGCGATCTTCTCGCGCCTGCATCTGCCGGAGGCGGCGGTGCATCTGCCCGAGGCGATCGTCGTGCCCGACGCGCGCGGACGCGGCGTGGCGTCGGCGTTGCTCGTCGAGGCGCTCGGGTGGGTGCACGCGATCGGCTACCGCCACGTCGCGCTGCACGTCCACGCGGCGAACGCTCCGGCGCGCCGCTTCTGGGCCGCGCGGGGATTTCGTACGGTCGCGCACCAGCTGGTGCGCGCCGCGGTCACATCGTGAGGCCGCCGTCGATCGAGACGATCGCGCCGGTCATGTAGCGGCCCTCGTCCGAGGCGACGAAGGCGATCAGCGCCGCCACCTCGTCCGGCGTGGCGGTGCCGAGCGGCGTGCGGATCTTGGCGAACTTCTTGAAGTCGATGCCGGCGGGGGCGTTGCGGAACTGCTCCTGCAGCGGCGTGTCGATGCCGCCGGGCGCGATGCAGTTCACGCGCACGCCACGCTCGATGTACTCGTCGGCGAGCGCGCGCGTCAGCTGGACGACGCCGCCCTTCGACGCGCAGTACGCGGCGCTGTACGGCTGCCCCATCAGCCCCGCGTTCGACGCGACGTTGACGATCGTGCCGCCGCCGTCGAGCAGGTGCGGCAGCGCCGCCTGGGACACCAGGAACGTGCCCGTCAAGTTGACGCCGATGATGCGCTGCCAATCGGCGAACGGCATCTCGTGCGAATGGTAGAAGCGGCCGATGCCGGCGCAGTTGACGACGACGGACGGCCGTCCCAGGTCGCGCGCGGCGGCGTCGACCCCCGCGCGCACCGACGCCGGATCGGCGACGTCGACCGCGTAGGCGCGCGCGCTGCCGCCGATCGCCTCGGCCGTGCGCTGCGCGCCCTCGGCGGCGACGTCGAGACAGGCGACGGTGGCGCCTTCCGCGGCGAGGCGTCGCGCGGTGGCGGCGCCGAGCCCCGAGGCGGCGCCGGTGACGAGGGCGGTGCGTGCGGCGAAGCGTGCGGTCGACATGGAGTACGGTGAAACCATCCTCCCGGGGTCGCACGCAATCGCTCAGGCCCGTGCGACGGCGTGGAGCGCGCGCGCCAACGCCGTTGGGTGCGAGAAGAACGGCGAGTGGTCGCTGCGGATCGCGAGCACGCGCTCGCAGGGCAGCGCCGTGTACATCGCCTCCTGCGCCGCGGGCGAGATCGTCCGGTCGCGCAGGCATTCCACGTAGAATCGCCGGACGCGCGCGAATCCCGTGCCCACGACGACCGGGTCGAGCGTCAGGCGGGCGCCGATCGGCTTCAGCAGCGACTGCGCGAGGGCGACGTCGGCGTCGCCGCACTCGCCGTAGAACACCTCCCGGCGCGCGGCCGGATCGACGTCGATCGTGCCGTCGGAGCGCAGCTGGAGATGCGGTCCGAGCAGCGAGCCCGGGTCCGCGAGCTGCGTCGTCGCGGTCGCGGCGCCCGCCGGCAGCAGGAACGCCGTGACGTACACGAGCTTCGCGACCGCGTCGGGGCGCGCGTCGGCCGCCATCGAGACGACGGGGCCGCCGGCGCTGTGGCCGACCAGGATCACCGGCGCGGGCGCCGCGTCGAGCGTCGCGACGACGCGCTCGACCGCGGACGCGAGCGTGACGGTCGCCGGCGGGGTCGCGTCGATGCCGGCGGACGGCAGGTCGAGCGCCGTCACGCGATGCCCCGCCGCTTCGAGCAGCGCGACGATGCGGTACCAGCACCACGCCCCGTGCCACGCGCCGTGCACGAGCACGAAGTGCGCGGGTTGCCGCGTCCGCCGGGCGACGGCCGGAGGGGCGGCTGCCGCGGCGATGCCGGCGGCGGTGATGCGGACGAACTGGCGGCGGTCGAGCATGGCCGAGCCTAACGCACGTCGACGCGACCCGTCACCGCTTGACCGACCGTGGCTCGTGTGGAACCTGAGCAGGCCTCCCCGGCACTAGTCGTGAAGCGAATCCGCAACGTATTTCCCCATCTGGCGTGGCCGGTGCTGGCCGTGCTCGTCGCGCTCGCGCCGGCGCGCGCGCAGGACAAGAAGCCGGCGCCCAAGCGCGACCCGAAGCCCGCGGCCGCGGCCACACCGGCGAAGCCCGCCAAGCCGGAGCCGTTCGGGTTCGACCAGGTGATCGCGCGCGCCGAGAAGCTCGCGACCGAGCCGTACAAGGACGGGAAGGGGAAGGTCCCCGACTTCCTGACCAGCCTCACCTACGACCAGTGGCGCGACATCCGCTTCCGCGGCGATCGCGCGCTCTGGGCCGGCACGCCGTCGCCGTTCCAGGTGCAGTTCTTCCACCCGGGGCTCTTCTACGACCAGCCGGTCGTCATCAACACGGTGTCACCCGAGGGCGTGAAGCCCGTCCCGTTCTCGCCGTCGCTCTTCGACTACGGCCGCAACGACTTCGCGAGCCGCGTGCCGCCCGAGCTGGGCTTCGCCGGCTTCCGCATCCACTTCCCGATCAACACGCCGAAATATCCCGACGAGGTCATCGTCTTCCTCGGCGCCAGCTACTTCCGCGCCGTCGGCAAGGACCAGGTGTTCGGCCTGTCGGCGCGCGGGCTCGCGATCGATACCGCCGAGTCGTGGGGCGAGCAGTTCCCGTGGTTCCGCGAGTTCTGGCTGGTGCGGCCCGACGCCAAGGCCACCTCCATGACCATCTACGGGCTGCTCGACAGCCCCGGCGTGACCGGCGCCTACCGCTTCGTCGTGACGCCCGGGCAGGCGACGCGCGTCGACGTCGAGTCGGCGCTCTTCCTGCGCACCGAGCTGCGCAAGATCGGCATCGCGCCGCTGACGAGCATGTTCTTCCACGGCGAGAACACGCTGCGGCACTTCGTCGACTTCCGGCCCGAGGTGCACGACTCGGACGGCGTCCTGCTGAATCTCGCCAACGGCGAGTGGCTCTGGCGACCCGTCGACAATCCCGAGCGGCTGCGCATCAGCGGCCTGCGGGCCGAGCCGGTCGCGGGCTTCGGGCTCCTCCAGCGCGATCGCGACTTCACCCACTACCAGGACCTGGAGACGGCGGCGGAGCGGCGGCCGAGCGTCTTCCAGGCGCCGTGGGGCAACTGGGGTCCCGGCCGGGTCGAGGTGGTGGAGATTCCCACCAACTCGGACACGAACGACAACCTGGTCGCGTACTGGGTGGCCGATCGCCAGCTGAAGCCCGGCAAGCCGCACCGCTTCGCCTACACGCAGTGGTGGTACGGCGACGACGCCCGCTGGCCGCCGGCCGGCCGCGTGGTGGCCACGCGGCGCGACCACGGGACCGTCGAGAACGCGCATCGATTCGTCGTGGATTTCGCGGGCGGCAAGCTCGGCAAGGTCCCGACGCAGGAGGTGCTGCACGGGATGGTCGCGGTCCAGGGCGGCGATCAGGTGGCCGAGATCCGCGACCAGCACGTGGTCACGAACCCGCACGTCGGCGGGTGGCGGCTGAGCTTCCAGGTCGTGCCGAAGGTGCGTGACACCGTCGAGCTCCGGGCCCATCTCTCGCTGGGCGAGGAGGTGCTCACGGAAACCTGGTCTTACGCTATCGTGCCCTGATCCATGGGCGACCTCGACCCGAGCGCGGCGCAGCGCGAGCGTCCGGCGGCGGCGCATCCGTTCGGGTCGCACCTCGTCCAGAACTGGAAGGACGCGTACGAGCGGGCGCTGGCGTATCTCCGCGCGCTCGACGTGCGCGACGAGCGCCGCCCGCCGCTTGCCCTCGAGGCGGTGCAGGAGGCGGCCACCCGCGCGCACAACGGCGACGCGCTCGCCGCGACGCTCGACGTCGTGCGCGAGAAGGTCGTCAACGACGGCGAAGTCGGCGACGCCTATCTGCGCTGGCGACTGTCGCGCGTCGCGGGCGGTGACGGCGTCGTGCCGCAGGCGACGCCGGAGATGCGCCGCCGCCCGATGGGGTACCAGCTGGTCGGCCGGCGCATGCGGACCAAGGCCGAGAAGCGCGGGCGTCCGCCCGGCACCGCCGAGCCGGTGCTCTACGGCCAGCCGCTGCGCACGCTGCGCAAGTCGTTTCCGTGGACACGCGCCGCACACCGCCGCCGCTTCCTGCTCGTCCTGCTCGTCCTCGTGCCGACGTTCATCGCGAGCGCGTTCATGGCGAACGTGCTGCCGCAGCAGGGCAACACGTGGCTCGAGCGCGCCATCGTCGTGTTCTTCGGCGTGCTGTTCGGCTGGGTGTCGGTCGGCTTCTGGACGGCGCTCTTCGGCTTCGTGACGCTGGTGCGCGGGCGCGACCGCTTCGCGATCACGACGCTCGCCCCCGACACCGAGCCCGCCCCGCCGTTCGACGGCGCGGTCCCCACCGCCGTCATCATGCCGATCGCGAACGAGCCGGTGGACCGCGTCTTCGCCGGGCTGCGCGCGATCTACCGCTCGCTCGAGCGCACCGGCCAGCTCGAGCGCTTCCACTTCTTCGTGCTGAGCGACTCGAACGATCCCGACGTCGCCGTCGCCGAGGAGATGGCGTGGTTCCAGTGGTGCCGCGAGGAGCAGGGCTTCGGCCGCATCTTCTACCGCCGCCGCCGCGCGCGCATCGAGCGCAAGAGCGGCAACGTCGCCGACTTCTGCCGTCGCTGGGGCGCGCACTACCGCTACATGGTGACGCTCGACGCCGACAGCATCATGTCGGGCGACACGATCGTGAAGATGGCCGCGCTGATGGAGGCGCACCCGCACGTCGGCATGATCCAGACGTCGGCGGCGGCGGTGAACCGGCGGTCGCTGTTCGCGCGCATCCAGCAGTTCGCGAGCCACGTCTACGGGCCGATGTTCACCGCCGGCCTGCACTGGTGGCAGCTCGGCGACGGCCAGTACTGGGGCCACAACACGATCATCCGCATCGAGCCGTTCATGGCCCACTGCGGATTGCCGCGCCTCCCCGGCAAGGAGCCGCTCGGCGGCGAGATCCTGAGCCACGACTTCGTCGAGGCGGCGCTCATGGGACGCGCCGGCTGGAGCATCTGGCTCGCGTACGACCTCGGCGGCAGCTGGGAGGAGGTGCCGTCGGCGCTCCTCGAGGAGATGAGCCGCGACCGGCGCTGGTGCCAGGGCAACCTGCAGCACCTGCGGCTCCTCTTCACGGAAGGGCTCTTCGGCGCGCATCGCGCGCTCTTCCTGAACGGCGTGTTCTCGTACGTGTCGGCGGCGCTGTGGTTCGGCTTCCTGAGCCTCTCGACGGTCGCCGCGATCGACAACGTGCTCCGCAAGCCCGACTACTTTCCGCACGGGCCGAGCCTCTTCCCCGAGTGGCCGGTGTGGCGCCCCGACTGGGCGCTGTCGCTGATGAGCGTCGTCGCGGTCCTGCTGTTCCTGCCGAAGGTGCTGGCGATCCTGCTCATCTGGCTGAAGCGACGGCAGGCGAAGCAGTACGGCGGGCTCATCCGGCTGACGCTCTCCACGGTGCTCGAGGTGCTGACGTCGAGCCTGCTGGCGCCGATCCGCATGGCGTTCCACACGCGCTTCGTGCTGACGAACCTGATGGGGCGCACCGTCACCTGGAGCGCGCAGGGTCGCGACGACGCCGACACGTCGTGGGGGCAGGCGTTTCGCTCGCACGGCTTCGACGCGCTGGTCGCGAGCCTCTGGGGCGCGCTGCTGTACTGGCTCAATCCGAGCTACTTCTGGTGGGTGACGCCGATCGTCGGCGCGCTGATCCTGTCGGTGCCCGTGTCGGTGCTGCTGAGCCGCGTGACCCTCGGCGATCTGACGCGTCGCCTGGGCCTCTTCCGCATCCCCGAAGAAGTCGACCCGCCGCAGGAGCTGCTCGATCTGCTTGAGCTCGAGGCCGAGGCGGAGCGCCGCGACGCGATGCTGGCGCCGGCGGAGCGCTCCGGGTTCGTCCGCGCGATCGTCGATCCGTACGTCAATGCGATCCACCGCTGGCTGCTGCGCGGCGGCCGGCGGATGGGCGAGTCGCTCCGTGCCGAGCGGCGCGCGCTCATCGAGCGCGCCATCGCCGACGGCCCGGCATCGCTGACCATGCGCGAGCGGCGCGTCCTCATGATGGACCCCGAGGCGACGGACGAGCTGCACGCTCGCGTGTGGGCGATCCCCGACCGCGCGCACGCCGTGCCCTGGGGTCGGCCGGGCGCGAGCGCGCCGGCGGCGGTGGATTGATCCGCACGGCCCTGCTCCTCGCCGTCGTGCTGGCGGCGGCGGCCTGCGACGAGCGACGCGAGGACGAGCCGCTCACGCTGTGGGCGATGGGACGCGAGGGCGAGGTCGTCGAGCAGCTCGTCCCGGCCTTCGAAGCGCGACATCCCGGTCTCCGCGTCACCGTGCAGCGCATCCCGTGGAGCGCGGCGCACGAGAAGCTCCTCACGTCGTTCGTCGGCGGGGCGATGCCCGACGTCGTGCAGGTCGGCAACACGTGGGTGCCCGAGCTCGTCGTGCTCGGCGCGCCGGCGCCGCTCGACGCGCGCCTGCAGACGTCGACCGTGCGCCGCGACGACTGGTTCCCCGGCGTGGTCGATCCGAACGTCGTCGACGGCACGCTCTGGGCCGTGCCCTGGTACGTCGACACGCGCATCCTCTTCTACCGCAGCGACCTCGTTCCGCAGGCGCCGCCGACGTGGGACGCGTGGGTCGCGGCGCTCGCCGCGGCGCGCGCGCGCCAGGGCGACGACGCGTACGGGCTGCTGCTGCAGCTCGGCGAGTGGCAGCCGCTCGTCATCATGGCGATGGGCCGCGGCGCGACGCTGCTGCGCGACGGCGACTGCCGCGGCGACTTCCGCAACCCGGCGTTCCGCGACGCGCTCGCGTTCTACGTCGACCTGTTCCGGCGCCGGCTGGCGCCGCTCGGCGGCGCGGCGTCGGCGGCGAACGTCTACCAGGACATGGGCAGCGGACGCGTCGCCGCCGTCGTCACGGGGCCGTGGAACCTCGGCGAGTTCGCGAGCCGCCTGCCGGCCGGCACGCCGTGGGCCACGGCGCCCATCCCGGCGAGCACCGGCACGCCGCCGGGCCCGTCGCTGGCGGGCGGCGCGAGCCTCGTGCTGGTGCGTACGTCGCCGCGCCAGGACGACGCCTGGAAGCTGATCGAGTTCCTCTCCGAGCCCGCGCAGCAGCTGCGCCTGCACGAGCTGACGGGCGACCTGCCCGCGCACATGGCGGCGTGGAACGACCCGGCGCTCGCAGGCGATCCGCGGGTGGCCGCCTTCCGCACCCAGCTCGACGCGCTCCGCGCCACGCCGAAGATTCCGGAGTGGGAGCGCATCGCCGGCAAGATCACGCAGTTTGCAGAAGCCGCGATCCGGGGCACCATGACGGTGGACGAGGCGACGGCGGCGCTCGACGCCGCCGCGGACGATATCCTGGAGAAGCGACGGTGGCTCAGGGGAGGGTGTTGATGCGGCGGTGGGCGGGGGTGGGGTTCGTGGCGCCGGCGCTCGGGCTGCTGCTCGTCTTCTTCCTGCTCCCGACGTTCGCGGCCCTGCTGCTGAGCTTCACCGACTTCGACGTCTACACCGTCGCCGACCTCGAGCGCCTGCGGATCGTCTGGCTCGGCAACTACGAGCGGCTGCTGCACGACGGCCGCTTCTGGACGGCGCTCCGCAACACGCTGTGGTTCGTGGCCGTCGCCGGGCCGCTATCGGTGGCCGTTTCGCTCGGCGCGGCGCTGCTCGTCGACGCGAAGGTCGTGCGCGGCCGGGCGATCTTCCGCACGATCCTCTTCCTCCCCGTGGTGACGACGCTCGTGGCGGTCGCCGTCGTGTGGCGCTACCTGTACCATCCGCGGTACGGCGTGCTGAACCAGCTGCTCGGCGTCGTCGGCGTCGCGCCGATCGACTGGCTCGGCGATCCGCGCTGGGCGT
The DNA here is from genome assembly GCA_964432595.1 of uncultured Binatia bacterium (SeqCode). Lineage (GTDB taxonomy): Bacteria > Desulfobacterota > Binatia > DP-6 > DP-6 > DASYLJ01. The sequence continues at coordinate 276,256 of CAYSOF010000006.1, read as the reverse complement.
TGCCGGCGCTGGCGCTGCTGGCCGTGTGGAAGGGGTTCGGGTTCAACATGCTCGTGTTCCTGGCGGGGTTGCAGGGGATTCCGGAGCGGCTCTACGAGGCCGCGGCGCTCGACGGCGCCGGCCGCTGGCAGGAGTTCCGTCACGTCACGATGCCGATGCTCGCGCCGACGTTCCTCTTCGTCGGCATCATCACGGCCATCGGCTACCTGCAGCTCTTCGCGGAGCCGTACGTGATGACGCAGGGCGGCCCGTCGGACAGCACGCTCAGCGTCGTGCTCCTCATGTACGAGGAGGGGTTCCGCTGGTGGAACCTCGGCTACGGCGCGGCGGTGGCGGTGGTGCTGTTCGTCGTGATCCTCGCCGCCTCCCTGCTGCAGCTGGTCGTGCAGCGACGGAGCGCCGCATGAGGGTGCGGACGGTCGTCGTGCACGCGGCGTTGCTCGTCGCGTCGGCGCTCACGCTGCTGCCGCTCTGGTGGATGGTCGCGGCGTCGTTCATGCCGCCCGGCGAGGCCAACGCGGTGCCGCTGCGGCTCTGGCCGAGCGTGCCGACGCTGGAGCACTACCGCGCGCTCTTCGCGCGGCTCGACATCGGGCGGCACGTGCTGATCAGCGCCGGGCTCGCCGTCGTGACGACGGCCATCGCGCTCACCGTGAACGCGATGGCGGGCTACGCGTTCGCGAAGCTGCCGTTCCCGGGCCGCGACCGCGTCTTCGGCGGGCTGCTCGGCGCGCTCGTGATCCCCGGCCAGGTGGCGATGCTGCCGCTCTTCCTGCTGATGCGCGCGCTCGGCCTCGTCGACTCCTGGCTCGCCGTCGTGATCCCCGGCATGGCGAGCGTGTTCGGGATCTTCCTGGTCCGGCAGTACGCGGCCGGGCTGCCCGACGGCGTGCTCGACGCCGCGCGCGTCGACGGCGCCGGCGAGTGGCGCGTCTTCCGCAGCGTCGCGCTGCCGCTCTGCGCGCCGATTCTCGTGACGCTCGGACTGTTCACCTTCATGGGGTCGTGGAACGACTTCCTCTGGCCGCTCATCGTGCTCGCGGACGACGATCGCTACACGCTACCCGTCGCCCTCGCGAACCTGGTGGGAGAGCACGTGCAGGACACGGAGCTGGTGATGGCGGGGGCGGTGCTGACGGTGCTTCCGGTGATCGTGCTCTTCCTGGCGCTCCAGCGCTGGTACGTCGCCGGGATCACGAGTGGCGGCGTGAAGGGATGAGGCGGCTCGGCGCGTTCCTCCTGACGCTGGTCCTCGTCGCGCCGGCCGCCGCCGAGCGTCTGGCGCTCGACGACTTCGAGACGGCGGAGGGGTGGTCGGCGACGGCGTCGCCGGGCTCCAGCGCGCAGCTTTCGTGGGAGCGCAGCGACGAGGGCTCGTCGCTGCGGCTCGACTTCAACCTCGCGAACGCGTCGGGCTTCGTCATCGTGCGGAAGGAGCTGCGGCTACCCCTGCCCGCGAACTTCGCGTTCTCGTACCGGCTGCGCGGCGTGGCGCCGCGCGCGACGCTGGAGTTCAAGCTCGTCGATCCCGACGGCAACGTCTGGTGGCGGCGCGAGCCGAGCATGGCCTTCCAGCCCGACTGGCAGCCCATCGTGATCAGGCGCTCGCGCCTGGCGTTCGCGTGGGGACCGCAGGCGGGCGGCGATCCGAAGGAGGTCGCCGCGATCGAGATCGCGATCGGCGGCGGCGTGCGCGGCGCGGGCACGCTCTGGATCGACGACCTGGCGCTCGAGTCGCGCGAGCCCATCATCGAGAACCCGCCGCCGCCGGTGGCGACCGCGTCGGGGACGCGCGACCACTCCGATCCCGGGTTCGCCGTCGACGGCGACCCGCGCACGACGTGGAAGAGCGCCGCCAGCGACGAGCCGCAGTGGCTCCTGCTGGACTTCGGCCGCAGCCGCGAGTTCGGCGGTCTCGTGATCGACTGGGACCCGGCCGACTACGCGAGCGCGTACGACGTCGAGGTGTCGCCCGACGCGACGGCATGGACGCGCGTCTTCCACACCGTGACGGGGAAAGGCGGGCGCGCGTACGTCTACGTGCCCGACACCGAGGCGCGTTACCTCCGCCTGGCGCTCGCGAAGAGCCGCAGCGGCCGCGGCTTCGGCGTCACCGAGATCGCCGTGAAGCCGGTCGAGTTCTCCGACTCGCCGAATGCGTTCTTCTCCGCGATCGCCTACGACGCGCCGCCGGGCCTCTATCCGAAGTACCTGCGCGGCAAGCAGACGTACTGGACGGTGATCGGCGTCGACGGCGGCGAGCAGACGGCCCTCATGAACGAGGAGGGCATGGTCGAGGTCGACCGCGCGTTCTCGATCGAGCCGTTCCTGTGGTCGGGCGACCGCCTGCTGACGTGGCACGACGTCGAGATCGAGCAGCAGCTCGAGGGCGGCTCGCTGCCGATCCCGTCGGTGGTGTGGCGCGACGATGCGCTGCGGCTGCAGGTGACGGCCTTCGCGTCCGGGCCGCCGACGGCGTCGACCCTGTACGTCCGCTATCGGGTGACGGGCGACGGCCGCGGGCCGCTGCGCCTCTTCCTCGCGATCCGCCCGTTCCAGGTGCTGCCGCCGTGGCAGGCGCTCAACATCCAGGGCGGCGTCGCGCGCATCGGCGAGATCCGCTGGGACGGCCACGCCGCGTGGATCGACCGCACGCGCGCCGTCGTGCCGCTGCGGGCGCCGGAGCGCTTCGGCGCGGCGACGTTCGAGGACGGCCCGATCACCGAGTCGCTGCTGCTCGGCACGCCGCCGGGCGACGCCGAGGTGGTGGACCCGTTCGGGTTCGCGTCGGCGGCGATGCGCTTCGACCTGCAGGGGCTCGCGGCGGGCCAGACCACCGAGGTGGCGATCGCGGTGCCGATGCACCTGACCACGGCCGAGGCGTTGCCCGCGGTAGGTGGGACGCGCGCCGACGCCGTCCAGGCGCAGGAGCGCGACCTGTGGAGCCGCACGCTCGGCCGCGTCGACGTGTCGCTGCCGCCGAAGGCCGACGCGCTCGTTCGCACGCTGCGCTCGACGATCGGCTACATCCTGATCAACCGCAACGGTGCCGCGCTGCAGCCGGGCTCGCGCACGTACGCGCGCTCGTGGATCCGCGACGGGGCGATGGAGTCGGAAGCCCTGCTGCAGATGGGGCTCGTGCAGGAGGTGCGGGAATTCCTGCGCTGGTACGCGACGATGCAGGCCCCCGACGGCGCCATCCCGTGCTGCGTCGACGGCCGCGGACCCGATTGGACGCCGGAGCACGACAGCATCGGCGCGTTCGTCTACGGGCTCGCCGAGTACTACCGCTTCACGCGCGACGCGGGCTTCGTCCACGACCTGTGGCCGAACGTCGTGAAGGCGATCGACCATCTCGAGCAGCTGCGCGCGCAGCGGATGACGCCGGCGTACCGCGAGGGCGAGCGGCGCGCCTACTTCGGCTTGATGCCGGAGTCGATCAGCCACGAGGGCTACTCCGGCCATCCGGTGCACTCCTACTGGGACGACTTCTTCGCCATGCGCGGCCTGAAAGACGCCGCGGCGCTCGCGGTCGTCGTCGGCGACGACGCCAACGCGACGCGGTTCGCGGCGTTGCGCGACGATTTTCAGCGGACCCTGATCGAGTCGATCAACACGACGATGGCCTTGCGCGGCATCGATTATCTGCCGGGCTCGGTCGAGCTGGGCGATTTCGACCCGACGTCGACGAGCCTTGCGATCGTGACGGCGGGCGAGCTCGATCGGCTGCCGGCGGCGGCGGTGCAGAACACGTACGAGCGCTACTGGGGCGAGATCGAGACCCGGCTGCGCGGGCAGTGGGGCGGGCAGGCGTATTCGCCGTACGAGCTGCGCAACGTCGGCACGTTCGTGCGGCTGGGCTGGCGCGACCGCGCGCACGAGCTGCTCGCGTACCTGATGAAGGACCGGCGGCCGAAGGCGTGGAACGAGTGGGCCGAGGTCGTGTGGCTCGACCCCGAGCTGCCGCGCTTCATCGGCGACATGCCGCATACGTGGGTCGGCGCCGGCTTCGTGCAGGCCGTGCGCACGATGCTCGCGTACGAGCGCGACTCCGATCAGGCGCTGGTCGTCGGCGCCGGGCTCGATCCCGAGTGGGTGGCGAGCAAGGAAGGCGTGTCCGTACGCCGTCTGCCCACGCACTGGGGCATCCTCAACTACACGATGCGCGCCGACGGGCCGGACGTCGTGCGGCTGCGAATCTCGGGCGACCTCGTCGTGCCGCCCGGGAAGATCGTCGTGCCGTCGCCGCTCGCGCGGCCGATCGTCGGGGCGACGGTCAATGGGTTGCCGGTCGAAGCGCCGGATCCGGCGCAGCTGATCATCGGGGTCTCGCCGGCGGAGGTGGAGCTGTGGTTCGGGGAGCGTGAGGCGTCCCGACCGTGACGGGTCGCGGCGCCGGTTGCATCACGGCGCGAACCCGCAGTGCGACATTGCCGGGTCGCGCTCCGTCATCACGTCTGCTCGCTCTCGCGCGTGCCGACCATTCGACCAACATTCTTCACGGCAGGCCTTGACAGGTTTTCACCGAGCCTCTCCTCGATGTCGAGCGCGTCGTTCGAGGGGGGCTCGGAATGCGCAATGGTGGCTCCTGTGCCACGCGCCACGACCCACCCTGCTCGGGTGCTCGCCTGTCGCGTGGCCGCGTGTGTGCGCTCGCGCAGAGAGCCCGCGAACCCGCATGGTACAAAGGCTTCATGAACACCCCCGAGGTCGATCGTCTCGCCGACGAGATCGCCGAGCTCTCCGCGCACATCGACGCTGCGACCCATCGCTTCCTGACGCTGATCGCGCGGTTCGACGAGATCGAAGGTTGGGGCGAGCACGGCGCCCGAACGTGCGCGCACTGGCTGTCGTGGCGTGTCGGACTCGACCTTGGTGCCGCGCGGGAGCACGTGCGGGTCGCGCGTTCGTTGCGCGAGCTCCCCCTGATCGACGATGCGCTCCGCCGGGGCCGGATCAGCTACTCGAAGGTCCGCGCATTGACGCGCGTCGCGACGGCAGAGAACGAAGCGCACCTGCTCGACATGGCGCGCGCCTCGACGGCGTCGCAGCTCGAGCGCATCTGCCGCGGCTATCGGCTCGCCGTCCGCAACGCGACGCCCGTGACGTGGGCGGACGAGGACGAGGAGCGCTGGGTCCACGAGCGGCTGACCGACACCGGCCACGTCCGCTTCACCATCCAGCTCCATCCCGAGGAGGCGGCGGCGCTCCGGCGAGCGATCGAGGCGGCGACGTTCGAGCGAAACGTTTCCGCGGGAACGCGGCAGGCACCGATGCGCCGTGCCGATGCGATCGTCGCCGTCGCGGAGCGCTTCCTCACGACCACCGAGCCGCGCGAATCCGGACCGCCGGTGGAGATCGTGGTGCACGTCGAGGCGGGGAACGACCCCGATGCGGAGATCGGCGCCACGCTCGACGACGGGACGGCCGTGTCTCGCACGACGACCGACCGGTTGATGTGCGATGCCGCCGTGGTCGAGGTGGGCGAGGACGCAGGCACGATCCACCAGGCGACTCGCCGTCGTCGCACGATTCCGACGCTACTCCGCCGAGCGCTCCACCGCCGCGACCGTGGCTGCCGCTTCCCTGGCTGCACCAACCGCTACGTCGACGGCCATCACGTCGTCCCGTGGTCGCGTGGCGGGCCGACGACGCTCGCCAACCTGTGCTCGCTCTGCCGGCGGCATCACACGTTCGTCCACGACCGCGGCATCCGCATCGTGCCCGAGGCGAACGGCTTCACCTTCCTGCATGCGCACGGAGCCGTCATCGAGCCGACACGGCCATCGCTCGGACCGTCCCCGATCGATGCGTTGCTGGCACGCATCCGCAGCGGCGGTGTCGTGATCGACGCCTCCACGAACGCATGCGGCTGGGACGGCAAACCCGCCGACTACGACCACACCGACGTCGTACTGATGGCGAGACACCGGCGGGACGCCGAACGGACAGACGGTCTGGCGGACTAGCCGCGAGCCTCGGCACGCGCTATCCCGCTCGACTCATGAGGCATCAGTTCCCGAAGCCCGTGCGACGGGCGCTGGATCAGGCGGCGATGGACGCGCATGAGGAGGCGCTGCGACGGGCGCTGCTGCCCCTTGCGGCCGCTTTCGAGCAGTGGCGTGCAGGCGAGTTGCGCAGCCGCGAGCTGAGCGAGCGCATCCATCGGTTCCACGACGGCCCAGCGCGCGAGCTGTTCAACACGTACCACGGCACGCGCGAATTCGCGGTGGCACACGCGATCGTGTCGGGCGTTCTCGACCGATCTCATCTGCCCGCCGAGCTGCTGGAGGCGCTACGCCCATACGTCGCGCTCTGCGAAGAGCATCGCAGCTGACGAGCGGAGGACGAGCACGCATGCGCATCGGCATCCTGGCGTCGCACGAGGGCACGACGATGCAGGCCGTCCTCGACGCCGCCGCGAGCGGCGAGCTGCCGGCGACCGTCGCGGTCGTCATCAGCAACAACCGCGACTCGGGGGCGCTGCGACGGGCCGCTGCGGCCGGGGTGGCGTCCGCACGACTGTCGTCGGCCACGCATCCCGACGCCGACGACCTCGATCGGGCGATCCTCCAGACGCTGCGCGACGCGCGCGTCGACGTCGTGCTGCTCGCCGGCTACATGAAGAAGCTCGGGCCGCGCGTGCTCGACGGCTATCGCGGACGCATCGTCAACACGCATCCGGCGCTGCTGCCGAAGTTCGGCGGGCAGGGCATGTACGGGAACCGCGTCCACGAAGCGGTGCTCGCCGCCGGCGAGCGCGAGACCGGCGCGTCGATCCATCTCGTCGACGCCGAGTACGACACCGGGCGCGTCATCGCCCAGTGCCGCGTGCCCGTCCTGCCGGACGACGGCGTCGACGACCTCGCCGCGCGGGTGCAGGCCAGCGAGAAACGCCTGCTCATCGAGACGCTGGCTCGCATCGCGCGCGAGGGCGCGGTCTGAACGACGTCAGGACGCCGGCAGGTCCGGCAGCATGCTGACGAAGGGCTCGACGCCGTGGCGCGTGCGGATCGCGTCCAGCGGCTCGTCCCACAGCTCGTGCCAATCGACCAGCATCATCGGCGGCGTGCGGCGGCCGTGACGCCAGCCCTCGAGCGTCGCCTGCAGGACGACGGGCGCCAACACCGGGATCGTCACCGTCGTCGCCGTGAACGACGTCGCCAGGAAGTCGCGCGAGTAGCCGTGGCCGAACTGCGCCAGCTGGAAGCCCGAGATCGCCACCTCGTGCAGCGCGCTCGTGCTGTAGCCCGCCACCAGATGCCAGATCTCGTGCGTCTGCAGGATGCGACGGCTCGTCGGGTCTATCAGCGGGTGGTAGCCGACCACGGAGTCGGGATCCAGCACTTCGATGTCGAAGCCGTTGTCGACGATCAGCCGATGGAACGCGTAGCCCAACGTTCCGGGGACGCAGGCGGCCACGTCGTCGAGCCGCGTGCGCGGCATCGGCGCCTTGCCCGTGAGCTCGGTCCAGCCGGGATGCAGCGCCATCGCTCGCGCGCACCGCTCGCGATGCGCGGGCTCGTACGCCGCCCCAAACGCGGCGATCCGCTGCGTGACCGTCGCGCCGTCGATGCCGTCCTCGGCCAGCGACCACAGCAGCCCGGGCAGCTCCGCGGGAAGCGCCGCCGGCGCCTGCAGGCGCGCGAGGACCTCGTCGCCGATCGGGATTCCGCCGAACGACATGAACGGGCCGTCGAGCCAGCGCGCGGCCAGGTCGTCGTACACGGCGATCGTCTCGTGCGGGTCGATCCACGCGACGCGCGCGAGCAGCACCGACGCCCAGAGCATCTCGCTCAGCCGATCCGCGTCGAGACCGTCGCGAAACGCGGGATCGACGGTGCGGCGGAACGCGTCCGCCAGCGTCGCGACCGCGGTGGCGCTCGGCGCCTCGACCGCAGCCGCCCAGGCGGCACGAACGTCGGGATGGACGGTGGCCATGGCGTGCGACACTCGACCAGGTGGCGGGCCGCTGTCAACGTTGACGATGGGTGACACCGGTCGGTAGACCAGCCCGATCATGCGGGTCGCGGTCGTGGGTGCCGGCATCGCCGGCCTGGTCGTGGCTCACCACCTCTCTCCCGGGCACGACGTCACCGTCTTCGAGGCCGCCGATCACGCGGGCGGCCATGCCCACACCGTGGAGGTCGCGCTCGGCGGCCGCACCTGGCACGTCGACACCGGCTTCGTCGTCTTCGACCGCGGCACCTACCCGGGGTTCGCGCGTCTCCTCGACGAGCTGCGCGTCGCGACGCAGCCGACCGAGATGAGCTTCAGCGTGCGCTGCCGTGCCGCCGCCTTCGAGTACAGCGGCCGCTCGCTCTCGGCGCTGCTCGCGCAGCCGTCGAACCTCGTCCGACCCGGCTTCCACCGGCTGGTGCGTGACGTGTTGCGCTTCAACCGCACCGCCGCCGCGACGGCGGGCGATCGGCCCGTCGACGCCTACCTCGCCGAGCACGGTTACTCGACGGAGTTTCGCGACCGCTACCTCGTGCCGATGGTCGCCGCGATCTGGTCGGCGCGCCCCACGCAGGTGCTCGCCATGCCGGCGGACTGGCTGGTCCGGTTCTTCCAGCACCACGGGCTGCTGCGCGTCGCCGGGCAGCCGCAGTGGCACACCGTCACCGGCGGCGCCTCGCGCTACGTCGACGCCCTGACCGCGCGGCTGCGGACGCCGGTCCGCCTGCGCTCGCCCGTCGCGACGATCCGCCGCCACGACGACGGCGTCGACGTCGGCGTCCAGGGCGCCGGCGTCGAGCGCTTCGATCGCGTCGTGCTGGCCGTCCACGGTCGCCAGGCGCTCCAGCTGCTCGCCGACCCCACGCCGGACGAGCGCGCCGTCCTCGGCGCGTTCGCGGAGCAGGCGAACGAGGGCGTCCTGCACACCGACGTCTCGCTGCTGCCGGTGGCACGGCGCGCCTGGTCGAGCTGGAACGTCCACCTCGGCGCCGACGACGCTCCCGTCGCGGTCACGTACGACATGAGCCGCCTGCAGCAGCTGGCGTCGCCCGCGCCGTTTCTCCTGACGCTGAACGCGTCCGACGCCGTCGACCCGCGGTACGTGCTGCGACGGCTCGCGTACGCGCATCCGGTGTTCACGCGGGACGCGATCGCGGCGCAGACCCGTCACGCCGCGATCGACGGCGTGCGCCGCACCCACTACTGCGGCGCGCACTGGGGTTGGGGGTTCCACGAGGACGGCGTCGAGAGCGCGCTGGCCGTCTGCGCGCGCATCGGCGAGGCGGTGTGACGCGGCTCCTCGCCGTCCTGCTGTCGGCCGGCGCCTACTGCCTGGCGTTTCCGCCGTGGAACGTGTCGGCCGTCGCGTGGGTGGCGCTCGTCCCGCTGCTCCTCGCACTGCGCGGGGTCTCGCGACGGCGCGCCGTCGGCCTCGGCTTCCTCTGGGGCACCGCGACGCTGTCCGGCATCGGCTACTGGGTGCCCGGCGCGCTCTCGTACTACTGGGAGCAGCCGTACTGGTTCGGCTTCCTCTTCGCGCTCGGCGTGGCCGTCGTGTTCATGGGCTCGTACTTCGCGCTGTTCGGCGCGGCCTACGCGCGGCTCGTGCCGCGCTGGAGCGCCTGGGCGCTGCCGCCGCTCGTCGCCGCGCTGTACGTGACGGCGGAGCTCGCCCGCGCGAACCTCCTCACCGGACATCCGTGGCTGCTCCTCGGCTACGCGCTGGTGCCGCACCCGGCGCTGATCCAGCTCGCCGAGCTCGGCGGCGTCTACCTGCTGTCGTTCGCCGTCGCCCTCGCCAACGCGTTCGTCGCCGAGGCGCTCTGGCGGCGCCGCGCGCCGTTCGCCCTCGCGGCCGCGGCGGTGATCCTGCTGGCGGCCGGCTACGGGACGCTCCGTCTGCGCGCGCCGCTGCCGACGGCGCCCGAGGTCCCCCTGATGGTGGTCCAGGGCAACGTCGACCTCGGCGCGCAGTGGAAGGAGGAGTTCCATGCGGAGGGCCTCGGCCAGTACCTGCAGCTGACCATCGACGGTGCGCGCCGGTTCCATCCGACGCTGGTCGTCTGGCCGGAGAGCGCGGTGACGTTCTTCCTCGACGACGAGCCGACCTATGCGCAGCTGATCGGCTCGGTGCTGCGCGACATCGGCGCCGACCTCGTCGTCGGCGGGCCGCGCACCGACGGCACGCCGCCGCGGTTCTACAACGCGGCCTTCTACGTCGAGCGGGGCGGCCGGATTGCCGGCCACTACGACAAAGTGCACTTGCTGCCGTTCGCCGAGTATTTCCCGCTCCGGACGATCGAGCTCCTGCGGCGGAAGTTCGAGCGCGTGCGCTACTTCACCCCGGCGGACGCGCCGGCGCTGCTGCACACGCGCAGCGGCGACGTCGCGACGCTCATCTGCTTCGAGGCGATCTTCCCCGACGTCGTGCGGCGCACCGCGGCCGGTGCGTCGCTCATGATGAATCTCTCGAACGACGGCTGGTTCGGGCCGACCGGCGGCGCCGAGCAGCACCTCACGATGGTCGCCGTGCGCGCCGTCGAGAGCCGTCTCTGGGTCGTGCGCGCGACGACGACGGGCATCTCCGCGATCATCGATCCGTACGGGCGCATCACGGCGCGTGCGCCGCTCTTCACCGCGGCGACGCTCGATGCGCGCGTCGTGCCGATGCAGGTGACGACGCTCTACGAGCGGATCGGCGACGTCTTCGCCTGGCTGTGCGTCGTCGCGACGATGATCGCGCTGCTCAGAGGGCGCGCGGAGCGGTCGCCGTCTGCTGCTGGTCCCACGCGAGCTCCAGCTCCGTGAACAGCGAGCGCGCGCTGTCGAGATGCCGCGCGGGATGGGCGATGACGTAGCCGTCGGCGTTCGCCCGCGCCCCCATCTCCGCGTGCGCGCGGGCCAGCTCCGGGCGGGCCTCGAGGCGCTCGGCTTCGTGGATCGCCTCGGTCCACCAGGCGAACGCCTTCGGCGGCCGGCCGAGCAGCCAGTGCAGGCGGCCGACCAGACGCCACGTCTCCGCACGCGCCGGCGCGACGACCTTCGCGATCCGCAATGCGCGCTTCGCGCTCGCGCGCGCCGCCGCCCGCAGCTGGCGGGGCGCGCGCGCGCCGTTCGTCGCCGCCTCGAGCGCATCGAGCGCGTGCCGGAGGCGGGCGGTCGTGTACGCGCTGAGATGCCACGGCGGGATCAACCCGGATCCGTCGGCGATGCCCGCCGCCTTGTCGAGCGTCGCACCGGCCTCGTCGTGCCGGCCAAGCAGCGACTGTGCCTTCGCCTTGGTGCCGAGCGCCAGCACGCGCAGCGCGGGCTCGTCGCGTCCGGCGTAGTAGTGCTCGGCCGCGGCGAGCGCGGGCTCGAGCCGGCGCTCCTCGAGGAGCAGGAGCGCCTCCATGCCGTCGTGATTGGCCTGCGCGAACTCGTAGCCGTACTGCTCGCTCATGTCGGCGAGCGCCTGGAGGCGCTCGCGCGCCTCGTCGAAGCGCCCCTGGCGCAGCTGGCGATCGCTCTCCAGGCCGAGATACGAGTTGACGTCCCAGAGGATGCCGTACTTGAGCCCGTGCTCGAGCAGCTCCGCGGCGATGCCGGGCTCCTGCCGCCAGCGGCCCTCCAGGAAGTTGATGACGAACCGCAGGAAGCCGCAGCCGAGCTCGTCGCTCACCTCGCCCGGACGGATCAGGTCCTCGGCGCGCTCGAGGAACCGGCGGCTGATCGCGAACGACGTGCCCGAGTACGCGAACGCCGCGCCGCCCATCACGTACGTGAGGCACGCCGTGCCGATGGTGCGCGGGTCGCGATGGTTCATGCGACGGATCGCGCCGATGTTGTCCACGAACATGCGCTGCGGATCGCTCGTCGTCAGCGCGCGGAAGCGGCGGAACATGATCTCGAACATCTCGCGCTCGCGGTCGGCGACGGGCGGCTTCGTGCCGCGGCCCCGCGGCGCGTACAGGCTGTAGAGGACGGCGACCATGTCGCGCGCGAAGCCCGAGTAGCGCGCGAAGCCGTTCTGCGGCACGCGCGTCCCCGCCCAGTCGAGCGCATGGTCGAAATGGCCGATCGATTCGGTCAGCCGCCCGGTGTTGAGCAGCGCGCAGCCGATGTTCTTCTCGAGCACCGCCTTCTTGGCCGGGTCGCCGCCGTCGCCGTGGATCATGAAGTAGATGCGCGAGGCCTCGCGGAAGAAGTGGAGCGCCTCGCTCGACGCCGCGGCGCGCGCCGCCTCGTCGCCTGCCTTGAAGAGGAACTCCTCCGCCTTCTCGAGATTGTCGGCGCGGCTGAAGTGATACGCGAGCATGCCGTAGACGTCCGTCAGGCGCTCGGCGAACACGTCCTCGATCGCGTCGGCGACGAGTTGATGGAACTCGCGGCGCGTCTTCTGGAGGATCGAGTCGTAGATCGTCTCCTGCGCCAGCGCGTGCGTGAAGACGTACTCGATCTCCTGGCTGGCGCCGGTGCGGCGCTGGAGCAGGAGCTGCCGGTCCTGCAGCGTCGCGAGCTCCGCGGCGATGGCGACGTCGCGCTCGCCGCAGCGGTGCATCACGTCGGTGATGATCCGCTGGTGGAAACGGCGGCCGATCACCGACGCCACTTGGAGCAGATGCCGCGTGGGCTCGTCGAGGCGGTCGACGCGCGCCATGACCACTTCCTGGATGGTGCCGGGAATGACCACCGACTCGATGCGCGCCGTCACCCGGAAGCGCCCGTCCGCCTGCTCGACGGCGCCCTGCTCGATCAGCGAGCGGACCACCTCCTCGATGTAGAACGGGTTGCCCTCGGCCTTGCTGGTGATGAGCTCACGGGTGGCGCGCGGCAGGTCGTCGACCCGGAGCAGGTTCTGCACGAGCGCGCTCGCCTGCGTGGCGTCGAGCGGCTCGATGCGAACCGTCGTGTGACGGTCGGACGGCCCCTCGAGCGCGCTGCGCATGATGCGGTCGGCCGTCTCCGCGTAGTCCGGACGGAACACCGCGACGAACAGGACCGCGTGGTCGGCCGCGAGGCGCAGGAGCGCCTCGAGCAGGTTGATCGACGAGGCGTCGGCCCAGTGGAGGTCCTCGAAGACCAGGACGAGCGGCCGGGTGGCGGCGATCTGCTGGAACAGGTCGCGGATGCTCTTGAAGAGCAGCTTCTCGAGCGCCTCGCCGTCGATGCCCTCGAGGCGCGCCGCGTGCGCGCCGTCGAGCGGCATGCCCATCAACGTCGCGATGAACGGGAGGACGTCGTCCGCGGAGGCCGGGAGCAGATCGCGGATCGCCGTGTCGAGCTTCGCGAACGCGTCACCCTCGCCGTCGGCGTCGCGGATGCCCGCCCAGTGGCGCAGCAGGTCGACGAACGGATGGAAGCGCTGCGTCTGGCCGATCGACGTGGAGCGCCCCTCGAGCACCGTGGCGTCTTGCAGCGGCTCGTAGGCGAGCACCTCGGCCATGAGCCGCGACTTGCCGAGACCCGCCTCGCCGATGACGCTCGCGACGCCGCCGGTACCGGCGAGCACCGTGTCGAGACAGGCGCGGAGCAGGCCGAGCTCGCGGTCGCGGCCGACGAGCGGCGACGAGATCGCGCGATCGGCGGCGGACGTGGCGACGCGGTGCACGTGCTGGCGGACCGACGCGAGCGTCCGCACGAGGACCGGCTGCGCCTTGCCCGCGATCGGAACGAAGCGCGGCGGGTCGTACTCGAACGCGTCCTTCGTCCAGCGATGCGTCTCGGGGCCGACGTGGATGACGCCGAGCGGCGCCGCATCCTTCAGGCGCGACGCCAGGTTCACGGTGTCGCCCATGACCGTGAAGTCGCGCTTCACGCGCCCGCCGATCTCGCCGGCGATCACGAGCCCGGTGTTGACGCCGATGTGGACGTCGAGCGGCGCCGGCAGCGCCTCGTCGCGGCAGAAGTCCTGCAAGCGGTTGCGGATCTCGATGGCCGCGTTGATCGCCTGCTGCGGCGCGTTCTCGATCGCGTTCGGTACGCCGAAGAGCGCCATCAGGCACTCGCCGATGTACTTGTCGACGACGCCGCCGTACCCGCGCACGATCGACTCGAGCAGCGCGAAGCAGCGGTTCAGCAGCGCGGTCAGCTCGTCCGGTGTCCGGTGCGCGGAGAGCGCGTCGAAGCCGACGACGTCGCAGAAGAGCACCGTCGCCTGCCGCCGTTCGCTGTCGCGCTTGACGCGGCTGCCGCGCGGTCGCGCGGATACGAGTGCGTGCACCTGCACCGCCGGCGTGCCCGGCGTCGCGGCGACCGGGTCGAGGGCGCGGTAGACGAAGGCCTCGGTGGTCGCCGCGTGGGTGCGCGGACCGACGAGGATCTGTCCGCCCTCGGACACGTCTTCGAGTCGCGCCGCGAGCGCCACGGTGTCGCCCATGACCGTGAACTCGCGCCGGTGCTCGCCGCCGATGTGGCCGGCGAGCACCGGGCCCGTGTTGATGCCGATGTGGATGTCCAGCACCGACGTGCGCCGGCCGACGTTCGGCGTGAAGTGATGGATCGCCTCGCGCATCTCGATGGCGGCCTGGACCGCGGCGCGCGCCGCGCCCTCGTGGGCGGAGGAGAGGCCGAACACCGCGAGCACGCAGTCACCGATGTACTTGTTGACGATCCCGCCGTGGGCCATGACGATGCCTTCGAGCATCTCGAAGACCTGGTTCATGACCGTCGTGACGTCCTCCGGATCGAGGCCGTCGGACATCGCGGTGAAGCCGGAGATGTCGGCGTAGACGATGGTCGCCTGCCGGCGCTCGCTATGCCGGGCCGGCGCGTCCATCAGCGATGATGGCGTCCGGTGACCGCGTAGGCCACGCCGGCCACCACCGTGCCGACGGCGATCGCGGAAGCCAGGTTCGACGCGGCGCACGGCGGGCCGCAGCCCGGGGTCGCGAGCGAGACGAAGCAGAGCGGGCCGACCAGGAGCATCCCGCAGAGCGCACCGCGCAGCCACCAGACCGGCGGCCACGTCGTGATGCCGACGAGGAACCCGATCAGGCCACGCGCCGTGTACCAGGCCCACACCGCGACCGCGCCGTCGATGTAGAGCACGTCGTACTTCTCGCGGATCGGTCCGTGCACGAACGCGGGGACGACGCCGGCGACGACGCCCACGATGGCGCAGAGGAGCGGGTACGACACCGACACGAGGGAGGCTTTACTGCCGGCGGAGCGGAAAGGGAACCGGAACGTGCTACGGAAGACGTCGGCGAACGTCCTGCCCGCGGATGTCGATCCGGCGTCCGGCCGATCGACACACGGAGGAAGGAGGGCTTCGGGATGCGTGGCGTACGGGTCCTGGTCGGCACGCGCAAAGGCGCGTTCATCCTCGCGGCGGACGGCGCGCGGCGACGATGGGACGTCAGCGGGCCGCACTTCGCGGGATGGGAGATGTACCACCTCAAAGGCTCGCCGGTCGCACCGGATCGCATCTGGGCGTCGCAGGGCACGAGCTGGTTCGGCCAGCTGATCCAGCGCTCCGACGACGGCGGCCGCACCTGGGAGCCCGTCGGCAACAAGTTCGCCTACGACGGCGCCGCCGGCACGCACCTCTGGTACGACGGGACGCCACACCCGTGGGAGTTCGCGCGCGTGTGGCACCTCGAGCCGTCGCCGGCCGACCCCGACACGGTGTACGCGGGCGTCGAGGACGCCGCGCTGTTCCGCTCGACGGACGGCGGGGTGTCGTGGGCGGAGCTGCCAGCGCTCCGTCGCCACGGCTCCGCGCCGGGCTGGCAGCCGGGCGCCGGCGGCATGTGCCTGCACACGATCATCATCGACCCGCGCGACCCGAAGCGCATCGTCATCGCCATCTCGGCCGCGGGCGCGTTCCGCACCGACGACGGCGGCGCGACGTGGCGGCCGATCAACCGCGGTCTGCGCTCCGAGGGTATCCCCGATCCGCACGCCGAGGTGGGTCACTGCGTGCACCACATCGCGATGCATCCGTCGCGGCCCGACGTCCTCTTCATGCAGAAGCACTGGGACGTCATGCGGAGCGACGACGGCGGCGCGTCGTGGGTCGAGGTGAGCGGCAACCTGCCCACCGACTTCGGCTTCCCGATCGACGTCCACGCGCACGAGCCCGAGACGATCTACGTCGTGCCGATCAAGAGCGACTCGGAGCACTTCCCGCCCGACGGCCGGCTGCGCGTCTACCGCAGCCGCAGCGGCGGCAACGAGTGGGAGGCGCTCACCGAGGGGCTGCCGCAGCAGGACTGCTACGTGAACGTGCTGCGCGACGCGATGTCGGTCGACCGGCTCGACCCGTGCGGCGTGTACTTCGGCACGACGGGCGGCCAGGTCTACGTGTCGGCCGACGCGGGCGACCGCTGGATGCCGATCGTGCGCGACCTGCCGCCCGTGCTCTCCGTGGAGGTGCAGACGTTGCCATGAACGCGATCCGCGTCGTGCTGCCGGCCCATCTCCGCAAGCTCGCGAAGGTCGACGGCGAGGTCGCGCTCGACGTCGTGCCGCCGGTGACGCAGCGGACGGTGCTCGACGCACTCGAAGCGCGCTACCCGATGCTCGGCGGGACGATCCGCGATCACGTCACGCGCAAGCGGCGCCCGTTCGTGCGCTTCTTCGCGTGCGAGCAGGACCTGTCGCACGAGCCGCCCGACGCGCCGCTGCCCGACGCCGTCGCGCGCGGCGACGAGCCGTTCCTCGTCGTCGGCGCGATGTCAGGCGGCTAGCCCCGCCAGGAGGCGCTCGAGCATGCCGCGAAAGAGCTCTTCCCAGTCGAAGGGCGTCGCGAGCGGCATCAGCTCCGCCAGCTCGAGCATCACGTGGCCGTGGATGGCGGCCCACACCCACGCGGCCGCCTTGTAGGGATCGTCGATGTGGATCGCGCCCTGCGACGCCGCCGCCGCCGTCGCGGCGACCAGCGTCTCGAATGCCTCCGCGCCGACCGTGCGCACGTGATCGCTGTAGTCGTACTCGGGCACCGCGCGCGCGAACATGACCTGGTACTGCGTCGGATTCGCGAGCGCCCACTCGCGGTAGGCCGCGGCGGCGTTGCGGATGCGTTCGAGGCCGGTCGCGCCGCGCGTGCGTTCCGTGACGTGCTGGCGCAGCTGGGTGAAGCCGTCGACGCAGATCGCGTCGACCACGCCGTTCTTTCCGCCGAAGTGCGTGTAGACGCCCTTCGTGGAGCGGCCGGACCGCTCGGCGATCCGCCGTACGCGAAGCGCCCCGGCGCCCTCGTCGCGGATGATGGCGATCGCGGCGTCGATCATCGGGGCGGGTGGGGCGACCGCCGCTCGTTTCCTGGGCATTCAGGAGGCGTATGAACCACGCTGTTTCCTGAAAGTCGAGCCTGAAACAGGAGTATCTTGACGCCACGTCGTTGTCTGAGGTAACAGCGTTACCTCATGACGAGCCACTACCTCACCGGCAACTTCGCTCCCGTCCGTGAGGAGGTGACCGCCTTCGACCTGCCGGTCGTCGGGCGGATCCCCGCCGACCTCGACGGCCGCTACGTCCGCAACGGCCCGAACCCGATCCGCGTCGGCGACCCGGCGGCGCACCATTGGTTCATCGGCAACGGCATGGTCCACGGCGTCCGGCTCCGCGGCGGCAAGGCCGAGTGGTACCGGAACCGTTGGGTGCGCAGCGACGGCGTGCGCGAGCTGCTCGGCGAGGTGGCGCCGACCGACGTCGTGCGCCCGGGCAACGACGTGGGGCCGAACACCAACGTCGGCGGCTGGGCCGGGACGACGTGGGCGATGGTGGAGGCGGGCGCGCCGCCCGTGGAGCTCGGCTACGAGCTCGACTCGCGCGGCGTGAACGCGTTCCACGGGACGCTGCCCGACGGCTTCAGCGCGCATCCGAAGTTCGACCCCGTCACCCGCGAGCTGCACGCCATGTGCTACTCGTGGATGCAGCTCGTCGACCACGTGCAGTACGTCGTGGTCGGCGCCGACGGGCGGGTGACGAAGACGCTCGACATCCCGCTGCCCGGGATGGTGATGATCCACGACATGTCGCTGACGCGGCGGTACGCCGTGATCTACGACCTGCCGGTGACGGTCGATCCCGAGCTGGCGATGGCCGGCCGCTTCCCGTTCCGCTGGAACCGCGAGTACGAGCCGCGCATCGGCCTGCTGCCCCGCGACGGCGGCGTCGACGACATCGTCTGGTGCGCGATCGATCCCTGCTACGGCTACCATCCCGTGAACGCGCACGACGCGCCCGACGGCACGGTCGTCATCGACATCTGCCGCTACGATCGCATGTTCGACCGCGATTTGCTCGGGCCCGCGGGCGACTGTCTGCCGACGCTCGATCGCTGGACGGTCGACCCGGTCGCGCGGCGCGTGCGCCAGGATCGTCTCGACGACCGCACGATGGAGTTCCCGCGCGTCGCGGGCTCCGTCTCCACGTTGCCGCATCGCTACGCGTACGTCGCGGGCGTGGGCGAGGGCTTCCTGCCCGGTCCGCTCTACAAGCACGACGTCGTCGCCGGCACCGTGACGGCGCACGACTTCGGTCCCGGCCGTGGCACGGGCGAGCCCGAGTTCGTCGCGCGCGGCGCGTCGGCCGAGGACGACGGCTGGCTCCTCTCCTACGTCCACGACGCGACGACGAACCGTTCCGAGCTCGTGATCCTGGACGCGCAGTCGCTGGAGACGGTCGGCCGCGTGCTGCTCCCGCAGCGCGTGCCGTACGGCTTTCACGGCAACTGGATCGCCGGCTAGGAGACCGGCCGTCGCGCTCGCCGAGCACGGCACGCCACGGGGGCGACGGCTCGACGACGAGGACGGCGGCCGTCACCGCACGAGCCGTCCCGACGCGTCGAACGTGCGGATGTGCGCCGGATCGATGGCGAGCGTCACCCGCTGGCCGACCTCCACGTCGGGCATGCCCGGCAGCCGCGCGACCACCTGCTGCGGCGCGCCCTCCACGCGCAGGTGCGCCAGCGACTCGTGGCCGAGCTCCTCGACGTGCTCGACGGTCGCGGCGACGCCGTCGCCGTCGTTCGCGAGGGCGATCGCCTCGGGCCGGACGCCGGCGGTGACGCCGTCGACCCGCAGCACCGCCGCGGGCAGCAGGTTCATCGGCGGGTTGCCGATGAAGCCCGCCACCATGACGTTCGTCGGGTTCGCGTAGAGCGCGCGCGGCGTGTCGACCTGCTGCAGGCGGCCCTTGTCCATCACCGCGACGCGGTGGCCGAGCGTCATCGCCTCCACCTGGTCGTGCGTGACGTAGATCATCGTCGTGCCGGTCTTCGCCTGCAGCGCCTGGATCTCGGCGCGCACCTGCACGCGCAGCCGCGGGTCGAGGTTCGAGAGCGGCTCGTCGAGGAGCGACGCCGCGGGTTCGCGCACGAGCGCGCGGCCCATCGCGACGCGCTGGCGCTGGCCGCCCGAGAGCTGCTTCGGCAGGCGGTCGAGGAGGCGCTCGATCTCGAGCAGCGCGGCCACGCGGTCGACCCGCTGCGCCACCGCGTCGCGCGCCATCTTCCGCATGCGCAGCGGGAACTCGAGGTTCCGGCGCACCGTCATGTGCGGGTAGAGCGCGTAGTCCTGGAACACCATCGCGACGTTGCGCTGCTGCGGCGGCACGTCGTTCACCACGCGGTCGCCGATGCGGATCGTGCCCGACGTCGCCGTCTCGAGGCCCGCGATCATGCGGAGCACCGTCGACTTGCCGCAGCCCGACGGCCCCACGAGGACCAGCAGCTCGCGATCCTCGACGGTGAGGGACACGCCGGTCACGCCGACCGTACCGTCGGCGAAGCGCTTCTCGACGTCGGTGAGCTCGATGCGCGCCATGTCAGTCGAAGAAGCTCTCCGCACCGATCGTCGGCAGCGCGCGTGCGACGATCGGGTCGGCGGCGAAGCGCTCCTGGATGCAGCCGCCGCAGAGATGGTTCGTCAGCGCGACGAACGTCATCGCCTGATCGAGCGTCAGATAGCTGCGCGCGACGTCGCCGGTGGTCGGATCGACCGCGTCGTAGAAGCCCCAGTCGCCGTACGCCGGAAAGCGATCCGCGATGGTGCGCAGGTTCGCGATGGCGGCGTCGGGGGTGATGGTCACGGCGAGCGCGGAGGCATGCGGCGTGATGGCGCCGGAGGGGTAGCCGAGCATGCCGAGCGCGCGGATGCCGTACTCGGCGTAGCCCGCGCCGTCGGGCCGCATGCTGGGCGACGCCCCCCACGGCGGCCCGCCCGCGCGCTGCTGGACCGCGACGTGGGCGCGGCCGTTCGCGCCGAGGCTCGCAGGCGCCCAGCGCGCCTCGTCGAGCACGAGCGTCGGCATCAGCGCCTCGAACATGCTGCCGCCCCACGACGGCACGTACCGGACGTCCTCCCACACGTAGTGGCCGCCCCAGAACGTCTGGCCGAGCACCGTCTTCCGGCGGCGATCGTGCGGCGCCTGCGTCTGCCAGTCGCACGCGGCGGGAAACGTCCGCGTCATGCGGAACCAGTGCGACGCCGGCGCCGCGCCGAGCCCGATCGCCAGCACGCTGCCCAGGCGCGACTCGGCGTAGAGCACGCCGTAGTGATAGCGCGACGGGCCCGCCGGCTGCACCCACCAGCCGTGGTACATGAGGCCGGCGGCGGGATCGTAGAAGCGCCGCCAGTCGCCGCGCTCGATGAGCGCCGTCGCGCGCGGCGCCGCCTCGGGGAACGTCTGACGGGCCACGATCAGCCCCGCCGTCAGCCACGCGGTATCGACGAACGACAGCAGATTGCTCGTCCGTTCGAGCGAGGTCGTGTCGTAGTAGTTGAAGAAGAGGCCGTCGTGCGTGTCGAGCCGCTGGAGCGTGTCGAGCACGCCGGCGAGCGCGGTCGCCGCCTCGTCGCGGTCGATCAGGCCGAGCTCGGTGGCGCCGGCCAGTGCCACGATCCACAGACCGACCGTCGTGACGTTGGTGTAGTCGCCGATCGGCGGCGTGGCGGCATCGCGCGGCGCCAGGTGGACGTGGTCGACCGGCAGGTGGTGCTCGCGGTCCATCAGGCCGCGGAGCCCGCGCCAGGTGTCCTCGGCCACGCGACGGGCGAACGCCGGGTCGCCGGCCGGCAGCCGCCGCCGCGGCCGATCGGCGGGCCATCCGGCGAGGCGGGCACGGACCAGCGGGCGCGCGGCCATCTCGCCGCCGACGGACGCCTCCCACGCGCGCTTCCGGACCGGGACGACGGGTGCGATCGCCGCCGGCTCCGCGATGCCGCCGACCACGTGCCCGACCTGGCAGGTGGTGTCGGGCGGCGGGGCGGACGGCGAACGGCACGCCGCGAGGAGGACGAGCCCGGCGAGGACGGCGCGCGGCGGCGGCATCGGGTGCGATGCTGTTGGCAGATGCGAGGCGGGGGGTAAAGGCTGGGCCGATTTCGCTGGCAGCCGGCCTGCGGATGCGGGAGGATGCCCGCCCAAAGAGCAGGCACTGATCGTTTTCGCGGCAGGTCGCCGCGGACGGCCGCCGTACGGCCCCGCGATTTTCCGACGGTTGCCTCGGGCGTGGTGCGGCATGGTGTTTGCCATCGAGTGATCGGTTACGGCCGGAAGTCCGGCCCGAGACGAACGAGAACGAGAAGGAGCAAGAGAGTGAGCGGGACCGCCGAGCGTCTTCAGGCCATCGAGGCCGTCACCAAGTACAAGCCGATCACCGAGCCCCTGGATTTCTCCAAGGTGCAGATCGGCGAGTTCTACGCGTCCAACGTCTTCAGCCGCGCCGTGATGAAGCAGCGCCTGCCGAAACCGGTCTTCCAGTCGATCATGCGGACGATCGACGAGGGCACCACCCTCGATCCGTCCGTCGCCGACGTCGTGGCCTCCGCGATGAAGGACTGGGCCATCGAGAAGGGCGCGACGCACTACGCGCACGTCTTCTACCCGCTCACCGGGCTGACCGCCGAGAAGCACGACAGCTTCCTCTCCCCCGACGGGCAGGGCGGCGCGCTCGTCGAGTTCGCCGGCAAGACGCTGATCCAGGGCGAGCCCGACGCGTCGAGCTTCCCGAACGGCGGCATCCGCGCCACGTTCGAGGCGCGCGGCTACACCGCCTGGGACGTCACCAGCCCCGCGTACATCCTCGAGAACCCGAACGGCACCACGCTGTGCATTCCGACGGCCTTCGTCTCGTGGACGGGCGAGGCGCTCGACAAGAAGACGCCGCTCCTGCGCTCGGGCCAGGCGCTCAACAAGCAGGCGCAGCGCCTGCTCAAGCTGTTCGGCCACGACAAGGCGTCCACCGTCGTCTCGTTCGCCGGCGCCGAGCAGGAGTACTTCCTGATCGACCGCCACTTCTACTTCTCGCGTCCCGACCTGCTCGCGACCGGCCGCACGCTCTTCGGCGCGCCGCCGCCGAAGGGCCAGGAGTTCGAGGACCAGTACTTCGGTGCGATTCCCGAGCGCGTGCTCGCGTGCATGCTCGAGTGCGAGCGCGAGCTGTACAAGCTCGGTATTCCCGTGAAGACGCGTCACAACGAGGTGGCGCCGGGTCAGTACGAGGTCGCACCGGTGTTCGAGCCCGCCAACCTGGCGGCCGACCATCAGCAGATGATCATGGTCACGCTCCGTCGCGTGGCCGAGAAGTACGGCATGGCCTGCCTGTTCCACGAGAAGCCGTTCGCCGGCGTCAACGGCTCGGGCAAGCACGTCAACTTCTCGATCGGCAACACGACGCAGGGCAACCTGCTCGATCCGGGCGACACGCCGCACGAGAACGCGCAGTTCCTCGTCTTCTGCGCGGCCGTCATCCGTGCGGTCGACAAGTTCTCGCCGCTGCTGCGCGCGGTCGTCGCGTCCGCCGCGAACGACCACCGTCTCGGCGCCAACGAGGCGCCGCCGGCGATCATCTCGATCTTCCTCGGCGATCAGCTCACCGACGTCTTCGAGCAGATCTCGAAGGGCGCGGCGACGAGCTCGAAGGCCAAGAGCACGCTCCAGATCGGCGTCGACACGCTGCCGCACCTCCCGAAGGACGCCGGCGACCGCAACCGCACCAGCCCGTTCGCCTTCTGCGGCAACCGGTTCGAGTTCCGCGCCGTCGGCGGCGGACAGTCGATCTCGGGCCCGATGGTGGCGATCAACACGATCCTCGCCGACTCGCTCGACTACATCGCGACCAAGCTCGAAGACGCCGTCGCGAAGGATCCGAAGGGCCTCAACGCCGCCGTGCAGTCGCTCCTCAACGCCATCATCAAGGAGCACGGCCGCGTGATCTTCAACGGCGACGGCTACAACGTCGCGTGGCACGAGGAGGCCGAAAAGCGCGGCCTGCCGAACCTCCGGACGTCGGTCGACGCGCTGCCCGTGCTGACGTCGCCCGAGATCGTCGAGATCTTCGAGCGCCACAACGTCCTCACCAAGCGCGAGCTCGAGAGCCGGGAAGAGGTCTATCTCGAGCAGTACGTGAAGACGATCGCCACCGAGGCGCGCACGGCCATCGAGATGGCGCGCACCATCATCTTCCCCGCGGCGATCCGCTACCAGGGACAGCTCGCCGCCACGTGCGCCAACCTGAAGGCGGTCGGTTACCAGTTCGACACGCTCACGCTCGACAAGATCACCGCGCTCGTGAAGGACCTGCAGGGCGGGATCTCCGCCCTCGAGGCGGCGATGGGCGATCACGGCGGCGACGGCACGCTGGGCCACGCCAAGATCTCCTGCAGCAAGGTCCTGCCCGCGATGGCCGCGCTGCGGAAGACCGCGGACGAGCTCGAGGGTCTGGTCGCCGACGACCTCTGGTCGCTCGCGACCTACCAGGAGATGCTCTTCATCAAGTAGCTCCGGCGGGGCCGGCGGCGCGCGTCGCCGGCCCCGCACCCTCCGCTACGTGACGACGTAGCCGAGCCGCTTGTCGACGACGTTCGCGAGCGGCTCACCCCGCAGCCAGCGGTCGAGGTTCGCCGCGAACATGGCCACGACGCGGGCGAAGAAGTCCGGCCGATAGCCGGACACGTGCGGCGTCAGCAGCACGTTCTCGAGCGCCCAGTACGCGCTGTCCGGCGGCAGCGGCTCCTCGCGAAAGACGTCGATGCCGGCCGCGGCGATGCCGCCCGAGCGGAGCGCGGCCACCAGCGCGTCGTCGTCGACCAGCTCGCCGCGGCCGACGTTCACGAAGATCGTGCTCGACCGCATCGCCGCGATCGCGGCGGCGTCGATCATGTTCTCCGTCTCGGCGGTGAGCGGCGCGGCCAGCACGACGAAGTCGCCCCATGCGAGCAGCCCATGCAGGTCGTCCGGCCCGACGACCGCCTCGGCGCCGTCGACCGGGAGCCCCGCCCGCCGCCGCAGCACGCGGACGCGCATGCCGAGCGCCGCGCCGAGCCGGACGATGCCCGCGCCGATCGCGCCGGCGCCGATCACCGCGAGCGTGCTGCCGGCGAGCTCGCGGATGCCGCCGTTGCCGGCGATCACGGCGAAGCGGTTCCACTCGTGCCGCTCCTGCAGCCGCTGCGCCGTCGGGAAGTTGCGTGCGAGCGCCAGCATCAGCGCGAGGCAGTGCTCGGGGATGTTGACGGCGTGCAGGCCGGCAGCGTTCGTCAGCACGACGTTGCTGTCGATCAGCGCGGGGAAGAGGTTGGCCTCGACGCCGGCCGACGCCGAGTTGATCCAGCGCAGCTTCGGCGCGAGCGCGAACGCCTCGGGTGGGAAGTGGAAGCCCGTGTATGCGTCGGCGTCGGCCAGCGCCGCGGGCAGCGTGTCGTCGTCCTCGACCGAGACGAACGTCACGCCGGGGAAGCGCGCGCGCAATGCGGTCAGGTCGGCCTCGGCGATGTTCCAGCGGACCTCTTTCAGGCGGTAGTGGAGGACGACCTGCATGCGGTCGTCATTGACGCGTCTCGCCCGGCGCGGCAAGCCGGTTGCATGCTGACGGGTCGCTGTCTCTGCGGAGCCGTGCGCTACGAGATCGCGGGCACGCTCGGTCCCATCGCCTGCTGTCACTGCGTCGAGTGTCGTCGCGCCAGCGGCGCGGCGTTCGCGACGAATGCGAACGCGAAGGCGTCGGAGCATCGCTTCGCGCAGGGCGCGGACGCGGTCGTCGAGTACGAGTCGTCGCCGGGGAAGGTGCGCGCCTTCTGCGGCAAGTGCGGCTCGCCGATGTACAGCCGGACCACGAAGGAGCCCGACGTGATTCGCATCCGCCTGGGGACGCTCGATCAAGACCCCGGCGGCCGCCCGCGCCTGCACGTGTGGACGGCGGAGCAGGCGCCGTGGGGCCCGCAGCTGGCCGACGACCTGCCGCGGATCGAGCGGGTCTAATTCGGCCGGTCCGCCCGGGCGGCGGCGTCGACCATGTCGGGGTCGTCGAACGGACGATCGGTGAAGAGCGCGGGATCATAGGACGCCGTACGGTAGCTCGCCTCGCTGAGACGATTCTTCGCGTTCGGCATCTCCGTCGTCGTCGAGAGCGCCACCCAGCGCAGCGTGTAGGGGCCCCCGACGCCCCGCTCGCGGAGGATCAAGCCGTAGAACTGGAGCGGCAGCCACTGCCGGCCCGGCTCGAGCGCCCGCGCCGCCTGCGCCCAGGCGACCTTCTTCGTGCCGTCGGCGGCATAGAGCGTCGCTTCGACGTGGAAGCGGCCCGCCGTGGTCACGTCGACTTCGACGCCGACCTCGAGATTGCCGTTCACCACCGCGTCGCGGTAGTTGCCGGTGAGGTGGGCGTGCGGACGGCTGTAGAGGAACGACGTGGCCGCACGCCGCTCGTCGCCGCGACGAGTCGTCGCGACGACCCGGACCAGGAACGAGCGGCTCAACGCGGGCACGTCCGGAAGAAAGACCGCGGTGTAGACGCGATCGTTCGCCACGGCGTCGCCGCCGGTGCCGTCGTCGCGATACTCGATCTCGCCGATCGGCTGGAGGTCCTCCGTCGTGACGGTGCCGCGGATCGCACGCGCCCGGATCCGCGTCCCGCCATTCGTGAGATACGCATGGAGGACCGCCGGCTCCGGATCCTCGAAGCCGGTGGCACGCGGGTACACCGTCAGGGCGGGATCCTCACCGGACTGTCCGCGCTCGGTGATGCGAGAGACCTCACGATCGCGAACGAGCGGATCGGGGCCGTCGTCGAGTGGCTGTGACGAGCGCGGATAGCGCGCGCGCCGGCGGTACTCCGCCGCGGCGCTCGCGACGAGCGCGTCGGGGGGCAGCGTATCGAGCGTGGGCGCCGCGCTGCCGGCGGGCGCCGGGGTCGCGGCCGGCAGTGCCGGTATCGGCGGCGGTGCGACCGCGACAGGTGCGGTCGTCGAGCCGACGGTGGTGCGCGTTCCGGCGGCGGGACGGAGGAAGACGGCGATCGCGACGATCAGCGCGACCGCCGTCCCGATGAGGATGCGCGTCCGCACGGCGCTCGACCCGCTACGGCCCGACCGCGCTCAGCCGGGACGGATCGTTGGATGTCGTGGTCGTGAAGGTCGTCTGCCAGCAGCGGCTCGACGTGCCGTCGTCGACCACGAGCTGGGCTGTGATCGGCGGGAACAGCGGCAGCGCGGGCGTCTGGAAACCCGGCCCCTTGGCCGTCGCCTGCAGCTTCGCCCTGCCGGCGGTGCCGGCCTTCACCAGCAGCTTGACGATCCCGTTCGGGTCGCCGTTGTTGCGGTAGAGGACGCTCGTGGCGGTGGCTTTCCAGCACGTCCTGGTCCCGCAGAAGGTCCCCGGCGCCACCGGGGTGGCGAGCAGCGGCTGCGGGTTCGCCGACCCGTCGTACAGGCAGAGCCAGTACGTCGACGCGGAACGCACCGGGTCGCCGAGCTCCTCGGGCGCGGTCTCGCCGCGGTCCCACTTCCACTGGAGCTGATCGCGGCCGGCGGCGTCGTCCTTGATCTTCAGCGTCGACCGGCGCGTCGGCGCGAGGCGGCATCCGGCGGCCGGCGTCGGCCCGCACGCCGCCGGCAGCGTCGTGGACGTCGTCGAGGTGGTGGCCGTGGTCGACGTCGTGCTGCTCGTGGTGGACGAGGTGCTGGACGTGGAGCTGGTCGTGGAGCTCGTCGTCGTCGGAGTCGTCGTGGAGGTCGTGGTCCCGCCGATCTCGCACAGCGAGCCGGAGATGCCGGGCGGGCAGACGCAGACGAACGTGGCGGGCCCCGATGCGAGACAGGTGCTGCCGTTCAGGCACGGGTTGCTCGGCCGGCACGGATTGCTCGGCAGCGTCGTGGTGGTCGTCGTGCCGGCGGTGCACGTCGACGAGCCCGCCGGGGCGGACGTTCCGGGCGGGCACGACGTGCACGCCGTCGCCGAGCCGGTCGAGAACGTGTTGGCGGGACAGGCGAGACAGGCCGGGGCTCCCGCGGCGGCGTAGGTTCCCGCCGCGCAGGCCGCGCACGACGTGGCGCCCGTGTCGCCGGCCGACGTGCCCGCCGCGCACGGCGCGCACGACGTCGCGCCCGGGCTCGCCGCGAACGTCCCCGGGAAGCACGAGAGGCACGGCTGCCGTCCCGTCGCGCTGGCCGAACCGGGCTGGCAGAGCTGCGTCGAGCTCGGCACCGCGTAGAGCAGGCTCACCAGCTGCGCCGTGCTGAGGTTGCTCTGCACCGTCGTTCCGGCCGGGCAGGGTCCGCCGCCGCCGCAGGTCCACAGGCCCGTCGGGATCGCCACGCGATCGTCGCGATCCGTGTCTTCGCGCTCCTGGTCGTGGTTCTCGTGCGCCACGTCGAGGTTGTGGAAGCCCGACGACTCCTGCTTGCCGGCGTCGTTGCAGACGTCCTCGTTGTCGTAGCCGGCCGACGCGCTGCCGTTGCATGCATAAGCGGAGGCGTGCTGGACGAGGCCGTCGTCCTCGCCGGCGAGACACAGGCTCGGTCCGAAGATCGCGGCGTAGCCGCCGGTCAGGTAGACGTTGCGCGCCGGCGCGCTCGAGTACGTCCGCACCTGCACGTCGTCGGCGCTGCGGATCCAGTACGTCGAGTCGTCGCAGTCCTGGACGAGCCCGGCGATCTGGCAGAGGACGTTGCCGCCGCCGCAGACGTTGTCGGCGAGCTGCGAGCCGCGATGCGTTCCGCCGATCGTGATGGCGAGCGTCAGCCGCTGCGCCGCGACGCCGTAGGGGCCGTTCAAGTCGTAGTTCGGGTCGTCGGGGTCGGCGTTGCCGAGGATGAAGTCGATGACGGACGCGCCCATGCTGTGGCCGATCACCCAGAAGGTGCCGCCCTCGGCATAGGTGCGCGCGCAGCGGTTGCCGCCGCCGTCGGCGCCGCCGTTGGTGGCGTTCACGATCTCGTTCGCCACCTCGCCCGCGGCCTGCGGGTCCCAATACGCCCGCGTGCCGTTGTAGCCGACCACGTACCAGGAGGCGGCGAACTCTCGCGTCGCCGTGCGGACGAAGTCGTCCGAGCCGTCGTTCTCTTGCCAGTAGCTCCGCGCGGCACCCCAGTTCGTGTACGTGTTGGTGTTCGTCTGCTTGCCGTGCACGAAGATCAGGCAGGGCTGCGCGGCGGCGGTGCGGGCGACGGCGGCGGTCAGGAGGAGCGCGGCGAGCGCGACGAGGAATGGGTGGCGGCGCGTCTCGTCCATGGGTTTCGCGGGCTTACCGCACGACCGCCCGGGACGTAAAGACAATTCAGGGCGGCATGCCAGGGTCGTACGTCCCGTCGAGCACGGCCCCCAGGTACCGTCCGCCGCTCGCGACGTACTCGTCGGGCGAGCCCGCCGCGCGGGCGACCACGTCGCGCCACGGCGTCAGGGCGGGAATCGGCAGCTCGGTGAGGGCGTTCAGCGCCAGGAGACGGACGCGCCGGTCGTCGTGCCCGTCGAGCGTCTCGGCGAGGAACGCGACCGGCCGCCCGGCGTCGCCCAGGCGGGCCAGCGCTTCGGCGACGGCGACGCGGACGTGCACCGAGGGGTCGGTCTCGAGCCGGTCGGCGAGCCGGGCGGTCGCCGGTCGCCCCGCGTCGCCCAGCATCACGATGCCTTGCGCCGCCCACCAGCGCACGATCGCGTTGCCGTCGTCGAGGTCCGCGACGAGCGCGTCGAGGTGCTTCGGGTCGCGCGCGATCGCCCGTCCGGCGACGCGCAGCACCCGCCGCAGCGGATACGCGCGACGCGCGCGGCTCTCGTCGTAGCCCTCGAGCGGCGAGCCCTCGGGAATGAACCCGTTGTCGCGGATGGCGAGCAGGTGTGCGTCGAGCGCCCTGCGCAGGCGGCGCAGCACCTTCTGGTGGCCGCGCGCGCCGGCGAGATTCTCGAGCTGATCGGGATCCGCGACCACGTCGTACAGCTCTTCGGACGGCTTCGCGTTCCAGAAGCGGTCGAGCAGCGGCGTCAGCGCGCCGTCGCGATGCCGCTGCTCCCACTCCTGGTAGCCCAGCTGGTTCCACATGAACGTGACGTGCTGCCCGTACGGGCGATGCGGCATGTAGTTGCGGACGTAGACGAAGCGTTCGTCGCGCACCGCGCGCTGGAGGTCGTAGCGCTCGTCCATGCGGCTGCGTTGGCCGAAGGCGTAGCGGCGCTTGCGCGGCGACCGCCCGAGGATCGACGTGCCCTGCATGTAGTCGGGGACGTCCACGCCGGCCAGCGAGAGCACCGTCGGCGGCAGGTCGACGAAGTCCACCGGCGCAGCGACCGCCGCGCCGGCCGATGCCGGTGCCAGGTGTGCCCATTGCGCCGGGACGTGCACGATCAGCGGCACGCGCAGCCCGCGCTCGTTCGCGAAGCGCTTGCTCCACGGCAGCACGCCGCCGTTGTCCGAGAAGTAGAAGACGATCGTGCTCTCGGCGAGCCCGTCCGCCTCGAGCTCGGCGAGCCGCTGCGCCAGCTCGCCGTCCATCTCCGCGATGCGGTCGTAGTATTGCGCGGCGTCGGCGCGCGTCGCCGGCGTGTCCGGACGGTCTCCGGGGATGCGCACCTGCGCGGGGTCGGTCGTGCCCGGACGGTGCACGAAGACGCTCGACTCGTGCGTCGTGAGCGTCGTGAACTGGGCAAAGAAGGGCATGCCCGGCGGGCGGTTCCGCCAGTGCGCCTGCGGGCTCGACGCGTCCCACGTCGCCGCGACGTCGACGTCGGCGTTGTAGTCGGTCTTCGTGTTGTTGACGGTGTAGTAGCCCGCGCGGCGCAGCAGCTCGGGCCAGCCGCGTACCGACGCCGGCATGCGCGCCGCCGCCCGCATGTGGTGCGCCGGGCCCGCGGTCGCCGAGTACAGGCCGGTGATCAGCGCGAACCGCGACGGCGCGCAGACCGGGGCGTCGGCCCAGGCGGCGTCGAAGCGGATGCCGGCCGCCGCGAGGCCGTCGATCGTCGGCGTGCGGGCGACGGGATCGCCGTACGCGCCCAGGTAGGGCGACAGGTCGTCGCTGATGAACCACACGACGTTCGGCCGCGGCGCCGGCGCCGCGGCGACCGCGACGCGAGCCATCGCGAGCAGCAGGACCAGCGCGGTCGGGATGCGGACGAGGCGCGACATGAGGGCGCAGCGGTGGGTCCGTACCACCGTGCGCCCGTTCGACTCAACGCCGGGACCGGGTCAGAGCCGGACGTCCTTCAGCCAGCTCTTGTTGGCCTTGTACCAGTCGACGCACTGGCGCAGGCCTTCGTCGATGCCGATCTGCGGCTTCCAGCCGAGCACGCGCTCGGCCTTCGAGATGTCGGCCCACGTCTCCTTGATGTCGGCGATGTGGAACGGCTTGTGGTCGTACTGCGCCTTCTTGCCGAGCAGCTCCTCGAGCTTCGCGATGATGACCGTGAGCGCGATCGGATTGCGGCCGCCGCCCAGGTTCACGATCTCGTAGCCGACGGGCTTCAGCGCCGCGATCGTGCCGCGTGCGATGTCGTCGACGTGCGTGAAGTCGCGCGACTGCGAGCCGTCGCCGAACAGCTCCATCGGCACGCCCTCGTCGATCCACTTGATGAAGCGGAAGATGCACATGTCGGGACGGCCGGCCGGTCCGAAGACGGTGAAGTAGCGGACGATCGTCGCGTCGATGCCGTACAGATGATGGAAGGCGTAGGTCATCTGCTCGGCCGCCTTCTTGGACGCCGCGTACGGCGAGATCGGCGTGTTCACCGGCAGGTCTTCCGTGAACGGCATCGGCTGGCCCGCGTACAGCGACGACGTCGACGCGAGCACCAGCTTCTTCACGCCGTGCTTTCGCATCAGCTCGAGCAGGTTCAGCGTGCCCACCGTGTTCGTCGACACGTAGACGAACGGGTTTTCCATCGAGTAGCGCACGCCCGCACGCGCCGCGAGGTTCAGCACCGCGTCGAACTGGTGCGCCGAGAACAGCTCGTCGAGCGGCCCG
The DNA here is from genome assembly GCA_964432595.1 of uncultured Binatia bacterium (SeqCode). Lineage (GTDB taxonomy): Bacteria > Desulfobacterota > Binatia > DP-6 > DP-6 > DASYLJ01. Next base: position 245,135 of record CAYSOF010000006.1, on the reverse strand, counting down.
AGCTGCTCGATGTCGAGCTGCTCGAACGTGAAGTTCTTCACGCCTTCCAGCTGCTGCTGCCGGTACTGCTTCAGCCGGACGTCGTAGTAGTCGTTCATGTTGTCCACGCCGACGACGGTGTGGCCGGCATCGAGGAGCAGCTGCGCGGTACGGGAGGCGATGAAGCCGGCGGTGCCGGTCACGAGGTAGGTGGACATCCGGAGCACGGTAGAACGTGGGCGGGCCGTATTCAAACCAGAGCCCGTCCGCGCTATGGGACGGCCCATGCGGATGCTCGTCCGCCAGCCGTCGCCGGCGCTGCGGCCGTTCGTGGCCGCCATCTGGTACTACGAAGGCGAGTATGCCCACGCCCGGGAGCGCGTCCTGCCGACGGGGACGATGGGGCTGCTCGTGAACTTGGCCGAAGACGAGCTGCGCACCTATCAGGGCGAGGGGTACGCCAGGGTCGAGCGGACGCGGGGGGCGGCGCTCTGCGGCGCGTACGACCGGCACTTCGCGATCGACACGGCCGAGCAGCGCTCGATTCTGGGCGTGAGCTTCCATCCCGGCGGCACGCTGCCGTTCTTCCGCGAGCCCGCGTCCGCGGTCCGCGACCAGCACGTCCCGCTCGATGCGCTCTGGTCCGACGGCGCGGAGCTGCGCGCGTGGCTCCTCGACGCCCGCTCGGACGACGACCGGCTGCGCCTCGTCGAGACCGTGCTGGGCGAGCACGCCGTCCGCCCCCTCGAGCCCGACGAAGCGATGGTGTTCGCCGTGACGGCGCTCGAGCGCGGCGCCAGCGTCGCCGACGTGCGCGAGCGTCTCGGGGCGACGCCCGCGCGCTTCATCGCGCGCTTCGCCGACGCCGTCGGCCTCACGCCGAAGCGCTTCAGCCGCCTGCGGCGGTTCCAGCGCGTGCTGCACGCGCTCGACGGCGGCGCCGACGTCGACTGGGCCGACGTAGCCGCGGCCGGCGGCTTCGCCGACCAGTCGCACCTCGTCCACGAGTTCCGCGCGTTCTCCGGCCTGACGCCGACCGCGTACCGCCCGCGCGAGCCCGGCGAGCCGAACCACGTGCCGCTCAGCGACGACGTGTTCGCATCGCCGACGCCACCGCCGCCGACGCCGGATCGCCGCGCCGCTCGAGCCCGTCGATCGTCCCGTCGACGTCGGCCGGCTGGCGGTTCTGATTGAGCTTCCACTTGCCCTCGAGCCGGCGCACCGGCATCTCCACGCCGACGATGCCGCGCAGCATCGACGCGACGTAGGCCTCCGGCGCGTCGGTCACGCGCCACGGCGCCGGCAGCGCGGCTTCGAAACGGTCGGTGAGCCGCGTGACGAACGCCCGCAGCCAGTCCGCGTCGTCGACCAGCCGCAGCCGACCGGCGGCGTGCACGGCGACGTAGCTCCACGTCGGTACGGTTTTCCCGTGCTCGCGCTTCGACGGGTACCACGACGGCGACACGTAGGCCTGCGGGCCGACGAAGATCGCCAGCGACTCGCCGTCGGTGGTGGCGTGCGGGTTCGGGCGGGCGACGTGGCCGCGGAGCGTGCCGTACGGCGCCGGCTCGGGGTCCCACAGCATCGGCAGGTGCGTCGCGAGCAGCTCGTCACCCGCCGGCGTCACGAGCGTCGCGAGCGGGTGCTCGGCGATGAACGCCGTCAGGACGTCGAGCCGGTCCTCGGCGAAGTGCTTCGGCAGGTACATCAGCGCGGCCGCGTGCGCAGGATGCCCCAGCCCAGCAGCGCCGTCGCGAGCGCGAAGCTGGCGGCGAACGTGCCCTGGATGGCGCTCGAGCTGGCGGTGCGGATGGGATCGCGCGGATGCATCACGAGCGGTGCGCCGCCCACGTCGAGGAAGAGCAGGGCGGCCGTCGCGACCGCGAGCGCGCCCGTGATGCGCGGCGACGGCGCCCAACCCGCCACGACCTGGATGATCACCGCGATCGCGAGGAAGCGGAGCGACGCCGCCATCCGCGGCTCCCAGAGCGACACGGCGCCCCAGTTGACGCTCGCCGCGACCATGCTGAAGCCGACGCCCAACCCGAAGGCGAGCAGCCCGACGCGGCCGACCGTCGTGCACCACGCGGCGGTCGCCGCGCTGCCGGTCGCGAGCGCGAGCAGCCCGAGCGCCCCGGCCAGCCCGAGACCGAGCCCGCCGGCCCACACCAACCCGACGTGGACGTACACCCATCGGATGCCCTCGCCGAGCGTGCGCTCGGCGGGTGCCATCGCGACGAGGACCGAGAGCAGAGCGACCAGGAGCACCGGAATCAGGGGACGCTGTGCGACGCGCATGGAGGAGCGAAGGCCACGAGCGCGGGTCTGCGGTCAAGCGCGATGCCTCGCGCGTGCTCCGTCGGCGCGCTATCGTCGGCCCGGTGGAGCGTCCTCTCTACGAGCAGGCCGGCGGGCCCGACGTCATCCGTGCCGTGCTGCGCGACTTCTACGACGCCGTCTTCGCGGACGTCATGATCGGCTTCCACTTCAAGGGCGCCGACAAGGAGCGGCTGATCCAGCGCGAGACCGAGCTGACGCTCGAGGCGCTGGGCGCCGACGTCGCCTACACCGGCCGGCCGCTCCGCGAAGCCCATGCTCCGCATCCGATCCTGGGCGGCCAATTCATGCGACGCCGGAAGCTCCTGGCCGACGCCATCGCGCGGGCCGGTCTGCCGGACGCCGTCCGCGACGCCTGGCTCGCGCACACCGACAGCCTGCGCGCGGTCGTCACGCGCGACCGCACCGACGAGTGCGACGTGGCCGGCGCGTCCGAGCGGCTGCGCCGCTAGGGCGCGACGGCACCCGCCGCGCGCAGCGACGCGATCTCGTCCGCCGAGAAGCCCCAGTCGCGCAGCGCCTCGTCGTTGTGCTCGCCGGGGGCCGCCGGCGGACGCTGGATCGCGCCCGGGGTGCGGCTGAAGCGCGGCGCGGGCGCCGGCTGCACGACGCCGTCGCGTGTGACGAACGTCTCGCGGGCGACGTTGTGCCGGTGCCGCGGCGCTTCCTCCAACGAGAGCACCGGGGCGAAGCACGCGTCGGTGCCTTCGAGGATCGCGCACCACTCGTCGCGCGTCTTCGTCTTGAACACCGCGGCGAACCTGGGCTTGAGCGACGGCCACGCCGAGCGGTCGTTCTGGTACGGCAGGTCGCCGGTCTCGATGCCGATGCGCCGGCAGAGCTCGGCGTAGAACTTCGGCTCGATCGCGAGCACCGTGACGTACTTGCCGTCGCTGGTCTCGTAGACCTCGCCGAAGTGGGCGCCGGTGTCGATGAGGTTCACGCCGCGCTCGTCCTTCCAGAGGCCCGCGGCGTGCAGGCCGTAGAAGAGCGTCATCAGCGACGCGGCGCCGTCGGTGATCGCGGCGTCGACGACCTGCCCCTGGCCCGAGCGCTGTGCCTCGAGCAGCGCCGCGACGATGCCGAGCGCCAGGTACAGCGAGCCGCCGCCGAAATCGCCGACGAGATTCAGCGGCGGCACCGGCGCGTCGCCCGCGCGGCCGATCGCGTGGAGCGCACCCGAGAGCGCGATGTAGTTCCAGTCGTGGCCTGCCGCGTGCGACAGCGGCCCGGTTTGCCCCCATCCCGTCATGCGGCCGTAGACCAGCTTCGGATTGCGCGCGAGGCAGTGCTCGGGGCCGAGCCCGAGGCGCTCCGTCACGCCCGGACGGAATCCCTCGATGAGCGCATCGGCCTTCGCGACCAGGCGGAGGATCGTCTCGACGCCGTCCGGCTTCTTGAGATCCACGGCGATGGAGCGGCGGCTGCGGTTGTAGAGGTCGTACTGGACGGGCTTGGCGATGCCGAGTCCGGCGTCGGACGTGCGCTCGACCCGCAGCACCTCGGCGCCCATGTCGGCGAGCAGCATCGCGCAGAACGGACCGGGGCCGATGCCGGCGAGCTCGACGATGCGGACGCCCCGGAGCGGTCCCGCGGCGCTCACTTCTGCACCAGCGTCTGGGCGCTCTTCGCGAACGCCTTGGAGGCCTCGTCGTCGGCGCCGAGATCGGGCAGACGGAAGGGCACCTCGAGGCCGCGCTGGCACGCGGGGCGCGCGTGCAGCTGTCCCATCCAGCGCTGCAGATGGTCGAGCCCGTCGACGGATACGCCGGACCAGCGATGCGTGCGCACCCACGACCAGTTCGCGATGTCCGCGATCGAGTAATCGGGGCCGAGCCACTCGCGGTCCTTCAGGTGGCCGTCGAGCACCTCGAAGAGCCGGCGGCACTCGTTCTGGTAGCGGTCGATGGCGGGCTGGATCTTCTCGGGGAAGTAGCGGTAGAAGACGTTCGCCTGGCCCATCATCGGGCCGACGCCGCCCATCTGGAACATGAGCCACGACAGGACCTGTGCGCGTCCGCGGCGGTCCGTCGGCAGCAGCTTCCCGGTCTTCTCGGCGAGGTGGATCATGATCGCGCCCGACTCGAAGATCGCGAGGTCGCCCTCGTCCCGGTCGACGATCGCCGGGATGCGTCCGTTCGGGTTGATCTTCAGGAACTCCGGCGCCTTCTGGTCGCCGGCCATGAGGTTCACGACGTGCACCTCGTACGGGAGGCCCAGCTCCTCCAGCGTGATCGAGGCTTTGTGGCCGTTCGGCGTCGGAGCGGTGTACAGGTCGATCATCCGTTTCGAGTCGCCCGCGAGCCTCGCCGTGTCAACAGTTGCCGCGCGTCGCACGCCGTGACACAGCCGCGCGATGCGTGAGCTGCGAGGCAGGGTCGCCGTCGTCACGGGTGCCGCCAGCGGCATCGGCCGCGCGCTGGCGCACGAGCTGGCCGCCGCGGGATGCGAGCTCGCGATCTCGGACGTCGACGAGGCGGGACTCGCGGAGACGCGGCAGACCGTCGAGGCACGCGGGACGCGCGTCACGTCGGCGCGGCTCGACGTCGCCGATCGCGCCGCCGTGCACGCGTACGCCGACGCGGTCGCGGCCGAGCACGGCCGCGTGAACGTCGTCGTCAACAACGCGGGCGTCGCGCTGTCGTGCCTCATCGAGCACATGTCGTACGACGACTTCGACTGGCTGATGGGCATCAACTTCTGGGGCGTCGTGCACGGGACGAAGGCGTTCCTGCCGCACCTGCGGCGCGCAGGCGAAGGGCACGTCGTCAACGTGTCGAGCGTGTTCGGCCTCATCGGCGTGCCGACGCAGTCGGCCTACAACGCCGCCAAGTTCGCGGTGCGCGGGTTCACCGAGTCGCTGCGCGAGGAGCTCGAGCTCGATCCGTGCGGCGTGAGCTGCACGTGCGTGCACCCCGGCGGCATCCGCACGGCGATCGTGCGCAACCAGCGCGTCGGCGAGCTCGGCATGGCGACGCGGCCGCAGCAGGAGATGGTGACCGAGTTCGACCGGCTCGCCCGCACGTCCGCCGAAAGCGCGGCGCGCGCGATCGTCGCGGGCATCCGCGGCGACAAGCGCCGCGTGCTGATCGGCCCGGACGCGTACGCGATCGACGTCATGCAGCGCCTCGCGCCGACGGCCTACCAGCGCTTCGTCGTCGCGACGACGCGCCGGCAGTGGGCCGCGCGGCGGCGCGCGTAGCGATCAGGTCCCCATCGCCGGATCGGTGACGCCGCGCCGGCCGTTCTCCGCACGGCCCGCGAACCGTCGCGCGAACTCGGGATCCGCGTCGCAGGTGACGGTGAAGTCGTACCAGCGGTGCTTGCGCGACAGCGGCCACCGACGGACGCGCGTCGCGCCGGCGGGCACGCGGACGCGTACCGCGCGCGTGCGGTACGCGTTCGGCGTCAGCACGAACGTGGACGGGGCGTCGCCGTCGTTGGTCAGCCGGATGGACACCTTCTTGCCGGCGTCGACCCGCGCCTCGACGCCACCGGGCGCGGGCGCGGTACCCTGCAGGTGGCGCAGGAAGCCGTTCGGCCCCATCACCCACAGGTCGTACGGGCCGCCCGTCGACCAGACGTCGTCGAGCGTCTTGCCCGACTCGACGGTGTAGCGGCGTGGAATCGCCTCCAGGTCGAGCCGGTCGTAGACGTGAAAGACGGCGGCCCGCTCGCCGGTCACACGGAACGCCAGCGCGACCTCGGCGGCGGCGCTCGCGACGGCGGCGTCGACGTGGAGCTCGTACGGCAGCGCGCGCGACGGGCTCATGCCGGTCGGCTGCACCGGCAGCGAGCCCGCGGCACCGAGCGGCACGGGGATCTGCGGAAGCCGCTGCTGGGCGGTGTTGATGGCGGCCGCCTCCTCGCGCGTCAGCTGGGGCAGCGCGGGGAACGGCTTGCGGTTCGGGTGCCGGAAGTCGAACGCCGACGTGAGGTCGCCGGCGACCGCGCGGCGCCACGCGCTGATGTTCGGCTCCGTCACGCCGAACCGCGCTTCGAGGAACCGCACGATCGACGTGTGGTCGAACGTCTCGGAGTCGACCCAGCCGCCACGGCTCCACGGCGACACCACGCACATGGGAACGCGCGGACCGGGACCGAACACCCGTCCGTCGAGCACGTAGCGCTCGGTCGTGTCGTCGACAGTGCTCGCGCCCGCGGTCGACAGGTCCGGTCGCAGCGACGGCGCGCACGGCGGCGGGACGTGGTCGAAGAAGCCGTCGTTCTCGTCGAACATGACGAGCAGGACGGTGCGGCTCCACACGTCGGGGTCCGCGGTGAGGCTGTTCAGGACCTCCTGCGTGTACCAGGCGCCGAGCACGGGGCTCGACGGCGAGGGATGCTCGGAGAGCGACGCGGGCGCGACGATCCACGACACCTGCGGCAGCGTGCCCGCCTGGATGTCGGCGCGAAGTCCGTCGAGGGTGCCGTTCGTGAGCGTCGTCGAGAGGCCCTTCGTGACGAGCGGCGACGGCGTGCCGTCGACGAACGGCTGGCGGAACTGGCGGAAGCCGGCGAGCGAGTTGTCGCTGAAGTTGTCGGCGAGGTCCTGGTAGACCTTCCACGAGACGCCCGCGGTCTCGAGGCGCTCCGCATAGGTGGTCCAGGTGAAGCCGGTCTCCGGCGGGCCGACGCTGTCGTTCTGGTTGGTGATCGCCGGTCCGCCGCCCGCGCCGCTCGGATCGTTCGTGCCGGTGAACATGAACAGCCGGTTCGGGTTCGTGCTGCCCTGGATCGAGCAGTGGTAGGCGTCGCAGACGGTGAAGGCGCGCGCGAGCGCGAACTGGAACGGCAGCTCGGCCTCTTCGTAGTAGCCCATCGACCACGGCTGCTTGAACTCCGGCCAGCGCCCCGTCGCGCCGTGGTTCCACGCGCTCTGCGAGTCGGCCCAGAAGTGCGGCGTCCCGAGCACGCGCAGCGCGTTCCCCGCCGCGGCGTCGAGATGGTACGGCAGGACGACCGTACCGTTGCCCGTCTGCTGCTCCCACACCGAGCGTCCGCCCGGCAGTGGGATCGTGATCCGGTCGCCGAAGCCGCGCACGCCGGGCAACGTGCCGAAGTAGTGATCGAACGAGCGGTTCTCCTGCATCAGGACCACGACGTGCTCGACGTCCATGATCGAGCCGCGGCGCGACCGCGCGGGGATGGCGAGCGCGCGCTGGATGCTCGGGGGAAACGCGGACGCCGCCAGGGCGGCGCCGGTCATGCGGAGGAACGCGCGACGGGAGAACGTGGGCATCCCGACGCTTGTCCTATACCGGACGCCTCGCGGGCAATGGGCGAGTCGCTCAGATCGGTCGCATGCCGGCGCGGGCCTCGCGCATCGTGACGCCGCGGGTCTCGACGTGCGCCGGGTCCCAGCCGATCTTGACCGGCGCACCCCACGCCTTCGCGGCGATCGCGTCGTCGATCGCCTTTCGCAGCACGGGAGGCAGCCCCCACCGGATGCCCGTCGTGAGGCCGTGCCGTTCGGCGGCGGCAGCGAGCCGGAGGAAGTGCTCGCGCGTCTGGCGTGCCGGATGATCGTCGACGAGGAGATCGACGGCCAGCGCGTCCTTGCGGCCGCCCGTGCCGGTGACGTTGTGGAAGCCGTACCGGAGCCGTGCGTGTCCGGACTGGAACGCCGCGACCTGGTCGTCGATCGAGCGCCACGCCTCCTGGATGCGCGGGCGGAGACCCTGCCGCTCCAGGTGCACGATGGTCGCACGCAGCCGCTCGGCGAACGTGGGGTACGTCTCGACGAGCCGTCGTTCGTTGCGCTCCCTGCGCTGCGTGTCCGTCATGCGGCGGCTAGCAACCAAGGTGCCGCCGGCGCGCGCCGCGAAAATACGGGCCGACGGCGCACGATGTGTCCGCGACAGCGGACGTCCGCGTCCTTGACAGCGGGCCGGCATGCTTCTAAGCCGCACCCACCTCGACGGGTGAGGGAAGGGGGTGCGAAGCCCCCGCTGCCCCGCAGCTGTGAGGGGAGACGAATCCGGTCGCATCCACTGCCGGCGACGGCGGGAAGGAACCGGAGGAGGACGATCCCCGAGCCAGAAGACCTGCCCGGCCGAGGCCAGCATCACGCCTTCCGTGGGGAAGGAGCTGGCGATCCGGACACACACTTTCATCCTGGCCGCTCTGCTCGCGACCGCGTCCGCGGTGCGCGCCGAGGAACGTCCGGCGCAGCCGCTCGACGAGATCGTCGTGACCGCGCCCGAGGCGCGCGATGCGTTGCCGCCGCCCGCCGATCCCACCGCCTTCGCCACGGTGATCGACGCGCGCACGGCGCCGACGCAGGTCGAGACGCTCGCCGACGCGCTGTCCGATGCGGTCGGCGTCCAGGTGCGCCGCTTCGGCGGCCTCGGCGACTTCGCCACGGTCTCGGTCCGCGGCTTCTCGCCGCGCCAGGTGCAGGTCTATCTCGACGGCGTGCCGCTCTCGCGCGCCGACAACGAGACCGTCGACCTGAGCGACCTGCCGCTCGACGTCGTCGAGCGCGTGGAGGTGTATCGGGGCGCCACGCCGCTGCGCTTCGCGCAGGCGGGACCGGGAGGCGTCGTCAACGTCGTCACGCGCCGGCCCGGCGCCGAGCCGGTGACCGCGGCCAGCGCGTCGTACGGATCGTTCGAGACGCGCAAGGTCGACGTCACACGGAGCGCGACCGAGGGCGCCTGGAGCTACCTGCTCTTCGGTCACTACCTCGGTACGCTCGGCGACTTCACCTACCGCGACGACCTCGGCACGACGGACAACGCCGCCGACGACCGCACGCTCACGCGCATCAACAACGACTTCGACCTGGGCAGCCTGACGGCGCGGGTGGGCTGGACGCCGTCGGAGCGGTTCGCGCTGTCGTACACGGGCGACACGTTCGGCCGCGACCGCGGCTTTCCAGGCCGCGGCTTCCCGCAGGACGCGAACGCGCGCCGCCAGACGGTGCGCCATCTCTCGCGCGTCGACGGCACGTTCGAACCGGCGACGGCCTTCCCGCTGACGGTGGAGGGCAGCGGCTACGTCCTCTACCAGTCGCAGGCGTACGAGGATCCGCTGGGCCCCGTCGTGCAGATCGCCACCGACGTGCACGAGCAGAGCCTCGTCGGCGGCGGCCAGCTGCTGTTCACGAGCGCGATCGGCCGCCACCTCGTGCCCGGGCTCCTGCTGGCGCTCAGCCACGAGACGTTCGGGCAGACCGACGACATCGGCTCGCGCGGCGCCGAGCCCGGACGCCAGCCCGACCGCACGCGGCTGCGCGGAACGGTCGCCGCCGAGAACGAGATCGTGCTGCTCGGGGACCGCGTCTCGGTCGTGCCGGCGCTGCGCTGGGAGGGCTTCCGCGACGTCGCGCCCGCCGACCCGCGGCTGGCGCCGGTGCTCGACGAGAGCGGCACCGTGCACCGCAGCGTCTGGTCGCCGCGCCTGGGCGTGCGTGTCCAGCCGTGGACCTTCGAGCCGTGGGACACCGTCGCGTTCCTCGGCAACGCCGGACACTACGAGCGCGTGCCGAGCCTCCAGGAGCTCTTCGGCGCCGCGGGGACCATCGTCGGCAATCCCGACCTCGTGCCGGAGAAGAGCCTCAACTGGGACGTCGGCTTCCGCTGGCGCCCGCCGGATTGGGGCATCGTCGGGGACATCTCGCTCGAGTACGCGTACTTCGACAACGAGATCGACGACGTCATCGTCGTGGTGCCGACGAGCGTCAGCGTCTTCACCAGCAAGAACGTCGCGAAGGCGACGGTGACGGGGCACGAGGTGGCGACGTCGATGCGGCTCTGGGATCGGCTCGGCGTCGTGATGAACTACACGTACCAGGACGCGGTCGACGACAGCGACGTCGCGTTCCGCGCCGGAAACAAGCTGCCCGGCCGTCCGGCGCACGAGGCCTACGTGCGGCTCGAGGCGTCGTGGCGTCGCAGCCGCCCGTTGCCGTTCGGCGCCTGGGCGGCCGATCTCTGGCCCGGCCGCGCGTGGGTCGACGCCAACGTCATCGCGGACAACTTCCTCGATACGGCGAACACGCAGCTCGTGCCCCGGCGCGATCTCTTCGGCCTGGGCGTCGAGGTGGAGCCGCTGGCGAAGCTCCGCGTCGGCTTCGAGGTGCGCAATCTCACCGACGACCAGACGCGCGACGCGGCCGACTTCCCGCTGCCGGGTCGCTCGTTCTACGGCACGGTGTCATGGGGATTCTGAAGGGGGTTCCGACGATGAAACGCGTGCTGCTGTCCTGGAGCTCGGGGAAGGACTGCGCGTGGGCGTTGCACCGCCTGCGACGCGCGCCCGACGTCGAGGTCGTCGCGCTGCTGACGACGTTCAACGAGGCCGCCGATCGCGTCGCGATGCACGCCGTCCGGCGCGAGCTCGTGACGGCGCAGGCGGCAGCCGCGGGGCTGCCGCTGTGGCCGGTCGAGCTGCCGTGGCCGTGTCCGAATGACGCATACGAAGCGCGGATGACGGTGGCGATCGATCGCGCTCGCGCCGACGGCGTGACGCACGTGGCGTTCGGCGATCTCCATCTCGCCGACGTCCGCGCGTACCGCGAGCAGCGGCTCGCCGGCACCGGGCTGACGCCGCTGTTCCCGCTCTGGGGCGCGGCCGACGACACGCCGGCGCTCGCCGGCGAGATGCTGGCCGCCGGCCTCCGCGCCGTCCTGACGTGCGTCGACCCGCGCCAGCTGCCGGCCGCGTTCGTCGGGCGGACGTGGGATCGCGAGCTCGTGGCGTCGTTGCCGGGCGGCGTCGACCCGTGCGGGGAGCGCGGCGAGTTCCACACGTTCTGCGTCGCGGGCCCGATGTTCGCGTCGCCGCTGGCGGTCCGCGTCGGCGAGACGGTGGAACGCGACGGCTTCGCGTTCGCCGACGTCCTGCCGGCGTGATCCCGGGTGCCGGCTCGGTCCACGGGCCATGCGCCGCGGGGCGGCGGCGCGCGCCGCCGCCCCGCGGGTGCTCACATGCCGATCAGTCGAGCACGAGGCGCGACGACACGCCCACGTTGCTCAACGTCACGAGCGCGGTGTTGTTGACCTTCACGAAGTGCGTGGCGGTCGCCACCGGCTGGTTGTCGAGGCTCGACCAGTCGTCCTTCGCGTAGAGCGCCGACATCGTCGTCAGCGTGCGACGGTCCTTGCAGTCGGCGCCGGCCTCGCCCGTGGCCCAGAACGTCACGCGCGGCGGCGTGTCGCCGGTCACGTCGAGACAGATCTCCTGCGGGCCGAGCGTGTAGTCGCCGAAGATCTCGGCGGCGCACAGCGACGCCGCGGCGGGATCGGTGATGCCGCTGTAGCGGAAGTACGACCACCCGAACCCGCACGACACGCTCTTGCCGCCGGTGAAGATGAAGCGGCCGTCGCCCACCGTCGTGGCCGGGTTGCCGGTCGGCGCCGGCGGGAAGCCGAGTGCCAGGTAGAAGAAGCCGTTGTCGCCGGTGGTCTGCGCGCCCTCGACGCGGAAGTGACGCCCGCTGGCCTCGGTCGGCACGCAGAGCGGCTGGTAGTCGGTCGTCGCCGCGTTGAAGGCCGTCTCGCAGAAGCTGCCGGCGGGGCCGTCGAGGATCGGATCGACGGGGCCGTAGTCGAGCACCGTGCGCGAGGACACGAGGACCTGCGTCATCGTCGCCGACGCCGCGTTGTTGACCTTCATGTAGTCGACGAGGTCGTTGATGGGTTGGTTATTGGCGCTCGACCAGTCGCTCTTCGTGTAGAGCGCCGTCGCCGCCGTCAGCGTCGAGCGGTCCTTGCAGTCGGCGCCGTTCTCGCCCGTCGCCCAGAAGGTGACGTTCGGCGCGGTGTGATCGGACACGTCGAGGCAGACCTCCTGCGGGCCGAGGGTGTAGTCGCCGAAGATCTCGGCTGCGCAGAGCGACGCCGCGGGCGGATCGGTGATGCCGCTGTAGCGGAAGTACGACCAGCCGAACGGGCAGGAGACGCTCTTGCCGCCGGTGAAGATGAAGCGGCCGTCACCCACCGCCGTGGTCGGGTTGCCGGTCGGCGACGCCGGGAAGCCGAGCGCCAGGTAGAAGAAGGCGTTGTCGCCGAAGACCTGCACGCCCTCGATGCGGAAGTGCCGGCCGCGGCCCTCGGTGGGCACGCAGAGCGGCTGGTAGTCGGTGGTCGAGGCGTTGAACGTGCCGCTGCAGAACGTGCCGGCCGGACCGTCGAGGATCGGGTCCTCGGGCTCGGGCGAGCAGGTGCAGTCGGCCTCGCAGCCGAAGCCGCAGACGCCGAGGTCCGTGCCGTCGCACGCCTCGCTGCCTTCGATCACGTCGTTGCCGCAGACGGCCGGCGTGCAGGTGCAGTCCGCCGCGCACGCTTCGCACGCGCCGAGCGCCGCGCCGTCGCAGTCCTCGGTGCCCTCGCGCGCGCCGTTGCCGCAGGTGCCGCACGGCGACAGCGTGCCCGCGGGCGACGCCGGATCGGTGGCGTCCTCGCGGTTGAAGAGGCCGTTCGTGGCGTCGTCGACCACCCCCGCGACCAGCGGCCGCACGGTCACTGCCGAGACGTTCGTCACCTTCGCGGCGGCCTTCTGCTCGCACGCCGCCAGGCTCGGATGCGCGCCGCCGCCGGTCAGGCAGACCGGCGCGTTCGTCGTGGCGCCGCCGCCCTTCTTGCCGGTGACGTCGGCTTCGCACGTCTGCTCGCACTTGAAGAGGCTCGACGCGTACTTCGCGAGCTGCTTCGTCGCGTCCTCGACGCAGTCGATGCGGGCGTCGCTGTCCGGCGCGCCGGTCCCCGCGCAGCCGCCGTCGACGGCCAGCGCGAGGAGGCCGATCTGCGCCTTCGCGGCAGTGGCCGACGTGCTCTCGACGCTGGCCTCGTAGGCGGCCTGCGACGCGCACTGCTGGAGGCCGGGGCCGGTGCCGCAGTCGCCGGGACAGCCGATGCCGGCGTAGTCGGTGCCGCGCTTGCCGAGCGCCTGCTTGGCGTCACACTTGGCGATCGCGGCCTGGAACTTCGCGGTCTCCTTGCCGGGCGACGGCTCGTAGGCGACCGCCCCGGTGGCGAGATCGCACTCCGGACCGGACACGGCGCCGCGCTTCTCGCACTTGGACGCGGCCTTCACGAGGCACGCGGTATACGTGGAGACCTGCTTCGCGACGTCTGCGCGGAGCGCGACCAGGCCCGGGTCGGTGGTCTTGCTGATGACGTGCGCGTGCGCGCCCGTCGCGGCCAGCGCCAGCGCGAGCGCGCCGGCGTACCCCAGAATCTTCTGCACGGATTCCTCCTCCGTCGTGTGGGCGTGTGAACGTCGCGGTCGATCCGCGCCGACGCCGCGGCGCGCGATCACCGTCCCACGTGCCGATCACCCGGAACGGAGCGAGAACCCGTCGGTCGAGTGGGGGAGTCTTGGGGGGTCCGTGTACGGTCGAGGGTCGTATCGAAAATGAAAACCATTTTCAACAGGAAAAGCGGTCCCCGGGGGTGCGGCGGGCGCGCGAATCGCAGCCAGCGGTGAATTTTGATTGACGGTCGTAAAGACGGGTCCCTATACCTGGTGGCCGTGCAGGTCCGGGGGGGCCGGCCGAAGGAGCCTCATGCGCCGCACTCGTCTGGCCATTCTCGTCGCCGCCCTGGCGTTCGCACCCCCGGACGTCCGTGCCGCGTGCAACCTGATCCCGAGCGCCAGCCGCACGTTTCGCGGCACGCTCGGGGACCTGAACCGTCCGTTCGCGGCGCCCGGCGACTTCGTCGAGGTGGGCGTGAGCCCACAGCGCTGCGGTGGGGCGTCTACAGGCATCGCGCCCGCGACGGGCGACCAGATCGTCACGGTGGTCTTCGAGCCCCCGGGTGGCGGTCCGCGGCACGCCGTCTTCGTGACGACGCTCCCGTGCGGCAGCTCGGAGGCGCTCGAGAAGCAGGGCGCCTGCGAGGACACCATCGGGGGCGGCCGCGTTGCCTGCGTGCAGGCCGATCCGTTCGGGTCGGGCACGCTCGCCGTCGTCGACCGCAATGGCGAGCGCCGCCTGAGCTTCCGCTTCCCCGACACCGACACGCTCTTCGCGCCCGACGCCGACGGCCGGACGGCGAGCGGCCCGGCGACGATCGCCGTCTCGCCCGTGACGAACCCGCTCCCGTGCGGTCTCGCCACGTCGACCTGCGCGTCGCAGACCGGCCTGCTCGCATGCGTCGACACGCTCTTCGCCGCCGACGGCTCGTGCGACCCGGCGCCGGCCCAGGTCTTCTCGAGCTTCACGGCGCTGCCGCGGCCGAACGACTTCCAGGGCGCCTGCCATACCGACGACCCGCCGTGCACCGGCACCGCCACCGAGGCGCGGCTCGCGGTCGACGCCGACGGCAATCTGTTGCTGCCGGTGCACTGGAGCGGCGTGCTGATCCGCCAGAACGACCTGCCGGTGCCGCGGCTGATCCGCGCCACCATCAAGTCGCCGCTGCCGTTCGCAATCCCCGACGCCGCGTTCCTCGCATCGTACACGCCCGAGGGCGCCAAGCTGCCGCCGATCTTCGAGCCGCAGTCGGATCCGTCGATCGCCGACGCCGACGTCATCACGCTCTTCGGCTCGGCCGACGCGTCCTACACGATCCTCCGCTTCGGCCGCCGCGCCGGCCGCTGCGACGGCGGTTCGCGCGCCGGCGCGGCCTGCAACGCCGACGCCGCGTGCCCGGGCGGCACGTGCCCGACGACGTGCGTCGGCGGGTCGAACGCCGACGCCGTGTGCACGGCGGACGCCGAGTGCGACGGCGCGCGGTGTGGCGCGGTGTTCGCCGACTTCCGTCCCGTCACGACGTACGGCGGCCCGCTGCCGCTCCGCCGGCAGGCCGCCGGCTCGTGCCTGCTCCCGCCGCATGCGGGCTGTGCCGGTGCCGGCGACTGCCCCGCGCCGGGCGACCTCTGTGTCGGCGCCGGCATCTGTCAGCTCGCGCCGCACGGCCCGTGCGCGACCGACGCCGACTGCGCGAGCCCGGGCGATGCGTGCGTGAGCTATTCGCTCGAGGCGACGACGGCGATCCCGCTGGAGAGCCTCACGTCGGGGAGCCCCGAGGTGCTCGCGTTCACGGTGAACGAGTCGACGCGGCTCAGCCGCGACAACGGCGACGCCGACAGCATCGACTCGGTCGTCACGCTGCGCGATCGCGTGACGGGCCTCGCGCAGGCGATGGGCTCTCCCGCGGGTTGCCCCGCGACGGTGCCGCCCGCGCAGGGGCGTGCGGTGGTGCGCATCAGCGATCCGCCGTTCAGCTATCCGGCCGTCGCGTCGGAGGGCGATCTCGTCGCGTTCCTCGAGTCCGAGTCCGCCGAAGGCAACTGCGACCAGAGCGCCGACCACGACCGCAGCGACGCCCTGCTGCGGGTGTTCGCGCTCGGCGGCGGCGAGCGCACGTCGACGCTGTCGCCGCCGCGCGTGGCGGACACCGCGCTCGTCGTGAACGACCGGGCGCTCGCCGTCTCGAACGGCCTCGTCTTCTATCGGCGGCCCGAGCGCGGGCCAGCGCCGAACGTGACGGTGCGTGCGAGCGTCGGTCCCGCGGACGTCGAGGCGGTCGCCGGCGTGTTCGAATACGACGCGGGGCCGTATTTCGACCTGTCGGCCGACGGCCGCTTCGTCCTCTTCCAGAGTAACTCGGCGGATCTCGTCGCCGACGACACGAACGGGCTCATCGACGCGTTCGTGCGCGACCTCGAGACCGGCGTCACCGAGCGCGTGAGCCTCAGGTGGGATGGGAGCCAGATACTGTTCTCGCAGGCCCTCGGCGCGGCGATCTCCGGCGACGGCCGTTTCGTCGCCTTCGGGTCCCTCGATGCGACGGTCGTGCCCGGCGACGGCAACGGCAACGCCGACGTCTACGTCCGTGACCGGCTCCTCGGCACCACGGAGCGCGTGAGCGTGGCGAGCGACGGGAGCGAAGGGACCGGAGGCTTCCCCGGATTCGTCAGCTCCGACGCCGTGGACATCTCCGACGACGGGCGCTTCGTGCTGTTCTACTCGCAGTACACCGACCTCGTTCCGGGTGACACGAACGACGAGTACGACCTCTTCGTCCACGACCGCGTGCTGCACACGACCGAGCGGGTGAGCCTGCGCGACGGCGGCGGCCAGCTGACCGCGCCGGGCGGCGTCATCGACGGCGCGATCTCCGGCGACGGACGCGTCGTCGTCTTCGCCACGAACGACGCGGGCGTCGTGCCGGGCGACAGCGGCTCCTGGTACGACGTGTTCGTCTACGACCGCCTCACGCAACGCGCGGAGCGCGTGAACGTGCGGTCGGATGGCGGGGAGGCGTATGCCTACTCCGGAAAGTTCGGGTCCCTCGGCCTGTCCCACGACGGGCGCATCGTCGTCTTCGAGAGCCAGGCGGGGCTCGTGCCCGCCGACGACAACTTCTCCGGCGACGTCTACGCGCGCGATCGGCTGACGGGGATCACGGAGCTCGTGAGCGTCGCGACCGGCGGCGGCGTGCTGCCGACCGGCGCCTATCCCATCGCCGACCTGAACGCGCATGCCTCCGTCTCCGCCGACGGTCGCTACGTCGCGTGGACGACGATCGACGGCGCCGGCGCCGTGCCCGGCGACGACAACGGCGTGCGCGACGCGTTCGTGTACGACCGGCAGACATTGACCACCGAGCGCGTCAGCCTCGCGCCGGCCGGCCTGCAGGCGACGGGCGGCGACGCGGTCGCGCCGGTGCTCTCCGCCGACGGTGGGGTCGTGGCCTTCAAGAGCGCCGCCACCGACCTCGTTCCCGGCGACGGGAACGCCCGGTTCGACGCGTTCGTGCGCACGATCGACCCCGGCGATCCCGGCCTCGACCTCTTCCCCGACGGCGCGCTCGACGACACGCTGCTCGAGGTCTTCGACGCCACGGCGCAGACCGCGACGACGCTGTGTCCGGCGGACGTGGTCGCCGTCGCCGCGGCACGCGCGGCGTTCCTGCGGCCCGAGTCCGAGGTCGGGACGGGCGCGTGCCCTGGTGGCTCGCTGAACGGCGACGGCGACACCGACGATCGCGTCGTGCAGCTCTGGGAGAGCGGCGCGCCCGTCGCGAACCTGGGCCTGGCCGCGACGACCGTGGCGCTGTCCGCGTCGCATCTGGCGGCGCTCGCCGACGAGGGGGGTCAGAACGGCGCGGTCCTGAACGGCGACGGCGACGCGTTCGACGCCGTCGTCCACGTGCGCGCCATCGGCGCCGGCACATGGACGAACGTCGGCGAGGCGGCCGACACGCTGGCGGTCTGCGGCGCCGTGGTGCCGTTCATCACCCCGGAGGCGGCGCAGGGCGCCGACCGCGACGGCGACGGCGTTCCGGACGATCGCGTGCTGCAGCTCTGGCGCGACGACACGCTCACGAACACGCAGCGGGCCGCCGAGGAGTTCGTCTGCGGCGAGTCGCTGATCGCATTCCGTTCGCCGGAGAGCGGCACGGACCGCAACGGCGACGGCGACGGCACCGACGACGTCCTCGCCGTCTACGACGGGACGACCGGGCTCGTGCGCGAGACCGGGCAGGCGGTGGTGCCGTGCGCGCTCGCGGAGTGCGATCCCCGCGAGCCGTATCGCGTGCTGCCGCGCTCGGTGAAGTTCCTGACGCTCGAGGGGGAGCAGGGTGGGCTCGATCTGAACGGCGACGGCGACGCGGTCGACCTCGTCATCCAGACGTTCGACGTCGACACCGGCCGCACGACCGTCATCGGGACGGTGCGCGACGGCGCGAACCCCTTCGCCGGCGACGTCGGCGCGGCCGGCACCGCGACCGTCTACGTTTCGACGGGTCGCTGCGTCGAGCCGCTCGGCGGCTTCTGCTCGCACGACGGCGAGTGCCCGGCGACGTCGTTCTGCTGGGCGTTCGGCTGCGTGCGCGAGACGGGCGTGTGCGCGACCACCGGGGACTGCGCGCCGGGCAGCGAGTGCGTCGCGAGCGGCATCGTGCCGGCGAGCCCCGACACCGACGCCGACGGCGTCCCGGATCATCTCGACAACTGTCCCGAGACGGTGCCGGCCGATCAGACCGACACGGACGAGGACGGCGTGGGCGACGTCTGCGACGTGCGCAGCTGCAACAACGGGTTCGTGGACGGGACGGAGCAGTGCGACGGCGCGGACGACGCGGCATGTCCGGGGGCGTGCACCACGGACTGCCGGTGCTGCCCCGAGGTCGCCGACCCGAAGGCCGTCGTGAAGGTCACGACCGCGAAGGACGCCGGCACGCTGGCGGCGAAGATGTCGATCCCGTTCGACGACTACGTCGACGCGCCCGTTCGCGTGGAGCTCGTCGACGCCGACAGCGACCCGATCGTTGCGACGGCCGTCGGGCCGCTCGCGCCGAAGGGGAAGAAAGGCGTGCAGTGGGCCTACAAGGTGAAGGGCGTCGGGCTGCAGCAGGTGACGCTCACGGACGACACGCGCAAGCGGCCCGGCACCTTCAAGCTCGCCGTCAAAGCGAAGCGCTGGTTCACGGCGGAAGGGGCGAATCAGCCGGCCGCGGAGACGGCGGTGCGCGTGACGATCGGCGACCGCTGCTTCCGCCACGCCGTCACGAAGAAAAAGGAGTGACGGCTACGCCGGCTCGACCGTACGGCCGCGGTGGCGGCGGTAGAGGTCGTCGCGCCAGCGCTTGAGCGGCGCGACGGCCGGATCGTCGGCCAGTGGCACGCCGAACATCATCCGCATGCCCGGCTCGACGCGATAGAGCTCGTCCGGCGGATGGCCGAGCGCGGGGATCAGCAGCGACGCGACGGTGACGTCGGCGCGCGTGAGCTCGTCGCCGACCAGGTACGGCGACGTCTCGACGGCGCGCGCGAGATCGGCGAGGAGCGTGGTCAACGCGCGGGCGGCGCGTGCCTCGGTGTCGGGCGACCACCCGTACTTGGTCGCGAAGTGGTCGGCGAGCGGCTGGAGGTCCATCGCCTTCATGCGCCCGATCATCACGTGCCGTGCGAACGGACCGAGCGCCTCGGTCGCCGTCGTCTCGAAGGCGCGAACCTGCGCGCGTCGGGACGGGTCTGCGGGCAGCAGCGCGGGCGCGGGGTGCCGCGACTCGAGCCAGTCGACGGACGCGTCCGAGTCGCCGATCGCCTCCCCGTCGGCGACGAGCACCGGCGCCGTGGCGACGCCGGTGGTGCGCCGGTGCTCGGCTTCGTGCGCGATCGGCTGATAGTCGCGTCGCGTGTACGACACGCCTTTCAGATCGAGCACCCAGCGCAGGCGCTCGGACCACGGTGACGGATACAGCTCGATCAGCTCGAGGGTCGGCATGCGAGCCGGGCTATGCCGGCGGTCGAGCAGGGTCAATGCACGTCATGCACGTCCTCCTCGGTGCGGTGCGAAGGTGCCGCTCTCGAGCCCAGCCCGTCCAGCGGATTCCGCATCGCATCGCGCCGTCGCCGCGTCATCGGCCGTCACGACGCACACCGTCTCCCACATGCCGTCGCCGCGCCGCGCCTCGACGCGGACGCTGCGTTCACCCGGTCCCACGCGGACGTCGACGACGAACCCGGCCCATGCCGCGCCCGGCAGCGTCGGGAAGGCGGCCGCGACGTCGGGGCGATGCCGACCGCGCCGCGCCGCGAACGCGCTGCCGTCGCGCGTGCGGGCGCGCAGGCCGGCGAGCGGGGCTCCGTCGCGGCGCAGACACCAGCCGCCGATGCGGACGTGGTCGCTCGCGCGCTGCCAGATCGACGGCGCATCGATCCAGCACAGGTACGACGGCGTCGCCGGCGTGACCCGTGGAGCGCCGGACGCCGCGCCCGGCGCCAGCGCGGCGAGGCGGGCACGCAGCTCCTCGCGCTCGGCGCGCAGACGACGGATCGTTCGCCACGGCGTGCGGCCGCGCGTTTCGCTCCACACGAGCCGCGCGGCCGTGCGCAGCGGCGGCGCGTCCGCGGGCAGCTCCCACTGGCACGCCAGATACGCGCCGTAGCTCCGCCACGCGAAGCCGGGTGCACGCCGCCGCCAGCGCCGCGCGAAGAGGAGGGTGTGCAGCGCAAGGCGTTCGCCGGCGCGATGCGGAGCCAGACGCACGCGGTGCGCCCAGCGGTCGCGCCGGCGCGCGCGCGCCGTCAGCATGCCGTCGAGCGCCGGCGGCAACGTCAGACCGAGTGCGTCGCGCAGCCAGCCGGCGGTGTCGGTCACGGGCGCGACGAGGTCGCGCGCGACGGCGTTGCGACGGAGGCGCTCGGGCTCGAGTCGTGCTCCCGCCGCCGCGCAGATCGTCGCGACGTCGACGAGCCAGCGGATCGGTGCGACCGGGCTCCAGCGCAGGCCGTGGGCGCACGCGAGGAGCAGCTCGTCGGTCGGACAGAGCGCGCGCGTGTCGCGGCCCGCGAGACGGAGCGGCTCCGCCGCGTCCCACGCCGCGGCGTCCTCGTCGCGCGCACCCGTGAACTCGTTGAAGACGCGCCAATGGAGGTCGACGGCGCCGCCGTCGGCATGCTGCAGATCGGCCGAGTGCCGGAATTGCAGCCGGTGCGCGACGTCGGGCCGGCGCGACGTCCAGCCGTCGGCATGGAGGGCCGCCAGCGCCCCGGCCGCGTGCGCGGGCGGCACGAGGACGTCGAGGTCGTCCATCGGCCGCACGCCGTGGTCGCCGTAGTAGCGCGGGCCGACCGCGCCGCCCTTCAGCACGAGGGTCGGGATGCCCGCGGCCGCGAGACGGTCGAGCACGCGGGCGGCCGCTCGCACCTGCAGCTGCGTGCGCACCCAGTGCCAGCGATACACGCCCGCGAGGCGGGAGAGGTCCTCGTCGCCGACCCCGTGGCGCTGCAGCGAGCGGTAGAGGAGGGGCAGCAGTCGGAACGACGCGGCGTCGACGTCGTCGAGATCGACGCGGCTGCGCCAGCGGCACCACGCGTCGACCGCGTCGGCGCCGGGACGCAGGCACGCGCCGAGCAGCAGCTCCTGGTCGGGCGTCGGCCAGCACGACGTCATGGGCGCCGTCCGGCGACGCGGTCGCGCGCGATGCGCAGGTAGTCGGCGGCGACGCGCGGGTCGACGCGGGCGCGGTTGCGATCGTGCAGGCGGCGTCGCAGCACGAGGC
This sequence comes from uncultured Binatia bacterium (SeqCode), assembly GCA_964432595.1. Taxonomy (GTDB): domain Bacteria; phylum Desulfobacterota; class Binatia; order DP-6; family DP-6; genus DASYLJ01. Next base: position 223,851 of record CAYSOF010000006.1, on the reverse strand, counting down.
GATCGAGCACGCGCCAGCGGAGGCCCTGATCGCGCGCGTGGACGAACCACGCGACGAACTCGGCGCCGCGCGCGTCGAAGCCGCCGTGGCGCGCGAAGGCGTCGCGCCAGAGCACCATGCCGCCCGGCAGCATCGCGGCGCCGACCGGCTTGCAGCGCATGGTCGCGGCGACGTCGTCGGCGGGGTCGGGACTGAAGAACTCCTCGACCAGCCCGAACACCGCGTCCAGCTCGGGCGCCGCGTCGAGGGCCGCGCACTGGTCCGCGAGGCGTCCGGCGGGCCACTCGTCGTCGGCGTCGAGGAAGGCGAGCAGCGGATGGCGCGCCGCCGCGGCGCCGCGATTGCGGGCCGGGCCGGCGCCGGACGGCGCGTGCGCGATCACGCGGACGGCGGCGCCACGCGCGCGGGCGACGTCCGCCGACGCGTCGGTCGAGCCGTCGTCGACGACGATGATCTCGCCGACCAACGTGCCCTGGGCGAGCACGCTGTCGAGGGCGGCGCCGATGTGGCGGGCGCCGTCCCGCACCGGAACGACGACGCTCACGAGCGATCCGGGCGGGCGTGTCGTCATGCGCCGTCCGCGCGCCGGCGCACCGCGGCGCGCGCGACGCGCAGCATGGCGGCGCCGTGACGCGGCGCCGCCGAGAGGTTGCTGTCGTGGATCCGCCGCCGGACCAGCACGTCGGGCAGCGTCCCGCGCCGCAGGCCGGCCGCCTGCGCGCGCATCATCCATTCCGTGTCCTGGCCGTAGCGGTAGCTCGGATCGAAGTCGCCGGCGTGCGCGAAGGCGCTGCGTCGCACGGCGAGGGCGCTCGTGAATGCGACGACCGACGGTACGCCGAGGTACTCCGGACGCAGCCACGCGGGCCGCGGGCAGCCGGGCTCGAGGAAGATCTCGGCGTGGCACAGCGTCCACGCGACGTCGGGATGCGCGGCGAAGAACGCCGCCTCGCGCGCGAGCTTTTCCGGCAGCCACACGTCGTCGGACTCGAGGAAGGCGACGACCTCGGCGGTCGTCTCGCGCACGCCGCGGATCAGTGCGGCGGCGAGGCCGGCGTTGGTGGGCTGACGCACGACGCGGCCCTCGGGCAACAGCGTCGCGGCCAGCTCGCCCGAGCCGTCCGTCGAGCCGTCGTCGACGACCACGATCTCGCACGCCGCGTGCGTCTGGGCGCGCAGGCTCGCGAGCGCCTCCGCGAGATACGGGCGCCCGTTCCACACGGGCACGACGACGGCGATCGTGGGCGCGCTCATGTCGATGCGAGGATGCCGGCGAGCGCGTCGACGACACCGTCGAGTGCGGTTCCGGCGTGGAGCTCCCAGACGGGCAGCGTGCGAACGAGGCCGGCGAGCGCGGCCAGCTCGCGGCCGCCGCCCCCCGGCAGCTGGAAGACGGTGCTCGGCGCGAGCGCCGCGAGCGCCATGCCCGGCGTGCCGCGCGTGACGCGGGTTGCGCGCACGCCGGTGAGTCGCGGCACGACGACGGCCGCGATCGGCAGGGCCTCCGGCAGGCGCGACGCGTGGCGACGGTGCAGGTCGAGCAGGGCCTTCTCGTCGCCACGCGGTGCGACGACGACGTCCGGCGCGAGCGCCGGCAGCCGCGCGGCGCCGTCGCGCGTGAGCTTGCCGGACGCGTAGAGCGCGTGGGCGATCCGGGCGGGCGCGTCGACGACGACGAAGTCGTCGCCGAGGAGGTCGAGGCCGGCCGCGAGCGCCGCGAGCGCCGTCGTCGACTTGCCGGAGCCGCTGCGTCCGGGCAGCAGCATGCAGCGGCCGTCGCGGCCGACCGCGGCGGCATGCGTCAGCGTCAAGCCGACGTCCGCGAGCCACGGGTGCAGGACGTCGCGGAGCGGCGAGCCGTGCTGGTGGACCGGCAGCGCATGCGCGTCGGCGGCCCACCACACGGCGCGGCGCTCGGCGAGGTCGACGAGCGCGAGGCAGCGATCCTGCGGCTGCAGCGTCGCGCCGATGCGGCCGCTCGTGGCGCCGGGCAGCTCGCCGCGCCGGAGATGCGTCGGCAGCGCCCACGGAAACGGTGGCGGCTCGAGGCCGCTCGCGGCGCCGTCCCAGCATTCGACGAGGAGCGACGGGGCCGCGACGTCGGCGACGCGCCGGGGCGCGAGCGCCGCGCCGAGCCGGTCCGCCAGCGCCCGTCCCGCGGCGCGGACGGTGACCGGCCGGCCCGCGATCGCGTACGTCCGCTCGACGGCGCCCGCGGCGGCGATGGCGGCCTCCGCGATCCGTCGTGTCCCCGAGAAGAACGAGAGGGACTCGTCGTCCGCCGCGCGCGGTTCCACCGGCCGTCGCTCAGCGCGCGATGGGCTTCACGTGCGGCCAGCCGGCGTCGGCAACCTCGTGGATCGGATCGGCCAGCAGCAGCTCCTGCATGTCCGTGAAGCGCGACAGCTCCGGCGCACTCCACGGGCGCCGGGTTCCGTCGGGCGACGCGACGATCGGCAGCGGCAGGGACGGCGCCACCTCGGCGGCCGCGAGCCCTTCCTCGACCAGTGCGTCCAGGAGCGCCGTGACCGAGGAAGCGGCGGTCTCGGCGGGCACGTCGTAGGCGGCGACGACCGCCGCGATCGCATCGGACGCGGCGCCGCCGCGGACCACCACGTCCCACACGCATGCCGCGGCTTCGCCCAGGCTGTAGTACGTCCCGTGCTCGAGATGGATGACGATCGCCTCGCGCTCGACGGTCTCGTGCACGACGTTCGGTCCGTTCACCCGATAGCGGTGCGCCATGGCGACGGCGCGTGTACCACACGCCGCCGGCGCGAGCCACGCCAAAAACGCAGTGGCGCGAGGAGTCGCCCGCCGCCGCCGTCCCGGCTCCCGAGCGACACCGGGCGCCGACCGCGCCTCCGGCATCCGTCTTGAGCGGAGCGGGCGCGGACTGCATACGAGGAGGTCGATGACGGCAGGCCAAGGGCGTTTCCACCCCCGACGAGCTCGAACCGACCTTCCCGCGGCGCTCGTGCTGGCCGTGGTCTTCGGCGCGCATGCGACCGCCGGCGCGCAGGAGGCGCGGCCGACCTGCAACGGCTCTCCCGCGACGATCTGGGTGCGGGATGGCCGCGTCGTCGGCGGTCCGGACGACGGTGCGCCGGCGCGGGGCGTGCTGCGCGGTACGGCCGGCGACGACGTCATCGTCGGGACGGCCGCCTCGGATCGGATCAAGGGACGTGCCGGGCGCGACGCGATCTGCGGCGGCGGCGGCCAGGATGCGATCGCCGCCGGCGACGGCGACGACGTGGTCGACGGCGGCACCGGCAACGACACGATCAAGGGACAGGCGGGGAACGACACCATCGACGGCGGCGACGGCGACGACCGGATCGTCGGCGGCGCCGGCGACGACCGCATCGACGGAGGTGCGGGCGCCAATCGCATCAAGGCCGGCGGGGGGAACGACACCTGCGTCAACGGCGCCACCGCGACGAGCTGCGTCGCCGCCGGAACGATGCTGACGATCAGGAACGACCTCCCGGCGAGCACCGTGTGCCCCATCGGCAACACGCTCAGCGTCTTCGCGCCCGGGCAGCAGGTCGTGCAGCCCGGTGGCGGCACCGTCACCGTCCAGGGCGACTTCTCGCAGTTCCCGGGCGTCGGCATCCAGGTCAACAACTGGTACTGGACGTCCGTCTCCTTGCCCGTGCAGGCGGGACCGCCGCAGAATCCCGACAACTCGGGTGCGCAGTTCGCCGTGTCCGATCAGTGCGTGCTCTCGCATGAGCCCGCCTGGTTCGGAAAGGGGATCCCCACGTATCTGATCGCCGCGGTCACCGCCGAGAAGACCGCCGACGGATGCCGGATCACCGTCGCGCAGAGCACCTACACGGACGCCGTCACGCCCGGCTGTTGCTCGCCACCCGGAATCGGCAGCGGCACGTGTACCGGGCCGTGGGGTGTCACCGACGATCGGCAGCCGTGGCCGCCCGGGTAGCGCGACAGTCTCTTCGAACACTCGACGATCGCGAGCCGCTCCGCGTCGGTGAGGACGTCGGTGAACTCGTCGGGCCCGACGGCGGCACCTGGGACGCGGCGCGCAGGGCCTTGGAGGCCATGGCTATTCGGATTTCAGCGCAGGTCACGAAAAAATAAGCTGCCGGCCGGTCCGAAAAGCTTGCCACGGCCGACCCTCCCGTCTTATCGACGCGGAGTCGACCGGCGTCGCGTCCACGCGGCCGGTGCCGGCGTCGACAGGGGGGGCCCATGACGACGATCTCCCGGCGCCACACCGCAGTCCTCGCGCTCGCCGCCTGCCTGGCGGCGGCGCCGGCGACGACGCACGCGCGACCCGGCGAGCTCGATCCCTCCTTCGGAACCGCCGGCGTCGCGACGGCGCCTACGGCCGACACCTTCGCCTCGGCGCAAGGCATCGCGATCCAGGCCGACGGGCGGATCGTCGCGGTCGGACGGACGCGCACCGACCCCGGCCCCGACGCCATCGTGGTCGCACGCTTCCTGGCCGACGGCACGCTCGACGCGAGCTTCGGCGGGACGGGCGTCGTGGTGGAGTTGTTCGCCCCGGACACCGCCCATGCGACCGACGTCGCCATCCAGTCCGACGGCAACATCGTCGTGATCGGCACCGCAGGACCCGTAGGTGCCCAGGACGTCGTGCTGCTGCGCTACGAGCCGGACGGCACGCCGGACGCGACGTTCGGCGTCGCCGGCGTGGCCGTCACCGATCTCGGCGCCGACGACTTCGGCACGGCCCTCGCGTTCGATGCCGACGGCAACATCGTGGCCACCGAGTGGACCGGCTCCGGCCCGCCGTATCTCGGCTACCACTCCGTCCTCGCCCGGTATCTGCCGGACGGACAGCCGGATTCGACGTTCGGCACCGGGGGTTTCACCTTCACGGACTTCGGTGGCCTGCGCGACGATCCGACGGGGCTGGCCATTCAACCGGCGGACGGGAAGATCGTCGTGTCCGGGCGGACGTTCGAGGAGGTCGGCGTCGACGAGCGCATCACGATGGCGCGCTACCTGCCGGACGGGACGCCCGACGGCTCATTCGGCATCGCAGGCCGCGTCGTCACGCCGTTCAACGGCGTCGCGGGCGCCAACGCGCTCGCGTTGCAGCCGGACGGCCGGATCGTGGCGGCTGGCACCGACACGTTTCCCTCCTCTTCGGCGGTCCGGGCGGCGGTCGTGCGCTACCTGGCCGACGGCACCCTCGACGCGAGCTTCGGCGACGGGGGGAAGGTGCAGCTGATCACCGGCTTCTCGACCACCGCGCAGGACGTCCGCATCCAGGCCGACGGCCGCATCGTCATCGCCGGCTCATTGAATTCCCACGTCATGGTGGCGCGGCTCCTTCCCGATGGGACGCGCGACGGCTCGTGGGGGAACGAGGGCTCGGTGGGGCTGCTCTGCAGCATCGCCGAGGCGGTCGATCTGTTCGGGATCGGGACCGCGTTGGCGCTCGATGCCACGGAGAACGTGGTCGTGGCGGGTCGGTCGAGCGACGAGCTCGTCGTCGCGCGGTTCGTCGGCGGCGAGGGCGGGCCGACGTTCTGCCCGGCGCTGGGACAGTGCCCGACCGCATCGCGGCACAAGCTGACCGTGACCGGGCTGCCCGCGCCCGCCGGTGACGAGCGGCTCAAGCTGGAAGGGCGGACGCTGTTCGATACGACGGCCGGGCTCGACCCGGCCACCGACGGCGTGCGCCTCTTCGTGGTCGACACGGACAACGTCGCCGTGCTGGACGTCACGGTTCCGGGCGGTGCCTACGACCCGATCACGCGGACCGGATGGAAGACGGCCGGCAGCGGACGCGCTTGGACGTATCGCGGTCCCGGAGACGCGACCCAGGGGATCGAGAGCGTGGCGATCAAGGCGCCGAATGGCGCGCTGGCGATCGTGAAGTTCAAGGTCGCCGGGCGGAACGCCTATGCGGTGGATACGACGCAGCTGCCGCTGAGCGCGACGCTGCTCCTGTCTCCTCCCGGCGGCTTCTGCATCCAGGCCTTCTGGCCGGCGCCACCGCCGGCCAGCGGCAGCTGCCGGTTGCCCGGGGCGCCGACGCTCGTCTGCAAGTGAACCCGGCACGCGCGCGGTGGGCGCAGAGGTTCGTCGTGTCTCGACGAACCCGTGCGCCGGAGCTGCCCCGTCACCGGGAACTGGAACTGCAGCGAGGCCGGAAGCTTCAGGCGGCTGCCAGTGGTGTTGAGCTGAACGCTGCCTAGACGCGCGGGTCGTCGGCCCACGAGGAGGCGGTCGTGCCCGCCGCGGTGGCGAACAGCAGCTCGACGGTTCCGTGCGCGTGCTGGCGATGCCAGAGCCCTCGCGGCACGACGCACACGCAGCCGGCGCCGAGCGTGCGCTGCACGGGGCCGTCGTCGGTGAGCAGCGTCACCTCCACGCTGCCGTCGATGACGTAGAGCAGCTCGTCGGCGTCGGGATGGATCTCCCACGGCGTTGCACCGTCGAATCGTGCCACGCCGAGCATGGTCTCGTTCAGGGTGCCGAGGAATCGCACCGCATCGATCGCCTCGCCGTCGGTGGTGTCGCGCGTGACGTGCAGGACGGGCATTGCACGCAGGATCGCGCGGACGTCGTTGGTCGCGAAGTCGGTCGACATGCGCCGTCGCTACCGCTCGGTGCGCGTGGCGTCTTGTACGAAATTGATGGGGGTCAGCCATCCACGCGGACGTGGTTGCGGCGGGCGCCGCCGAGCGCCCGGAACCGATTCGGTGTCAGGCCCGAGAACGCGCGGAAGTCGTGGATGAAGTGCGCCTGGTCGTAGTAGCCGCAGGCCAGCGCGACGTCGGCCCACGAGGTCGGCGACGACGAGCCGGCCATCTGCACGACCTCCTGGAAGCGGCGCACGCGCCAGTAGCGCTTGGGCGTGAGCCCGACGCGCCGGGCGAAGAGCTCGATGAAGCGCCGCGAGCTGAGCCCGACGCGTTCGGTGAGCTCGGCGATCGACACGCGCGTCACCCCGCGACCGAGCTCGCGCAGCGCCGCGTCCACGGCCGGATGGACGGGCCGCGTGCGACCCAGGTGCCCGAGCAGCTCGGCGTCGAGCGCGGCGAACAGCGCGTCCGGCGACGGTGCGTCGAGGAGCCGCGCCCGCAACCGCGCCGCGGCGTGCCCCCAGATCGCCGCGAGCGCGACGTGGCCGCCGGACAGCTCGTCGGCCGCGATGCCCAGCAGCGGCGCGGCGCCGCCGGGCGTGAAGTGCACGCCCGCGATGCGCGCGAGCGGCGCGGTGTCGATGGCGAAGGCGTCGATGCGCGCGCCGCACACGACGGCGCCGCGCGCCGCCGGACCGCCGGCCACGCGCATCGGCACGTCGCACAGCTCGATCACGAGCTCCATCGTCCCCGTCGGCAGCACGAGCTCGCGCGGATGCGCGGGCGGCGGCCCCGCCTGGAGCCAGTAGAAGTCCACGTAGCGCCGAAGCGCCGGCGACGGACGGACGATGCGGAGCTGCTGGTGCATCGCCCTCAGCGTACCAGGTAGCGCACCAGCATGTCCGTCACTTCGACGGCGAACTCGTCGCGCACGAGCCGCTCCGGGTCGCGCAGCGCGACGCCGTGGATGATCCCTTCCATGACGTCGAGCGCGACCGCCGCCGCGAGCGCGTGGTCGGGACGCCGGACCTCGTCGCGATGGGCGTCGAGCCAGCTCGCCGCCACCTGATGGAGCAGGCGCCGCTCGGGCTCGGCGATGCCTGCCGCCGACACGGCGTTGTGCAGTCCGGTGTCGTCGGCGTGCACCGCGATCATCGCGCGCACGCAGCGCTCGATGGCATCGCCCAGCGGCAGCGTCGCGACCGATCCGACGAGTGCCAGCATCCGCTCGCGGAACGCCTCGTCGTACCGGCGGCGGACCTCGGCGACGAGCGCCTCCTTGTCGGGGAAGTACTGGTAGATCGAGCCGACGGAGACGCCGGCCTTCTCGGCCACGCGGTTCGTGGTGACGCGCGCCGTTCCCTCGCGGCTCAGAATCTGAGCGGTCGCTCGTACGATGACCTCGATGGTCTCGCGCGACCGCTGCTGAAGAGGCCGTCGTTTATGGCTCGATCTGCGTTTCGCGGGCATCGCCGCGGGCGAGCCTAACGCGAGTACCGGAACGCGAGCAAATGCTCATAATCCGACCCATGCACACCGACGCACGCACCCCCCGCCTCCACGACTGGGCCTCCGTCGCCGGCACCATCGCCGCGCTGGTCGCGGTCGTCGCGCTCGTCGCCGGCAACGGGGCGCTGGCGCTCGTCGCCGCGCTCGTGTCCGCCGGCCTCGCCGTCGCGGCGCGCGCCGCGAGCCAGCGACATCCGGCGCCTATGCCGTATGGGCTCCGCTGGGTCCTCTATCTGCCGCGCTGGCCGCTGTCGGTCGCGCGCCTGCGGCGGATCCTCGAGCCACGCGCCGGCGAGCGGCTCCTCGAGATCGGCCCCGGCGTCGGCATCTACGACGTGCCGATCGCGCGCGACCTGCACGGCGGATCACTCGACGCGATCGACGTCCAGCCCGAGATGCTCGCGGTGCTCGATCGCCGCGCGCGCGCCGCGGGCGTGACGAATCTGGTCGCGGCGGAGGGCGACGCGCAGCGTCTGCCATACTCCGACGCGACGTTCGACGGCGCGTATCTCATCGGCGTGCTCGGCGAGATCCCCGATCCGGACGCCGCGCTGCGCGAGCTGCGGCGCGTGCTGAAGCCGGGCGCGCGGCTCGTCGTCGGCGAGGTGCTGGTCCTCGATCCGGATGCGGTCCGCCTGCCGACGCTGCAGGATGCCGCGGCGCGGGCGGGCTTCGCGTTCGAGCGCCGGCTCGGTCCGGGCGTGGCGTACTTCGCGCGCTTCCGCGCCACACGCTGATCGCGCATTCGTCGCGTAGGCGGCCGCCGCGCAACGAATGCCTTGACAGTGCGCCGTTCCGGAGCGTATTTCGCTCCCGACCCCAGTCAGGTCAGGGAAGAGGGTGTGAATCCCTCGCTGCCCCGCAGCTGTGAGGGGGGACGAACCCGGTCGCAAACCACTGCCCGTGTGGGTGGGAAGGGACCGGGGGAGGACGATCCCCGAGCCAGAAGACCTTCCTGCCTGGAGCCAGCATCAACATACCTTCCGAGGGGGAAGGCGCTGGGTGTCGGGCAGTCGTCGTCCGCCTGCTCCCATCCGTCGTCACCTCGGGAAATCGAGAGGAGACGACGACGAGACCCACGCGATCCATCCTGCCGCTGCTCGCGCTGCTGGCGCTGCCGGTGCGCGCGTTGGCGGCGCCGGCCGACGAGTGCCTGGGTGCGTGGCGGCTCGGCGACGCCGTCGGCGCGCTCGGCGACGTCACGCTGTCGTGCCGCGACGGCGATCCGTCGTGCGATCGCGACGGAGTCGCCGACGGGACCTGTCGCGTCGCGGCCGCGTACTGTCTGAACGTCGCGGCCTGCGCACCCGGCACGCTCGGACCCGTCGTGCTGCGCGGCAACGCGGGCGGCATGACGGCGGCGACGGCGGCGCTGACCTATCCGGTCGCCGGCAGCGACGTCTGCACCGTGCCCGCCGAGATCGCCGCGCCCGCGCGGCGGCGACCGACCGTGGTGCGGGCCAAGGTGCGCGACGCCGCCGCCGCACGCCGCGACGTCGACCGCTTGCGGGTCGCGTGCAGCGGCACGTCGGGCGGCGGGCGTGCCGTCGTCATCACCACCGACTTCGAAACCGGGACGCTCGCGTCGGTCGGCGTGTCCGGCGCGCGGCGCGTCGGCCATCCCGACGCGACGATCCACTCCGACGCCGTCGTGCGCGTGGCCGGCGGCATGGTGTTCGTGCTGAACCGCTTCCTCGGCGACAACGTCCAGCGGCTCGACGCGAAGACGCTGCGCACGCGCCTCCAGTGCACGACGGGCACCGCCTCGAACCCCGTCGACCTCGTCGTGCTGGCACCCGACAAGGCCTACGTCACGCGCTACGACCGCCCGGAGCTGTGGATCGTCGACCCGTCGGCCACCGACTGCGGGCGCTTCCGCCGCGGCACCATCGACCTCGGCGCGTTCGCCGACGCCGACGGATTGCCGGAGATGAGCCAGATGGCCGTCGCCGGCGGTCAGGTGTTCGTGGCCGTGCAGCGGCTCGATCGCACGCGCGGCTTCCGGCCGACGGGGCCGGGACGGCTCGTCGTCATCGATCCGTCGACGGACGCCGTAACCGGCGACATCGTGCTGCACGGCTCGAACCCGTTCGGCGACGCGACCGGCATCCTCCACGAGCCCGGCACCGGCAAGCTCGTCATCGCGTCGGCGTCCGACATCTACGAGGTCGGCGACGGCGGGCTCGAGCGCATCGATCCGACGACGCGCACCGCCGAGGGCCGCTTCTTCGTCGACGAGCATCAGCTCGGCGGCAACGTGCTCGACTTCGTGCTGCTCTCGCCGACGCAGGGCTTCGCCGTCATCCAGGACGCGGCGCTGAAGAACCGGATGATCGCGTTCGATCCGAGCGGCGCCACGCCGGTGCGCGATCTCTTCACGCGCGACGCATACCTGCCCGACCTCGTCGTCGCGCCCGACGGGCTGCTCTGGCTCGCCGACCAGAGCCTGCCCGATCCCGGGATCCGCCTGTTCGATCCGGCGACCGGCAAGCAGGTACGACGGAAGCCGCTCGCCGTCGGCCTGCCGCCGTTCTCCATCGGGTTCGTCCCATGACGAAGACGCTGCTCTGCGCGTGCGCGCTGCTGTGGACGGCGATCGCCGCCGCCGATCCGTATCTGGACGCGATCGTGTCGTTCACCGCCGGCGAGGCGGGCGGCGCGCGCAGCGACGAGCCCGCCGTCGTGCTCGGTCCGCCCCGCGGCGGCGGCGCGTTCACGGGATCGCTCGACACGATCTCGCTCGGGCTCGGTGGATCGATCGTGGTCGAGTTCCGCGACAACGTCGTGCGCGACGGGCCCGGACCCGACCTGACGATCTTCGAGAACGCGTTCCTGCAGCGCGGGCTCACGACGCTGAACCCGTTCGCCGAGCCGTCCGTCGTGTCGGTCAGCGCCGACGGCGTCACGTGGGCGACGTTCCCCTGCGCGCAGGACCAGCCGCCCTTCTATCCGGGCTGCGCGGGCGTCTATCCGGTCTTCGCCGACGCCGGCACGCCGTCGGCGCCGCCGCCCGACGTGCCGTCGACGACGCCGATCGCCGCGCTCGTGGGTCTTCCGGTCGACACCTTCGTCGATCCGCCCGGCTCGGGCGGCGACACGTTCGACCTGGCGACCGTCGGCCTGGCGGCGATCCGCTTCGTGCGCATCGACGCCCACGAGGACCTCGTTCGCGGGCTGCAGGGCCTCGGCGGCTTCGATCTCGACGCGATGATCGCGCTCCATTCGGTCGAGACCACCGGGCTGCCCGACGGCGACGGCGACGGGATCGCCGACGCCGCCGACGCGTGTCCGCTCGTCGCCGACCCGCAGCGTGACGGCGACGCCGACGGCGTGGGCGACGCGTGCGACGCGTGTCCCGCGCTCGCGTCGAGCGATCGTCGCGACCGAGACGCCGACGGCGTCGGCGACGCGTGCGACAACTGCCCGGCCACGCCGAACGCCGACCAGACCGACGCGGACGCCGACGGCACCGGCGACGCCTGCGAGGACGGTCCGAGCGGCCCGCCCGACACCGACGCGGACGGCGTGCCCGACGCAGGGGACGTGTGTCCGCTGCTCGCCGACGCCGCGCAGGCCGACGGCGATGCCGACGGCATCGGCGACGCGTGCGACGTGTGCCCCGCGGCGCCGGATCCGCTCCAGGCCGACACGGACGGCGACGGCGCCGGCGACGCGTGCGACCCGTGCGCGGCCGACGCCGCCTGCGGTCCCCTCGTCGCGTCCGCGTTCGGCGGGCGTGGCGGCAAGCCCACGACCGACGCGCTCCTCACCTACGTCACTCCGCTCGGTGCGGCCGTCGCCGTACCGTCCACCGACACGCACGTCGCGCTCACCGTGGTGATCTCGCCCGAGGTCACGCCTGGCTCCGTCACGGTGCGCGCCGGCGGTCGTGACGTCACCGCGGCGCTTCCGCCGTTGATCCCGGGATCGACGCGCGCGCTCCGCATCCCCCTGACGCGTCGACGCACCGTCGTCACGCTGCGTGCCGAGGGCCCCGGCACGCAGCGCGCGCGACGGCGCGTCGACCTCGATCGCTTCACGGTGAAACGCCGGAAGTGACGAAGGAGGCTCCGTTCCCATGAGATCAACGACGTTTCTCACCGCGGTCGCCGTCCTGGCGGCGGCGATCCCCGCCCGCGCCGCCGTGACGGCGGCCCCGGGTTGGACCGCGTACAGCATTCCCACGCCCGCCCCGGTGCAGGGCGGCGTCGTCCAGAGCGGCGACGCGATCATCGTCGGACAGGGCGCCTTCGGCGCCGGCCTGCAGTCCATCGTCCGGCTCGACGCCGGCGTGCCGACGACGATCGCCACGGGCTTCAACGCGCTCGGCGGCTTCGCGCTCGACGGCACCGGCACGCTCTTCGTCGTCGACAACGGCGGCAACCTGATGGGCGCCGCCACCGGCGACACCGTCTTCGCGATCCCGAACGCGCTCACGCGCACGACGGCGCTGCCGGCCGTCGGCGCCGAGGTCGTCCCCGCGGGCTCCATTCCGTCCGCGCAGGACGTCGCGATCGACGGCACGGATCTCATCGTCAGCGACGCCGTCGGGCCCGGCGCCGGCCGCGTCGTGCGCGTCTCGGGCGGGGTGGTGTCGAACCTCATCACCGGTCTCGACTACACCGCCGGCGTGTTCATCGACGGCGGCACGCGCCTGATCGTCGGCAACTCGGACGCCGCGTTCGTCGGCGCAATCCGCGAATACACGCTCGCGGGCGCGCCGGTCGGTCCGATCGCGACCGGCCTGTCCGGGACGTACGCACACGTCGTCGACGCCGACGACAACGTCCTCGGCACGGGCGGCTTCCGTCCCGACTTCTCGAGCAGCAACCTCATCGCGATCGCGCCGGGCGGCGTCATCACCGAGCGCGCCTGGGGCTTCACGTTCTCGACCGAGCTGTTCCACGACCACGCGCGGAACGAAACGCTCGTGCTCGACGTCGCGGTGAGCCAGATCGAAGCGATCTGCCGCGACACCGACGCGAACGCGGTCTGCGACGCCGATCAGGCGTGCCTCGGCGGCGTGGCGGTGACGAAGCCGCGCCTCACCATCACCAAGGTCGCCGCGCCCGGCGGTGACGACAGCCTGAAGCTCACCGGCGAGATGATCGTCCCGACCACGCCAACGCTCGATCCCGTCGCGAACGGGGCGCGGGTGCGCATCGACGACGCGAACGGCGTGGTCGCCGATGTCGCCATCCCGCCGGGCGCCTACGACAGCCTGACGAAGCAGGGCTGGAAGGCGAACGCGTCCGGGACGTCGTTCACGTTCACCAGCAAGCTCGGCGTCTCCGGCATCACGAAGGTGACGGTGAAGTCGGTCGCCAGCACGCCGGGCCGCGTGAAGTTCGGCGTCACGGGCAAGAAGGGCACCTTCACCACGACGTCCGCCGAGCTGCCGCTCGTCGCGACGTTCGTGCTCGACGGGGACGGGCAGTGCGGCGCGGCGGACTTCTCCGGACCGGCGCCGGTCTGCACGTTCAACGCCACGCAGACGACCGTCAAATGTAAGTAGGTGACTGGCCGGGACGCGCAGCCGCCCCGCGCGTCCCGGCCACGATCCACAGCACGTTTCCCGGCAGCACGACGGAGAGCGGCGCCGACAGCGCCGCGAGCAGGCCCTGCGGCCCGAACGCCGCATGGAGCGCATGCGGCGCGCCGCGCACGCGCAGCGCGCGGTGGATGCTCGGTATCAGCGCCGGCACCGTATCCCGGCCGCTCGCCGTCACGTCGAGCCCGACGCGGTCGCACAGCCGTCGCAGCGTCGCCGCGTCGAAATGCCAGAGATGGCGCGGCGGGTCCCAGAGGTACCAGTCCGCCCCGAGCAGCCGCGCCTCGATCGCGCCCGCGTCCGGCACGACGACGTAGAAGCGTTCCGCGCCGCGCTCCCGCAGCGCGGTCAGGAACGCCGCGGGATCGCGCACGTGCTCGAGGACGTGGCGCAGCACGACCGTGTAGCGGCCCTGCGGGAGCCCGGCGATCGTGCCGTCGTCGAAGTCGACCCGATGGTAGGGCACGCCGAGCGCCGCCGGCGGCGCGGGCGCGGCGTCGGCCGCGACGACGGGCACGCCGCGTTCCGCGAGCAGCCGCACGAGCGCGCCGTTGCCGCAGCCGACGTCGAGCACGGTCGCGCCGCCGCCGGCGAACCGTCGCGCCTCGCGAGCCAGCAGGACGCGCTGCGCGCAGGCGAAGAGCGCGTTCGGCGTCGCATGCATCGTCGCCGCCAGGTCCGTCGCGTAGTACGGCGCGAGCGATGCCGGCACGGGCCACGTGCGTCGCACGCCGCAGGCGGCGCACGCGACGATCGTGAAGCGATCGGGCGTGTCGGTGGCGCGCAGCGTGCATCGCGGCAGCTGCGCCGCGACCGCGCCGCAGACCGGGCAGGGCGTCGCGCTCAGGATGGCGCCGCCGGGGCCAGCGCCTCGTCGTCGCTCGCGCGTGGGGTCGGGCTGCCGCCGAGGTGGAGGCGGAGCGTCTCGGCGAGGAAGCCCGCGGGATACGCGAGGTGGATCGTCAGGAAGACGACCGGCAAGAGCGCCGCGGCCGCGGGGTCGTGATGCGCGAGCGCGATGCCGACCGACGCGGCGGCGGTGGCCGCGAGATAGCCGGCGAGCGGTACGAGCCACAGCGGGCTCCAGGTGAGCAGCAGCGGCAGCGCGAGGACGAACAGCAGGAACGCCGCGGGCGCCACGACCGACGCGGAGGGACGGTCGCCGGAGAGGTACACCTGGCGCGCGCGCCCGCGGCCGTAGCCGCGGCATTGCCGCGCGAAGCCGGCGATGCCTGGACGGCGATGGTGATGAACGACGATCGACGGGTCGTAGGCGATGCGCCCGCCGGTACGCTCGATGCGGCGGAGCAGGTCGGTTTCCTCGTTCGGCCACAGACGCGGGTCGAACGAGCCGGCGCGTTCGATGGCCCGCCGGCGGATGAAGAGGTTCGCCGACGAGAGCGACGTCTCGGTGGCGGCGAGGTCGAGCGGACGGCGGCGATACCGCGTGCTCATGCGGCCCGCGCCGAACGGCGACGCGAGGACCCAGCCGCACACGCGGCCGAAGAAGCCGTCGGACGCCGGCGTCAGCTGCGGCCCGCCGACGACGTCCCAGTCGGGGTGCGCGACGAAGAACGCCTCGGCGCGGCGCAGCCAGTCGGGCGGAACCACGCAGTCGTCGTCGGCGAACGCGAAGACGTCGCCGGTGGCGCGCGCGATGGCGCGGTTGCGGTTGCGCGACGGATTCGGTCCGCGCTCGACGAGCACTTCGACGGCGCCGGCGGGACGGTCCAGCGCGTCCAGGGACGCGCCGATCGCGAGCGTCTCACCAGCGGCCGCAGGAACGATCACCGAGAATCGCAGCGCCATGGGAGCCCCGGACGAGCTATAGGCCGGCCGTCAGACGGCTGACAAGGCGAATCCGACGCCGGTTTGAACGCCCCGGGGGCAGCCGGTACCTCTGATGGGGGAGGCCGGCATGAGGATGTGGCTGCGGGCGGTGGGGTTCTGGGCCGTGGTGGCGTCGATCGCCGGCGGATCGCCGGCAGTGGCTGCCGTCGACCTGTACGGCTATCGCGGCATCGCGAGCACCGAGGAGGGCGGCCCGGCGGTGGACACGTTCCACAGCATCACGGGCACGGGCACGCGCGTGACGTTCAACGTGCCACCGCTCTTCACGACGCCGAACGACGACGACGGTGCCGCGGTCGACCTGCCGCTGACGTCGCTCAACGGCGGCGCGGGGTTCCCGTTCTACGGCGCCATGCGCACCGTGGCCCACATGTCGACGAACGGCTTCCTCGCCTTCACGAAGGGCCCGGCCATCGCGTCGCTGGCGAACCAGTGTCCGTTGCCGGACACGCTCGCGCCGAGCGACGGCATCGCCGTCCTCTGGAACGACCTCACCAGCGCGAATCCGCCCGACGATACGCGCGGCGGCTACGTGCAGTCGTTCACGCCCTGTCCCTACGCCCAGGGTGGCGCCGGCGCGTGTGTCGTCTTCGAATGGCATCGCGCGCGCAACTTCGGCAGCGGCCTCGATCAGGCGTTCAGCTTCCAGGCCGTCCTCTACGACAGCGGCAGCATCCTGCTGATCTACCGCGACGGAAATCCGGACGCGGGCGCCGGCTCGACGACGGGTCTCGACGGGCCGGACGGCTTCCTCGGTCTCACCCAGGCGTGCGACTTTGCCGCGTCCGTCCCGGCGAACTCGGCGATCCTTCTGACCGCGCCGCTGGATGCACGGTCCGGCACCGCCGAGGTCGAGCCCAACGACGACCAGGCGAACGCGACGGAGCTGCCGGCCGGGGTTTGCGGCATCGGTGCGGTACCGACGCCCGACGCCGTCGACATGTGGCGCATCGCCGGCACGTCGGCCGGCCAGCGCATGTTCGTCTACGCCGACAACGGCGCCACCGAGCCGCCCACCGACCCGAACATGGAGCTGGTCGTCGGTGCGGGTGAGACCGTCATCGGCTCCGATGCCGATTCCGGATACGGCCCGAGCCCGGTGATCGCCGGCCTGCCGCTGCAGATCGGCGGCGACGTCTTCGTGCGGATCGCGCCGTCGCTGATGGGCAACAGCGTCGGACAGTACGTGCTGATGGCCCTCGTCAACGACCCGGGGGACGTGGGAGTCGAGGCCGAGCCGAACGACAACTTCCTCGAAGCGGTCCCGATCACCGCGCCCGTCATGGAGGGCACCCTGTCGTCGGGCGACGTCGACCACTTCTCGGTGGATGCGGTGGCCGGCGACGTCATCACGGCCATGGTCGACCAGGACCCGGACCGCAACGACGAGGTCACGCGCCTGGATCTCGTCATCCTCGGCCCGGATCTGGCGGGCCTGGGCAGCGGCGATTTCCCGGCAGCCAAGCCGGTGACCGCCGCCGGACGGGCCGTGGTGCTGACGAGCGGGAAGCAGCTGGTCCGCGTCCGTCGGACGACGACGCAGGGCGATTCGCAGTACGCGTTGGCGGTGCTGCGCAACTGCGCTGCTGCGTGCGCCGACGCCGACGTCGACGGCGCGTGCGATGCGCTCGACAACTGCCCGGGCGCCGCGAACGACCAGGCGGACGGCGACGGCGACGGCGTGGGCGACGCGTGCGACGCGTGCGCGGCGGACGGCGCGAAGACCGCCGCGGGTGTCTGCGGCTGCGGCGTCGCCGATGCCGACGCGAACGGCAACGGCGTCGTCGACTGTCAGGCGAACGCCGAGCTGCGCGCGCGTCTCGACGGCCTGCGGTCGGCAGTCGCCGCGTTGACGAAGACCAAGAAGAAGAAGCCGAACCCGACCGCCGATGCGGTGCGTGCGCGGCTCGACGACGTGGTCGCGTACCTGCGCTCGGGCCCGGCGGGCCTCGTGCTGCTCAGCGGCGACGCGAACGGCATGGCCGACGAGCTCGCGTCGGTCGTCGGCAAGGCGCTCAAGGGCGGCAAGTTCGGCAAGAAGAAAAAGAAGGCCACCGCCGCGGTGCAGTCGGCCTTCGACGCCGTCGCGCCCTGACGCTCAGGGCGCGTCGGCCGGTCCCAGATACCGGAACAGGTGCAAGCCGCCGTCACCGGCGATGACGGACGACACCTGCCCTGGCGCGAGGCCGCGCACGTCGGCGGGGATGACCTCCGCGTCGTAGGTCTCGCCCTCGGCGACGTGCCACACCTCGCCGTTGGCCCCGAGCGACTCCCACGCGACGACGAATCCCGACCCGGCGATGACCTTGGTCCGCAACGCGTCGATCTCCGCGCGACGCTTCGCCTGCCCGGCCGCATTGGGCGCGTCCTTCACCCACGCATGATCGACGCGCACGAACCCAGTGACCGGCGGAGCTTCCGCTTCCGCCATGGTGGTCGCGGTGGTTTCCCGTCCTTCCGGGATGGCGGCGTTCCGCGGCCGATGATCCGGCTGCGGAAACTGCGGCCCACACCCGGCCAGCACGACGACGACCCCAACGAGCAAGCGACGCATGTTCCCTAGTCGAACAGAACCGGGGGAGAGGCAAGCACAGACCGAAGCCGAGCCCGGCGCGCGAGCGACCGATCGAAGCTCGTCGATGGAAGCGGTGGCGACGGGGGCGGGCATAGGGCGCCCGCAGCTGCTAGGGCGCGCGACGCCGCTTGGCAGGGAGGAGCAATGCGAATGGCGCCCTTGCAGCGAGGACGGCGCCCGTAGCCCGCCCCCGCCGCCACCGCGCACCGAAAGACGACTACGAGGAGAGCAGCTCCCGCGCCAACGTGAGGATCTGCATCTCGGTGGTGCCTCCCCCGAGCTCGATCAGCTTCGCATCCCGCGCGAGCCGCTCGACGACGTAGTCCTCCATGTACCCGTTGCCCGCGAGCACGTGGATCGCCTCGAACGCGACGAACGTCCCCATCTCGGCGCAGTACAGCTTGCCGGCGCACACGTCCGCGAGCGACTCGCGCACCGTGCGTCCCGCGAGCCAGTCGGCGTAGACGATGCGCCGGCAGTTCGACACCGCGACCCACATGCGCGCGAGCCGCTCCTGGACGAGCTGGAAGTCGGCGATGGGCTGCCCGAACTGGCGCCGCGTGCGCGCGTAGTCGCGCGCGATCTCGAAGCAGCGCTCCGCGATCCCGTACGAGATCACCGACAGCCCGCCGCGCTCGACCGCGAGGCTCGACTTCACGTGATCGCGTTGCTTGACGCCGCCGCCGAGCAGCCGGTCGGCCGGAATGCGCACCTCGTCGAGGAAGACCTCGCCGGTCGGCGAGCCGCGCATGCCCATCTTGCGCATGGGCGGTCCCGTCGTGAGGCCGGCGTCCGCGCGCTCGACGATGAACGGCTGGATCGACCCGTCGAGGTCGCCGCCGCGGACGCGCGCGTAGATCAGGAACACGTCGGCGAACGGCGCGTTCGTGATGAAGGTCTTGCTGCCGGTCAGCACCCACGCGTCGCCGTCGCGCGTGGCGGTCGTGCGCATGCCGCGGAGCGCGTCGCTGCCCGCCTCGGGCTCGGTGAGACCCCACGAGCCGACGCGCTCGCAGCGCAGCACCGGCAGCGCCCAGCGCTCGATCTGCTCGGGCGAGCCCTTGCCCATGACGTTCGCGGCGAAGAGCCCGGTACTGGCCCCGTAGCTCAGCGTGAACGACGGGCTGACGCGCGACATCTCGACTACGAACGTCGTGCGGGCATAGCGGGCGACGTTGGCGTCGAGCCCGCTCGCCGCCGACGGCTCGCGCGCGGCGGCGCCGGAACGCGGCAGCATCGCGTCGAGGCCGAGGGTCTGGTGCATCGTGCGCATGAGCGGGTAGGGCAGCAGCTCGCCGCGCTCCATCGCGGCGACCTGCGGCTCCAGCTCGCTCGTGAACCAGCCGCGGAACGTGTCCCGCAGCATGCGCTCCGTGTCGTTCAGCTCGAGATCGATCATGTGGTGGCAGCGGCTCCCGCGGCGACGCCGATGAAGGCGATGCGCGCAATGACGATCCCGATGAGCAGGTAGACGAAGAACCCGATCAAGCACACGGCGATCGCGCGGCCGTTGGCCGTGTAGTCGAGCGCCGCGCGGACGGCGACGACCATGGCGGCGAGCTGCCAACCGAGCGCCAGCAGCGCCACGAACGCGCCGACCACCGGGACGATGCCGAAGATGCCGAGCACGCCCGGTGCCGCGGAGAAGCCGAGCGTGCGCAGCAGCTCGCCGAGCGTCGCCTTCGTGGTCGGCTCGGGCAGGACCTTCGTGCCGACCACCCACGTGAGCGCGGCCCAGATGAACCAGCCGATCAGCGACGTGACGACGCCGGCGATGATCGCGCCGACCCCGCCGTGCGCCGCGCCGATGCCCGCGCATACGGCGGCGGCCGCGACCACCGTCATGGCCTGCCCGAGCGCCGCCGGATCGTGCTCGATCTCCTCGTAGACCCCGGCGTCGAGCCTGGCCGCCCCGAGCGCCCGCTCCACCAACGTCGCCATGCCGTGCCTTCCTGCGCCGGAACTCCGGCGCCGCTACGGGTATGCGCCCCTCTGGCCGAGGGCGCCGGGGCTGTCAACGCCGTGCGGTCGGCGTGGCGAGCAGGGCGGCGATGGCGAGCGCGTAGAGGAGCCCGGACACGAGGAACACCACGCGAAATCCCCACGCCATCGACACCATCGTCGAGAGCACCGACCCGACGACGGAGAAGAAGCCGTTCACCGCCCAGGCCCACGCGACGTGCGCCGCCGGCCGCGCGCTGAGCGCCGCGATGGTGCGGAGGCCGAGCGGCATGAACGTGCCCAGGCAGAGGCCGAGCGGCAGGATCACCGCGACGGCGACCAGCACGCGCGCCGCGAACGGCAGCGTGTTGACGGTCTCGAGCAGCGGCTCGAGCCCGAAGCAGTAGAAGACGATGATCGCCGCGAGGACGACCGCCACCGGCGCGATGATCTGCGCGCGGCTGCCCGAGCGGCGCGAGCTCACGAGCGCGCCGACGCCGGTCGAGATCAGCACCGTGCAGAGCGTGACGCTCAGCGTGTGCGTCGGATAGCCGAGGAACAGCGTCAAGCGCTGGATCAGGCCGACCTCCAGCAGAATGAAGCCGAGGCCGATGGACGCGAAGAACGCGCCCATCGCGACAGGGTGGGGGATGCCGGCCACGGCGGACCGCCGCAGCAGCATCGGGCCGAACAGGCAGAGCGCGGCGAAAACGGTGCTGACGATCAGCAGCACGGCGAGCAGCCGCTCGCCGACCGCCTCCTCGGGGTTGAAGGCGACGCGGTCGCCGCCGAGCGCGTCGCGGAAGCGGACGAAGTGCCAGAAGAACGGCTCGTCGTCGGTGACGGGCGCGACGTCGAACGGGTAGCGCGCGAGCCACGTCTGCAGCTGGTCGGGCGGCAGGTCGACGATGGCCGTGACCGGCGGCACCGGATCGGCGGCGGTGGGCGGCGGATACTGCACGACGGCGCCCTCGACGAGCGCGGTGCCCTCGGCGAACCGCGCGCGCTCCTCGGGCGTGAACGGCGTCTTCTTCAAGAGGACGGTCGAGTAGACGGGCCCGCCCTGTGCCGTCGTGCCGACGAGGATGTGCTGGTCGAAGTCGGCGATGCCGGCGCGACGGAACGCCTCGCGCGCCGTCGCCACGTAGCGGGCGGTCCGCAGCGGCTTGTGCGTGTAGTCGAGCTCGCCGAACTGCGCGCAGAGGATGCCGTCGTCGTCGAGCCGCGACAGCGCGAGCTCGACCATCTCGGCCGTGTACAGGTAGCTCTCCGACAGCACGAACGCGCCCGACGTCGCCGCGTTCATGGCGGCGTAGCTGTCGGGCGCCACCAGCCACACGAGGTCGAACGTGCCCTCGTGCCGGCTGAGGAACGAGCGTGCCTCGGCGTTGATCAGCGTGATGCGCTCGTTCTCGGGCAGATGCCCGGTGTAGTCGGCGAAGTGCGTGGTCAGCAGCGAGACCGTGACCGGGTTGAGCTCGATGCCGGTGACGTGCCCCGCGCCGTAGTACCACGACGCGAGCAGCTCGTGGCCGCCCGCCGCGCCGATGATCGCCACCTTCGGATCGGGCCCGAGCACCTTGAACGGCAGGATGCGGACGTCCGTGTCGAAGTAGCGGAGCGACTCGCGGTTGCCGTCGTTGCGACGCATGACGGCGCCCCACATGCCGTCGTGGACGAGGACGCGCGCGCTGTCGTCGATCGGGCTCGGCACGACGTCGATGCGGAAGACGGGGTTCCAGCGGCTGAACAGCACCGGCCCGTTCGCGGCCTCGACCTGCGCCATCGTCTTCTCTTTGTCGGTGACGGGTCGCGGCAGCAGGCTCGGCACGGCGACGCCGGCCAGCAGCGCCGCCGCGAGGACCGCGCCGGGCACGCGCAGCATCGTCACGTGATGCGCGGCCACGAGCCCGCCGGCGACGAAGAGCGCGCCGGCCAGCATGACGCACTGGGGCGGCGTCAGCGTCCACAGGAGCGGGACGGCGACGGCGCAGCCGATGCCGGCGCCGAGGAGGTCGGCGAAATAGAGCCGGCCGATGTCGTCCGGCCGGCTGGCGAACGTCTTCGCGACGGCGAGGCCCGCGGCGAAGAACGGCGCGAACAGCGTGACGCTGATCAGCAGCAGCTTCGTGCCTTCCTCGAGCACGGCCTGCCCGTTCAGCACGTGGGTCAGCGTCACCGACCGCGCCATGATGCCCGCGTTGAGCTGCGTCAGCGCGACGATCCAGTAGCCGCCGAGTACCACCGCGCCGGCCGCCACGCCCGCCACGCCGAAGAGCGTCGCCGGCGCCGCGCGCTGGAGCCGGCTCGACAGCGCGACGATCAGCCCGCCCGTGCCGCCGCCGAGCAACGCGATGCCGATGATGAGGTAGGTGAAGTAGTAGTAGAGCTTGTACGAGAAGATCCGCGTGTAGCTGATTTCGAGGAGGATCACCGCGAGGCACACCACGCCGAGGGCGAAGGCGGAGATGGGCGTGGTGTCGCGAGTCGTCGTGTCGTTCATGGTTGGCCCTGGAAGAGGTCGTCGTCGGAAACGAGGCGCCGGTAGGCGGTTTCCATGCGCTTGCGCTGGCCGCTCTGGCCGATGTGCACGCCGTCGTGCTCGCCGCGGTAGCCGTAGTCGGCCGGAACCATGCCGGTCGAGAAGTCGAGGAGCCGGTCGGCGGGAAACGTCCGCCGCAGCAGCGCGTTCGCGGCGTCGATGCGCGGCAGGTCGGACGCGGGTGAGGGCGGCACCGTCGGCGGCGTCAGCGCGATCAGGACCAGCGGGACCCCGCCGGCCCTGAGCTTCCGCTCGTGCGCCTGGTAGGCGGCGACGAGCTGCTCGGGCGTCGCCAGCTCGTTCGTGATGGCGCGCAGGTCGTTCGTGCCGAACGCCAGGACCACGACGTCGGCGCGGTCGAGGCGCAGCGTGGCGTCGATGGTGACGGGATGCGGCGTGGGCGCGTCGACGTACATCGTGAGCTCGCCGAGCATGCGGCCGAGGTCGACGGCGGTCATGCCGAGGAGCGAGCGATTCACGACGTGCCAGTTCGGGTTCGCGATGGCGTCGTCGAGCTGCTCGCACCACGCGCGACGCTGGCCGCCGACGTGGTCGAACATCGTGTTCGAGTCGCCGAGACACACGACCGTGACGAGGCCGTCGCCGTTGCCGTCGGCGACGGCGGCGAGCGGCGCGCCCGGGTCGACCACCTGCAACAGCGGCGCGCCCGGTGCGCCGGCCAGATACACGTGACGCGGGCCGAGCCCGACGGCGACGGCAGGGGCCGCGCTGCCGACAGTGTCCGCCACGCGCGCCGACGTGCCGGCCGCGCGCACCACCGTGAGCGCCCGGGACGACGTCCGCGCGGCGACGAACGCGCGCGCGCCCTGCGCCGTCACGTCGCCGTCGTCGGCGCCGAGGTCGAGCGACGCGCGCAGCACGGGCGCGCCGGTGCCGGAGCCGTCGTCGAGCAGATGGAGATCGGGCTGCGCGGTCTGGTTCGGCGTCGTCACCCAGACGCGCCCGTGCTCGACCTCGACCGCGGTGGCGCCCGCGTCGCCGGGCAGGTCGCGCGCGCCGCGCTCGGTGAGCGCTCCCGGGCCGACGCCGTCGAAGACGACGAGCTCGCGCGTCGGGTCCGCGGTCGCCAGGTAGGCGGCGTTGTGGCGCACCGCGAGGTCGCGCACGTCCGCGCCGACCTCGAAGGCGCCGAGTGCGCGCGGCTTCGACGGCTCCGCGACGAGCACCGTGTGCAGCTCGGCACCGTCGCCGCGGCGGGTGCCGACGTAGACGACCGGCAGCGGACGCTTGTCGACGTCGGGCTCCGCCAGGTCGATGGCCGTCGCCTCGAGCGCGCCGGGGAGGTCGAGCGTGGCCAGCACCCGCGCCGCCGCGTCGTCGGCGACGTCGAGCACGGCGAGCTCGCGCGCCGGGTCGGCGGTGGCGAGATACGCGAGCCCCTTCCGCGCGACCACGCGGCGCGCGGCGAAGGGCAGGGGCGTGCGCCCGACCACGCGCGGCGTCGCGGGCGTGCTCACGTCGACGACGACGAGCGTGGAAGCGGCGCCGTCGCCCGCGGTGAGGACGTACGCGCGATTGCCGGCGACGGCGAGCGCCGCGGGACGGTCTCCCGGGCTCGCGGCGAGGGTGCCCACGACCGCGGGCGCCGCCGGCGCGACGGCGTGCGCGGGCTGCGTCAGGCCGGCGACCACCCACAGGGCGAGTGCCACCGGGTGAAGCATCGGGGCGACCTCATACCAAACCCCCGCCGAACGGCGCCAACGGTATCGGCTCACGCGTCGTCGAAGCCGCGCAGCGCAAACGTCTGCAGGGGCGTCGCGAGCCCTTTCACCATCGACGGCGGCATCGGCTCGCGGCGGAAGCGCTTGTCGAGGGTCTCACCGACGTCGGCGGTGACGAGGATGTCCACCCCGAGCGTCCGCGTCAGGCCCTCGACGCGCGAGGCGATGTTGACGGTGCTGCCGACGACGCCGTACTCGACGAGGTCGGCGCTGCCGAGGACCCCGGCGACGACCGAGCCGCGATGGATGCCGATGCCCATGGCGAGGGCCGGCAGGCCCTCGGCGACGAGCGTCGTGTTGTAGTCCGCGAGCGCCGCGCGCATCGCGAGGGCCGCGTGCGCGGCGTCGTTCGTCTGCCACGGATTGGGCTCGAGCGCGCCGAACAGCGCCATGATGCCGTCGCCGATGAACTTCGCGACGTGCCCCTGGTGCGCCGTCAGCACCGTGCTCATGCGGCGCAGCCAGCCGTTCAGCACCTCGACCAGCACGCCCGGGTCGAGCCGCTCGGCGAGCGGCGTGAAGCCCTGGAGATCGGTGAAGAGCACCGTGATCTCCTTGCGCTCCGGCGTCGTCTGACGGCCCTGCGCGATGTCGTCCACCACGCGCGCCGGCGCGAAGCGCGAGAATGCGTGCTGCAGCGACTCGAGGTCGTGCGTGGCCGCCGCGATGCGGCGGGTCTGCGCCGCGTTCGTGCGCGCCGCCGTCACGGCGTACGCCGCGAGCGCGACGACGCCGGCCGCGAGGAGCACCGTGAGGATCAGCACGCGTCGAGCACGACCGAGAACCGGCCGAGCGTGTTCGCGAGCCCGACGATGCCGACGGTCTCGAGAATCTCCTCGTGCGTGAGGCCGGCGGTGGCCTCGCGCACGCGACGCTGGATGACGGGCGTCTGATAGCGCACGGTCTCGCGCGCGAACGCGACGAGCCGTGCGTCGCGCGCGGGGAGACGCGGCGAGCCGAGGTTCGCGAGGACGTCGTCGATCTCGTCGTGCGCGACGCCGGCGGCCTCCGCCACGCGCCGCGCCTCGCTCTCGGAATAGGTGCAGCCGAGCGCGCGGCCGATCACCGCCATCATGAGCCCCTTGGTCGAGCGCGGCAGCACGGGCGAGGCGATCGCGTCGTCGACGATCGTTCGCATGTGCCGCGCGGCCGGCGATCGGCCGAGCGCACCGACGAGGCGGCTCCACGGGGCGCCGTCGTCCGTCACGGGCGTCGCCGGCGCGGCGTGCCGCGGCCGCATCTGCCACGCGACCAGCGGACGCACCAACCGAAACAGCGGCTTGTCGACGAGCGTCTCCATCGACTCCATCGGGAAGGCGAGCAGCGTCGACAGGCGGTTCGCGAACGTGATGCCCGCGATCGCGAGCACGACTTCCACGGCGGCCTCCCGCGTCAGGCCGGCCTGCGCGAGCCGTTCGACGTCGGCGCCCGTCAGGCGCGGCTGCCCGCGCGACAGGCGCCGCGCGACGTCGATCGCGACGCGATCGAGCGGCGGCAGGTCGGCCACGTGCGCGTCGCGCTCGAGCTGGTCGATGTAGGCGTCGGCATGGCCGAGCAGCTTCATGAACGCGCGCTGTGCGCCGTAGCAGTACCGGCACGAGTTGTCCTGGCTCACGATCAGCCCGAGCACGTCGCAGAGTTGCAGCGGGGCGAACGCGAACGGGCGCGCCGACATCACGGCCGTCGTGCGCGCGACCCACGGCGCGGGCGCCACGTAGCCGAGCCACCCGCCGGCGCCACCGAGACGCTTCACCTCCGCGGCCAGGGCCGCGGGCACGGGGACCGACGGCACGAGGCACGTGCCCCATTCGGTCGTCTCCAGCACGGAGCCGCGGTCGACGGCGGTGGACACGCGCCTCCTATGCGCGCGCGGCCCACGGTTGACAAGCAGCGCCGCCGCGTCTCCTATCGCGAGACCCATGAGTGACGCCACCGAGAGCCGCGCCCTCCGCCTCGTCCGCGAAATCGTCGAATCGGGCCGGCCGATCGCCTACATCCGTTCCGCCGAGGAGCTGCGCGTCCGCGCGCTGCTGCACGAGGCGTCCCAGCGTCTGTTTCCGTCCCCGGTGCCGGTCTTCACGTGGAGCCTCACCGAAGGGCTGCACCAGGACGGCGAGCCGCCGGAGACCCCGGCCCGCGGTGCGCGCGAGGCCCTGGACGGCATCGCGGCCCACGAGGGCCCCGGCCTCTTCATGCTGCGCGACTTCCACGAGCCGCTCCGCGAGAAGCCCGACGTGCGCCGCCGCCTGCGCGACCTCTACGAAGCGTGCCTCGACCGTGGCAAGTTCGTCATCATCGTCTCGCCGGTGCGCTACCTGCCCGAGGAGCTCGAGCGCAGCATGGTCTACCTGGAGCTGGCCGTGCCCGACCTGCCGGAGCTGATCACGTTTCTGGAGAACGAGTCGGAGGCGATCACGACGGCCGGCGGCACGCTCACCACCGACGAGGCCACCCGTTTCCAGCTGGCGCGCGCGCTCCAGGGCCTCACGCTCGACGAGAGCCGTCATGCCATCCGGCGCGCGCTGGCCGCGAACCGCACGCTCGACGAGTCGGCCGTCCCGGCCCTGCTCGAGGAGAAGCGCCAGCTCGTGAACCGCAGCGGCATGGTGGAGTTCATTCCGACGCACACCAGCATCGAGGACGTCGGCGGCATGGAGCTGATGAAGAAGTGGCTCCTCGAGCGCCGGAAGCTGTTCCAGATGCGCGACAGCATCGGCCTCGAGATCGTGCCGAAGGGCGTGCTCGTCATGGGGATCTCGGGCTGCGGCAAGAGCCTCTGCATCAAGGCCATCGCGTCGTGCTTCGGGCTGCCGCTCTACCGCATCGACATGATCGAGGTGTTCTCCGGGCGTCACGGCCAGCCCGAGGGCGCGTTCGCGGCCGCCTGCCACATGCTGGAGGCGATGGCGCCGGCGATCGTCTGGTTCGACGAGATCGAGGCGGCGATCAACGCCAAGGCGAAGGAAGGCGATCTCGGTCGCATCTTCGCCTTCTTCCTCACCTGGATGCAGGAGAAGCCGCGCGGGCTGTTCGTCGGCGCCACGGCGAACCGCATCGACCTCCTGCCCGCGGAGATGATCCGCAAGGGGCGTTTCGACGAGGTGTTCTTCGTCGACCTGCCGGCCGATCAGGAGCGGATCGACATCTTCAACGTGCATCTCCAGCGCCGGGGCATCGACGCCGCCGGCTGGGACCTCGAGCCGCTCAAGAAGTTCACCAAGGGCTGGACCGGCGCGGAGATCGAGCAGTGCGTCGTCTCGGCGCTCACGACGGCACGGCTCGCCGATCGCGAGCTCACGGCCAAGGATCTGATGAACGCCACGGCCAACGTCGTCCCGCTGTCGAAGACGATGAAGGAGCAGGTCGACCTGATCCGGAACTGGGCCTACGACCGCGCGGTGCGCGCGTCGCCGCGCGAAGGCCCCCGCGCCTGACGGCTGACTACAGCACGCCGATCGCGTTCGCGTAGCGTTCGGTGAGGACGACGCGGCCGCAGTCGCCTTCGGCGCTGACGGTGGTGCCGGCCTGCAGGTTGCGCTTGGCGATCACGAGCCGCTGGGCGCGGACTGCGAGCACCAGGACGGCGCCCGCGTCGGACAGGACGCGGACGTCGTCGAGGGCGAGCGTTGGTTCGGAGGGCGCGGGACGGCGCGGGGAACCGGAGAGTGACAGCACGTTTCCTTTGACAAGCAAGGAGCGGGCCGCGCATCCGGGGCCGAATCGACGGGGCCGCGGCCGCCGCCGTGTGCCACCACGGCACAGACACGTCCGACGATGGCACAAGACTGCGCGCGTTCCGCGCGTGGGATACCACATCCAAGTGCTCGGAAAGCTTTCCGTTCGATGCCCCGCAGGGGCCGCGGACCGTTCATCCGTGGACGGCGACCGTCGGCGGATTGCCGTACGCGCCGGCATCCGCCCGGGCCGGGTGTCCCCGCCCGCCGGGGCGGGCGGCCGGGAGGCCGGGGCGCTTCGCGCCGCACCACGGGGGAGAACGTCTCCCGGAAGGAGGGGAGGCGCCAACATCCATCGACATCGGGGCGAGACGCCCGTGCGGACCCCACGGATGCTGGTACGCCCGCTGCATCACCGCCTGGGCAGGAGGTCACATGATCTACCAGCAAGGCGACGTGGTGGCGCTGCGTGGCGTCTCCTCGGCCCCGACGGCCTGTCGGGTCCTGAAGGTCATGCCGGTCGAGACCGGCGATCAGCTGCAACAGCTGCTCGAGCTCGAACCGCTCGGTTCGCCGTGGAGCAGCGGAACGACGTTCCTGCGCTTCGACACCGCCGTGACGCCGATCGCCGCGCGCCAGACCCTCTGCGGCAAGCCGCCGCTCCGTCCCACCATCATGCCCCACACGCGTGGCCGACGTCCCGTGGAGCTTCGTCATGCACATCGTCTGTAGCGGCCGCTCGCGGCCCCCGCTGTGCGAGCTCGCCCCGGTCGGACCGCGCGGTCCGTGGCTCCTCGTCGTGCTGCGCCGCCCGTCCGCCACGGCGCCGACGCTGCTGCGGACCGGGCCGATCACCCCCTCGTTCGTCGCGACGGTCGTCGACGACGTGCTGCACGCCCCGGTCGGCTCGGCGCTCGACGTGACGTTCCACGACGCGCCGGATGCGATGGTCGCGCCGCTGGTGGCGCGGCTGCTGCCGCTCGCGAGCCGGGGCGTCGACGTCCACGTCGCCGGCGCCGCCCGCGGCGACCGGCCGCTGCGCTGGCGGGCGACGGCCCAACCGGCGGGGGCCGTCGCGTCGTGCGGCGATTTCTCACCGCCGACCGCGGCCTGACACCGTCCGCCGCGCCGCCCGGGACGGCGGGACGAGCAGTCCCGCCGTCAGCACGTCGATCAGGTTCGCGGCGAACTCGTCGTCGTCGAGCGCCGGCCGTGCGTCGGCGACCTCGTCGATCGCGCGCGCGCGGCTGGCGAGCGCGCGCAGCAGAAACGTCGTGCAGAGCGCCCGCCGCGCCTCGCGCAGCTTCGGCGGCAGCGCGCGCAGCGGCCGCGCCAGCAACCGGGCCGCGCGGTCCAGGCTGCGGTTCAAGCCGCGCAGCCCGGCGTCGAGCCCGGCCGACGTCGGCAGCTCGAGCAGCTCGTCGACGATGCGCAGATAGCTGCGGCCGCTCGGCGTGGCGAGCGCGGTCGCGAGCGGCAGGACCAGCGCGCCGACGACGTCGTGCGGCGTCACCCGGCCGCGCGCCTCGAGCACGTCGAGCAGCCCGTTGCGGTCGGCGTCGATGCGCTGCATGTGGCGCGCGATCACCGCGCCGACCAGGCCGTCGCGGTTGCCGAAGTGGTATTGGACGCCCGACGCGTTGCGCTGCGCCGCGGCGACGTTGATCTCGCGCAGCGAGACGGCATGGACGCCGCGCTCGGCCATGAGCCGCTCGGCGGCGTCGAGGATGCGGTCGCGTCCCGAGGTGCTTGACGGTTGCACGGGTCCGCATGGTAATGCAGTCGCATTATTTCGTCCAGCTCGACGAAGGAGGCGCCATGAAGAAGAACCCGCTCGACCAGATCGCCGCCGGTCCCCGCCGCGAGATCGCGCCCGGCGTGCACGTGCTCCCGGGCTTCGGGAACACCACGTTCCTCGTGGGCAGCGACGGGGTAGCGGTCGTGGATCCCGGGCTCTTCACGAACGGGCCGCGCGTCGTGCGCGAGCTGCGCGCCGTCACCGACGAGCCCGTGCGCTACGTCGTCTACACGCACGGTCACTACGATCATGCGTTCGGCACCGCGGCGCTCGTCGACGAGGCCGCCGACCGCGGCCGCACGGCGCCGACCGTCGTCGGCCACGCCAACGTCGCGCGGCGGTTCGCGCGCTACCAGAAGACGGCGGGGCATCTCGCCACCACGTTCGACATGCAGTTCGCCAGCTGGGGCGGTCGCGGCGGCGACGTCGTCCGCCACGCGCGCTACTACCCGCCGACGCTGTCCTACGAGCATGGCGCCACGCTGTCGCTCGGCGACCTCACGCTCGACTGCCGCCACGGGCTCGGCGAGACCGACGACCACACGTGGGTCTGGATTCCCGAGCGGTGCGTGATCGTCGGCGGCGACTTCATCGTCTCGTCGATCCCGAACGCGGGCACGCCGTTCCGCGTGCAGCGCTACGTGCTCGAGTGGGCGGAGACGCTGGAGGCGATGGCGGCGCTGTCACCGGCGGCCGTCATCAGCGGCCACGGCGACGTCTTCGCCGACGACGCGCGCGAGATGCTGCTCACGACGGCGCGCGCGCTGCGCTGGCTCGAGGACGAGGTGGTGCGGCGGCTGAACGCGGGCCAGTGGTACGAGCAGATCGTCCACGAGGTGACCCTGCCGGCCGACCTCGACGGCAGCCCGTACCTGCAGCCGATCTACGGCTGCCCGGCGTTCGCCGTCCACTCGATCCTCCGCCGCTACACCGGCTGGTACGACGGCAACCCGAGCATGCTCTTTCCGAGCACGCGGGCGGAGATCGCGGGCGAGGTGCTGGGGCTGGCGGGCGGCACGGCGCCGCTGCTGGCGCGTGTGACGGCGCTGGCGGCGTCGGGCACGCCGGACGACGTCCAGCGCGCGCTGCACCTCGTCGACTTCGTGATCTTCGGCGGCACGGGCGCGGCCGTCACCGAGGCCCGCGCGCTGAAGGCGGATCTATTGTCCGCGCGGGCCGCGAACGAGCCGTCGTTCGTCGCCCGCAACATTTCCTCAAGTCGGCCGCGGTGATGGAGCGGCGTTAGCAGGGCGACGGATCGCAGCTGCCGGGGCCCACGTCCTCTGCCGCGACCCCGTGGGCGGCGCACGCCGACGCGCGCATCACCTTGCAGACGCTCACCGTGAGGCTCGTGGCGACGCAGCAGCGCGTGACGTTCGGCCGGCCGCACGACGCTTTCCGCGCCCGGCGGACCGCGCCGCGCGCGGCGGCGCGGTCGAGACCGGCGGCACGCGCCGCCGCGCGCACGCAGCGCAGGTAGTGGCCGCGGTTGCGCCAGGTGCCGCCCTCGCGCGGTCCCTCGCAGGGGCAGACGCCGCAGCCGGCGGCGTCGACGAGATCGCCGTCGGGCGCGTCACAGGTGACCGGCTGGCCCGCCGTCGTCGACGTCGTGCTGGTGGTGGCGACCGTCGTGGTCGACGTCGCGCTGCTGCTCGTCGTGGACGTCGATGCGAGCGAGGTCGACGTCGTGGTCGTGCTGCCGCCCAGAAACGTCGACGTGGTCGTCGAGGTGGTCGTGACCGTCGTCGTCGTGGTCGTCGGCGCGCCGTCGAGCGCAAGGCACGACGCGGCGGCGACGCTCTGGCCGATGCGCGCGCTCACCGTCTCGCCGAACTCGAGCGTGATGTTGGCGAGGCCCCCGGGGTGCAGGTGGCAGTAGCTCATGATGGTGCCCTGCGACGATTCCGCCGCGCCCGCCCAGCAGCCGCTCTCGGCGTTGTAGCAGTGGTCGAGCGGCGGGTCGTAGCAGTGCGTGTGGTCCGAGCCGAAGCTGTGCCCGAGCTCGTGCGTCAGCACCTCGACGTCCCAGATGCCCGTCGGCTGCGCGAGGTTGAACGCGCCGTGGACCTGCGAGAGGCCGTAGCCCCAGTACGAGTTGCACAGCACGTCGAGGAACGCGACGCCGCCCTGCACGGATTTGCCGGAGACGAAGTGGACGAGATCGGGTTGTCCCGCGGTCAGGTGCATCTGGTTCTGCGGCGTGTTCCAGTGCGCCTGATACTCGTACAGCGCGCTCGTCGTGCCGGTCTGCGTCCACGGGTCGGGCGTCTCGGCCGACCAGAGGCGGACGTACGAGAACTGCAGCTTGACGCTCACGTCGCGCTCGTAGATGGCCGTCGCCGCGGCGAGGAGCGACGCCAGGTAGTCGAGTGTCTCCTGGTCGGTGTCGAACTTGGCGCGCAGCTCGTTGTCGGTCTCGACGGCGACGTCCGCCACCCGCAGCATGCCGCTCGCGGCGACCGGCGGCGCCGCAGGCAACGTGCGCCGCGGCGCGTGCGCCACCGCGGCGGGCTCGAGGTCGTTGACGCAGAAGTCGTTGGGCCGCGGCCACGCCGACGGGTCGACGTCGCGGAGCGCGTACGCCCGATGGCGGCCCGACGGATCGGGACCGACCGGGAACACGTCGCCGCCGGCGGCCACGAAGCCCTGCAGGGTCGAGCGCCCGGCGACCAGCACGACGTGGCTGGCCGGATCGCCGCGGACGGCCCCGGCGAAGTAGGCGGCATCGGGCGCCGGCAGCGCCTGCGGCCCGCCGCGTCCCATCACCTCGATGCGGGCGCCCGGCGCGAACGGCCGGATGCGATGGACGTCCAGCGTCGCGGTGCGCTGCGTGCCGAGCGGGAAGTCCTCGAGCGTCGCGACGTCGAGCGCGCGGAGCGCGGCGAGCCCGCTGCGATGGACGGCGAGCGACCGTGCGCTCGCGACGCCGTGCAGGCCGGTCGCCGTCGGGCCCGGGCGGAAGACGCGCACGGCGGCCGCCGGGGCCGCCTGCGACACGACGACGGCCACCGCCACGGCTCCGAAAACGACGCGCATCGGAGCACCTCCAGCAACGCCCGTGCCTCGGCCCGCACGCGAGCGCGCGCGGGTCCCGGCGGGCCCGGCCGTCACGCGAATGCCGGTCCGCCACCGCCGCGGCGTCAGGCCGCCTGGGACGCCGACGTCATGCCGGCCACCTCGGCGGCGATCGACGGCCGGGCGACCGTGCGCGCCATCCAGGCCGCGAGGTGCGCGAGCGAGGGGTCGGGCGCTGCGCCGAGGCTCGTCGCGAACATGATCGTGAGGAACGTGGCGACGTCGGCGACCGTGAAGGCGTCGCAGAAGAACTCGCGTCCGGCGACGTCGGCGTCGAGCGCGCGATGGCGGGCGGCGATGCCCTCGTGCGCGGCGGCGATGCGCGCGGCGTCCCCGCCGCCGGCGGGCTTGTAGAACACCTCGGTGATGAGCGTGAGGACGTGCGGGAACAGGACGTCGTCGGCGGCGTGCTCGATCTGCCGGCAGCGCACGCGGCCCGCGACGTCGGTCGGGTAGAGCGGCGGCGCGGGGTAGCGGTCCTCGAGGTACTCGAGGATCACGGTGGAGTCCCAGACGGTGAGGTCACCGTCGACCAGCACCGGGACCTGCGCCTTCGGATGGCGTGCGAGCACCTCCGGGTGCTTCGGCGCATAGCCGTCGCGCCGGCTGAACGGCACGCTGACGAGCTCGTAGGGCAGGCCCTTCTCCGCGAGCGCGATACGGACCTTCGCCGTGAACAGACTGAGCGGTCCCGAGTAGAGCGTGATCATGGCGCGGTGGTACCCGCGCGCCGTCGTCGCGGAGAAGAGCCACTTCTCCACCGGGACGCGGGCCATTGACCCGGCTCGCGGGTCGCGGCATCCGCGAGCGATGTCGACCGTCGCCGGACGCTGTCTGTGTGGCGAGGTGGCCTTCGAGGTCACCGGCCCGCTCGAGCTCATGTCGCACTGTCATTGTCGTCGCTGCCGGAAGGCGCACGGCACCGCGTTCGGCACGTACGTGATGTGCAGGCCCGAGGACTTCCGCATCACCCGCGGCCGCGAGCGCATCGGCCGCTACGAGTCGTCGCCGGGCTTCTGGCGTCCGTTCTGCACGCAGTGCGGCTCGGTCGTGCCCGACGGCGAGCCGTTCGACGGTCGCGTCGCGATGCCCGCCGGCGTGCTCGACGACGATCCCGGCGTACGCCCGCTGGCGCGCATCTTCGTCGCGTCGAACGCGCCCTGGTACGACGTCGACGACGCGCTGCCGCGCTTCGACGCCTATCCGCCCGGGTACGACGCCGCGCCGCCGCAGCCCGAGCTGCCGGGCGCCGGGACCGCCGAGGGGCTGGCCGGGAGCTGCCTGTGCGGCGGCGTCGCGTACGAGGTGACCGGGCAGCCGATCGCGGCCCTCTACTGCCACTGTGGGCGCTGCCGGAAGGCGACCGCGTCGGCGCACGCGTCGACCGTCGTCGTCCCCGCCGGCGGGCTCCGGTTCACGCGCGGCGAAGATCGCGTGCGCTGCTACCGCCCGCCCGACGCCGCGGTCTTCGCGCAGGCCTTCTGCGCCGACTGCGGCGGCGCGATGCCGCGCGACGAGGCGGGCATCGGGCTGACGATGATCCCGATGGGCTCGCTCGACGTCCCGCCGCCGATCACGCCGGAGCGCCACATCTGGGTCGGCTCGAAGGCGCCCTGGTACGACATCCCGGGCGACCTCCCGCAGCACGCCGAGTATCCGGGTTAGCCCTCCAGGATCCAGCGCGCGACCTGCGCCGGATCCTCCATCGGCACGAAGTGCGTGCGGTCCGGCACGTGGATCTCGCGCCCGTGCCGGAACGCCGCCGCGAGCCCGGGCCACGTCGGCGAGAAGCGGAAGTCCATGCGGTCGCGGAGCGTCGGCGGCTCCTGCGCGCGCACGACGAGCACCGGCACGTCGACGGCCGCGATGCTGCGATGCACGCCGGCGTTCTCGAGCGCGCTCATGTAGACGTCCGCCTCGAACGCCGGATCGCAGGCGAGCACCCAGCCGTCGCCGGCGGGATCGGGCAGGAGGCCGTGCTCGACGTAGTCGCGCAGCACCGCCGCGTCCCACGCGTCGAACGGCGGGCGGTCGCGGAAGCGCGCGAGCATCTCGTCGGGCGACGTCCACCGCGCGCGCCGCTTCGCGGTCGGGTGCGGCTGATCCGCGAACGCCGCACGGCTTCCGGCGACGTAGGCCTCGGGCGGGCCGATCACCGGATCGATCAGCACGAGCCGCCGAAAGCGAAGCGACTCGGCGGCCGCCGCTTCCGTCGTCGCGTGGCCGCCCATCGAGTGCCCGACGCCGACGGCGCCGCGCAGGTCGAACGCGCGCGCGACGTCCGCCAGGTCGCGGCCGAACACGCGCCAGTCGACGGGCGGCCGTCCCTCGCTGCGGCCGTGGCCGCGCTCGTCGACGGCGAGCACGTGTCGCCCGGGGAGGTGGGCGACGACCCGATCCCAGCAGCGGGCGTGGAAGCCGGTCGCGTGCGCCAGCAGCAGCGTGTCGTCACGACCGCGGGCGTCCGCGTTCCACTCGAACACGCACAGCGCCGCGCCGTCGGACGCGGCGACCCGATGGTCGATCGGCATGCGGCCGACCATCGGGTCGCGGACGACCTCGTGCAAGCTATTCCAGCGGCAGGCAGCCGAGGCGCTGGATCGCGGCGAGCGACTGCAGCGCAGCGTTCAGCAGCGTGTTCACGTCGTTGCTGTCGAAGTTGGCCTCGCCGTCCGCGACGATCGCGGCGATGTCGCTCTGCACCTGCTGGACGATGACCTGGTCCGACGGGCTGAAGCGCGGCAGGTCCGCGAGCGCCGCGGTGAAGATGTCGTTCAGCGACACCGCGTCGGCGAAGTTCGCGAGCCCCGGCGTCGGACCCGACCACGGCAGCGACGCCGGCGCCTCGGCGAGCGTCACGCCCACGCGGAACGCGATGCGGCTCTGCGCTTCGAGCTTGTCGATGTTCACGATGGAGATGTCGTCGCGGATCGTGTGGTAGCAGCCGTTCGTCGCGTCGGTGAAGAAGACCGTCGGGATGTTTTTTCCGACGAAGTTCGCGTAGTCGCTGCGCAGCTGGCCGAAGATGAAGCTCAGGCGCCGCGCCTGGATGGTCGCGTCGGCCGTGACGGCGTCGTCGATGAACGCGCCGAACGCGCTGCCGCCGGTCTCCGCGCTGACGGCGATCGTCCAGTCGCCGATCGACGGCAGCAGGTTCGCGCCGAGGATGTCGAAGTTGATGTAGGCCTTCGTCTGCGCGAGCGGCACGAGCGGATTGTTGACGTAGTACATCGAGCCGAGGAGCCCGTCTTCCTCCGCGTCCCACAGCGCCAGGATGACCGAGCGGCGCGGCGGCGTCGGCAGCTTCTTGATGGCGCGGCCGATCGCGAGCACCGCGGCGACGCCGGCGGCGTTGTCGGTGGCACCGGGGCACACCGTGCCGCCCGGCGCGTTGCCGGTGCTGCAGTTGCCGTTCGCGACGCTGCGCGAGTCGAGGTGGTCGTAGTGCGCGCCGATGATGATGTACTCGTTCGGCAGCTCGCGGCCGGGGATCACCGCGAAGAGGTTCGTGCCCGTCTGGCCGGACTGGACGAAGTCCTGCTTGTAGGCGTCAATCTTCACGCCGGCCGGATTGAGGCCCGCGCCGAGGCGACGCAGCTTCCGGATCAGGAAGGCCTGCGTCTTGTCCGACTCGGGGGTGTCGTTGTCGCGGCCGCCGAGATGCTGGCTCGCGAGCCGTCGCGTGACGGCCTTCACCTGCTTGTCGGCTTTGGCGGAGCCGATCTCGATCTCGGTGGGCGTCAGCGCCCGGGCCGGCACGACGGGGGCGAGGAGGAGGGCTGCGAGGACGGTGGCCGCGGCGACTCGAATGCGCATGGGGCGGGCGTAACACGCGTCCGCGGCGGCCGGCAATGGATTTCCCAAACCCGCCGGCGCGGGCTATTGCAGGGCGTTTCCGCCATGGACGACCGCACCGCATCCGCCGGCTCGCGCCGCACGTTCGCCATCATCTCGCATCCCGACGCCGGCAAGACGACCCTCACCGAGAAGCTGCTGCTCTTCGGCGGCGCCATCCGGCTCGCGGGCCACGTGCGCGCCCGCGGCGAGCGCCGCCGGACCCGCTCCGACTGGATGGAGATCGAGCGCCAGCGCGGCATCTCGATCACCAGCTCGGTGATGACCTTCGAGCGCGACGGCGTCGTCTTCAACCTGCTCGACACGCCCGGCCACGAGGACTTCAGCGAGGACACCTACCGCACGCTCACCGCGGTCGACTCGGCGATCATGGTGATCGACGCCGCGAAGGGCATCGAGGCGCAGACGCGCAAGCTGTTCGAGGTCTGCCGCCTGCGCGACATCCCGATCATCACGTTCATCAACAAGGTCGACCGCGAGGGCCGTGATCCGATCGAGCTGCTCGACGAGATCGAGACCACGCTGCAGCTCGAGGTGTGTCCGATCACGTGGCCGGTCGGCATGGGCAGCGACTTCCAGGGCTGCTTCGACCTGCGCACGGGGAACTTCCTCACGTCGAGCAGCGGGCGCGGCGGCGCGTTCAACGAGGTCGTGCCGCTGGCGGGGTTCGACGATCCGGCGCTCGACGCGCGTGTCCCCGAGCCGACGCTCGCGACCGCGCGCGAGGGGGCGGCGCTCGCGCAGGCCGCGCATCCGGCGCTCGACGTCGCGTCGTACCGCGCAGGGCATCAGACGCCGGTGATCTTCGGCAGCGCGCTGCAGGATTATGCCGTCGCAGAGCTGCTCGACGCGCTGGTGACGCTGGCGCCGCCGCCGCGTCCGGCGCCGGCCGAGCCGCGGCCGGTGTCGCCCGACGAGGACCGCGTCACGGGGTTCGTCTTCAAGGTGCAGGCGAACATGGACCCGAACCACCGCGACCGCATCGCGTTCGTGCGGCTCGTGTCGGGGCGGTTCCAGCGCGGCATGAAGCTCAAGCAGGTGCGCACCGGGCGCGCCCTCGCCGTGCACAACCCGATCTTCTTCTTCGCGCAGGAGCGCGAGCTCGCGGAAGAGGCGCTGCCCGGCGACATCATCGGCATCCCGAACCACGGCACGTTGCGCGTCGGCGACGCGCTCTGTGAAGGCGACGACGTACGCTTCACCGGCATCCCGAGCTTCGCGCCCGAGATCCTCCGCCGCGTGCGGCTCGACGACGCCATGCGCGCGAAGCAGCTGCGCCGCGCGCTCGAGGATCTCGCGGAGGAGGGCGTGACGCAGGTGTTCCGCCCGCTCTTCGGCGCGCAGTGGGTCGTCGGCGTCGTCGGGCGCCTGCAGCTCGACGTGCTGACGTCGCGGATGGCGACCGAGTACCGCATCAACGTCACGTTCGAGCCGTCGCCGCACGAGACCGCGCGCTGGGTCACCGCCGCCGACGACGCCGAGGTGAAGCGGTTCGTCGAGGGCAACCGTGCCAGCATGGCCGAGGATCGCGACGGCGCGCCGGTGTTCCTCGCCCGCAACGCCTGGGACCTCGAGCGCACGAAGCGCGACTGGCCCGACGTGCGCTTCCACGAGACGCGCGAGCGCGCGTGATGGGTCCGGCGTCCGCGTCCGGGTCGTTGCAGCGGGCGGACGTCGAGCAGTCGATCGGCGCGCGCTTCGCGTCGCAGGCGGCGCGGCATGGCGCGCGCACGGCAGTGAGCGCGCCCGACGGGACGTTGACCTACGCCCAGCTCGACGCCGTCGCGAACCAGGTCGCGCACGCGGTCCTGGAGCGCACCGGCGGCGACGCGGGACGCGTCGCGATGCTCGTCGGCAACGGGATGTGGGCACCCGTCGCCGTGCTGGGCGCGCTCCAGGCGGGCGGCGTGTTCGTGCCGCTGCACGTCCGGCAGCCGGTGCAGCGCAGCGCCCTGATGCTGTCCGACGCGGGCGCGCGCGTCCTCCTCGCCGATCCCGCGAACGCCGACCGGGCCCGGGCGGTCGCGGCGGCGGCCGAGGGCCGCCCGCACGTGATCGTGCTCGACATCGACGTCGCGCGGTTCCCGGCGCGCCCCGTCGGCGTCGCCGTCGATCCGCGCGACCCGTGTTGCATCTTCTACACCTCGGGCTCGACGGGCCGGCCGAAGGGCGTCGTGCACGCGCACCGCAACGTGCTCTTCGGCTGCTGGAACTACACGAGCCTCTGCGGCCTCGGCTGCGACGATCGGCTGTCGCTGCTGCACGCGCTCACCGCGATCGGCGGCAGCACGGCGCTCATGGCGGCGCTGATGAACGGCGCGGCGATCTGTCCGCTCGATCCCGTGCACGTCGGGCTCGCCGAGCTGGCGGCGTGGGTCGATCGCGAGGCGATCACGACGCTGCACGTCGTGCCCACCGTGTTCCGGCACCTCACCCGGCAGCTGGGGGCGGGCCGGCGCTTCGAGCGCGTACGGTTGATGCGGCTCGGCGGCGAGGCGGTGACGTTCGACGAGTGGACGGCGTTCCGCGCGCGCTTCTGCCGCGACGCGGGGTTCCTGGTGGGCCTCGGCTCGACGGAGTGCGGCAACTACCGGCAGAGCCTGCTCGCCTGGGACGACGCGCCGGTCGGACCGGTCCTGCCCGTCGGCGATGCGGTGCCGGAGCGCGAGACGCTGCTCTGCGATCCCGCCGGCGCACCGGTGCCGGCGGGCGAGGTCGGCGAGATCGTCGTCCGCAGCGAGTTCATCTTCGCCGAGTACTGGCGCCAGCCGGCGCTCACGGCGCGGACGCTCGCGCTCGAGCCGGACGGCCGTACCCGGCGCTTCCGCACGGGCGACCTCGCCCGTTACGACGAGCGCGGCGCGCTGCGCCACGCCGGCCGCGTCGACTACCAGGTGAAGATCGCGGGGAACCGCGTCGAGACGGCGGAGATCGAGCATGCGCTGCGCCGCGTGCCGTCGGTGCTCGACGCGGCGGTCGTGCCGCGCGTGCGCGGCGCCGACACGTCGCTCGTGGCGTTCGTCGCGACGGGCGGCGCCGCGCCGCCGCCGCCGGGCGACGTTCGGTGCGCGCTCCGCGAGCGGCTGCCCGCGTACATGGTGCCGGCGGGCATCGTCGCGCTCGACGCGCTGCCGCTCCTGTCGGAGGGCAAGATCGACCGGCGCGCGCTCAGCCACCGCGCCGCGGGCGGCGGGCGCCCGCACCGGCCGCCGGGCAATCCCGTCGAGGAGACGCTGCGCGAGATCTGGCAGCGCGTGCTCGACGCCGACGGGATCGGCGTCGACGACGACTTCCTGCTCGACCTGGGCGGCGACTCGCTCGCCGCGGTTCGCATCCTCGCCGAGATCGCGTCCGTGTTCGGCCGCGAGCTGCCGCTCGACGTCTTCCTCGACGCGCCCACGGTCGCCGCGCTCGCGCGACGCCTCGGCCCCGACGGCTGGGTGCCGCCGCCGTCGGGACGTCTCGTGCTGCACGCGGACGGCCACCGGCCGCCGCTCTTCGCCGTCTGCGGCGCCTTCGGGCACGCGCTGCGGATCCTGCTCCTCGGGCGCGCGCTCGGTGCGTCGCAGCCGCTGCACGCGCTGCAGCCGCCGGGGATGGACTGGTCGGCGGTGGGCTGCGCGACCATCGAGGCGATGGCGGGGCACTACGCGGCGGAGATCCGCCGCGTCCAGCCGCACGGACCGTATCGCCTGGTCGGCACGAGCCTCGGCGGGCTGCTGGCGTTCGAGATCGCGCTGCAGCTGCAGCGCGCGGGGCAGGGCGTGGCACTGCTCGCGATGGTCGACACGCAGCCGCCCGACTGCGAGGCGCCGCACGGGCTCGACCGCCGCCCGCGCGGCGACTGGTTCGCCGGCGTCGACGCGACGGACCGTCTCGTCGCGATGGGCGTGCGCGTCGCGCGCGCGCATCGCGCGGCGCTCGACGACTACGTGCTGCGCCGTCGCTTCGACGGCCGCATCGTCTACTTTCGCTGTCGCGACGAGCCCGTGCCGGCGAGCGGCGACCGCCGCCCGTTGTGGACGCACTTCGCGACCGAGGGGCTGCGCGTCGTGACCGTGCCCGGCCGCCACGGCGGTTTCCACCGCGAGCCGCAGTGCTCGGCGGTGGCCGACGGCCTGCGCGACGCGCTAGCCGATGCGGGCGCGTAGCACCGCGCGGGCGAGCACGTAGGGCAACGTCGCGCCGGCGTCGGTCGACGTCGGCTGGCGCCACGCGACGTGACCGTCGGGACGCACCAGCACGGCGCCGTCGGGCTCGACGTCGTACAGCTTGCACCAGTCGACGTCGCACGCCACGTCGCCGCCGATCGTATACGCGGCGAGGGGATACGGCGGCGGCGCCGCGGCGGCCGCGCGACGCCAGGCATGGCCGTCGGGTCCGGTGAGCAGCACGAAGCCGTCGCCGAAGAGATCGAGCAGCGAGCGCCGGCGCTCGCCGTCCCGCAGCCAGGCATGCGGCGCGACGTGACCAGGGCGTGCGCTCGGCACGTAGGTTTCGACGCTGCTCGCCGAGTGCACCGTGCCGTCGGAGACGACGGCGGCCGACGCGTAGGCGAAGCCCTTGGCCTGCCCCTGCGCGCTGAAGTGCTCGCGGGTGCCGGCGATGCCGCCCGCGACCTGCGCGCGCAGCCGCGCGCCCTCGGGCGAGTCGTCCTCGATGCATGCGAGCGGATGCGCCGCGTCGCCGTCGTGGAACGGGTTCGGCATGCCGCGCGCATTCTTGTGGCTCTGGTCGGCGTTCGCCTGCGCCACGGGACGGCGCTCCGCTTCGTACGTGTCGAGCAGCGCCGGGTCGGCCCAGCCGCCCAGCACGCCGGCGAGCTTCCAGGCGAGGTTGTGCGCGTCCTGGACGCCCGTGTTCATGCCGAAGCCGCCGGTCGGCGGGAAGCGATGCGCGGCGTCGCCGAGCAGGAAGACGCGGCCGGCGCGGTAGCATTCGGCCACCTGTGACCGCATGATCCACGGATCGATCGCGCGGACGTCGACCGCGAGCGCCGGATCGCCGGCGGCGCGGCGGACCAGCGCGCGGCAGCGCTCGGCGTCGACGGTGCCGGCGCCGCGACGTACCGGCGTGTTGAAGAGCCAGCGGGACGCGTTGTCGAGCGCGATGAACACGCCGGGCGCTTCCGCGTTGACGATCCAGTAGAGCGGGCCCTCGCGGCCGCGGACGTAGGGCGTCAGGTCGGCGTGGAGGTAGACGTTCAGCAGGCTGCCGATGTCCTCCGGCCCGACCATCGCGATGCCGAGCCGCTCTCGGACGGGGCTCGCCGCGCCGTCGCAGGCGAGGAGGTACCTCGCGCGCACGCGGACGTCGCGTCCGTCCCGGCGGATCACGGCGTCGACGCCGTCCTCGTCCCACGCGAAAGAGACGAGCGTCGTGCCGTAGCGGACGTCGGTGCCGGGCAGCGCGCTCGCCGTCGCGCGCAGGATCGGCTCGTAGACGTCCTGCGGGCAGATCCCCATCTGGCACGGGCTCTGGGCGCCGGACGGCGACGTCACCGCCGAGAGATCGAGCCGCCCGAGCTCCCACCCCGCGAGCGTGGTGGCCCAGACGACGAAGCGCGCGCGCTCGCGCGGCAGTCCGCCGGCGCGCACGGCGTCCTCGACACCCCACTGGCGGAACAGCTCGTACGTGCGCGCGTTGACCACGGTCGCGCGCGGATGGTCGGCCGTCGACGCGTGCTGCTCGACGAGGAGCGACGGCACGCCGTGGCGCGCGAGGGAGATGGACGCGGCGAGTCCGGTCGGACCGCCGCCCACGATGAGAACGGGCGTCTGGAGGTCGGACACGGCGGCTCAGCTCGCGCGCGGCGCCGCGCCCTGCTGGACGAGCTCGTCGAGCGGATCCCCGCGGTCCAGGCGGGCGGCCAGCACGTCGGGGTCGAACTCGACGCCGATCGGATTCTGTTTGAAGGCGCCGCTGCGCATCCACGCGTTCAGCGCCGCCTCGTCGGCGAAGTTGTCGATCTGCAGCTCCACCTGCACGCCGTTCGGGTCGCGATAGTACAGCGACGTCGTCGGCCCGTGGTTGATGCACCAGTAGGGGCGGATGCCCGCGCCGCCGAGGCGCCGGTACGTGTGCAGCAGGTCGGCGAGCGACGCGAACGTGAAGGCGACGTGATCGAGCCCGGCGGCGCCGGCCGGCGCGTCGGCGAGCCCGGGCAGGTGCACGACGGCGATCCGATGGTGCTCGTCATCGTAGGTCATGAACGTCAGCATCGCGTTGCTGAACACCGGCTCGGCGCCGAGCACCGTCCGATACCAGTCCACGGTCTCCCGGTAGCGCGCCGTGCGCAGCACGATGTGGGCGAGCTTCGTCGGGACGCGGGGCGCGGCGGGATCGGCCATGGACCCTTCGTTACCACATCCCTTGAGTCCGGCGCGCGTTGCTGCGATGCGGGCCCCATGGCGACGATGGTCCAGCGGGTCCTGAAGCAGGTCGGCGAGAGCCCCTTCTGGAAGGTCACCGGCAAGCTGCACACGCAGCTGTATCGCCTGACGGGCGGGCGCGTGGGGCACTCGGCCGGCCGCATCACGAACCTCCTGCTGACGACGACCGGACGCAAATCGGGGGCGCAGCGCACCGTCCCGCTCGCCTACGTCGCGGACGGCGACCGCTGGGTCGTCGTGGCGTCGAACGGCGGCGCCGACCGTCATCCGCAGTGGTGGCTCAATCTGAAGCACGTGCCGCGCGCGACCATCGAGGTCGGCGCCGATCGGGTCGACGTCGCCGCCCGCGAGGCGACCGATCAGGAGCGCGCGCGGCTGTGGCCGGAGCTCAAGGCCATCAACCCGTTCTTCGCGCAGTACGAGCAGATCACCGATCGGCGCATTCCGGTCGTGATCCTCGAGCGTCCCTGAATCAGCACCGATCAGCGCCCGTCGTCGAGCCGGCGCGAGAGCTTCTCGAGCTTCGCGCGTGTCGCGGGGCTGAGCGAGTCGGCGAACGCGGCGGGATCCGACTTGCCGCGCGCCAGCGCCGCCGCCATCGCGTCGGGGTCGCCGTCGTAGCGTGCCGCGAGGTCGCTGAAGACCGCCGCCGCCAGGTCGTTCAGCTCTTGCCGCATCTCCGGCGAGTCGTCGATCGCGCCGAGCGGTCCGTCGAGCGGCTGCGTGCGGGCGCCCTGGCGCAGCGTGCCCAGGGTCTGGTCGAGCGCGTCCGCCGACGGGCCGTCGAGCGGCTCCGCGGCGACGGGCCGCGCGAGCGACACGGCAAGCATCAGGGCCAGCGGGACGATGCGATGCATGCGGAGGGCGGTGCAAGGCATGCGCCACCGCGTCGCCACGGCCGCAGGGCCGCGCGCGACGGGACGGCGGCACGGGAATGGCGGTGTGTGCCAGGGGTGACACCGCTGTCGCCCCGCCGCCCAAATGCGCGTCACGTGCTGCCGGCGGGGCGTGCAGGACGGCGGCGAACGGCCCGCGGATCCAGCCGCCGCGGCGGGCCCGGCACTGGCATCCCGGTTGCTGTGTCGGGCACGCGATGACGGGACTGGTGCTGACGGCAGGGGGTGCGCGCGGGGCCTATCAGGCGGGGGTTCTGAAGCGCATCGGCGAGATTCGCGCCTTCCGTGCGGCGCCGTCGCCGTTCTCCATCGTGGCGGGCGCGTCGGCCGGCGCGATCAACGGTGCGATGATCGCCGCGTGCAGCGAGGACGTCGGCGACGCCACGCGCCGCCTCGCCACGCTGTGGGGCCGACTGGAGATGAATCACGTGGTCCGCGCCGACGCGTGGTCGCTCGGCGTCGGTGCCGCCGGTCTGC
Source organism: uncultured Binatia bacterium (SeqCode) (assembly GCA_964432595.1). Lineage (GTDB taxonomy): Bacteria > Desulfobacterota > Binatia > DP-6 > DP-6 > DASYLJ01. The sequence goes on along the minus strand of CAYSOF010000006.1, from coordinate 179,386 downwards.
TGCGCGATCTGGCGCTCGGCGGCGTCTTCGGCTCGACGGTCACGCACGGCCTGCTCGACGCGTCGCCGCTCTACGAGTTCCTCTCGCGCAGCCTGCCGCTCGCCGGCGTCGCCGACGCGATCCGCCGCGGCCACCTCTACGCGCTGGCCGTGTCGACGACGAGCTATCACTCGGGTCGGTCCTTCACCTTCGTGCAGGGACGCGCCGGCCATCCCGTCTGGAACAAGAGCCGCCGCGTCGTGCTGCCGGTCGAGATCGGCCCGGAGCACGTCTGCGCCTCCGCGGCGATTCCGATCGTGTTTCCGCCGGTGCGGATCCGGAGCGCCGCCGGCAACCTCTGGTTCGGCGACGGCGGTCTCCGGCTGGTCACGCCGTTCAGCCCGGCGATCCGGCTCGGCGCGTCGCGCATCTTCGCCATCGGCATCCGCTCGAGCCGCGCCGCCCAGGCGCTGTCCGAGGAGGAGGGCGCCGGCGCGGGCGCGCTGCCGTGTCCGCCGCTCGCGCAGATCTGCGGCGTCTTCCTGAACGCGATCTTCCTCGACCACATCGACACCGACCTCGACCACCTGCGGCGCATGAACGAGCTGATCCTCGCCTACGGCGGCGGGCGCGAGCCGATCGGCGTCGGGGCGCAGGAGCCGATGCGGATCATCGAGCCGCTCGTGATCGCGCCGTCCGAGGACCTGGCCATGGTCGCGCAGCGCCTCGCGCACCGCATGCCGCGTCTCGTGCGCTACCTGATGGATGGGCTCGGGACGCCGGACGCGCAGAGCGCCGACCTGATGAGCTATCTGCTGTTCGACGCGTCGTACACGCGCGCCCTGATCGACATCGGCTATCGCGACGCGAGCGCCCGCATCGACGAGATCGAGGACTTCCTGCGCGACGACGCCGGGATCGCCGCCGCGGCGGGTTGACCGCGACGCCGGGAACGGATCTTGACGGCGCGTGCCGGCACAGATCCGCGTGGAGCGCGTCCACGGCGAAACCTACCAGGTGGTCGTCACCGAGGGCGGGAAGCGAACGACCCACACGGTCGAGGTCGATCCGACCTACCACCGTGACCTGACCGGCGGCGACGTCATGCCCGACGTCCTGATCCGTGCGTCGTTCGAGTTCCTCCTCGAGCGCGAGCCCAAGGAATCGATCCTCCCGTCGTTCAACCTCACGGTGATCCGTCGCTACTTTCCGGAGTACGAGAACGAGATTCGCCGGCGGGTGCGCGGCGCCTGAGGCGCGCGCCGCATGGCGCTCCTGCTCGGCTGTCAGGCCGTCACCAAGGCCTACGGCGCCGCGCCGCTCGTGGACGGCGTGTCGTTCGGCATCCACGACGGCGACCGCGTGGGCCTCGTCGGCCCGAACGGCGCCGGCAAGTCGACGCTGCTCCGCATCCTCGCCGGGCTGGAAACGCCGGACGACGGTGCCGTCACGCTGCGGCGGCTCGCGCGGCTCGCGTACGTGCCGCAGCATCCGCGCTTCGACCCCGCGCGGCCGGTGGCGGGCATCGTCGCCGACGCCATCGCGGACGACCCGATCGACGAGGCGGCGCGCGACACCCGCGTCCGCACGACGCTCGGGCGCTGCGGCTTCACGGCTCCGGACGCGATGCCGGCGACGCTGTCCGGCGGCTGGCAGAAGCGGCTCGCGATCGCGTGCGCGCTCGTGCGCGAGCCCGACCTGCTGCTGCTCGACGAGCCGACGAACCACCTCGACCTGGACGGCATCCTGTGGCTCGAGCAGCTGCTGGTGTCGCAGCCCGCCGCGTTCGTCGTCGTCAGCCACGACCGCTGGTTCCTGGAGCACACCGCCGAGCGCATGCTCGATCTCGACCCGGTCCACGCCGGCGGCTTCTTCGAGACGCGGGGCCGCTACAGCGAGTTCCTCGAGCGCAAGGACGCGGCGTTGCGCGAGCAGGCGCACTGGCAGGAGACGCTCGCGAACCGCGTCCGCCGCGAGGTCGATTGGCTGCGACGCGGGCCGAAGGCGCGCACGACGAAGGCGCAGGCGCGCATCGACGAGGCCGGCCGGCTCATGGCCGAGCTCGAGAGCGTGCAGGCGCGGACCGAACGCCGGACGGCGGCGATCGACTTCAGCGCGACGGAGCGGCGCACGAAGCGCCTCGTCGTCGCCGAGCGCGTCGGCAAGTCGTTCGGCGAGCGGCGCGTGCTGGACGACGTGAACGTCGTCCTCGGGCCCGGGACGCGCCTCGGGCTGCTCGGGCCGAACGGCAGCGGCAAGTCGACGCTCATCAAGGTGCTCACCGGCGAGCTCGATCCCGACGGCGGCCGCATCCTGCGCGCCGACGGTCTGCGCGTCGCCACGCTCGATCAACATCGGACCGGGCTCGATCCGTCGGTGACGCTGCGGCGCGCGCTGGCGCCGGCGGGCGATCAGGTCGTCTTCAACGATCGGCCGATTCACGTCGCCGGCTGGGCGCGGCGGTTCCTGTTCCGCTCGGAGCAGCTCGTCATGCCGGTGGGCAAGCTGTCGGGCGGCGAGCAGGCGCGCGTGCTGCTCGCCGCGCTCATGCTGCAGCCCGCCGACGTCCTCGTCCTCGACGAGCCGACGAACGATCTCGACATCCCGACGCTCGAGGTGCTCGAGGAGAGCCTGCTCGAATTTCCGGGCGCGGTCGTCCTGGTCACGCACGACCGCTTCCTGTTCGAACGCGTGACGACGACGGTGCTGGCCCTCGACGGCACCGGCCGCGTCACGCCGTATGCCGACTACCGGCAGTGGGAGGCGGCGCGCCGTGCGCGCGAGGCGCCGTCGCCGAAGCCGCGCGCGGCGGCTCCGTCACCGCCCCCGGCACGGCCGCAAGCGAAGCGGCTCGGCTACACCGAGCAGCGCGAGCTCGACGGCATGGAGGCGGCCATCGTCGCGGCGGAGGAGGCGCTCGCGCGCTGCCAGGCGGCGGCGAACGATCCGGCCATCGCGACGCGCGCCGACGAGCTGGCCGCCCGCTGCGAGGAGCTGACGTGCGCACAGGAAGCGGTCGACGCCCTCTACGCGCGCTGGGCCGAGCTCGACGCGAAGCGCGGCTGAATCGGCCAGCCCGGCGCGGGTGGCACCGCCGGGCGATCCCTGCTACATCGCCCACCGGCGTGGCCGGGATCCGGCGCGCGTGGGGGCTGCCTGGGACGGTGCGGTGACGTGCGTCACGGAAGGGGGCGGCATGGGCAGGGGACGACGGGACGTGACGATGGGCGATGCGCCGGCGGCTGCGAAGCCGCCGCGACTACCGCGAAGCGAGCCGATTCCGCTCGACGCGCTCAGCGTGCTCGCGGGGCTCGCGCCCGGTCTGGTGCTCGAGACGGACGATGTGCCCGCGGGCATCGCGGGCGCGACACAGGATCAGCCGTCGACCGTCACGGTGGAAGAAGTGGGGAAGATGCTGCGTTGTGGAGAGGCCACCGTGCGCCGCCTCATACGGACCGCCGTGCTGAAGCCCGTCGAGGTCGATGGGCGTATCCACGTCCAGCGCAGCGACATCGAACGATACAAGCAGAGCCTCGGCGTGGGCTCACCGGGCAAGCCCGGAGAATGAACCGTAGGTGTCGTAGGTCCAGAAATACTCTTGACAGCATCCGCGGGGGCTCCATAGGACCGAAAGTATCGTCTCGCCCCGTGGATCACGGATGCCCGAGGGGCAACAGCCTCCGGAGAGCGAAAAAGGAGTGCCCATGAGAGTCCTCGTTGGAGTGTCACTTGCCCTGGTGGCGTTGCTCGCCTCCGGACCGCAGGAAGCGCGCGCGCAGAGCTGCGACGCCGTGCGTTTCCAGGTCGAACAAGCTTGCCCTTGCGCCGCTGCGACCAAGAAGGGCGCGTATGCGAAGTGCATCAAGAAGCTCTTCAGCAAGAAGGGCGCGCTCAACGCGCAGAAGAGCTGCAAGAAGGACATCCTGAACCTCGCGAAGAACTCGGTCTGCGGCCGTCCCGGCGCGCAGATCTGCTGTCGCGTGAAGGGTAAGAAGACGGGCTTCGTCGCGAAGAACGCGGCCAAGTGTACGGACATCAAGAAGAACCCGGGTGTCACTTGTCCCGTCCAGTCGACCGCGGCTCCGTCCAGCGCGGACGGCGCGTTCTTCAACAGCGTCGCCGACGTGTGCACGGACACCGGCGCCTGCGTGACGACCACCACGACGACCACGACCACGACGTCGACCACGTCGACCACGTCGACGACGCTCTGCACGGCGGTCAACACGTGCGACACGAACGGCACGTACGTCGACTTCACGACGGTCGCCGGCACCGGCGCGTGCGGCACGGGTGAAGGCACCTCGAAGACGATCGATCTCGCCTGCGGCGGCCTCAACATCGGCGGCGGCAAGTCGAGCGTGCTCGAAGGCCCGACGCCGGACGGCGCCACCAACCGCTTCCTCGTCGACTGCGACGGTAACGACTGCACGGTCTGCCCGACGCCGGAAGCCGGCCCCGGCTTCGACTGCACGGACGAGGGCTGCTTCTTCGGCACCCCGCTCCCGATCGAGAACGGCGGCACGTCGACCTGCGTGGTGAACGTCTTCGCGGCGGGCGCCTGCGGCAACATCGACCTCGCCACGGGCTCGACGGAGAACCTCTCCGTCAACCTCGCGTCGAACACGTTCCTCACCGGCACCCCGGGCTCGCTCTACACGGCGCCCGACACGGTCTGCCCGGTCTGCGCGAGCGGCGGCAACGCCGTCAACGGCACCCCGGAAACGCCCGCCGCGGGTACCTGCAACGGCGGCGCGAACGCGGGTGACCCGTGCACCAGCACGAACTCCGACGGTCTCACGAAGGACTGCCCCCCGGGCGGCTCCGACATGACCAGCACCTGTGAGCCCGGCCAGCCCTGCGTGGACGGCTCGCTCAGCCTGGGCGCGCTCGCCGTCGACCTGACCCCGCTCACCACGGGCGTTGCGCAGAAGACGGCGCCCGACGGCCTCTTCTGCCCGGGGCAGCTCTCGGGTGACACCGGCCAGGCCGGCTGCTTCGGTCGCCTGACCGATGCGAACACGACCCCGTTCAGCGATTGCCACACGATCACCGAGAACGGCTCGCCCGCGGGCACGCCGCTCCTCGATGGCGTACCGACCCCTGCCACGCTCGCCACGGTCTTCTGCATCCCCGCGGCGGAGGGTGACATCGGCGGCATCGTGAACCTGTCCGCCAACCTCCCGGGTCCGGGCGCGACCTCGCTGCCCGGCACCCTGACCTTCCAGGACCCGAGCGTGCCGTAAGGCACGACGGGCGAAACGTCCGCTGAACAGGCCCCCGGGTCCGCAGGGACCCGGGGGCTTTTTCTTTTCCGCCGCTGCACACGCTTGTGCGGACCCAGAGGGGTCTGCGTACACGGATGAACGCCCGCAGCGGCGCGCCCGGCAAAAAGTGCCGGGTTTCCGTGCGCGGCGTTCCGGCACGCATCTCGCTTCGTCCCCGCCTCGAGGAGGGGATGAGGATGGAGACGAAGACGACCCGCACCGAGAAGGACACGACGCCGCGCCGCCGCGTGATCGCCGTCGGCAAGAAGCAGAACGGGCGCTGGCAGGTGCGGACGAGCCTGTGGCGCTACCTGGCGTCGACCGCGATTTCTCAGTGAGCGCGAGCGAGGCGCGACACCCGCGCCTCGACGAAGTCCATGACCCGGGCCTCCAGGCAGACGCCGTCGAGACGGTCGATCTCCTGGACGCCCGTCGGGCTGGTGACGTTCACCTCGCTGACGTACCCGCCGATGATGTCGAGGCCGACGAACCACAGGCCGTCCTCGCGCAGCTTCGGCGCCATGCGCGCGCAGATCTCGCGATCGCGCGCGTCGACCGCGACCTGCTTCACGTCGCCGCCGACGTGGATGTTGCCGCGGGTCTCGTCCTCCTGCGGGACGCGTAGCACGCCGCCGAGCGGCTCGCCGTCGAGGACGATGAGGCGCTTGTCGCCCTGGCGCGCCGCGGGCAGGTAGCGCTGGCCCATCACGAGGCGCGTCCCGTACTGGGTCGACGCCTCGAGGATCGCGTTCAGGTTGCGGTCGCCGCGGTGGACGTGGAACACGCCCGCGCCGCCGCAGCCGTCGAGCGGCTTGACGATCATCTCGCCGCCCATCTGCTCCATGAACGCCTTGAGCCGCGTGTGATCGCTGGTCACGAGGCTGTCCGGGATCAGATCGGGGAAGTTGAGCGCGTAGAGCTTCTCGTTCGCGTCGCGCAGCCCGCGCGGGTCGTTCATCATGAGCGTCCGCGTCTGGTCGACGAGGCTCAGGACGTGCGTCGCGAAGAAGAAGGCCATGTCGAACGGCGGATCCTTGCGCATGAAGATCACGTCGAAGAACGACAGCGGCACCGTCTGCGTCTCGCCGAAGCCGTAGTGGACCGCGGCGCGGTGCACGGTGACGGGACGGACCGCGGCGTGCGGCACCGTGCGGTCGACGAACATGTCGGGCGGCAGGCAGTGGAACTGCTGGTGCCCGCGCTGCTGCCCCTCGAGCTGGAACGCGAACGTCGTGTCCTTGTCGACGAGGACCCGGTCCATCGGGTCCATCACGTAGAGGATGCGGAGCGACATGGGCCCGGTACTAGCCGAGTCGTCCGGCTCGAACCAACGGCGGCGTCAGCCGTCGCCCCAGCGGCGCTGGCAGTGCGCGGCCACGGCGATCGCGGCGGTCTCGGCGCGCAGGATGCGGGGGCCGAGCGTGATCGGCACGAATCCGTGCGCCTGCGCCGCCGCGACCTCGTCGTCGGCGAGCCCGCCTTCGGGGCCGATGAGCGCGACGACGGCGCGGGCGTCGGGGGGCAGCTCGTCGAGCCGGCGCGACGCCTCGCCCTCCCACGGCACGAGGCGGAGCCCCGCCCACGCGTCGTCCAGGAACGCGGCGAGCGCCCGCGGCGCATCGACGATCGGCACCTGCGTGCGCCCCGATTGCTTGGCGGCCGCCACCGCGATGCGCCGCCAGCGGTCGACGTGCTCGCCGCGGCCCACCATGCGTCGCGTCTCGACCGGGGCGATGCGGCGCACGCCGAGCTCCGTCGCCTTCTCGACGACGAGGTCCATCTTGCTGCCCTTCAGGAGGGCGGGGGCCAGCACCAGGTCGAGTGGCGATTCGCGCATCGGCCGCGCGCTCGCCGTCACGCGCGCGACCGCCTCGCGCGCCGTCACCTGCTCGAGCACGACGCGGTGCTCGACGCCGTCGTCGTCGAGCACGACGAGCGCGGCGCCGGCGCCGAGGCGCAGCGTCTGCAGGTGGCGCAGCTCCGCGCCCGCGATCCGCACGCGGCCGTCGGCGGCGCATGCGCCGGGAACGAAGAGCCTCAGCACGCGCGCTCGAGCCGTAGCGTCCGCCACGGGCCGCCGGCGCGCGTGCCGGTGACGCGCCAGCCGGGGTAGGCGGCCGCGACGCGCTCCACCTGCGTATCGAGCAGGCCGGACACGACGAGCCGGCCGCCCGGCGCGACGACGGCCGCGAGCGGGGCGGCGTCGTCGACGAGCGCGTCCGCGAGCAGGTTCGCGACGACGAGATCGAAGCGGCCGCGTACCGCGGCCGTGCGCCCCGCGAACAGCCGCACGCGGCCCGCGCCGTTCGCGTCGAGGTTCGCGCGCGCGAGCGGGAGCACGGCGACGTCGTCGTCGAACGCGACGACCGACGGCACGCCGAGCCGGCAGAGCGCCGCCGCGAGGAGCCCCGAGCCGGTGCCGACGTCGAGCGCCGTCGCGATGCCGCCGGCCTCGACCACGGCCTCGATCTCTTCGAGGCAGGTGCGCGTGGTCTCGTGCTGGCCGGTGCCGAACGCCATGCCGGGCTCGATCACGAGGACCTCGCGGCCGTCCGCGTCCGGTACGTCCCACGGCGGGGCGACGAGCAGCCGCCGGCCGATGCGGATCGGCACGTGATGGCGGCGAAACGTGGCCTCCCAGTCGACGGGGGGCACGTCGGCGAGCTCGATGCGCACGTCGTCGCAGCCGGGCAGCACGTCGCCGAGGCTGGTCAGGTACGCGCGCACCGCGTCCGCCATGCGCGTCGCGTCGGCCGCGACGACGTGGGCCTCGAGCCGGGCGCGGCCGGGCGGCGGGCCGTCCGCACCGATCTCGCGCTCCGCGGTGATCACGCCGGGGGTGCCCTCCTCGAGCAGGAAGTTCGTCACGGGCTCCGCCGCCTCCTCGGCGACGTCGATGCGGAGCGCCACCCATTGCGGAGCGTCGGCCACGGCGAGCGCAGATCTCGGCCGGCGCGCTGGCGGTGTCAACCGGCCGTTGCTACACGACGCGCGTGGGCCTGCAGGTCATCGCGCACCGTGGTGCCAGCGGGACGCGGCCCGAGAACACGCTCGTCGCGTTCCGTCGTGCCGTCGAGCTGGGCGCGCACATGATCGAGCTGGACGTGCAGTGCACCCGCGACGGTGCCGTCGTCGTGATCCACGACGAGACCCTCGACCGGACGAGCGACGGCGTCGGTCCCGTGTGCAACCGGACGCTCGCCGAGCTGTCCGAGCTCGACGCCGGTCGCTGGTTCGCGGACGCGTTCGCGGGCGAGCGCATCCCCACGCTCGATGCCGTGCTGCGTGCCGTGTCGATCCCCATCAACGTCGAGCTCAAGTCGACGGGAGACGACGGCCTCGAGCGCCGGACGCTGGAGGTCGTCGAGGCCGCGGGCGCGCTGCAACGCGTCGTATTCTCGTCGTTTGCGGCCGAGAGCCTGGTCCGCCTGCGGGCCCTCTCGGCGACCGCCGAGCTGGCCGTCCTGTGGGACCGCACTGCGGTCGCCGGCGCGCTCCGGCTCGCAGAGGGCGTCGGTGCCAGAGCCTTGCACGTACGCACGAGCAGGGCTGCGCCGGCGAGCATCGCATCGGGGCATGCCGCGGGCCTCCAAGTACGCGTCTGGACCGTGAATACACGGGCAGTTCTGGCCCCCCTCGAGGCGGCCGGTGTGGACGCCGTATTTACCGACTATCCGGAGCGTTTCTTGCTCGACGCATAGCCCCGATTGCTCGGTCTTTCGCTCAGGACGACGGCACTCACCTTGACTGCCCCCGGCTTTTCCCCGATGGTGTCCGCCTTTCATCCGAGGGGGGGTGTACCCACCGTATGGCAGGGGTTCGTGTCAAGGAAAACGAGCCCATCGACAGCGCCATCCGTCGCTTCAAGAAACAGTGTGAGAAAGCCGGAATTCTCGCAGAGCTTCGCAAACGCGAGCACTACGAGAAGCCCAGCGTTCGACGGAAAAAGAAGGCCATGGCTGCGCGTAAGCGCGCCATTCGCCGGACTGCGCGTACACCGATGGTCTGATCGCGTGCGCTTCGGCGCACGTCCCACCCGCAGCGGAGGGGCCCGGTGAACCAGATGGACGTCGTCCTCTTGGTCCTCCTGGTCCCCTTCGCGCTTCGGGGACTCTTTCGCGGCCTCCTGCGCGAGGCTGCCGCCCTCGTGGGCCTCGTCGTCGGCGTGGTCGTCGCCGCCGACCGCTGGGCCGAGCTGGCCCCCGTCCTGGTCGATCGCTTCGGCGTGTCGCCGCAGACGGCGAGCATCGTGGCGCCGGCCGCCGTCTTCCTCGCGGTGTACCTGGCTGCCGTCCTGATCGGTGCGCTGGCGCATCGGCTGGCGCGGACGCTGTTCCTCGGCCCGGTCGATCGCACCGCCGGCTTCGTGTTCGGCGCCGCGAAGGGCGCGGCGGTCTGCGGTTTCGCGCTGCTCGTCGCGCAGCGGCTCGTGCCGGGACCGACGTTGTCCGAGCTGATCGCCGGCTCCCGCGTCGCGATGCCGCTCATGCAGATGGCGTCGACGATCGCCCAGCACGGCGGCCCCCTCGCCGCAGGACGGGTGTCCTGATGGCGGGGCGCATCGACGAGAACGCCATCCGCGAGATTCGCGAGCGGGCGAACATCTTCGAGGTGGTGTCGGACGTGGTCTCGCTCCGGCGCCGCGGGCGCAGTGCCGTCGGCCTCTGTCCGTTTCACGCCGAGAAGACGCCGTCGTTCTCCGTCAGCGAGGAGCGCGGTTTCTTCCACTGCTTCGGGTGCGGCGAGCACGGCGACGTCTTCACCTTCGTGATGAAGACGCAGGCGCTGCCGTTCCCCGACGCGGTCCGCAGCGTCGCCCAGCGCTTCGGCATCCCGGTGCCCGAGGACACGAGCGGCGGGCCGCGCACGCCGACCGAGCCGCTCGTCGCCGTCAACGCCGCGGCGCACGCGTTCTTTCGCGGCGCGCTCCGTGGCCCGGCGGGGGCGCGGGCGCGCGCGTATCTCGCCGAGCGCGGCGTCGCGCCCGAGAGCATCGAGCGCTTCGGGCTCGGGTTCGCCCCGGGCGGCGACGCGCTCGCCCGGCATCTGCGCGGGCAGGGCCTGCGGCTCGACGACGCCGTCACCGCGGGCCTCGTGCTGCGGCGGAATGGCGGCGGCATGCTCGACCGCTTCCGCGAGCGCCTGATGTTCCCGATCGCCGACACCGCGGGTCGTACCGTCGCGTTCGGCGGACGCATCCTGCCCGGCGGGCCCGAGACGGGCGATCCGCCGCCGAAGTACCTGAACAGTCCCGAGTCGCCGATCTTCTCCAAGGGCCGCACCGTCTACGGCCTCGGCCTCGCGCGCGACGCGATCCGCAAGCGCAACCGCGTGGTCGTCGTCGAGGGCTACCTCGACGTCGTCGCGCTGGCGCAGCACGGCATCGAGGAGACCGTGGCACCGCTCGGTACGGCGCTCACGGGCGATCAGCTGCGCGTGCTGCGGCGGTTCTCCGAGTCGGTGCTCGCGTGCTTCGACGGCGACACCGCCGGCCGGCGCGCCGCCGCGCGCAGCTTTCCCGTCTTCATCGAGGCGGGTCTCTGGGGACGCGGCGTGTTCCTGCCGTCGGGCGACGATCCCGACACCTTCGTCCGCACGCACGGCGCCGAGGCGCTGGAGCGGCTCCTCGCGGGCGCGGTGCCGCTCGTCGACGCCTACATCGACGAGCTCGCGGGCTCGCAGCGTGACGCGGTCGGCCGCCGCGCGGAAGCCGCGCGCGAGGTCGCGCGGGTGCTCAAGTCGGTGCGGGAGCCGTTTCAGCGCGACGTCCTGTCGCGTCTGGCGGCCGAGCGCCTCGGTGTCCGCGAAGAGGTGCTGCGCAGCGAAGGCGCGCCCGAGACGAAGCCGGCGCCGTCGCCGGCGGTCGATGCCGGACGACCGGCGGGGCCCGAAGAGCTGCTCGTCGAGCTGCTCGTCGCCGATCCCGCGCTGGCGCCGCGGCTGCGCGCCGAGAACATCGTCGACGAGTTCGAGCATCCGGCGCTGCGCACCACCGCCGAGCGCATCGTCGGCGGCGACGACGTCTCCGATCGTAGCGCCCTGCTGCAGGGCCTGCCGCGGACGCTCCGCGACCGCGTGGCGCGCCGTCTGCTCGACGAGAACACCGACGAAGACCGTGACCGCATGGTGGCCGACTGCATCGCCGCCATTCGTACCCGCCGCGCCCGCCTTCAGCGCGGGCGCTTGCACGAGGAGCTGCGCGCGGCCCAGGCCCGTGGCGACCTCGCCGCCGAGCGACAGCTCGAACGGCAGCTCGCGCAGCAACTGACGGAGAAAACCCGCACGTGAGGAGTCCAGCCGTGAGAACCCACCAGGCCACCACCGAGACGATGCCGCAGGACGCGCTCCTGCTTCCCGCCGAGGGCGTTCCCGACGCCGACGACGCCGGCGAGGAGTTGCTGATCGACGACGAGGACGACGAGCCGTCGCTCGTCGCGACCGACGACGAGGCGCCCGCCGCCGAAGAGGTCGAGCAGCCCGATCCGCACGCGATGCTCGGTGCCGATCCCGTGCGCCTCTACCTGCGCCAGATGGGGCAGACCAGCCTCCTGACGCGCGAGGGCGAGGTCGAGATCGCGAAGCGCATCGAGGAAGGCGAGGGGGCGGCGGCGACCATCGCGCTCATGTCGCCGGCCGGCCTGCGGCACGTCCTCGCGTTGGGTGAACGGCTCCGTGCCGGCGAGGTACGGCTCCGCGAGCTCATGAAGGACGAGAGCGACGAGGACACCGAGCCGGGTGAGGACGACCTCCGGCAGCGCCGGCGCGTGCTGGCGCAGTTCGCGCGCATTCGTCGTCTGCTGAGCGAGCGCGATCAGCTCGCCGCGCAGAAGAACGCGCGGGCGAGCAAGGCGGCCGTTGCGAAGCGTGCCGCGCGGCTCGTGCTCGTCGAGAAGCGGCTCGCCGCGGCGTTGCTGGGCCTCGGGTTGAACCGCCTCCAGGTGGCCGAGGTCGTCGGCGAGCTATCGCGTTCGTCGGAGCGCATGCACCAGCTGCGCGGGCGGGTGCGCGAGCTGGAGAAGCTGCGGTCGAAGACGCGGGCGGCGCTCGCCGGCCCGGTCGACGCCGAGGACGAGACCCGCGCCGCCAAGCGCGAGTGCCGTGACCTCGAGCGGACGGTCGGCTTGTCGTCGATGGCGCTCGACCGCACCGTGCGCACCATCCGCGCGGCGCAGACGCGCGCGCACTACGCCAAGCAGGAGCTCATCGAGGCGAACCTCCGCCTCGTGGTGTCGATCGCGAAGCGCTACCTGCACCGCGGCCTGCAGTTCCTCGACCTGATCCAGGAGGGGAACATGGGCCTCATGCGCGCCGTCGACAAGTTCGAGTACCAGCGCGGCTACAAGTTCTCGACCTACGCGACGTGGTGGATCCGCCAGGCCATCACGCGCGCCATCGCCGACCAGGCGCGCACGATCCGCATCCCGGTGCACATGGTCGAGACGATCAACAAGCTGCTCCGCGTCTCGCGTACGCTGGTGCAGGAGCTCGGGCGCGAGCCGTCGCCCGAGGAGATCGCGGTCCGCATGGAGCTCACGCCCGAGAAGGTGCGGCGCGTGCTGCGTGTGACGCGCGAGCCGATCTCGCTCGAGACCCCCGTCGGCGAGGACGAGGACAGCCACCTCGGCGACTTCATCGAGGACGAGGCGGCCGTCGCACCGATCGACGCCTGCGTCGCGAGCGGCCTCAACCGGCAAACGCGCAAGGTGCTGGGCTCGCTCACGCCGCGCGAGGAGCAGGTGCTGCGCCTGCGCTTCGGCATCGGCGAGAAGTCGGACCACACGCTCGAGGAGGTCGGCGCCCGCTTCGCCGTCACGCGCGAGCGCATCCGGCAGATCGAGTCGAAGGCGCTGCGCAAGCTGCGTCACCCCAGCCGGGCCCGATTGCTGCGCGCCTTCTTCGAAGGCTGAACCTATTCACCTCCCGCGACGGCTCGTACGGCAAGGTTCCCTTGCAGTGCGAGCCGTTCGGTGGTTCACTCTGCCCGGCCCGGGCCCATAGCTCAGGTGGTTAGAGCCGCCGGCTCATAACCGGTAGGTCGTGTGTTCGAGTCACACTGGGCCCACCACCGGGCAAACGGGCGCGGGTACGAACGCACCGAACGAGTCAGAGGGAGGCCGCCGACTTTGCCGACACAGATCGAGGCGCTCGCCGCGCTGCAACGAGTGGACCAGAGCCTGCGCGAGAACACGCAGGCGGTCGAAGCGGGCGAGAGCCGGGTCGCGGCGCTCGAACAGGCCGTCGGGGCGCAAACCGCCATCACGGCGACCGCCCGCGAGGAGCTCGCCGCCCTCGGCACCCGGCAGCGCGATCTCGAAGGACGCCTGGCCGCCGCCGAGACGAAGATGAAGGACCGGCGGATGCGCATCACCCGCATCCGCAACGACAAGGAGCTCGGGCTCGCGAAGCGCGAGGTCGACCTGCTGAAGGAAGAGACCAGCGGAATCGAGGCCGAGCTGATGACGGTCCTCGAGCAGGTCGAGGCCGCCACGGCCAAGACCGCCGCCGCCGAGGAGGAGCTGGCGCGCCTCGAGTCGGCCCGGGAGACCGAGGCCAGCGAGCTGCGCGACACCATCGCCCGCCTGGCCTCGGACATCGAGCGCGACAAGGCCCGCCGCGACCAGCTGGTCGCCGACGTCGACGGGGAGCTCCGCCGGCGCTACGAGATGATCTTCTCGCGCCGCGGCGGCGTCGCCGTCGTCGTCATCCAGCGCGGCATCTGCACGGGCTGCCACATGAACATCCCGCCGCAGCTCTTCAATCAGATCCAGCGCAACGAGCAGGTGTTCCTCTGCCCGAACTGCCAGCGAATGCTCTACTGGCAACCGGAGCGCGAAGAAGCCAACGGGTAAACGTCAGCCGAGACCATGTCTCGGCTGAGGGGACGGCGAGCGTGTAGCCGGCCGTCTCCAACCCGCCTGCATGCCGCGGCCGGCAGAGCCGGCGCGGCATCATGCTTCGACCGCCGTCGGTGATGGCACCGACGGCGTGCGTGCCACGCATGGCGCGCTGGCTTTGCCAGCCGCGCCAGGTCGGGCGGGCGGAAACGCCCGCCACACTCTTGCGCTCCGAGCCGACGCGAGACATGGTCTCGCGTCGCATGTCGGAGGAGGTCGAGCAGTCGCTCGCCTCACGGCGGGAGGAAAGTCCGGACTCCGCAGGGCAGGGTGGCCGCTAACGGCGGCCCCGGGCAACCGGGGGAAAGTGCAACAGAAAGTAGACCGCCCCGGGCCTCGTGCCCGGAGCAAGGGTGAAACGGCGAGGTAAGAGCTCGCCAGATCCGTTCGTGAGGACGGATGCTTTGTAAACCCCACCCGGAGCAAGACCGTGTAGGAGGGGCCTGGTCTCCGGACCAGGCACGGGTTGCCCGCCCGATCCCTCGGGTCGGTCGCTCGAGCCGCCGGGCAACCGGCGGCCCAGACGAATGGCTGCTGCCCTCGCTTGTTGGGCGAGGGGACAGGATCCGGCTTACAGACCTCCTCCGACGCGCGACGCCCGGGCGGTCCAGACGCGCAAACCCGCGTCAGTCGCGCATTTCCCCTATCCTCTAGAATTTCTTGACAGCAGGGGGGCGACGGCAGTACAAGCGTGCCGCGCGGTGGGGAAAAGTAGGGAGTGGTGGTGGAGCCAGAGGGATGGGTGGTGAACCTCACCATGGGCGATCGGGATGTTTTCGGGCCACTTCGAGTACGCTGTCGACGAGAAGGGACGCGTCGCCATCCCCTCGCCATTTCGCGGGGCGCTCGCCGTGCTCCAGGACGAGCGCCTCGTCCTCACGAAGTTCAAGTTGGCGGGTCACCGGTGCCTGGATGCCTACCCGCTCTCCGCGTGGCGGGACTTCGAGCAGAAGCTCCTCGCCAAGAACCGCTTCGATCCAAAGATGATGCGCTTCAAGAACGTCTACGTGTCGGGCGCGCACGAGTGCCCGCTCGACTCGCAGGGCCGCGTTCTCGTCCCGCCACTCCTGCGGGAGTACGCGGGCATTCAGCGTGAGGCGATGATCACGGGCGACGTCGACAAGATGCGGATCTGGGCCAAACCGACCTGGCAGGCCGCCTTCGACGAAGACGAGCGGATGGTCCTCGACGACGAGAATTTCCTCGCCGGCCTGGATCTGTGACGTAGAGCGACGAGCACCAACGCAGGGCCGCCACGGGCGGAGGAGAGGAAGGGGCACGGGTGTGACGGCGGTGAGCGCTGCGGTGAGGCGTGGCGACGGGCCGCCGATGACGACACGAAAGACGGGCACCGGGCCGGTGGGCGCCGCCCATGTACCGGTGATGGAGGGGCAGGTGGTGGGGGGGCTGCGCCCCCGGCCGGGTGCCCGTCTCGTGGATGGAACGCTCGGGCTCGGCGGGCACGCGGCCGCGCTGCTGGCGGCGGCGCCCGACAGCGTGCTCCTCGGCATCGACCAGGACGAGCAGGCGCTCGCGCTGGCGCGCACGCGCCTCGCGACGTTCGGCGATCGCGCGATCCTGCGCCGCGGCTCTTTCGCCGATCTGCGCGCGCTGATGTCGGACGAAGGATGGGACGGTGCCGACGGCGTGCTCCTCGACCTCGGCGTCAGCTCGCTGCAGCTCGACGTCGGCGAGCGCGGCTTCAGCTTCCGCAGCGACGGTCCGCTCGACATGCGCATGGACCGCGACCGCGAGCCGTCGGCGGCGGACGTCGTCAACACGTGGGACGAGGCGGAGCTGGCGCGCGTGATCTTCGAGTACGGCGAGGAACGCCGGTCGCGCGCCATCGCGCGCGCCATCGTGCGGGCGCGGCCGCTCGCGACGACCGCGCAGCTCGCCGACGTCGTGGCGCGCGTCGTCGGCCGCGGCGAGCCCGGCCTCCACCCGGCGACGCGCACCTTCCAGGGCATCCGCATCGCCGTCAACGACGAGCTCGGCGCACTCGATCGCGTGCTCGCCGACGGCTGGCGGCTGCTGCGCGCCGGCGGCCGCATGGCGATCCTCGCGTACCACTCGCTCGAGGACCGCCGCGTGAAGGACGCCTTCCGTCGCTGGGCCGCCGACTGCGTCTGCCCGCCCGGCATCCCGCAGTGCGCGTGCGACTGGAACGCGAAGGTCTGCATCGTGACGTCGCGCCCGCTGCGCCCCGAGGCCGAGGAGGTCGCCCGCAATCCGCGCGCACGCAGCGCGCGGCTCCGCGTGGTGGAGCGTCTATGAGCAGCCCCGCGATCCGCAGCCCCGATCCCCGCGTTCTGACCGTCCGCCGGCCGCTGATCCGCCCGACGGGCGACCCGCGCCGCCTGCTCCGCATGATGCGGAGCCTGCTGGTGCGGCGGGTGATCGCGCTGCTCGCCGTGCTCGTCGTGCTCTGCCTCGTGCAGGTGTGGGTGCAGCTGCAGGTGGTCGACATCGGCTACCAGCTGTCTGCTGCGCGCACGATGGCGCAGCGCCTCGACCACGAGCACCGCGAGCTGCAGGCCGAGCTGGCCACGCTGCAAGGCACGCTGCGCGACCGCGCGCAGGCCACGGGCATGGTGGCGCCCCTGAAGGGGCAGGTGGTCGAGCTGCCGTGACCGTACCGCAGGGCCGTCGTGCACGGGTCATGCTCGTGGCCGGCGTGCTCACCGTCGTGTTCGCGCTGCTGCTCGGCCGCGCGGTCGACCTGACGGTGATCCGCGGCCCGGACTTCGCGAAGCGTGCCGCGCGCCAGCATCGCCAGCAGGTGACGCTCGTTCCGCATCGCGGCGAGATCATCGACCGCAACGGCGAGCTGCTCGCGGTGTCCGTCAACGTGCCGTCGGTGTACGTGCGGCCGCGGCAGTTCGGCGACGATCGCAGCCGCGTGACCGACCTGGCGAAGCGGCTTCGCCTGCCGGTCGCGACGGTGCAGTCCAAGCTGAACGCGCGCCAGCCGTTCGTCTGGCTGAAGCGCCAGGCGATGCCGCGCGAAGCCGAAGCCGTCGCCGAGCTCGGCCTGCCCGGCGTCGGCCATTTCGCGGAGGCACGACGCTTCTATCCGCGCGGCGCGCTCGGCGCGCACATCCTCGGATTCGTCGGCACCGACGCGCAGGGCCTCGGCGGCCTGGAGATGCGCCTCAACCGCCAGATCCGCGGCGAGTCGCAGAAGATCGAGGTCGACCGCGACGCGCGCGGCCGCGAGTTCCTGCGGGCCTCGCACGGCGCGCAGCCGACGCAGGGCAGCCGCGTCGAGCTCACGATCGACGCGATGATCCAGGCGGCGACGGAGCGCGAGCTGGCGCTCGGCGTCGCGAATGCGAAGGCCGTCGGCGGCGCCGCCGTCGTGCTCGATCCGCACACCGGCGAGATCCTCGCGCTCGCCAACGTGCCGACGTTCAACCCGAACGACCCCGCCGACTGGGGCGACCGCAAGCACAAGGACCGCATCAGAAACCGCGCGATCACCGACCCGTACGAGCCGGGATCGACGTTCAAGGCGTTCCTGGCCGCGAGTGCGCTCGAGGAGGGCGTCACCAATCCGAACGAGCGCATCTTCTGCGAGAACGGCGCGCATCCGATCGGCAAGTGGGTCATCCACGACTCGCATCCGCACGGCTGGCTGTCGTTCGCGGAGGTGATCCAGTTCTCGAGCAACATCGGCGTCAGCAAGGTCGCCGACCGGCTCGGGAAGGAACGCTTCAACGAGTACCTGCGCGCCTTCGGCTTCGGGCAGCGTCTCGGGATCGAGCTGCCCGACGAGAGCCCGGGCATCATGCGGCCGATCGGCAAGTGGGCGCGCATCAACCTCGCGACGACGAGCTTCGGCCAGGGCATCTCGGTGACGCCGCTGCAGATGGCCGCGGCGTACGGCGTGATCGCGAACGGCGGCACGTTGATGAAGCCGTACCTGGTGCGCCGGATCACCAGCCCGTCGGGCGAGGTCACGCAGGAGCACCGGCCGACCGCGGTCGGCCGCGTCATCAGCGAGAAGACGGCGCGCATCACGACCGAGCTGCTCCGGCGCGTGGTCGAGGAGAAGGGCGGCACCGGATCCAAAGCGCGGCTCGAGGATTTCTCGGTTGCGGGCAAGACGGGAACGGCGCAGAAAGTGGACTCCCGCACCCGTGCCTACTCCTCGAAACGCATCGGCTCCTTCGTGGGCTTCGTACCGGCCGACAAGCCACGGGCGGTCATTCTCGTGTTGATCGACGAGCCCTCGACGTCGAGCTACGGCGGCGTCGTCGCGGCGCCGGTCTTCCGCGCGATCGCGGGCGAGGTGCTGGCCGCCCTGCGGGTGCAGGCGCCGGCACGGCCGACCGTCGAGCAGCCGCCGTCCGTGGTCCCGGTCGAGATGGCCGAGGCGGTTCCGGCTCTCCCGGGCGACGTCGGTCCGGTGCGCCCCGGCACGCCGAGCTTCCTCGGCCTCTCGATGCGCGAGGCGCTCACGCGTGCGCACGCCACCGGATGGACCGTCGAGGTGACCGGCTCCGGCTGGGTCGCCGAGCAGACGCCGGCAGCCGGATCGCCGCTGGCCGACGATCGGCGCCTCGCGCTCGAGCTCCGGACGGACCGCGGCACCGCCAGGCCGTGATGCAGCTCGGCGCGTTGGTCGACGGGTTCGGCCCGCTCGAGGTCACCGGGTCCGCGGACGTCGACGTCGACGGCGTCGCGATCGACTCGCGCCACGTGCGTCCCGGCGACGTGTTCTTCGCGCTCGCGGGGCGCACGACCGACGGACGTGCGCACGTCGCCGAGGCCGTCGCGCGCGGCGCCCGCGCGATCGTCACGGAAGGGCCGGTCGACGTCGGCGGCGCGGTCACCGTCGTGCAGACGGCCACCGCCCGGCGGCTGCTCGGCGTCGTCGCGGCGCGGCTCGCGGGCGAGCCCAGCCGCGCGCTGACGCTCGTCGGCATCACCGGCACGAACGGCAAGACGACGACGACGTACCTGCTCGAGGGCATCTGGCGCGCCGCCGGGAAGCGCGCGGGCGTCATCGGGACGATCGCGTACCGCTTCGGCGACGAGACGCGGCCCGCGCCGTTCACGACGCCCGAGGCGAACACGCTGCAGGCGTTGCTCGCCGAGATGCGCGCCGCCGGCACGACGCACGTCGCGATGGAGGTGTCGTCGCACGCGCTCGAGCAGGGGCGTGCCGAGGGCCTCGCCTTCGACGCGGCCGTCTGGACGAACCTGACGCGCGACCATCTCGACTTCCACGGCGACTTCGAACGCTACTACGCGGCGAAGGCGCGCCTGTTCCTCGAGCTCCTGCCGGCGAGCGGCAAGCCCGACCCGGTGTCGGTGGTGAACGTCGACGACGCCTCGGGCGCGCGGCTCGTGCGAAGCCTCGCGGGTCGCTGCGTCACCGTCGGCCGCGGTCCGAACGCGCACGTGCGACCGGTCGACGTGACGAGCACGCTCGACGGCACGCGCGGGCGGCTGGCGTTCGGCGACGCCGAGATTCCCTTCACGAGCCCGCTCGTGGGTGCGCCGCACGTCGAGAACGTCGCCGTCGCCGCCGCCACGGCGTGGGCACTCGGAACGGCGCCCGAGCAGATCGTCGCCGGCATCGCGTCGGCCGCGCCGCCGCCCGGCCGCGTCGAGCGCATCGGGGGCCCGGGCTTCACGGTCGTCGTCGACTACGCGCACACGCCGGACGCGCTCGAGCGGCTGCTCGCGGCGCTGCGTCCGCTGACGCCGGGCGCGCTGATCACGGTCTTCGGCTGCGGCGGCGACCGCGACCGCGGCAAGCGGCCGATCATGGGCGAGGCCGCGGCGCACGTGAGCGACGTCGTCGTCGTGACGTCCGACAATCCGCGCACCGAGGATCCGGCGCGCATTCTCGCCGACGTCGAAGCGGGCGTGCATGCCGCCGGTATGCCGCCGCTGGCCGGCCGGCGCGGCTACGTGACCGAGCCCGATCGCCGCGCGGCCATCGATCTCGCCGTCGGCCTCGCGCGGCCCGGCGACCTCGTCGTCGTCGCGGGGAAGGGCCACGAGGACTACCAGATCGTCGGGCGTGAGAAGCGGCATCTCGACGACCGCGAGGAGGTGCGTCGGGCGCTGGAGGCGCGCGGGTGAGCGCGACCGCCGGCGAGCGACTCGCCGCCGCCGCCGGCTTCACGCTGGCCGAGCTGCTGCAGGCGACGCGCGGCGAGCTCGTGCGTCTCGGCGCGCACGCCGTGCTTCGTGGCGTCGGCACCGACACGCGCAGCCTCGAGCCCGGCGAGCTGTTCGTCGCGATCCGCGGCGACACGCACGACGGCCACGAGCACGTCGCGGAGGCCGCGCGGCGCGGCGCCGGCGCCGTGCTGGTCGAGCGGCAGCACGCCGACGCGTCGCTGCCGTGCGGCGTCGTCGCCGTACGCGACACGCTGGCGGCGCTCGGCGATCTCGCCGCGTGGCATCGCCGTCGCCATCCCGTGCCCGTCCTCGCGGTCGCGGGCAGCAACGGCAAGACGACGACGAAGGAGATGCTCGCGGCGATCCTGCGCCACGCCTACGGCGCCGACGCCGTGCTGCACACGCGTGGGACGCAGAACAACCTGGTCGGCCTGCCGCTGACGCTGCTGCGGCTCGGCGACGCCCAGCGCGTCGTCGTGCTCGAGCTCGGGATGAACGGGCCGGGCGAGGTGTGGCGGCTCGCCGAGATCGCGTCGCCCGACGTCGGCGTCATCACCTGCGTCGCGCCGGAGCATCTCGAAGGCGTCGGCTCCATCCGCGGCGCCGCCGAGGCCGAGGCCGAGCTGTTCCGCCGCCTGCGGCCGCGCGCGACGGCCGTGGTCAACGCCGACGATCCGTACGTCGTGGCCGCGGCCGAAACGTTCGGCGGTCACACGCTGCGCTTCGGCACCGCGGGCGACGTCGTCGCCACCGACGTCGTCGATCACGGGCTCGACGGGACGAACTTCCGCCTCGTGCTGCGTGGCGAGGCGGTGCCGGTGCGGCTGCGCATCGCCGGCCGCCACAACGTCACGAACGCGCTCGCGGCGGCGGCGATGGCGTCGACGCAGAACGTCCCGCTGGACACGATCCGCGCGGCGCTGGAGGCGTTCGAGGCGCCGAGCATGCGGATGCAGGTCGAGCACCTCGCGTCGGGCGTCACCGTCATCAACGACGCGTACAACGCCAACCCAGGCTCGATGGCCGCTGCGCTGCAGACGCTCGCGGCGAGCCGCGCCGATCGGCGGCTCGCGGCGCTCGGCGAGATGCGGGAGCTCGGGGCCGAAGCCGAAGCCGCCCACGAGGCGCTCGGCGCCGTCGCGGCGGGCGCCCGTCTCGACGCCCTCTACCTGCTCGGTCCGCACGCCGGCCTGGTGCGCGCCGGTGCCGAGGCGGCCGGCATGGCGGCCGATCGGATCGTCGTTGCGGCCGACCACGAAGACCTCGCCGCCCGCCTGCGCGCCGCGTGCCGCCCGGGGGATCTCCTGCTACTGAAGGGCTCGCGCGGCGCCGCGCTCGAGACCGTGCTACGTCATCTGGCCGCGGAGTCGCCCACGTGATGCTCTACCTTCTGCTCTACGACATGCATGGCACCTGGGCGCCGCTGAACGTGTTCAAGTACATCACGTTCCGCACCATGGTGGCCGCGCTGACCGCGCTCACCCTCTCGCTGCTGCTCGGGCCGGCACTGATCCGCCGGCTGACGGTGCTGCAGTGGGGACAGTCCATCCGCGACGACGGCCCCGCGGCGCATGCCAAGAAGGCGGGTACGCCGACGATGGGCGGTACGCTGATCCTCTTCACGCTGCTGACCGCGACGTTGCTGCTCGCCGACTTGAATACCTGGTACGTCTGGGTGGCGATGCTCGTGACGCTGGGGCACGGGCTCATCGGCTTCTTCGACGACTTCGCGAAGGTCCGCCGGCGCAACTCGAAGGGCCTGCCCGGACGCCTGCGCCTCGCGTGCGAGCTCGCGATCGGCGCCGCCGCGGCGGCCGTCATCTACCAGTACTCGGGCCACGGCGGGCAGGTGACGATGCCCTTCCTGAAGGACGTCCGCCCCGACCTGGGCCTCTGGTACATCCCGTTCGGCGCGCTCGTCATCGCGGGCGCCGCGAACGCCGTGAACCTCACCGACGGTCTCGACGGCCTGGCGATCGGCCCGGTGATGATCGCCGGCGCCACGTACGCGATCTTCTCCTACACCGCGGGCAATGCGCGCATCGCCGAGTACCTGCAGATCCCCTACGTCGCCGGCGCCGGCGAGCTGGCCGTGTTCTGCGGCGCGCTCGCCGCCGCGGGCATGGGCTTCCTCTGGTACAACGCGTACCCCGCCCAGATGTTCATGGGCGACGTCGGGTCGCTCGCGATGGGCGCGGCGCTCGGCGTGGTCGCGCTCGCGACGCGCCAGGAGATCGTGCTCCTCGTCGTCGGCGGGGTGTTCGTCGTCGAGACGCTCTCGGTCATCGGCCAGGTTGCTTCGTTCAAGCTGCGGCGCAAGCGCATCTTCCGCATGGCGCCGATCCACCACCACTTCGAGCTGCTCGGCTGGCCCGAGCCGCAGATCATCGTCCGCGCCTGGATCGTCGCCATCGTGTGCGCGCTCGTGGCGCTGTCGACGCTGAAGCTCCGGTGATGCGACTGCCGCGCCGCGCGCTGGTCATCGGCTTCCGCCGCACCGGAGAGGCGGCGGCGCGACTCCTCCAGCGCCGCGGAGTCGCCGTCCGCGTGAGCGACGATCGTGGCGCCGACGCGCTCGCCATCGCGCCGTCGGACTACGCCGGCATCGAGCTCCGTCTCGGCGAGGACCGCCTCGACCTCCTCGACGGCGTCGACCTCGTCGTGCCGAGCCCGGGCGTGCCGCGCGAGGCGCCGCTGCTGCAGGAGGCCGTCCGGCGCGGCGTCCCGATCTGGAGCGAGATCGAGCTGGCGTTCCGCGTCCTCGAGTGCCCGGTCGTGGCGATCACCGGCACCAACGGCAAGAGCACGACCACGACCCTCGTCGGCACGGCGCTCGAGCGCGCCGGGTGGAGCACGTTCGTCGGCGGCAACCTCGGCACGCCGCTCGTCACAGCGGTCGACCGCCCCTACGAGGTCGCCGTCGCGGAGGTGTCGACGTTCCAGCTCGAGTGGGTCGAACGCTTCCGCCCGCGCGTCGGGTGCCTGCTCAACGTGACGCCGGACCACCTCGATCGGCACGCCGACTTCGCCGAGTACCGCGCGCTGAAGGCGCGCCTGTTCGCGTACCAGTGGCCCGAAGACGTTGCCGTGCTGAACCGCGACGACCCCGAGACGTGGCGCCTCGCACCGACGCTCGCGGCGCGCGTGGTCTCCTTCGGCGTCGACGAGGTGCCCGTCGGCGCCTTTCTGCGCGGGGGTGCGGTCGTCCTGCGGCTGCCGGACCTGCCCGAGGAGCGCTACGACCTGTCGCGGACGCGTCTCGTCGGCCGGCACAACGTCGAGAACATCCTCGCCGCCGTCACGGTCGCGCGGTTGGCCGGCGCGCCGCCCGCGGCCGTCGCTGAGGCGATCGACGCCGTCGAGCCGCTGCCGCACCGGTTGGCGCTGGTCGCGGACCGCGCCGGCGTGCGCTGGTACGACGACTCGAAGGCCACGAACGTCGGCGCCGCGGTGAAGAGCCTGCAGTCGTTCGACGGGCCCGTCCTGCTCGTCGCCGGCGGCGTCGACAAGGGCGGCGACTACGCGCCGCTGGCCGACGCCGCGGCCGGCAAGGTCCGGCGCGCGCTCGTGATCGGCGCCGCGCGCGAGCGCATCGCCGAGGCGCTCGCCACGCGCGACGTGCCCGTCGACCGCGTCGCGTCGCTCGACGACGCCGTCGCCACCGCGGCGTCGCTCGCGCGGGCCGGCGACACCGTGCTGCTCGCCCCGGCGTGCTCGAGCTTCGACATGTTCAGCGACTATGCGGCGCGGGGCCGGGCCTTCCGCGCCGCCGTGGAGGCCTTGCCGTGACCGGAGCCGAGACCCTCGACGCCGCCCTCGAACCGCGCCCGACGTTCCGCGGCCAGCTCGCGAACCAGCGGCCGCGCCTCGTGATGACGTTCGCCGGCGATCCGTGGCTGCTGATGGCCGTCGCCGCGCTGATCGGCCTCGGCATGATCATGGTCTTCAACGTCAGCTACTTCCCGGGCGGCGACGACTTCGGCGATCCGCTGCACTTCTTCCGCAAGCACCTCGTCTCGATCGTGATCGGGCTCGCGCTGTGCGCCGGCGCGTCGCGCATCTCGTCGCAGACGTACCGCAAGGTGGCGTACCCGCTCCTCGCCGTGGCCTTCGTCGCCATGCTCGCCGTGCTGGTGCCCGGGGTCGGCGTGAACCGCAGCGGCGCGCAGCGCTGGATCCCGCTCGGACCGCTCTCGTTCCAGCCGTCGGAGCTCGCGAAGATGGCGCTCGCCCTCTACCTGGCATGCTCGCTGGCGCGGAAGGGCGAGCGGGTGCGCGAGTTCTGGTTCGGCATCGTGCCGCACTGTCTGGTGGTCGCGCTGCTGGCCGGCCTGTGTCTCCTCGAGCCCGACTTCGGGACCGCGGCGCTCTCGATGGGACTCCTCGGCGCGATGCTGTTCGCCGCCGGCGCGCGGCTGACCCACCTCGGCGCGTTCGTGGCCGCCGCGCTGCCGGCGCTCATCTACCTGGCGATCATGGAGCCGTACCGGTGGAAGCGCTTCATGTCCTTCCTCGACTGCAACGATGATCCGCGCGGGGTCGGCTTCCAGCTCTGCCAGGCGCTGATCGCCTTCGGCTCCGGCGGCGTCGCCGGCGTCGGCCTCGGGCAGGGCCAGCAGAAGATGTACTACCTGCCGGCGGCGCACACCGACTTCATCTTCTCGGTGATCGGCGAGGAGCTGGGCCTGCTCGGCGCGGCGCTGGTCGTCGGGCTCTTCGTCGTCGTGGCGCTGCGCGGGTTCCGCATCGCCGGCCGCCATCCCGACGACTTCGCCGGGCTGCTGGCGTTCGGCGTGACGGCGCTGCTGGTGATGCAGGCCGCGCTCAACGTCGGCGTCGCCCTCGGCGTGCTGCCGACGAAAGGCCTCACGCTGCCGTTCGTCTCGTACGGCGGCTCGGCGATGATGATCGCGATGATGGAGGTCGGCATCCTGCTCGCGCTGGCGCGCGAGGCGGGATGACGGAGGGCGCCGGTCCGCTCGACGTCCTGATCGCGGGTGGCGGCACGGGCGGACACGTCTTCCCCGGCCTGGCGCTCGCCGACGCGCTCCGCACGCGCGGCCTGCGCGTCGGCTTCGTGGGCACGCCGGCCGGCCTCGAGGCGCGCGCGGTGCCCGCCGCCGGCTATCCCATCGATCTCATCCCCGGCCGGCAGGTGCGCGGCGGCGGCGTCGGCCGCGCCGTGGGCGGCATCGCGGCGCTCGCGACGGGCGTCGCGCACGCCCGCCGGCTGCTCGCCGCGCATCGACCACGGCTGGTCGTCGGCGTCGGCGGCTATGCGTCGGTCGCGGCGGTGGTGGCGGCGCGGCTCGGCGGGCGGCCGGTCGTCCTGATGGAGCAGAACGCGATCCCGGGGCTGGCCAACCGGACGCTCGGCCGCCTGGCGCGCGCGGTCTGTCTGGGATTCGCGGAGGCGGCGCCGTACTTCCCCGCGCGCCGGTCGATCCACACCGGCAACCCCATCCGGCCGGCGGTGCTGGCCGCGCCGCCGGCGGCGCCACGCGATCGGCTCGGCCTCCTGGTCTTCGGCGGCAGCCAGGGCGCCAGCCGCATCAACGCCGCGGCGGTCGCGGCGCTGCAGCAGCTCGGCGACGCCGCCCGCGCGCTGCGGGTCACGCATCAGACCGGAACGGCGGAGCACGCCGCCGTCACCGCGGCGTATGCGCCGCTCGGACTCGACGTGCGCGTCGAGCCGTTCATCGCGGACATGGGTGCCGCGTACCGCGCCGCCGACGTCGTCGTGGCGCGCGCGGGCGCGATGAGCTGCGCCGAGATCACGGCGATGGGTCTGCCCGCGGTGCTGGTGCCGTATCCGTATGCCGTCGACGATCATCAGCGGCGGAACGCCGAGGTGCTGGCCGCCGCCGGTGCGGCCGTCGTCATCCTGGACCGCGAGCTGGACGGCGCACGGCTCGCGACGGCGCTTCGCCCGCTCGTCGACGACGCCGATCGACGCCGCACGATGGCCGCGAAGGCGCGCGCGCTCGGCCGGCCCGATGCCGCCGACGCGGCGGCCGACGTGTGCCTGGCCGTCCTCGGGGATCGCCGCTGAGGCTCAGGTCGCGTTCGGGATCACGCCTGGACGGGCGTCGGTGTAGCCGCCGTCCGCCGACCAGACGACGTCCCCGTTGACGACCACGGCCGCGACGCCCTGCGCCCCGCGGACGTAGCGCATGCCGGCGCCCGGCATGTCGCGCGCCGGCGTCTCGTCGGCCCGCCCGATCGTCTCGGGATCGAAGACGACGACGTCGGCCGCCATGCCCGGGCGCAGCAAGCCGCGGTCGTGCAGGCCCCAGATCTGCGCGGTGTCGCCCGTGATCTTGCGCACCGCGTGCTCGAGGCTCAGGTGACGCCCGTTTCGCACGAACTCGCTGAAGAGGTACCCGGTGTCGCCATAGGTGGCGAAGGACTGGATGTGGGCGCCGCCGTCGCTCGCGCCGACGTGCACGAGATCGTCGGCGAGGAGGGGACCGATGCGGGCGGGGTCCTCGTGCCCCATGTTCGCGGAGAGGAAGTGGACGCCCAGGTCTTCCGCGAGCGAGAGGTCGATCATGGCGGCCGCCGGCGTCGTGCCGCGTTCCGCGGCGATCTCGCCGAGCGTCCTGCCGACGAGTGCGGCGTCGCGGCTCATGCGGACCCGCAGGCCGGCGAACCGCCTCGTGTCGCCGCCGGGCTCGGCGGCGTCGATCAGCCCCTGGCGCGTGCCGTCGTTCTGCAGCAGCGCGATTCGCTGCGCGCGCGGCTGGCGCAGGATCATGTACCACATGGGCAGCGTGACGAAGTACAGGCTCGCCATGTCGAGACTGAAGCTGATGTCGATCGGCCGCGTCTGGACTTGCGGCCAGACGCGCGCGCCGCGCGCCACCTGCTCGGCGACGCGCGCCAGCACGCGCGGCACGTTGTCGGGGATCGCGGCGGAGTCGAAGAGCGGCGAGAACGTCGTCGGGATGCCGTGCTGCAGCGAGAGCTCGGCGAGCTGATCGACGCGCGCGACGCTGAGGTCGGTGTTGTAGAACTCGGGAACCACCTGGAGCATGCGCCCGAACTCGCCGAGCACGGCCGCGAGGGCGTCGAGCTCCTCCGCATGCGCGTACCGGCTCGGGACGGGCGCCAGGTTCTCGTCCATGTCGACGTAGCTCGTTGACAGACCCACCGCGCCGGCCTCGAGGCAGGCGCGCAGCAGGTCCTGCATGGCGCGGATCTCGCCGGCCGTCGCCGCGCGCTGCTGGGCGGCCTCGCCCATGACCCACATCCGGATCGGCGAGTGTCCCGCGAGCGGCGCGACGTTGAGCGCGATCCGGCCGCGCAACGCCTCGACGTAGTCGGCGAAGCCCTCCCAGGTCCACTCGAAGGCGCCGTCGAAGGCGGCGTCGGGCATCTCCTCGATCTGCTGGAACATACGGACCAGCTTCGGGCGATGTTCCGCCCGGAGCGGCGCCAGCGAGAGCGAGCAGTTGCCGTGCACCACCGTCGTGACGCCGTGCTCGAGCGCCGGTCGTGCGTGTGCGTCGAAGAGCAGCTGCGCGTCGAAGTGCGTGTGCGGGTCGATGAAGCCCGGCGCGACGACGCGGCCGCGCGCATCGATCTCGCGTCGGCCCGGGGTCGCCGTGCCGCCCACCCGCACGAGGCGGCCGCCGGCGATGGCGACGTCGCCATGAAAGGCGGCGAGGCCGCTGCCGTCCACGATCCGACCATTCCGAACGACGATGTCGTACATGTCCGCTCCTAGGCCTCCAGCAGGTGGAGGAGTCGTTGCCACGGTTGTCCGCGGAGCCCGTCGACGTCGTTCGCCGCGCACCCTTCGAGGAGGCGCCGCGCCTGGTCCGCGTCCAGCGTGACGGTGCCGATGGCGCCGTTCTCGTGGCGCACGCGCACGACGAGCACGGCCTGGCCGTCGTGGCCCGGCGCGACGACGGCGCCGTCGATGGTGGCCTCAGGCATGCGGCGGCTCGACGAAGATCACGTCGCTGCCGAGGAACTCGCCCGCTTGAATGCGCGCGAAGAGCTGCAGGTTCCAGCTCTTCAGCTTGCCGATGGCCGCGTCGACCGGCTCGTCGGGCAGGACGCGTCGGGCGAGCGCGTCCCAGTCTTCACCCGGCAGCGGCGTCACGAATCTGCGCTGGCGTGACAGCTCCATCGTCATCCCTTCAGGCCGGCGAGGAAGTCGAGCAGAGCG
Organism: uncultured Binatia bacterium (SeqCode); assembly: GCA_964432595.1. Taxonomy (GTDB): domain Bacteria; phylum Desulfobacterota; class Binatia; order DP-6; family DP-6; genus DASYLJ01. The sequence goes on along the minus strand of CAYSOF010000006.1, from coordinate 150,929 downwards.
GCGTTCGTCCGCTCCGGCGCCTCTTGCTGGTTCCAGTGACCGACGCCGTCCAGCAGCACCTTGCCGCGCAGGTCGTCGCAGAACGATCCGAGCATCTGCACCGTCGGGCTCTCGCCGGCGAACTCCGGGCCGGTCACGACGGCGTCGCGCAGGCCGCCGACGAAGAGCGCCGGCACGGTGATGCGGCGGTCGGCGAAGGGCGCGAGCAGCTCCCAGTTGCGATCGAAGTTGCGGTACCAGTTGAGCCCGCCGCGGAAGCCGGTGCGCTCGAACTCGCCGACGTAGACCTCGAGGTCTTCGTCGCGGAGCCAGTCGGGCAGGGCGTCGGGCTGCACCATGGCGTCGAGGAAGCCGGCGGTCTTCGGCAGCTCGAGGAGCTTGCGGAAGCGGCTCGCGTCGATCGACCCGGACGCGGTGTAGAGCATGCCGCGCATCATCTCGCGCGCCCGTGGATCGAGCTCCGCCTCCGCCTTCCCCGGCTCCTGGAAGTAGAGGATGTAGAGGAAGCGGTCGCCGGCGAGCGCCTTCATCATCGTCGTCGGCTTGACGGGCATGCGGGGGAGGAAGGGCACGCTCATGCCGACGACGGCACGGAAGCGATCGGGCCGGAGCAGCGCGGCGTTCCAGGCGACCACCGAGCCCCAGTCGTGCCCGACGACGACCGCCTGCCGCTCGTCGAGCGCGGCCAGGAGGCCGGTCATGTCGCCGACCAGATGCATGATGGTGTAGGCGTCGACCGGCTCGGGCGCGTCGGTTCGTCCGTAGCCGCGCATGTCGGGCGCGACCGCGTGGTAGCCGGCGGCGGCGAGCGCGACGAGCTGGTGCCGCCACGAGTACCAGCACTCCGGGAAGCCGTGGCAGAGCAGGACCAGCGGTCCCTCGCCCGCCTCGGCGACGTGCATCGAGAGGTCGCCGACCTGGAGCTGGCGATGACGGATCGTCTCGGCTGCCATGCGTGGCGCGGAAGCTACTCAATTCCGATATTGGACACAAGTACAATCTCGGAGTAAAGGCACGCCATGCTTCCCGTCGAGCCGGAGCGCTCGCGCCGCGATCGCAAGAAGGAGCGTACACGCCGCGAGATCTATGAGGCGGCCATGCGGCTCTTCGCGCGGTCGGGCTTCGGCCCGGTCACCATCGCCGACATCTGCCGCGAGGCGGACGTCGGCCGCGGTACGTTCTTCTTCCACTTCCCGAGCAAGGCGTCGTTGCTGCACGAGTTCAATCGCCGCGTCGCCGAGGAGTTCCGCGCGTCGCTCCCGCACGTCCGTGGCTCGGCGCGCGACGAGCTGACCGCCCTCGTCGAGCGCATGTCCGTCGAGCTGGTCGCGCAGGCCGAGATCATGACCGCCATGCTCGCCGAGTTCTTCGCGAGTCCCGAAGCGCTCCACGTCACGTCCCGCGACCACGCGTTGCCCGAGCTCGTCACCGAGATCATCCGCCGGGGACAGGAGCGCGGCGAGTTCAGCCGGCAGATCGACGCCCGCCTCGCCGCCGCCTCGTTCCTCGCCACCGCCGGGACCATCGTCAGCGGCCAGGTGTTCCGTCCCGGCGACGTCCAGCCGGCCGAGGTCAATCGGCAGTTCCTGCAGCTCACGTTCACCGGACTCGCTCCGAGCGGCGACGAGAAATGAGACCCACCATGGACGCCAAGCACGTCATCGTCATCGGCGGATCGGTCGCCGGTCTGGGCGCCGCCGTCGCGCTGTCCGGTCGCGGCCACCGCGTGACCATCCTGGAGGCCGACGCGACCCCGCTCCCCGCGACGCACGGCGAGGCCTTCGAGCACTGGAAGCGGCGCGGGGCGCCGCAGACCCGGCACTCGCACGCGCTGCTCGCGCGGCTCCGCAACCTGATCCGCGACCACGCGCCCGAGCTGCTGCAGAAGCTGCTCGCCTGCGGCGCGGAGGAGCTCCACTTCACGCGACGCGCGCGGGAGCTCTTTCCCGACGCGCAGCTCGAGGAGGGCGACGCGGACATCGTCGCGCTCGCGTGCCGCCGCATCACCTTCGAATGGATCCTCCGTCGCCACGTGCTCGACACGGGCCTCGTCGACTTCCGCGACGGCGTCGCCGTCGAGCGGCTCGAGGCCGTGCGCGACGCCGCCACGGGCCTGCCACGCGTGACGGGCGTTTGGACGACGTCGCCGAGCGGCGGGCAGCTCGTCTCCGGCGACCTGGTCGTCGACGCCTCGGGCCGGCGCTCGCCGCTGCCGCGCTGGCTGCCGGCCATCGGGGCGCGAGACGTCCGCGAAGCCTCGAGCCCCTGCGGTATCTTCTATACGTCGCGCTTCTACCGCCTGCGCGACGGCGTGCCGCAGCCGTCGTTCGACGGCGGCATCGTCGGCGCGGACCTGGGGTACCTCAAGGTCGGCGTGTTCGCGGGCGACTCGCGCGTCTTCTCGATCACGCTCGCCGCCTCACCGACCGATCGGGACATGCGCCGGCTCCTCGGCGCAACGCCCGGCTTCGAGGCCGCGGTGGCGGCCGTGCCGATCGCGGCCGCGCTGACCGCGCCCGACGTGGCCGAGCCCGTCTCCGACGTCCACAAGATGGCCAACCTGACGAACACCCGCCGCTGGCTCGTCGACGGCGGCGAGCCGCTCGCCCTCGGCTTCGTCGCGGTCGGCGACTCGCTCATGCATACGAATCCGATCGTGGGGCGCGGCTGCTCGCACGCCTGGGTCGCCGCCTTTGCGCTCGCGGACTGTCTCGATGCGCACGGTACCGACCTCCGCGCCCTGGCCCTCGCCTACGACGCCCGCATCGAGGCCGACATCGTGCCCTGGTACGACCTGCAGGTCGTCCAGGACAGGGATGCGGTCGAGGTCGCCGAGGCGCAGCAGCGGGGCGACGATCCCTTCGAGACGACCCGGCCCGACGGCAGCCCGAACCCGAAGGGCTTCATGCGGTCGCTCGTGCGGGAAGGCCTGCTGCCCGGGCTGCGCGAGGACGTCGTCCTGCTCCGCGCCTTGCTGCGGACGATCCACCTCCTCGATCCGCCGAACGACATGATGAAGGACCCGGTGGTGCTCCAGCGCGTGATCGACGCGTACGGGCGGCGCGAGCAGCGCGTGAAGGTACCGCTCGGGCCGTCCCGGGCGGCGCTGCTCGAGCGCGCCGCGGCGCTCGGATGGACGCGGGACCCGGCGTCGTCGTCGGGCGAGCGCGTCGCCGGTCCGTGACGTCTCGGCGCGCATCGGCCGGAGGCTGCGAACGCCGCGGCCGACGTGTGCTTGCGCGTCGTCGGCAATCATCTACTTGAAGATCACCTGTTGCTTCGCTAAGTCCTTCCCATCGTGGCCGGGCAGGTTGGGTGGACGGGGTGGCCGCTACGGACGCTTCATGGAGTCACTGCGGTGAACGGGCCGAAGCGCCGGGTCCATTTCGTCGGGATCGGCGGCATCGGCATGAGCGGCATCGCCGAGGTGCTGCTCACCCTCGGGTACTCGGTGTCGGGTTCCGACGTCGCCGAGAGTGACACCACGCGACGCCTCGAGCGGCTCGGCGCGCGCATCCACGTCGGCGCCCACGATGCCGCGCACATCGACGAGAGCATCGACGTCCTCGTGATCTCGTCGGCGGTCACCTTCTCCAATCCGGAGGTCGTCCGCGCGCGCGATCTCAAGGTGCCGATCATCCCGCGCGCCGAGATGCTCGCCGAGCTGATGCGCATGAAGTACGGCATCGCCATCGCCGGCACGCACGGGAAGACGACGACCACGTCGCTGCTCGGGTCGGTGCTGCGCGAGGCCGGCCGCGATCCGACCGTCGTCGTCGGCGGCAAGCTCCGGACGCTCGGTACGAACGCGCGCCTCGGGCAGGGCGAGATCCTCGTCGCCGAGGCCGACGAGAGCGACGGCACCTTCCTGCTGCTGTCGCCGATCGTCGCCGTCGTGACGAACATCGATCCCGAGCACCTCGACTACTACGGCGACATGGAGAAGGTGCGGGCGGCGTACCTCCAGTTCGTCCAGCGGGTGCCGTTCTACGGCCTGGCCGTGCTGTGCATCGACAACGTGAACGTGCGCGCCATGCTGCCGCACGTCCGCAAGCGCTTCGTCACGTACGGCGTGTCGCCCGACGCCGACTGGCAGGCGCGCGAGCTCCGCGTCGAGGGCTTCGAGACGGTCTTCGACGTGTGGAAGCACGGCACGCGCCTCGGCACGGTCCGCCTGCGCATGCCCGGCCGCCACCACGCGCTGAACGCGCTGGCGACGATCGCCGTCGCCGACGACCTCGGCATTCCATGGCGCATCGCCGCCCACGCGCTCGAGGAGTTCGAGGGCGTCCACCGCCGGTTCGAGGTGCGGGGCGAGGAGCAGGACATCCTCGTCGTGGACGACTACGGCCACCATCCCGAGGAGGTCCGCGCCACGCTCCGCGCCGCCCGCGAGGGCTTCACGCGGCGGCTCGTCGTGGCGTTCCAGCCGCACCGCTACAGCCGCACGCGCGACCTGTTCGACGAGTTCCTCACGGTGTTCGACGACGCCGACGTGCTCGTCGTCACCGAGATCTACGCGGCCGGCGAGGACCGGATCGACGGCGTCTCGGGCGAGGCGCTCTATCAGGCGCTGAAGCGCCGCGGGCATCTCGACGTCCGCCACGTGTCCGACCGCGCCCGGCTCGCCGATGCGATGCTGGAGGTGGTGCGGCCCGGCGACCTCGTGCTCATGCTCGGCGCCGGCGACGTCTACAAGGCGGCCGACGAGCTGCTGGGCCTGCTCCGCACGGGCGCCCCGGTGCCGCAGATCCACTGAGCCATGCCGTCCCCCACCCTGACGGAGACCCTCGCGGGGGTGATGCCCGGCCGGGTGCGCACCGACGAGCCGCTCGCGCGGCACACGTCGTTCCGCATCGGCGGTCCCGCCGACGTGCTCGTCCAGCCCGACACCGCCGAAGAGCTCGGCGTCGTCGTGCGCGAGGCGTCGGCGCACGGCGTCCCGCTGACGATGCTCGGCGGCGGCTCGAACATGCTGGTCGGCGACGGCGGCATCCGCGGCGTCGTCGTGAAGCTCGGGCGCGGGTTCCGTCGCGTCGAGTGGAGCGAGCACGGCGTCCGCGCGGGCGCCGCGGTCCAGCTCGGGCGCATCGCGCGCGACAGCGTGGCCCGCGGCCTCGCCGGCCTCGAGCATGCCGAAGGCATTCCCGGAACCGTGGGCGGCGCGCTCTTCATGAACGCCGGCGCCTACGGCGGCGACGTCGCGGCGGTGGTCGACGCCGTCTGGGGCGTCGACACGAGCGGACGCGTGCAGCGGCTCGGCCGCGACGCGCTCGCGTTCCAGTACCGGCGCGCGCTGCTGCCGGCCGGCTTCGTCGTGACGGCGGTCGCGTTCGCGCTGCGCGCCGACGACGCGGCGCCGACGCGCATGGACGACGCCCGCCGCCGGCGCACGGCGAGCCAGCCGCATGGCCTCGCGAACTGCGGCTCGGTGTTCAAGAACCCGCGCGGCGATCACGCCGGGCGGTTGATCGAGGCCGCGGGGTTGAAGGGGTGCCGCGTGGGTGGCGCGCGCATCTCGGAGCGGCACGCGAACTTCATCGTGAACGAGGGCCGCGCGCACGCGGCCGACGTCCAGGCGCTCATGTCGGTCGCGCAACGGGCAGTGTGGGAGCGGAGTGGGGTATGGCTGGAGCCCGAGGTCAGACTCGTCGGCAGCTGGTGAGCCGATGGCTTCGGCGCCGCCGCAACAAGCGGCGAGCGCCGACCGCATGGACGCCGATCACGGTGCCGGTCGCCGTGCGCTCGGCGCTGCGGATCGTCGCGCCGATCGCGGTGCTCGCCGTCGCCGTGCCGCCGCTCGTCGCCGCGGCGCGCCGCCACCCGTACTTCGCCGTGCGTGAGGTGGTGATGCGCCACCGCGGCCGCGTCGCGCCGGACGACCTGCGCGCCGCGCTCGAGATCCGCGAGGGCGACAGCATCTGGAACGTCGACCCGCAGGCGGCAGCCGCGCGGCTGCGTGCCCGGCCGTGGGTGCGGACGGCGGACGTCCGGCGCGAGTTCCCCGACCGCATCGTCGTGCGCGTGCGGGAGTACCGGCCGGTCGCGATCGTGGCGGTCGGCGACCCGGCGCCGGCGCTCTACTACGTCGCCGCCAACGGCCGCATCTTCGCACCGGTCGGCGATACCGACGGCCGCGACCTGCCGTACATCACCGGACTCGGCCGCGCCGACCTGGACGGGCGCGAGGGCTTCGGCCCGCAGTCGGTGCGGCGGGCGCTCGGCCTGCTGCGGCTGGCGACGCGCGAGTCGACGGCGCTGGGAACGGTGTCCGAGATCAACGTCGATCGGACGGCGGGGCTCACGCTGCTGCCGATCCGGCCGGCGGTGCCCATCGAGCTGGGCCTTGGCGACTACGCGACCAAGCTCGAACGGCTCGCGAGGGTGCTCCCGTTGTGGGTGGGACGCGAAGGGGAGGTGCGAGGCGTGAGCTGCATGTTCGAGGACGAGATCATCGTGCGGACGCGCGCGGTGGCGGCGGCGCCGACACGCGGCGCGGCGGGGGCGTGACGATGGGAAAGCGCAATCCGCTCGTGGTGGGGCTCGACGTCGGCACCTACAAGATCGGGGTCGTCGTCGCCGAGGTGGGCGATGCCGGAGTCGAGATCACCGGCATCGGCACGCATGCCTCCACGGGGCTCAAGAAGGGGACGGTCGTCAACATCGACGCCACCGTCGAGGCCATCCGGAAGGCCGTGGAAGAGGCCGAGCTCATGGCCGGCTGCGAGATCCGCAGCGTGGTCGCGGGCTCGGCGGGCAGCCACACGAAGGGCTTCAACAGCCACGGCGTGGTCGCGGTGAAGAACCGGGAGGTGGCGACGGGCGACGTCGAGCGCGTGCTCGAGGCCGCGCGCGCCGTCGCGCTGCCGATGGACCGCGAGGTCCTGCACGTGCTGCCGCAGGAGTTCGTCGTCGACGACCAGGACGGCGTGAAGGAGCCCGTCGGCATGGCCGGCGTGCGTCTCGAGGCGCGCGTCCACATCGTGACGGGCTCGATCAGCTCCGGGCAGAACCTGGTGAAGTGCTGCAACCGGGCCGGCCTGCACGTGCAGGACGTGCTCGGCAGCCCACTCGCCGCCGCCGAGGCGGTGCTGACGCCGGAGGAGCGCGAGCTGGGCGTCGCGCTGATCGAGGTCGGCGCGGGCACGACGTCGATGGTGGTGTACCACCAGAACGCGATCCGCCACACGGCCGTGCTGCCGGTGGGCGGCGGGCACGTGACGAACGACCTCGCGGCGGCGCTGCGCACGCCGTTCGCGGACGCGGAGCGGCTCAAGCAGCGGAACGGCTCGGCGCTCGCGCTCACCGCGTCGTCGGACTGCACCGTCGAGGTCGCGGGCATCGGCGGACGTCCGCCGCACAAGCTGTCGCCGCGCGCGCTCGCCGAAGTCATCGAGCCGCGTGCCGAGGAGATGCTCGCGCTGTGTCGCTCGGAGCTCGAGCGCGCGGGCTGCGACGACGTGCTCACGTCCGGCGTCGTGCTGACGGGCGGCGGTGCGGTGCTGTCGGGCAGCACGGATCTCGCGGAGCGCGTCTTCCGCGTGCCGGTGCGCGTCGGAACACCACTTCATCTGCATGGTTTAGTTGACGTCGTAGCGAGTCCAATGTATTCGACCGCCGTCGGCCTCGTGCTGCACGGACTGAAGCAACGTGGACACACCGACAGTGACGTCGAATGGCCGATGATGAGCTCACTGATCCGGGCTCGACATCGGGTGGCTAGCTGGATCAGAGATTTTTTCTAGTTTTCTGTGGCGGCGTGGGGCGGACGCCGGGAGGGGTGGCCGATGGACGAGCTCATCGAGGCCTGTGACGGTGCCCGGATCAAGGTGGTCGGGGTCGGGGGTGGCGGAGGCAACGCGATCAACACGATGATCGCGGCCGGGCTGCCCGGCGTCGATTTCATCGCCGCCAACACCGACGCGCAGGCGCTGCGCGCCAACCTCGCGCCGGTGAAGATGCAGCTCGGCGAGAAGCTGACGCGCGGGCTGGGTGCCGGTGGCAATCCCGACGTCGGCAAGCGCGCCGCCATGGAAGACGTCGAGCGCCTCGCCGAGTGGCTGACGGGCGCCGACATGGTCTTCGTGACCGCCGGCATGGGCGGCGGGACGGGCACCGGTGCGGCCCCGGTCGTGGCGAAAGTCGCCAAGGAAATCGGGTGCTTGACCGTCGGCGTCGTCACCAAGCCGTTCACGTTCGAGGGCAAGCGGCGGCAGAAGCAGGCGGAAGAGGGGCTGCGCGAGCTCAAGAACAGCGTCGACACGCTGATCGCGATCCCGAACCAGCGGCTGCTCAACGTCGCCGGCCGCAACTCGTCGATCCTCGAGACCTTCAAGAAAGCCGACGACGTGCTGCTCCAGGCGGTCCGCGGCATCGCCGACCTGATCACGGTGCACGGCCTGATCAACCTCGACTTCGCCGACGTCCGCGCGATCATGTCCGAGATGGGCATGGCGATGATGGGCGCCGCGCTGGCCGCGGGCGAGAACCGCGCCGTCGAGGCCGCGCAGCGTGCGATCTCGAGCCCGCTGCTCGAGGACGTCTCGATCCAGGGTGCGCGCGGCGTGCTCATCAACATCACGGGCGGCCCCGACCTCACGCTGCACGAGGTGAACGAGGCGGCCAGCCTCATCCAGGAAGAGGCCGACGACGAGGCCAACATCATCTTCGGCGCCGTCATCGACGAGTCGATGGGCGACGAGGTGCGCATCACCGTGATCGCGACGGGCTTCGGCGAGCCTGCGCAGACGCGCTCGGGTGCGCGTCCGCGCGTGACCGCGCCCGAGCCCGCTGCCGAGTACCGCGGCATGCAGGCGACGGCCGACGGCCGTCCGATCGTGCGTCACGGCCTGCGCGAGCCGGTCGACGAGCTCGACGTGCCGACGTGGCAGCGCCGCCAGCAGGCGCCGCCGGTCCCGTCCGAGCGTGCCGCTGCGCCGCCGCCGGCTCCGCGCCGTCCGCTCGCGAACGGCGCCGACGACGGCGACCAGGACTACGACATCCCGACGTTCCTGCGTCGCGGCGCGGATTAATCCCGGGCAAGACTTCGTCTTGCCCGGCAGCTCTATGAAGCCGGCGCCTTCGGTGGCGACCGGTATGCCGCGGCCGGCGAAGCCGGCGCGGCATGCTGCTTCGGCCGCTCGTGTAGCGACGTGCTACCTCCCGGTAGCGCCTTTCTCGTACGCGAATTAAGGGGCAGCCTCCAGGGCCTGCACGCTAGCTCGACGGTTAGGTGACTGGCCTCGCGGACGATTGGCTAGTACGGTCTTGGCGCGGGGTTCCTACGAGTGTGTCGTACCCAAGGCTCCGGCCCGCCTCCGGAAGGTCGTTTTCAACGCCCACCAGTCCCGACCTCGCCATTTGAGCGCGCGTGGGTTGCCCAAGTCTGCCGTGATCACAGGGGGCTCGCCCCACGCCCGTTTAACCGCAACCGCAATCGCGCCACGCTCGTATGTCGCCAGGCGGAAGGGGGGTGGATCGTGCAGCGAGTACGCTTCGCCGCCGAGCGAGACTAGTCTGACACCCGTCAGCCGCTGGGCCCGGGTGGGTAGCTCGCCAAGCGGGACTGGACGAACGAGTAGCCCGACGCTGAGTTCGTCCAGGCTCATGGCGTGATCGGCTAGTTGCTGGGCGGTCAGCACGTGACCGTCATGCGCGCAAATAGCCAATGGACCGGGCCATCCGCCGAGGCGCGCAACGCGGTCGGCCATGACGGCGGAGGACTCGGGGTCAGTGGGCGGAATGGTCGCGACGTAGCCGGTAGCCCATGCCGCCAGTTCCTCAGAACTCACGAGCGGAGTGCCCTCCGCACGATCGGCTCGCGTCGGGCTGGCAATCAGTATGCCGGAGAAACCCTCGATTTCGAGGCTCGCCTCCGCTCGGAATCCTCCGATCGAGACGAGGCAGGTCGTGGTTGGGTCCGGACGGCCGCGGCCAACTACCCGCCCGTCGCTGTAGACGATACATGCTACGTCGGCGCCATTGCTCCAATCGAGCCCGAGGCGATCGCCGAGCACTTCACGAGGAACGGATTGCCAATCGTCGCTGCGAACCGCGACGACGGGCGCGCCCCGGGTACGATCGTCGACGGTATGGAGGTCAACGTCCAGAGTCGGCGCGATCCAGGCGAGGAGCTCGGGGAACTCGACACGGCGTCCGCGGGCGGCGGAATTATCGAGCAGGAGCCGCTCGATGAGATCGGGGTCGCGCAGCCAGCATCGGACTACTGTGCCCGGCTCGTCGAGCCGCTCGTCGTCCTTGGCGATGCGAAGTAGCGGGCGATCGTAGACGCCGGCTCCGAACTCCATGACTCGCGTCTGTGCAGGCCCGTCCTGGCGGTAGCGCGTCGTCACCCGAACCCGGTCGGCCCACGAGAACACCGAGAAGAATCCGATGCCGAACCGACCCGTCGGCTCAAAATCGCTCGCGAGTAGGCCCGGAAGCTCCCGTCGGGCGGATGCGGTGCTCCAGTATGTGCGTCCAAAATCCAGCAAATGACGGGTGAGGACTTCTTCGGACATTCCGATGCCGTCGTCACTGACCTCTACAAATAGCTGTCCGTCGACGCCGAGCCGCACGACGATCCGACCCCACTCCTTCGCACGCCGCTCGAGCCGACGGCGCGCTCGGATCGCATCGGCACTGTTCTGCACGAGCTCGCGAAGGGGGACGTGCGGCTGCCTCCCGTAGAGGCGTTCGCCACCTAGGTTCTCGACGAGCCAGGCAACGTCTGTGACGTGAACCTTCGTGTCGATCGGCTCCCAGCCGGAGACCTTGACGAACCGCTTGAGTCGCGCAGGTGACTCGACACCGGCGACCGCTCGCGCGCCGATTCTCATGTTGGCGCGCGCTAGCACCGAATCGACCGACCGCAACTCGTGGTCGACCATCTGTAGAGAGTCGAAGCACAGCCACCAGGCTGGCGCCTCGTCGGGCGCGAACGGTTTGCCGGATGTGAACACCAGCTCATTGGTAGCCTCGTCGAGGCGGCAGCTCGTGTTCAAGTGATTTTGGAACGTCCAGTGCAGTGCGGACAGGCCGGTCGGCCTCCGCAAGGCGTGCACCATCGAGTCGGCGCGCCTCGAGTCCAGATGCGCAGCGTCCGCGGCACGTAGCAGGCATGCGACTTTCACGGCATCGACCGTCCACGTCCTGAAGTCCGCTCCCCATGGTGGGGGGTTCAGTGACTCGTGCGCGAGCTGCGCCCGCACCTCATCGGCCGACCACCAATGACTGGAGGCTATGAGCCCGACGAGGCGTCCGAAGAGCTCTCGGAGCTCCGCATCATCGATCAATCGCTGCGGGGGGGCGCCGGCGACAGAGGGAAACTCCGTGACAGGCAGAGATTCGGCGCGACGGGCATGCAGCGATCGCAGGGTTTCCTCGAGCGCGAGCCTGTCGATCTCTGGCGGCGGATTCTCCAGCTCCATTCGGGTCGGCGGACGTCGATGGCGGCTTCGAATGAGTGCGCCCACGGTATCCTGCCACTCGTGCGTCGCTCGAAGCTCGTCGATGCCTTCTGCGTACGCGGCGATCCCATTACCGAGATCATGGACGAGGAAGGCCCCTCCCAAGACGAACGCCTCAGTCGGAGACAGGTGAAGCGCACCACCAATGATCGTCTCGGCGACGTCCCACAAGCCGTCCAGATGCGTGACGTCGTGGATCGTGAGCCCGGGGTAACTGGCGCCGATCGATGCGGCGATCTTGTCCGCTTTGTCGCGGAAGCTCTCGTAGGATACGCGAAGCTGGTCCCTGCGTCGCGCAACCGTCGGCGAATCGTCCTGGCGGCTCGCAAGGGTTTCCCTCCACAGGCGCGTTGACTGATAATCTGTCGTCATCGCTGCCATACCTCGTAGCAGCGATTTGCTCCTAGCTTCTTCATTAATGACATCTAAGCCATAGATGATTGACAAACCGCAAGGGATTGCCCTACGTCGGCTCGATGCCGGGCGTTCCATTTGAGGTCGTCGTCGAGGCGCTTGGTGGGTGTGTCACCAGGCGCGTCGACGGCCCTGGTGCCGCATGGATTCTGTACCATGTGGACTATGAAACTCCCGCAGGTGCCAAGGAGGCGAGGTATCTGTATCTGGCGCATCGCTGCCCCTGGGGAGAGGCAGCCGTCGTCCGTGAGTCAGATCATGTGCGTGCCAAGTCGTACGAGGTGGTCGTTGCGACGCGCAGCGATCTAGCCGCGAACCTCGAGCGCGTGCAGCGCCTCTTTGGCGGACGTGCAGCAATGACGACGCAGGGGCTGCTCCATGAGAAGATCCTCGGTCGGTTCATTCCCCAGCAGCTGGACGATCTTGCGACGCCGTATTTCACTCGCCCGGACGCCACGGCGCCGGGGGGAGAGAAGCGGCAGGCCCTCGAGCTCCTGGCTGGTGCGCTGACCGAACCGAGTGGTGGGGGGCAGGAACCCTATGCGACGGTACTGGTTGCTGGTGGTGGCCTCGGCAAGACCACGTTGTGCCGCGTTCTCGCGAGCCAGATGCTTCGTGCCCCCCGAAGGCGTGGTGGCGTGCCGAGATCCACGCAGGTCGTGCCTCCGGGCATCCCCGTCCTGGTGGAATCAGAGCAATGGCGGAACCTGCTTACGCCCAACCTGACGTTGGACAACGTCTTCACAGCGGCGCTGCTCCATGCTCTTCCCGGAGCCGCCGCCCTCACCACGCCGACCGTGTTTCGCACTTTGGTTCGCGAAGGCCTGTTGGTTCCGATATTCGACGGTTTCGACGAACTGTGCGTGCATCCGAACTCGGCGTACTCGCCCGGTCGACTGTTGCAGGAGTTGCTCGAGCTCGTGGGCGATTCTGGCGTCCGGATACTGATCACGTCGCGCGAGACTTTCTGGGAAAAGCATCGCCTCGACTTCGATGAATCGCGAATCGTCAAAGTCAAGCTGCAGGGCTTCTCACCTGTGCAGCGCCGCGAGTTCTTCAAGAAGCGTCTCCAGACGGTCGCCGAGCAGGAGCGGGCAAACCGTATTGCTGCGGAAATCAGCGGTACGGTTTATCCAGGGATCGGGCGCGACGAAGAAGGTGAGCTCGCGAGGCCGACCGGTGTCCCGCTCGTGCTCGAGTTGATCGCCGTATCGGCCGAAGGGGAACAGAGCGCTCATTTCAGGCCGGACGGCACGGACCCCCTCGGTCCGCTACTGGAAAGCGTCTGCGAGCGCGAGGTCGTCCGGCAGCAGATCGACATCGCTCCCGTCACGCAGATGGCGATCTTCGAGGAGCTGTTTCGCGATCATCCCGCGGACATCGATCGAGAGGATCTCGCGATGTATGTTCAGGTTCATGCTCCACATGCGGGCGCCGATGCGATAGCCCGCTTCTCCGACCACTACCTGTTGTCCCCCGGCGCTCCGCTGAAGCCGCGATTCGACATTCTGACTGTGTACTTCGTGGCGCGTTGGCTCGCCCGCGAACTCGATTCCGTGACCGAGACACCAGGAGCCGCCCGGAGCGTTGCGAACGTCCTGGCTCGCCATGCGGGCGGCAATACGGCGGTCCTCGACTGGGTGGAGGAACGGCTCTCTCTGCTGCCAGCCGAGAGACTGAGAGACGCGATCCGTCAGGCGATGAAACTCGTGCGGAACACGAACTTCTTCGAGGGAGCGTGCAGTGCCGTGTTCCATCTCGTTCAGCGACTCGCTCGCCGGCGAGAAGACAATCGGGAAGGGCGGACGCGCTTCATTCTCGAGCATCTCGGCTCGGTGAACGGCGGCGCGCGGCATTTCGCCGACCTGCATGTGCAAGGACAGATCGCCGGGCTCGATCTCGGAGGCATCACGTTCGATCGCTGCAATTTTCGCGACGTCGAGTTTCGCAGCTGTCGATTCGACGACGCCACGCGATTTCGCTCGTCTCGCTTCGACGGAGCGTTTGCCATCGAGGGGTGCGAAGGCGCGGGCCAGTGCAGGCCGGGGGACGATTGTCCGATGTCCCATAGAGCCGAACGCACCTGGGACCTCATCTCCCGGCGGCGCAGCCGACCGGAGGTCCGATACGCGCTCATTCGAGAGGCCCTTCGTGACGTTCTGAGACGATTCGTCGCTTCCTATGGATTCGTGGCGGTCCCGCTTGAGGACTTCGAGGGAGCGCCGCCGGTGCAGAGTGGATACGGCAAGGTGATCTGGCGAGAGCTGGAAGCCACCAAGATCGCCGGACGGGGCGCCACCGGCCTGACGATCGACACGGACACGCTTCTCCGGCACGAGATACGCAACTTCCTCGACAACGCCATCGTCGGGGCCCGGCTTCACAGCCTGATCGCTCTGGTCGACGAGAAGCTGACGCTCAACGAGCGGCCTGGTAGGTAGAGGGCGATAAGTCGCGGTGCGGGGTTCGACGAACTGGAGAGTGGCCGTCGGACCGCCACACCCGAACGACGAGCAGTCCCAGTAGCGACCGGCTACCTCCCAGGTAGCTCCCTCCTGTACGACTCGCATGTCGCGAACGTGATTCCGCAAGGGAAAACAAGGAGGTCGCTTCTCATGGTCGCTCGAGGGATGTTCGCTGCTGCCGCCGTATTCGCGGCGGTCGCGCTCGCGGTGCCCGCCAACGCATAAAACGTACGCGTGAGCGTCACGTCCGACGGGTCGCAGGCAAATTCGCACAGCTACTGGGGCTTCACGAGCGCCAATGGGCGCTGGGTCGTGTTCTCATCCGACGCCACGAACATGGTGCCCGGTGATTTCAACGGAAAGACGGATGTGTTCCGCCTCGATCGCGCGACCGGCGAGGAGGGCAACGACCGTAGCTTCGCGGGCAGCGTCTCGAAGGACGGTCGGCTCGTGTCGTTCTGGTCGCACGCGTCGAACCTCGTCCCCGGCGACGGGAACGGTCAGCCCGACGTCTTTCTCACGACCTCGCGACGCGGACGACCACGCGCCTCAACGTCGGCGTCGACAACGGCGTCGACGACGTGTTCATGTACGACCGCGTGCGCGGCACGACCGTGCGCGCCAGCGTCGCCGACAGCGACTGCTTCGCGGGGCTCGTCAGCGACAACGGGCGCTAACGTGAGCTTCACGTCGCGAGCGACGAACCTCGTGCTGAACGACGACAACGACACCGGCGACGCGTTCGTCCGCGACCTACGCCGCTGGCGCTGACCACCCGAAGCCCGATCCCCGGGCCCGTCGCGTTCTCCCTACGCGACGCCACCGAGCAGCGCCGTCCGCTCGAGGAGGAGGCAGGCCGCGATGGACCCGATCGCATAGGCGAGCGCGAGCCAGCGGTGCTGCCAGCCGGCCACTCCGGCGCGGAGGGCGCGCGACGTCACGGCGATGCCCACGACGAACGCCAGCTGGCCGGCTTCGACGCCACCGTTGAAGCCGGCCAGCGCCAGCGCGATCTCGCCCTCGGGCAGCCCGACCTCGGACAGGGCGCCGGCGAACCCGAGACCGTGCAGCGCGCCGAAGGCGAGCGCCAGCGTCCACGGCCGTCGCTGGAGCAACGTCGGCGCGCCCCGCGGGCCGCGCGCGAGCTCGCACGCCAGGAGGAGGATGCTGAGCGCGATGAGCGCCTCGACCGGCGCGCTCGGCAGCGACACGTGGCCGAGCGTCACCGCGCTGAGCGTCGCCGCGTGGCCCGCCGTGAACGCCGTCACCGTCCCGGCGAGCCGGCGCCACGTCGGCGCGAGCGCCACCAGGCCGAGGAGGAACAGCAGGTGGTCGGCGCCGCCCGCGATGTGCTCCACGCCGAGACGCGCGTAGCTCGCGACGATCTCGAGCGCGCGCGGCCGCTCCGGCACGCGGAAGGACGCGTCGCCGGGGCGGAAGACGTGATGGACGACTCGACCGTCCTGCAGCGCCACGCGCAGCAGCACGTTCGCCGGCGAGCCCGCGAGGCCGCCGATGCCGAACGTCGCGCCGACCAGGCCGCCGTCGCAGGCGATCATGACGTCGAGCACGCGGGCGACGTCGTCCGTGTGCAGCGACGGCTCGCCCACCGGCCGGCAAGCGGCGGGCAGCACGGGCTGCACCGCGTCCGCCGGCGCGGCCGCCGGTTGCTTCCACGACACGCGGGCGCGGCCCGCGCCGTCCTCGCGCACGTCGAGCACGGACGGCGCGAGCGGGTGCGCGAGCACCGCCTGGACACCCGCCACGCCGCCGGCCAGCAGCCACACGGCGACCATCACCCGTCGCATCTCAGCCCTCCCCCCGGGCGCTGCGTCCCAGGCGCGCATGCGCCTGCGGGTCGACTGCGATCCGGTAGCGCGCCCGCAGTGCGGCGACGGCGGCGGGAACGGCACGCGCCGACTCCGCCGAGCGCCATTCCCGTCGCGCCTGCGCGCGCACCGCGTCCGGCGCCCCGGGCTCCGCCGGCGCACGCGACTCGACCCACAGCAGGTGCCATCCGTACGGACTCTCGATGGGCGCCGACCAGCGGCGCTCCTCGAGCGCGAGCAGCGCGTCCGCGACCTCGGGGCCGAAGACGACCGCGACGTCGTGCCGGGACTGGCCGACGAACCGCTCGCCGGGACGGAAGACGTCCCCGAGGCCCGGCGCGCGCTCGACCGCCACTGGCGCGTCGGCGATCCCTCGCCCGATCGCGGCCGAGCGCGCGCGCGCGCCGTCGCCCCGTCGGACGAACACGTGCACGAACGTCGCCCGCGCCGGCTGGACGAACCGCTCGGGATCGCGGGCGATGAAGCGCGCGAGATCGTCCGCGGTCGGCTCGCGCCCGCGCATCGCCTCCTCGCCCAGCAGCAGCCGCATCCGTCCCACCACCTGCGCGCGCACGACGGGGTCGTCGCGGTGGACGTCGGGGCCCTCGCCGTCGGGCGACGTGCCGACGAACGCGCCGACCTGCATGAACCGCGCGATCACGGCGGGGTTCCAGGCGAGCCCCCGGCGCACACCCTCGCGATAGAGGACCTCGTCGTCGATCCAGCGCTCGAGCGCATCGCGATCCACCGGCCGATCCGCCGGCGTCCCGAGCGCGGCCGCGAGCCGCGCGACCACGTCGGGCCCGACCTGGATCGTGGGCGTCGCGCTCGCCGACAGGATCGCGCGTCCGAGCGCCAGGATCGCGCCGATGGCCAGGAAGTGCGTCACCGGCGCGCGGAGCACCGTGGCGAGGCGGCTCATCGCCGTGCGCCCCGCCGTGTCGCCGGCCGATACCAGATGGGCGACGTCCACGCCCGCTCCTGCGTCACCGGCGAGAGGAACGCGTGGTCGGGCGCGTCGACGCAGCAGTTCGCCAGGTCGGCGCCGGCCCGCGCGGCGCAATCCGGCGCGAACGGATCGATGCCGAGCTGCTTGCAGACACGGGTGTGCCAGCGGCAGCTGCGGTTCTCGAGGACGCGCGCGTAGTAGAACGCCTGCTGCGCGGGATCGAAGTCCGGGTCCTCCCACACGACGCACAGATCGGCGAAGCCGTCCTCGCGCGCCTCGCACGTCGACTCGTCCACGAACGCGCCACGGGCGCTGTCGCCGGCGACGTCGACGACCCGCTCGTGCGCTTCGCCGCCGGCGTCGATCCAGCCCTTGACGATCTGGATTCGCTGCAGGTCGGTGCCCGGATGGCCCTCGGTGCCCGGGTCCTTCATCGCGGAGACATAGAAGCGCGGCGCGCGGCGAATGCGGCGGCGGCGCGGCAGGTCCGAGCCCATCGGGACGCCGAGCGCGTACGCGCGCCGGATCTGGTTCCGCTTCTCGCAGTGGTCGAGGTCGTACGACCACCCGCCGAAGAAGCGCACGACGGGTCGCGTGCCGCTGGTCGCGTACGCCTCGCGCCGCCGCATCGCCTCGAAGAGCGCGTCGCGGCTGTTCTCCTCCGCCCACAGCACCGCCAAAGAGCCGGGGTTGTCCTCGATGTGGTCGCCCCGGACCCGCTCGAGCAGGCTGTCGTCCACGCTGCCGTGGCTGCCCGTGAGCGCGTCCTCCTCGACGGCCCCGGGCGTGCCGTTGTGGACGTCGGTGCTGCCGATGAAGCCGAACTTGAACGGGTTGACGCCGAGGCGGCGCTCCACCTGGAGTCCCCGCTTCAGCACGTTCCGCAGCATGTTGCCGCGCGGGTAGTCTTGGATGGGCAGCACGTAGTCCACCCCCGGGACGGGCGACTGCATCTGCGGTGTCCGCTGCTCCCAGGCGCAGGCCTCGTCGGTGGTTCCGGCGCCGAGGCCCACGGTGCGGTCGAAGCGGCATTCGGAGGAGCCCTTGATCTGCGCGATCTCGGCGAGCGGCTCGAAGAACGCCCGCGTCGTCGCCCGCTCGGCGGTCTCGGGGTCCGGGAACATCGTGCCGCCCGACAGATTCGCGTTGTGTGGAATCGTCAGCACGTCGCACCGCTCGACGCCGTCGAGACAGGTGCGCTGCAGGGCCTCCCACAGCGCCGGCGCATCGGTGCCGCCGGTCTCGAACGACGACGTCGGCGCGTCCGGCACGCTGTCGTTACGAAAGATGACGTTGCGATGGCCGTTGTAGCCGCCGCTGCTGCCCGTGTACTCGTAGCCGACGAAGGACGTGAACGTGCACGCCCGGCTACGGTCGTATGCGTCCTCCGCGGCCTGGCGCGTCTGCTGCCACACCGTCGCGGCGCTGGCCTCGCACGCGCCCGGCACGGCGCAGGCCGAGATCTCCCCGAGTGCCACGGACGTGAGGTTGAGGCCCCAGTACTGGAAGGCGGTGAGACCCAGGGGCGGCGGATCGTCGCCGCGGAAGATCCGGCAGTGATCCGCCTGGTAGCCCGGCGCGCCCGGCGTGGTGCAGATGCGCGTCTCGCCGAAGTACTCCGAGTGGTCCGTGACGGCGGCGAAGTCGAGCGGACGGCGGAGCCTGATGGGCAGCACGCCGCCGGGCGCGGCGTCGAAGAGCACCCGCTTCTCGGCGCCGCGCGCGAACTCGTAGGCGGCCGCCGGGTCGTTGTCGGCGTTGCCGAAGATGTGGGCGTCCCACGAGTACGACGTGTGGACGTGGAGGTCGCCGAAGAACGGGCGGCGCAGGCGATCGAAGCTCGCGCAGCGTGCACGCCGCTCGCTGCGACGGATGGCGGCGGCCTGCTGCGCGCTCGCCGCGAACGCCAGCCCGACGGCGAGCGACAGCAGCCCGATCCCGCCGAGCCGGCGTCGCCACGGCTGCCGTCGGTCGCCCCTCGAAGATCGCAGATGTGCTCGCATGCCCCTTGATGCGGGAATCCGCGTGGGACTGCACCGGGAATTCTCCCGGGTCGAGCGCGGCGGCCGCTACGCCAGCCACCCGCGCTCCACCGCGATCACCGCGAGCTCGGCGCGCGAGCGGATCGCGAGCTTTCCGTAGATCTGCTGCAGGTGGAAGTCGACGGTCTTCGGGCTGAGGAACAGCTCGGCGGCAGCCTCGCGGATGGTGAGGCCGCGCGCGACCGTCGCCGCCACCCGCCGCTCCTGTGCCGTCAGGTCGCCGCGCGCCGCCGCCGCGGGCGTGCGGCGGACGGCACCCGAGGCGTCGAGCTCCGCGGCCGCGCGCTCGCACCACGGCGCGGCGGCCAGCGCCACGAAGACGTCCTCGGCCTCGCGCAGCCGCTGGCGCGCTTCGGTGCGACGCCGCGCGCGCCGCAGGCGCTCGCCGTACGCCAGGAGCGTGCGCGCCCGCTCGAAGCGCATCGGCCGTTCCGCGTCCAGCGCCAGCGCGCGCTCGAACGGCTCGTCGAACGCCTCGGCGACGAGCCCGGCACACCGCGCGGCCACCGCGCGCCCCGCGGCGCCGCCGACGCAGTCGGCCTCGTCGGCGAGGATCGCGGCCTCGTGCCGCGCGTCCTCGAGCCGCCCGGCCATCGCGTATGCCTCGCACAGGTCCTGCCGCCACGGGATGATCATCGGGTGCACCATGCCGTGCACCGTCGCGATGACGTCGCCCAAGCCGGCGAGCCGCGCGATCACGGGATCCGGCCGCCGATGGGCGAGGTCGAGGAAGGCGAGCGCCGCGTTGGCGTACGGCGGGATCGTGCCGATGCCGCCGTGCTCGGCAATCGCCAGCGCGCGCTCGGCGTGCTCGCGCGATTCCGCTTCGAAGCCGCGGGCGGCGAGCAGCCGCGCGCGATGCACGAGGGCGCGCACCAGCGTCTCGTCGGCGCTGGTCTCCTCGGCCAGCGCGATCGCCTCGGCCGTCTCGCGCCACGCGACGTCCCAGTCGCCGAGCCGATAGGCGGCGTCGGACGCGTGGCTCAACGGGTTCGCCCGTGCGCCGACGGCGCCCGCGTCGTCGAGGACGGCGAGCGCGGCGCCGGCGAGCGCGCGCGCTTCCTCGTACGCTTCGAGCGCGTTGCACACGTGGATCGCGAGCGCGTGGATGCGCGATCCGACCTGCCAGTCGAGCGGGTCGAGCTGCGCGACGAGCGCGCACATCGTCCCGAGATCGGCGCGCGCGGCGGGCGCCTGCCGCCCGAACACGCGCCCGGCGCCGAGCGCCGACACGACGTTGGCGCGCACGCGCGGATCGTCGCCGTCACCGAGCAGCTCGGCGGCGCGCTCGCCGAGCGCCAGCACCTCGCGGCAGTCGCCCGCGATCAGCGCCGCCATCGCCGCGTCGGCGTGGAGGAACGCCGCCATCGCGGAATCCGCGACGCCGACCGACGCCTGCGCGAGCGCCTTCAGCGTCATGAAGCCCGCGGCGAACTGACCGGTGCCGATCAGCAGCAGGCTGCGGGTGTGGATCAGGCGCGGGTCCTGGCCGGTCGGCGTGCCGAGCGCCACCAGCTCGTCGAGCCGCGCGAGCGCCCGGTCGAGGTGCCCCGCGACGATGCGCATGTTCGACGCGCGCCGCAGGCGCCGCGCGCGCGTGTCGGGATCGGGCGTGAGCTCGGCGGCGCGCTCGTAGGCCGCGGCGGCCTCGACGTAGCCGCGGCGCTCGGCGGCGGCGGTGCCGGCGTCCTGCAGCGCGCGGGCGGCGTCCTCGTCCGGTCCCGGCGCCGCGGCGGCGAGGTGCCAGGCGCGCCGATCGCCCTCGATCGCGCCGGCAAGCGCGCGATGCGCCGCACGGCGCTGCGGCAGCGGCGCGGTGTGGTAGGCGGCGCTCCGCGCGAGCGGGTGCGAGAACGCGAGCCGTGCGTGCGCGATCCGCACGAGCCCGTCCGCTTCGGCGGCCTCGATCGCGTCGCCGTCGAGGCCGAGCGCGCGGCACGCCTGCCAGATCGTCGCGACGTCGCCGCCGCCGGCGGCCGCCGCGACGACCAGCGCGTCGCGCGTCGCCTGGGGCAACGCGAGCACGCGGCGCTCGAAGACGGCGCCGAGCCGGCCGCCCGGTCGCAATGGCTCCGGCAGCGGCGCCCGGCCGGAGCGCTCGTCCGGCCCGAGCTGCGACGCGATCTCGATGAGCGCGAGCGGATTGCCCGCCGCGGCGGCGACGACGGCCTCGCGCACGGCCACGGCGAGATCGGGCGCTCGGGCGGCGAGGACGCGCTGGGCATCGTGCGAGGCGAGCGGCGCGGTCCGCAGCTCCGGCAGCTCCTCGATCCCGGGCGCCGCCCGCTCCGGGTCGCGCACCGCGAGGAGCATCGCGATGCGCGTGCCGCCGAGGCGCCGCGCCGCGAAGCCGAGGCACTCGGCCGACGCCGGATCGAGCCAGTGCGCGTCGTCGACGAGGGCGAGCAGCGGGCCGTCCTCGGCCGCCGCCTGGAGGAGCCCCACGGTCGCGACGCAGACCGCGAAGCGGTCGCCCGGCGCCGGCGGTCCGAGCGCGAGCGCCCCGTCGAGCGCGGCCGCTTGCGGCGCCGGGAGACGGTCGCGCCGGTCGAGCACCGGCCCGACGAGCTGCGCCAACGCCGCGAACGGCAGGTGGGCCTCCGTCTCCGTGCCGCACGCGGACAGCACGCGCAGACCGGCGGCCCGGTCGCGTGCGGCCTCGAGGAGCGCCGTCTTGCCGATGCCCGCCTCGCCGCGGACGACGAGCGCGCCACCCAGGCGCTGCCGGGCGGCGTCGATCAGGGCGTCGAGGCGCCCGAGCTCCGGATCGCGTCCGAGGATCACCCGCCCGGAGTAGTACGGCAGGGACGCGCACGGCTTCAAACCCGGGAGATGCGCCGCGGACCCGGCTTGAGGCGGTCGGAGACCGGGGATAAGGTCGCCGGCTCGCACGATGCCGCGCGCCACCCCCGATCGCACGAGCCGACTCGCCGCCGAGCGCCGGCTCTACGTGCCCGGGCCGCGCGGACCGCTGTCGGTCTGCCTCGTCTACCCGAACACCTACCCGGTGGGCATGGCGAACCTGGGCTTCCAGGCGATGATCCGCCTGCTGTCGGAAGACCCGCGCGCCGACGTCGACCGCGCCTATCTGCCCGACGGCCCGCGCAGCGGCTGGCCGCGCACGCTGCGCTCGTTCGAGCAGGAGCGCCCCGTCGCCGACTTCGACGTGATCGCCTTCTCGATCTCGTTCGAGACCGACTACCTGCACGTGCTCGACGTGCTCGCGCTCGCGGGCCTGGCGCTACGACGCACGGCACGCGGGCCGAACGCGCCGCTCGTCCTCGCCGGCGGCCCGGCGACGTTCCTCAATCCCGAGCCCATCGCCGAGTTCGTCGACCTGTTCCTGATCGGCGAGGCCGAGGAGATGCTCGGCGAGTTTCTCGCCGGCGCCGTCGACGGGCCGCGGACGCGCGACGACGTCCTCGCGCGCACCGAAACCGTGGCCGGGGCGTATCGCCCCGATCGCTACACGCCGCGCTACGACGCCGCCGGCGACCTCGTCGCCTTCGACTACGACGGCCCGGGCGCCGCGCGTGTCACGCGGCGCTACGTCGCCGACCTCGATGCGTTCGACACCCGCACCGAGATCCTCACCGACGAGGCGGTCTTCGCGGACAAGTACGTCATCGAGGCCAGCCGCGGCTGCGAATGGGGCTGCCGCTTCTGCGCGGCGGGCTTCATGTACCGTCCCGTGCGCTATCGCAGCCCCGAGCGCCTCGCGGCCGGGATCGACCGCGGCCTCGCCGAGCGCGACGGCATCGGCCTCGTCGGCGCGGAAATGGCGAGCCAGCCGGGGATCGCCGGCCTCTGCCAGCGCATCGCCGACGCCGGCGGGCGCGCGTCGCCGTCGTCGCTGAAAGCCGACGTCATCACGCCCGCGCTCGCCGCGGCGCTCGGCGCCGCCGGCAATCGCTCCGTGACCGTGGCGCCCGAGGCGGGGTCCGAGCGCCTCCGCCGCGTGATCAACAAGAACCTGACCGAGGCGGAGATCCTCCGCGCCGCCGACTGGCTCGTCGGCGGCGGCGTCGAAGCGCTCAAGCTCTACGTGATGGTCGGGCTGCCGACGGAGACCGACGACGACGTGCGCGAGATCGTCGCGCTGGCCGCCAAGCTGCGCGCGCGCCTGATGAGCGGCGGCAAGCCGAAGGTCGGCCGCATCCTCGTCTCGATCAACCCGTTCGTGCCGAAGCCGTGGACGCCGTTCCAGTGGGAGCCGATGGAGGCGCTGCCGTCGCTCAAGAAGAAGCTCGCCCGCGTGCGGCGTGACCTGTCGACGATCCCGGCGCTGCAGGTCGAGACGGAGAGCCCGCGCGAAGGCTACCTGCAGACGCTGCTCTCGCGCGGCGACCGTCGCGTCGCCGACGTGCTCGAGCGGCTCCATGCGCGGCCCGACGACTGGTGGGCGGTGCTCAAGGGGTTGCGCGGCGCGCACGACGCCGTCGATCCCGACCGCTTCGTGCATCGGCCGCTCGACGCCGGTGCGCTGCTGCCGTGGGACTTCATCGACCACGCCGTCGACAAGCGCTACCTCCTGGCCGAGCGGCGGAAGGCGTTCGCCGAGCTGCAGACGCCGCCGTGCGACACGCACACCTGTCATTCGTGCGGGGCCTGCTGATGGCGGTCGCGGGGATCGGCATCGACATCTGCGAGGTCGCGCGCATGAAGAGCGCGCTCGAAGCGCCCACCGGCGCGCGCTTCCGCGATCGCGTCTTCACCGAGGCCGAGCAGGCCTACTGCGAGCAACGCCGCCGCGGCCGCTTCGAGAGCTACGCCGCGCGCTTCGCCGCCAAGGAGGCGGCGATGAAGGTGCTCGGCAGCGGCTGGGGGCAGGGCGTCGGCTGGCGCGACATCGAGGTCGTGCGCGAGGAGACGGGGCCGCCCGTGCTGCGCCTGCACGGCGAGGCGGCGGCGCTGGCGCGCAAGCAGAAGATGGCGCGCTGGCTCGTCACGCTGAGCCACAGCAACGCGAGCGCGATCGCGTGGGTGCTCGCCGAGCACGGCGAGCCGGTCAGCGCATCGAACGGGTCGGGGCGGTCGGCGCGGTCGGGACGCGGCGGGGGAGCAGGATCAGCACGGCCACGGCCCAGATCCCGCCGATGAAGCCGATGGCGGTCCACACGTTCTTCGGGTAGCCGTTGTTGTACGCGAAGAGCCGGCACATGATCGCGTCGCAGATGTGCAGGCCGAGCGCGGTGCCGAGCAACGTCGGCAACGGCATGGGCGGCGCCACGAACGCCAGCGCCGTCCAGTAGCCGAGGAACGTCTCCAGCGTCATTCGTCTTTCCCTGTTGGGCGCCGCACGATATGACCAACGCGGCGCTCGCGCCCCGGAGGTTCCGCCATCCTGAGCAAGGACAAGCTGCAGAAGCTCGCCGAAGATCTCCTCTCGAATCCGCTCTTCGCGCAGGCGTTCACGACCGCGGTGCAGAAGGGCTTCGAGACCAAGGGCGCCATCGACCGCAACCTGCAGACGGTGCTCGCGCTGTTGAACGTGCCGTCGCGCAAGGACTTCGGAAAGCTGCTGACCAAGCTCGACGTCATCCAGGGCTCGCTCGCGAACCTGAACATCAAGGTCGACCGCCTGCTGGCGGCCGAGCGCCGGCGCCGGAAGGCCGCGAAGGCGGCAGCGCCCGACGACGACCTGCCGCCCGAATAGACGGTCCGACGGGAGGTCACAGTCCGCCCTGCGCCGACGCGGTCGGCGCGATCGCGTCCGGGCACAGGTGGCGCGCGATCACGTCGAGGTCGTCGAGCGAGCACGGCGGCGTCGCGAGCAGCGGCACCTCGGCGAGTTGCGGCGCGTTCGCGGCGCGGAGCAGCGGCGCCAGCGTCGCCTCCTGACGCCGCGCGAGCGTGTGCAGGTCTTCCCAGCTGCGCTCGAGGCGCGCGGCGAGCGTGGCCGACAGGGCGGCGATCGGCGCGGGCTCGGGCGCGTCGCTGCCGAACACCGCGCGCGGCAATGCCCGATTGACGATCACGCCATGCACGGCCAGGCCGACCTTGCCGAGCGCCGCCGCGAGCTCCGACGTCTCCGTGGTGAGGCGCGGCTCGGGCGCCGACACGAGCAGCAGCGACGTCGCGTCGCTGCGGAGCAGTGCGGCGGTGCCGGCGACGCGCTCGCGGAGCGCGGCGGTGAGGCCTTCGATCAGCCCGACGAACTCGCCGATCTCGCGCACGAGGCCGATGCCGGTGAAGCGCTCGAGGCCGCGGAGCACGCCCGACAGCACGAGATGCGCGAGCCGCGAGCCCGCGGCCGGCAGGATGCTGGTCGGATCTTTCAGGATGGCGAACGCGCGCGAGTCGAGCAGCGCCAGCAGGCGGCGGGGCGCGTCGAGGAAGTCGATGGCGTGGCGCGACGGCGGCGTGTCGACCACGAGGAGGTCGTAGTCGCCCTCCTCGGCGAGCCGGTAGACGGTCTCGACCGCCATGTACTCGGCGGTGCCCGCGAGCGTGCCGGAGAGGTTCTGGTAGAGGCGGTTGTCGAGGATGCGCTGCGCCTGCTCGGGCGTGCTGGCGAGGCCGACGACGAGCTCGTCGAAGGTGCGCTTCACGTCGAGTAGCATCGCGTCGAGCGGCGCGGCGGTGCCGCCGAGCGGCACGCGGCGGGGCTTGCCGTCGAGCGTGCCGAGACCGAGCGCGTCCTTCAGGCGCTGCGCCGGGTCGACGGTGAGCACCGCGGTGCGGCGTCCGCGCCGGGCGGCGCACGTCGCCAGCGCGGCGGCGGTCGTCGTCTTGCCGACGCCGCCGCTGCCGACGCACAGCACGACCCGACGCGAATCGAGCAGCTCCGCGAGCGTCATGCCGCCATCCCCGCGGCGTCGGCCAGCTCCGCGGCGAGCGTCTCGACGCCGCCCGGCGCCTCGGGACCGGCGAAGAGGAAGGGCAGGCGAACCGGCGGCACCCCGAGCGCCTTTCGGAGCGCCGTCACCTGGGCCGCCGCCTGGCGCCGGCGCTCGATCAGGAACCGCGCCGCCTGCATGTGCGGATGTGCGGCTTCGACGGTCTCGAGCCGCGCCAGCGCCGCCTCGTCGCCGGTCGCGAAGCGGCGCGGCGGCAGCGCGTTCACGATCGGCGGCGCGACCGGCAGCCCGAGGCGCTTCGTGAGCTCGCGGTAGAGCTCGACGGTCTCGCGGACGGCGAGCTCCTCGGGAGTCGTCACGAGGCAGACGAGCGTCGCGGCCGGATCGAGCAGGCGCTCCTCGATGCTGCGGAGCGTGTCGGCGACCGGGCCGATGCGCGCGAGCGTGCCGAGCGTCTGCGGCGCGGAGAGGAGCGGCAGCGAGTGGCCCGACGCCGGTGCGTCGACGACGATCAGGTCGTGCACGCGACGGCCGAGCCGGCGCGCGTCGAGCCAGCCGGCCAGCTTGTGCAGGACGAGGAATTCCGGGAGGCCGGGCGCGGCGGCGGCGAGGACCTGGAACGACGTGCTCTCGAGCAGGCGGCGCGCGAACACGCGCAGGCGCAGCACGCCGAGGACGAAGTCGCCGAGCGCTTCCTCCGGCTCGATGACGACCGCCGACACGCCGCCGCCGACGGTGGTCGGATCGGTCCCGAGGCGGTCGGCGCCGAGCAGCGGCCCGAGCCGCCCGCGGCCGACCTCGACGGCCAGGACGCGCTTGCCGGTGCTGCCGGCGGCGCGCGCCAGCGCGGCGGTGACGGCGCTCTTGCCGACGCCACCCTTTCCGGTCACGACGACGAGACGCTGCGAAGTGAGCGGGAGCCGGGCGGCCACGCCCCGGCTCATATCCGCGCCCCGTCGGGAGTGCAATTTCGGCTTGATCCGCGTCGTCGGAAGGCAGTACCTCGCACGTCGGGGGGCCCTCGCCGAATGTGGATCGCACGCTTCCACGCAACCTCGCTGGCCGTCGTCGCGCTGCTCGCTGCCGCGGATGCGCGCGCCGCCTGCACCGACACGGCCGCGGTCACCGCCGCCTGGTCGGCGATCGACGACGCGTGCCCGTGCGCGGCGGCGGCGACGCGTGGCACCCACGTCGCGTGTGCCACGCAGGTGGTGAAGGGCTTGATCGCGAGCAGCGACCTGCCGTCGTCGTGCCGCCGCGATGCGCTGAAGCATGCGAAGCTGTCGGTGTGCGGACGTCCAGGGGCGGTCGTGTGCTGCCGCATCGCGACGACGAACGGCCGCGAGAAGCACCGCGTGGTCCCGCAGGCCGCCAAGTGCACGAGCACGCCGCGCGTGACCGCCTGCATCAGCGGGTTTCCGAGCGTGCCGACCGGCTGCGACGCGGGCGGGTGCATCGAGCCCGTGTGCGGCAACGGCGTCGTCGAGCCCGGTGAGGAGTGTGATGCGAGCGATTTCCGGCGGTGTGACCCGACGACGTGCCAGCTGATCGAGTGCCCGCTGCCGCCGGCGACGTGTGGCAACGGCGTCATCGACGCCGGCGAGGCGTGCGAGCCGCCGGGCGCCGGCGCCTGTGACACCCACTGCCAGCCCGCGTCGTGCGGCGCGCCGCTCGCGGGCGAGATCGCCGTCGCCTGCACCGCGCTCGCGCTCTCGTCGCCGGTGTCGCTGGGCGCCGCCTCCGACGGCGACGGATACCTGATCGCGTGGCAGTCGTTCGCGCGGCGGCCACGGACCGACGTGCTCGCGCGTCGATACGACGCCGACGTGACCCCGGTCGATGCGCAGGTCCGCGTGCTGAGCGACGATGTGCCCTGCGGCGTCACGGGGAACGGTCAGCTGGCGGTCGGTTCCGACGCGCAGGCGTACTACGCGACCTGGGGGGCGTACGGGACCGCGGC
Source organism: uncultured Binatia bacterium (SeqCode) (assembly GCA_964432595.1). Classification (GTDB taxonomy): domain Bacteria; phylum Desulfobacterota; class Binatia; order DP-6; family DP-6; genus DASYLJ01. The sequence continues at coordinate 123,002 of CAYSOF010000006.1, read as the reverse complement.
GGGCGATTTCAGCATGGTCTCCGGACGCCGGATCGACGCGGATGGCACGATGCGCCCGATCGACGACCTCGCGTGGGGTCCGCGCATCGGCTCCTGCTCGATCCTCTTCGAAGGACCGACCGCCGTCACCGGCGCGGGCGCCGATCGATTCGTGACGGCATGGTCGCGATCGAGCTGGTGCGTGGGCGGAAGCATCCCGGGGCCGGACGCCGCGATGCTGACCTTCGCAGGAAGCGGCGGACCGACCCGCTCCGCGTTCGACATCTACTTCGCTCCGTCGGCCGATGGCGCGGCGACGTCGACGGCGTCGCTCGCATCGCTGGGCGACGATACGATCGCCGTGTTCCGGGCGGGACGGATCAACCCGACGCCACCTCCCGCGGAGGAGGGCTTCATCCTCCAGCGATGGACCGATCCCGCGCTCGACACCACGCCGCTCTTCAGCGCCGGGGAGAGCGTCGAGGCTGGTCGGCCGGTCGCGGTCGCCGGCGACGGGCAGCTCCTCGTCGCATGGCGACAGGTGTTTCCGCCGTCCGTCGACCGGATCGTGGGGACGCGGGTGGCGTCCACCGGCGAGGTGCTCGATTCCCCGCGCATCGAGATCGCGACGACGCCGAGCGGCGTCGCGGCAGGGCCGGTGGCGGCGTTCGACGGCACCGTCTGGCTGGTGGCCTGGGTCGAGCCGAACGGCGACCTGCGCGCGGTCGCGGTCCGCGCGGACGGCACCGTCGTCGATTCCCCGCCGCGGCTGCTCGTGTCGGGCGTCGCCCTGACCGAACCGGCCGTGGCCTCGGTGGGCGACGGCGACGTGCTGGTCGTCTACGGCCGTCCCGACGGTACCGCGACGGCGATCCGCGCGCAGGTCGTGCCCGGCGCCTGAGTGGACCGGTCGCCGGGTCGGGAATGGCCCTTTCCATTCGCCAGGACGGAGAATTAGACGGGACCAATGGCGACGACCGTCTTTCGGACCTGCACCCTTTGCGAGGCCAGCTGCGGGCTCGCCTTCGACGTCGAGGGCGACCGCATCGTCGACGTCCGCCCCGACCCCGACGACGTGCTCTCGCACGGCTACGTCTGTCCGAAGGGCGTGGCGATCGCCGCCCTCCACGACGATCCCGATCGCCTGCGCACGCCGGTGCGCCGTCAGCCCGACGGCAGCTTCCGTCCGATCGGCTGGGACGAGGCGCTCGACCTGATCGCGACGCGCATCGGCGACGTCCAGCGCGCCCACGGCCGCGACGCCGTCGCGCTCTACGTCGGCAATCCCGTCGTCCACAATCCGCGCGTGCTGCTGCTGCGCTCGGCGCTCATCAAAGCGCTCGGCACGAAGAACTGCACCAGCGCCGGCTCACAGGACACCAGCCCGCGCTTCGCGACGTCGTGGCACCTGTATGGCTCGTCCGTCGCGGTGCCTGTGCCCGACGTCGATCGCACCGATTACCTCCTCTGCCTCGGCGCGAACCCGGTCGTGTCGAACGGCAGCTTCCTGACCGCGCCCGACATGCGCGGGCGGCTGCGCGCCATCCAGCAGCGCGGCGGACGCGTCGTCGTCGTCGACCCGCGCGAGACCGAGACCGCGAAGCTCGCCGACGAGCACGTGCCGATCCGTCCCGGCGGCGACGCGGCGCTGCTGCTGTCGATGGTGCACGTGCTGGTCGCGCGCGGTCGCGTCGACCGCGCGCGCATCGCCACGGTGGCGACGGGGTGGGACGCGATCGAGACGCTCGTCCGCGCGTTCACGCCCGAGCGGGTCGCGCCCCACGTCGGCGTGCCCGCGGCGACGATCGAGCGGCTCGCGCTCGAGCTGTCCGACGCGCGCACCGGCTCGGCGTACTCGCGGGTCGGCATCTGCAACAACGCGTTCGGCACGGTCGCGACGTGGGCCACGGATCTCCTGAACCTCGCCGCCGGCAAGCTCGGCGAGGTCGGCGGCGCGATGTTCCCGTCGCCCGCGATCGACGTCGTGCAGCTGATGGGCATGGTCGGCGGCGACGGGCACGGCCGTTGGACGAGCCGCGTGCGCGGGCTGCCCGAGACCGCGGGCGACCTGCCGGCGGCGATCCTGGCCGAAGAGATGGAGACGCCCGGCCCCGGGCAGATCCGTGCGCTGCTGACGTTCGCGGGCAACCCGGTGCTGTCGACGCCGAACGGCCGCCGGCTCGACGCCGCGATCGCCAAGCTCGACTTCGTCGCGTCGATCGACCTGTACGTCAACGAGACGACGCGGCACGCCGACGTGATCCTGCCGCCGGCGTGGTCGCTCACCGAGGAGCACGCCGATCTGCTCATGCCGAACTTCGCGGCCCGCAACGTCGCGCGCTGGTCGCCGGCCGTCGTGCCGCCCGTGCCCGGCGAGCGGCACGACTGGGAGATCGTCCTCGACCTGGTGAAGCGGCTCGGCGGCGGTCCGACGGGTACGCCGTGGCAGGACCGCATGATCGCCGTCGCGGAACGGTTCGGCTGGCGCTGGACGCCGGAGTCGCTGCTGAGCCTCGGGGTGCGCATCGGTCCGTACGGCGATCGCTTCCTGCCGTGGTCGAAGGGGCTCACCATGGAAAAGCTCAAGCACGCGCCGCACGGCATTGATCTCGGTCCGCTGCAGCCGGGCGTCACGCGCCGGATCCAGCGCCGCGATCGTCTCGCCAACCTCGCCGCCGCGCCGATCGTCGACGACGCGCGCCGCCTCGCCGCCACGCTCGACGCCGCGCCGGCGCGCGACGAGATGCTGCTGATCGGCCGTCGCGACATCCGCAGCAACAACTCGTGGATGCACAACGTGCCCGCGATGGTGTCGGGGCGGCCGCGCTGCGTGCTGTACGTCCATCCCGACGACGCGGCGCGCGCGGGCGTCGCGGACGGCGAGACGATCACGCTGGCGAGCCGCGTGTACCGCGGCGACGTGCCGATCCGCGTCACGGCCGAGGTGAGCCCCGGCGTGGTGAGCCTGCCGCACGGCTGGGGGCACGGCCCGTCGGCGGCCTGGCAGCGGACGGCGGGCGCGCACGCCGGCGTGTCGGCCAACGACTGGAGCGACGATCAGCTCGTCGAAGGTGTCGTCGGGCAGTCGGTGCTGAACGGCGTCCCGGTGACGCTGCACAAGCGCGAGGCGAGCGGGACGACGCACGCCGCGTGAGCGGTCACGGCAGGTCCGGCGCGGAGTGGCGGCCGTCGCCGGCGCTCTCGACGAGCGCGTCATGCGGCACCGTGAAGCTGCCGCGTCCGCCGCCGTCGTCGGGAGGTGCCGCGCGTTCCATCAGGTGAGGGAGAGTGCCACGACGATCGCGGCGATGAGCACGACGACGGCCGCGATGAAGACGCCCTGCGCGGTCTTCGTCGGGCCTTCCGGGGTCTCGGTCGCGTCGGTCTTCGGGTCCGGCATCGGCTCCTCCTGATGTCCTGCATCAGGAGCGAGCAACCCGCGTGCCTTGGTGACCGCACGCCGACCCGAGCCCGGACGCGGCACATTGCACAATGTGCCCGCGCCGGGGATGCGCGTGGGATACGCCCTTCAGCGTCCCCCGTACGCGCGCGTCAGGTCCTTCGTCAGGTTCTTCTGATGCGCTTCGATCGTGCCGCCGCCGATCTCGAGCAACTTGGCGTCACGCCACAGACGCTCGACGGGGAACTCGCGGCAGTAGCCGGCGCCGCCCATCACCTGCATCGCCCAGTCGGCGCACATCTTGCCGACGGGCGCCGCGACGAGCTTCGCGGCGTCCGAGCCGAGGCGCGCGCGCCGCCCGGGCGCGACGTCGCGCGCGACGTTGTAGACGAGCGCCTTCGCGGCCTCGGCGTTCGCGTAGCCGTCGGCGATGTAGCGCTGGATCTGGCCGTAGCTCGCGATCGGCTGGCCGAACGTCTTCCGCTCGGTCGCGTAGCGGATCATGATCTCGACGCAGCGGTCGGCGATGCCGACGCTCATCGCGGCGAGCGTCAGCCGTTCGATCTCGAGGTTGCGCATCATGTGGACGACGCCGCCGCCGATCTCGCCGAGCAGGTTCGCCGCCGGCACGCGGCAGCCGTCGAAGATCAGCTCCGACATCGTCGACCCGCGCATGCCGAGCTTGTCGATGTGCTGCGACGTCGAGAAGCCGGGACAGTCGCGGTCGACGACGAACGCGGTGATCTGGCCGTCGACCTTGGCGTAGACGAGGAAGCAGAAGCCCTCGCACCCGTTGGTGATGTAGGTCTTGGTGCCGTCGATGACCCACTCGTCGCCCTCGCGGCGTGCCGTCGTGCGCATGCCGAGGACGTCGGTGCCGGCGCCGGGCTCGGTCATGCCCATGCCGGCGACCCATTCGCCCGAGAGCGTCTTCGGCAGGTACCGCGCGCGCTGCTCTTCGTTCGCGCAGTTGTTGAAGTTGTTCACGAACAGCATCGCGTGCGCGAGGTAGGCGAGGGTGAAGCCGGGGTCGTACTTCGCGAGCTCGTGATGGACGATGACCGCCGCGACGGCGTCCATGCCGGCGCCGCCCGCGCTCGCGGGCACCGTGATGCCCAGCACGCCGAGGTCGCCGAGGCGCCGGAACAGCGCCAGATTGAGCTCGCCCTTCGCGTCGTACTCCGCCGCCTGCGGATCGACCTCGTCGCGGGCGAACGCGGCGACCGTCTGCCGCAGCAGGCGGTGCTCGTCGGTCGGATCGAAGAGGTCGGCGGAGGTGGGCGTCGACATGGTCGGCGACCTTGGCATCCCGCTCGCGGCCGTTCAAACGAGGGTGACGGGGTCGCCTTCGCGCAGCATGCCGCCGCGTACGACGTAGGCGTTCAGCGCGATCCGGCCGCCGAACTCACGGCGGATCTTCAAGAGGACCTCGACGTCCTGCTCCTGCGTGTCCGGGTCGAACGTCGTCATGATGCAGCGCTCGCGGAGGCTGTGGAGGCCGATGCGCGTCTCGCCGACGGCGAGCACCCGGCGCTCCCAGTCGCGCTCGGCGAGGCCGTCGACGCCGCCGATCACCAGGTTCGGGCGCAGGCGGCGATGGTCGTGGCCGAACGCGGCGAGGGCGCCGTCGGTGGCGACGAGCAGCGGCAGGATGTCGAAGCGGCTGGTCTCGGTCGCCAGCTCGAGACGGCATCCTGGACCCGCGGCCGCCTCGACGGCAGCGGCGACGTGGGGATCGCGCCAGTGACGTCCGTCGACCAGCGGCTCGTTGTCCGGCCCCAGCGTGGCGTGTAGCCCGAGGAGCCCCGGCCGCGACCGCGACGTCACGATCTTCCCGCGTGGATCGCGCACGACGACGACGCGATCGCCCGCGATGCCGTCCGGCGAGACGCCGACCGCCGTCAGGCGTTCGCCCGCCATGGACTTCACCGGATAGCGCCAGACCTCCGCGAGCCGCACGCTCCGCACCTACGCCCGCCGCCCACCTCGTGCCAGCCCGAGACCGCGATCGCGTGGCGTCGCTGGTCGGTGCCAAGACGACGGCCGCGGTGCGGGCGCGTGGCTTACACGCCGCGCGTGGAAATTACGGCCGGTCGAGCAGGTCGAGCCGGCGCAGATCCTTCAGCACGGCCGACGGAGGCAGGCCGAACATGTCGCGGAAGCCGCGGCTGAAGTGCGCCGCATCGGCGAAGCCGCCGTCGAGGGCAGCGTCGGTCAGGGTCCGCGTCGACGCCACGCTGCGGATCGCCCCGCGCAGTCGCGTCCACAGCCGATATCGGCGAAAGCTGACGCCGGTCTCGGCCCGGAAGAGGTGGTTGAAGCGCGACGTGGACAGGTCCGCGAGCGTCGCCATGCCGTCGCGTCCGGCGACGGCGTCCGCCCGCAGCGAGGGCAGCGTGCGCGCGATGCGGCCGTCGATCAGCGACCCGCGCGACGGCCCGAGCAGCGCTTCGACGTCGAACCGCTCGAGGCGGCGCTCGACGGCGCCGCGGTCGTCCGGCGTCCGGGCCGGGTCGAACACGACGTCGGCGTCGCCGAGCCAGCGGTCGCGAACCGTACGGAACTCCGGCGCGTCGGGCTCGAGGTAGAGCACCGCGATGCGCTCCCCGCGCGGATCGAGCACGTGCGCCACGTCGGCGGCGACGATGGCGCTCCGGCATCGCTCGCGGGCGCCGCCGGCGACCTGCACGTCGATCGGACCGCTGAGCCCCATCAATAGAACGGGGGCCCCGTGCCGATGCCAGTCCGTCGCCGGCAGCCGGCCGAGATACAGCGAGCGGTCCGCGCCGAGCGCGACCAGGGTGTCGGAGGCCGGCATAGCCCAAACGTTCAATCCGTGACGGCGCGGTCCGCGGTAGGTATCACCGGCGCGACGGGTCGAGACAAACCGTCGGAGGAGGAACGCGATGCGTCCGGAATGGCTCGTGCTCGTGGGATGCTTCTGCCTGGCGACGGCGCTCGTCGAGGCGTGGTGCCTGACCGCCGTGCGCAACCTGCAGGTGCCGGCGCTGAAGCGCGTGTTCCCCGACTCGCAGCAGCTGCTGCGGTCGCACATCGACTACCTGATGATGACGGGGCTGCTGTTCGTGTCGTACCTGATGTTCCGCCAGCTCGACGTCGTGCCGCCGACGGCGATCGTCGCGTCGATGTGCGCCGGCTCGATCATGAACCCGGGCGCGTTCCTGGCGCTCTCGATCAAGCCGGCGCTCGGCAAGGAGTCGACGAGCCTCTTCGCGGGCATCGTCGCCGTGAGCTTCGTGCTCACGACGACCGGCTATCTGGGGACGGCGTGGCTGCTGGCGCGCGCGGTACTGTCGTAGCGCGCATCGCCGCCCGCGCCCCGACGAAGACCATCAGCATCGCGCCCACCCCGCCGATGATCGCCGCCACGAAGAGCAGGTAGACGAGGCCGTTCCAGCCCGCGGTGAAGGCGAGCCCCCGCGTCTCCGTGAGCGGCCCGATCCACGACGCGACGATGTTCCCCCATGCGCACACGAGAAGGCCGTAGACGACCCAGGCGACCCCGCGGGGTCCGAGCCGAAGATGGTTGCCGACCGCGCCGACCGCGATCAGCACGAGGCCGTTCAAGATCCCCTCGAGGTGGGCCATGCGCCACCCGCGCACGTCGCCCGGCATGTCGACCGGAACGCTCCCGGGGATGGGCCACAGCTCGAGGCGGCCCAGGATCTCGAACGCGAAGGGAAACCCGGCGGCCAGGCCGAGCAGGAACACCAGCGCACCGTGGGCCACCAGACGGGACTGCTGTGTCGCGTTCATCGCGCGGGAGAACCGCATTCTGTGCGGGAAGTAAAGCATCTCGCACGGCGAGGCCGGTAGCGATCAAGCCCGCCGCGGGGGCTGCCGATAATCCGATCGATGGCGCGAGGCAGTCTGCGCTGGGTGCTCCTCTACGTCGCCGGGCTCGTCGTGCTCTGGGGCTGGGCGATCGCCAAGGTGTCCGCCGGGCTCGAGCGTGACGACGTCGCGCTCGTGATCGTCCTCCCGCTGGCCTGGACCTTCAGCTACTTCCCGCTGCTCGGGTCGTTGCTCCTCGCGCTGCGCATGCGGTCCATCCAGCGCTTGCTCACCGACATGCACCAGCGCGTGCGCGCGGGCGGGTGGCCCACGGCGGAGGAACGGGCGGAGATCGAGGAGACCTTCACGACGCTCGCCGCGTCGGAGAACGGTCTGCCGGAGTTCCTGGTGCGTCCCCTCGTGCGTCGCGTCCTGCGCGTGCTGGCGGCCCAGTCGCGCGACGGTGCCGGCCGCTCCGTCGCCTCGACGTAGCCGGCGCTCGGCGCGCCTCCACGTCGTCAGTTCGGACGACCCGTGGTCGTCTGTGTGGAGGAAGCCGGGTCCATCGTCTCGGGTCTAGTGACACCATGCGGTGGGCACTGCCTCTGGCGTTGTTGCTGGTCCTCCTGGCGTCCGGCGATCGCGAGCGCGCGTCGGCGCGCAAGCCGAAACCCGCGCCGTGCCCCCCCGGCCGGTTCCTGGTGCTGCCGGGAGCCGGGGCGCTGCTGCCGGATGCGACCGGCGGCACCGTCGGCACCGAGGCGCTGGCGGTCGACGGGATCACGGTGGCGCTCGGCGAGCGCTGCCCGGCCGTCCGCGCGACGATCCGCGCGACGCGCCGCTTCACCAAGGTCGTGGTCCGTTGGCCGGCCTGCGGCGACGTTCGACGCGTGCGGCTCATCGCCAAGATCGAGACGCCCGATTGCGCCGTGCTGCGCGGAACGCTGCGCGCCAAGAAGCTGCGCGCGCGCTCCTTCACGGCGGTGCGCTCGACGTGCGGCGACGGCGTGCTCGACGTGGCGGGCGGCGAGACGTGCGAGCCTGTCCTCGGGGGATGCGAGCCCGCTGCGCAGTGCACCGACGCCTGCGGCTGCGTCGCCGAGGAGGCCACGACGTCGACCACGACCACCACGACCTCGTCGAGCACCGCGCCGTCGACCACGCTCCCGGGGGGATCGTCGACCACCGTCTCGACGACGACGAGCACGAGCAGCAGCACGAGCACGACGTCGTCGTCGTCGACCACGACCACGCTCGTGACCACGACCACCAGCCTGCCCACGGTGCCACCGCCCGATCCGGCCGCCACCGCGCCACCGCTCGATCCGTCGACGACCACCGACTTCGCCTCCGCGACGGCGTTCCTGTACGCCGGGCCGCAGCCCGTGCAGTTCAACGTGGCGGCGGACGCCATCGCGCCCGTGCGGGCCGCCGTGCTGCGGGGTCGGGTGCTGACCCGCGCCGGCGATCCGTTGACCGGCGTGCTCGTGGCGGTGCAAGGCCGCCCGGAGCTGGGACAGACGCTCAGCCGCGCCGACGGCGGCTGGGATCTCGCCGTCGCCGGCGGAGGGGCGCTCACGGTCGTCATGAGCAAGGCGGGCTTCCTCCCCGCGCAGCGGTCGGCCGACGTGCCGTGGCAGGACTTCGTGGTTCTTCCCGACGTGGTCCTGGTCCCGCTCGACGCCGAGGCGACGGCGATCGACCTGACCGGCGCATCGCCCATCACCGTCGCGCGCGGCAGCGTGCAGACCGACGCGTCGGGCAGCCGGCGGGCGACCCTGCTGGTGCCCGGCGGCACCGCCGCCGAGGCCGTCATGCCCGACGGCTCCACGCACGCGATGACGCAGCTCACCGTCCGCGCCACCGAGTACACGGTCGGCGACACGGGGCCCGCGGCGATGCCGGGTGGGCTCCCGGTGGCCAGCGGCTACACGTACGCGGTCGAGCTGTCGGTCGACGAGGCCATGGCCGAAGGAGCCTCCAGCGTGCGCTTCGACCGTGCGCTGCCGTTCTACGTCGAGAACTTCCTCGGCTTCCCCGTGGGCATGCCCGTACCCGCGGGCTACTTCGATCGCGAGCGCGGGGGCTGGGTGGCCTCCGAGAACGGCCGCGTGATCGGCGTCGTCGGGATCAGCGGCGACCACGCCGACGTGGACGTGACCGGCGACGGCGTGGCCGACAGCGGTGCCGCGCTCGACGACGTCGGCATCACCGACGCCGAGCGCGAGTCGCTGGCCGGGCTGTACGCGCCGGGCACGACGCTGTGGCGCGTGCCGATCCGCCACTTCACGCCGTGGGACTGCAACTGGCCGTACGGTCCGCCCGCCGACGCCATCGCGCCGGACGTCGACGACCCGACCAGCGATCCGTCGCCCGACGAGCAGTGCGAGGGCGCCGGCAGCATCATCGAATGCGAGGCGCAGGTGTTGGGCGAGTCGATCGGCGTCGCCGGCACGCCCTTCACGCTGCACTACCGCAGCGATCGCGTGCCGGGACGGACCGCCGCGCGCCTGCTCGACATCCCGCTGAGCGGCGCGACGCTGCCGGCGAGCCTGCAGGCGATCCGGCTCCATGTCGATGTCGCGGGCCGGCGCCACGTGCAGGAGTTCTCGCCCGGAGCGAACCTGCGCACGACGTTCACGTGGGACGGTCTCGACGTCTACGGCCGCCCCGTCCAGGGCGCGCAGACCGCGAGCGGCGCCGTCGAGTACGTCTACCAGGCGGTCTACCTGACGCCGTCGCAGCTCGGGAACGCCTTCGCGCAGTTCGGCGGCGCGATCAGCGCGGTGCCTGCGCGGAGCGAGGTATCGCTGTCGCGGCCGTTCAAGGTGGCGTTGCGCGCCGACGACGCGCGCGGCATCGGCCTCGGCGGCTGGACGCTCGACGTGCACCACGTCTACGACCCGACGGCGCGCGTGCTGCGCGAGGGCAACGGCCGGCGGCGCAGCGCCGAGGCGCTCGGGCGGGTGATCGACCGCATCGACCTCGGTGGGCTCACGATGACGGAGCAGGCGTTCGCCTTCGGTCCCGACGGCAGCCTGTACTTCCTCGTGGACCTGGCCGGCCAGTCGGGACGGGTGTTCCGCCGTCACCCCGACGGCACCGTGACCGTCGTCGCCGGCAACCCGACGTCGGGCACGCCGCGGCCGTACGGCGATGGCGGGCCCGCGCTCGACGCGCGGCTCCTCGCTCCGGGAGACCTCACCGTCGGACCGGACGGCAGCGTCTACGTCGTCGACGTGAACGTGATCCGAAGGATCGGCGCGGACGGCATCATCCGGACCGTCGCCGGCAAGCGGAACGATGGCCCCAGCGGCAACGAGGGCTGCGACGGTCCACCCGGCGCGGACGGCATCCCGGCCATCGAGAGCCGCATGTGCCCGCAGGCCGACTTGGTCGTCATGCCGGACGGCGGCATCTACGTGATCGACACCGGCGGGGGCAACAATCCGCCCCGGCTGCGCTACGTCGATCCCGACGGCATCGTCACGACCGTGCTCGGCGGCGGTGAGCGCTGCAGGCGCTTCTTCAACAACCCGCCGTGCAACGACGGCCAGCCCGCGTCCGCGGCGCGTGTCGAATTCCTGAACGCGCTCGCGCTGGGGCCGGACGGCAGCGTCTTTCTGAGCGACGGCAACGTGATCCGTCGCATTCGTCCCGACGGCATCGTCGAGCGCGTCGCGGGTCTGGCCAGCGGACAGAACGGCTTCACCGGCGACGGCGGCCCGGCCACCAGCGCGCGCATCAACGGTCCGGCCGGGCTCGACGTCGCGCCCGACGGAACCATCTCCTTCACCGACACGCAGACCGGGCGGCTGCGAATCGTCGACCCGCAGGGCATCATCCGCACTGTCGCCGGCACCGGCGAGACGTGCTTCGCGGGCCAGGACTGCGCCAGCGGGGACGGAGGCCCGGCGATCCAGGCGCGCCTGCGGGAGCCGACCACACTGCGGCGCGGGCCCGATCAGGCCCTCTATCTGGTGAATCTGACGCCACGGCGCATCCGCCGCATCGGCGCCGCGCTGCCCGGCTTCTCGGCCACCGACGTCGCTCTGCCGTCGGAGGACGGGCGTGGCCTCTACGTCTTCGACGCCAGCGGCCGCCACCTGCGGACGTTGTCGACGCTCACCGGCGCCACGCTGCTCGCGTTCGAGTACGACGGCGAGGGCCGCCTGGCGCGCGTCGTGCAGCCCACCGGGACCGGCGAGGACGTCACCACGGTCGAGCGCGACGGCGCCGGCAACCCGACCGCCATCGTCGGCCCCGACGGCGGCACCACGGTGCTCGCGGTCGACGCCAACGGCTTCCTCGCCGGCGTCACGAATCCGGCCGGCGACGCGGTCGGCCTGGCCTCGACCGACGACGGCCTGCTCACCAGCCTCGTCGACCCGCGCGCGGGCACGACGACGTTCACCTACGACGGCGACGGCCGGCTGATCGGCGACACCGACCCCGCGCTGCACACGCAGACGCTCGCCCGCGACACGCTGCCCGGCGGCTTCGAGGTGACGCGCACGTCGCCGCTCGCGCTCGAAACCCGCTCGCGCGTCGAGCGGCTGCCGACCGGGATCGAGCGGCGCACCGTCACCGCGCCAGACGGCACCAGCGCCCGCAGCGATCGCTCCATCGACGGCGGCGCCGTCACGATCACGTCACCCGACGGCACGACCCTGACGCACGTCGCGTCGCCCGATCCGCGCTTCGACATGGCCGCGCCGACGACGGCGAAGCAGACGCTGCGCCTCCCGAGCGGCCTCGAGAGCGTGCTGGCCGCGACCCGCACTGTGACGCTCGCCGATCCCGCCGACCCGACGAGCCTCGAGACGATGGTCGACGACGTGACGGTCGCCGGCGCCAAGACGACGATCGCCTTCGACCGCGCGACGCGCACCGTGACCACCACGAGTCCGGCCGGCCGTACCCGCACGATCGCGCTGGACGCGCTCGCGCGGCCGGTACGGCTCGAGGCACCGGGGCTCGCCCCCACCGCCGTCACCTACGACGACCGCGGGCGCCTCGCGGCGATCACCACCGGGGAGGACGCCGCCGCGCGCACGCTCGCGTTCGCCTACGACGCGACCGGGCGCCTCCAGCAGGTCACCGACCCGCTCGGCCGCTCGGTCGGCTACGGCTACGACGACGCGGGCCGGCTCGTCGCCTCGACCTTCGCCGACGGGCGCGTCGTGGGTCTCGGCTACGACGCGGCCGGGCTCGTGACGTCGATCGCGCCGCCGGGCCGTCCCGCGCATGGCCTCACCTGGGACGCACGACGCGAGCTGGTGGCTCACACTCCGCCCGCGCTCGCCGGCACGGGACCGACGACCTGGACCGTCGACGCCGACCGCCGTCTCGCGACGGTGACGCGGCCCGATGCCGAGATACTCACGCTCGGCTACGACGACGGCGGCCGCCTCGCGACCCACACGCTGACGCGCAACGGCGTGGAGGCGGCAGCCTACGCCCGCACCTACGACGGCGCCGGACGGCTCGCGACGGTGACGGCACCGGGCGGGGTCGTCCTGACGTACGGCTACGACGGCGCCTTCGTCACCAGCCGCACCTGGACCGGTCCGGTGGCCGGCACGGTGACGCGTACCTGGGACGCGGCGCTGCGGCCCGCCACCGACGGCGTGGGCGGCGTCGACGAGGTGAGCTTCGCGTACGACCCCGACGGGCTCGTCACCGCTGCCGGCCTGCTGGCGATCGCCCGCTACGCCGACACCGGGCTCCCGACCGGCACCACCCTCGGCGTCGTCGCCGACGAGTGGACGTACGATCCGTTCGCCTCGGCGGCGACCTACGAGGCGCGTGCCAACGACGTCGTGCAGTACGCCGCCGTCTACACGCGCAACGCGCTCGGCCACATCACGGCGATGACGGAGACGGTGAGCGGCGTCACCCGCGCCTACGTCTATACCTACGACACCGCCGATCGCCTCACCGAGGTTCGCCGCGACGGCGTGCTGGTCGAGGAGTACGCGTACGACGCCAACGGCAACCGCGTGACGTCCGATGCCGCCGGGCCGAGCGTCACCGCCACCTACGACGTCCAGGACCGCCTCGTGACGCGCGGGAGCGCCGCCTTCGCCCACGACGGCAGCGGGCGGCGCGTCGAGCGCACGCAGGGCGGCGACACGACCGCGTACGGCTGGGATGCGTTCGGGCAGCTCGCGCGCGTCGAGCTGCCCGACGGCCGCACGCTCGACTACCTCGCCGACGGCGAGGGACGGCGCATCGGCAAGCGCGTCGACGGCGCGCTCGCGCAGGGCTTCCTGTACGCCGACGCGCTGCGGCCGGTGGCCGAGCTCGACGGCGCCGGCACGGTCGTCGCGCGCTTCGTGTACGCCGGCGGCACGGTGCCGGCGTACGTGCTGAAGGGCGGCACCGCGTTCCGGCTCGTCACCGACGCCGCCGGCAGCGTCCGGCTGGTGCTCGACGCGGACTCGGGCGCGATCGTCCAGCGCCTCGACTACGACGCCTTCGGCAACGTCACCGGCGACACCAACCCCGGCTTCCAGCCGTTCGGGTTCGCGGGCGGGCTGTACGACCGCGACACGGGTCTGGTGCGTATCGGCGTGCGCGAGTACGACGCCGCGACCGGCCGCTGGATGACGCCGGATCCGATCCGCTTCGCCGGCGGCGACACCAACCTCTACACCTACGCCGGCAACGACCCGGTGAACGGGGTCGACCCGACGGGACTCTTCGACTGGAACAGCTTCCTCGCCGGGGTGGGACTCGGCGTGGTGCAGGGTGTGCGCGGCATCGTCGACATGGTGATGCCGGGGGTGACGACCTCGATCGACCAGATCATCGACGGCGTGCGCGCCATCGTGGACCTGGTGAACGGCACGACGTCGGAGGGCGACACCTACGACCTCGTGCTCGACGCCCTCGACCTCGAAGCGCTCGTCGACCGAGGCAGCCCGGAGTTCATCGGTGGGCAGATCTGCGGAGCGGTGGCCGGCGGGGCCGTGGCGGGAGGCGGCGGTGGCCTGCGTGGCGCAGCGGCCGGCGCCGAGCGGGCCTTGGCGCCGGCGGTGGGTCAGGCCGTCGCGCGCGGCGGCCGCGCTCCGGCGCTGCAGCTGATCAGCCATCGCGAGGCCGAGCTCGGCATCGCGCGCGTCGTCAGCAACGAGATCGCCGCGGCGGAGCAGGCGGCGGCACAGCAGGTCGGCCGCGCCGCGCAGGAGGGCGGGCTCGAGCTGGTCCAGGGGGCGGGCAACATGCAGCGGGTCGTCCGGCCGCTCGGGGCCGGGCGCGGCAATCGGTGAGCCGGCGCTCGGCAAGGAAACGGCGTGCCTCGTCGTCGTGAGCGTCGTGCTCACGACGACGGGCTGCCGCGGAGCCAAGCGGCGCGTCACTTCTCCCGCGCGAGCGCCACGATGGAGTCGGCGCCGTGCGAGGTCACGTAGACGTGCCGGCCGTTCTCGGGGATGGCGACCGCGGAGGCCGAGGACAATCCGAGCCCGGCCGTGCACGTGATGCCGTCGCCCGTGGCGGTCATGCATCCGTTCGGCGGCGCGAGCTGGGTGAGCACGCCGGTGCGCTTGTCGCGGCTGAACGCCGTCACCGCGCCGCTGTGGATGGCGGTCACGTAGGCGTGGCGACCGTCCTTGCTGAGCGCGATCGACGTCGGCGCGTTCATGGACATCGCAGCCCGGCAGGTGACGCCGTCGCCGTCGTTCTGGAGGCAGCCGTCGGGGGCGGGCAGCTGGGTGAGCGTTCCCGTCCGCGAGTTGCGCGTGAAGATCGCGATGGTGTCGGAGACGAACGACCCGACGTAGACCTGGCGCCCGGTCTTCGAGATCGCGATGGTCCGCGGACCGTCCAGACCGACGGCGTCTGCACATGTGATGCCGTCGCCGTTCTCGGCGATGCAGCCGTCGATTCCCGGCAGCTGGGTCAGGGCACCGGTCGTGCGGTCGCGGTCGAAGATGGCCACCGCATCGGAGTCGATGCTCGCCGCGTAGAGCTGCTTGCCGCTCCGGCTCACCACCATCGCGTCGACGCCGCCGAGGCCGATCGCCGCCGTGCACTCGACGCCGTCGCCGTTCTCGGCGACGCACCCCGCGGGCTGGGGCAGCTGCGTGAGCACTCCGGTGGTCGTGTCGCGTGCGAAGATGCCGACGGCGTCGCCGTTCAGGGCCGAGGCATAGAGCGTCCGCCCGTCGGGGCTCATGGCCATGAACGTCGGCCCGATCGGCCCGACGATGTCGACGCACCCGGTCGGACCGCCGCCAAACTGGAGGAGGCACCCGTCCTCGCCGGGAAGCTGCGTCAGCCGCCCGGTGGACGGGTCGCGCGCGAACACGGCGATGCCGCGGTACATGGCGCCGACGTAGACGTGCTTGCCGTCCCGGCTGACCACCACGTAGGCGGCGCCCATGAGCCCGGTCGCCGCCGTGCAGGTAACGCCGTCGCCGGACTCGGTCAGGCAGCCGTCGGGGGCCGGCAGCTGCGTCAGGACGCCGGTCGTCGGGTCGCGCCGGAACACCGCGACCGAACCGCCCTGGAAGGACGGCACGTAGACGTTCCGTCCATCCGGGCTGATCGCCGGCTCGTAGGCGTTGTCCAGGCCGACGCCGTCGGCGCAGTCGATCCCGTCGCCGCCCTCGAGCGTGCAGCCGAAAGGCCGCGGGAGCTGCTGTAGGGCGCCGGACTCGGCGGCGCCCGGCTGCGCCTGGCAGAGCGCCAGGGCGAGCAGGGCCAGGGTCGTCGCGGTGCGTCGTCGGAGCTGCGTCGTGGATGCCATCGTCTCGTCCTCCCGAGGGTGTCGCCTGGCGACGCGGAGCGTTCGCCGGCGTTTCCCGGAAGGCGGGAAGTCCGGGGTTACGATGTAACCCCGACCCCGTGAGACGATGGTCCTAGCGCTTGTACTTGATCAGCAGGTCGAGCAGCCGCCGCGTCGTCTTCGAGTACGGCGGATAGAACATGTGCAGCAGCGACATGCGCGGGTTGGTGAACACCGGCCGCAGCTTGGAGAACTCGAGGAAGCCCTCGTAGCCGTGGTAGTGGCCCATGCCGCTGGCGCCGATGCCGCCGAAGGGCATGTCGTGCTGGGCCACGTGCAGCATGCAGTTGTTGACGGTGACGCCGCCCGAGATCGTCGAGTAGACGAGCCGGTCCTGTACCTGCGTGTCGTTCGTGAAGACGTAGAACCCGAGGGGCCGGTCGCGGCCGTTCACGTACGCGATGACCTCGTCGAGGGACTTGTACGTCTTCACCGGCAGCAGCGGCCCGAAGATCTCGTCCTGCATGATGGTCATCTCGTCCGTGACGCCGAGGACCATGTGCGGCGGAATCTTCCGCAGCTCGTCGTTGAACGTCATGCCCGGCACCAGCGAGATCACCTCGGCGCCCTTCTGGCGGGCGTCGTCGATCGTGGCGCGGAGCCGCCGGTACGACTTGTCGTCGATGACCGACGTGTAGCTCTGCTGGTTCGTGTCCGGGTAGCGCTGCGGCACGATGCGCTTCGCCGCGGCGACGAACTGGTCGCGCTTCGACTCCGGGATGAAGAGGTAGTCGGGCGCGAGGCAGGTCTGGCCGGCGTTCAGGTACTTCGCATAGAGGATGCGCGACGCCGCTTCGTCGACGTCGAAGTCGTCGCAGACGATCGTCGGCGACTTGCCGCCGAGCTCGAGCGTGACGGGCGTCAAGTTCTCGGCCGCCGAGCGCATCACGGTGCGGCCGGCGTCGGCCGAGCCCGTGAAGATGATGTGGTCGTAGGGCAGGGTGGAGAAGTCCTGCGCGCGGACGCCCGGCAGGATGGCCAGCGTGTCCTCGGGGAACACCTCGCGGCACTTGTCGGCGAGGAGCCGGCAGAGGTGCTGCGAGTTGCTGGCCATCTTCACCATGGCGCGGTTGCCCGCGGCGAGGATGCTGGTGAGCGGGCCGGCGGTGAGGAACAGCGGGTAGTTCCACGGCGAGACCACGCCGACGACGCCCTTCGGCATGGGGATCAGCCGGTTCGATCCGGTGGCGAAGAGGATCGAGACGTGGCGGCGCTGCGGGCGCATCCACTTCTTGAGCTTCTTCCGCGCGTCGCGGATGCCGTCCACGCTGGTGAACAGCTCGGCCATCAATGACTCCTCGACGGCGCGGTGGCCGAAGTCGGCGTTGATCGCCTCGGCGATCGCCGTCGCGTTGTCGACGAGGACGCGCTCGAGCTTCCGCAGGTTCTCCGACCGCTCCTCGAGCGTCGGATAGGGATGCCTGAGATACGCCTCGCGCTGCAGGTTGAAGACGCGCTGCGCCTCGTTCTCCGCGACGTCGATCCGCCGGAGCTGTGCCGTCTGTGCCATCGGAATACCCCCTTCGCTCGTTGGCCGGCGGCGATATTCGCGCGGGTCGGGGCGCCGAGGCAACCCCCGGCGTGGACCTATTCCGCGGGTCGCGGCCGGTAGTACGGGCGGCCCTTCTCCGTCCACTCGTTGAACAGCGCGAGGAACTCGGGCGATGTCATCGGGTCGATCCCGAGGATGGGCATGGCCGCGCGCCGGATGGTCCAGTCGTCGGGCGACAGCTCGGCGGCGCGCGCGAAGTGCCGCAGCGCCGCCTCCGCGCGGCCGGTCCGGTGCAGGTGCCACGCGACCGCGAACTCGGCCCGTGCGAGCTGCTCGTCGGCGGTCGGCATCATCTGTCGCCCCCGCACCTCGTCGTCGGCCAGGGGGACGCGGTCTTCGCGCACCCAGGTGCGGACCTCGTCGAGGTAGGCACTCGAGTCGAAGTTGGTCAGCTCGCGGAACATGTCGTTCGAGAAGGCGACGTCGTTCGGCCGCGCGATCCGACCGTCCTCGTCGATCCAGACGGCCGTCGGCACGTTGATCATGCCGTAGAGCTCCGCGACGCGGTGCTCGCTGTCGATCAGGCTCGGGTGCGTCGGCTGCGCCGCTTCGATGAACGGCCGCGCGTCGTCGGCGCTCTTGTCGAGGGCGACGGTCAGCATCGTGAACCCGTCGTCGCCGAGCTCCTCGTGCAGCGCCTGCCACGACGGCAGGTCGTAGCGGCAGCCGCACCACGACGCGTAGGCGACGAGCAGCACCTTCTTGCCGCGGTGCTCGGACAGGGTATGACGCTCGCCGTCGAGGTCGGGCAGCTCGAAGTCGGGCGCCTCCAACGACGCGAGCTGCGTCGCTCGCGTTCCCGCGGAAACGCCGAGCGCCGCGACCCGTTCGGCGACGTCGATCGCCAGCGGACGGCCGACTGCGCGCGCGAAGCCCGCGAGATCGACGAGCCCGTCGACGACGACCTCGCCCTCGCGCACGGGAACGCAGGCGGCGTCGCGACAGAGGCCCTCGGGCTTCAGCGTCCAGCCGAGCGCGTCGCGCAGCGCCGCGGGCGTGATGCGGATCGCGTCGCCGACGACGTGCGCCGGCAGCTCGATCTCGCGGCCGTCGTCGATCAGCGTGATGCGCGTATCGTCCATGGCGCCGCGTAGCACGGAACCCGACGTCACGGCAGCTGGACGTCGGTGGCGCCGACGAACGTCGCCAGCCGCGCCAGCGCCTCGTCGAGCCGCCGGCGGCGCGCCTTCGTCGGCCGCACGCCCGCTTCCCACCAGAGCGTCTTCACCTCGAGCACGCCGCGATCGCGATGGAGCTTCGGATCGAGGCGGCCGACGATCGTGTCGCCCTCGAGGATCGGCATGACGAAGTAGCCGTACTTCCGTTTCGGTGCGGGGACGAACGCCTCGAAGCGGTAGTCGAAGCCGAAGCGACGCAGGCCGCGTGCGCGGTCGCGCACGACGGGGTCGAACGGACAGAGGAGCCGCGTGCGGTCGGGCACGTCCGGCAGGCGCCGCAGGCGGCGCTGCCAGTCGCTCGGCGCGAACGCCGAGCGCGGCGGCGAGCCGTCCGCCGCCTCGACGACCACCCGGACCAGACGGCCGGCCGCGGTCTCGCGCACGCACCACGCCGCGGCGTCGCTCGCGTCGACCGCGCGCCAGAAGTCGGCCAGCTCCTTCGGCGACGCGAGACCGAGGCGTCCCATCGCGGTCGTGCATGCCCACGCGACGTGCTCGTCGTGCGACGGCGCCGGCGCGGCGTGCTCGGCGGGAAACACACGCTCCGCGAGGTCGTACACCTTCTGGAAGCCCTCGCGGCGCGGGACCATCAGCTCGCCGGTGAGCCAGAGGAAGTCGAGCGCGGCCTTCTGCGGCTTCCAGCCCCACCACGGCCCGCGCTTCTCGGGATGGTCGAAGTCCGACGAGCGCAACGCGCCCTCGCGCGCGATGCGTGCCTTCACGTCGGCGACGATGCGCGGGCCGTCCGTGCCGCGGAAGTGATGCCGCCACCACGCCTGCTGCGGGATGCGCTCGCGGTTGCGATCGAACCGCGGCTTCCAGTGCGCGAACCACGCCGTCGGGACGGCGGACGCGTCGTGCGTCCAGTGCTCGAACAGCGAGTGCCGCTTCTCGAGCAGCGTCCGCAGCTGCTCGGGACGGTACGCGTCGAGCCGGGTGTGCAGCGTCAGGTGATGGGCGCGCTCCACCACGTTGATGGTGTCGATCTGCACGAAGCCCATCCGCTCGACGAGCCGCTGCAACGACGCGGACGTCACGCGCGCGCTCGGATCGTCGAGCAGGCCCTGCGCGCCGAGGAGCAGACGGCGCGCGTCGCGTGCCGTCACGGTCGGCGCTACTGCACCATCCACGCCCGCCGCACCTCGGCGACACGATCCGTGACCGGCGTGCCGGACACGTCGATCGTCACGTCGAGCAATTCGCCGGTGAAGTGGAACGGCGACGCGTAGACGCGCGCCACCGGCGTGCCGTCGTCGAACCCGCAGCACAGGCCCTCGCCGTGGAGCCCGAAGCGGAACGGCGTCGTGCGCGCGATGTCGGCCGTGCCGGCGATCTGGCCGTCGACGACCAGCGTCGCCTGCATCGCGATGCCGCGGCCCGGCGTCATCTCGACGCCGACGACGTGCTTGCCCGCGCCGAGCGGCGCGCTCGAGAGCGTCGTCTCGTCGACGCCGGCGAAGTTGTACGTGTAGTGCGCGCGGCCGTCGTGCACGTAGAGCGCGAAGCCGCCGAACCGTCCGCCCTGCGCGACGAGCACGCCTTCCGCGCCGCCGGCGGGCAGCTCGAGCCGCGCGACGATCGAGTGCGGCCGGAGCTTCGTCGAGGGCGCGAGGTCCTCGGGGAGGGGCGCCGCGCCCGGCCGCAGCACGAGACGGTCGCTCGGCGGAATGATGGAGGGCCGTCCGTGACCGAACACGCGGACGGCCTGCAGCGGCAGGGCGCCGTAGCGCTCGGCCTCCCGGAACCAGAGCGCCTGCAGCTCCTGCAGCTTGTCCGGACGCTCGGCGGCGAGATCGCGGCACTCCGACGGATCCGCGGCGACGTCGTAGAGCTCCCAGCGATCCTCGTCGGGATGCGCGAACGGCTTGTCGTCGGGCGTGTAGGGCAGGAACGGGTGGAACGCCACCGCCTTCCAGCCCTCGTGGTAGATCGCGCGGCACGCGAACTGCTCGTAGTACTGCGTCGTGCGGTGCTCGGCGGCGGTCGCGTCGCCGAGCGAGGCCAGGAAGCTCGTGCCGGCGACGGGCTCCTGCGGCACGCCGTGGAGCGCCTCGGGCATGGTGGACCGCGTCACGTCGAGGATCGTGGCCGCGACGTCGATCGCGTGCACGTACTGCGGCCGCACCGCGCCGGGATCGGGGATGCCGGGCCAGCGGACGATCATCGGATCACCGATGCCGCCCTCGTGCGTCTCGCGCTTCCAGCGGCGGAAGGGCGTGTTGCCCGCCCACGCCCAGCCCCACGGATAGTGGCCGTAGGTCGTCGGGCCGCCGAGCTCGTCCAGCAGCGCGAACGTCTTCGCGACGTCGTGCGGCAGGCCGTTGAAGATGAAGTTCTCGTTGAACGTGCCGTGCGGCCCGCCCTCGGCGCTGGCGCCGTTGTCCGACAGCAGGATGAACAGCGTGCGGTCGAGCTCGCCGGTCCGCGCGAGCGCGCCGACGAGGCGGCCGACGTGATGGTCGGTATGCGACAGGAAGCCCGCGTACACCTCCATCATGCGTGCGTAGGCGCGGCGCTCGTCGGCGCCGAGCGTCGCCCAGTCGGGCACCCAGCTCGGCCGCGGCGAGAGCGTGGTGCCTGGCGGGATGATCCCCGACGCGAGCTGCCGCGCGTGCGTGCGCTCGCGCCATGCGTCCCAGCCGTCGTCGAAGCGGCCCGCGTAGCGGTCGATCCACTCGCGCGGGGCCTGGTGCGGCGCGTGGCAGGCGCCGAGCGCCAGGTAGAGGAAGAACGGCTTGGTCGGGTCGGCGACGCGGAGGTCGTCGATCATGCCGAGCGAGCGGTCGACCAGGTCCTCGGTGAGATGGTAGCCGCCCGGCGGCGTGAAGTGGATCGGCGAGTTGTCGACGATCAACTCCGGGAAGTACTGGTTCGTCTCGCCGCCGAGGAAGCCGTAGAAGCGCTCGAACCCCTGGCCCAGCGGCCAGCGCAGGCGCGACGCCGCGACGTGCAGCTCGTCGGCGGGTGCCAAGTGCCACTTGCCGACGGCGAACGTCGCCCAGCCGCGGCCGCGCAGCACCTCGGAGACGAAGCCGCACGAGCGCGGGATGCGGCCGTTGAACCCGGGAAATCCCATCGCGAGGTCCGCGATGCCGCCCATCGCGCACGTGTGGTGGTTGCGGCCGGTCAGCAGGCAGGCGCGCGTCGGCGAGCACATCGCGGTGGTGTGGAAGCTGCGGTAGCGCACGCCGCTCGCGGCGAGCGCGTCGAACGACGGCGTGGCGACGTCGGAGCCGTAGCAGCCGAGCTGCGCGAAGCCCACGTCGTCGAGCACGACGAGGACGACGTTCGGGGCGCCCGCCGGCGCTCGCTGCGAAACGGGCCACGCCGGCTCGGACTCGGCCAGCGTGAGCCCGATGCGGCCGGGGAAGGCGTCGCCGTCGTGATACGTGCGCGGATCCGACATGGGGGCGCATTCTGCCCCAGCGTCGCGGCGAAGGTGAAGCGCTCGGGCCGCCGGCAGCCGCCGGGTTGTTACCGGTCGGCGCACTGCGACGCCGTTCGTGCGTTTTGGGGCTACCCGTGTCGCCCCGCTCCCGATACCTAGCGTGCATGTCTCCGGTGGCAGTGCTGGTCGTCGAGGACGACGGGGCAACGCGGCAGGCCCTCGTCGAGATGCTGGGCTCGTGGGGCTATCCGGCCGCGGAAGCGGCCGACGGGCGCGAGGCGCTGGACTACCTCGACCGCTCGCCGCATCCGCGGCTCATCGTGTTGGACCTGGCGATGGCGGGAATGAACGGGGAGGTGTTCCTGCTGCTGAAGCAGGCGGACGCGCGCTTCGCCGACATCCCGGTGATGGTCTACTCCGGCGTGGACCACGAGTCGGCGCTCGACGGTGTGACCGAGTACGTGCGCAAGGGCGCCTCGACCGAGGTGTTGCGCCGGAGCATCGAGCGCATCATCGGCGCCCCGCAGCGGCCGGCGATCCTGCACTGAGCACGCGGTGCTCGGGCTCGTGGCGCCCGCGGAAGTCCACGCCCGTCGTGCGGCGGCTAGGCGCGGCCCAGCGTGATCGCATTCTCCGGGCACGCCACCACGCAGAGACCGCAGCCCCGGCACTGATCGGCCCGCGGCGTGTACGCCGTCTGGTATCGGTGGGCGAGCACCTTGAGGCTCGCGAGCCACGAGAGCGCCTGCCAGTCGGCGTCGTCGATGGTGCGCACCTCGAAGACGTCGTACGGGCAGACGACCACGCAGTCGCGCTTGCCTTCGCAGCGCCCGTGATCGACGACCGGCCGCCATGAGCCGGGGGGGTCGTCGCAGCGCGAGCCGGGGCGTGCCGGATGCGCGGCGGCGCGGCGGGCCTTCTCGGGATCCTTCGAGCGCGTCGTGGTCTCCACGCGGGCCGTCGTCGCACGGATCGTGCCATGCGGCCAACGCCCCGAACGCGATGCGGGACGGTGCACGGCGCAGCGCCGGCACTGCGTTCACCGCACGCCGGACCTTGCACGAGTCGGACCGGGGCGGTAACGCTCCCGGGTCCCGTCCGATCGGTCGGGCGACGAACGGAGGCGATCGCGAATGAGTGAGAACGGCACCTTCAAGCGCTTCGAGGGCACGCCCGGCTACATCGTCTCGGGTCCCCTCGTCGACGCCGTGAATTGCGCGATCGCGCTCGAGCGCCCGCTGCTGCTGAAGGGCGAGCCCGGCACCGGCAAGACGGTGCTGGCCAGGCACGTCGCCGACGGCCTCGGCATGCCGATGCTCTCGTGGCACATCAAGTCGACGACGAAGGCGGCCGACGGCCTCTACGTCTACGACACGGTGCAGCGCCTGAACGACAGCCGCTTCGGCACCGGCAACGTCGGCGACATCCGCAGCTACATCAAGCACGGCCCGCTCGGGCAGTCGTTCGCCGCCGACACGCGGCACGTGCTGCTGATCGACGAGATCGACAAGGCCGACCTCGAGTTCCCGAACGACCTGCTGCGCGAGCTCGACGAGATGAGGTTCACCGTCGTCGAGACGGGCGACGAGGTCGCCGCGCGCCATCGCCCCGTCGTGCTGATCACGTCGAACAACGAGAAGGAGCTGCCCGACGCGTTCCTGCGCCGCTGCATCTTCCACTACATCGAGTTCCCCGATCCGGCGCTCATGCGGAAGATCGTCGCCGTCCATCACCCGCACCTCGACACCAAGCTGCTCGACCAGGTGCTGATCAAGTTCTACTGGCTGCGCGAGCAGAGCGAGCTCCGGAAGAAGCCCAGCACGTCCGAGCTGGTCGACTGGATCAGCGCGCTGCTGCGCTCCGGCGTCTCGCAGTCGCAGATCGAGGCGCACATCCCGTTCCTCGGCGCGCTCCTCAAGAAGGAGCAGGACGTCGACGCGCTCCAGCGCTACGACCAGAAGAGCGGGCGCTACCCCACGAAGTGGGCCGACCTGGGGCCGCGCTACAACCAGTAGGCGATGTTCCCCGGAAGATGTTCTTAGATCTCTTCTACGGGCTGCGCGACGAGGGCGTCCCCGTCGCCATCCAGGAGTGGCAGGCGTTCCTGACCGCGCTCGAGCAGGGGCTGCACGGCGCGAGCCTGCTCCGCTTCTACCACCTGGGGCGCGCCTGCCTGGTGAAGAGCGAGACCTACTTCGACGCCTACGACCGCGTCTTCCAGCGCGTCTTCAAGGGCGTCGAGGGCGCTCTCGGCGACGAGGTCACCAGCGCCGTCATGGACTGGCTCAAGAACCCGGAGAACTTCCCGGACCTGACGCCCGAGCAGCTCGCCGAGCTGCAGAAGCTCACGTCCGACGAGCTCATGCGGAAGTTCTTCGAGACGCTCGCCGAGCAGACGGAGCGCCACGACGGCGGCGACCGCTGGGTCGGCACGGGCGGCAAGTCGCCGTACGGGCACGGCGGACAGCATCCGTCGGGCATCCGCGTCGGCGGGCCGTCGAAGAGCCGCTCGGCCATGAAGGTGGCCGAGGAGCGCCGCTTCCGCGACTACCGCACCGACCTCACGCTCGATCTCCGGCAGATGAAGGTGGCGCTCCGCCGCATGCGGCAGCTCACGCGCCGCGGCCCCCAGACCGAGCTCGACCTGGACGAGACCATCGACGAGACGTGCAAGAACGCCGGCGAGATCGAGATGGTCTTCCGCGCCCCGCGCCGCAACGACGTCCGCCTGCTGCTGCTGATGGACGTCGGCGGCACGATGGACCCGCACTACGAGCCGGTCAGCCAGCTGCTGACGGCGTTGCACGAGGAGCGCGGCCTGCGCGACTTCCAGGCCTACTACTTCCACAACTGCGTCTACGACCACGTCTACTCGGCTGCGCGCATGCTGCGCATGGACGAGGTGCCGACGGGTGACGTGCTGCGCCGGCTCGACGAGCGCTGGAAGGTCGCGATCGTCGGCGACGCCGCGATGCATCCGTCCGAGCTGATGGAGCCGAACGGCAACATCGACCCGCGGCGGACCGCCCCGACGCCGGGCATCCAGTGGCTCCACCGCATCGCGACGCACTTCGACCGCGCCGTCTGGATCAACCCGGAGCCGCCGGGTGAGTGGGACTTCACGCAGACGACACGCGTCGTCCGCCGCTTGTTCCCGATGTTCCACCTGAGCGTGGACGGACTGACGTCGGCCGTCCAGGCCCTGGTGGGCGCGCGGCAGTGACGCGCGTCGGTGTGACAGCTAGCCGCGTGTGCCTCTTAGCTTCCTAGAGTTCAAGCGTCGAGTCGTCCCCGGGGCGGCGCGGGGCGCGCGGCGGGGTGCCCGAGTCGCCAAAGCGTGCACCACTGCACGATATGTGGGGCGGGCGACCCGGTGCCGTCCCGAAAAAAGCCCGCTTCACGCCCCCGGATTTCCTTGACATGGTGGCCGCGCAAGCGGTACCAACCGCATCCGCAAACGTCTACGACAGGGGGATTGCCAACATGACGACCAAATTCCGCCGCATCGTGCTCGGGTCCGCCGTGACTCTCGCTGCGGCAGCCAGCCTCGCCATCGCCGCCGACCAGACCATCCGCGGCAAGGCGTACACCGTGAAGTCCGGAAGCAATCCTTCCCAGCGCAAGGTCGTCGGCGTCGGCACCGAGAAGAACAGCAGCAACACGCTGGTCGGTAACCCGACGGCCCCCGGCAGCGCCGGCGGCGCCATCCTCGAGCTGTCGGCCGCGGGCGCGAACCCGAGCTCGCAGACGTTCACGCTGCCGCAGGGCGTCGCCGCCAACGGCAAGCCGTTCTGGGTGCAGTCCGGCAACATCACCTACAAGTACAAGGACCCGAGGGGTGAGCAGGGCCCGGTGAAGGCCGTCATCATCAAGCGCTCGCTCAGCGGCTCCTTCTCGATCCGCGCCATCGTCAGCGGTCGCTACGCGCCGCTGAACGTCGTTCCGCCGAACCCCGGCGTGAGCGGCTGCATGGCCCTCGACCTCGGCATCAGCCCGCTCGCCGCCGGCGACCGGTACTCGGTGCAGTTCGGGCCGGACGGCAAGGTGAAGAACAACGGCGCCAAGCTGTTCCAGGTGAAGAAGCCGACGCTCGAGGGCATCTGCCCGAGCTCGGTGCCGACGACGACCACGTCGTCGACGATCGTCACCACGACCACGACGAGCACGACCACCACGACGATCTACGGCTCGCCGAGCCGGGCGTTCCTGGTCTCCCCCGCCGACCTCCTCGACTGATCCTGCGGACCTGTCGGGTGTAACGAGCGCCCCCCGGGAGCCTGGCTCCCGGGGGGCGTCGTCGTTTCGGGGCCCTGAAGGCGGCCGGCTTACCAGTCCTCGAGGACCTGCTGCTCCCAGTGGGACCCGAGGTACTGCATCGGCTCGACGCGGAGGAACGGGGTCACCGACGCGCCGTCGGGGTTGGCGACGACGTCGCCCGCGCAGATCTCCCGGTCGCCCCAGGGGGCGCAGCCGGAGCCCTGCAGGGTGAACTGCTGCGGCAGGAGGTTGTCCGGCGACACGCTCCAGGCCGAGCCGACGCCGCGCTTCCACGTGTCGCTGTTGTCGTCGCAGCCGAGCCCCGCGAAGCAGTTGACGACCTGGTTGGCCAGCTTCTTCTGGGTGCCCGTGAAGAGAAAGCTGCCGATCTCCTCGAAGAACCCGAGATTCGCGCCGATCTCGTCCTTCACGGTGTCGTAGAGGACGTCGGCGACGTCGTCGCGCAGGCTGGCCGGGTAGAACGTCTCCGAGATGACGAAGCCGGCCTGGGTGAAGGCCCAGTGCACCAGGCCCGAGCACATCGTGCCGCGGAGCTCGTTGCTCTCCCAGTTCGCCGTCCCGGCGGTCCCGTACGGCAGCGCCATGCCGTCGAGCCCGCTGTAGTCGCTGACCTTGTAGTAGCCCTCGACGCCGACGGCCTCGTCGGCGGCGACCTCGAACAGCGGCCGGATCCAGTCCGCGGCCGGCTTGAGCAGCAGGCCCTCGTAGGCGAGCCGGCCGTTCGAGATGGCCGACGCGACCGATTCGGTGGTGACGCCGGGCGTGGCGTTGTTCAGCGGCCCGAGCTTGAACTCGTTGTTGTCGAGCATGTCGTCCTCGTCCGGCTCGTCGTAGGCCGTGTTGTGGCGGATGCGGTGCGGGCCCAGGAAGATCACCGCGTGGCGGTGCCGCTGCTCGATCGCGTTGAAGATCGTGACGACGATGTCCTCGCCGCCCGGCGCGCTGATGGGCACGAGGCCGACGTCGCCCTTCTCGGCGTTGACCACCTGCGCGCCGACCAGCTTGTCGACGACGCACGTGCAGCGGCAGCCGAAGGGGATCTCCGCGACGTCGCGCAGCTTGCGGCGGTCGCGGGCGACCGACGAGATCATCACGAGCTTGCCCTGCACGGCCTTCGCGAGGACCTCGGTCTGCTCGGTCTCGCGCGGCACCTGGACGAGCTCGCCTGCCGCGTCGACGCCCGCCAGGCGGCCCGCCGCCGCCATCTTGACCACCTTCTTCGACTTTCCGAACCCGGCGTACTGGTAGAGCTTCACGGTCGACCCGCAGCCGAGGCCGTCCTCGACGACGACGTAGCCGCCGCGATCCTCGCAAGCCTGGATGCGCTCGAAGCCGCCGCACTTCGACGCAATGAGCCAATTCTGGTTCCAGTTGATGCGCTCGTACTCGAACGCGTTTCGCACGTCGTCGCGGTCGGGCGGCTCGAGCGTCATCGGATCGAAGGGCATGTCGACGATGCCGTCGTCGTCCGTGTCCACGCCGTGGATGGCCCACGCAGGTGCGAGGAGGACGAGCAGGAGGAGGGTGAGGAGACCGGCGCGTGTGTTCGTCATGCCGGCCCGTGAGCGCAAGGCGCGTGCCGGCGGACGGCCCAGCACCGTCCAGGGGATGTCGACGGCGCGACGGGGGAGCCGGTGCCCGTTGGTAACGCGAGGTTACGGCACGCCGACGGTCTGCGGGACCACGTCGACGTAGAGCGGCGCTTCGGGCTCCAGCTCCGGCTCGGGCTTCGGCTCGGGGCGCTTCGCGAAGCCGGTTGGCTCGGTGCCCGTGACGAAGACCTCGCGCCGGGCCGACCCGCCGACGACGGCGCGCAGGCCCGACCAGGGTTCGACGTCGACGAACGACACGCCCTCGGGGATCGCGAAGTCGTTCATCGGCTGGTCGGCGAGGGCGATCTGCATGAAATCGGTCCAGATCGGCGTCGCGGCCCGTCCGCCCGTCTCCTTGTCGCCGAGCGGCGTGCTGTCGTCGAAGCCGACCCACACGCCGGCGAGCAGCTCGGGCGTGTAGCCGATGAACCACGCGTCCTTGGCGTCGTTCGTCGTCCCCGTCTTGCCCGCGGTCGGACGGCCGAGGACGGCCGCGCGGCGCCCGGTCCCCTTCGTCACGACGCTCTCGAGCATGTTCGTCATGACGTAGGCGATGGCGGGGTCCATGGCGGGGAAGCGCAGCTCGCCGTGCGTGCCCGGGAACGGCACCTCTTCGCCGGCGATGTTCTCGACCCGGGTGATGAAGATCGGCTCGACGCGTTGGCCGCCGGCGGCGAAGACGCCGTAGGCACGCACCAGGTCGAGCAGCGTGACCTCCGCCGTGCCGAGCGCGAGCGAGAGGTTGGGCTGCAGGTCCTCGTCGTGCAGGCCGAACCGCCCGAGGTAGTCGATCATCGGCATGACGCCCACCTTGTCGAGCAGGCGGACGCTGACGGTATTCAGCGAGCGGGTGAGGGCCTCGCGCAAGCTCGTGCGGCCGTAGTACTTCCCGCCGTAGTTCTGCGGGCTCCAGCGGCCGCGCCCGCTGCCGAACGAGACCGGCGCATCGAGAATGCGCGACGCGGGCGTGAACCCGTGGTCGAGCGCCGCGGCGTACAGCAGCGGCTTGAACGCCGAGCCGGGCTGCCGCTTCGCCTGGGTGGCGCGGTTGAACTGGCTGCGCTCGTAGTCGTAGCCGCCGACGAGCGCCTTCACGTAGCCGGTCGACGGCTCGAGCACCGCCATCGCGCCTTCCACCACCGGATCGTCGTCGAGCGTCAGCCCGCCGTCGGTCCGCTGCAGCAGGAGGACGTCGCCGCGGCGGAAGCGCCACACGCCGAGCGTCTCGCCGCGCCACGTGAGCGTCCAGGACGGCAGGACCGCCGGGCCGTCGGCGGTCTGCACGCTGAGCCCGCTCTGTCGCACCTTGGTCACGACCGCCTCGCAGCGGCCGTCGGCGCGGCACGGCGGCGCGGCGCCCTCGGCCCACGCGACGACCTCCGTCTCGGGCAGACGGCGGAGCGCGCCACGGAACGGCTGGCGTGCGGCCAGGTCGCGCAATCCCTGGCGCATCGTGTCCTCGGCGGCCTGCTGCATGCCGAGGTCGACCGCCGTGTGCACCGTCAGGCCGAGCTGCGCGGCGGCGCCGCCGTAGTAGCGCTCGAGAATGCGGCGTACGTGGTCGAGGTACCACGGGGCCCGCGCCTGCGTGGCGGCCGGCCGGCGGGGCGCGAGCGTGATCGTCTCGTTGACGGCGTCGGCATACTCGTCGGCGGTGACGAAGCCTTCGACGAGCATGCGCTCGAGCACCCAGCGCTGTCGCGCGCGCGCCTCGTCGGGCCGCCGCGCCGGATCGTAGCGTCCCGGCGCTTGCACGACGCCCGCCAGCAGCGCGGCCTGCGCGACGGACAGCGCTTCGACGTCGACGTCGAAGAAGCGCTTCGCGCCCGCCTGGATGCCGTACGCGCCACGGCCGAGATAGACCTGGTTCAGGTACAGCCGCAGGATCTCGTCCTTGGACGACGCGGACTCGAGGCGGACGGCGAGATACAGCTCCTTCGCCTTCCGCTCCCAGCTGCGCTCCGGCGAGAGGAGCAGCATCTTCACCAGCTGCTGCGTGATCGTGCTGCCACCCTGCTCGACGCCGCTGCGCTGGAAATTGACGATGGCGGCGCGCGTGACGGCGATCGGGTCGACGCCACGGTGCGAATAGAAGCCGGCGTCCTCCGCGGCCAGGAACGCCAGGCGGACGTGCTTCGGGACGCGCGCGAGCGGGACGGGGTAGCGTCGTTCGGTGAAGAGCTCGCCGAGCAGCGTCCCGTCGGCGGCGAGGACGCGCGTCGCGGCGGGCGGCTGATACGAGATCAGCTGCTCGGGCGACGGCAGGTCTGCCGTGAAACGCACGAACGCGACGGCGGACAGCCCACCGATGATGAGACATGCTGCGACCCCCCACGCCCAAGCGAGTCGCAGCACGCTGCTCCTCTGCCCCAGCCGCGCCATCGTAGGAGGACCATCGCAGTGCTAAGCGGTCCGCGAACGATTGGCAAGACGGTTTTTGCGTCAGCGAGCGGGCGTGACGCCGAATTGCGTGATCAGCAGAGCGCCGCCGGTCATCGTCAGGCCCTTCAGGAAAAACGACGTCTGGATGGCACGCATCTGCTCATCGGGCGCCGACACCATCGCGGTACCGTGCACGACGATCGTCACTGGAACCAGGAACAGGACGATGAGCCAGGCGCCCAGCTCCGGGCGCACGTTCAGGAGGATCATCATTGCGCCCGCCAGCTCGACGATGCCCGAGATCACCACCCAGAACGGCCGGAACGGGACGGCCTCGGGCATCAGCGCCACGTAGCGGTCGAGGTCGGTGAAATGCGTGATGCCGGACAGGAAGAAGATGAGGGTGAAGAGGATCCTGCCCGCAAGTGCTATGGCCGGATGGTAAGGCATCGGCCTACTGCTTCACCTTCGCCTGGAAGGTGCCGACGACCTCGATCGGGTCCGAGACGACGTCCGAGCCGATCTTCTGCTTCTGCGCGCCCGGCACGCACAGCCGGACCTTGCCGGGGAGCACGTCGCCGTTGCGCTTGCCGAGCTCGAGCCGGAGCGACGCGACGACGAGCACGTGGTTCACGTCGAGGCCCTTGTCCTCGTGCTCCACGCCCCAGCCTTGGACCTCGGGCATGCCGCTCTCGGGCGCCGGCTGGTCCGAGATCTCCTCCGACGGGACGCGGCGGAAGACCTTGCCGTCGAAGGTCTCGCCCTCCTTGATGAGGATGGTGAAGTCGACTTCGACCGGCGCGAACAGGTTCGCCGAGTCGTGCAGCTCGAGCCGCCACGTGATGTACTTCGGCGAGTCGTCGCCCGACGACATCGATCCCGCCAGCACCATCTCGGCGAACGGCAGCGGTATCTTCTCGGCGCCGATCGCGAGCGTCGCCGGCGTGTCGGGGATGGCGCCGGTGCTGCAGTCCTTCGGCATGTCGGCGCGTGCGACGCCCATACCGAACGCGAGCACGACAGGAAGCCAGAGACGCACTCCGCTGGTCCGCATGCGCGCTGGTATGCTGGCGCGCTGCGGCGGTCAAGCCGCGGGTACGACGATGCGATACGTGACGCTCGCGACCGCGAGCCGCCGTCCGGACCGCGTGCCCTGCACCTCGACGACGTTCTGGAAGATCTCGTTGTTGCGCCGGAGCGTGCGCGCCACCGCGACGACCTCCTCGCCGCCGGCCTGCGCGAGCGGGCTCACGTGGAGGCCGACCGTCGACGCCTTGTTGCGCGGATCGAGCGGCACCAGCGACCACGACGCCATCGCCGCGGTCGTGTCGATCAGCGCCGCGAGCGCGCCGCCGTGCAGGCGGCCGTCGGCGTCGGCGTTGCCTGGGGCCCAGGGCAGGGCGACCTGCGCGACGCCGTCGCGCGCGCCGCGCGCGGCGAGCCCGAGCCGCGCCATGAACGGCGCCGCCGTGAAGAAGCGCACGAACGACGGCAGCTGCGGGTCGGGCGGCGGAAGCGGCGCGACGTCGCCGTGCAGCTGTCGCTCGTCGCCGCCCGGCTCGCCGGCGCGCCACGTGACCAGCCCCGTCGCGATCGCCTTGCCGGCGTCGGTCGTGACGTCGACGACGACGTAGGCCAGCTCCTTCCCGCGCCGCAGCACGCGCGCCGTCCCGACGACGTCCTCGCTGATCGCGGCGGCGAGGTAGTCGACGGTCAGGTCGACGGCGCCGTGCTCGAGGTCCGCGCGGTCCGGGGCGCCGGCGCGTGCGGCCATCGCCGCGGCGACCTGGACGATCGAGGCGGCGACGCCGCCGTGCAGCGCGCCGCCGGGATTCGAGTTGCTCTCCTGGAAGGGCACGCGGACGAGGGCGCCGTCGGCGTCCGCGTGTTCGACGCGTAGCCCGAGTGCGGACACGTACGGGGCGTCGGTCATGCGGGCCTCCGGTCCGGGATCACGCACGTGTGGATCGTCGACGCGCCGGGAACCTCGCCCGCGAGGACGCGGATGGCGTGCTCCGCCTCCTCGAGCGCGACGTCGTTCGTGTGCATGCGCTCCAGCGGCACGCGGCCCGACTCGATGACCTGGATGGCGGCCTCGTAGCCGCGGCTCGTCACGCCGAACGCCCCCTGGATGCTGAGCTCCTTCACGACGACCAGGTCGCTGACGAAGTCCGGCACGGGGACGAAGCCCTTCACGCCCGCGAGGACGATGCGCGCGCCGGGCGCCGCGTACCAGAGCGCCTCGGCGACGGGCTGGGGCGCCGACGACGCCACCTCGACGATGACGTCGGCGCCGTGGCCGTTCGTCAGCTCGCGCAGGCGGATGCGGCCGTCCTCCCGCTCGATGTCGATCGTGTGGTCGGCGCCGAGCTCGCGGCAGAGCGCGAGCTTGTCGGCGTCGCGCGTCGTTCCGGTGACGACGATGGTGGTGGCGCCCGCCGCGCGCGCGGCGATGACACTCGTGATCCCGCGCTGCCCGGGGCCGAGGATCAGCACGACGTCGCCCGGACCGGTCTTCGGGATCTCGACGGCCCAGCGGAAGCCGGCGCCGAGCGGGTTGAAGAGCGCCGCGATGCTCGCCGGGACGTCGGCGCGGACGCGGTGCACGATCGACTGCGGGTCGAGCCACATGTACTCGGCAAAGGCGCCCCACAGGCCGGGCGGCTGGCGCAGCGGCACGTAGCCGTGCCCGAACATGTGGCCGCGCCCGCGGCACGTCTGGTAGCGGCCCTCGCGGCACGCGCGGCAATGCCCGCACGGGATCAGCGCCTCCACGGCGACGCGGTCGCCGACGTCGACGCCCCAGCGCTTGGCCGCGCGGTCGCCGATGGCCGCGATCACGCCGAGCGGCTCGTGCCCGGGCACGAGCGGGAACACCATCGGGATGGTGCCCGTGTACTGCTCGGCGTCGCTGCCGCAGATCCCGCACGCCTCGACCCGCAGCAGCGCGGAGTCGTCGTCGACGTCCGGGATCGGCAGCTCGCGCAGCTCGAGGGCGCGGGGCCCCGTCTGCACGAGCGCGCGGCTGGTCTTGGGTAGCGTCGTCATCGTTCCTGTCCGTGTGCTCGGCGGAGGACGGACAGCCGCACGCGGCCGATCCCCCGCAGCTTGATGGCGCGCAGCTCGCGGACGGTGAACCCGTCGTGGCCGTGGAGCGCGTCGCCCACCTCCGACGACGCCAGCACCGTGGCGGCGCGCGCGACGCCGACGACGCGGCTGGCCCGGTTGACCGTCTGGCCCAGCAGGTCGCCTTCCCACGCCAGCGTCGGCCCCATCGCCAGGCCGACGCGCAGATCGGGCAGCGACGCCTCGGCGCGATGCGCGTCGACGAGCGACAACGCGATCTCGGCCGCCTCGGCCGGCTGATCGGTGGCGAACATCACCTCGTCCCCGATCATCTTGATGACCCGGCCGTGGTGCTCGGGCACGTGCTCGAAGACGAGCGCCTCGAAGCGGTCGATGAGCGCGGCCAGCTCGCGCTCGTCGAGCTGCTGGCTGAGCGCCGTGAACCCGACGAGATCGGCGAAGCCGACGACCAGCGGACGTCCGGTGTCGGCCGCCGCGGTGGTGGCCGCGGACTCGCGCAGCATCGACGCGAGCAGGTGGCGGCGCCAGACGTGGACCAGGAAGCGCTCGAACGTCGGCACCAGTGCCTGCGTGACCGGCCACAAGGCGTCCGTCGTCGCGCCCAGCTGGGCGACGCGATCGGCAGCGGCGGCTACCTGTGCCTCGGCGAGGCGTGCGAGGGACTGCCCGGTGGTGCGCGCGAGCTGCAGCACGAGCGTCGCGTCGGCCGCGCCCTGCGTCTCGAGCTGCTGAACGGTACGCAGCATCTCGACGTCGGCGCGCGTGAAGAACGGCTGGTCGTCCGGCACCGGCGAGAACCCGAGCGCGCGCCAGAGGCGGCGCGCGGTGGCGAGCTCGACGCCCGCCGCCGCGGCCACGTCGACGGGCGTCAGCTCGGGCGTGCCGAGCATGGCGTCGGTGTAGGCCGCCCAGGGGGTCACGTCATCGTGCTTTCGCGGCGCGCGCCTGGTCGGCGATCTCCTTCGCGACGGCCTCGCCGAGCTTCTGCACGTCGCGCGACGTCGCCTGCCGGCCGAGGACGAACTTCGCGGCGGCGACGTACGGGTTCATCGTGACGACCGCGCCCGGCATCTTGCCGCTGTCCGACGCGCCGCCCATCTGGATGACCCGCGTCGCGGCTCCCTGCTCGAGCTTGTCGACGTCGACCTCGATCTCCGTGCTGGCCTCGCCGGCGCCGAAGCCGACGACGGCGCGCTCGGCGCGGTTGCCGGGATCGACGTCGAGCAGCTGGCCGTGGACGAGCCAGCCGCTGGTGGGCGTCTCGCCGGGCGGCACACGCTCGACCGGCACGCCGAGGTTCTGCGCCTGCAGCCCGGACACGATGGCGGTCGCGAGCTCGTCGCTGACGCCGGCGGCGGTGGGCCGGTCGGCGTCGGTGCGGCGCTGCAGCGGTCCCTCGCCGCCGAGGATGCCGCCGCCGCCGATCAGGTGCGGGCGCTCCGCCGCGATCTCCTCCGCCGCGCCGATGATGCCGCCGGGACGCTTCACCGCCCCTGCGGACGCGGGGAAGTCGCCGACCCAGATGCGCGGTGGCGGCGTCGTGGGTCCGGCCATGGGCTTCTCGTCGAGCGTGGCCTTGCCCATCAAGGTGCCGCAGCCGGCCAAAAGGAGCGGGAGGAGCAGGGGCGCGATCCGTCGCATCGGGACGGGGTAGCACAATCATTGCGTCCTGAGCACTCTGGCGTTGACGTTTTGCATCCCGCGCTGGTAACCCTCCTCCCGCGTGACGTTCCGCGGCCTCCTCTGCCTGTCGCTCCTCCTGCCGGCGATCGCCGGCGTTCCGTCCGCCGACGCGATCTGCGGGTGCCGTCACGTGCGCGCCCCGCGCTGCCAGCCGCTCGACGCGAAGTATCGCGTCACCGTGCGCATCGACCTCGAGGTCGTGGACGGCACGGTCGAGGTGCTGACGCAGACCGGGCCGTTCCGCATGCCGGTGGCCGATCTCGACGGCAAGCAGATCGTCTTCCTGGCGTTGCCGAAGGGCGAGGTGCTGCAGGGATTCTTCGAAGAGGTCGTTCCCGGCAGCATCAACATCGGCGCCATGAACGGCGCGCAGGCGTCGATCACCACGACGGCGTCGTTCGCGCCCGGCGAGTACGAGCTCGTGCTCTTCGTCGACTCGGTCCCGGGCGGCGGCGCGGGCCCCGGCCCCCAGCGCGGCGACATCGCCGCATTCGACAACACCACCTGCGAGCCCACCGGCGTCTCGGTCCGTTTCGCGGTCGGCTGCGAGGACACGACGGTCACGCTCACCAACCGTCACTTCATCCTGTTCTGATCATGCTGGTACGCGCCGTCGCCCTCCTCCTGCTCCTGACCGGCGTCGCCGCCGCCGGATCGCTGCGCTATCCCGAGCTGCCGCCGTTGCCGGCCGCGCCGAGCGATCCGGACAACCGGCCGACGCCCGCCCGCCGCAACCTCGGCGCCGAGCTGTTCTTCGACCAGCGGCTGTCCACGTCCGGCGTCACCAGCTGTGCGAACTGCCACGTCCACAACACGGCCTGGCAGGACAACCTGGTGAAGCCCCGCCCCGACACGAGCCAGGGCGGCGAGTTCTTCACGCTCGCGGTCAACACCGACTCGCTACTCAACATCGTCCACCGGGAGTTCTTCTTCCGGAACGGCAGCCACACCGACCTCGGCCATGCGTTCACGGAGCCGTGGATCGAGGAGAACCAGCGCCTCGGCACGACGCGCCCGCTGGCGGCCGCCGCGCTGGCCGCGATCCTGCGCGGCCGGCCGGGCTACGTGCAGCGCTTCCGTCGCGCGTTCGACGTCGACATCACGGCCATCCCGGACGAAGAGGTCTTCGATCTCGCGGGCAAGGCGCTCGCGGTGTTCGCGCGCCAGCTCGTCACGCGGACGTCGCCGTTCGACCGCTGGAACGCCGGCCGCGGACCGCTGTCCGACGCCGCCGTCCGCGGCGTCGCGCTGTTCACCGGCAAGGGCCGCTGCATCGCGTGCCACAACGGGCCGAACTTCAGCGACCAGCAGTTCCACAACGTCAGCACGTCGCCGCCCGACGAGCACGGCGTCCGCGCCGACGAGGGCCGCGCCAAGGTCACCGGCCTGCCCGAGGACGGCGGGAAGTTCCTCACGCCGACGTTGCGCCAGGTGACGATGACGAGCCCGTACTTCCACGACGGCGAGGCGGGCACGATCCTCGACGTCCTGAACCATCTCGACGCCGGCTCCGCGGTCGATCCGAACCACGATCCGGTCTTCTCGACGCCGCTCGGGCTCACGCAGGCGGAGAAGTACGACATCTACCAGTTCTTGAAGTCGCTCCGCAGCCCGACGTCGAAGGTGCGCGGTCCGACGGGCATCCTCTGCGACGACGCCGCGGTCGCCCGCCTGCGAGCGAAGCTGCCGTAGGCGCCGGCGGTGCCGGGCGCGCCTCACGTCGGGCTCGGCCATCCCTCCTGCTGGTGGCGTGCCATCAGCACGAAATTGGCGTGATCGTAGTCGGCGGGCTTGCCGTCCCATTCGGATGCGTTCGTGGACGCGTCGATCACGATGCCGCCGCTGCGGATGCGTGCGAGCAACGCATCGATCGGGGACGGGCCGAGGGACGGCGGCGTCGCGCTCGGCTCGATGACGACAGCCTTCGCGTTCAGGAAGCGGAAGCCGTCGGCCTCGGGCGCGATCCGGACGTCGCGGTCGTGGACGAACGTGTGGTGTCGGCGGCAGAGCGACACCAGGTTCGCGAGCGTCGTCGGGCCGCCCCGCGACCACGGCACGACGTGATGTCCGTCCACGTAGCGGTTGGTGCACCCCGGGAATCGGCAGCCGCGGTCACGAAGGTGCAACGCGCGCCGTAGGAGCGTCGGAATGGTGCGGCGTCGGCGCCCCATGTCCTGGATCGTGCCGTCGCCGTTCTCTCGCACCTCGACCACGGCGGCATCGCACGTGAGCCGGTCGGTCGTCGTCCGGGACACCGCGGTGCCGTCGTCGAGCGTCGCGCCGATCTCGGCATCGGGGTCGTTCCCCGCGTCCACGTGCACGACGATCTCCACCGGCGGTCCGGCGTCGCGCTGCTCGGTCGTCGTGAGGAAACGCTCGGCAACGGCGACGAGCGCATCGGCCCGCCGCATGGGCGCCTGCCGCGTTCCCGCGGAAACGTGTCGCTCGAACGTCGCCGCCTCGATGGCTCGCCGGAGCACCGCCGCCTCCTCGGGATGGAGCTGGATGGTGAAGCGCACGTGGCCGGTGTCAGTCAGCCGCTCGTGGACCCAGCGCTCCTCGTCTTCGTCGGCCCACGTCACGGGCGTCGCGTTGCGGACGGCGAGCCGATAGCCGCGGCATATCCGCTCGAGCTGCGACGCCGTCGACGCGCGCGCCATCTCGAGCAGGTGGCCTTCGTTCTCCGGCAGCGCGACGCGCGTGAGCGCGCGGACCTTCGAGTAGCTCACACGCCCGTGGCGGAGCGCGTCGTCGATCTGCGGCAGCGCGCGCAGCGCCCGCGCGACCCGCACGTGCTCGCGCGCGGCGCCGAGCTCGAGGCCGACGCGCCACGACAGCCAGTGTGCGCACGTGCGTGCGCCGTGCTCGCCCCAGCCGTCGATCTCGTCGAAGCGCGCGATCAGCGTCAAGAAGCGATGGGTGGCGGCGTCGATGTGCGCGGACAGCTCGGCGATCTCGTCGGCGAGCCGATCGACCTCGGGGGTGTTCATGGAGCCCTTGTACCATGCGGTTTTCCGGCGTTGCTGCGCGTGCGCACGCACGCAGGACGGCAACGGGCCGACGCGCGGCGAGGGATGAGCACGGCACGTGGCTCCACGGTCACCGCGCGGCGTTCCGGGCAATGATTGGAAGCGACGCACGACGATGGCCAGAGGCACCGTGAAAACCTGTCAAGCCTCATCGTGAGAAAGTCATCAAATGGTCGAGTCGAGTCGCGACTCGTTTGAATCCGAGCGCTGACGGGTACAAGCCTGAGGCATGCGGACCGTCCGGCTAGCGTACGCAGCCGCCTCTCTTCTCGCCGTAGCCGTTGGGTTGGCGACCGCAGAGAACACCGCATGGCTCCAGCCCATGTTCCCGTGGGGTGTGCTGCTCGCCGGACCGAGCGCGAAAAAGGGCGCGTCGAGCTCGTAGTAGTTGATGCTGAGCACGTCGACCCAGGGCGCCGCCGCCTGCGCCACGCCCGCCGACGTCGAGTACGCGAGGAAGCGCGCGCCGAGGATCAGCATGTCCGGGCCGACCGCGCGCAGCGCGTGGTTCACGACGAAGAAGTAGCGGGTGGCCGTCTGGTTCTGGAACTCCTGGCGATCGGCCTGCCGCGCCGGCGGATCGGTGCGGAAGTTCGCCGTGAGCGACGTCACGGTCTGGAGATCGTCGAAGCTCGCGAACGACTGGCCCCAGGCGGCGTTGAAGGCGGCGACGTCGGCGTAGCGCGTCGTGAAGAACGCCTGCACCGCGACCTTGCCCGGCGCGCCGGCGGGCATCAGCAGGTACGTGTCGAGCGTCGGCAGGTTCTGCGCGATGCCGGGGCCCCAGCCCATTTCGTTGTCGGTGAAGACGCCGATGCACCAGGGATCGGCGGCGCACGGTGCGGCCAGCGCGGCCTCGGCGTCGGCGCCGGTGTCGAACGACGGGTCGTACCAGTCGCGCACCTGGAAGCCGGAGAGGCCGGGCGTCGCCGCGGCGACGATCGGCGCACGCGTCGCGAAATTCAGCACCTCGGTGTAGGCGATGCGCTGCGGGAAGAGCGACGTCCTGCTCCAGCCGCCGAGCGTGTTGACGTGCAGGTCGGCGAGGCGGTCGGCGGCGACGTCGGCCCAGGCCCCCTCGGTGCCGTACCGGGCGAGGACGTTGTCGTGGTAGGGCGACGTGCCGAGCGACGGCGCGAAGTCGCCCTCGGGCCGGACGCCGGTGACGCCCATCGAGTAGAACGGATGGCCGTCGGGCGTGACGAGCCACCAGACGCCGTCGATGCGCTCCGTGCGGAAGCGGCCGGTCGCGGTGGTCGTGATGCCCTGCCAGCCGCCCCAGGCGTCGTAGCCGGGGTCGACGGGTGGCGGTGCGGCGAGGGCTTGCGTGGCGAGCAGAATGACGAGCGCGACGATCCGGACAGGAGACATGGCTGCGGCTACCAGAGCCCGCGCGATGGTGTAAAGCCGCAACGCATGGGCGACGTCGTGACCGGGGGATGCCTGTGCGAGGGCGTGCGCTACGAGGTCGAGCCGCCGTTCCTGCGCGCCAACCATTGCCACTGCTCGCGCTGCCGGAAGCACTCCGGCGCCGCCGTGTGCACGCAGGCGCGGGTGCCGAAAGACCGCTTCCGCCTGCTGCGCGGCGCGGATCTGATCCGTGTCTACGGCAAGGGGCAGGGCGCAGTGAAGGCGTTCTGCGCCACCTGCGGCTCGAGCCTCTTCGGCGGCGACTGGCCGGACGGCGACCAGGTGTCGATCCGCATGGGCAGCCTCGACGGCGACCCGGGCATCCGCCCGCAGTGCCACACCTACGTCGACTCGCGTGCGCCGTGGGACGAGATCACCGACGACCTGCCGCAGTTCCCCGCGGCCTGGCCGCGCGGCGCCAGCGTGCCGCGCCGGTAGGCCCTCGCTGCAGCGGATCGTGCGGGGCTGCGTGCACGACCCGCTGCATCCGGGCCCCTCAGTACGCGCCCTGCAACGACGAGTGTGGTGTCAGGGCCGCGCGCCGCTTCTCGCCGACGAAGCCGCGGTCGATGGCCCAGGCCACCGTGCGGCGCGCCGTCTCACGAGCGTTGCGGAAGCTCCAGCCGAGCTCCCGCTGCGCCTTGCTGCTGTCGTAGTACGCGTAGGTGCCGGCGAACTCCTCGACCTGCGCGCGATCGATCATCGGCCGGGTGCCCGTCGCCCAGCCGGCCAGCTCGAGCACCGTGGCCAACCCGTACATGACCTGCGTCGGCGCCTTCCACGCGGGCGGGCTGATCCCGGCCAGCTCCGCGACGACGTCGAGCAGGCCCTTGATCGTGACGTTCTCGCCCGAGACGCAGTAGCGCTCGCCGTCACGGCCCTTCTCCATGCCGAGC
This sequence comes from uncultured Binatia bacterium (SeqCode), assembly GCA_964432595.1. Taxonomy (GTDB): domain Bacteria; phylum Desulfobacterota; class Binatia; order DP-6; family DP-6; genus DASYLJ01. Next base: position 82,559 of record CAYSOF010000006.1, on the reverse strand, counting down.
AGCGCGCCGCGCGCGACGTCCTCGACGTCGACGGTACCGAAGCCGCCGTCGAAGTAGACCGGCAGCCCGTTGTTCAGGAAGTCGACGACCTGGCGCGTCGACTCGCTGATCTTCCAGAAGCGCGGCCCCAGGATGAAGCCCGGGTTCACGGCCGTCACCGGGATGTGCTCGCGCGCGCCGATGGCGAAGGCTTCCTTCTCGGCGGCGATCTTGCCGATGAAGTAGGGCGTGTGCGGGTTCGTGTTGTGGTCGTCCTCGGTGAGGATGCGGTCCGGGCTCGGCGAGAAGCCGATGGTGCCGCTCGTGCTGACGTAGAGCACCTTCTCGACGCCGGCCTTGGCGGCCGCCTTCATGACGTTCCGCGTCCCGTCGACGCTCGGGCGGATGATGTCGCGCTCGACGTCCTTGGCCCACATCAGGAAGCCGGCGGCCGTGTGGTAGATGCGGCCGCATCCCTCGGCGGCGGCGTTGACCGCCTGCGCGTCCAGGATGTCGCCATGGACGATGTCGACCCCGAGCCCCTGGAGCGGGGTCGGGTCGGCCGACGCGCGGATCATCGCACGGACGGGCTCCCCCCGTTCGACGAGCAGGCGGCAGACGTTGTTGCCGACATGGCCATTGGCACCGGTCACGAGCGTGGGCTTCATGCAGTCGGGCCTCCGTCGAGAAGATTTCTGCAGCGCTCATAAGTCCGGGCAGGGTGTTCGTGCAAGAGTTTTTAATGCTCGCCGGCCTGCGGGCGGGGGCCGGCCTCGTCAAATCATCCGATGGGCGGCGGCGCCCCGTTTGTCGTATACGAGCCGGGAGCCCGGCATGGCGCACACCGTACTGATCGTCGAAGACGAGCCGCGGACCCGGCAGCGCCTCGAGCGCGCGGTGACGCGGGCCGCGGACCTACGGGTGGTCGCCGCCGTGGGGTCCATCCGCGAGGCGCGGCCGATCCTGGCCCAGCAGGTCGACCTCATGCTGGTCGACATCGGGCTGCCCGACGGCGACGGTGTCGAGCTGATCCGCGAGGCGCGCCGCACGGCGCCGAACACGCGGGCGATGGCGATCACGGTCTTCGCCGACGAGCAGCACGTCATGCGCGCCATCCGGGCCGGCGCGCAGGGGTACCTGCTGAAGGACGGCTCGGCGCAATACATCGGCAACGCCGTCCTCGAGCTGCTGGCCGGCGGGTCGCCGATCAGCCCGGCCATCGCGCGCTACCTGCTGCAGACGGTCCAGCAGGAGGCGCCGCGTCAGCCGGAGGTGCCGGTGCCGCCGCTCAGCGCCCGCGAGCACGAGATCCTGTCGCTGATCGCCAAGGGCTTCCGCGTGCCCGAGGTGGCCGAGCTGCTCAAGATCGCCGACCGCACGGTGACGACCCACGTGCAGCACATCTACCGCAAGCTCGAGGTGTCGTCCCGCAGCGAGGCGATCTACGAGGCCGTCAACCTGGGCCTGATCGACCTGAAGAGCTAGTGTCCCGAGCCGGAAGTTCGTCACCAAATCTCGGGCGGTCTCACGGCGCCCGGCTGCGTTGCTCCTCCTCGGCATAGGCTCCACTATGACTCGTCGTCGCGCCTTGCCGGGCACCGCGATCCCACCCGATCTTTGGCAACGAACTTCCGGCTCGGGACACTAGTCGAGCGGCAGCGTCAGCGCGATCAGGGTGCCGCCGCCCTCGGAGAGGATGCGGAGCGTGCCGCCGAGCTCCGTCGCGCGGTGGGTCATGTTGTCGAGACCGCGGCCGCGGCGGACGATCTCCGCGAAGCCGCCGCCGTCGTCGCGGACGGTGATCGTCAGCGTGTCGCCGTCGACCTCGGTGGTCACCTCGATCGTCGACGCCGTCGTGTGCTTGACGGCGTTCGTGATCGCCTCCTGCACGATGCGGAGCAGGCTCAGCATCTGCTCCGGGCCGAAGCGGCTCGGCGTGGGCGCGTCGCCGACGCGCCACTTGAAGCGGATGCCGCGCCGCTCGAGCGTCGGCTCGAGACGCTCGCGCAGGGACGCCAGCAGCGCCGGCACGGCCGTGAACCCGGCGTCGAGCGACATGATCACCAGCCGCAGCTCGTCGAGGCCGTCGCGGAGCGCGGCGACGATCTCGGGGTCAGCGTCGTCGGTCGACTCGACCAGCGCGAGCGACGAGACGAGGTGGCCGCCGAGCCCGTCGTGCATCTCGCGCATCAGCCGCTGCCGCTCCCGGCTCAGGATGTCGCGCCGCTCGAGGTCGCGGCTGCGATCGAACTGCCGCGACAGCTCGGCCTCGCGCTCGCGCACGCGCTCCTCGAGCTTCTCGTTGAGCGCCAGGGCTTCGCGCAGCGCGCGGACGTACCGCAGGCCGAGCGTCGTGCCGAACGCGAGCATCATGCACGACACGGTGTAGGGCAGGGTGTAGCCGACGCCGCGCCAGAGCCCGAGCTGGATCCCGAGATCGTGCGTGCTGAAGATCAGCTGCGCGAGCCACGCGCCGAGGTACACGCGGGCCTCGAGCGTCGTGAGCGCGCGGCGATGAATCCACGACAGGGCCGTCACGTAGGCGCCGATCGTCGTGATCGCGACGTGCGTCAGCATCATCGTCCCGGCGAACCACGGCCGCGGCGTGACGATCGCGGCGAGCGCCGCCACGGTCCCGAAGCCGATCAGGAGCCGCTCGAGGCGCGGGCGCCGTACGCCGAGCAGGCGATGGAAGAACAGCGCCAGGAAGACGGCGAACTGGTCGAGCGCGCCGTTGACGAGGCGGTCCCACGTCCAGTGCGAGAACGGGATGTCGCGCACCCAGTAGTTGAGACTGTTCACCGCCCACGCCGTGGTCGACGCGAAGAAGAAGCCGTAGAGCGCCGCCCAGCCCGTGCTCGCCCAGATGAGCCCGATGCCGACGGCGGTGACCGCCGCCGCGACCGTGCCGATCTCGGCGAGCGTCACCTGGCGGAAGTAGTCGCGCTGGTAGCGCCCGACGAGCGCCTCGTGCGGTCCGATCCAGATGGGGCCGAGGCGGCCGAAGTGGTGGGCGTAGGCGTAGAGCAAGACGTCGACGCGCGCCGGCTGCGTGTCGAGCAGCGCGCCCGGGAACTGGAAGTAGAGCGGCCGGTTGAAGTTGTGCGCGACGGGCTCCGTCATCGAGCCGCCCTCGCCGACCCATTCGCCGTCGATCCAGACGGCGGCGTTCATGTTGACGTCGGGCAGGTAGATCGCGCAGCGCTGCTCGTCGCCCCCCGTCGTCTCCAGCGTGAAGCGATACCACGCGAGACCGCCCGCCTCGGGCCGCCGCGCGCGCCAGGCGTCGGGCAGGCTGACGGGCGTCACGGCCGCGTCGGGCGCGAGCGGCTCGCCCGTGTCGTCGAGCGCGATGGCGGCCTCCGTGAGCCGGACGGGCTTGGTCGGGCAGCCGCCCGCGTTCGCAGGCGCCGCGACCGCGCCGCCGACGACGAGCCAGCACACCAGCGCTACGATGCGGAGGGAAAACACGGCCACGGGCGCCCTACCACAGAACGCCCCCGCGGCGCCGCTTCAGCGCGCGGCGGTGAAGGTCTTCAGCAGCGGGGCGTCGAACTGGACGTCGACCTTCGGCCCGCCGCTGCCGGTGGCGTCGACGACGAAGGTGCCGGCCATCCGACCCGGCTCGTCGGTGGTGGTCTTCAAAGTCGCCGGATCGGCGGTGCCCGAGTACTGGACCAGCTGGCCCTTCAGCGCCACCCAGTAGTTCACGCGCGGGCCGCCGTCGAGATCGAGCGTCATGCCCTCGGTGACCTCGCCGTCGGTGCAGCTCATGGCCTTGCAGGCCGCGAGCTTCGGCTCGAGATCGCCGGCGACGAGGACGATGCGCCGGATCGTCTTCCCGGGGTCCACCGCGTCGGGGCCGCTCACCAGGTACGCGTGGGTGATCGTCGCCGTGGTGCCCTTGTAGGCGACGGTGCCCTTCGCCGATCCCGCGAGCGCCGGCGCGACGAGCGCGGCCACCATCCCCAGCATCGTCCACATGATCATCCCCGGCATGCGCCACCTCCCGGCGCCGTTCGTGACATGCGCCGGGCGTGCGTTCAACGGCGGCGCATTTCCACGTTGACGGCGCCGCGGTGGCGGGCGTAGGGGTCGGACAACGGCCCGTGAACGGCGCCGTCAGGACGGCGCCCGAAAGGAGTCGACCCATGGCCACGCAGATCGGTGCGCTCGACACGGCGCCCATGCCGAGCCGGGACGCAGACGTCGCCCGCGCCTACGCGGAGGGGATCCGGGCGGGGCTCGTCGGTGCGGCGACCATCGCCCTCTGGTTCTTCGTGCTCGACTGGATGTGGGGGCGGCCGCTCTACACGCCCACCGTTCTCGGCACCGCGATCTTCCGCGGCGGCGCCGGGCTCGAGAACCCGGCGGCGCTCGAGCCGTCGCTCGAGATCGTGATGGGCTTCACGTTCGTCCACATGCTGGTGTTCCTGCTCGTCGGCATGGCGGCGGGCCGCCTCGTGATGCTCGCCGAGAACGACTCGCACCTGGGCTTCGGCATCCTGCTGCTGTTCTTCGTCTTCGAGGTCGGCTTCCTGTACGCATGCATGCTCTTCGCCGAGCCCGTGCTGCAGGCGCTCGCGTGGCCGGCGATCGTCGCCGGCAACATGCTGGCGGCGCTGGCGATGGTGGCGACGTTCTGGCGCCGCCACCGCGACCTCGCGATTCAGCCCTGACGGTCACCAGTGCTGCGACGGCGGGACGGCCGACTCCGTCCCGCTGCGCGCACTGCCGGACGGCGGCAGGATCGGCGGCATCACCAGGCGCTCCCCGCAGCGCGGCGGCGTGAAGCGTGCGGTGTCGCTCGCCACCCAGTCGTCGCCGTGCCGCGTGACGACGCGCCAGTAATGGCTCGAGCGCCCGCGCAGCGCCGTCCACGCGAGCGTGGCCGCGTCGGCGGGTAGCGGCTGCGACGCCTCGAGCTTGCCGACGTCGAATCCGTCGCGCGCCGTGGTGACCTCGACCTTCTGCTCGCCGCCGGCCTGCGCGGGATGCCACGCCAGGCGTGCCGTCGGCTGGTGCGCGCCGGTGTCGTCGCAATCCGTCGTTGCACGCAGGTCCTGCGCCGAGCGGTCGTCGGCGAAGACGGGGGATGTCGCGAGCAGGGCGACGAGGACGGTCGTCGTGGTGGCGACGAACCCGGCCATGGGAACCTCCTCGTGGGCTCAGGGCACGCGCAGCACCTGGCCCGGATAGATCTTGTCGGGATGCTTCAGCATCGGCTTGTTCGCCTCGAAGATCTGCGGGTACTTGTTCGCGTCGCCGTAGTGCTGCTTCGCGATCTTCGAGAGCGTGTCGCCCTTCACGACGGTGTACCAGCGCGCCTCGGGCTGCGGCGTCGTGACGTCGAGCCGGTCCTCGACGCGCGCGATGCCCTGCACGTTGCCGACGGCGAGGATCACCTTCTCACGCACGTCCTGCGTGGCGACGGTGCCCTTCACGTAGGCGACGTCGTCGGCCACCTTCACCTTGAGGCCGTCGACGGGCAGGCCCAGCGCGCGCACGTGCTCCTCGAGCGACGTCGCGCGCTTCGTCAGCACCGCCTCGTCCTTGGTCGGCGCGGCCGCTGCCTCGTCGGCGCCGAACAGCTTCTCGCCGGCGGAGCGGATGAAATCGATGAGCCCCATGCGTCGTTCTCCTCTTCCGGTTCAGGCGAGCCCGAGACGGCGCGCGAGCGCGCCGACGTTGGCCGCGAGCGCGGCGTCGTCGGGCACCTCGCCGTTCGGGGTCATGCGGTCGACGACCTCGGGCATCAGCTGCGACAGGCCGCGCGCCGTGTCCTGCGGGCTCAATCCCGCGCTGCGCGCGATCTCCGCGAGGCCGCCGTCGCCGAAGATGCGTGCGAAGGCGTCGGGTGGAATGGGCTGGTTCTGGCCGGTGCCGACCCACGAGCGAGCCTGGTCGCCGAAGCCGGCGCGCTGGAGCTGCTCGAGCAGCGTACCGAGCCCGCCGCCCGCACGTGCCGTGGAGCCCTCGCTGCCGAGCAGCGTACCCAGGAGGGCGCCGAGCCCGCCGGCCTGCTGGCGGTCCTGCGTCCGGCCGCGATCGGAGAGCATCGCCACCACGACGGGCAGCAACGCCGTCACGATGGGGCCGATGCCGGATGCGCCCTGCTGGGGCTCGTCGCGCCGAGCGGGCGCGCCGGCGACCTGTCCGAGGATGTCGTCGAGAAGGCCCATGTCGCACCTCCGGATGCAGTCTGCTCATGCGCCCGTCCCGCGAAACGCGCAATCACCCCCGAGCATTTTCGTCAGCGCGGTGCCGCCAGCTGGCCCTGCCGCGCGTAGTCGATCGACTCGGCGAGGATGCGCGCCAGCTCCTGCGGCGCGTGGAAGCCCATCGAGTTCTCCGCCGCGACGAAGTCGAGCCGCCACTGTGCCTTGCGGTGCAGCGCGCGCGCGTCGGCGAGTTGCTCGTCGGTGGCGCCCGCCTGCTTCGCCGCGACGATGGCGTCGATCATCGCGACGTTCGCCTCGGCGGCACGCTCGAGGAGGTCGTGGTGGCGGCTCTGGATGCGCGCGACGCGATCCAGCAGCTCACTCTCCTCGACCGGGTGGCACGGCTGGCACGCGCGCGAGACGTTGAGCAGCGGGCTCCGCACCCAGTGATCGCTCACCTTCATCGCGCCGACGCGCTGGTACGGCATGTGGCAGTCGGCGCACGCCGTGCCCGCCCGCGCGTGCACGCCCTGGTTCCACACCTCGAACTCCGGGTGCTGCGCCTTCAGCACCGTCGCCCCCGTCTCCGCGTGCGTCCAGTCGCTGAAGCCCTCGGCGTCGTAGTAGGCCTCGATCTGCTGCACCTCGAGCCCGTTCGCCCAGGGATAGGTGACGGTCTTGCCGGCGCCCCGGAAATAGTACTCGACGTGACACTGCCCGCAGACGTACGAGCGCATCTCCTGGCGGGACGCGTCGCGGTTCGGGTCGAAGTCGGCGACGCCCTGCGACGCCTTCAGCGCCTTGATGCCGGCGAGGAAGCCGGGCCGGGTGACGCGCAGCGCGAGCGTCTCGGGGTCGTGGCAGTCGAGGCACGCGACGGGATGCTGCACGAGCGGCTGGCCGTCGGCGCCGGTGCGTGCGCGCGCCTCCTTCCACGGCATCGCGCAGACGGCCTCGAAGCCGCGCTGGACGTCGCCGTTCCCGACGGCGCGGTAGAGCGGCAGGATCGACGCGTGGCACTGCAGGCACGCGCCGTACTGCGCGCGCTCGGTCACGCGGCGGGTGGCGTCCTGATCGGACAGCGCGTACGCGTGCCCGCGGCGGTCGCGGTAGTCGATCTCGAACGCGTAGCCGGCGAAGATGCGCCGCAGCCAGGGATACTTGTCGAGCTTCTGCTCGGCGAGGCCGTCGCTGGCGCCGGCGCCGCGGCCGCCGTACGTCGTCCGCGTGGGCTCCGCGGTGCGCAGGTAGCTGTCGTATTGGAACGGCCAGTTGCGTCCCCACACCGCCGGGTCGTCGGTCGCCTCCGTCACCTCGGCGACGCGGACGAACGGCTGCCGCGCCTCCTGCTTGCGCTCGAAGATGTTCGTCAGCAACGCGAGCAGCAGCACGGTGACGCCGGCGATCCCGGCGAAACCGAGCAGGATCGCACCCCACGAGCGTCCGCTCATCCTCGTCTCCTCATCGCGCGGTGTGCCCCGCGCCCGTGTGGCAGTGCAGGCAGTCGACGTCGGTCACGTCGCCGGACGGATGCATCGCCTGCACGAGCCCGTCGTGACAGCGCACGCAGTTCTCCTGCACGAGCACGCGGTCGTGCGGCGTGATCTCGATGGGCTCCTTGAAGTTCTGCAGCGTGAACGCCGCCGAGTGCCGGAAGCCGTGGTCGGCCTTGGCGACCCACTTGGCGAGCCCGGCGTGCGGCAGGTGGCACTCGACGCACGTGGCGGTGTGCCGGTGGCCGCTCTTCATCCAGGCGTCGTACTGCTCGTTCATCACGTGGCAGTTGATGCAGGCCTTCGGATCGGTCGAGAGGTACGAGAAGCCCTTCGCATAGACGAAGGTGAAGGCGCCGACGCCGACCGGGACGGCGAGCGCGTACACGATCAGCAGGAGCGTCCGGGTCCTACCCATGCCGCGTGATCCACTCGTGTCCTAACGCGGACGGCGTGCCGGGCGCCAGACGTCCGGCGGGCACGGCGGCGACGGCGGACCGCGCCGGCGGCCGCGCGATCGCACGCAGGCCGGGCAGGGCGGTCGTGAGGAAGGTCCGGTCCGAGCGCGTCGGATGCGCGACGGGTCGCGCGCGGCGTACGCGGTCGATCGCGGCGTCGACGTCGTGCGCGTCCCCGCGCGCGATCAGCAGGGCGGCGGCCAGCGTCGGCGCGCGCCCGCGGCCCGAGTCGCAGTGGACGAGCACGCCGCCACGCGCCGTCGCGAGCTCGTCGACCAGCACGAGGAGCTGGTCCAGGTGCGGCGGAAATCCGCCGTCCAGCGTGGGCAGGGCGCGATAGCCGGGCAGCGTGCGGACGGCGCGTGCCTCGGGGTACTCCGCGACGAGGTCGACCACGTGCGTGACCCCGGTCGGCAACGGACCCGCGATCCGCCCGCCGACCCACAGGCCGGGCGCGACCTCGGTGGGCGCATCGCCCCCGCGCCACCACCGCATCAGCAGGCACGCGATGCGGAACGCCGCGAGATACGGCAGCGCCGGCAGCGTGCGCCACGACCAGCGGCCGTCGCGCTTGCCGAGCCAGGCGGGACGATTGCGCAGGTACGCCGTCGCGGCGATCACGCACGCGATCGTCGTCCAGGTCCACCAGAGACGGGAGATGCCGCTCGTCGTCGCCGCGAGGGCGAGACACGCGGTCGCAGCGACGGCGACGCCGCTGCCCACGGCCGTGGGTTTCGTCACGCGCCGGCCGATCTAGCCGACGTGGACGCATGTCGCCACCGCTACTGCGCGGCGACGTCGATGCCGCAGCCGGTGCAGACCATCTTCGTGCCCTTGGTCTTGCACTTCTTGCAGTTGCCGAGCGACGCCTCGACGACCGGCGCGGGGCACGAGGGGGCGGGACAGACCGGCGTCGGGCACGTGAGCTCGCCGCCGAGGCAGGCCACGCTCGGCGACGTGCCGTCGATCTCGCAGGCGATGCCGCCCGGTGGGTTGCCCGCGATCAGCTCGCCGGTGAAGGGGGTGATCGTCCCGCCGGTCTCGGCGAGGAAGGCACTCGTCGCGTTGCCGACCGCCGTGAGGCCCGCCGTGCTGACGACCGCGCCGTTGCTCGCCTGGACGGCGACGGTGGTGTGCGCGACGACCACGTCGTCCAGGTGCAGCTCGGCCGCATTCTCGGCCCAGAATCCCGGTCCGGTCGAATCGGTCACGCTGGTGTCGTGCACGACGGCGACCTGCGGCCCCTCGACGCGGACGCCGATCCCCACCTCCGCGAGACGGCTCCGCTCGATGGTGATGCGCGGCTGGCCGCCGGCGGGCGTCGTGCGGATGCCGGCGCCCAGAACGTTCCGGATGACCGTGTCCGCGACGTGGAGATTTCCCGCGCCGCCCTCGGCGCTGATGCCGACGGCGTCGAAGTTCTCGATCACGACGTGTTCGACGTGCAGCTCCCCGCCGGCGATGTACCGGATGCCGTTCAAGCCCGGAGCCGCCGCCTCGTTCGCGCCGTTGATGCTGACGTTGCGGATGGTGACCCGCGCGGTGTCCGGCGCATTTACGACGATCCCGTTGGTGCCGGACGCGAGGATCGACGCGTACGTGCCGGTGCCGTCGATCGTCATGCTCTTCGTGATGGTGACCGAGCCGTAGCCCGCCGGGTCGAGCACGCTGATCTCGCCGCCGGCCTGGGTCTTGCTGATCGCGCCGGCGAACGTCTTGCAGGGTGCGTTGCGCGAACAGTCGTTGACGTCGTTGCCGTTGCCGGACACCCAGGTTCGTGTGGCTTGGGCCGCCGCAGGCGCCACGTCGCCGAGCATCATCCCCACGAGCACCAGCAACGAAACGCGCGTGATGGGCATGGCATCGTTCTGCCACGCCAGCCCGCGAATGACACGCGCGCGTCACGGGTCCTGCTGTCGACGCAGCAGCGGCAGGCCGAACCAGAACCACGCGAACCAGAGCGCGTTGAAGCCCGCGATCACGGCGGCCACCGTCGAGCCGACCACCGTCTCGACCGCGAGGTACAGCGACAGCGCGATGCCGGCGGCGACGAGGGCGGCGGCGGACAGCACCATCCGGTTCGCGATCACGAGCAGCGCCAGCTTGTCGCCCTCGCGGAAGCGGATGCGGTGGTACGGCGTGGGCGCCATCAGCAGCGCCAGCCCGGCGCTCACGCAGAGCAGGGAGACGAGGTAGACGATGCGCTCGCTGCCGTCGAGGTCGCCGAACCCTTCGCTGAACGGCAGGACGATCAGGAAACCGAAGAGGATCTCGACGCCCGGCAGGACCACGCGGATCTCTTCGAGCAGCTCGCCGAGCTCGCGGTCGATGCGCTCTTTGGGGCTCTCGTCCGTATTGGACGCTTCGGCCCGGTCCATGCCACGCTGCTGGTCGCTCGCCACGCCGAGGTGAAGCAACCGCGATGCCAGCGGTGGGGACGCGCTGCGACGGTCGAACGCCCCGTCGAACGGACGGTCGATTCTACAATCGCGGTGTCGATAGGTATTACCGCGCGACGCGTTCGCCGAGGTTAGCCGTCGGCCGTGAACAGCGCGACCGTCTCGACGTGCTCGGTGAACGGGAACAGCGCGAACGGCACGAGCGCGCGCAACGCCATCCGCGCGCGCAGCGCGGCGGCCTCGCGCAGGAACGCGTCGATCCCGCAGCTCACGACGACGAGCCGCGACGGCGGTGCGGCGACCAGCGCGCCCAGCAACGCTGCGTCGAGCCCCTTCCGGGGCGGGTCGACGATGACGACGCTGGCGTCCGCGAGCGCGTCGAGGTGCGACGCCGCCGGGCCGCCGAGGATGCGCGCGCGCTCGCCGAAGGGCGACGCCGCGATGCCGAGCGCCAGCCCGTCGAGCGACGCCGGCGCGACCTCGTTGCAGCGGAGCGCCGTCACGCGCGGGAGCAGCCCGAGCCCGAGCGCGCCGCACCCCGCGTGCAGCTCGGTGACGACGGCGCCGTCCGGCACCCACGCGTGCACCTGCGCGACGATCGCGTCGGCGAGCGGCAGGTTGCTCTGCCCGAACGCGCCCGGCGGAAAGAACACGTCCGCGCCGCCGATCGTCTCGCGTACCGTGACCGGGCCGCGCCAGCGGTGCCAGCACGGGCCGAGGATCGTGTTCGTGCGCTCGGGTTGCCCGTTCCACCACAGGCTGTGGAGCGACGGCCCGAGCAGCCGCGCGACCTCCGACGCGACCGCGTCGAGCGGCGCCGGCACGTCGCCGTTGCCGACGAGCACGACCTGCGCGGTGCCGCTCCGCCGCTCGACGACGACCTGGACGTAGCGCAGCACGCCGCGATGCGGACCCTCGGCGTAGGGCGGCGTCCCGGTGCGCCGCACCGCCTGCTTCACCGCGTCGGCGACGTCGTTCACGAGCGGATGGTGGACGACGCAGCGGGGGATGTCGGCGATGCGATGCGACTCCTCCTGGAAGATGCCGATCTTCGGCGAGGCGGCGCGGCCACGCACGGCCAGGCGCGCGCGATGCCGATGCCCCGCGGCGGTGCCCTCGACGACGACCGGCGCGGGCAGGCCGGCGTCGGCGCAGAGTGCCGTCAGCGCGGCGAGCGGCGCGGGCGCCACACCGGGCACGCCGAAGCGCGGACAACCCGGGCACGGCGGACGGTGCGGACAGGACGTCATCCGCGGCGCACCATGCCGGCCGAACGCGTTGACTTCCACAGGGCCGTCCCCTAGTCACGGGCACCATGCCCGACAGCGATCGACCCGCCGGCGACGCGCCGTCGCGGGTGATCCCGCTCAGCGCCGGACGTCGCGGCGGGCGGTTCGCGCCGCTCTCGTCGGCGAGCGACGTGGCCCGGCGGCTGGCCGCGCTGGAGCGGCAGGTCGAAGACGCGCTCGCGGACGCCGGACGGGCGAGCGGCGCCGACACGATCCTGCGCAACGCCGCCGACGAGGTCCTCGCGCGCTATGGCGACGTCCGCCGATGGGTGATGGGCGAGAGCGCGGTGAATCCCATCGCCGAGCTGTCGCGCCAGGCGTTCTACCGATACTGGTGGCGCGTCGACGCGGTGGGGCTCGAGCGCGTGCCGCGCATCGGCCGCGTGCTGGTGGTGGCGAACCGCGCTGGTACGCTGCTGCCCTACGAGGCGTTCATGCTCGCCGAGGCGCTCGACGGCACGCTCCGCGCCGCGCGCCCGCTGATCGACGCGTCGCTGATGGACGTGCCGATCGTCGGCTCCGCGCTGGCCGGGCTCGGCGCGATGCCGTCGACGCCGACCAACGTGCGCCAGGTGCTGCAGCACGACGACCTCGCCGTCGTCTTCCCGGAAGGGCCGGGCGCCGTCGCGAAGCCGTACGCGCAGCGCTATCGGCTCGCGACGTTCGGACGATCGCCGCTGCTGCGGGCGGCGATCGAGACGGGCGCACCCATCGTGCCCATCGCGGTCATCGGCTCCGAGGAGGTGCATCCCGTGCTGTGGCGGGCCGAGGCCCTCGGCAAGCCGCTCGGGTTGCCCGCGGTGCCGATCACGCCCACGCTCCTGCCGCTCCCCGTCAAGTGGACCTTGCACGTCGGCGAGCCGCTCGACGTGGCGTCGCGCTTCGCGCCGTCGGCGGCGAAGGACGCGAAGGTGCTGCGCACGCTGCGCGAGCAGGTCCGCGAACGTCTGCAGGGTCTCGTGAGTGACGGACTGCGCCGCCGCCGCGGCCTCTTCCGCTGACGTCGAAAGGAGCCGCGCATGGCGGTCGTGGTTGCGGTCGATCAGGGGACGACGGGCTCGACCGTGCTCGTCATGGATCGCGCCGGCCGGGTCGTCGGCCGCGCGTACAAGGAGTTCACGCAGCACTTCCCGAAGCCGGGATGGGTCGAGCACGACGCCGAGGAGATCTGGAAAGTCACGCTCGGCGTCCTGCGCCAGGCATGCCGCAAGGCGAACGTGCGCGGACGCGACGTCGCCGCGATCGGCATCACGAACCAGCGCGAGACGGTCGTTCTCTGGGACCGCCGCACCGGCAAGCCCGTGGCGCGCGCCATCGTCTGGCAGGACCGGCGCACCGCGGAGTACTGCGATTCGCTCAAGGGTCGCGGCTACGAGGATCTGATCCGTCGCAAGACGGGACTGGTCATCGACCCGTACTTCAGCGGCACGAAGCTCCGCTGGCTGCTGCAGAACGTGAAGCGCGCCGGCGAGCGCGCGGCGCGGGGCGAGCTGTGCTTCGGCACGATCGACTCCTGGCTGCTGTGGAAGCTCACGGGCGGCGCCGTCCACGCCACCGATCCGACGAACGCGTCGCGCACGCTCCTCTACGACATCACCAGTCACGCCTGGGACGGCGAGCTCTGCCGGCTGCTCGAGGTGCCCGAGGCGATCCTGCCGGCGGTGCGGCCGTCGAGCGGCGTCTTCGGCGAGACGACGGCCGACGTGCTCGGCGCGCCGGTGCCCGTGGCGGGCATCGCGGGCGACCAGCAGTCGGCGCTGTTCGGGCAGGGCTGCGTCGAGCCCGGGATGGCGAAGAACACGTACGGGACGGGTTGCTTCCTCCTGCTCAACACGGGGCAGACGCCGGTGCAGTCGCGTCACGGGCTGCTGACGACGGTCGCGTGCGACGCGTCGGGACGGCCGGCGTACGCGCTCGAGGGCTCGGTGTTCATCGCGGGCGCGGCGATCCAGTGGCTGCGCGACGGCCTCGGCGTGCTGGCGACGGCCAAGCAGTCGGAGCAGATGGCGCGTGCGGTGCGCTCGACGCTCGGTGTGTACCTCGTGCCGGCGTTCGTCGGGCTCGGCGCGCCGTATTGGGACGCGAACGCGCGCGGCGCGGTCGTCGGGCTGACGCGTGGCGTGACGCGGGAGCACCTCGTCCGTGCGGCGCTCGAGGCGCTGGCGTACCAGACGCGCGACGTGGTCGACGCCATGGCCGCCGATGCGGGGCAGGGGCTCACGTCGCTGCGCGTGGACGGCGGCGCGTCGTCGAACGACTTCATGATGCAGTTCCAGGCGGACGTGCTGAGCACGCCCGTCGAGCGGCCGAAGCTGGTCGAGACGACGGCGATGGGCGCGGCGCAGCTGGCCGGCCTCGCGACGGGGTTCTGGCGGACGCCCGCCGAGCTCGAGCGCGCGCGCAAGAAGGACCGGAAGTTCGCGCCGAAGATGAAGGCCGAGCAGCGCGAGGCCCTGTATCGCGGCTGGCAGGACGCGGTCCGCCGCGTGCGATCGACCGGCGCCGCATGAGCGAGGCGACGTTCGCCGGCGTGGGCGGTGTGCCGATCCACTGGCGCCGCTTCGATCCGGCGACGCCGCCGCGCGGGGTCGTACTGCTGTCGCACGGCTACGCGGAGCATCTCGGCCGGTACGCGCACGTCGTCGACCACCTGACGGCGCGCGGGCTCGCCGTCGCGGGCGTCGACCACCGCGGGCACGGACGCTCGGGCGGGCCGCGCGGGCACTGTCTGTCGATGGACGAGATGGTGGACGACCTGCGCACGCTCGCGGATCAGGCCCATCGCCAATGGCCGGGTGTCCCGCGCGTGCTGCTCGGCCACAGTATGGGCGGGCTGATCGGGTTTCTCTATCTGTTGAAGCATCCCGACACGGTACGCGCCGCGATGCTGTCGGCGCCGGCGCTGCGGATTCCCGATCATCAGCCGCGCTGGTTGCAGGCGCTGGCGCGCGGGCTCGCGTCGATCGTGCCGCGTCTGCGCTTCAGGACGGCGCTGTCGCAGGACGCGCTGGCGCGCGATCCGGCGGTCGGTGCGGCATACGTCGCCGACCCGCTCGTCCATCGCGTCGCGACGGCGGCGTTCGTGCGCGCGATGCGTCGCGCGCAGCATGCGGCGTTTGCGGGCGCGCCGCGACTGAAGGTGCCGGTGCTGATCGTGCAGGGCGACGCGGATCGGCTGGTGCTGCCCGACGGCGCGCGCGAGATCGCGGCGCTGATCCGCGCGCCGCACGAGCTCGTGATGCTGCCGGGCTTCTACCACGAGCTGCTGAACGAGCCGCCGGCGGAGCGCGCGAAGGTGTTCGCGCTGATCGACGACTGGTTCGACCGCTGGCTCGCGACCTGAGCCGACGCGCGACGCCTGCGTGCGGCGGAAATGAGCGCGGGATGCGTGTGTTGCGGTCCACGCAAAGATGCGTGTGGCGTATCTTTCACTACCGCATTGAAGCGCGCACGTGATACGCCCCATGTCCTCATGACGTCCCGCGCCTCGCTGGCCTTCCGCATCGCAGTCGCTGTCGCCGCCGCGTCTCCCATCGTCGTTTCCGCCGTCGACGTTCCGCTCGATGGAGCGCAGATCCGGCTCGCAGACTCGCCGCGTCCGCAGGGACGCCGAAACCTGGTCGGCCTGATCGATCCCGCGCTCGATCTGTCGGGCGTCGACCCGACCGCCACGGGCGCTACGGTGTACATCGGCCCGCCCGCGGGTCCGGCGACCGTCATCGAGGTGCCGGCGAGCGGATGGACCGCCACGGGGAACGCGCCCCGCATCGACTTCAAGTACAAGAGCCGTACCGGGGCGATTCGCGGCGCCCGCCTGATCGACGGTCGCTCGATCCGCTTCACGGCGAAGGGTGAAGGGGCCTACGCGCTCGGCGGGACTGCGCCGGATGCCGTCGGCGTCGTGATCGAGATCGGTAGCGTGCGCTTCTGCGGCACCTTCGGTGGAACGATCACCCGGAATGACGGCCAGCGATTCCTGGCGCGCGACGCAGCGGCGCCGGCAAGCTGCGCGAGCTTCGGCGTGACGACGACCACCACCACGACGTCGTCGACCTCGACCACGACGACGACGTCCTCGACGACCACCACGACGCTCCGGCCGTACACGCTGGTGCAGAGCTACACGCAGGAATGCATCCCGTTCAATTATCTCGAGCTCGAGCTGCCGTTGCCCGCGACGAGCTTCGACGACGCGTATGCCAAGTGCGCCGCGCTCTGCGACGCCGATGCGAGAGGGTGCGTACAGATCTGGGTGGCGTACGACGGTTGCGACGCCGCCAAGACCGGCCCGTACATGTGCCTGACGGGCGCCGCCGACCCCGGCCCGTTGGCCACCTTCGGCTGGCGGGGCAACGAGATCCAGTGCGGCTACACGCCCGGTCCAGCCTGCGCCGGCTGGTACGGCCTCGCCGTGCCCTGAGCTGCGAAACGGCCGACGCCGCAGCCAGCGACGTTCGCCGGGAGCGCAGATGGTAGGTCGCTACGGCGTCGCCAGCCCGCCCAGATCGGTGAGGATGCCGTCGACCGGCGCCTGCAGCGCCGTCCGCACCGCCGGGTCGAGCTTCTTCACCGCGCCCTTCGAGTCGAGCTTCTTGTCGTACGCGGTGACCGCCTTCGTCGCCCTGCGCAGCGCCTTCGCGTGCCGTCTCACCGAGGTACCGAGGGTGGCCTGCGCCTGCCCGAGCGCCGTCGACGCCTTGCCGAGCGACTTCGCGAGCGGCTTGCCGAGCTTGCCCAGGTCCTGCTGTCCGACGAGCGTGCTCAGGGCGTCGACGCGGCAGATCAGGCCGGTGTAGCTCGGGCCCGTCGCGCAGCCGCCGCCGGGAAGCGTCGTGGTGGTCGTGCCCCCGCCGGGCACCGTCGTCGTGGTCGTCCCGCCGCCCGGCAGCGTCGTCGTGGTCGTCGTCTCGTACGTGTTCGGGTACGTGAGCATCACCTGGCCCTGCGAATCGAGGATGGTCGCCTGCGCGCCGGGCACCGGGTTGTCGTCGTCGTCGTGGATCTCGATCGCGAGCAGCTCGAGCGTGCTGCCGAAGTCCGCGATCATCTCGGCCTCGTAGGGAAAGCCGACCGGCGCGCCGGCGCGCGCGTCGGCGCGCAGGTTGACGCGGTAGTAGTTGTAGGCGGTCTGGCCGTCGGGCGCGAAGGTGACGCCGGGAACGCGGACACGGATCGGCGGGCAGGGATCACCCGTGCACTGAATGCCTTCGAGGGAATTGGCGGTGAGCGTGGCCACGCCCGTCGCCATCGTCAGCACTTCGTTGCTGGTCTTCACGGTGCTCGCGACGCCGTGCAGGCCGAACACGAAATACACGATCCCCGTCGCCAGCCCGGCGCTGTTGCCGACGTTGATGATCTGGACCGTCGTGTCGCCGTACACGAGGTAGTCGGAGTTGCCGTATCCGAGGCCGACGGCCTTCGTGCGCGTCATCGTGGCCGACGACTTCAATACGATGCGATTCCCCACGAGTCCGGCGTAGCTGTAATAGCTCGCGCAGACGTAGTCGTCCGACGTCGGGTCCGGGCAGAAGGCGCCACCGCGCGAGAACGTGTAGTCCCCGCCGGCCTCGACCGGCGGGTCGCCGCCGTCCTGCTGGTGGGACGACCCGCCGCCGCCGGAGAAGTTCCGGCCGACGAACGCTTCCCAGATGACGACTGCCCGCGCGGGGGCCGCGAGCGCGACGACCAGGACGATGGCGACGAACGCACGCATGTCGCCCCCTAACACGGGCGTCCATCCGGCGAATACCCCGCAGATGCTGGGCCGCTGGTGCATTGCGCCACGCGGCATCCCCTGTTAAGACCCCCCTTCGCCATGAAGGAAGGCATTCATCCGAAGTACGACGCGGCCCGGATCGTCTGCGCGTGCGGCAATGTCGTCGAAACCCGCTCCACCGTCGATAACATCCACGTCGAGATCTGCTCGGCCTGCCACCCGTTCTACACGGGCAAGCAGAAGCTCATGGATACGGCGGGTCGGGTCGAGCGCTTCAAGCGCAAGTACGGCAAGGCCGGCAGCACCACGGCCAGCTGAGCCGCCGGCGGCCCCGGCGCGGCCCTCGAGCCGCGGCGGGAGCGCCTGAAAGCCGCCCATGCTCGACCGTCTCGCCGAGGTCGCGAAGCGATTCGAGGAGCTGGAGCGGCTGGTCTCCGACCCCGCCGTCATCGGCAACCGGGGGCAGTACGCCCAGCTCTCGCGTGAGCGGGCCCAGCTCGAGCCCATCGTCGCGGCGTTCCACGAGCGCCAGCGGCTGGCCAAGCGGATCGAGGAGCACCGGGAGCTGGCCCGCGACCCCGATCCCGAGCTGCGCGACCTGGCCCGCGACGAGCTGCCGGCCCTGGAAGCGCAGCTGCCCGAGCTGGACCGCAAGCTGACGCTCCTCCTGCTCCCGCGCGACCCGAACGACGAGCGCAACACGGTCCTCGAGATCCGCGCCGGCACGGGCGGCGACGAGGCGGCGCTCTTCGCGGCCGACCTGTTCCGCATGTACACGCGCTATGCCGAGGGCCGGCGCTGGAAGATCGAGGTCCTCTCGTCCAGCCCGACGGGCATCGGCGGCTTCAAGGAGATCATCGCGCTCGTGAACGGCGACGGCGCGTTCAGCCGCCTCAAGTACGAGGGCGGTGTGCACCGGGTGCAGCGCGTCCCCGTCACCGAGACCCAGGGCCGCATCCACACGTCGGCCGTCACCGTCGCCGTGCTGCCCGAGGCCGAGGACGTCGAGATCGACATCCCCGACAAGGAGCTCCGCGTCGACGTCTATCGCTCGTCGGGTCCCGGCGGGCAGAGCGTCAATACGACGGACTCGGCGGTGCGCATCACGCACATCCCGACCGGGCTGGTCGTCACGTGCCAGGACGAGAAGTCGCAGCACAAGAACAAGGCGAAGGCGCTCAAGATCCTGCGCGCCCGCCTGCTCGACCGGGCGCGCGCCGAGCAGCAGTCGCAGATCGCCGCCAATCGCAAGGCCATGGTCGGCAGCGGCGACCGCTCGGAGAAGATCCGTACCTACAACTTCCCGCAGAGCCGCATCACCGACCACCGCGTGAACCTGACGCTGCACCAGCTCGACCGCGTGCTCGACGGCGAGCTGGACACCATCGTCGACGCGCTGGCGACGAAGGCGCAGGCCGAGGCACTCGAGGCGCAGCAGTGATCGCCGCGCTCGAAGCGCCGACCGTGGCGCAGGCGCTGCTCGACGCCGTCGCGCGGCTCGACGCCGCCGGCGTGCCCGAGCCGCGCGCCGATGCGGAGGTGCTCCTGGCCTTCGTCCTGCGCACGAATCGCGCGGGGCTCGTCGTGCGTGCGCGAGAGCCCATGCCCGACGACGCGTCGGCACGCCTCGCGCCCCTGCTCGCCCGACGGGTGGGTCGGGAGCCCGTGGCGCAGCTCGTCGGCGAGCGCGAGTTCTGGTCGCTGCCGATCCGCGTCGACCGGCGCGTGCTCACGCCGCGGCCGGAGACGGAAATGCTCGTCGAGGCCGTCTGCCGGCTCGGCGGCCGCCGCATCCTGGACGCGGGGACGGGCAGCGGCGCCATCGCCGTCGCCGTCGCGGCCGAACGCCCGGGGGCGACGGTCGTCGCGCTGGATCGATCCGCGGACGCGCTCGCGGTGGCACGCACGAACGTGCCGCCGTCGGTGCGGCTCGTCCGTGGCGACTGGCTCGGGTGCTTCGCCGCCGGATCGTTCGACGTCGTCGTGTCGAACCCGCCGTACGTGCCGGCCGGCGATCTCGCGGCGCTCGAGCCGGAGGTGCGCGATCACGAGCCGCGCGAGGCGCTCGTTGCCGGCGCCGACGGCCTGGACGCGTACCGCGTGCTCGTCGCGCAGGCCGCGACGGTGTGTGCGCCCGGCGGCTGGCTCGTCGTCGAGATGGGCGCGGGACAGGCCGCGGGCGTCGCGGCGCTGCTCGACGCCGTTGGACAGTACGACCGCTGCGTGGTGGAACGGGACGCCGCCGGCATCGAGCGGGTGCTCGCGGCCCGTCGACGGGGAGGGGAGAGGGCATGGACAGCATCGTGATCCGGGGCGGGGCCATCCTGAACGGCGAGGTGACGGTCAGCGGCTCGAAGAACGCCGCGCTGCCGCTGCTCTTCTCGACGCTGCTGACGCGCGAGCGCTGCGTGCTGCGCAACGTGCCGAAGCTCGCCGACATCCGCACCGCCGTCGCCGTGCTGGAGCACCTCGGCGTGCAGGTGACGCGCAGCCCGGACGGTCACGAGATCGTCTGCGAGGCGCGCAACATCTCCAGCACCGAGGCGCCGTACAACCTCGTGAAGACGATGCGCGCGTCGTTCCTGGTCCTCGGGCCCATCCTGGCGCGGTTCGGGCGCGCGCGCGTGTCGACGCCCGGCGGGTGCGCCATCGGCGCCCGGCCGGTCGACCTTCACCTCCAGGGCCTCGAGAAGATGGGGGCGCGGCTCCGGCTGACGGAGGGCTACGTCGAGGCGGAGGCGGACCGCCTGCACGGCGCGAAGATCCTGCTCGACTTCCCGTCGGTGGGCGCGACGCAGCAGCTCATGATGGCGGCGTCGCTCGCGGAAGGGACGACGGTCATCGAGAACGCGGCGCGCGAGCCGGAGAACGTCTGCCTGGCGCAGGCGCTCCAGCGCATGGGCGCCACGGTGGAAGGGGCGGGCACGTCCGAGGTGTCGATCGTAGGCCGGCCCGAGCTCCTCGGCGGCGCCGAGCACACCGTCATCCCCGACCGCATCGAAGCCGGCACCTACATGGTCGCCGCGGCGATCACCGGCGGCTCGGTCCGCATCATCGGCGCGCGCAGCGATCATCTCGACGCGTTCATCGCGAAGCTGCGCGAGACGGGCGTCGCGGTCGCCGAAAGCGAGAGCGGCGTGCGCGTCGAGGCGAACGGGCATCTCAACGCCGTCGACGTGAAGACGATGCCGTATCCCGGGTTCCCGACGGATCTGCAGGCGCAGTTCATGGCCCTCGCCACGCGCGCCACCGGCTCGAGCACGTTCTCCGAGACGGTCTTCGAGAACCGTATGCTGCACACGCAGGAGCTCGCGCGCATGGGCGCGCATATCCGCGTCGACGGCGCGACCGCGATCGTGCGCGGTCCGTGCCAGCTCTCGGGCGCACCCGTCATGGCGACCGATCTGCGCGCCAGCGTCTGCCTGGTGCTGGCCGGGCTGGCCGCGCGCGGCGTGACGCGGGTGTCGCGTGTCTATCACCTCGATCGCGGCTACGAGCGCGTCGAGGAGAAGCTGGGCGCGCTCGGCGCCGACGTCTCGCGGGAGGCGATGCCGGCGTGAGGGAGCTGATCCTCGATGCACGCTCGCCGAAGGCGCGGGCGCGGCTCGCGCGGCTCGAAACGCGCGGCGAATCTGCCGGCGCGAAGGTCGAGACGGCCGTCCGTCGCATCGTCGACGCCGTGCGCCGCCGTGGCGACGCGGCAGTCTTCGCGTACACGAAGCGCTTCGACGGTGTCGCGCTCACGGCGCGGACGGTGCGCGTCCCGCAGGACGACCTCGCGGCGGCGTATCGCGACCAGCCGGCGGCCGTCCGTCGCGACCTCGCACTGGCCGCGCGGCGCATCCGCGCGTTCCACGTCCGCCAGCGCGAGCGCTCCTGGACGCTGCGCGACGCGGCCGGCGCGAAGGTCGGGCAGCTCATCCGGCCGCTCGAGCGCGTCGGGCTCTACGTGCCCGGCGGCCGCGCGGCCTATCCGTCGACGGTCCTCATGACCGCGGTGCCGGCGCGGGTCGCCGGCGTCGACGAGGTCGTCGCCGTCTCCCCGCCGAGCGCCGACGGGCACCCGTCGATCATCCTCGCCGCGTGCCACGTGGCCGGTATCGACGCGCTCTATCGCGTCGGCGGCGCACAAGCCGTCGCCGCGCTCGCGTACGGAACGAAGACCATTCCGCGGGCCGACAAGATCGTCGGGCCGGGGAACATCTACGTGGCGACGGCCAAGCGGCTGGTGTTCGGCCAGGTCGACATCGATTCCATCGCCGGTCCGAGCGAGGTGCTGATCGTCGCCGACGGCTCCGCGCCCGCGGCGTTCGTCGCCGCCGACATGCTGTCGCAGGCCGAGCACGATCCGCAGGCGGCGGCCATGTGCGTCACGCCCGACCGCCGGCTCGCCGAGCGCGTCGCCGCGGAGCTCGGCCGGCAGCTCCAGGCGCTGACGCGCCGGACCATCGCGGTCCGCTCGCTGCGCGCGTACGGGGCGATCGTCGTCACCGCGTCGCTCGCCGACGCCGTCGCGCTGGCCGAACGGCTGGCCCCCGAGCACCTGGAGCTCATGGTGCGGAACCCGTCGCGCTGGCTGCCGAAGCTGCGGCGCGCCGGGGCGATCTTCGTCGGCCCGTACGCGCCCGAGGCGTTCGGCGACTACCTGGCCGGCCCGAACCACGTCCTGCCGACCGGTGGGACCGCGCGGTTCGCGTCGCCGCTCGGGGTGTACGACTTCGTGAAGCGCACGAGCCTGATCGAGGCGTCGCCGCGGGCGCTCCGCCGGCTCGGCCCGGCCGTCGCGCGGCTGGCGCGGCTCGAAGGCCTCGACGCGCACGCGCGCGCGGTCGAGCAACGGCTCGCAGCCGCGAGCCGTGGGGCATAGGCTCGCAGCCGCGAGCCCTGGGGCGTAGGCTCGCCATGGGAGGAACCCGCTGATGGCTCTGCAGGCTCGTCGCGCCCCGGCGCGGCCGAAGGGACGCGTCGCCACCGTGGCGCGCAAGACGAAGGAGACGGACATCCGCCTCGAGCTGCACCTGGACGGCAACGGCCGCTACCAGGTCGCGACGGGCATCCCGTTCCTCGATCACATGCTCGAGCTGCTGACCCGCCACGGCTTCTTCGACCTGACCGTGCAGGCGAAGGGCGATCTCGACGTCGACTACCACCACACGGTCGAGGACGTCGGCCTGGTGCTCGGGCAGGCGCTGCGTGACGCGCTCGGCGAGAAGGCGGGCATCCGTCGCTTCGGCGAGGCGACGGTGCCGCTCGACGAGGCGCTGATCCAGGTCGTCGTCGACCTCTCGGGCCGCCCGTTCTTCGTCTACGACGTGAAGATCAAGCAGGCGAAGATCGGCAACTTCGACGTCGAGCTGATCCACGACTTCCTGCTGGCGCTCGTGAACCAGGCGGGCATGAACCTCCACGTCCGCATGCTGTCGGGACGGAACCCGCACCACATCGTCGAAGCGACGTTCAAGGCACTCGCGCGCGCGCTCGACCTCGCCACGCAGCGCGATCCGCGCGTGCGCGGCGTCCTGTCGACGAAGGGAACGCTGGCGGGGTGAGGGCGCGCGTCGCCATCGTCGACTACGGCGTCGGCAACCTCCGCAGCGCACAGAAGGCGTTCGAGCGTCTGGGCGAAGCCGCGGAGATCACGAGCGACGCCGACCGTATCGCGTCGGCCGAGGCCGTCGTGTTGCCGGGGCAGGGTGCGTTCGGCACGTGCATGCACAACCTCACCGCCGCGGGGCTCGTCGAGCCCGTCGTGCACGCGGCGCGCTCGGGCCGGCCGTTCCTCGGTATCTGCGTCGGCATGCAGCTGCTGTTCGACGAGAGCGAGGAGTCGCCGGGCGTGCAGGGCCTCGGCGTCTTCGGCGGCCGCGTCGTGCGGTTTCCGCGGGACGCGGAGCGCAAGGTGCCGCACATGGGATGGAACCAGCTGCATCTCGTTCGCACACCGCCGGCGCTCGCCGACGTGCCGGACGGCAGCTGGGTCTACTTCCTCCACTCGTACTTCCCGCAGCCGGCCGACGAATCGATCGTCGCGACGACCACGTCGTACGGCGTCGACTTCGTGTCGAGCGTCGCGCACGACAACGTCTACGCCGGCGTCTTCCATCCGGAAAAGAGCCAGCGCGTCGGCCTGGCGCTCGTCCAGGGCTTCATCCGCACGCTGTCATGACGATCTATCCGGCGATCGACCTGCGCGGCGGCCGCTGCGTCCGCCTCGTCGAAGGCGACTTCGCGCGCGAGACCGTCTACGGCGACGACCCGGTCGCCGTGGCGAAGCGCTGGGAGGCGGCCGGTGCGCGCTGGCTGCACGTCGTCGACCTCGACGGCGCCCGTGCGGGCAGCCCCGTGCAGGCGCCGCTGGTCGCCGCGATCTGCAAGGCCGTGCGCATCCCGGTGCAGGTCGGCGGCGGCATGCGCGATGCGGCCGGCGTCGAGACGGTCCTCGCGACGGGCGTCGCGCGGGCCATCCTCGGCACCGTCGCCGTGCGCGATCCCGCGCTGTGCGAGGCCCTGTGCCGCAAGCATCCGGGACGCATCGCCGTCGGCATCGACGCGCGCGACGGGCTGGTGCGCGTGGCGGGGTGGCTCGAAGGCGAGTCGGTCCAGGCGACCGACCTCGCCGCCACGGTCGCCAAGCAGGGCGCGGCGGCCATCATCTACACCGACATCGCGCGCGATGGCACCGAGCAGGGCCCCGACCTGGACGGCACGCGCGCGGTCGCCGCGGCGTCGGGCATCCCGGTGATCGCGTCGGGCGGCGTGGGCTCGCTGGCGCACATCGAGGCCGCCGCGACGCTCGGCGTCGAGGGCATCATCGTCGGCAAGGCCCTCTACACCGGCGCCGTCGACCTGCAGGCCGCCCTCGCGTTGGAGCGCGCCTGATGCTCGCCCGTCGCATCATCCCGTGTCTCGACGTGAAGCAGGGCCGCGTCGTGAAGGGCGTGCAGTTCCTCGAGCTGACGGACGCGGGCGACCCCGTCGAGATCGCCGCCCGTTACGACGCCGAGGGCGCCGACGAGCTGTGCTTTCTCGACATCACGGCGTCGCACGAGGCGCGGCCGATCATCCTCGACGTCGTCGCCCGCACGGCCGACCGCGTGTTCATGCCGCTCACCGTCGGCGGCGGCGTGCGGACGGTCGCCGACGTGCGTGCGCTGCTGAACGCCGGCGCCGACAAGGCGTCGATCAACACCGCGGCGGTCGAGAACCCGGCGTTCGTGCAGGAGGCGTCGGAGCGCTTCGGTGCACAGTGCATCACGGTGGCCGTCGACGCGCGCCGTCGCGCGGCCGGCGATCCGTCGCAGGGCTGGGAGGTGTTCACGCATGGTGGACGGCGTCCGACGGGCCTCGACGCGATCGAGTGGGCGGTGCGCATGGAGCGCGCCGGCGCCGGCGAGATCCTGCTGACCAGCATGGACCGCGACGGCACGAAGATCGGCTACGACATCGAGCTGACGCGCACCGTGGTCGACGCGGTGAGCATCCCGGTGATCGCCTCGGGTGGCGTCGGCACCCTCGAGCACATGTACGACGGGCTCGCGGCGGGTGGTGCGTCGGCGGCGCTGGTGGCGTCGATCTTCCATTACGGGACCCACACCGTCGGCGAGGCGAAGGCGTACCTCGCGGCGCGCGGCGTGCCGATGCGGCCGGTCGCATGAGCTGGCTCACCGACACGATCGCGATGTACGCGCGCGTCTTCCGGCGCGCGGGTGAGCTGACGGTGCGGAACGCCGTCCTCCTCGTCGTCGCGGTCGCCTATCCGATGCTGCTCGGGCTGGCGCAGGGCCTGCTGGCGCCGCTCGGCATCGTCGGCGGCGTCCTGTGGACGCTGGCCGCCGCGGCGGCCGCCAGCTCGTGGCTGACGATGATGGAGGGGGTCGTCCGCGCGGGCCGCGCCGACCTGACGGACCTGCCTGGCAGCTTCACGACGTACCTCTCCGAGCTGATCAACGTCGGCTTCCTGCTGTTCCTCCTGCAGTTCGTCGCGCAGCTCGCGCTGCGGCCGTTCCCGTTCCTGGAGATCGTCTTCGCGCTCGCGATCCTCGTCTTCCTGAACGCGATCCCGGAGCTCATCTACCTCGGCCGCTACGCGTCGACGGACCTCCTGGTGCAGAGCTATCGCTTCATCGGCACGTACTGGATCGAGTGGTTCCCCGCGAACATCCTGCTCATCGTCGTGCTCGTCGGGATCGGCATCCTGCTCCCGGCCGGCCCGTACGGCGTGGTGACCGCGCTCGTGGCCGCCGTCGTCGCGTTGTTCGGCGGCATCATGCGCGGGCTGCTGTTCCTCGAGCTGACGACGTCGAGCCGCCGCGCCCGCGAATTCCAGCGCCGCGCCGCGGGTTGAGGCGCGCCGTCCGCAGTGCTAACGGCGGCACATGCGGACGATGGTGGTGGTGATGGCCATGGCGATCGCGATGCCGGCGAGTGCCGCCGTGATCTGCCAGAAGAAGAGCGGCGCGATGTTCGTCCGCGAGGCCTGCAAGAAGAAGGAGACCGCGGTCGACCTGTCGCAGTTCGGCGCGGTCGGGCCGACCGGACCTGCCGGCGAGGATGGCGCCGACGCGACGGCGCTCTGGGCGGTCGTCAACGCCGACGGCACGCTCGCGCGCGGCAGCCACGTGACGTCCACGGAGAAGCTCGAGCTGCAGTTCCTGACGTCGGAGATCGGCCCGACGGCGATGGGCGACGGCAGCTACGAGGTGATCTTCGATCGCGACGTCACCGGGTGCGCGTACGTCGCGATGCTCGGGGTCGGCGGCTTCTCGGAGCCGATCCGCGGCGGTCTGCTGGTGGCACCCCGGTTCGCAGAGGCGAACGGCGTCTTCGTCAACACCTACGACGTCACCGGCGCGGACACCGACGGCGGCTTCCACCTCGCCGTGTTCTGCCCCTAGCCGGCGTGCTCCTGCGCTTCGAGGAAGCGCTCGGCGTCGATCGCCGCCATGCAGCCGGAGCCGGCGGCCGTCACGGCCTGGCGGTACGTCGGGTCCTGCGCGTCGCCGCATGCGAACACGCCGGGGACGCTGGTGTACGAGGTCTTCGCGTCGGTGATCAGGTAGCCGCGGTCGTCCATCGTGAGCTGACCCGCGAAGAGCTTCGTGTTCGGCTCGTGCCCGATCGCGATGAAGAGGCCCTCGGTGGGCATCTCGCGCGTCTGGTTGGTCTTCGTGTCCTTCAGGACCAGGCCCGTGATGCCGCCGTTCTTCTCGTCGCCGAGGATGTCGTCGACCACGACGTTCCACACGAATTCGATCTTCGGGTTCTTGCGGGCGCGATCCTGCATGATCTTCGACGCGCGCAGCTCCTCGCGGCGGTGGAGCAGCTTCACCTTGGTGGCGAAGCGCGTCAGGAAGGTCGCCTCCTCGACCGCCGTGTCGCCGCCGCCGACGACCGCGACCTCCTTGCCCTTGAAGAAGAACCCGTCGCAGGTGGCACAGGCCGAGACGCCGTAGCCCATGAGGCGCTTCTCGCTCGGCAGCCCCAGCAGCTTGGCGCTGGCGCCGGTGGCGATGATGAGCGTCTCCGCGAGGTGCTTGTCGGCGCCCATCTCGACCGCGAACGGTCGCTTCGAGAGGTCGACTTTCGTGACGTCGCCGTAGATGAACGTCGTGCCGAAGCGGGCCGCCTGCTTCTTGAAGATCTCCATCATCTCGGGGCCGAGGACGCCGTCGGCGAAGCCGGGGTAGTTCTCGACGTCCGTGGTGATGGTGAGCTGCCCGCCCGGCTGCGATCCCTCGACGACCGTGGGCTGGAGGTTCGCCCGTGCGGCGTAGATGGCGGCCGTGAGGCCGGCGGGGCCGGAGCCGAGGATCAGGACCTTGTGGTGCTTGACGTCGCTCATGATGGTCGCGGGACTATAAGACCGCTCGCCCGGCACGGCAATCTCCGATGCGGTTGAGCCGGCGCGCGGCCTGGGGTACCCAGCCCGTCGTGCCGCGCGCCTCACGTCTCTCGCACCTCGACGCCCGCGGGCGCGCTCGCATGGTGGACGTCGGCGCGAAAAGCGTCACGCGGCGCGAGGCCGTCGCCCGGGGCGACGTCACCATGCGGCCGGCCACACTCGCGTTGATCGCCGCCGGCGACCTGCCGAAGGGCGACGTCCTCGCCGTCGCCAAGCTCGCCGGGATCATGGCGGCCAAGCGCACCGCCGACCTGATCCCGCTGTGCCATCCGCTCCCGCTCTCGCACGTCGACGTCACGCTGACGCCCGATCCGAAGGCCTCGTGCGTTCGCATCGAGAGCCGCGTGCGCGTCGAGGCGCGGACGGGCGTCGAGATGGAGGCGCTGACCGCAGTCGCCGTCGCCGGGCTGACGCTCTACGACATGTGCAAGGCGGTCGACCGCGAGATGGCGATCGGTGCGATCCGCCTCGTCGAAAAGCGCGGCGGCCGCAGCGGTACGTTCCGGCGGCGCGGCGAGTAGCCATGCACGTGATCACCTTGAAGCCGGGTCGCGAGACGCCGGTGCGTGCCGGCCATCCGTGGATCTTCTCCGGCGCGATCGCGTCGGGGCTCGACGACGCCGAGCCCGGGGAGGCGGTCCGCGTCGTCGCCGCGAGCGGGCAGTTCGTGGCCGCGGGCTACGTGAACCCACGAACGAGCATCGCCGTCCGCGTGCTGTCGCTCGACGACGAGCCGGTGTCGCAGGCGCTCGTCACGCGGCGACTGCGCGAGGCGGCGGCCCTGCGGGCGGCGACGTTGCCGCCGGAGCTGACCGCGTATCGGCTGGTGAACGGGGAGGGCGATCGGCTGCCCGGCATCGTCGTCGATCGCTACGGCGACTTCCTCGTGTGCCAGGTGTTGACCGCGGGCGCGGCGAAGCTGCTGCCGTGGCTCGTCGAGGCGCTCGGGGCGGTGGCGTCGCCGCGCGGCATCCTGCAGCGGAGCGAGGGCGGTGTGCGCGCCGAGGAGGGCCTCGCCGGCGCGCGCGGGGTGCTCTTCGGCGAGGAGCCGCCGGTGCCGCTCGAGATCGTCGAGAACGGCGTGCGGCTCCTCGTCGACCTCGTGCACGGGCAGAAGACCGGCTTCTTCCTCGACCAGCGCGACAACCGGGCCCGCATCCGCGCCCTCGCGCGCGACCGGCACGTGCTGAACCTCTTCGCGTACACCGGCGGGTTCTCGATCGCCGCGGCGCTCGGCGGCGCGGCGCGCGTCGTGTCCGTCGACTCGTCGCGGCCGGCGCTCGAGCTGGCCGAGGCAGCGTGGACGTTGAACGGCCTGCCGGCGGAGGCGTCGGAGTGTGTCGAGGGCGACGTCTTCGAGTGGCTGCGCGCAGGGCGCGAGCCGTTCGACGTGATCGTGCTCGACCCGCCGCCGTTCGTGCGTCGCCGGCGCGATCTGCGTCCGGGCGTGCGCGGCTATCGCGACGTCAACCTGCAGGCGTTCCGCCGCCTCGCGCCGGGCGGCTGGCTGCTGACGTGCTCCTGCTCGCAGCATCTCGACCGTGCGGCGTTTCGCGAGATCGTCGCCGGCGCCGCCGCGGCGGCCGGCCGCAGCGTGCAGCTCGTCGGAGAATTCGACCACCCGCCCGACCACCCGACGCTGCTGGCGCACCCCGAGGGCGCGTACTTGAAGGCGTTCCTCGTGCGTTCGGCGTAGGGCGTCCGCTCGCAGGGATCGCCGCAGCTCGCGCCGTCGCCTACGAGCAGGCGCATGGACGACGGCGGGGTGGTGCGGGATCGGGTGCTCGCGGCGGGCGGCGCGGAGTGCAGCGACGCCGAGCTGCTGGGCGTGCTGCTCGACGGCGGCGTGGGCGGACCCGACGCGGTCGATCGCGCGGCGTCGGTGTTGCGCGCGACGGGCGGGCTGCGTCGGATCGATCGCGGCGCGCCGCCGCTCGCCGCGGTGTTGGGACCGCGCTGGCGCCGTCGCGCTGCGGTGCTGCGTGCGGCGCTCGAGCTGGGCCGTCGTGCGGCGGGCCAGCCGCTGGAAGCGCGGCACACGATCCGCGACGCCGCCGCGGTGTGGGCGCATTTCCGGGGCCGTTTGCCGCAGCTCGACCGCGAGCACTTCTTCGTGCTGCTCCTCGACGGCCGCAACCGCGTACAGGGTGAGGTGCACGTGTCGGAAGGTACGCTGACGGCCGCGCTCGTCCATCCGCGCGAGGTGTTCGCACCGGCGATCCGCGGCGCCGCGGCCGCGATCATCCTCGTCCACAACCATCCGAGCGGCGACCCGGCGCCGTCGCCGGAGGACACGGCGATCACCGAGCGGCTGCGCCAGGCCGGCGAGCTCATCGGCATCCGCGTGCTCGACCACGTGATCGTGGGCCAGGCGCGCTACGTGAGCATGGCGGAGGAGGGACGGTGGTGATTCATACGGACGTATTGATCATCGTATGTATGGCCGTTACGATCCACGAATGGCGGGCAAGGCGCGGCGGATCACGGCGAACCTTCCTGAGGACCTCCTGGCGGACGCGATGAAGGTCACGCGCAAGGGAATCACCGAGACGTTGGTGGAGGGGCTGCGCCTCGTGCGCCGTGCCCGCGGATTCGAGAAGGCGATGGCCCTCCGTGGCAAGGTGAAGCTCGACGTCGATCTGGAGGCCTCGCGTGAGCGGACTCGTCGTTGACACCTCGGTATGGGTCGACTTTCTCCATGGTATCGAGGTGCCGCTTCTGGAAGACGCCCTCGCGCGTGGCGTCGTCGTCCTTCCTCCGATCGTCATCGCCGAGCTCGTCAGCGGTGCGCGACGGCCTCGGGACCGCGCGGCAATCGTGGACGCGCTGCGCGAGCTGGCAGTCCACGAAACCCCCCGCGGTCACTGGGTGCTCGTCGGGGAGCTCCGGCTCGCGCTCCAGGAACGTGGCCTCACGATCTCCACGCCCGACGCGCACGTCGCGCAATGCGCGATCGACCGCGACGCCCGTCTGCTCTCGCGCGACATGGTCTTTCGTCGCATCGCCGAGCACTCGCCGCTGCAAGTGATCGGCTGAGGCGGGCGGCCGCCGAGACCGCCCGCTACGACCGACTCAGAACGGGATGTCGTCGTCCTCGGGCGTCGGCATGGGCGGCAGGTCGTCGTGACCGCCACCGCCACCGCCACCGCCGCCGCGACCACCACCGCCGCCGTCACCGCCACGACCGCCGAGGAACTGCACGCGCTGGGCGTTCACCTCGGTGATGTAGCGCTTGTTGCCGTCCTTGTCGTCGTACGACCGATTGCGGATCGAGCCTTCGATGAACACCTGGCGGCCTTTGGCCAGGTACTGGCCGCAGGTCTCGGCCTGCTTCCCCCAGACGACGATGTTGTGCCACTCCGTCCGTTCCTGGCGCTGCCCCTCGCGGTCGTTGAAGACCTCGCTGGTGGCCAGGGAGAAGCGGGCGACCGCCTGTCCGCCCGGCGTGAAGCGAACCTCCGGATCCTTCCCGAGGTTCCCGATCAGCATGACCCTGTTCAACGACATCGCCGCACCCTCCGTGTGAGCGGCGGACGATAGTCGCGGCGCGGTCCCGGAGTCAACGTGGGGCGCGCCCTTCGTGGGGTCTCGGTACCCGGAAACGGACCCCCTCGCACCGGCTGAGCTCGCGCGGTACTGTCGCACTCCCCGGCAGGCCTCGCCGCCGGAGGAGGAGCCTCCCCAGACCATGGAACACTATCAGATGGAACGCCTGGCCGACGGCCGCATGCGCGTCGCCGTCCCCCACCGGGGCACCCGCCTGCTCGGCCACGCGATGTTCAACAAGTCCACCGCCTTCACCGCCGAGGAGCGGCGCCGCTTCGACCTGGAAGGCCTGCTCCCCCCGGTCGTCAGCACGATGGAGCAGCAGGCTCGCCGCGCCTTCGACAACATCGTCCGCAAGACCGAGCCGCTCGAGCGCTACATCGGCCTCGCCGCGCTGCAGGACCGCAACGAGCACCTCTTCTACCGCGTCCTGCTCGATCACCTCGAAGAGCTGCTGCCCATCGTCTACACGCCCGTCGTCGGCGAGGCCTGCCGGCGCTACAGCCACATCTTCCGCCGCGCCCGCGGCGTCTGGATCACCCCCGAGCACCGCGGCCGCATCGCCGGGGTGCTCGCCCACGTCCCCTACGACGACGTCCGTCTCATCGTGGTGACCGACAACGAGCGTATCCTCGGGCTCGGCGACCAGGGCGCCGGCGGCATGGGCATCCCGATCGGCAAGCTCGCGCTCTACACGGCCGCGGCCGGCATCCACCCGGCGACGACGCTGCCGATCAGCCTCGACGTCGGCACCGACAACCGCGCGCTGCTCGACGACGAGCTGTACATCGGCTGGCGGCACCCGCGGCTCCGCGGCGCCGAGTACGACACGCTCCTCGATGAGTTCGTGCACGCCGTCCGCCAGCGCTTCCCGCACGCGCTGCTGCAGTGGGAGGACTTCAAGAAGGGCACCGCGTTCGCGCTGCTCGAGCGCTACCGCGAGACGCTGCCGTCGTTCAACGACGACATCCAGGGCACCGCGGCGGTGACCGTCGCGGCGCTGATCGCGGGCACCCGCGTGTCGGGCATCCCGCTCCGCGACCAGCGCGTCGTGATCCTCGGCGCGGGAGCGGCGGGCGTCGGCATCGGCCGGCTGATCCGTCGTGCGATGGCGGCGGAAGGGCTCGCGGGCGACGACCTGCTGCGCGCCGTCGTGTGCCTCGACTCGAAGGGCCTCGTCGTCGACGACGGCTCGATCCGCGACGGCTACAAGCGCGAGCTGGCCTGGTCGCCCGCGATGGCCGCCGCCGCCGGCCTGAAGGGCGGCGACGATCTCGGCGCCGTCGTGAAGGGCTTGCGGCCGACGGCGCTGATCGGGACGTCGGGCGAGCCCGACACGTTCACCGAGGACGTCGTCCGCGAGATGGCGAAGCACGTCGAGCGGCCGGTGATCCTGCCGCTGTCGAATCCGACGAGCCAGAGCGAGGCGAAGCCGGCCGACGTGCACGCGTGGACGAACGGTCGCGCGCTCGTCGCCACCGGCAGCCCGTTCGAGCCGGTGCAGTTCGCCGAGCGCACGTTCGTGATCGGGCAAGGCAACAACGCGTTCGTCTTTCCCGGCATCGGGCTCGGCGCGATCGTCGCCAAGGCACGACGGGTCACCGACGGCATGCTCGAGGCGGCGGCGCGTCGCCTCGCCGCGGAGGTCGGCGACGAGGACCTCGCGAGCGGCAGCCTCTTCCCCGCGATCCGCCGCCTGCGGCCGATCACCGCGCGCGTCGCGGAAGCGGTCGTCACCGCGGCACGCGACGAGGGCGTCGGGCGCGACCTGCCCGACGCCGACGTCGCCGGCGCGGTCGCGTCGGCGATGTGGGAGCCGGTCTACCCGGAGCTCGTGCCGGCCTGAGCCTTTTAGGGCGCCACCGCCGCGTCCATGGCTTGCAGCGCGGCGGTGGCACGGCCCTTCTTCTTCTCGAGGGCCTTGCCCTTGCCGCGGAGCGTTTGCTTCGTCGTCTTCTTCGCCTTCTTGGCGAGCTTGGCGAGGTTGACGCCCGGCTGCGCCAGCACGATCGCGCCGCCGTTCTGATTGACGAACGCGACGATGTCGTCGCCCAGGTTCTTGAGCTCGTCGCGCATCGCGCCCTGCTCGGGCGTCTTGTCGCCGGTGAGCCCGCCGATCAACGCGAGCCCGCGCGCGATGCGCGCCTTCATCTCCGCGTTGATCTGGCAGTCGACCGCCCCGTTCGCGTTCGCGTCGGCGTCGGGGACGCCGCAGCCGCAGACGCCGGCCAACACCTTGGCGGCGTCGCTCGGGCACTCGTCGAGGAACTCGACCGCGCCGACGTCGCACGCCGCCGAGCCGTCGCCGTTGCCGTCCGCCGGGCGGCCGGTGCCGCGCTCGTCGGTGCCGGGGCAGAAGCTGTTCGTCGCCGTGTCGACGGCGGGGCTTCCCGCCAGCGGCATGTGCGTCGCCGTCAGGCCGCCGTTCTCGGCGAGCGGGCCGAGCTGCGGGTCGACGACGCGGTCGTTGACGCCGGCGAGCCCGCACGAGCCGTCCTGGTCGATGTTGTCGTTGGCCGACGCGAACGGCAGCGTGCCGGCGCAGGCGTCGCTGAAGCCGGTGCTGCCGACGATGCTCGCGCTCAGCGTGACCGGCGGGAAGTCGCTGTAGATCGCGGCGCCGCCGGTCGTGATGGCGCGATTGCCGACGAAGGTCGACGAGCGGATCGTGATCGGTCCGCCGGCGTAGATGCCGCCGCCGGCGTCGCCGGCGACGTTCGCCGACAGGGTGCAGTTCGTCATCAGGGTGGGGCTGGTGCCGACGACCCAGACGCCGC
Organism: uncultured Binatia bacterium (SeqCode); assembly: GCA_964432595.1. GTDB lineage: Bacteria > Desulfobacterota > Binatia > DP-6 > DP-6 > DASYLJ01. The sequence goes on along the minus strand of CAYSOF010000006.1, from coordinate 48,840 downwards.
CGCCCTGGCCGCCGCCTCCCGTCGCCTGGTTCAGCGAGAACGTCGAGTTGTTGATGGTCGCCAGGCCGACGCCCGTGCGGTAGAGGCCGCCGCCCGGCCCGTTGAGCGCCCGGTTGTCGGTGAACGTCGTGTCGACGATGATCGAATCGAGCGCGGGCGCGTCGAACATGCCGCCGCCCTGGCCGTTCGCGACGCGATTCTCGAGGAACCGGCTCTGCGCCACGATCGTGTTCAGCTGGCCTTCCGCGTACACGCCGCCGCCGTTCGAGCCCGCGAAGCTGTCACGGATCTCGGTGGTGCCGATGCGGAGCACCCCGAGGGTCGTGGAGTGGACGGCGCCGCCCTGACCGCTCGGGGCGCTGTTGCCGATCATGGTGACGCCGGTGAGCCCCAGGTCGCCGGTGCTGTCGCCGCCGAAGAAGACGGCGCCGCCGCCGAAGACGCCGAGGTTGTCGGTCAGCTCGGTGCCGGTGATCGACACCGGCCCGACGGAATCGGCGAAGAGGCCGCCCCCCACGGTGAGGGCGACGTTGTCGACGATTGCGCCGCCCGTCATCGCGAGGCCGCTGCCCGGACCGTCGTTGCCGTCGTAGAACACCGCGCCGCCCGCGCCCGAGGCGAAGGACGCCTCGAAGCGCGAGCCGGTGATCGTCAGCGGTACCGTCGACACGACGAACAGGGTGCCGCCCGTGCCGGCCGAGTTCTCGGTGAACTGGCTGTCGGTGACGGAGACCGCCCCCGTCCCGGTGTAGTAGATGGCGCCGCCGACGCCGCCGCCCGTGTTGGCCGCGAACCGCGATCGCACGATCGTGAGGGCGCTCTCGTCGCCGCTCTGGAGCAGGGCGCCGCCCGCGCCGGACGCGTTGTCCTCGAACACGCAGTCGGTGAGCGTCAACGACGTGCCGTTGTAGAACATGGCGCCGCCCTGGCTCGCCGAGTTGCTGCCGAAGCGCACGTTCGTCAGGGCGACCGGCTCCTCGTCGCCGGTCTCGACGTGCAGACCGCCGCCGACGCTTCCGGGCGCTGCGCCGTTCACGATCGCGACTCCGGCGAGCGTGAGGCGCGTGCCGTTGATGACGTGGAAGACGCGGTCGGCGCCGAGACCGTCGATGATCGTCTGGTCCGGACCCGCGCCGGTGATTTCGACCTCCTGCTGCACGTCGAGGTCGCCGGTGATGCCGGCGTTGTCGCCGTCGCCGACGAGAGTCAGCTGGAACGTGCCGGCCGGGACGACGATCGTATCGGTGCCGAGGACGACGTTCGCCTCCTGGATGGCGGCGCGCAGCGTGCACGCGCCCGACGCCGTCGCGCAGATGGCGTTGCCCGCCGCCGCATCGATCTCGTCGGCGGTGCTGTTCACCGTGAACGTCAACGCATGTGCCGTGGCCGACGCCAGCGTGATCGCCAGCACGGCCGCCGCCGCGGACGCGTTCCACCGGCCCCGTTGCTCACCGTTCCACATGCGTCATCCTCCACGCGGTCCCACCCGGGAAGCCGCTCGCTCGGTCGGTCCAGGATGCGGGGCGAACTGCCGAGTCTCAAACCGCTCGTTTCGCAGGCCTTTCGCCGCGGCCGGCGAGGTTGTAATGGGCACGCCATGGCGGGGTGGGTCGTGCGGATGGGGCTCGTGGCGGCGACGACCGCCGTCGCGGGCTGCGCGCCGGTCATCAACATCGAGGGATCGTTCTTCCCGGCGTGGATGGTCTGCCTGGTGCTCGGGCTGGTGCTGACCCTCGCCGTCCGCCAGGTGCTCGTCGTGACGGGGCTGGAACCGCACCTCGGGCCGCCGCTGCTCATCTGGACGTCGCTCGGCCTGCTGATGACGATGCTCAGCTGGCTCGTGCTGTACCGGACATGACGGAGGCCGCGCGTCGCCTGCTCGGCCGCACGATCGGTGCCGCCATCGTCGTCGGCGCGGTCGTCACGAGCATCTGGGTGTGGGTGCTGCTGGCACGTCACCCGCGCACCGACGACGCCGCCGTGCGCGCCAACATCGTCGCCATCGCGCCGCACGTGAGCGGCCCCATCGTCGACCTGCCGATCGTCGACAATCAGCCGGTGCGGCAGGGCGACGTGCTCTTCGTCGTCGACCCGCGGCCGTACGAGGCGAAGCTCGAGGCCGTGCGCGCCGAGCTGGCGCTCGTCGAGAGCGACCTCGAGGCGCAGCGCGGCGCCATCGCGGCGGCCGACGCGCTGATCGCCCAGCGCGAGGCGGAGTCGAAGTACGCGACCGACTTCCACGGCCGCATGGCGCCGCTGCTGCGGAAGAAGTTCGTCACCGCCGATTCCGTCGCCGACGCGCTCGCGAAGCAGCGGGCGGCGGAGGCGGCGCTGGCGCAGGCGCGGTCGGAGCGTCTCCGCGCCGAGAAGCTGCTGGCGCAGGTCGGCGATCTGAACGCGCGTCGGCAGGCCGCGGAGGCGGCCGTGCGCAGCGCGATGCTCGACGTCGACTACTGCCGCGTCGTCGCGCCGTTCGACGCGTACGTGACGAACCTCAACATCGCCGTCGGGCAGTATGCGCGGCAGGGCCAGCAGGTGTTCGCGCTCGTCGACACGCGCGAGTGGTACGTCATGGCGAACTTCCGCGAGACGTACCTCGACGCGATCCGTCCCGGCATGTCGGCGGAGATCAATCTGCTGAGCTACCCCGACCGCCCGTTCCACGGCGTCGTGCAGGGCATCGGTTGGGCGGTCCTGCAGCCCGGCAACGGCGCGACGGTGGACGGGGTTCCCGCCGTCGAGCCGACGCTCGACTGGGTGCGGCTGGCGCAGCGGTTCCCCGTCCGCATCCGGCTCGATCCGCCCGATCCCGAGCGGCCGTACCGGATGGGCGCCACCGCGGTCGTTACCATCCGGCCGACGCGCGACGCATCTCGGTGAACCTCTGGAGCTTCCTCGCGAGCGAGCTCGCGCCCACGCCGGGCCGCTTCCGCGCGACCATGCGCGTCGTCGTCGCGTGCGTCGTGGCGATCGTCATCGTGATGGGGCTGCACGTTCCGTACGGGCACTGGTCGGTCATCACGATCTTCACCGTGTGCCAGACCGACGCCGGTGCGTCGCTCCGCAAGGGCATCCAGCGCACGCTCGGCACCGTGCTGGCCGGGCTGATCACCATCGTCTGCATCGTCGCCTTCGCGGATCAGCCCTGGATGCTCGTCCCGTTGGTCGGCCTCGGCTGCGGCATGGCGCTGTTCCTGTCGCGCACGACGTCGGCGCCGTACGTCGGCCTGCTGCTCGGGATCACCTTCGCCATCCTCTTGCCGACCGGCGCATCGGAAGCGGACCCCGAGCTCGCGTTGTGGCGGATCCTCGTCGTGACGCTCGGCGTGGTGATCGCCACCGCCGCGCAGATGCTGCTCTGGCCCGACGACCCCGCGCAGCTGCTGCTCGACGACGTCGAGCGGATCCTCGCGCGCACGGAGGCGACGCTCGAGCGCGCGAGCCGCGGCGAGCCGACCGCGTCGCTCGACCCGCTGTCGGCGAGCGGTCTCGGCCGGCACCTGGACCTCATCGCGAACGCGGAAGCGCGGCATCCCTCGTTGCGGCGACGTCATCAGGAGCAGCTGTCGCTGGTGACGGAGCTGGATCGGCTCGTGACCGCCGTGCTCTGGCTGGCGCCCGACGACGTGCGCGCCGTCGACACGCCGACGGCGCAGGGGCTCGCCCACGCGGCCGCCGCGTGCGCGCAGCTGCGGGCGGCGCTCGCGACGCGCACGCCGCCCGCCGAGCTGCCGCCGCTGCCCGCGCGGTCGACCGACCCGCGCCTGGGCGCCATGGCCGCGGGCACGATCGAGATGGACCGCGCCCTGCGCGGCGTGGCGGCCACGCTGTGCTTTCTCGGCACGCCGTCCGACACCGTCGTCGGCCATCCCGCGGACGGCGGCGCGGCGCCGTTCTTCACGGAGGGCTTCTCCCTGCAGAACACCGAGGCCGTGCGCTTCGGGTTGAAGGGCGCGCTCGCCAGCAGCATTGCGTACGTGCTGGTGCAGGGGCTCGCGTGGCCGGGCATCGGCACCTTGGTGGCGACGACGGTGATCGTCGCGCAGTCGAGCACCGGTGCCAGCACGCAGAAGGGGCTGCTGCGGATCGGCGGCACGCTGCTCGGATGTTTCCTCGGGATCGCGATCATCGTGTTCGCGATGCCGCGGCTCGAGAACCTGGCGAGCCTGCTCGTGGTCATGGCCGTCGGGTTCGGCATCGCCGGATGGATCGTGGTGGGCAGCCCGCGGTCGGCGTACGCGGGCCTGCAGACCGGCATGGCGCTCGCGATGTACGCGCTCGACGTGTACGGCCCGGCGACGAACCTCGTCGTCGGCCGCGATCGCGTCGTCGGCATCGTGGCCGGCATCATCGTGTGGATGCTGGTCGACCGCTGGCTGTGGCCGGTGTTCGCGTCGCGCGAGATCCACACGCACCTCGCGAAGGCGCTCCGCATGATGGCGACGCTGTCGCGCGTCGGCCTGCCGCACGGCGAAGACGCGCTCGCACCGTCGCCGACCGCCATGCGACGGCGCACCGTCTACGACGAGCTGCGCACCGTCATGCGGCTGCGCGACGAGGCGCGCTTCGAGCCCGGTGCGAACGAGCCCGACGTCGCGGCGCTCCGCCACCAGGGGATGCGTCTCTCCGCCGACGCGCAGACGGTTTTCCTCGGCCTGCTGGCGGTCGGCCGCCACCGCATGGACGTCGACCTCGGACCCATTCCCGAGCCGCTGCATCGGCCGCTGCACGTCCTGGCGCGCGCGATCGGCGACGCGCTGGCGGCGGCGGCCGATCGCGTCGACGGGGGCAGCGGCGGCTCGATCGCCCAGCACGACGCCGCCGTGCGGAACGCGCGCGACCGGCTCGTCGACGAGCTCGCCGCGGTGCCGCAGCACATCGAGTCGCCGGCGCTCGCCGCCCGCGTCGCGCTCTATCGTGCCGTGGTGCCCGCGCTGGTCCGTGCGCTCGACACGACGCTCGCGCTGCCGAGCCCCGAGCGCCCGTCCGTCGCCTCCGGGCTGGTCGCCGCGCCCGCCGCTGGCACCTGAGCGCGCGAGCCGCCACAGTAGCCCCGATGAAGGTGCTCGCGATCGACGTCGGCGGAACCCACGTGAAGGCCCTGGTCAGCGGACAGCGCACGCCGCGGAAGGCCGTGTCCGGGCCGGCGATGTCGGCGCGGACCATGGTGACCGCCGTGAAGGCGCTCGCCGACGGCTGGACGTACGAGGTGGTCGCGATCGGCTACCCCGGTCCGGTCGTGCATGGGCGGCCGGTCAGCGAGCCGCACAACCTGGCACCCGGCTGGGTCGGCTTCGACTATCAGAAGGCGTTCGGAAAGCCGGTGCGCGTGGTGAACGACGCCGCCATGCAAGCGCTCGGCAGCTACCGCAGCGGGCGCATGCTGTTCCTGGGTCTCGGCACCGGGCTCGGATCGGCGCTGATCGTCGACGGGGTGCTCGAGCCGCTCGAGCTCGCGCACCTGCCGTACCGCAAGGGACGCACCTACGAGGACTACGTCGGGCTGCGCGGCCTCGAGCGGCTCGGCAAGAAGAAGTGGCGCACGCGCGTGATCGACGTCGCCGACCGGCTGCGCGCCGCGCTGCAGGCCGAGGACGTGGTGCTCGGGGGCGGCAACGCGAAGCTGCTGCGCGAGCTGCCCGACGGCATGCGGCTCGGCAGCAACGCGTGGGCGTTTCGCGGTGGCTTCCGCCTGTGGCGCGACGATCCGCCGCGCACGTCGATCCGTCGCGTCAAAACGTGATCCCGAGCTGCACGCCGAGCGCGAGCGCGTTCTCGATGTCGCCGGTGCCCGCCGGATCGATGATGTACTGCACGTCGGGCTGCACCGTGAGCCACGGGAGCCAGGCGAGCTCGAAGCGGTGGCCCAGCTCGATCGCGATCTCGTCCCGCTGCGGTCCCTGATGCCGGCGGCCCGCCAGCTGCGCGGCGCGCTGTCGCCGCGCGAGCGCGTCGCTGAAGGCGCCCCACGCGACGCCGAGCACCGTCGTGTCGTCGTCGCGCGACGGGAAGAGCCCGCGATAGACGAGGCCCGCGACGACGAACACCGGCATGACGTTGACGTCGTCGTCCGGCGCTGCACTGAGCGCAGCGAACGGCGACAGGCCCTGCGCGCTGCCCGGCGACTCGGCATGCACCATCTGCTCCGCGAGCAGCCAGTAGCCGGCGTTGCCGTTCTGCTCGTGCGCCGGTCGATCGAGGATCGTGAACCGCGACGTGTCGTACCAGCCGCCGGCGGCGACGCGTCCGGGCCGGCCGCCCATCAGCGCCGTCGTGATCCAGCCGGCTTCGAGGAGCGTCAGCACGCCGTCGCCGTCGCTCAGGCGAAAGTCGAGGCCGTGATTCGACGTCCCGTTCAGGCCGGCATCGGACTCGTAGACGCCCGTCGTGACGTATCCCCACGGCACCGGCGCCGCGCGTACGCGCACGCCCCAGGTCGAGACGGGGAACGCGACGAACGCCGGCTCGTCGAGGAGCAGGCCGAGCGGGTTGCCGCAGAACGCGCTCGACACGAAGTAGCAGTAGAGGGTCGACCCGAGGAAATCGTCGCCGGGCGCGAGTCGTCCCGCCGCGATCTGCAGGCGATCGTCGAGCAGCGACTGCTGGACGGCGAGCGACATGAGACGGATCGTCTGGTTGCCGAAGGCTTCCTGGGTGTCGAGGACGTTGCCGATCACCTCGGACGACAAGCTGCCGCCCGAGCGCCACGCGCCCGACGCGTGGAACTGTGTCCCCGGCAGGTCGGCGAGACGGCCCAGGTCGAACCAGAAGTCCAGGTTGCTCGACGTCACCGCCCGCGCGCTCTGACGCAGGCCGCCGACGGGATTGCCGAAGACCTCGGTGATGAAGCCCGCCTCGACCGTGACGCCATGCTCGTCCAGCCGATCGCGCCACCCGTTCCAGGAGCCGGTGAGCGCGGGTTGCCGGAGCCGGGAGGGCGTCTCGGCGGTCGCGGGCGCCGCGGACAGCAGGACCGCGGTCAGCGCAACGGCCGGTGTCGCACCCACACGCGCTCGATCTCTTCGAGGGTGCGGCCTTTGGTCTCCGGCACGCGTCGCCACACGAACACCAGCGCGACGATGCCGAACGCGGCGAAGAGCCAGAACGTCGGCCCCGACCCGAGCGTCTGGCGGAGCGTGGGGAACGTGAGCGTCACGAGGAAGTTCGCGCCCCAGTTGGCCGCCGTGGCGATGCCGATCGCCCGCGCGCGCACGCGCGTCGGATAGATCTCCGAGAGCATCAGCCAGACGATGGGGCCCATCGAGAACGCGAAGAACACGATGTAGAGCGCGAGGCACGCGACGGTGACGTCGCCGAGACCGGGGCCGACGGCGCCGCGGAAGCCGGCGCCGAGCACGACGAGGCTCGCGATCATGCCGCCCAGGCCGACGATCAGGAGCGGCCGGCGGCCGGCGCGGTCGACGAGCCAGAGCGCGATGATCGTCGACAGCACGTTGACGACGCCGAGGCCCATCGTCGCCCAGAGCGCGGCCTGCGCCGACGCGAAGCCGGCGCTCTCGAAGATCTCCGGCGCGTAGTAGATGACCGTGTTGATCCCGGTGACCTGCTGCAGCACCGCGAGCCCGATGCCGACGATCAACGCGGGACGGATCGTCGGGGCCAGCAGCTCCGACCACGGCGCGGTGTGCTCGTGGGCGACGTCGGCGGTGATGGCGGCGAGCTCGCCCTCGACGGCGCCGGCCGCACGCACGCGCGCGAGGACGCCGCGCGCCTCGGCGGCGCGGCCGCGCTTCACGAGCCAGCGCGGGCTCTCCGGCAGGCCGAGCATGCCCGCCACCAGCAGGGCGCCCGGGATGGCGGCGAATCCGAGCATGAGGCGCCACGCGCCCGAGCCCGAGAAGGATTCGTCGACGACGTACGCGAGCAGGATCCCGACGGTGACCGCCAGCTGGAAGAGCGACACGAGCGTGCCGCGGTTCCGCGCCGGCGCCATCTCGGCGATGTACATCGGCGCCGCGACCGACGTGACGCCGATCGCGAGCCCGACGATCAGCCGCCCGGCGACCAGCGACTGCACGCCGGTGGCGAACGCACCGACCAGCGAGCCCGCCACGAACAGCACGCCGGCGGCCATGTTGGTCACGCGCCGCCCGACGCGATCGGCGAGCGCGCCGGCGCCGGGCGCGCCGAGCAGCGCGCCGAGCGTCACCGCCCCCGCGACCCAGCCCTCGGCGAGCCCGTCGAGCGCGAAGTCGCGCCGGATGAAGAGCAGGGCACCGGAGATGACGCCGGTGTCGTACCCGAAGAGCAGTCCGCCGATGGCCGCCACCGCGGCGACGAGGGCGAGCGCTGTGGTCGTGCCGTGCCGGGGAGTCGTGATGCGTCCTTGTGCCCGGAGCGCGTGCGGGTCGCAAGGTTCGCAGGGCCCGTCCGCGTTGACTTCCCGGCGGACGCCCCGGTATGTCTCGACGCCGGGGGCGCGAAGGCGCACGAGCGGCGGGGGGGTGAGACGTGCTTCTGCCGTCGATACTGAAGTTCGCAGGGATCGCGTTCAACACGATGGCGGTGTCGCCCGCGGTGGTCGCCGCCGCCAGCATCGATCCGGACGCGGCCTATCGTCTCTGCCAGCTCTGGGTCACCCTGAACCTGATGGTCTCGTGCGTGAACGTCCACACCGTCCGCGCCGAGTCGCTCGATCCCACGAAGCCCTACGTGTTCATGGCCAACCATCGCAGCCACTTCGACGTCCTCGCCGTCATGCAGGCCCTGCCGGAGTTCCAGCTGCGGTGGGTCGCAAAGAAGGAGCTCACCGACGTGCCGATCTTCGGCTGGGCGCTCCGTCACACCGACCACATCATCATCGACCGCAGCGATCGCGCGCAGGCGGTGGCCAGCCTGCGGGCGGCGCGCACGCAGATGGAGCGCGGCGTCTCGGTCATCATCTTCCCCGAGGGCACGCGCTCCGAGCCCGGCGACGCGACCATGCTGCCGTTCAAGAAGGGCGGCTTCATGCTGGCCCTCGAGACGGGCTTCCCCATCGTCCCGATCGCGGTACGCGGCAGCGCCGCGGTGCTGCCGAAGGGCGGATGGGAGGTAGCCGACGGCGACATCGACGTCGTCGTGGGCGCGCCCATCGCGACCGCGGGAATGGATCGCGAGACGCTGATGGAGCGCGTCCGCGAGCGCATGGAAGCGTTGCTCGAGCTACCGGCGGTACCTGCCGCCGCGGCGGCGCGGCTCGCAGAGGTACATTGAGATGGATACGACGCTGCGGGTGATCCCGCTCGGCGGGCTCGGCGAGATCGGGCTCAACTTCCTCCTGCTCGAATACGGGGAGACGGCGATCGCGATCGACTGCGGCGTGATGTTCCCCGACGAGCAGATGCTCGGGATCGACGTCGCCATTCCCGACCTGAGCTACGTCCGCACGCTGGGCTCGCGTTTCAAAGGCATCTTCCTGACGCACGGCCACGAGGATCACATCGGCGCGCTGCCGTACGTGCTGTCCGAGTTCCCGGTGCCGGTGTGGGGCACGCCGCTGACGCTCGGCTTCGTGCGCGAGCGCCTGCGCGAGCACGAGATCGCGGCCACGCTCGCCACCTACGAGCGCGAGCCGATCGTCGTCGGCGACTTCGCGGTCGAGCCGTTCGCGATGACGCACTCGATCCCCGACAGCGTCGGGCTGGCGATCCGCACGCCGCTCGGCACGGTGGTCCATACCGGCGACTTCAAGATCGATCAGACGCCGCTCGACGGCCGTCTGCCCGATCTCAACCGGCTGGCCGAGCTCGGCGCCGAGGGTGTGCTGCTCCTCATGTCCGACTCGACGAACGTCGAGCACGCCGGCGTGACGCCGTCGGAGCGGTCGGTCGGGACGCATCTCGAAGCGATCTTCCGGGAGGCGACGGGGCGAATCGTCGTGACGACGTTCTCGTCGCACATCCACCGCATGCAGCAGGTCATCGCGCTGGCCGAGCGCTTCGGGCGCAAGGTGGCGCTGGTCGGCCGCAGCCTCGTCGCGCACGTCGCGACCGCGCGCGATCTCGGACTCCTCACGGTGCGAGACGACACGATCGTCGACCTCGGCGTCGCGCGCGACCTGCCGCGCGAGCGCGTCACGATCATCAGCGCCGGCAGCCAGGCGGAGGCGGCCTCCGCGCTCGTCCGCATCGCGATGGACGCCCACAAGCAGGTGTCGCTCTCGCCGGGCGACACGGTGGTGCTGTCGTCGCGCATCATCCCGGGCAACGAGCGCGCGATCTCGAGCCTCGTGAATCACCTCTACCGGCGCGGGGCGATCGTCCACTACGGGCGCTCGGCGCCGATCCACGTCTCGGGCCACGCGTCGCAGGAGGAGCTGAAGCTCGTCCTGAACCTCGTCCGGCCGCGCTACTTCGTGCCGGTGCACGGCGAGTACCGGCACCTGATGCGGCACCGACGGCTGGCCGAGGAGGTGGGCGTCGCGGCCGAGGGCTGTCAGCTGCTCGAGGACGGCGACGTGCTGGAGATCGGTCCGGACGGCGCCACCCGTGCGGATCGCGTCCCGGCCGGTCGTGTCTTCGTCGACGGGAAGGGCGTCGGCGAAGTGGGCGACGTCGTGCTGCGCGACCGCCGGCACCTGTCGGAGGACGGCCTCGTGCTGGCCGTGGTGGCGATCGGGCAGCAGTCGGGCGACATCGTCGCCGGCCCCGACCTGGTCTCGCGCGGCGTGGTCGCCGACGACGCCAGCCCCGAGGTGATGGAGGGGGCGCGCGGCGCGATCGTGTCGGCGCTCGGGGCCATCAATCCCGAGTCGCGGACCGACGCGGCGGAGGTCCAGGAGGAGGTCCGGAAGGCGCTCCGCCGCTATTTCAAACGAATGAATCGGCGGCCCGTCGTACTCCCCTTCGTCCTCGAGATGTAGTAGACCCGACCCGGCTCGCGGGGTCCGAGGGGCCCTTTGGGGTGTGTGGATGGGGATGATCACGGTCGGCGAGGCATGTCTGCTCGGGGTGGTGCAGGGGCTCACGGAGTTCCTGCCGGTATCGAGCGACGGCCATCTCGCCCTGACGCAGCACTTCATCACCCCCATGCCCCCGCAGGAGAAGCTCGCGATCGACGTCGCGTTGCACGCGGGCACGCTGATCGCGCTGCTCGTGTACTTCTGGGCGGAGCTCTGGGGCATGCTGCGCGGCGTGCTGGCGCCGCGACGGGGCGGCCACCTGCGCACCTGGGCGGGGCTGCTCGTCGTCGGCACGCTGCCGGCGCTCGTCGGGTTGCCGCTGCGCGGGCTCGTCGCCGAGACCTACGAGTCCCTCGGCGTGATCGGCCTCGGCTTCGTCGTCACCGGGACGCTGCTCTGGCTGGCCAGCGCGGTCCGCGGGGCCCTGCGCGACGAGGCGGCGCTCGGCTGGCGCGATGCGCTCACCGTCGGCTGCTTCCAGGCGCTGGCGCTGCTGCCCGGCGTCTCGCGCGCGGGGACCACCATCGCCGGGGGGCTCTTCTGCCGCATCCGCCCCGAGACCGCGGCGCGCTTCTCGTTCCTGCTCGGCATCCCGGCGGTCGCCGGCGCGCTGCTCGTCGAGAGCGGCGACGTGGCGGCGCTCGGCCCCGCCGCCGTCAAGCCGCTCGCGTTCGGCGTCGGGCTGTCGCTCGTGACCGGGCTCGCGGCGATCTGGGCGATGATGCGCGTCGTGCGCACCGGTCGCCTGCACTGGTTCGCGTACTATTGCTGGACGCTCGGCGCGGTGGTCCTCGCCGGTGCGGTGGTGGCCTGACATGGCGTCCCGTCGTTCCGCTCCCGCCGCCGCCAGCCCGACGCGCCACCTGCTGCGCGAGGCCGAGGCCATCACCGGCGGCGCCGTCGCGATCTTCCTGCTGCTGAGCCTGGTCTCGTACCAGCCGGAGCTGCCGCGCGAGAACCTCGGCGGCGCGATCGGCCATCTGCTCGCCGACTTCTCGCTGCGCGCGCTCGGCCTCGCCGCGTATCTGTTTCCCGTCTACCTGGGGTTCGTCACCGTTGCGCTGCTGCGCCGGACCACGGACGACCTCGGCGGCATGCGCCTCGCCGGCGCGGGCCTGCTCGTCGCCAGCTCGGCCGCGTTCGCCGGCCTGCTGACGGGCGGCAAGGCCAGCGTGCGTGGCGGTGGCTGGCTGGGCGGGTTCCTCGGCACGGCGCTGCGCGATCTCGTCGGCGGTCCCGGCGCGTTCCTGCTGCTGTTCGTGCTGGTGGTCGTGGCGCTCGTGCTCGCGACCGGCGTGTCGGCGGTCGACGTGACGGACCGCTTCGTACGCTGGGCCGGCGCCGCCGCCCGCGACGGCTGGGCGCGCACCTCGGCATCGCTGCGCGGGGCGTTCACGCGCGCGCCCATCGAGGCCGAACCGCTGCCGCCGGCGCGTCCGGTGCGCGGGCGGAAGAACGGCCGTGCGCCCATCCTGCTCGAAGACGCCATCGACGACCTGCCCGCGGCGCGGAAGCCCGAGAGCCTGCCGCCGATCATCCGCGAGCCGGAGAAGAAGCCCGAGAAGAAGGAGAAGGCGAAGCGCTTCGAGGCGCAGGAAGAGCTGTTCACGAACGACACGTATCGGCTGCCGGCGCTGAGTCTCCTCGATCAGCCCGTCCGCAACACGCAGCCCATCGACGAGGCCGCGCTCCACGCCAGCTCGCGCATCCTCGAGAACAAGCTCGCCGACTTCGGGGTCGCCGGGAAGGTCGTCGCCGTGCGGCCGGGTCCGGTGATCACCACGTTCGAGTTCGAGCCGGCGCCCGGCGTGAAGGTGAGCCGCATCGTGAACCTCGCCGACGACCTGACGATGGCGCTGCGCGCGGCGTCGGTGCGCATCCTGGCACCGATCCCGGGCAAGCCGGTCGTCGGCGTCGAGGTGTCGAACCCGAAGCGCGAGACCGTCTTCATCCGCGACGTGCTGCAGAACGACATGTTCCGCGGCCACGAGTCGAAGCTGACGCTGGCGATCGGCAAGGACACGACGGGCAACGTCTACGTGCACGACCTGGCGAAGATGCCGCATCTCCTGATCGCGGGCGCCACCGGCACCGGCAAGTCGGTGTCGATGAACGCGATGATCATGAGCATCCTCTACAAGGCGTCGCCGCGCGACGTCCGGATGATCATGATCGACCCGAAGATGCTCGAGCTGTCGGTGTACGAGCACATCCCGCACCTGCTCGTGCCGGTCGTGACGAATCCGAAGAAGGCGTCGGCCGCGCTCAACAACATGGTGATCGAGATGGAGCAACGCTACCGGCTGCTCCACGACAAGGGCGTCCGCAACGTCGACAGCTACAACCGGCTGATCGCGCAGGCCGCGCAGGCGGCGGGCGAGGCGACCGACGAGGCCGAGGAGGCGGAGGCCGAGAGCGACGGCGAGGAGGACGACGAGCCCGAGGTGGCCACGGCCGCCGAGGGGCTCCAGCACCGCCACCTGCCGCGCATCGTCGTGATCATCGACGAGCTCGCCGACCTGATGCTCACCGTCGGGCACGAGATCGAGGAGTCGATCACGCGTCTCGCGCAGAAGGCGCGCGCCGCCGGCATCCATCTCATCCTCGCGACGCAGCGGCCGTCGGTCGACGTCATCACCGGCCTCATCAAGGCGAACTTCCCGGCGCGCATCTCGTTCCAGGTGACGTCGGGCACGAACTCGCGCACGATCCTGGACTGCATCGGCGCGGAGCGCCTGCTGGGCGAGGGCGACATGCTCTTCCTGCCGCCGGGCACCGCGCGTGTGATGCGCCTGCACGGCGCGTTCGTCTCCGACCCCGACGTCCACAAGGTCGTCGACTTCATCAAGCGCCAGGAGCAGCCGCGTTACGAGATGGGGCTCCTCGAGAGCGAGGAGGAAGACGAGGGCGAGGGCGAGGAGGGCGAGGATCTGTCCGACGAGCTCTACGACATGGCAGTGCGCCAGGTCACCGAGCATCGTCAGGCGTCGATCTCGTGGCTGCAGCGGCGGCTCCGCGTCGGGTACAACCGGGCGGCGCGGATGATCGAGCGTATGGAGCGGGAGGGCGTCGTCTCCCCGGCGTCCGGGGCGAAGGGCCGGGAAGTGATCGCGCGGCGGATCGAAGGGTAGCGCTCGGTGCCC